>JBGANR010000030.1:0-13843 GCA_044222225.1 Mycobacteriaceae bacterium
CAATCCGACGACGCGCTCGATCGTACCCACAACTCCGCGACCACCGGCCGTCCGAGTCGTCGATCGACACCACGGATCCGCCGCGCGGGACGTTCAGCCCGGCGCGTCCAGCAACCCCCGAAGGCGATACGCTCGAACGTCAGCGGGCATCCGGTCCTTATGCGCCTCGATCCGCTCCCTGTCCTTGGAAGGTTCCCGGCCATATGAGACTGCCAGTGCTCGCGGCGACCGCCGCCACACCCTTGACGAGCTGCTTTCCCGGCGTCTCGATTTGGGTTTCCGGGATCACGATCACACCGATCGGCTTCACCTTCTGCGTCATCGCTAGCATGACCGATCCCGGAATCAGGTTCCAGCCATCGGCAACCATCGAAATCGGGGCGGATCTCGCCGAGATCGGGGGCGGCACGTCGGCGTCACGACGGCAATCCATGACCACGTTCTTATGCGAGACGGACCTCTCCACGATCGGCGTGGACGAGCCATTGAAACTCAGTCTCTTCGAAGCAAACGGCCCATGTTCGGAGCGCCAACTGCTGCAGACTTTCGTCATCGAGAAGTAGCGCGACAAATCAGCAGCCGGCATCGGCACGACTTACGATCACACCGCGTAGCTCCGCAACACCCCCCGGGCGATGATGGTCTTCTGGATCTCGCTCGTCCCCTCACCGATCAACAGGAACGGCGCATCCCGCATCAGCCGCTCGATCTCATACTCCTTCGAGTAGCCGTATCCGCCGTGGATGCGGAAGCTGTCCTGCGTCACCTCGGCGCAGTATTCGCTGGCCAGATACTTCGCCATGCCGGCGGCGACGTCGTTGCGCTCGCCGGAATCCTTGAGCCGGGCGGCGTTCACCATCATGAGGTGCGCAGCCTCCACCTTCGTCGCCATCTCGGCCAGCTTGAACGCGATCGCCTGGTGCTGCGCGATCGGCTTGCCGAACGTCGTGCGCTGCTGCGCATACCGAGCACCCAACTCGAACGCCCGCTGCGCGATGCCGCAGGCCCGGGCCGAGACGTTGACGCGTCCGACCTCGACGCCGTCCATCATCTGCCGGAAGCCGCGCCCCGGGACGCCGCCGAGAACGTCCGACGCCTCGGCGCGATAGCCGTCGAACACGAGCTCCGTGGTGTCGATTCCCTTATACCCGAGCTTGTCGATCTTCCCCGGAATGGTGACACCGGGGACGACCTCGCCGAATCCCGCCGGCTTCTCGACGAGGAACGCCGTGAGGTTCTCGTGCGGCTTGGCCGCGCCTTCATCCGTCCGCACCAGTGCGGCGACGAGCGTCGAACTGCCGCCGTTGGTCAGCCACATCTTCGCACCGTCGATACGATATCCACCATCGGACTCCCGACGCGCCCGCGTGCGGATCGCGGCGACGTCCGAACCCAACCCCGGCTCGGACATCGAGAACGCACCGCGCACCTCGCCGGTCGCCATCCGCGGCAGATAGTGCTGCTTCTGCTCGGGCGTGCCGTGCTGGCGGATCATGTACGCGACGATGAAATGCGTGTTGATGACGCCGGAGATGCTCATCCAGCCGCGCGCCAATTCCTCGACGCACAGCGCATAGGTGAGCAGCGACTCGCCCAGCCCGCCATACTCCTCCGGAATCATGAGGCCGAACAGCCCCATCTCCTTCATTTGCTCGACAATCGCCGTCGGATATTCGTCGGCGTGCTCGAGACGCTGCGCATTCGGAATGATCTCCTTGTCGACGAATGCGCGCACGCTCGCGACGATCTCCTGCTGGAACTCCGTCAGACCCGCCGTCTGCGCGAGCCGGCTTTTCGACGCACCACTCATGACACTCCTCCAGTCACATCCCGGCGCGGCTGATCGGCCGCCGCCGTCTCGATGAACAAGCCGGGCCCGGCGACGGCCCCTGCCGCGGCCAGCGCCGCGATCTCGTCCGCCGACATGCCGAGCCGCTCGGCCAACAGCGCCGCGGAATCGTCGCCGAGCGTCGGCGCCGGCGTCGCGGGCGAACGCACGCCGTCGAACACCAGCGGCGACCCCGGCGCGAGGTACTCCCCCAGCCGCGGCTGATCCAGCGGCGTGAACAGGGGATTCTCGGTGACGATCGGGTGCGTCGCCAGCTCGGCGTACGTCCGGTAGCGCTCGCACAACACCGACGACGCGCCCATCGCCGCCTCGACCTCGGCGGCGCTGCGGCCGCGGAACCAGTCGGCGAACAACCCCGTCAACACGTCCCGATGCCGGAACCGGACGCCCTCGTCGGTGAAGTCGACGTCGAGCGCCGCGCCGAGGGCCGTCACCGCCTCGGTGCGTCCGGTGACGGCCGCGAGGTCCCGGAAGTGCCGGTTCGTGAGGGCCACCACCATGAAGTCGACGCCGTCGGCACTGGTGAACACCGTGCCGTAGGTGCCGAACACGTAGTTTCCGACGCGCGGCCGCACCCGGCCCGTCAGCTGCGCCTCCGACAGGAACCCGAGGGTGCCGGACAGCGCGAGGGCGACGTCCTCGAGCGGCAGCTCGATCCGCGCGCCGCGTCCGCTGCGTTCCCGCTCGCGCACGGCGGCCGTCACGGCGAGCGCCGCGTACAGCCCGCACATGATGTCCCACGCGGGCAGCTGCGAGTTGACGGGCGCGCCGTGCTCGACGGGGCCGGTGACCAGCGGAAGACCGATGCGGGCGTTAACGGTGTAGTCGACGGCGGGCGAACCGTCGGCCAGACCGAGCACGAGCAGGTGGATGAGGTCGGGCCGATCGGCGACCAGCGCGTCGTAGCCCGACCAGCCGCGGCCGGCGTTCGTCACGAGGATCCCGGCGTCGGCGACGAGCCGGCGCACGACGTCCTGCCCGGCGGGCGAGCGCAGGTCGACGGCCAGCGACCGCTTGCCCTTGTTGAGCCCCGCCCAGAAGATGCTCTCGCCATCGTCCGTGACGGGCAGGCGGTGGTAGTCGGCGGCCCCGCCGATCGGATCGACGCGCACGACGTCGGCCCCCAGCTGCGCCAGCGTCATGCCGCACAGCGGGGACGCGACAAAACTGGACAGCTCGACGACGCGCACCCCCGACAGCGGGAAACCAGCCGCGCCCACGCTCAGCACCCCCGCCCCCGACGGGCGAGGATCCGCTCGGCCCGCACCAGCACCGGCCGGTCGACCATCTCACCGTCGAGGGTGAACACGCCGCCGTCGGCCGGCCGCCGCCCGATGGAGCGTGCGGAATCGACAGCCAGCACCCGCTCCGCCCAGGCGATCTCGGCGGGCGACGGCGCGAATCCCGCGTGCACCGTGGCCACCTGTCGCGGATGGATGCACAGCTTGCCCGTCATCCCGTGGTCGGTCGCGCGGGCGAGATCGGCGCGCAGCGCGTCCTCGTCGCCGACTGCCGTGGTGACGCCATCGACCGGACCGGCCAGACCGGCCGCCGCCGAGGCGAACGCGAGATCGGCCCGCGCGCGGTCGATGAGCGGCGAGGTATCGGGATCGACGCCGAGTTCGGCGGCCAGATCGATGGCTCCCAGCGCGAGCCGGACGACGCCGGGGAAGACCGCGATCTCGTCCGCGGCCCGCACACCGGCGGCCGTCTCGACGAGGGCGACGACCGGCACACCGCGGGAGCCGAGCGCGGCGGCCAGCCCGGCCAGCGCCATGGGCGTCGCCTTGGGCAGCATCAGCGCCGCGCCGGTGCCGGCGAGCGCCGCGATGTCGGCCGCGCACCACGCGGTGTCGGGGGCGTTGATCCGCACGACGACGTCGCCACGAGCCGGCCAGGCGACGACGGCCGCCCGCGCGGCGTCCTTGTCTCCCGGCGCGACGGCGTCCTCGAGGTCGACGATCACGACGTCGGCACCCGCGGCGGCGGCCTTGTCGAAACGGTCGGGCCGGTCACCCGGTACGAACAGCCACGACGTCGCTTCGGCGAGCGTCTTCGGATTCATCTGGCTCCCAACGTCGCGGGACATGTCCTGGCGAGCCAGGGCGCCGTCGACATCGACGTCCTCCGCCTTGTAAAGTTTTATACATCAAACTTCTCCACGTCGAACACCGGCGTCCCACCGACCGAAGGACTCGCACCGTGACCGACCTTCTCACCGGACGGACCGCCGTCGTCACCGGCGGCGCCCAGGGCATCGGCCTGGCGATCGCTCGCACCCTCGTCGGCGCCGGCGCTCGCGTCGTGCTCGGCGACATCAACCCCGAGACCGGGGCCGCGGCCGTCGCGGAGCTCGGCGGCCCCGGGAAGGCACGCTTCGTGGCCTGCGACGTCCGCGACTTCACGCAGGTCACCGCACTCGTCGACGACGCGGTGGCGGGCTTCGGCTCGCTGGACGTGATGGTCAACAACGCGGGCGTCACCCGCGACGGGACGATGCGACGCATGTCCGAGCAGGACTTCGACGACGTCATCGGCATCCACCTCAAGGGCACGTGGAACGGCACCCGGGCGGCGGCGGCCGTCATGCGCGAGCAGGGCTCCGGCTCGATCGTCAACGTCTCGTCGATCTCCGGGAAGGTCGGCAACATCGGCCAGACCAACTACTCGGCCGCCAAGGCGGGCATCATCGGGCTCACCAAGGCCGCCGCCAAGGAGGTCGCCTTCACCGGCGTCCGCGTCAACGCCGTCCAACCCGGCCTCATCCGCACGGCGATGACCGAGGCCATGCCGCAGCGCATCTGGGACGCCAAGCTGGCCGAGATCCCCATGAACCGCGCCGGCGAACCCGAGGAGGTGGCGAACGTCGTGCTCTTCCTGGCCTCCGATCTGTCCAGCTACATGACGGGCACCGTCCTGGAGATCACCGGCGGGCGGTTCATGTGAACGCGGCGCACCCCGCAGCCGGCGCGGCGCCGGCGGCCTTCGCCGCCGTCGTCGAATCGTGGCGGCCGGCGCCGCAGGTCACCGAGGACGTCCTCGGCGCCTGGCCCGCACGCGCCCTCGGCGCGCTGCTCGACGCCCCCGCCCCCGCCCCGGGCCCCGGCGACCCGCTGCCGCCGTTCTGGCACGAGGTCTACCTGCGCCCGGCGCCCGCACTCACCGATCTCGGCGACGACGGTCACCCCCGCCACGACGCCCTCGTCCCGGCCCTGCCCGAGCGGCGCCGCATGTTCGGCGGCGGACGGCTGCGCGTCCACCGCCCGCTGCGCGTCGGCGATCGGGTGCGCAAGACCAGCTCGGTGACGTCCGCCCGCACTCGCGAGGGCTCGTCCGGCTGGCTGCTGCTGGTCACCGAGCGGCACGAGCTGACCGTCGACGGCGAGCTGCGGATCGCCGACGAGCGCGACATCGTCTACCGGCTGCCCGACGACGCGGCCCGCCCTGCACCCGGCGCCGGCCCGGCCCACAGCGCCACCGCGGAGTACCGCCCCGACGGCGAGACCGTACTGCGCATCCGGCCCGACGAGCGCACGTTGTTCCTGGTCAGCGCGCTGACGTACAACGCGCATCGCATCCACTACGACCGCCGGTACACCACCGAGGTCGAGGGCCACCCGGATCTCGTCGTCCACGGCCCGCTGCTCGCGCTCGCCGGCATGGAGGCGGCCCGCCGCGCCCTCGGCGGCGACGCCGACGCCGTCGACTACCGCCTCGTCCGGCCCGCCTACTGCGGCACCGAGATCGGCTTCGCCGCCACCGCCGACAGCCCCGGAACCGTCGCCGTCACCGGATACCACGCCGGCGGCGCCTGCCTGCGCCTGACGGCCACACGCTCTGAAAGGACAGCACCGTGATCGACGCCCTCATCTGCGAGCCCGTCCGCACCCCCGTCGGCCGCTACGGCGGCGTCTTCAAGGACGTCCCCGTCGCGACGCTCGCCGCGACCGCCGTCGCCGGCCTCGTCGCCCGCACCGGCATCACCTCGGCCGACGTCGACGACGTCGTCTTCGGTCAGGGCTACGCCAACGGCGAGGCCGCGGCCCTCGGCCGCATCGCCGCCCTCGACGCCGGCCTGGACGTCACCGTTCCCGGCATCCAGCTCGACCGCCGCTGCGGCTCCGGTCTGCAGGCCGTCGTCTACGCCGCGATGCAGATCCAGACCGGCATGGCCGACCTCGTCATCGCCGGCGGCGCCGAATCCATGAGCCAGACCGAGTTCTATACGACCGGCGTGCGCTGGGGCGTCACCGGAACCGGCGTCGAGCTGCACGACCGGCTGGCCAAGCCCCGCGTCAACTCCGGCGGCGTCCGCTTCCCCGTCCCGGGCGGCATGATCCAGACGGCCGAGAACCTGCGCGCCGAATACGACATCTCCCGCACCGAGCAGGACGAATACGCGCTGCGCTCGCACGAACGCGCCATCGCCGCCATCGACGGCGGCCTGTTCGACGCCGAGACGATCCCCGTCGAGCTGCCCGCCGCCCGCAAGACCCCCGCCCGCCAGGTCACCGTCGACGAGCACCCCCGCCGCGGCCTGACCCTCGAGGCGCTCGCCAGGCTCCGCCCGATCCGCGGCAAGGCCGACCCCGACGCGACCGTCACCGCGGGCAACGCCTCCGGCCAGAACGACGCCGCGGCGGCCTGCATCGTCACCAACGCCGCCACGGCCGAGCGGCTCGGCCTGCGCCCGCTCGCCCGGCTGGTCACCTGGGGCCTGGCCGGCGTCGACCCCCGTCGCATGGGCATCGGCCCGGTCCCGGCCGTCGCCAAGGCCCTCGCCCGCACCGACCTGACGCTGGCCGACATCGACCTCATCGAGCTCAACGAGGCCTTCGCCGCCCAGGTGCTCGCCTGCACCCGCGAATGGGGCTTCACCGACGCCGATTTCGACCGCTTCAACGTCAACGGCTCCGGCATCTCCCTCGGCCACCCCATCGGTGCCACCGGCGGCCGCATCCTGGCGAACCTGCTGCGCGAGCTCGATCGCCGCGACGCCCGCTACGGCCTGGAGACCATGTGCATCGGCGGCGGCCAGGGCATCGCCGCCGTCTTCGAGAACGTCCGCGCATGACCAGCGACGACGCACCCGCGGGCGCCGTGCCCGACGCCCTCCGGCGGCTCCTCGACCGGCAGGAGATCCACGATCTGCTCTGCCGCTACGCGCGCGGCTGCGACCGGGGCGACTGGGAGCTCGTGCGCAGCACCTACCACCCCGATGCCGAGGACGACCACGTGAGCTTCCGCGGCGGCGTCGACGACCTCATCGTCTGGCTCACCGCCCGGTTCGCCGACGTCGACAACTCGGTCCACCTCCTCGGCAACCAGCTCGTCGAACCGACCGGCCCCGACACCGCCTTCGTCGAGACGTACTTCATCAGCTCGCGGGTCGTGTCCGGATCCCGCCTGCGCCAGTCCTGGGGCCGCTATCTCGACCACGTCGAACGCCGCGACGGCGAATGGCGCATCGCCCGCCGCAGAGTCGTCCTCGAGACGTCGTTCACGACCGACGTCAGTCCTTGTCCTCCGACCACACACCCAGCCCCTCGAGCGTCGCGATGAGCGGATCGGCGCCCGAGAGCAGGTGGTGGCGCATCAGCTCGCCGGCCTCCTGGCCGCGGCGCTTCTGCAGCGCCGCCAGGATCGCCGGATGATCGCGCACGGTCTCGTCGAGATGCCCCTCGATCTCGCTGTAGAACCGGTTGGGCAGCTGCCGGACGATGCCGCCGAGCAGCAGCGTCAGCCGCCGCGAGCCCGAGGCCAGATTGATCGCCTTGTGGAACCGGTGGCCCAGCGCGTCGATGTGTTCGCGGTCGCGCCCCGCGCGCACGGCCTCGTCGTGCTCGGCGACGAGACGCGCGAGCTCATCGAGCTGGGCGTCGGACATGTTCCGCGCGGCACGCTCGGTGAGCTCGGCGGCGAGGGTGGCCTGCACCCAGAACAGGTCGCGGACGTCGTCGCGGGTGAAGCTCGACACCATGAACCCGCGGCGCGGAACGAGCTCGATGAAGCCCTCGCTCCGCAGCAGCAGCAGGCCCTCCCGGACCGGCGTGTTGCTGATCCCGATGGCCTCCGCGAGCGGCTCGGTCCGGATGAACTCGCCGGGCATGAGCTGTCCGGACACGATGAGTTCCCGGATGTTCCCGGCGACGTCCTCGGACAGCCGTTGCGTCTTCAGCTTCACTCCGCGGCCGAATTTCGCTGGAGTGGCCTCTCTCACAACAAAACCGTCCCTTCCCTAGGCGGATGACGCCGGCGCGGCGAGCGCAGACAACGGCGACCGATGACGGTGCGCCGAAACAGAAAACCCCATTGTGCCGCACGCGGCACCTGCCACGTGCACCGAAACCAAGGAATCGCCCATGTCAAGCACGTCCACGACGCCGTCACCACGGCCGGACTCCGCCCTGGCGCCGCTGCGCCGGCGCGCCTTCTTCTGGTTATGGGTGGCGGTCGTCGTCTCCAGCATCGGAGCCTGGGGGCAGACGGTCGGCGCCCAGTGGCTGTTCATCAACGACCCCAACGCCGCGACGATCGTCCCGCTCGTGCAGGCGGCCAGCACGCTGCCGGTCATGATCCTGGCGCTGCCCGCCGGCGTTCTGGCCGACGTCTTCGACCGGCGCTGGCTCATGTTCGGCGTCCAGGTCTATTTCGTCGTGGTATCCGTGCTGCTCACGATCCTGACGGCGCTCGGCCACATGCCCGCCAGCCTGCTGCTGGCGTTCACGTTCGCCATCGGCGCCGGCGTCGCGATGCTGCAGCCCGCGTGGCAGGCGCTCATCAGCGAGCTCGTGCCGCGCCGCGAGCTGGTGGCCGCCAACCAGCTCAACATGGTCAGCGTCAATCTCTCCCGCGCCGCGGGCCCGGCACTCGCCGGCGTCATGATCGCCCTCTGGGACGTGCCGTCGGTGTTCGCGTTCAACGCCGTCGCCGGCCTGTTCCTCGCCGTCGTGCTGCTCGCCTGGCGTCGCGGACGCGTGTCCCACGGTGAGCGGGAGCCGTTCCTGCCCGCGTTGCGCGCGGGCGGCCGGTACGTCAAGAACGAGCCGGTGATGCGCCGGATCCTCGTGCGGCTGGCGACGTTCATGGCCCCGGCCTGCGCCGTGTGGGCGCTGCTGCCGCTCATCGCCAGCCAGAACCTCGGGCTCGGCGCGGACGGCTACGGCGTCCTGTTCGGCTCGCTCGGGGTCGGCGCCGTCGTGGCGTCCTTCGGCCTCAAGTTCATGAAGCGGTTCCTGTCCTCCAACGGGGTCCTGACGTTCGCGAGCCTGCTGTACGCCGCGACCCTCGCCACGCTGGCCGTCGTGCCGACCATCTGGCTGGCGGCGCCGACGCTCGTGGTCTGCGGCTTCGCGTGGGCGGCCGCGGCGACGGCGATCATCTCCGAGCTGCAGCTCTTCCTGCCCGGCTGGGTCCGCGCCCGGGCGCTGTCGGTCTACATCATGGTGTTCCTGGGGACGCAGTCGATCGCGTCGCCGCTGTGGGGCCTGGCGACCCAGCACCTCGGGCTGACCGAGGCGGTGCTGCTGGCCGCGGCGCTCGTCGTCATCGGCACGCTGGGCACGTATTTCCTCCGCGTCCCCGACGCCGAGGGCATCGACGTCTCGGCCACCGAGCACTGGGGCGAGCCGGACCTGGCCTTCGACCCGCCGCCGACGTCCGGCCCGGTGGTCGTCTCGATCTCGTACGAGGTGCCCGAGGAGAACGAGGAGCCGTTCCTCGTCGCCGTCGGCCGGCTGCGCGTCTCCCGGACGCGCAGCGGCGCGACCCGCTGGGAGCTCTACCGCGTCGGCGAGGCGCCGAACCTCTATCTCGAGCAGTTCGAGATCCGCACCTGGCAGGAGCACCTGCTGCAGCACGAGGGACGGCTCACCGCCGAGGACAAGGAGCTGGAGGACGCGGTGTTCGACCTCGTCTACGGCACCCCGCGCACGCAGCACCTCTTCCCGCCGGACGTCGCGCACGGGCTGCCCGCCCGGTGGCACCCGGCGATGATCCTCAACCGGCTCGACCGGATCAAGCAGAACGTCACGCACGCCCGCAACAACCGCTGGTAGCGCGTCGCACCATCACTCATCCGTCGTTCCCGTGCTGAAAGTGCAAAGTATTCGACTTAATGTTGACTCAATGATGTGTGGTGGATAATACTGGCGCAAGGATGCGACGTGGCTCACTCTCTCGGCCGGCGCCGCGTCTCCCGACACCCATCGACCCGGCCCGGCCCGCTCTCCCGCCGTCTCCCCGGACGGCGCGGGCCACCGGATCCGTACTCGAAACGGACACCCATGGCCACAGCAACCAGCTCCGCCGGCTCCGGAGTCTCGCCCCGCAAGGTCGCCATCGCGAGCTTCGTGGGAACGATGATCGAGACCTACGACTTCATCATCTACGGCACCGCCGCAGCCCTCGTGTTCCCGAAGGTGCTGTTCCCGGCACTCGGCCCGTCGACGGCGTCCGTGCTCTCCATCGCCACCTTCGGCGTCGCCTTCGTCGCCCGCCCCATCGGCAGCATCATCTTCGGCCACTTCGGCGACCGGCTCGGCCGCAAGAAGACGCTCGTCATCACCCTCGGCGGCATGGGCGCAGCCACCGTCCTCATCGGCCTCGTCCCGACGGCCACTCAGATCGGCATCGCGGCGCCGATCTTCGTCGTCATCATGCGGATCATCCAAGGTCTCGCCCAAGGCGGCGAATGGGCCGGCGCGACGCTCTTCGCCACCGAGCACGCGCCCGCCGACAAGCGCGGCAAGTGGTCGATCGCCCCGATGATCGGCGGCAGCATGGCGCTCACCCTCGCCAATGCGACGTTCCTCCTCACCGGATTCGGGATGAGCAACGAGGCGTTCCTCAGCTGGGGCTGGCGGATCCCGTTCGTCGGCAGCATCTTCCTGCTCGCCGTCGGCCTGTGGATCCGGGTGAGCATCGAGGAGACGCCCGTCTTCAAGAACGAGATGAAGAGCACCGGCGGCGCGAAGATCCCCTTCGCCGAGGTCATCAAGGACCAGCCGCTCGACATCCTGCGCGGCGCGGGCGTCGGCCTCACGACCTTCTCGTTCACCTACGTCACCGGCACGTACATGATGACGTTCGGAACCGAGAACCTCGGCCTCACCCGCACCGCCGTCCTGTCCGTCGGCGTCGTCAGCGGTCTGGTGCTGACGCTCGGCATCATCTTGACGTCGTCGCTCTCCGACAAGTTCGGCCGCCGGCCGATCCTCCTGGTCTCCAGCGCCGCGGGCGTCGCGATCTCACTCGTCGCGTTCCCCATCCTCGAGACGAAGACGACGATCGCGTTCGGGCTCGTGCTGTGGACGATGATGTTCATCAACGGCACCAACTACGGCCCGCTCGGCACCTTCCTGCCCGAGCTGTTCCAGACCCGCTACCGCTACACGGGCGCCGGCCTCTGCTACAACCTCGGCACCCTCGTCGGCGGCGGCGTCGCACCGCTCATCGCGCCGCTCGTCGTCGACAACTTCGGCTCGTTCGCCTACGGCTGCTTCCTCGCCGGACTGTCCGTCATCGCCTTCATCTGCGCGTTCACCTCGCGCGAGACCAAGGGCGTCGACATGACGGCCGCCCGGCCGACGGCCGCCACCGCCGCGGCCTGACCCAGACGGCGCCGGGCGCGGGCACGCCCCTGCTTCGACCGCCCGCGTCCGGCGCTCCCATGCTCGCCCTCTGCCACCACCACCTCGCGGTCCGCCGCGAGGGCATCGACGATCGAGAGGAACACCATGCCCGGCATGTACTTCGAGGAGTTCGAGCCCGGAAGCGTCATCGAGCACGCGACCCGGCGCACCGTCACCGAGGCCGACAACATGCTGTTCTGCTCGATGACCCTGAACCTGGCGCCGCTGCACATCGACGCCGAGTACGCGAAGACCACGATCTACGGCGAACGGCTGGTCAACAGCCTGTTCATCCTCGGCCTCATCACCGGCATCACCGTGCCGGACACCACCCAGGGCACGACGCTCGGCAACCTCGGCTTCGAGCAGGTCACCTTCCCCAAGCCCGTGTTCCACGGCGACACCATCGGTGTCCGGACGGAGATCGTGAGCAAGCGCGAGTCCAAGAGCCGCGCCGATTCCGGGATCGTGCACTTCCGCCACTACGGCGTCAACCAGCGCGGCGAGATCGTCTGCGACTGCCGACGCGCCGGCCTGATGCTCAAGCGTCCGGCCGTCGAATGAATGGATAGAAGGAACCCATGTCGATCATCTCCCGTCTGCGGCCGGCCGTCGCCGTCGTCGTACCGCTCCTCGTTCTCGCCGCCTGCGGAGGAGGCGGCGGGTCGAACGATCCGGCCCCGACGCCGGCGGCCGCCCAGGATCTCAAGGGCCTCAGGATCCTGCTGACCAACGACGACTCGATCCAGGCCGCGCTGCCCAACAACTCCGACGGCCTCGGCCTGTACGAGGTGCGTCGCGCACTGTGCGCCGCCGGCGCCGAGGTCGTCGTCATCGCCCCGTGGGCGGTGCAGAGCGGCCGCGGCACCGCGGTGACCAACAGCGGCGTCCTGCACCTGGGCAGCAAGCCCCGGCCCGCCGGTTACGAGAACGACTGCGCCGGACCGACCAAGGACCTCGTCTTCGGGATGTGCGTCGACGCCGCCCCCTGCTCGGAGAAGAGCCCCGGTGCGACGCCCGGCGACACCGTGCGGTTCGCCCTGCGCGGCGGACTCAAGCAGCTCGCGGGCTGGGACAAGCCCGACCTCGTCGTCAGCGGCACCAATTCCGGCCTCAACGTGGCCAGCTCGGTCAACGACTCGGGCACGGTGGCCGCGGCCATCGCCGCCGTCGAGGACGACGTCCCGGCCATCGCCATCAGCACCGCGGGCACCTCCGCCAGGGTGTACGACGTCAAGAACTACCGGGCCACCGCCGATTGGACCGCGGCGTTCATCATGGGGCTGCGCGGCGAGAACCTGCTGAACCAACACGAATTCGCGCTCAACATCAGCTACCCCAACATCGCCGAGGGCGCCAAGGCCGAGAAGGCCGTGTGGGCGTCGGTCGGCGCCGGGATGACCGCGCACCACGGCTACGCCCGCCAGCCGGACGGCGGCTACAAGATCGAGCTCAGCGCGTGCAAGGACCTGCCCGAATGCGAGGAGACGCGCGCGGACGCCGACGCCCCGGCCGTTCAGAAGGACCGCAGGATCGCCGTCGTGCCCATCGACTGGGACCGCACCTACGGCCACCCGGTCGACGACCGGACCACACTCGACAAGGTCAAGGCGTATGTCGACGACCGCGCCCCGGCGCCGGTGAACTGAACGCCTTGAAGAAGGAGACCGACCACATGAACCCGATCGACGACGTGACCGGCGCCCATCGCGGTCCCTACGTGCTCGTCCACGGCGCCTGGCTGTCCGGCGGGATGTACGACGAGGTCGCCGCAGTCCTGCGCGCGGCCGGATTCACCGTCCACACCCCGACGCTCGCCGGCAACCGGCCGAGGGAGCGGTCCGGCGGCTCGTCTACTACAACGCCTTCGTCCCGCGCGACGGCCAGAGCCTCATGGACCTCAACCCGCCGTCGTTCAACGGGCTGTTCGACGAGGTCCGTCTCCCGGACGGCGGCCTCGTCCTGCCCTTCGAGATCTGGCGCGAGGCGCTGATGAACGACGCCGACGCCGCGCTCGCCCGCACGACGTACGAGACGCTGAACAATCAGCCGTTCAACGCGATGGCCGAGAAGATCTCGCTGAGCCGCGACCCGGCCGAGTTCCCGTTCGGCAGGTCGTACATCCACTGCGTCGACGACGCGTCCTACCCGGTGAGCCTCGGCGGTTTCCATCCGGGGTTCTCCGAGCGGCTCGGCCTGTTCCGCTATCTGTCCATGCCCGGCGGGCACCAGGTGAACTTCACGAATCCGCGCCTGCTCGCCCAGCGGATCGTCGAAGCCGGACGGGACTGAGCCACCGATCGGCCGCGGGTCGGCGCGGCGGAAGAGCGGCCTGACCTGCCTTTCGGGGCGGGTCAGGTCG
>JBGANR010000030.1:13853-47969 GCA_044222225.1 Mycobacteriaceae bacterium
GTCGTCGCCGTTCCACCGTCTACCGGCAGCACCGCGCCCGTCACATAGGAGCCGGCGCGCGACGACAGATAGATCGCCGCACCGGCCATGTCCGTCGGCTCGACGAAGCGCTTGAGCGGCACCGGCTCCAGCATCGCGTCGGCACCCCGGCGTTCGAGCGTGCCCTGCAGCATCTTGCTGGGAAACATGCCGGGCGCGATGACGTTGACGGTGATCGAATCCCCGGCCAGCTGCGCGGCGAGGTGCTTGCTCAGCTGATGCACCGCGGCCTTCGACGCCGAGTACGCGTACGTCTCGTGGTGCGGGATGTGCAGGGCGTCGATCGATCCGATGGTGATGATCCGCGCCGGCCGCTCCGGCGACGCGGCCGCGCGGATGAGCGGCAGCAGCGCCTGGACCAGGAAGAACGAGCCCTTGACGTTGAGATCGAAGACCTTGTCCCAGCCCGATTCCGGATACTCGGCCAGCGCCGCCGCCCACAGCGCGCCCGCGTTGTTGACGAGCACGTCGAGCCGCTCCTCGCGCTCGCTCAGCGCCGCGGCGAGGGTCCGGCAGCCGTCGACGGTGCCGAGGTCGCCGGGCAGCGGCCGGCAGGTGCCGTACGCGGCGAGCTCGCTCGCGGTCTCCTCGCACGCCTGCGCCTTACGCGAGCAGATGTAGACGGTCGCGCCGGCGCGGACGAAGCCCTCGGCGATCGCGCGCCCGATCCCCCGGCTGCCACCGGTGACGAGAACGACCTTCCCCACCACTCCGAACAGGTCGTCCCACACGTTGTCGGCCATCACATCTCCTCACTCCACGCTTAATACATTGCACTTTCCATGAGGATAGACCGGCGCCGACGAATTCTGAACGGGTCCACTCCTCGACTCGTCGAGTCGACGACACGATGACCTGACGACCCGGTGAACCAGCCGACGTCCTTACCGACGCCCCGCCGCCTGCGAGACCCCGAGCGCCGCCAGCGCGACCACGGCGAGCGCCGCGCAGAGCACGAACACACCCCGGTAGCCGCCGAAAAGCGCCGGTCCGAGGGCGATGAGCCCACCCGACACCACCGAGCCGACCGACCGTGTGTTGGAGAACAGGCCCGACGCCAGTCCGGGCTTCGGGATGATCTCCTGGAAGTACGTCAGCCCGATCCCCGCGACGACCGCGAAGAACACCGCGTTGAGCACCTGCGCCGCCAACAGCACGACGACACCCGACGCCGCCGCCATGATCGCGTAGTAGCCGCCGCCGACGACGCAGCCGACGGCGAGGATCCGCAGCGACGAGAACCGTCGGGAGAGCCGTCCGACCAGCAGCAATGCCGGGATCTCGATCGCCGCGCTGACGCCGAGCGCCACACCGGACCAGGCGATCGGCAACCCGAGCGACTCGGTGGTGAACAGCGCCATCACCGAGACCGCCGCCGCGTTGGACGCCTGCAGCGCGGTGAACGAGACGAGCACGAAGGCCAGCGCGACCTTGCCGATCCCACCCGACTCCGGCACCGGCACCTCATCGGCGTCCTCAGTCGCCTCGGCTCGCCGCACCGACGCGCGCATCGTCAAGGTCACGCCGAGCCCGAGCACGGCGATCACGCCGACCGTCACGAGCAGCCCCGACGCGCCGAACGCACCGAGCACGAACGTCGCGGCGGGCGGGCCGGCGATCCACGCGAAGGACATCAGCGCGCGGATCCGCATCATCGATTCGACCGACGCGCCCGAGGCGTGGATGTGCGCGTACAGCAGCGTCACCCCCACGCACGACGGGCCGCCGACCACCACGAGCACCGCGACCGAGACCGGCAACGACGGCGCGAGCCACAGGCCGACGAGCACCGCGATCGTCAGCAGGCCGCAGGCCGCCAGCGGGGTGAGGTAGTCGCGTCGCCGATCGGCCCAGGACGGGATGACCAGTTGGCTGACGAACGTGCTCGCGTTGAACAGCACGAGCGCCACACCGATCTCCGCGGCGGACGCGTCGAACAGCGCCGAGAGCAGCACGGCGAGAGCCGGATTGAGAAACGCGAACTGCGACGCCCACAGCAGCGCCGCGCTCGGCACGAGCAGCGACGCCGGGCGGAATCGGCTGGTGATGGTGCACTCCATTTCACGGCCGGTCAGGATCGGCGTCATATCGAGCGCCGCTGAGAATCATCGCGACAATAGTCTCCTCGACGAACGCGAGAGCCTACCGATACGACGCCGCCCCGCGGCGAGCGACCGCCGTTCCCCGACTCCGGCCCGCCATGCCGCGTCCCGCCCTATGCTCAATCGGACATGCGCACCGCGGCGCCGTCTGTGCCGCGCGACTCGCCGGGCACGACGAAAGGCAGAGCGATGACGCTCGACATCGATCGACTCCTCACGGAGCTCACCACCGAGGAGAAGGCGGCGCTGACCGGCGGGTCGTCGTTCTGGTACACCGTTCCCGTCGAACGCCTGGGCATCCCCAAGATCATGGTGTCCGACGGCCCGCACGGCCTGCGCGCGCAGCCCGAGGGCGGCGATCACGTCGGCCTCGGCGGCTCGCTGCCCGCCACCTGCTTCCCGCCCGCCGGGACGGTCGCCTCGTCGTGGAACCCCACGCTGCTGCACCGCATCGGCGTCGCGCTGGCGACGGAGGCGCGCGCCTGCAACCTCTCGGTGATCCTCGGGCCGGGCGTCAACATGAAGCGTTCACCGCTGTGCGGCCGCAACTTCGAGTACTTCTCCGAGGATCCGTTCCTCGCCGGCGAGCTGGGCGTCGGCATCGTCGACGGCATCCAGTCACGCGGCGTCGGCACCTCGCTCAAGCACTACGCGGCGAACAACCAGGAGACCGACCGACTGCGCGTCGACGCCCAGGTCGACGAGCGGACGCTGCGCGAGATCTACCTGCCGGCGTTCGAGCGGATCGTCACGGCGTCGCAGCCGTGGACGGTGATGTGCGCATACAACAAGGTCAACGGGCTCTCGGCGTCGGAGAACACCTGGCTGCTCACCACCGTGCTGCGCGAAGAGTTCGGCTTCGATGGACTCGTCGTCTCCGACTGGGGCGCGGTCTATCACCGGGTGCCCGCGCTGCTGGCCGGGCTCGACCTCGAGATGCCGCCGGCCGCCCGGAGCGCGGGCGAGATCGTCGCGGCCGTCGAATCCGGCGAGGTGCCGATCGAGGTGCTCGACGCGCGCGTCCGCACGGTGCTCGAGCTGGTCGAGAAAGGTTCAGCAGTGTTGGACCTCGACGAGTCGTACGACCTCGACGCCCACCACGCACTGGCGCGCGAGGCGGCGGCCGAGTCGATCGTGCTGCTCGCCAACGACGGGATCCTGCCGCTGGCCGCCGACGCGTCGATCGGCGTCATCGGCGAGTTCGGCCGGACGCCGCGCTACCAGGGCGACGGCTCGTCGCTCGTCTCGCCGACCAAGCTCGACTCGCTGCTCGGCGGCCTCGCCGAGACCTACACCGACCTGCCGTTCTCGGCGGGCTTCGGCATCGGCGAGACGGAGAACGACGAGGCGCTGCTGGCCGAGGCCGTCGCGCTCGCCGGGCGGGTCGACGTCGTCGTCATGATGCTCGGGCTGCCGGGCGCCGACGAGTCGGAGGGCTTCGACCGCACCCACATGAACCTGCCCGCCAACCAGCTCGCGGCGCTCGCGGCCGTCGCCGAGGTCAACGACCGGATCGTCGTCGTGCTGTCCAACGGGTCGACGGTGGTGCTCGGCGACGTCACGCCGCGGGCGCGGGCGCTCGTCGAGGCCGGCCTCGGCGGTCAGGCGTCGGGCACCGCGCTGGCCGACGTCCTCACCGGCCGCGTCAATCCGTCCGGGCGGCTCGCGGAGACGGTTCCGCACCGGCTGGAGGACGTGCCGTCGACGCTCAACTTCCCCGGCGATCCGGGCGTGGTCCGGTACGGCGAGGGCGTCTTCATCGGGTACCGCGCCCACGACCGGGCGAAGCAGGACGTCGCCTTCCCGTTCGGCTTCGGGCTGTCGTACACGTCGTTCGAGCTGTCCGACCTGCAGGTTTCGACCCGCGGCACCGTGGCCGCGGGCGATTTCGGGGCGACCGTCGCGGTGACGGTGACGAACACCGGCGCCGTGGCGGGCGCCGAGGTGGTTCAGGTCTACGTCGAGGACGTCGAATCGAGCGTCGCGCGGCCGCCGCGGGAGCTCAGGGGCTTCGCCAAGGTGACGCTCGCGCCCGGGGCCGCCGGGCGGGTGAGCGTCGAGCTGGACCAGCGCGCGTTCTCGTTCTGGTCGCAGGTACACCGGCGCTGGGTGGTCGAGACGGGAGACTTCGTCATCGCCGTGGGGAACAGCTCCCGAAACCTGCCGCTATCCGAGACGATCACCGTCGACGCCCCGCGCATCCAGGTACCGCTCACCCCCGCCTCGACGGCCGAGGAGTGGCTCGGCGACCCGCTGGGCCGGGAGCTCATCGCCGTCGAGGTCGCCGGCGGCCAGCCGGATCAGGCCTTGCAGCCCCGGCTGTTGCCGCTCATCGGCAACTTCCCGATGAGCACGCTGGCGAACATGGGATTCAGCCTCGATCACGACGCCCTCGACCGGATCTCCGCCGCCTGGGCGACGCAGACGGCCGACTGACGAATCCACACCGCGTCTACAGCGGGCGATGACCTCGTATACGGGTTATCCCCGCTGTAGACGCGGTGTGGATCAGAGACCCGCGCGCTCCAGCGCGTCGTCGTAGCGCTCACCGGCGATCTTCAAGCCGAGTCCGGCGGCAAGCGCGTCCTGATAGACCGCGATGAGCTCTTCGGCGCCCGCCGCCTCGAAGCGCTCGTCCCAGGTCTCGGAGTCGAACCGCCAATACCCGACGATGTCGTACTGCGTGCGCTCGAATCCGAGCTCGCGGCGCAGGTGCTTGCGGATCTCGCGGGACTGCGCCGCCTCGCCGCCGAACCAGCAGTAGCCCCGCCCGGCGGGCGACTTCTCGGCGGCGACGAGCCCGGCCAGCGCGCTCGGCGCCAGTCCGTTGCCGGTGCCGAGGGACGCCCGGACTCTGACGTTGTCGCGTCGCGGCAGGTAGGCGAGGTCGGCTTCGTCGGCGACCTCGACGATCACCGTCGCCGGGACGTCCGCGCCGAGCTCCTCGACGATCCGCGCGAGCGCCGGCAACCCGGCGAGGTCGGCGACGAGCAGCTGCCAATCGGCCGCCTCGTCCGGCTGGTACCAGGCCCGCGGATAGGAGACGACGACCTCGTCCCCGATCGCCGCCCGGCGCACCCACTCGGTCGCGACACCCTTGTCGTGCAGCACGAAATCGACCAGCACCGTCGACGTCGCGTCGTCGCGGTGACGGATCGAATAGTTGCGTCCGTGCCGCGTCGCCTGCTCGTCGTAGTAGCCCCAGACGCCGTCACGGAGCTCCATCGGCGGCGCCGCGCGCTCGCCGGCGTCCGGGAAATAGATGCCGTACGCCTCGTCGCCGCGGCCCGGCAGCACCACCCGTTGCGGGTCTCGCAGCCGGAGGGCGACCCGCCGCAACCGCGGGCCGGGGCGACTGATCTCGACGACCGTGGCAGAGGACCATGTCATGCGCGATAGGTTAGCGAACCCTTAGTCATTCGCGGCGTGCCGGGCTCGTCCTCACACCTTCGCCGACGCACCGACTGCCGCCTCGATGGCCTCCAGCTTCGTGAGGATGTCCGGTACGCGGCGGAGCAGGGCCAGCTCGTCATGAAGCTCGTCGAGAAGCGTCCTCACCTCGGCGAGGGTCTCGTTCGTCTGCGTCATCGTGTCCTCGACACGCACGAGCGTCCCCTCGACGCCGGTCAACGTCGTACCGACCGTCGTCAGCGTCGCGGCGACCTCCGCCAACGTGCCGTCGACGCGGCCCAACAGGCCGTCGACGTTGGCGATCGTCTTGTCGGCGCGCCCCAGCAGCTCGCCCGGATTCTTCGGCAGGAGGCCCATCTCTTGCTCCCTTCCGCGACGGTGTCCGTCGCGTTCGTCGGTCGACGGCCCGTGCCGCCACCGCCCGCACCGGCAGGTATCCGATACAGACGGTCTCAATCATCCGGCTGCTACCGTAACCCCGAGATGGACGAGGGCGGGACGTGACGGAGAAGGTCGACGGGCGCACGCTGCGCTGGGAGAAGCATCGGGCGCGGCGCCGGACGGTGATCGTCGACGCCGCGATCACGGAGATCTCCGAGAAGGGGCCGGACGTCGGCGTCGAGGCCATCGCGGCCCGCGCCAAGATCCCGCGGCCCGTCGTCTACCGGCTGTTTCGGGATCGTGAAGAGCTCGACGACGCCATCCGCGCCCGGATCCTCAGCGACTTCCTCGCCAAGATCAATCCCGAACTCGCGCCCGCGGGCGTCGCGCTGACGGTCATCGACCACGCGGTCGCCACCTACGTCGCGTGGGTGGCCGACAACCGCAATCTGCACCAGTTCCTCGGCATCGGCTCGGCGTCGAAGCGGATCGTCGGGGCGCGCGCCGTCACCGGAGCCCGGACGGGCATCGCCGTACAGATCTCAGCGCTGGTCGCCGCGGCGATCGCGGGCCGCGGCGGCGATACGACGATCGCCGAACCGCTCGGCTTCGGACTCGTCGGCTTCGTCGACGGCTGCGTCAACCGCTGGATCAACCACATCGGCGAGCCCGGCCAGCCGAGCCGCGTCGAGTTGCAGGAGTTCCTCACGCGCACCGTGTGGTCGATGATCGCGTCGACGTTCGACGCCCTCGGCCTCGACGCCGATCCCGGCAACACCATCGCACCCCTCGGCGAGGTCCCGGCCTCGCTCGTCGACGCGTTGGCAGACGCCGGCGCCGACCCCGCGGGCCCGCGCCCCGGAACTGACTGACCAGTACCGACAGCTGAGCGGGACGACGCGGCGGATATCGCCGCGGACATGCGCTCGGGGACAGACTTCGCCGCCGGCCCGGCCGTCAGCGCGGGACGGGCTCGCCGAGACGGCGTTCCATCGCCCAGACGAGGGCCTCACCCGTGCCGCTCAGCCGCTGTCCGCCGCCGACGGTCCGCACCGAGTCGCCCTCAGAGAGCACTCCCGCACCTTCCATCTCGACAGCACCACTCACCACGTAGACGTGCAGGAACCGGGCGTCCGGGAGGACCAGGGCGGCGCCGCCCGGACGGGCGACGAGGAGCGTCGCCGCGGCGCCGATCGTGATGGCGGCGTCGACGAGGCCGGAGGCGAGCGGCACGAGACCGCCGGCCGCGAGTTCGGCCGAGACGTCGGCCTGCGCATAGCCCGGGGCGACGCCGGGCTCGTCCGGCAGCACCCACATCTGGACGAACCGCACCGGTTCGACGGCGCGCGCCCGGACGAGCCCGCTCTCGTAGCGGTCGTTGCGCTCGCTGTGCAGCACGCCGGTTCCGGCACTCATCCGCTGCGCGAGCCCGGGGTGGACGACGCCCGCATGCCCGCGGGAGTCCTGGTGGACGAGCGATCCGGACACCACCCAGGTGACGATCTCGACGTCGCAGTGCGGATGGGTGTCGAAGCCCGCCTCCGGAGCGACGGTCTCGTCGTTGTTGGCGAGCAGGACGCCGTGATGGGTGTTCGCGGGGTCGTAGTGGTCGCCGAAACTGAACGAGCACCGCTCCTGCAGCCAGTCGGTGGAGCCGGCGAACCTGTCCGCGGCGCGGTGGACGGTGATCACGGGACCATTCTGACGCGGCGCGTCACGACACGGCGTCGACGGCCACCGGGGCGCGTCGCTGGAACTCCGCCAGCACCGCGGGATCCTGCAGCTCCATCCACGCCACGACGTCGGAATACGTCGCGCAGACCGTCTCCGGCTTGCCACACACCTCGCGCATGAAATCGGCGGTCGCCGGGTTGAAGGCGTTGCCGCTCCAGTCGTTGAAATGATTCGCGATGACGAGCGGCGCCCGATTGCCCTCATAGGCCCGGCGATACATGTAGTCGTACGTCGCCTTGACGATCCGCCTGATCTTCGGCGCCTCCTTCGGCG
Source organism: Mycobacteriaceae bacterium (assembly GCA_044222225.1). Lineage (GTDB taxonomy): Bacteria > Actinomycetota > Actinomycetes > Mycobacteriales > Mycobacteriaceae > JBGANR01. The sequence goes on from JBGANR010000030.1 coordinate 21,794, forward strand.
CGTCCTTCGCCTTGTTGTACGTGTACCAGAAGTTGAAGTCGAGGGCGGTCTGCTTGTGCTTGAGCGCCGGCGAGTAGACGTAAGGAACGGTGAACTCCCAGATGCCGCGGATCTTCTCGGGCCAGTAGACGCCGGTCTTGTCGCCCGTGAACGACGAATCCCAGGTCATCTTGTGCGCCCGCAGCGCGGGAAAGAGCGTCGACGGGCTGCCCTCCAGGCACTGGGTCCGGCCGCCCTTGACGACCTCGGGCCCGAAGGCCAGGTCAGGGCCGTCGGTGATCCCCGTGTTGCGTCGCCAGTTGACCATGAGCGAGAAGAACTGATCCAGCTCGTGCTTCCAGTCGGCGGACGTCCAGCTCTTTCCCGGATACTTCGTCCCGGCGCAGAAATGCCCCACGAAATGCGTCCCCATCTCGTGGCCGGCGTACCAGCTGCGATTGAGGTATTCGATCTCCTCCTTGACCTCGTCCTTCGTTCCGCCGAAGGCGAGCGAGGATTCACCGGGCCGATGCCCCGGCCCGCGATACCGCCGCTTCGCGGCGTCGGTGAGGAAATACAGGCCCGTCATGAGCGGCGTGAACCGGGCGTTCGTCGCGTCCGCCGTCTCGAGGAACAGATCCCAGTTCGGCGATACACCCACACCGTCGAAAGAGAAGAGAACGAACTGCGGCGGCTTCTCCCCGGGCGCCAGTTTCTTGAGCGTGACGTTGGAGGCCTTACGCACGTTCTCCGCCGGGGCGGACCTGGCCGTGGCCTTCTCGGGCGCCGCGGTACCGGCGCGGGGTTCCGGCGAACCGCAGGCCGTCAGCAGTCCGGCGCCGAGTACCACCGCCGCGCCGAGCGACACGAGCCGCCGCGACCACGCCCGTCCGGTCGGACCGGCGCTCCCGCTCCCCGAACGCTTCGGCGTCGCCCACCCCATCGGCCGTCCTCCTCGTTCCGAGCTCCGCGACTCGACCGGCGCAGCGCTCCTCACCGGTCCGTCGCCGCGGAGAGACCGCAGGCGTCGCCGGACCGTCAGGTGTCACAATTGCGGCGAGCCTAGCAATGAACCCCGACACTCCGGCCCGACTGCACCCTATTGCGCGTCGCCGTCACCCGCCGGGGACGACGATCCCGTGGTCGAACGCGTAAACGACCGCACCGGTCCGGTCGCGGACGCCGAGCTTGGCGAAGATGTTGCCGACGTGGCTCTTCACCGTGACGACGGAGATGACGAGCTCGGCGGCGATCTCGTCGTTCGACAGCCCCCGTCCGATGAGCGCGAGGACGTCCTTCTCTCGTGACGTCAGCTGCGGCGCGCCGCGCGGTCGCGCCACGGGTGCCGGCGCCGCGCGGTAGGTCGCGAGCACGCGGCCGGTGACGGCCGGATCGAGCACCGCCTCCCCCGCCGCGACCAGCCGCACCGCGCGGATGAGTTCCTCGGCCGGCGAATCCTTGAGCACGAAGCCCGAGACCCCGGCGCGCAGCGCGCCCGAGAGCAGTTCGTCGTCCTGGAAGGTGGTCAACGCGAGCACCGGCGGGGCGTCGGGGCGCGCGGTGAGGCGTCGCGTCGCCTCGATGCCGCCGATCCGGCGCATCCGCAGATCCATGACGACGACGTCCGGTGCCGACGCCGCGACCGCGGCCGGCACCTCGTCGCCGTCGGCGCATTCGGCGACGATCTCGAAGCCGTCCCGGCGCCGCAGGATGCGGGTCAGACCGGTGCGGACGAGTTCCTGATCGTCGACGAGCAGCACGCGGATCGGCGCGTCGCCGCGCTCAGCCATCGAGGCCCCGCACTCCCGGAGCCGCCGCGGCGACGTCCGAATCGGTCGTGCTCGGGCCGGATTCGCCGGCCAGCGGCAGGTCGGCGTCGACGATCCAGCGGCCGCGCACGACGCCGGCCGTCAGCGCGCCGCCGAGATGTTCGGCTCGCGAACGCATGCCCGCGACGCCGAGCCCGCCGCCCGCGGACCCGTGCCGCGCGGCCGGCGCCGGATTGGCGACGATCACCCGCACGCCGTCCGCCGTCGCCCGGATGTCGATGTCGACGGCCGCGCCGGGTGCGTGTCGCGTCGCGTTGGACAACGATTCCTGCACGATCCGGTAGACCGCCAGCTCGGCCGCCGCCGTCGCGGCGACGCCCGGCGACTCCAGCCGCACGCGCACCGACGTCCCGGCCCGCCGGAAGGACTCGATGAGCTCGGGCACGTCCGCGAAGCCCGGCTGCGCCGCGTCGGGCGCCGGGCCGTCGGTGCGCAACAACGAGATGGTCCGCCGGACGTCGGACATCGCGGCGCGGCCCTGCCGCTCGGCGTCCTCCAGGGCCGCGACGGCGTCGTCCACGTCCTCCCGGCTGACCTCGCCGTCCGGGGACTGCAGGGCGCGGCGCGCACCGGTGACATTGAGCAGCACGATCGAGAGCGAATGCGCGACGACGTCGTGCACCTCGCGGGCGATCGCCGCGCGGTCGAGCGCGGCCTCGGCGTCCCGCGCCTCCCGTTCGCGGTGCAGCAACTGCAGTTGCATCCGCAGCAGCGCCCCGACCAGGCCGCCGAACCACAGCATGAGCACGAGCAGCAGCTCCTGCTGCACGCGACCGAAGGCCGCGCCGACGACGATCGCGGCCGTCGCCGCCGCCGCGTCGACCACCAAGAGCTTGGGCGACGCGATCGACGCGATCATCGTGGCGCACATGACGAGCAGCAGCGGCGCGAGGTCGAGCCGAGCGGGCACCGTCCAGAACACGGCGACGGCGGCGATCTCGAACGCCATGAAACAGTGCATCCACAGCCGCGAATGGTCCTGCAGGAGCGAGAGCAGCAGCGGCGTGGTCGCGAGCGCGACGGCGAGGGCGAGCACCGCCCACTGCGTCCCGGTGGGCCCGATGACGGCCCGCTCGACGACCGCGGCCACGACGCACGCCACCAGCCCGGCATCGGCGAGGAGCATGTAGCCGACCGGATAGTCGTAGCCCATCCGCACGAGCGCCTCGTGATGGCGACGTGCGTAGACGTAGATCACGGCCCGATCGTATCGCCGCGGAGCGCGGCCGTCGCCCTCCTCGAGACGGGTCCGGGATCCCGCCGCCTCCGCCCCGGGGCGGAGGACGGCACCGCCTCAGGGCGGCTCACAAGACCGTTCCGCAGCACCGTGACCTGCGGCTTCGTCGCTCGTAGCGTCATCGGCACCGATCCCCGAAGGAGGACGTCATGACCATCGTCATCGTCACCGCCGTCATACTGATCGCCATGGTGGCACTGCCCCACACCGGCGACGGCCTCGACTACCGGGCGCACGAGATCCGGCTCGCACAGGCTGCGCGACACTCGTGACCACGCTCTTCTCCGCCCGCTCCGGCGCGTCCCGCCGATCCGCCGGCCACCGCGCCGGGTGGTACGACCTGCCTCCGGACGCCGAATCCGGCCTCCGCGCCGGCGACGACACCGCCGGCCCGGCGCCCGACGACTTCCTCGCCCCGGGACCGCCGGTGCCCCGGCCGGACATGTTGCACTCGTCGCTGTCGATGGTCTACCGGATGAGCGGCACGATGTTCGCCGACGCCCGGCGCGTCGGCGAGGTCGCGTCGTACCACCTCCTCGGCCGGACGATGGAGACCGTCGTGATCAGCAACCCGGCGCACATCCGGTCGCTGCTCGTCGCCGATCCGGCGATCGTGCCGTCCGGAACGCGCCATTCGCCGCTGCGTCCGATCATCGGGCCCGATTCCGTACTGACGAGCACCGGGCAGCGGCATCGCCGACAGCGCGCGCTGCTCATGCCGAGGTTCCACGGCAAGGCCGTCGCCGGCGTCACGGCGGCGATCACCGCGGCCACGACGCGGCACATCGACGCGCTGTCCGCACGTCAGCCCCTCCGGGTGGCCGACCTCGGCCAGCAGATCACCCTCGACGTCATCATGGGCGCGGTCTTCGGCATCGCCGACGCCGCGGCGGCGACGCACGCCGAAGCGCGCCTGCGCGCCCAGGTGATCCGGGCACTGCGGCTGTCGATCGGCCCGCTCGGCAAGGGCGTCCAGATCGCCAACGCCGGCCGCGAGGACGCGCTCTGGTTCACGCGGCTGGCGCTGCGGCCGCTGGACGTCGCGGTCCACGCCGTCATCGCCGAACGCCGGCGCACCGGCGGCGGAGACGATGTGCTGACGATGCTGCTGGCGGCCCGCGACGAGGACGGCGAGGCGCTGTCGGACGGCGAGATCCGCGACGAACTCGTCACGCTCCTGCTCGCCGGGCACGAGACGACCGCGACCACCGTCGCGTGGACCTTCGAGCGGCTCACCCGACACGCCGACGTCTACGCCCGTGCGCGGGACGCCGCCCGTACCGGCGACGACGCCTATCTCGAGGCGCTGCTCCACGAGACGATGCGCAATCGGCCGGTGGTGCCGGCGTTCGTCCGGGAACTCACCACGGCGTGGCGGTTCGGCTCCTATCGGGTGCCCGCGGGGTCGTTGGCCCTGATCAGCACGGTGCTGCTGCATCACCGCGACGACCTCTACCCGCGGCCGTTCGCGTTCGCCCCCGATCGGTTCGTCGGCGCTGTGATCCCGCCCAACACCTTCACGCCCTTCGGCGGGGGCAACCGGCGCTGTCTCGGCGCGGCGCTCGCGATGGCCGAACTGCGGATCGTCGTGGCCGAACTGCTGCGACGCGTCGAGTTCGAAACCCACGACCGCCCCGCCGAGCGCGTGGAACATCGCAACGTGACGATGATTCCGGCGGCCGGCGGGCGGGCCGTCCTGCGGCGGGTCGAGTGACGGCGCTCGGTCCCTTGGCGCCGGCCGATTCTCAGGACGTCATTCGTGATTCGGCCCCTTATCGCGTCAGATCGTTCTCGCGCAGCCAGGCGTCGATGGCGTTTCCGGAATCGGCGGCTTCTTCGCCGCGGATCGCCAGCCCTTTCGCGACGGTGGTCGACGGCAACGCGTCCTCATAGAAGTCGTCGACTCCGGACATGCCGCTCACCGCGTACGTGACGAGCGGGAGGACGGTCTTGCTGCGGAGATCGACGCGCTCGATGAACGTCGACATGATCCGCGGCGCGCGATTGCTCCACACGGGACTGCCGAGGACGATGACGTCGTACGGTGCGACGTCCGGCAACGCCCCGGCGATGACGGGCCGGGCGCCGGCGCTCTGCTCCGCGCTGTTGCGCCGCACGGCGTCGTCGTACCCGTCGGGATAGGGCTCGGCCGGCTCGATCTTGTAGAGCTCCGCGCCGATCCGGTCGCGGATCATGCCCGCCACGACCTCGGTGTTGCCCACCTCGAGGTTGCGCCGCCCACCGTTGTAGTAGTTCTCTCCGGCGCGGGAGAAGAAGACGACGAGGACGCGCCGGCCGGGCACCGGAACACCCGGCGCCGCAGTGGTCGACGCGGCCGGCGTCGTGTCGTCGGGTTCAGCGCAGGCGGCCGCGACGAGACCGGCCGAGCCGACCAGCGCCGCCCGCAACGCGGTGCGTCGGGTGACGACGCGCCAGGGCGTGGATCGCGGCGACACGGGGCGCGGAGTCATGACGTCCATTCGATCCCGGTTCGTCACTCGCCAGGGAGACCTGACCATCCGTGTACCTGCAGTACCCCCTTCCGTCGAACACTCACTGCGGAAGATCGCCGGGTCCCACAGTCCTCATTGGATGCTTCTGACCTGCTGTGACACTTCTGTCACCGGTGTCCGATTGCGGTTCCCGTGACAAATCTCTCTCTTATTAATCGAACATGCTCCGTAGAATCAGAGCATGACGATCAACCCGCCCGCACACGTTCTGGAACCGGTCCCGGTCCCAGAACACGTTCGGGCGTGGCTCGACGGGCTGGGGGTGGCTGGGCTCGCGGCGGTGCAGGTGGAGGCCGGTCGGTTGATGGCCGGGATGTCGATGATCCCTTTAGCCGACACCGATATCGAGGCCGTCGTGGCGGCGACCGAGCAGGTGTCCCGTTACGGCGATGGCATCCAACTGCGGGCCGTCACCGAAGGCTTGATCCGCGGGTTGGCCGGGCAGCGGGGTGCGCGGCCGGGGGCGTGGCTGCGCGGTCTGGCGTGGATTGCCGGCTGTGAGGCGAACCAGCGCGTCCGGGACGCCGCGGTCCTCGGACCGCGGACCGGGATGGACGGCCAACCCCAGACTCCGATCCATCCGGTGACCGCCCAAGCCGTGTTCGACGGGCGTTGCTCTCGTACCGCAGCGCGCACGATCGTGAAAGCGATCGACACCGTGCCCGCGGACAAGGCCGAGATGGCCGACGAGATCCTAGGGACCGCCGCCCGTCACGTCACGCCCGATGATGTGAAAGGGCTGTGCGCGAAAATCTTGAACCTCGTCGATCCCGACCGGGAGAAGGCCGACGAGATCTGCCGCCGGAAACGCGGCCTGGTGTTGGGGAAACAAGACGCCTACGGCATGAGCCGGCTGTCCGGGCAGTTGGATCCGGAAGCCCGCGCCCTGTTGGAACCGATCCTGGAGAAATACGCCCGGCCAGGGGTGAACAACCCCGCCGACGACCAGCCGCTCGGCGCTGACGCCTCGAGTGAGGACGTGCTCGATGCGGCGCGGCGGGATCGCCGGAACAACGCCCAACGCCAACACGACGCCCTCGCCACCGCCCTACGCGATGTCCTCAGGTCGGGCGAGTTGGGTGTGCATCGCGGCCTGCCGGTGATGGTGATCGCGACCGTCGACGTCCACGATCTGGAACGAGAGACCGGACTGTCCTCGACGGCGTCCGGCGGGTTCCTGCCGGTCAAGGATCTGGTGCGGATGGCCGAGCCGATGCACCCTTACCTCACCGTCTGCGATCAACGCCGACCGCTGGACCTCTACCGCGGCAGACGCCTCGCCTCCTTCGACCAACGCGTCGCCCTCTACGGCGCCGAACGCGGCTGCTCCAGACCAGGCTGTGACGCACCCGCCACCCGCACCCAGGTGCATCACGTGGCGGAATGGCGTGATGGCGGTTTCACGAATATCGAGTATTTGACGTTGGTGTGCGACGGTTGCCATCCGATGCTCAACCCGGACGGCACCTGGCGCACCGACCTCGTCGGACCCGACGGACGACCGATCACTCACACCACCGCCAGCGATCCCGCACACGCACCCGACGATCGGGTAGGCGCCGGCGTGGCCGAGAGTCGCGGCGGCCCACCCGAGGGTCCGACCTCCACCGACGCGACCACCAGTTGCGGCGATACCCCACGCCCGGACACCGACACCGAAGGATCAGGGGCGCTCGGACTCGGTCACAACCGCCCCGACGCCGACGATGAGCCGACCCCGGCCCCCGACAGCCCCGAACCCCGCCGCTGCACCACCCCACGCGTCCTCTGGAAACGTACCGGCGCCGCAAGCTACGAACCCCTCAACACCCGCCACCACCCCGAAGAAGAACTGGCCAAGTACACCGCCGCAGCCACGAAAGGCCGCGGATTCGGGGGCGACGAGAGTCCGTCGCACCGGCGATGAACGCACCCGCCCGTCAGAGGCACAAGAGGAGGGCGCGCCGACCGGCTCGAGAAGACCGGCGAGTCCGTCTGCGGGCCGACGTCAGCGTGATCCGCGAGACCAGGCCCTGCGACCAGCGGATCAGTGACGCCGCGAAGGGGCCGCTATCCCGGCTCCGTGAACGCGAACTCGCCGATGACCGTCTCACCGTCGATCGCGTAGACCGGGACGGGAGCGCGCTTCTTCGGGTTCACGTAACCCGTCCTGCCGTCGGGGAACGTCCGGACCACGTAGTCGCGCTTGATGATCTCCGGCGTCAGACCCTTGAGGCTCGGCGCCAGGAAGTCGGCCTTCTTGACGTAGCCGACCTTGCCGTTGGTGGCGATGGTCAGCACGAAATCGGGGACCTCGGCGTCCGACATCACCCCGAGCGCCGACCCGAACGTCACGCCGTTGCGTACCGTCAGCGTCGTCGGCGGATCCGGGAGCGCCTCGGACGGGGACGACGCATCGGGATCGCCCGATGCCGACGCGATACCGAACACACCGCCGGCACCGATCACCACCAGTGCCAGACCCAGCCCGAGCTTGCGCTTCGCGATCATGACGCACTCCTCACCCTCGCGGCCGATTCCGCCGACCGCCGAGCCGCCGTCAGCCTAACCCGCACACCGCCGCAATCTCGGGCAAACCGCTTGTTCGACTCCCTCCGCGACCTTTCAGACCCCGCGCCGCGGCAACGGCGAACGATCCGTCACGCGCAGCGCCGCGCGGCGGCTGGTGACGCCGAGTTTGCGGTAGATCGAGCGGATATGGGTCTTGACGGTGCTCAACGTGACCCCGAGCTCGACGGCGATCTCCGCCGCCGACGCCACCGACCGCAGCAACTCCAGAACGTCCGTCTCACGGGAGGTCAGCTTCTCGAACGACCGCCCCGAGGACAGCCGCGCGACGAGCATCTCGGCGGCGTCGCGATGCCGGGACTCGCCGCGCCGCAGTTCCTCGAGCAGCCCCAGCATCGCCGGGTCCGGACACAGGAAGGGCTGCCACAACTCCTCCGGAGCAGCGCAGTCCAGCGATTCCTCCAGCAGTTCGACGGCCCCGACACGATCGCCGGCGTTCTCGGCGAGCAACGCCTCCGTCGCCGTCGCGAGCGTCGACGCCACCGCCGAGGCCGCCCCGGTGTGCACTCGGTGCAGCACCGCGGGCACGTGCTCGGCGAATCCGACCGACCGCAGCGTCGACGCGGCATAGGCGAAGAGCACGGCGTCGTCCAGCGGCTCGTTGACGAGCTGCGCCAGCTGCGCGATGGCGCCCTGACTGTCGCCGAACGCCGTCCGCAGATAGGCCGAGGCGGCTCGCCGGTACGCACCCCACGGCATGCCGTGCAGGTACCCGTCGGGGATGGTGGCGAGCGCCGCCCACGCCTCCTCCTGCAGGTCGGCGTAACGCCCGTCGGCGACGGACAGCGCCAGGCCGAGCGCCGCGAGATTACGGGCCTCGCGGCCGCTGTCGGCATCGCGGACGACCGTGAGATGCCGGTGCACGGCGGCGGTGAAGTCGCCGCTCCAGTACTCGACCATCCCGCGGCCGGCCGCCTCGAGCCCGGTGTTGAGCCCGGCCCATTCCACGTCGACGCCACCCGGCAGCGCGTCCAGCCGGTCGATCGTCGCCCGGGCCACCCGCAGTCGTCCCGCCCACAACGCGGAGATCGTGGCGTCGACCAGGGCGTATCGCGTCAGGTAGTCGAGCCCCCGGGCCTCCGCCTCGTCGGCGAGCCGCCGCATCGTCGCGGCGCCGCCGTCCGGGTCGCTGCGCCGGCGCGTCCGCACCCAGCCGATGAAGAAGCGGGTGTGGACGTCGATCTCGGCGTCGGGGTCCACGGGGTCGACGGCCGCCGAGCTCAGCCGCGCCTCCGCCCGGTCGATCGCCCGCAACCCGATGTCGGGGTCGTCCGTGAGGTAGCCGTCGGAGAGCAGCGCCACGAGCGAGGGCTCGCCGCCTTCGGCCTCCTCGGTGGCGACGGCCCGCTGATACAGGTGGACCGACAACGCCTGCTCGCCGGTGAACCGGCGACAACAGGCGCGCACGCGCAGCACATCGGGCAGGGTGGCGTGCGTCGCCGGCAGCGACCGGCACAATTCGCTGAGCGCGCGGGGGTTCGCGGAGAGCAGCAGCCGCAACCATTCCGCCAGGACGATCTGGACGGCGAGGTCGGCGTCACCGGCGCGCACGGCGAACGCCGCGGCGGCCAGCGGTCGCTCCGCACGCAACGCCGTCGCCGCGGCGAGCTCGACGCGTCGCACCCGGTCGTGATCGCGCCGGCGGGCCAACCGCAGGCAATGCACCACGAACTCGTCGTGCCAGCGGTAACCGACACGGCCGCCGGCCTCCTCACGCACCAGGAACAGGCTGGCCGAATGACATTCGGCCAAGAGATCGGCCGCGCCGGGCCCGAGCACGGCCTCGGCCGTCGCTGTCTCGACGCGGCCCAGCACCGCCGAGTCGAGCACGACGTCGCGCAGCTCCGGACGCAGCGAGGGCAGCAGCACCTCACCGATGTAGTCGGTGAGCAGAGCATCGTCCGCCGCCGCGCCGAGCGCGAGCCCGGAACCGCCGCGGTACGCGTCGGCGCCGGTCAGCGTCGCCAATCGGACCGCGACCGGCCAACCGGACGTCGTCCGGCCGAGTTCGACGCCGGCGGCACCGAACCGGCCGGTGAGCTCGGCCGGCGAATAGGCGAGCAGCTCGGTGCCGATCTCCACCGGCTCGACGTCACCGGCGAGCCCGACGACGGCCGTCGTGATCGACGGCTGCCCGACGAGGACGATCCGCAGCATTCCGGAGCTCAGCACCGCGTCGGCGAGCAGCAGCTCGCGCAGCAGCCTGCCGTCGACGACGTGCGCGTCGTCGACGACGAGGTGGACCGGACTCGTCAGCCCCTCCAGGAGCGCGGTGAGCCCTTCGACGAAGCCCGCGCCGACCCGCGGCGCGGGGAGGCCGGCCGCCGTCACGGCCGCCCACACCCCGGCCTCCAGCATGAGCCGGGCCTCGGCGGGCGCCGACGCGTTGACCCAGCCGACGCCCCCGCGACTCCGGCACCACTGCGCGCACGCCACGGACTTGCCGAAGCCCGACGGCGCCGCGACCACCGTCAGCGGGCCGCGACGGACGGCCTCGTCCAGCGCGGCCACGACGGCGTCCCGCGGCAGCTCGTCGGGCACCGCCGCGGGCGGCACGAGTGTGAACCACGGCACCAGTTCGGCACGGTTCGTCGGCACGGATCCGGTACTCCCTCCGGCGCTCTCTACATCAACCGCACGTCACGGTCATGCGAGATCGACCTGCACCGCCTCCCGGCGGCCGGTGACGCCGAGCTTGCGGTAGATCGAGCGGACGTGCGTCTTGACCGTACTCACCGCGACACCGAGGTGTGTCGCGATCTCGACGAGTGTCATCCGTGTGCGCAGAAAACCGAGGATCTCCGCCTCCCGCGCGGTGAGGGCGACCGCGTGATCGTCCTTCCGATTGCGCCGGGCGAGGATCGTCGAGAGCAGCGTCTCGTGCCGGGAACCCGACCGCGCGAGAGCGGCGAGCGCCTCGCCGGTCGCCGGATCCGGCGTCAGGAAGGGCGCCAGCACGCCCTCCGGAGTCGCGACGTCGAGAGCGGCGTTGAGGTAGCGCCGGGCCGCGGCGGACCGTCCCGCGTCGGCCTCGAGCACGCCGCTGGTGACGAGCGCCGACGCCAGCGCATGCCGTGGACAGTCCTTCGTGCGCACCCGGCGCAACACCGTCCGGGCGGCGGCGGGCCGGTCGACGCGGCGCAGCAGATCCGCGAGCCACACGTGGTACAGCGGTGTCGCCGGGGTCGGGACGAGCTGTTCGGCGAGCACCCGCGCCGCGTCGGTCCGGCCTTCGCCCAGCAGCAGATACGCCTCGCCGAGCGCGCGGTGGAACCGCATCGGCCCGCCGCGCACGTCGCGTCCGGGCTCCCTGGCCAGGGCGAGGCGCGCCTCCGCGATGAGCGCCGCGTCGCCCCACTGCCCGGCCAACAGGGCCAGTTGGACGCGCGCCATCGCGCTCTGCATCGCGCCGCTGCCGGCGTCGCCGAGCACCTCGCGCAGGCACCGGAGCGCAGCGGCCTGCTCCCCGCGCCAGTAGTGGACGACGCTGCGCGTCGTCTGCGCCGCGCCGGCCCGGTAGCGGCTCCAGTCCGAACTCCCGGCCGCCGCGGCCGCCCGATCGGCCACCTCCAGTGCCGCCACGGCCGCGTTGAGGCGTCCCGCGCTCGACTCCACCCCCGCGAGGTCGACGGACGCGTGGGCGACGAGAACGCCGAGGCCACGGGTCTCGGCCTCGCTCGCCGCGTCCGCGAGCAGACCCGGGGCGCGACTCGGCATGAGCCACAGCCTGCGCATCACCCAGCCGACGAGGTACGTCGAATACGGCTGGTCGGCGAGCTCTCTGGCCCCGTCGAGCCGGTTCAGCGCCACGTCGACGAGGCGACGCGCCACGCCGCGGTCGGTGACGAGGATGAGGCCGGCGTACATCGCGAGCACCGGATCGCCCATCCGGTCCCCGGCGCGCCGGGCCAGGGCCTCGGCGCCCACGTCGTCGCGCAGCACGGCGCGGCAACAGGCGCGGATGCGCAGCAGGTCCGGCGTGTCGCGGGCCCGCACGGGCAGCGCGTCGCAGGCCGCGGCGAGCGCGGCCACGTCGCCGGTGAGCAGCAGCCGCAGCCAGGACCGCCGCAGGATGCCCGCGGCGAGGTCGAGGTCACCGCCCGCGACGGCGAGTCCGGCCGCACCGGCCGGATCGATCTCCGCCATCGCCGCGGACGCCGCGAGTTCGATCCGGCGCGTCCGTCGCGGATCACGCCGCCGCGCGATCCGCCGGCACGCGGCGGCGAACACCGGATGCCAGCGGTAGGTCGCGCGGCCGCGGGCGTCGTAGGCGCGGTCGAGCAACAAGCCCTCCGCAATGCACGCCTCCAGCAGCACCACCGGCCGCGACGCGCCGGTCACCCGGCCGACGAGCTCGCCGTCGGCTTCGGGGAGGACGACGGCGTCGAGCACGAACGCGGCCAGCCGCGGCTCGAGCCGGTCGAGCACCTCCTCGAGCCGGCCGGCGAGCGCGTCCCGCCGGCCGTCCGGGCCGGCGGCACGCAGGTCGGCGGCGAGCGGCCAGCCCGCCGTCACGTCCGCGTCGGCACCGGACGCGGCCGCGATCTCGTCGCCGCGCAGCGCCAGCGTCTCGCGGCCGAGCACCACCGCCCGACCGCTCGCCCGCTGCCGCGCGAACGACGCCGCGAGCCGCGGCGTCCCGGCGAGCACGACACGCAATCCGCCCGCGGCGAGCACCGCGTCGGGGCAGACGGTCTCGGCGAGTACCGCACGATCGAGCAGGTGAGCGTCGTCGATGACGAGCACGGTTCCGGCGTCGAGACCGCCGAGCAGCCGGACCAGCTCCTGCCCGCCGGCCCCCGCCCCGGACTCGCCGGCCCCCAGCGCGGCGAGCAGCTGCGTCTCGGTGTCGACGCCGACCACCGCACTCATCAGCCGGACCGACGCGCCGCGCCGGCCAGCCCAGCCGGCGACGGCCGTCGACTTGCCGTATCCGACGGGCGCGGCGACGAGGACGAGCGGCGCCGTCCGCACGGCGGCGTCCAACGCGGCGAGAACCCGGCCGCGCGGCCGCGGACGCACGGCGATCACCCGATCCGGCGCACCGTGGCGACCGTGTGCTCGGTGGCGCGCAGGGCGTCCCGGCGGCTCGACACGCCGAGCTTGCGATAGATCGTGCGGATGTGCGTCTTGACCGTGGTCACCGACAGGCCGAGCCTCTCGGCGATCTCGCCCGCCGACGATCCGTCCCGCAGCGCGGCCAGCACCTCCTCCTGCCGGTCGGTCAGGGTGTCGACGGTCGCGAGGTCGGCCCGCCGCGCGCTCAACTCCGCCACGATCTCGGCGTGCCGCGACCGGCGCGCACGCAGCAACGAGAGCAGCTGACGCATGCCGGGCGTCTGCCGTAGGAAGGGCTGCCACAACCGCTCCGGACTCGCCAGATCGAGCGCGTTCTCCGCCAGCCGGACGGCCTCGGCGTGCCGGCCCGCGTCGAGCGCGAGCAGCGCCTCCGTCGTCGTCACCGCCACCCGCGTCAGCGTGGACGTCCCGCCGATGCGGGCCCGCCGGACGGCCGCCATCGCCGCCGCCGGCGAGCCGGCGTCCCGGAGCACGGCGGCCAGCCACGCGAACGTGTACTGCCCCACCTCTTCGCCGATGAGCGATGCGGCGAGACTCGCCGCCCGCTCCGGCTGCCCCATCGCCGACTGCAGCTGCGCCTGACCGCACCGCCGGAAGAGATCCCACGGCGGCCAGTGCGTCGCGGTCTCCGGCAGGGCGTCGAGGGCGGCGCGCGCGTCATCCCACCGGTCGGTGCGGCCACCGTCGACGACGGCCGCCACGAGATAGATCGCAGCGTGACAGCGCGGCTGCTCCACCGTCTCGGGATCCCGGACGACGGCCGCGAGATGGTCGACGGCCTCGTCGAAATCGCCGCGCCAGTAGGCCGCGAAACCCCGCATGAACCCGGCGCGGCCCGCCTGGAAACGAGCCGCCGCCTCGGCGCCGCCGCGGCGGTCGCCTGCGAAGACCGCGTCGACCGCCGACAGCCTGCCGGTGAGCATCTGCAGCAGCGCCACCTCGAGCCGGGCGTTGCGCACGAGCTCGGTCAGCCCGCGGCTCTCCGCGACGTCGGCGATCTCCGTCATACCGCTGACGTACACCGCCGGATCACCGGGACGCCGCATCCGCACCCAGCCGACGAGGAACCGCTCGTACATCGACTCGCCCGCCGGCACCCGCGCGAGCCCGGCCTCGGCCGCCGTCAGCGCGCGGTCGACGTCGCCGCCGACCGGCTCGGCGAGGAACGCGTCGGCCACCCGCGTCAGCAACGTGGGGGACGCGGCCCGTTCGGCGTCGACGGCCAGGGCACGACGGGCCAACTGCACGCACATCTCGACGTCGCCGATCAGACGACGCCCGCACGCCCGGATTCGCAGCACGTCCGGATCACTGTCGTACGGCGCGGGCAACGACACGCAGAACGCGTCCAACGCGCCCGTGTTACTCGACAACAGCGTCCGGATCCAGCCGGCCCGCAGGATCTCGACGGCGGTCTCCGGCTCCCCCGCCCGCACCGCGAATCGGCCGGCCTCGACGGGATCGCTCTCCCACAGCGCGCGGGCCGCCGCCATTTCGACGCGCCGCACGCGTGCCGGATCCCGGCGCTGCGCCAGCCGCATCCCGTGCACCACGACGGTGTCGTGCCAGCGATAGCCGCTCCGGCCGCCGGCCGACAGCCGCGCCAGCATCCCGTCCTCGACGCACCGATCCAGGATCGCCGTCGCGTCGAAGCCCAGCACCCGCTCCGCGAGCTCGGCCGAGAACGCGCCGAGGACCACCGTGTCGAGGAAGACGTCCGCGGACGCCGACGGCAGCGACGGCAGCACCACCTCGCCGATGTAGTCGGTGAGCAGCGGATCCTCCAGCACGCGCGCCGACAAGCGGTCCGCCGCCCGGCGCGCCGGGGCGCCCGCCGCTCGCAGCACGTTCCGCGCGCCCGACGACGCCGCTCCGAAACGCACCGCCGCGGGCCAGCCGGACGTCGCGTCGTACAGCGCGTCGCCCTGCTCGCCGTAGCCGCGACGCAGTTCCTCCCGGGCGTAGGCGAGGGTGCCACCGCCGATGACGACCGAGCCCACGCCGCTCGGACAGCACGTGACCGCACCGCGAAGGGCGGGCTGCCCCACGAGCACCAGGCGCAGCATCCCGGTGTCCAGGACGTCGTCCATCAGCAGCTCGCACAACCGCTCGCCCGTGGCCAGATGGGCGTCGTCGACCACGAGGATCGCCGGCCGCGACAACCGTCCGACAGCGTCGGCCAGCGCCGTCCTGAATCCCGCCCGCACCTGCAGCCGGACGCCGGGATCGGCCGCCCGGATCGCGGCACGCAGACCCGCATCGAGCGTCAACCGCGGGTCCGTCACCGCTGACGCCGTCACCCAGCCGACGTCGTCGCGGCCGCGGCACCACGCGGCGACCGAGACCGTCTTGCCGAAACCCGAGGGCGCCGAGACGACCGTCACCGGGCCCGCGGCCACCGCCTCGTCGAGCGCCTGCCAGACGCCCTCCCTCGGCAGCTCGCCGGCGAGGGCCGTCGGCGGCACGAGCGCGTACCACGGCACTGTGTCCCCGAGAGCGGAGTCCTCGCAGACCGAGTCCTCGAAGGCGGCATCGTCGGCGAAGGCGCCGTCGACGTCACCGTCCGACGCGTCCACTCCCGACATTGCGGTGGGCGCATATATCACGACGCAATGTTAAATCTCGTCAAATCCCAAACCCATCACATGGTCGACAACACATGACGTCTGTCAGCAGGACGCGTGCCCGCCCGATCCGCCCGGCGCAACGCCTCACGCCGGCTGCCGGCACCGAGTTTGCGGTAGATCGAGCGCAGATGCGTCTTGAGCGTGTTGACGGAGACCCCGAGCTCGACGGCGATCTCGGCGGTCGAGAGCGTCGTCCGCAAGGCCTCCAGCACATCGGCCTCACGATCGGTGAGCGGCGACCGCCGCACGTCGGCCCGCCGCTCGAGCAGTTCCGAGACGACCGCCTCGCGGCCGCGTACGCCGTGCCGCAGCAGCGTGTCCAGCGTCTCGTCGGGGCACAGCAGCGGCAGCACGACGCCCTCGCCGGCAGCGCTGTCGAGCGCTCGTTCCAGACAGCTCAGCGCGGCGCCGTGATCACCGCGATCCGCCGCGAGCAGCGCCTCGGTGACGGCGATGATCGCGTCGGCGCGCGCACCACCGCCCGTGACCTTCGCTCGACCGACGGCGCGGCGAGCCGAACCCGTCAGCCCGATGTTCCGCAGCAACGCGGCGAGCATCGCGCCGACGACGGGTTCGAGCTCCTCTTCGGCGAGCGGCGCCACCACCGCGGCCGCGCGGCCGTCCTGGCCCGCCGACGCCAGGAGCTGCGCCATCGCCACCCGCCGGTACGGCCGCCACAGCGGATCGTCGTCGGGCAGTTGCGCCACGGCCGCCCGGGCGACGGCCCGCAGATCCTCCCGACCGCAGTCGGCCACGGCCACGGCGAGGTGGACGGCGGCGTAGTGCCGCGCACCGCGCACCTTCTCGCGGCCGTGCAGCACGTCCTGCAGCCGGTCGACCGCCTCCTCGACGTCGCCGCGCCACAGCGCCGCGCAGCCCCGCGCAAGGTCGATGTCCACCTGGAACGCCGTCCAATCCGTGACCACGGCCGTCTCGAAGGCGGACTCGACAGCACTCAGCGCCGCCGCCATCGCGCCGCCGCGGACCTGCTGGACGGCCCGCTCCACCCGCGCGACCGCGGCCAGGTCGTCGAGGCCGAGCGCGGTGGCCGCGGCCTCCTCCTCGGCCATGAGCGCGGCGCCCGTCACCGGATCCGCCAGGCGGCGCACCCGTGTCCACCGCGCGAGAAAACGCGCGTAGGCGACCGTCACCGGCGAGGCGCCCGGCGCGGCGGCGGCGAGTGCGACGTCGGCGGCGTCGAGCGCGTCCGCCACGTCCTCGGACTCCTCGGCGAGGAACGCGGCGGCGACCGCCGCGGCCGGCGACCCGGGCTCGGCGGGCGTCTGGTCCACGGGTGTCGCGGCGCGGGCGAGGGCCTGCAGGTGGCCGGCGGTGGTGACGTCGCCCATCACCCGGCGGGCGCAGGCGCGGATCAGCATCGCGTCCGGATCCCGGTCGAACGGTGCGGGCAGCGACGCGCAGAGCACGTCGAGCGCGCGAGCGTCCGACAGCAGCGCGCGTCCCCAGCCCTCGACGAGGATCGTGTGCGCCTGCCGGGCGTCCCCGGCGCTGAGCGCGAATCGGCACGCGGCGAGGGGATCGTCGGCGCGCAGCGCATCCGCGGCCGCCCATTCGACGCGCCGCACCCTGTCCGGATCGCGCCGCCGGGCGAGCCGGCCGCAGTGCAGCACGACCACCTCGTGCCAGTGGTAGCGCAACCGGCCGTCCTCTATCGAGCGGTCGAGGAAGACGCCGGTCGCTATCTCGTCGAGCACGGCGACGACGTCCGCGCCGAGCACCCACTCGGCGAGCTCGGCGTCGAAGACGGCACCGAGCGCGACGCCGTCGAGCACCGCGGCGCGCACGGCGGCCGAGAACGACGGCAGCACGACCTCGCCGACGTACTCGGTGAGCATCGAGTGGTCCTCGTCGAGCGCGCACGCCGACCGGCCGCGTCGGCCCGCCATGAGCGCGAACCGGACGGCGATCGGCCAGCCCCGCGTCGCCAGATGCAGCTCGGCGGCGCGCGATCCGGCGATCTCCGTCGCCTCGGCGAGGGTGAAGGCGAGGTCGAGGGTGTTGAACAGGGTGGTCGCGCGCCGGGCGAAGGCACGCAACCGGAGTCCGCCGACGAGCACGATCCGGAGCATCCCCGAGCCCAGGATCTCCTGCGTCAGCAGCATCCGCTCCAGCTCCGACCGCCGGACGAGGTGGGCGTCGTCGACGACGAGCACGGCCGGCCGCGGCAGCGCCGCGATCCGTGCCGCAAGCGCATCCCGGTCACGACGCCCGACGCCCGACCCGTCCGGACCTTCCGCGAGGACGCCGAGTCGCGGTTCGGCGGCGTCCACGGCCGCCCACACGCCCGCCTCCACACAGCGGGCGGCCTGGTCCGGCGCGGCCGGGGCCGTCACCCAGCCGACGTCGCCGCGGGAACGCGCCCACTGGGCCACCGCGACCGACTTTCCGAAGCCCGGCGGCGCCGAGACGACGGTGAGCGGACCGCGGGCCACCGCGACGTCGAGAGCTGCCGAAACGCCACGCCGAGGCACGTCGCCCGCCGACCCGGAGGGTGGCACGAGGACGAACCAGGGGACGGACAGGGATGCCGTCGGCGTCTCGATCACGTCGACACGTTAGGCGCACTCGGAGCCATTGCCCAGCAATGGCTAGAACCGGTCTTTCTACCCCCATCAATAATATTTTTATCGCTCGTCAAGATGTTGATATCCACCCTGAATGTCGACCTCGTCGACATCAATACGTCAGATCACATCAAGTCGAGTCGATCATCAGCGCGACGTATTCGGCCCGGTGGCTGAAGACGCCCGAACAGCCTCCCGACGATCCGCTACACCCAGTTTGCGATAGATGCGCCGGGTGTGGGTCTTGATCGTGCTCGCCGCCAGACCGAGATGACCACCGATCTCGACGATCGTCATCGGCGTGTGGAGCAGCCCGAGGATCTCCCGCTCCCGCGCCGTCAGCGGATTCTCCTCGCCGCGTTCGAGCCCGCGCCGCGCGATGATCGTCGACAGCAGCGACTCGTGCCGCGAACCCGAACGCGCCAGCGATTCCAGCGCGACGCCGATGCGCGGATCGGGCGTCAGGAACGGCCCGAGAACGCTCTCCGGCGCCGCATGGTCGAGCGCCGACCCGAGGTGGTGACGCCCCGACTCCGGCTGCTCCGAATCGGCCTGCAGCAGACCCAGGACCAGCAACGCCGACACCCGCCCGTAGCGGGGCAGACGCGACCGGCCGGCCCGGCGCAGCGCCTTGTCCGCGAGGTCGAGCCGCCCGGCCCGCCACAGCACCTCGGCGACCCGGACGAGCAGGGTGCCCGGTATCCGCGCGTCCACGAGCGGCTCGACGAGGCGCACCGCCTCGTCCTGCGCGCCCGTCGCGAGCTTGAGGTGGGCGCGCGCGACCCGGCGGACCTGGTCGAACTGCAGGCCCCTGTCGCTCCCCGACGGCACGATGGCGAGCACCCAGCCCGCCTCCTCGATGAGCGTCCGGTCACCCGACTGCGCCGCGAGATACGCGAAGGTGATCCTGGCCAGCGACGAATACAGCGGCGCCACGTTCGCGTCGTCCACGACACTCCGCAGCAAGGTGAGCGCCGGCTCCGACTCACCCCGCCACAGATGGATGTAGCCGCGCATCGTCTCCATCGCACCCCGGTGGAACCGGCCCCAGTCCGAGCCCGTCTCGACGTCGCCGATCGCGTCGAGACCGGCGAGCGCGGCCGTGAACTCGCCGCCGGTCGCCAGCGACATGGCCAGATCTATCCGCGCATGTCCCGCCAGGACGGACAGGCCCCTCGCCTCGGCCTCCTCGCCGCGGCCTGCAGCAGCCACCGCGCCCGCGGCGCCCACGGCGACAACAGCAGCTCCGAACGGCCCGCCAGGTAGAGCGCATGCGGGCGATCCAACGATCCGCGCGGATCGCTCAACCGCTCCTCGGCGGCCGCCACCAGCCGTTCCCCGGCGGCGGGATCGTTCTCGAGGAACAGATCGGTGAACAGCTCGACGGCGCTCGGCCGGCCGCGTCCGGCCCCCGTGCCCGGCCGGCGGGCGCGGCGCAGCAGTTCGGCGGCGCCCTCCTCGTCGCCGAACACGGTGCGGCAGCACGCGACGATCCGCAGGATCTCCGGCGACTCCTGCATGTGGGCGGGCAGCGACCGGCACACCGCCTCGAGCGCATGGACGTCGCCGGTCGTCAGGATGCGCAGCCACGAGCGCTGGACGAGGGACGCCGCCCCGTCGACGTCACCGGCCCGGACCGTCAGCTCTGCCGCCGTCAGCGGATCAGCGTCGGCGGTCTCCGCCGCCGCGGCCAGGCGCAGCTTCCGCACCCGCGCCGGATCGGCGCGCTCGGCGATCCGCAGGCAGTGCACGGCGAACACCGGATGCCAGCGGTAGCGCACCCGGTCGGCCGCGTCGTAGAACCGCGTCAGCGGCAACGCCGATTCTGCGGCCTCCTCCAGCAGCGCCGCCGCCCCCTCGATCCCCGCGACGCGCCGCACCAGCGTCTCGTCCAGCGTCGGCAGCACGACGGCGTCGAGCACGAACGCCCGCAGCTCCGGCCGGACGGCCCACAGCAGGTCGTCGACCCTGTCGGTGAGCGTGAGTCCGGCCGCCGCGCGCCGATCGGGGCTCCGGTAGCCGACCGCCAGCGGCCAGCCCTCGGTGTCGGCGTACGCGGTGTCGACGTCGCTGCGCACGGCCACGGCGACCTCGGCCGGCGTCAACGCCAGCACGTCCGGCCCGATGAGCGTCGCCGTCCCGGACGCGAGGTGGCGCGCGTAGACCGGGCCCAACCGCAGGTTGCCGACGAGCACCATCCGCAGCAGCCCCGTCGCGAGCACCGGATCCGAGCAGACCGTGGCGACGAGCACCGCCGAATCGAGCAGGTGCGCGTCGTCGATGACCAGCGTCAACGGCCGCGGCACGTCCTGCAGCAGTCGTGCCAGCCGCGAGATCAGTTCGGACGCCGACGGCGGGCCGCCGAGGGCGGCGTCGGCGAAGTCGGCGTCGGGATCGACGACGCCCGCCGCCCGCGCCGCGGCGTCGATGCCGGCGGCCAGCACGGCGGCGGTGTCCGCGCCGGCTCGGGCCGGCACCCAGCCGACGTCGCCCCGGCGGTGCGCCCACGCACCGAGGGCCACCGACTTGCCGTAGCCCGTCGGAGCGGACACGAGGACCAGCGGCGTCGCCCGCACCGCATTATCGATGGCGACGACGACGCGCCGCCGCGCCGGCGCCCGGCCGGACGGCGGACCACCGGCCGTCGCCCCGGACTCCCGAACTCCGCTCATGGTCCCGATCGTAGAAACGCCTGCTCACCCCCGCCGCACTCCGGGCCGGTGAGCACCTGACGGGTCTCATTCTTTCCGGTGGAGCATCAGACGCCGCCGTTCCCCCCTCTCGGAGGAGGGGGCCCGTGTCGCGAGTAACCGGAAGTGGCGTGATGCCTATGTTCAGGACGTCCCACCCCATGGTGCGGGACGTCGGGACATCAGGAACCATCGAGGGAGCGCCTTGACCGAGCCTCTGGGTAGCACGATCGGCGGCTACCGCATCGACGCCGTCGTCGGCATCGGCGGGATGGCGTCGGTGTACCGCGCCCAGCATCCGCGGCTCCCCCGCCTGGACGCTGTCAAGGTCCTCGCCCCGTCTTACGCCGCGGACCCCGTCTACCGTGCACGTTTCGAGCGCGAGGCCGCCCGCGCGGCGACACTCGACCACCCGGGGATCGTCAAGGTCTACGACCGCGGCGAGGAGCGCGGTCGGCTGTGGATGAGCATGCAGCTCATCACCGGCACGGACACGGTCGGCCTGCTGCGGGAGCGTCCGCAGGGGTTGCCGCTGCGGCAGGTCGTCGACATCGTCACCGCCATCGGCGACGCGCTCGACTACGCGAACTCGGCGGGCGTGCTGCACCGCGACGTCAAACCCGCCAACATCTTCGTCGACCGCACCGGGCCGACGCCGCGCTACCTGCTCGGCGACTTCGGCATCGCCCGCGGCCACACCGACACCCGACTCACCCAGGTCGGCTCCGTCGTCGGCACCGTCGACTACTGCTCGCCCGAGCAGCTCTCCGGCGAGCACATCGACGGCCGCTCCGACCAGTACAGCCTCGCGGCGACGGCCGTCCACCTGCTCATCGGGGAACGGCCGTACGGCACCGCCAGCGCCGCGACGATCTCCCGGCGCCACCTCTCGGCGCCGATCCCGCGACCCAGCGAGACCGTCCCGGGGCTGCCGCGCGCCGTCGACGACGTCATCGCGCGGGCCATGGCGAAGGCCCCCGAGGACCGGTATCCGAACAGCTACGCGTTCGCCGGCGCGCTGACGGCCGCGAGCCGCGGCGACACGCCCAACCCGCCGACCCGCGCCGCGCGCGGCGCCCCCACGCGCGCGGTGTCGCCCGAGGTCACCGACGAGATAGACGGAGCCGCGTCCCCCACGACCGGCCGGATGCTGACGAAGTCGGCCGTCATCGCCGCCGTCGTGGTCGCGTCGCTCGCGGGGATCGCCTGGGTGGGGATCGAGAAGCTCGGGAGCAAGGACACCGCAGGCGACACCGTGCGGACCGCGATCCTCGACGACGACGGCGTCATGGATCCCTGCCTCATCCCCAGCGAGGTCCTCGGCACCGCCGGACTCGGGCCCATGACCCGCGGCACCGCGCCGGCGCCCATCCGCGACTGCTACTCGCCGGTGACGTCGACGCCCGGCGCGACCGTCGAGTTCGCCGTCTACCCCGCCACCTCGGCGGAGATCGACGCCGTCGAATCGCGCGCGCGTTTCCAGGCCGGCCGCCAGGTCACCGATCTGCCCGGATGGCGCTCGTACACCACCTCGTCCGGGCCGGGAGGGACGTCGCCCACCTACTGCAACGTCTCCTACAACGGACCGAAGAACACCGGGTTCCTGGAGCTCTACACCCTGCTGACCCCCAGCCCCCACGACCGCACGACGCCCGCGCTCGACATCGATCAGCGTCGCGCGCTGTGCGACCGCCTGCCCGCGATCGCCAAGTCGATCGCATCCACCGTTCCGGAAGCGTGAGCCGCCCATGACCGTTCTCGCCGTCGCCGCCCGCCGTTCCACCGGGAAGGATGAGCGTCACGTGAGCCGCATTCGCCGTGTGGCTCAGCCGCTCTCGGCCGATCGTATGGTCGTGCCGTGATCGACCGCCGCCCCGACGCCGGTTCCCGGCCCCTCCCCGAGCACGTCTACCGGCGACGCCGCATGGCGGCCCTCGCCGCGGCCGTCGTCGTGGCCGGCGTCGGCGCATACGCCCTGGTCGACGGCGACACCGAGCAGCAGCAGACTCGAGGCACGACGGCCGTCACCGCATCGACGACGCCGCCCCCGGTCACGTTCACCGTCACCGAGAGCCGGGCCGTGGAACGGTCGAGCTCGCCCTCGGCGACGTCGACGCGCCGCTCGACCCCGTCCAGCCGACCGGGGACGGCGGCCCCCGGCTCGACGAGCCCGACGACCCCCGACTGCGCCGTCGACCCGACGGCCCCGCGCATCCGGACGGGCGAGGAGCAGAAGTTCAACCACACCCCGGCCCCGGGGCCGTGCGACGGGGACCTGCACTGATCGTTCCCCGAAGCGACTGACCGGTACCTGTCGTCATACGGGCCGACGCGGCGTATATCGCCGCGTCCACTCTCTCAGCGACAGGTACCGGTCGGTTCGTCAGAGGCGGCTGCCCGGCAGGTCACCCAACCGCACCGGAGCGATCGAGTCGAAGACGTCACCGGGGCCCGGATTGTCGGCCGGGGCCGTTCCGCCCAGGTGGTCGACGACGCCCCACACCGCGTTGAGGGCCGTCTGGATCGCGCCCTCGGCCCAGCCGGCCGTCCAGGAGATGTCGTCGCCGGCGAGGAAGAAGCCGCGATGCCGCTCCTCGAAATCACGCTGCATGAAGTGGGTGAACAGCCGCTCCTGGTAGCGGTAGTGGCCCGGCAGGTTGGCCTTGAACGCGCCCATGAAGTACCGCTCGGCCTCCCACGAGAGCGTCTTCGGTGTCGCGATGACATGGCTCTCGATGTCGACGCCCGGGTAGATCTCGCCGAGCGACTTGAGCATGAGCTCCATGCGTGCCGTCGCGTCGAGCGGCAGCAGCTTGAGGGAATCGTCCTGCCACGTGTACGAGAGGCAGATGAGCCCCGGCCGGTCGTCGCCGAAGTCGAGCAGATAGGTGCCGCGGCTCATCCGGTCCGTCAGCGTCATGCTCATGATGTCCTGCCCGGTCTCGGGGTCGACGTCCTTCCAGAACGGCCGGTCCACCAGCACGAACACCTTCGAGCTGCCCATGTAGTGGGTGCGCTCGACGGCCGTCCAGTGATCGATCGGCAGCAGATCGTCGTCACAGCGGATGGTGTTGAGCAGCATCCACGACTGCGCCGTGAAGATCGCCGCCTCGTAGGTGCGGATCTCGCCGTCGGCGTCGGTGATCGTGTACCGGTAGCCGCCGCCGGGCTTCACCGTCCGCCGGATGTCGGTGACGCCGGGCCGCGGCTCGCCGCCGTTGAGGTCGGCGACCGAGACGCCGCGGGCGTCGAACGGCGTCTCCCACAGCCGGCGCGGCAGCAGATCGGAGCCCCCGACGATGCCGCGGTGGTGGTCGTCGGCCGCGGTGCACGTCACGCGCAGGATCTCGAGCATCGAGTTCGGGTAGTCCGTGTCCCAGCCGCCGGTGCCGAAGCCGACCTGCCCGAAGATCTCGCGGTGGGCGAACGAGCTGAAGTGCTTCGACGCCCGCAGGAAGCCGTAGAAGGTCTGGTCGTCGAGCTCGTCGACGAGCCGCCCCCACACCCGGCGGACGGCCTCGACGTCCCGGTGGCGGATCGCCGTCGTCAACTCGGCGGCATAGGCGTGGTCGGCGAGGGTGTCGTCCCACGCCTTGGCGACGTCCCGGTACACCTGCGGCAGGTCGGCCGCGGTGCGCGCGTAGCACTGCTCGCCCTTGAGGTCGATGACCGTGCTCGACGTGACGTCGGCGAGCGGATTCGGGAACTCCTTCGTGGTGAGCCCCACCTCGTCGAGGTAGTGGTACAGCGTCGTCGACGACGGCGGGAACCGCATCGCGCCCATCTCGGCGGTGATGTCGTCGTCGTAACCCTCGAAGCGCTCGCTGCGCATCCGGCCACCCAGGCGGTCGGCCTCGTAGACCACCGGCCGCAGCCCGAGCCTGGCCAGCTCGCGCGCGGCCGTCAGCCCGGCGAGCCCACCGCCGATGATCGCGACCTCGGTGCCGAGCGCCGCGTCGGGCACCGAGCCGAGTCCCGACGGATGCCGCACCCAGTCGTCGTAGGCGAAGGGGAAATCCGGGCCGAACATCGTCAGCGGCGGCTGCCGGTCTTCGTGGTGGGACGTCACGGGCATCGTCATCGGGCGACTCCTATCGGTCGGCGGCCGGGCCGTACAGCTCGGGCCGACGGTCGGTCAGGTGGGTGTTGACGCGGCGGCTCGCGTGCAGCGCGGCCCGGCTCGCGGTGAAGGTCAGGGTCTGCTCGGCCCGGCCGGCGACGGCCAGGATCTCCCCGTCCGGTGCGACGGCCGTGCTCAGCCCCGCGTACTCCAGGCCGCCCTCGACGCCGCAGCGGTTGGTGTAGGCCACGTAAAGCTGCGATTCGTAGGCCCGGGCGGGCACGATCCGCTCGGCGACGACGTCGTACGGCCGCATGAGTCCCGTCGGCACGAGCAGCAGCTCGGTGCCGGCGTCGGCATGCCGGCGGACGGCCTCGGGGAACTCGACGTCGTAGCAGATGAGCAGGCCGCACGGCACGCCCCCGTACTCGAACGTCACCGGCAGCTCGGTGCCGCGGGCGAAATGCGTGTTGTCGATCTCGCCGAAGAGATGCGTCTTGCGATAGTGGGCGACCAGCCGGCCGTCGGCGCCGACGAACGCGACGGCGTTGTAGACGGCGTCGCCAGCGCGCTCGGGATAGCCGTAGACGATCGCCACGCCGCTCTCGGCCGCCGCGGCCGAGAGGAACGCGAAGTACTCGCCGTCACGCGGCCGGGCGCGCTCGGCCACGAGGTCGCCGATGTCGTAGCCGGTCACCGACATCTCCGGGGTGACGAGCACGACCGCCCGGGGGGCGGCCGCGACCGCCGCCGCGGCGGCGATCGCCGCGAGATTCCCCACGACGTCGCCGCCCGACGGCGGTCCCTGGTACAGCGTGACGCGCAGCGCTGCGTCGGGCATCAGGCCGACGCGTTGACCGCGAGCACCGAGAGAAGCTCGTACGCGACGTGCGCCGCGGCGCCGCCGGTCCGCACGGCGTGGTCGTAGGCCGGCGCGACCTCGCCGCTGGCGCCGCCCACGACGACCAGCCCGACCAGCGCGCGCACCGTGGAGAGCCGCTCGCGGCTC
>JBGANR010000006.1:0-201638 GCA_044222225.1 Mycobacteriaceae bacterium
CGCGGCACGAGCATGGGTAACGTACGACATGAGGACCTCCGTGGATCGAGTGAGTGTGGTAACCCACATCGATACCGGAGGTCCTCACCTCATTCCGCCACGCCACGCTGCTCACAACGTCCGTGGGAAGAACAGCTAGGCCCGGGGGACTGCGGCCCGGACGGGTCGTCCACCCGCCGTACCACCGCCCCCGCCGGCCCCGTCGCGCTGGTCGCCACCAGTTCGACCGCCTATCTCGTCGCCTGGATGACGTGCCTGCTCGCCCGGACGCCCGTCGCGCTCGTCAATCCGACGTACCCGCCCGACCTGCTCCGGCAGATGCTCGACCGGCTCGACCCGGCGCTCGTCGTCACCGATCTCGCCGACGGCTCGTTCGCCGGCGACCGGCCGGTGCTCCCGCTCGCCGGCTTCCGCTCCGGAACCCCCGCCGACCCGGCCGCGCAGCCCGGCGCCGACGCGGCCCCGGACGATCTCGCGTCGTTCATGCACACCTCCGGCACCACCGGCGTCCCCAAGTTCTGCGCGCAGACGCACCGCTACTTCCTGCGGCTCGGCGCCCGGATGGCCGACGCCCTCGGCCTCACCCCCGACGACCGGATGCTCGCGCCGCTGCCGCTGTTCCACATCAATCCGATGGGTTACGGCATCATCGGCGCGCTCAGCGCGGGCGCCGACGCGCTCACCGTCGGGCGGTTCTCGGCGAGCGGCTTCTGGCCGACCGTGATCGAACACCGCATCACCGCGCTCGCGCTGCACGCGCCGCCCGTCGAGATCCTCAAGCGCGCGACGACCGCCGCCGACGCCGCCGGTCACGGCGTCCGGACCATGTTCTACGCCGACGCCGAGTTCATGTCGCGCTTCGAGATCGCGCGGGCCGTCTCGGGCTACGGCTCGACGGAGGCGGCCGGCGTCAGCCACCTGCATCGCTGGGCGCCGGGCGACGACGTCCCGCCGAACGCGAGTCGCTACGGCGGCGCGCCGCGTCCGGACGTCGAGGACCGGCTCGACGACGCCGGGCAGATCCTCGTGCGCGAGCGGGAGCCGAACACGCTGTTCGCGGGCTACCTCGCCGACGGGGTCCTCGATCCGCACCGGGACGCCGACGGCTGGTTCGCCACCGGCGATCTCGGCAGGCGCGACGCCGACGGCGGACTCGTCTTCCTCGAACGGGCCGCCGAGTCGATCCGCGTCAAGGGCGAGTTCGTGCCGATCCCGTTCGTCGAGGAGCGTCTGGGCACCATCGCCGAGCTCGACGACCTCGCGCTGTGGAAACGCCCCGGCGACCTCGTCGACGACGAGGTGGTGCTGTACGTGGTGGCCGACCCGGTGCCGGCCGCGCGGATCGCCGAGGTCGCCGCGACGCTGCCGGCGTTCATGCGTCCGACGTCGGTCGCGCGCATCGCCTCGATGCCCCGCGACGCGGCGGCGGGCAAGGTGCAGCGACGGCTGCTGCACGGCCAGGACGTCACGGAGTGGATCGACCTGCCGGGCTGACGCCGGCCGGGCTTCCCACTGCCGCCGCGGAATACACCCTCAAAATCTATTGATGACACCTACTCTTGAGCCGCAAACCACTTCCCTCAGGAGGCATCGTGCGTTTTCGGTCGATCATCACCTCGTTTCTCGCGTTGCTGTTCCTTGTCGTCGGACCACCGACCGCGGCCCAGGCACAACCACTCGGCAGTTCAGGCGGATGCAATCCCGGCACCCCTGATATCGCCGCCGCGACCACTGCTTTCTACGACGCGAATCGCACCTATCTGGGGCCCGATCCGCTGCCGCAGCAGCCGCCCGTCGGCCCGCTCGTCTCCGGCTACAAGCGCTTCGGCGACCTCGCGGAGGCCGCTTTCATCACCCGCTATCGCAACGACAGCGGGTGGGTCTACCCGAGTGACGACGGCTTCAAGGTGGTGAACGGGCAGGTCGTGCGGTATCCGATGGTCCTCGTGCCGGGCAAGCGGCTCGATCGGTTCGGCTACCCCGGCGGCAAGTTCCTGGCGCCGGCCAAGGATTCGTTCGCCGCCCGCGCGCTGCCGCCGCAGAACCTCAACACCCCGTCGGGAACGCCGCAGGCCAATTACCACCTCTACTGCGTCGTCAAGCCTTTCGTCGTGGACGGCGGCCCCATCGCACCCTGGTTCGGACAGCCCGGCGGCGGCACGCAATTCGTGCTCAGCGCCGTCTATCTCCCGCAGGCCGGCTCGGCGATCAGCGTCACCTGGCTGTTGCAGAACGGATTCCTCGTCGAAGAGAAGCCCTGAGATGAATCGCGAACGACTCGCCGCCGCACTGCTCGCGGCCGGTCTGCCGCCGGAATCGTTCCAGATCCCCGGCGTGCATGACGCCGATCCGCCGCCCACCGATTTCTGGTTCCTGCGCGCCGACGACGGCGGGTGGCAGGTCGGCGCGTTCGAGCGCGGCGTCCACGATGTCCGGGAGCGGTTCTCCGACGAAGCCGCGGCGGCGGCCTGGATGTACCGGACGCTCACCGGAAAGCCGCCGCCGTGACCTGATGCCCGTTCCGTCGGAGGGGAACCATGATCAGAAGGCCGCGGCATCCACTCAAAGAGGGCGAGGCCCTCCTCAAGGATGCCGAGAATCAGCGAGGACGCTCTGATCGACGCCCTCGGCGACATGCGTCGGGCCATGCGCGGCCGGACCCCGGCATGGCTCGGCCGTCACGAGATCCTCGCGGCGCGCTGCGAACCGGAGAGCCCGTCCGCGCGCTCCGTGGCGTAGCACCCGATACCGCTCGGCGTGTTCCGTCGACGGCCTAGGATCACCGACGACGCCCCGCCGAGGGTCGGCCGGCGGGGCGTCGCGGCGTCAGCGGGTCCGGAACCCGCCGTCTACGACGAGCTCGGTGCCGGTGACGAAGCTCGCGTCGTCGCTGACCAGGTAGGCGACAGCGGCGGCGAGTTCGGTCGGATCGGCACGACGGCCCATCGGGGTCTCAGGAACGACACCGGTACCCGGCTCGTTCGCGTTGAGCGGCGTCGCGACGCCGCCCGGGACGAGCGCGTTGACGCGGATGCCGTCCGGCGCCAACTCGAGTGCGGCCGTCCGCGTCAGGCCGAGCATCCCGGCCTTGCTCGACGCGTACGCGGCATAGCCGATCGCGCCGGACGGCCCGAAGATCGACGAGGTGTTGACGACGGCCGCGTGCTCGCTGCGGCGCAGCAGCGGGATCATCGTCTGCAACCCCAGGAAGGCACCGGTCAGGTTGACGGTGAGCACCCTGCTCCAGCCCGCCAGCGTCTCGTCTTCGAGCGGCGTGACGTGCACGATCCCCGCGTTGTTGACGAGGATGTCGAGCCGGCCGTGCGTCTCGTCGATCGCGTCGCGCGCGGCCGCCCAGCCCTCGGGGTCGGTGACGTCGAGGTGCCGGTAGACGACGTCGAACCCCTCGGCGCGCAACGCCTGCTCGGTCTCGGCGCCCTCGGTGTCGAGCACGTCGGCGATGATCACCGTCGCGCCCTCGGCCGCCAGCCGGCGCGCGTGCGCGGCGCCCTGGCCGCGCGAGCCGCCGGTGATGAACGCGATCCGGCCCGCAAGCCGCGTCATCGGGCCGCCGCCTTCGCCGTCGGAGCCGCCGCGAGGGCCGTCAGCAGCCGCTCGGTATCGGCCATGTCGTCGTTCCACTTGGCGCGGACGACGTCGATGCGCAGCTCGGGGTCCTGCACCGCGGCGAAGTACTCCGTCAGCCCGACGCCGGCCGGGCCGGCCTCCTCGTGCGCCCGCAGCATGCGGGTGGCCAGCTTCGTCTGCGTGCCGTAGACCGGGATCTGCGGGCCGCGCGGCGCGATGAGGCCGATGAAGTACAGCTTCTCGGCGCCCTTCGGCAGGATGCCGCCGGCGTACCGCACCGGCACACCGCGCTCCCACTCGATGAGTGCGGAGTCGAGGAACGGCAGCGACACGTCGAAACCGGTGGCCCAGACGATCGAGTCGTACTCACCGCTGCTGCCGTCGCTGAAGAAGACCGTGTCGCCCTCGAAGCGCTCGACACCGGGCCGGACCTTGATGCGGCCGTGGTGGATCCAGTAGAGCAGCAGGTCGTTGACGGTGGCGGCGCCCTCGGCGAGGGTCCGCGCCTCCGGCGTCGGCATGCCCGGGTAGGCCTCGTTCTCGCCGATGGAGATGCGGGCCAGCAGCCGCGCGATGAGGTCCTGCTCGTCCGGCGAGAACTGCGCGAGGAACGGCACCTCCTGCCGCGGCACGCCGAAGTACGTCTTCGGCTGGAAGAAGACGGCGTCGCGGACCACGACGTCGGCCTCGAGGCGGTGCGCCGCGATGTCGGCGGCGATGTCGCAGCCCGAGTTGCCGGCGCCGACGACGAGGATCCGACTCCCCTTCAGGTCACCGACGTTGTGGTACTCGCTGGAGTGCAGCTGCGTGCCGGCGAACTCGCCCGGCACCGGCGGCACCTTCTTGCTCCACAGGTGGCCGTTGGCGACGAAGACGCCGTCGAAGACGCCCTCGTCCCCCCGGGAGGTGGTGACGCGCCAGCCGGCCGAGCCGACGGCGCCGTCCGTCTCCACCGGCGTCACCGAGACGACCTCGGTGTCGAAGTTGATGAGGTCGTAGTGGCCGTGGTGGGCGGCGTACGACTCCATGTAGGCGCGCACCTGGTCGCGGCGCGGGAAGTGCGGGTAGTCGGCGGGCATCGTGAAGCCCTCGAAGAACGTGGTGTCGCGGGACGTGATGAGGTGCAACGCGTCGTAGTCGGTGTGCCAGTGGCCGCCGACGCGATCCGTCTTCTCGAAGCACTCGACCTCGTAGCCGGCGTCTCGCAGCTGCTGCAGCGCCGAGATCCCCGCAGC
The DNA here is from genome assembly GCA_044222225.1 of Mycobacteriaceae bacterium. Classification (GTDB taxonomy): domain Bacteria; phylum Actinomycetota; class Actinomycetes; order Mycobacteriales; family Mycobacteriaceae; genus JBGANR01. The sequence goes on from JBGANR010000006.1 coordinate 4,824, forward strand.
ACCCGCGCCGATCACGCAGTACCGAGTCATGTTCTCCCACCTTCCGTTCTCTCGCAGGACGCGTCTGTCGACGTCCTCGTCGCCGATAAGTCTCGGCCCCCGCCCTGATATCGTCCAGACCGTTATCGCGGCACCAGCTCAAGGAACATCCTTGAATGCCGTCCGCCCTCCGCCGCGAAGGACGCCCGTGGCCACGCCGATCACGCTCCAGCAGCTCAGCTATTTCCTCGCGGCCGTCGAGCACGGCTCCCTCTCGGCCGCGGCCGAGGCGAACTACATCGCCCAGCCGAGCCTCTCGGAACAGATCCGACGCCTCGAGCAGCAGCTCGGCGTCACCCTGTTCGTCCGGACGAACCGCAAGCTCATCCTCACCGACGCCGCGCGCATGCTCATCCCGCACGCGCAACGGACGCTCGTCGCCGCGGAGGAGGCCGCGGCCGCCGTCCGGCCGGTGCGCGATCTCACCGGCGGCACCGTCGCGTTCGGCACCTTCAGCAGCGCACCGCATCTCATCCACACCGATCTCGCGTCGAACTTCCACGCGCGGCACCCGAAGGTGCAGCTGCGGCTGCTCGCCGGAAACTCCGTGGAGATCGCCGACGCCGTCCGCGACGGACGCATCGAGGTCGGCCTCGTCGCGCTGCCCGTCGACGACCGCGGCCTCGACGTCGGCCCGGTCGAGTGGACGGCCGAGGCGGTCTACCTCAGCCGGCACCCCGAACGCACCGTCGCGCCCCTGACCATCGCCGACGTCGCGGCGGCCGAGCTCATCCTCCCGGAGACCCGGTCCGGCGACATGGACCCGACCCGCCGACGCCTCCTCGCCCGCGCCCAGAACGCCGGCGTCACGCTGAAGGCGGCCGTCGAGGTCGAATCCCCGGCGGTCGTCCTCGAACTCGCCGCCGACGGCGTCGGCGACACGGTCATCTCACTACCGCTCGCCGACGCCCTCGGCGCCACCGACCGCCTCCACTGGGCGCCCCTGGACCCGCCCCTCTACGAGACGTTCGCCTTCGTCACCCGCCGCCAGGCCCGGATGTCCCCGGCCGCGGCCGAACTCGTCCGCATCACCCGCGAACTCCTTACCGACCTCGCCGCCACCTGACCGGCGCTCAGCCCTTGGACACCAGCGCCCGCAGCAGCAACGCCAGGTTCGCCGGCTTCTCGGCGAGCCGCCGCATGAAGTAGCCGTACCACTGCTCGCCGTACGGCAGGTAGACGCGCATGCCCGTGCCCTCGGCACCCAGCCGCCGCTGCTCGCCGTCCCGGATGCCGAAGAGCATCTGGATCTCGTAGCCCGCCGCGCCGCGGGAGGCCTGCGCCGCGTACCGGTGCGCCTCCCCGACGAGCGCCGGATCGTGCGAGGCGACCATCGGATAGCCCTGACCCTCCATGAGGATCTTCAGGCAGCGCAGGTAGGCGGCGTCGACCTCGGACTTCTCCTGGAAGGCCACCGAGACGGGCTCCTTGTAGGCGCCCTTGCACAGCCGGATCCGCGATCCCGGACCGGAGAACTCCCGGCAGTCGTCCTCGGTGCGATGCAGGTAGGCCTGCAGCACCGTGCCGAGCCACGGGTAGTCCTTGCGCAGCTCCCGGACGATCGACAGCGTCGAATCGGTCGTCGTGTGGTCCTCGGCGTCGATGGTCACCCACACGCCCGCCTTGTCGGCCGCCTCGCAGATGCGCCGGGCGTTCTTCAGTGCGATGTCATGCCCGCCCTGCGGCAGCGCCTGGCCCATCGCCGACAGCTTGAGCGACACCTCCAGCTTGCGCGGCGCGTCGCCGCCGGCCTCGGGGAGCTTCGCGAGCTCGCCGAGCAGCGCGAGGTAATGCGACACCGTGTCGTCCGCCTGGGCGGCGTCGAGCGTGTCCTCACCGAGGAAGTCGATGGTGACGTACCGGCCCGACGCGAGGATGTCCCGGGTCTGCGCGACGACGTCGGCCTCGGTGACGCCGGCGACGAAGCGGTCGACGACCTTCTTCGTCGGCGGCAGCTTGCTCACCGTGCGTTCCATCTTGGGTGAGCGCGACGCGGCGAGAATGACCGGGCGCAGCAGTGCGAATGCCATATCAGTGGGTCCTTAGCTCGCGGGCCGGTCTCAGGCCTGGTGGGGGTAGATGTGGTTCTTCGGCGGCACGAACGTCTCCTTGATCGTCCGCGGCGACACCCAGCGCTGCAGGTTCGGCGCGGCGCCTGCCTTGTCGTTGGTGCCGGACGCGCGTCCGCCGCCGAACGGCTGCTGGCCGACGACCGCACCCGTCGACTTGTCGTTGACGTAGAAGTTGCCGGCGGTGAACCGCAGGCCCTCGGCGGCCTGGGCGATCGCGTAGCGGTCCTGGGCGATGATCGAGCCGGTCAGGCCGTACGGCGAGCCCTTGTCGCAGAGGTCGAGCACGTCGGCGTAGGCGTTCGGCGCCGAGTCGTCGTAGACGTGGACGGCGAGGATCGGGCCGAAGTACTCCTTGGTGAACGCCTCGTCGGTCGGGTCGTCGCCGACGAGGACGGTCGGCGCGATGAAGTAGCCCTCGCTGTCGTCGGCGGTGCCGCCGGCGGCGACGGTGAGACTCGGGGTGTTCTTGGCGCGCTCCAGGGCGGCGGCGTTGCGGGCGAACGAGCGGTCGTCGATGACGGCGCCGCCGAAGTTCGAGAAGTCGGTGACGTCGCCGTAGACCAGCGCGGACGTCTTGTCGATGAGGTCGTCGCCCATCTTCGCCCAGACCGACGACGGGATGAACGCCCGCGAGGTGGCCGAGCACTTCTGGCCCTGGTAGTCGAACGAGCCGCGGATGAGCGCGGTCGTGAGGATGTCCGGGTCGGCCGAGCTGTGGGCGACGACGAAGTCCTTGCCGCCGGTCTCGCCGACGAGCCGCGGGTAGCTGTTGTAGCCCGCGATGTTGTCGCCGACCGTCTTCCACAGGTGCTGGAAGAGCGCGGTGGAGCCGGTGAAGTGGATGCCGGCCATCCGCGGGTCGGTGAGCACGACGTCGGAGATCTCCGGGCCGGCGCCGTTGACGAGGTTGATGACGCCGGGGGGCAGACCCGCGGCCTCCAGCAGCTTCATGATCCAGTACGCGGCGACGGCCTGCGTCGGCGCCGGCTTCCAGACGACCGTGTTGCCCATGAGCGCCGGGGCCGTCGGCAGGTTGCCGGCGATGGCGGTGAAGTTGAACGGCGTGATGGCGTAGACGAAGCCCTCCAGCGGCCGGTACTCGAGGCGGTTCCAGACGCCCGGGCTCGAGATCGGCTGGTCGGCGATGATCTGCCGCGCGTAGTGGACGTTGAATCGCCAGAAGTCGATGAGCTCGCACGGGGTGTCGATCTCGGACTGGTAGGCCGTCTTCGACTGGCCGAGCATCGTCGCGGCCTGCAGCGTCTCGCGCCAGGGGCCGGCGAGCAGGTCGGCGGCGCGCAGGATGACCGCGGCGCGCTCCTCGAACGGCAGCGCGCGCCAGGCCGGGGCGGCGGCGCAGGCGGCCTCGACGGCGTCGGACGCGTCCTGCGCGCTCGCCTCGGTGTAGGTGCCGAGCACGGCCGAGTGCCGATGCGGCTGCACGACGTTCTTCACCGTTCCGGCGCCGCGGCGATGCGAGCCGGCGATGACGTGATTGATCTCGAGCGGCGACGCGGCCAGCTCGGTCAGCTTGGACTGGAGCCGCGCGCGCTCCGGGGTGCCCGGCTCGAAATTGCGGACCGGCTCGTTGATCGGCGTCGGGGTCTGGAAGACGGCATCCATGAAGTCTCCGTTCGTCATGCCGCTGTCGCGGCGGGTGCGTGCTGCCTGGAACACCGCGACGGCGGCTCGGCCTGCGCGGCGGGGGTCGTACTCCGAGTCCTGCTGAGACTGAACGTTATTCGCCGTCGGGACGTCACACGTCGTCCTTCCACACAATATTTCTCGATGTTCCTCGTCGGATGGAACAAAGTCCCGTCGCCGGGTGCGAGAGGATGCCTGAATGGAACAAGGTTCGCTCCCACTTCGGGACCTGCTGGCCGCACTGGACACCGCGGTCCGCGAACTCGTCGACGCCCCGGCCGGCGACGACCTTCCGATCGCGTCCGTCGCCCTCGCCGACGCCGCCGACCTCGCCGCCGAGCACGTCGACGACTCGGGGGGCGCCGAACCGGTGTCCGATCTCGTGTTGCACGCCGGCGTCCCCGAAGCGGTCGCGCTCGCCTGGTTCGCCGCGCTCGCCGACCGGCCCCCGCAGCAGCGTCCGCGCGCGGTGATGACGCGCGCCGTCGCCGACTGGACGCCGCTGCGGGCCGCCGCCCGGCGGGCCGGGGTGGCGCTCGTCGGCGTCGACCCGCGGGCGCGCTGGGATCACGTCCTGCCGCGCATCCAGCGGCTGATCGACGCCGCCCACCACGCCGACGCCCCATCGCACGCGCCCGACGCCCTCGCCACCGACACCGACCTGTTCGGGCTGGCCCAGATGGTGGCCGACGCGACCGCCGGAATGGTGTCGATCGAGGACGACCGCTCCCACGTCCTGGCCTACTCGCCGTCGGACGAGACGGCCGACGAGCTGCGCACCCAGACGATCCTCGGCCGCGCCGGGCCGCCCGCGTACCTCGCCGCCTTGCGACGCTGGGGCGTCTACGAGCGGATCCGCGGCGACACGGCCGTCGTCGACGTGCCCGAGCACCCCGAGCTCTCGACGCGGCACCGGCTCGTCATCGGCGTCCACCAGGGACGACGCTGGCTCGGCGCCATCTGGGTGCAGGAGGGCGCCGCGGCGCTCGCCGCCGATTCCGACGACGTGCTGCGCGGCGCCGCCGCGATCGCCGGCCGGGTGATGTCCCGGGCGATCCACGCGCCGTCGACGGAAGGGCTGCTCGTGCAGCGGCTCTTCGGCGCCCACGGCGGCGTCGACGCCGCGTCGGCGGCCGCCTACCTGCAGATCCCCGTCGTCGGACCGGCCGCCGTCATCGGCTTCACCCCCGTCGGCGGCGACCCGGCGCGCCGCGCCGACGCGATGGCCGCGGCCGGCGCGGTGCTGCGGCTGCGCGCCAACTCGTACCGCCCCGACAGCGCCACCGCCGTGATCGGCGACCGCGGCTACGTGCTGCTGCCGCAGTACACGACGCAGGCCGCGGTGACCCGCTGGGTGGCATCGCTCGCCTTCCCCGGACTGCAGGTGCGCGCCGCCATCGCCTGCGGCGTCCCCGGGCTGGAGGACGTCGCCGCCGCCCGCACCGAGGTCGACCGCGTGCTCGACGCCGACTCCGCCAAACGGGTGACGACGCTCGCCGAATCCCGCACCGCCGTGCTGCTCGGCGAGATCCTCGACCTCGTCGCCCGCCACGACGAACTCCGTGACCCCCGCGTCGCCGCTCTGGCGGACTACGACGCGGCGCGCGGCGGCGAGCTGCGCGCCAGCGTCGCCGCCTTCCTCGCGGCGCACGGCAACGTCCGCGACGCCGCCGACACCCTCGGCGTCCACCCCAACACCCTCCGCTACCGGGTCGGACGCGCCGAGTCGATCCTCGAGATGGACCTCTCCTCCCCCGCCGACCGGCTGCTCCTGGAGATCCAGTTGGCGGTGCGAAGGCATCGCTGACGGGCCGAGACGGCCATCACAGCACCGGGAGGCGATACCGTGGACTTCTACATGTCCGGAACAAGACGGACACGCGTCGGTCACGAGTACGAACGGGGGTCCGGGTTGGGAGCGTCCCAGCTCCGCCACTCGCGTTCGATGGCGGCCGTCTTCACCCCTCTCCGGTCGGGCAGCCTGGTCGACGAGATCAGCGACCGCATCGTCGCCGCCGTCGAGTCGGGACTGCTCGTGCCCGGCCAGCGCCTGCCCAACGAGGCGGAGTTCGCGGCGGCGCTCGGCGTCTCGGTCGTGACGATCCGCGAATCGCTCGCGCGGCTGCGCTCGGCGAACATCATCGTGACGACCCGCGGCCGCACCGGTGGCAGCTTCATCTCGCAGGACGTCCGGATGTCCACCAAGCGCGCCTATCACCGGCTCGCCGAGCTGACGCGCGTCGAGATCAACGAGTACGGCCTGCACTACCAGGCGCTGGCCGTCGGCGTCGCCCGGCTGGCGGCCCGTCGCGCGAGCCGGACCGACATCGGCGAACTGGGCATGTTCCTGCGCGCGGACACCGACGAGCCCGGCGACTGGCGGATCATCGAGGCCGAGTTCGTCCTCGAGGTGGCCGCGGTCGCGCGGTCGGCGCGGCTCGCCCGCGAGCTCCTGCGACTGCAGGCCGAGATGGGCACCGTCCCGCTGCTGCCGAACTGCGACCCCGCCTATCGCGAGCGGTCGGCCGGCCTGCGCGCCGACGTCGTCCGCGCGATCGCGTCCGGCGACCCGGCCGCGGCCGACACCGCCATGGACACGCTCGTCACCGCCGCCACCGAACGACTGCTCGTCGAGCACGCGGCACGGTCCTGACATGCCCGCGGCCCATCACCGTTCCACCCCACGGAGGCATTCATGACCGCATCCGTCCCGGGCGCAGATCTCGTCCAGTCGCTCGACGCGTACGTCTCGGGCATCGAGGACCGGCTCCTGACGTGGGCGCACTCGATCAGCGTCGACCTCGACGGCGTCTCCAGCGTCACGGGCGGCGCGATCGATCGCATCATCAAACCCGAGGTCGAGACGATCCTCGCCGACGCGGGCCTCGACGCCGCCGGCGCCGGTTTCATCGGAAACTTCGGGCTGCTCGGCGAGAACCGCAGCTTCATCTCGTGGTGGCAGGGCACCGGCATCGACCGCGTCGACGCCCTCGCCAACCTCTCGACGTCGTCGCAGGGCCGCTACCTGCGGGCCGACTGGTTCCGCGATCCGCTCAACACCGGCCGGTTGACCGTCACCGGGCCGTTCATCGACATGCTGTGCACCGACGAGTTCATCCTCACGTTCACCACACCGGTCCGCTGGCGCGGACATCCCGAGGTCGCCGGTCTGGCCGGCATCGACGTCACGGTCTCGACGTTCGAGCGCCGCTCGCTGCCCGTCCTGCGCCGACTCGGCGAGGAGGCGGCGCTCGTCAACACCGAAGACCGCGTCATCGCGGCGGTCCCGGTGCGGCTGGCGGCCGGCGACTTCGCGCCGCCGGTGACGCAGTCCTGGCCGATCGGGTCCCGGTTGCGGGCCGTCCTGCTCTAGCCGATCGATTCCCGGCCACCAGGCCGTCGGCTCCGGCCGTCCGGCGACTGAGCCCGCAGGCGATCGGTACCGCTGTGGGAGACTCGTCGTCATGACAACCCGCCTCCCGGCCCGCACTCGCGTGGCCCTCGCGGCGGCCGCAGCAGCACGGTGGGCGTCCCGCAAGGCGGGCCGCGGCAAGGGGTCGATGATCGGCGGGCTCGTCGCCCTCAAGATCGACCCGCGTCTGCTCGGTCGTCTCGCCGCAGGCAAGCGCACGGCGCTCGTCACCGGCACCAACGGCAAGTCGACGACGACGCGGATGGTCGCCGCCGCCCTCGGCACCGTCGGCGAGGTGGTGACCCAGCCGGACGGCGCCAACATGGACGCCGGGATCGTCGCGGCCCTCACCCTCGGGCCGAAGGCTCCGCTCGCGGCGCTCGAGGTCGACGAGTTGCACGTCCCGCACGTCGCGGACGCCGTCGACCCCGAGGTGCTCGTGCTGCTCAACCTCAGCCGCGACCAGCTCGACCGCGTCGGCGAGATCACGATCATCGAGCGCAAGCTGCGCGAGGCGATCGCCCGACACCCGGATGCGACCGTCGTCGCCAACTGCGACGACGTCCTCGTCGCCTCGGCGGCGTACGACGCGAAGAAGGTCGTGTGGGTCGCCGCGGGCGCCGGCTGGGCCAACGACTCGGTGAGCTGCCCGCGTTCCGGCGAGCCCATCGTCCGGCGCGACGGCTCCTGGCGTTCGACGGGCGCCGACTTCACCCGGCCCGAGCCCGACTGGTGGCTCGACGGCGAGATCCTGCACGGCCCCGACGGACTCGCCCTGCCACTGGAGCTGCGGCTCCCCGGACTGGCCAACCGCGGCAACGCGGCGCAGGCCGTCGCCGCGGCCGTCGCGATGGGCGCCGATCCCGCCGCCGCGGTGCGGGCCGTCGGCACCGTCGGCGAGGTCGCGGGCCGCTACGGCGTACAGCAGGTCGGCCCCCATCGGGTGCGGATGCTGCTGGCCAAGAACCCGGCCGGCTGGCAGGAGGCGCTGTCGATGATCGACCCGGCCGCCGACGGCCTCGTCATCGCCGTCAACGGCCAGGTGCCCGACGGCGAGGATCTGTCCTGGCTGTGGGACGTGCGCTTCGAGCACTTCGAGGCGACCAAGGTGGTGGCGTCCGGCGAGCGGGCCGCCGACCTCGGCGTCCGGCTGCTCTACGCGGGCGCCGAGCACGTCACGATCGACGACCCGGTCGCCGCCATCGCCGCGTGCCCGCCCGGACGCGTCGAGGTGCTGGCCAACTACACCGCGTTCCGCGATCTCGGCGTCGCACTGGCGCGTCAAGACGGAGCTCGCGGAATCGCTTCGGGCAGTGCCGGCGACGGAGGAACCGATGTCTGAGTCGACCCTGCGGATCGGCCTCGTGCTGCCCGACGTCATGGGCACCTACGGCGACGGCGGCAACGCGCTGGTCCTGCGCCAGCGGGCGCGGATGCGCGGGATCTCCGCCGAGATCGTCGAGATCACCCTCGACGACCCGGTCCCCGACTCCCTCGACGTCTACACCCTCGGCGGGGCCGAGGACTACGCCCAGCGACTCGCGACGCGACACCTCACCCGCCACCCCGGCCTGCAGCGCGCCGCCGCGGCCGGCCGGCCGGTGCTCGCCATCTGCGCCGCGATCCAGGTGCTCGGGCACTGGTATGAGACGTCCTCGGGCGAGCGCGTGGACGGTGTCGGGATGCTCGACGTCACCACGTCCCCGCAGGCCAAGCGCAGTATCGGCGAGTTGCTGACGCGCCCGGCCGTCCCCGGTCTCGACGCCCCGCTGTCCGGATTCGAGAACCATCGCGGCGGCACCACCCTCGGCCCCGACGCGACGCCGTTCGCCCGCGTCGAGCACGGCGTCGGCAACGGCGTCGGCGACCGCACGGAGGGCGCCGTCCAGGGGTCGGTCTACGGCACCTACATGCACGGGCCCGCGCTGGCCCGCAATCCGCAGCTCGCCGATCACCTGCTCAAGCAGGCGCTCGGCGTCGCGGAGCTGGCGCCGCTCGACGACCGCGAGATCACCCGGCTGCGCCGGGAGCGGCTGGCGGCCGGGCGACGGGTGGCGCGGCCGGCCTAGTCCGGGAGGGTCGGCGTCGTATCGAGCGCCGTAGAGCACCGTCGCGACAATAATCGTCGCGACGATGCGCAGAGGCCCCCGATACGACGCCGACCTACCGGTACCGCGGCTCGACGGCCGCGCACCGGGCGCGAGTGCCGTCCACGGCGAAGTAGGCGTCCTCGAAGTCCTGCCACGCCGCGAGCCTGCCACGGCTCGCCTCACCCTCGCGCGTCACGGACCGTTCCAGACGCTCCTCGCGCGTCGGCCCGTCGATCCAGAGCGCGACGGCGGCCCGATCGGTGATCGCCTCCCGGGCGCTGGACACGCCTTCCACCAGCAGCAACGGACGACGTCGGCGCAGCTGCGGCGGACCGGGGACGGCCGCTTCGCCGCGCCAGACGCGCGGTCGCGGTTCGAGGTCGCGGCCGTGCGCGTACGGGCCGAGCACATCGTGTTCGAGTTCGGGCCACCACGACACCGGGTCGTCCCACGTCGCGTACTCGTCCGTGTGGACGACGGCCGGCTCGCGCCCGCGCGCCGCGAGCCAGGCGGCGAGCGCGGCGGCGAACTCCGTCTTACCCGCCCCGGACGGCCCGTCGACGACGACGATTCCGCTGGTCAGCGACCCGAACAGCTCGGCGACCCGCGCCTCGGTCGCGGCGTCGAACTCGCGCGGGGCGACGACGCGCCAGCGCGGCTCGACGGCGTCGGGCTGCGCGCCGGCCGCATCCGGCGACGTCACACCGGCGCCCCCGCCACCGATGCCTGCGTCACCGGTTCCCGCGCCGCCGGCTCTCGCGCCGCCGGTTCCCGTGACACCGGCGTCCGCGTCACCGGTGCTCGCGTCATCAGCGACGTCCGGCCCGACAGCGCGCGGCCGAGCGTCACCTCGTCGGCGAACTCCAGATCACTGCCCATCGGCAGACCGGAGGCTGGGCGCGTCACCGTCAAACCCGGGAAGTCGCGGAGCAGACGGACGAGGTACGTCGCCGTCGCCTCGCCCTCGTTGTTGGGGTCGGTGGCGATGATGATCTCGTCGACGCTGACGCCGTCCTCGACGGCCGCGAGCCGTTGCAGCAGTTCCCGGATGCGCAGCTCGTTCGGCCCGACGCCGCGCAACGGATTCAACGCCCCGCCGAGGATGTGGTAGCGCCCGCTGAACTCCTTGGTGCGCTCGATCGCGTGGATGTCGCGGGTCTCCTCCACGACACAGATCTTCGAGATGTCCCGCCGTGGATCAAGACAGATCCGGCAGCGCACCGCCGCCGCGACGTTGCCGCAGACCTCGCAGAAGATCATGTCGTCGCGCACCCGCTCCAGCGCCGCCGTCAGCCGGCCGATCTCCGTCCGCTCGACGCCGAGCAGATGGAAGGCGATGCGCTGCGCGCCCTTCGGTCCGAGTCCCGGCAGCTTCGCCAGCTCGTCGATGAGATCCTGAATCGGTCCCTCGAACATCTCCGCACCCCCTTCGTCCTTCTCACGTCACGTCCACCGGCCGGACCCTCTAGCCGAAGCCCAGCCCGCCGAGGCCGCCTGCCAGCGGGCCCATCTTCTGCGCCGCCAGCGCATCCTTCTTAGCAGCCAGGTCTGACAAAGCCCCGACGACGAGGTCCTGCAGCGTCTCGGGGTCCTCGGGATCGATCACCTTCGGATCGATCGCGACGGCCGTCACCTCGCCGATCCCGTTGCCGACGACGCGCACGAGTCCGCCGCCCGCCTCCCCCACGACCTCGGTCGCGGCGATCTCCGCCTGAGCGTTCATGAGCTGCACCTGCATCGCCTGTGCCTGCGCGAGCAGGCCGGCCATCGGGTCGTCGGGTTGCACGCGTCGATCCCCTCGTCTGTGACGTCCGCGAGCCGTCCGCCCGCGGTCATGCTTGCGCCCGAGTCTATTCGCAGACGTCGCGGCCTCCGCGCATCGACACCGGCCGGGTGTCCGTTTCTTCTACTGACTGGTACCTGCGCTTGAGAGAGCCGACGTGGATATATACGTCACGTCGCCCCGCAGAGCGACAGGTACCAGTCGGTAGAAGAAACGGACACCGCAGAATCGGCCTGTTTCAGCGGGCCGGCGGTCCGAGCAGCCGCGTCAGGTGCGCGACGAGCTCCGGATACGTCAGATTCTCCGGTTCGACGGCGAAGGACGCGGCCGGCTGTCCGGCGAACAGCCGCCGGCCACGCGTCGACAGCGTCAGCTCGACCAGGCCGTCGACGGCGCGCCACGATGCCACGCCGCCGGGGATCGGCGGGCCCAGCCCCGTGGTGAGCTCCGCCTCCGCCGGCCCGGACGCGCCGCGCCCGCCGACGGTCGAGGCCCGCTGGACGACGACGCAGTCGCCGCTGTCGGCGTCGAGGAACACGACGGCCTCGACGCCGTCGACACGCTCGTAGGACGCGAGGATCACCCGGCCATCGTCCCACCCGCCCGCTCCGCGCGGGCCGGCTCACGCACGTCCCGGCCGCTGACGAACTCCCGCTCGGCTCCGGCGATCGGGTCGGTGAACGAGATCCGGTACGCGAGCAGCGCCATCGGTCCGTCGCCCTCCGGGTTCGGCCCCGCGGGCCCGGCCGCCGCCACACCGTACAGCGGATCGCCGTCGATGGGCAGCCCGATTCCAGCCATGTGCAGCCGCAGTTGGTGGGTGCGTCCGGTCTCGGGCAGGAGGCGGTAGACGTCCGGCGCGGGCCCCGCCTCGATGCGGCTGCGCGCATTCGGCTCACCCGGCACCACCTCGGCGCACAGGCTGCCGCGGCGCTTGACGATCCGGTTCTCGACGACCGTCGGCAACGCCGTCCGGCAGCTGCGCGACGACACCGCCAGGTACTCCTTGCGGACGGCCCGATCGGCGAACATCCGCTGGTAGGGCGCCCGACTGCCCGGCCGCGCGCTGAGCAGCAGCACCCCGGACGTCAGCCGGTCGAGCCGATGGACCGCCACGATGTCGTCGTTGCCCAGCTCCCGGCGCAGCCGGACCACGACCGTCTGCGCCACCCGGCTGCCCCGCGGCATCGTCGCGACCAGCGGCGGCTTGTCGACGACGATGAGGTCGTCGTCGGCGTACAGCACCGGGATCGGCGGGCCCGCCACTCCCTCGTCCGGCAGCGGCCGATGAAAGAAGTACGGGCCAGCCGTCGCGCGCGTGGCCCGTCCGACCGGGCGTCCGGCGGCGTCGACGACCTCGCCCGCGTCGAGCAGCAGCGCGAACCCCTCCCACACACCGGCGGGCAGCTGCGCCGCGAGCCGGTCGCCGAGCGTTCCACCCGGCCCGCCGCGGACGGTGAGCCGGTACGCGTCGACGCCGTCGCGCGGCGGCAGCGGCCTACGCGGCGGTGACCTTCGCGGCAAGGTCGTTCAGCAGCGCGGTCTGGATCTTGGCCAGGCCGAGCGGCGCGAAGGTCTTCTCGAAGAAGCCCTTGACACCGCCCGCCCCCTGCCACGTGGTGGTCACGGTGATACGCGAACCGGCTCCGGCGTCCACCACCTCGTAGACGGTGACGAGCGTCGAGTTCTCGTCGCGCTCCGTCACGGTGCGGCCGGCCACGGACACGGTGGCGACGACGTTCCGGGAGCGCGACTTCGTCGCCTGCAGCGTCCACGCCGCCTTCGTCCCGTCGCCGACGCCGCCCGCGAGTACGCGGTAGTCGTGGTACTGCTCGGGAAGGATCGTCGGCCGCACCTTCTCGTAGTCGGTGATCGCGGTGAGCACCGTCTCGGCGGGAGCGGCGATCTCCAGTGACGACGTGGCACGGACCTGGCCCACGATGATTCTCCTGACGTCGATGGCGAAGCGGTCACGACCACCCTGCCACGGACGACCGACAGAATCTCACCGCCCGTCCCGGGCCTGCGCATGAGCCCCTGGTCGGCCCTCGCCGCGGAATACGTGTGTGACGAGGATCAATCAACGGCGGTATCCCGGTCCGGCCGCTGTGCGCGAGGCGCCCACGGCGAAATGTCGTACCCCGGGGTTACGGTCGAAGACATGGAGACGACGGGGGTGTCCTACGAGGACGGCGTGCGGCGGCTGCTCGAGAGCTATCGAGCCATTCCGCCCACGGCGACGGTCCGGCTCGCGAAGAAGACGTCCAACCTCTTCCGCGGCCGGGCCGCCACCGGTGTGCCCGGGCTCGACGTGTCGGGGCTGACGGGGGTTCTCTCCGTGGACCCGGACGCCCGCACCGCGACCGTCGGTGGGATGTGCACGTACGAGGATCTGGTCGGCGCCACCCTGCCCCACGGCCTGGCGCCCACCGTCGTCCCGCAGCTCAAGACGATCACGCTCGGCGGGGCCGTCACCGGGCTCGGCATCGAGTCGAGCTCGTTCCGCGCCGGACTGCCGCACGAGGCGGTGCTCTCGTTCGACGTCCTCACCGGCGCCGGCGAGATCGTGACGGCCACGCCCGACGGCCCGCACGCGGACCTCTACCGGGGTTTCCCCAACTCCTACGGCAGTCTCGGCTACGCGACGCGGCTGACCATCGCCCTCGAGCCGGTCCTGCCGTTCGTCGATCTACGGCACATCCGCATCGACGACCTCGACGACCTGCAGCACCTCGTCGCCGCGATCGCCGCCTCCGGCTTCCACGAGGGTGAACGGGTCGACTACCTCGACGGAGTCGTGTTCGCCGCCGACGAGAGCTACCTCGTACTCGGCCGCAAGACCGACGACCCCGGCCCGGTCGGCGACTACACCGGCATGCAGATCTACTACCGGTCGATCCAGCACCCGTCGGGCACCTCCCCGAAACGGGATCGGCTGACGATCCACGACTACCTGTGGCGTTGGGACACCGACTGGTTCTGGTGCTCACGAGCGTTCGGCGCCCAGAATCCGCGGATCCGCCGGCTGTGGCCGAAGTCCCGACTGCGCAGCAGCGTCTACTGGAGACTCGTCGCACTGGACCGCCGCCGCGGCATCGCCGACCGGCTCGCGGCACGGCGCGGGGAGCCGCCGAGCGAGCGCGTCGTCCAGGACGTGGAGGTGCCGGTGGAACGGACGGCCGATTTCCTGCGCTGGTTCCTGGACGAGATTCCGATCGAGCCGATCTGGCTGTGCCCGCTGCGCCTGCGCCGGACACCGGCGGACGGACAGGAAACGGTCGGACGCATCGTCACGGATCCGGCTCGGCCCTGGCCGTTGTATCCACTCGAACCCGACCACACCTACGTCAACCTGGGCTTCTGGTCGGGGGTACCGGCCGTCGACGGCGACCCCGGGCACACCAACCGGCGCATCGAACAGAAGGTCGCCGACCTCGGCGGGCATAAATCGCTGTACTCGGAAGCGTTCTATACGAGAGAACAGTTCTCGCGGCTGTACGGCGGCGACGCGCTCGCTTCACTGAAGCGGCGCTACGACCCGGAGAGCCGGCTGACGGGACTGTACGAGAAGACCGTCGAGCGGAAGTAGCGGCCACCCGACGGCGCAGACCACTCGCGGGTCCGGTCCCTGTGACCGGCCGCGACGACACGAAAAGAGCGCGACGAGCAGAAGGGGAGCTCGAATGTTGATGAAGACAGGGCTCATGGGACCCACCCCGAGGATGGGACTGGCCGAGATCGTCGAGAGGATGACCGGCCACGAGCTGGGCCTGCGCATCACGGCGTACGACGGCAGCATCGCCGGGCCCGACACCGCCCGGTACGAGCTGGAGCTGAAGAACGCCGAGGGCGCACGGTATCTCGTCAGCGCGCCGGGGGAACTCGGTCTCGCTCGTGCCTATGTCGCCGGCGATCTCGAGTTCCACGGGGTCCATCCGGGGGATCCGTATGAGGGGCTCAAGGCGCTCGTCGACGACGTCGTCATCAAACGGCCCGCGGCGAAGGATCTCGCCGCCATCGGGCGTTCGCTGCCGCTTGAGCTCCTACGGCCGATCGCGCCGCCACCGCAGGAGGCACTACCGCGATGGCGGCGGATCGCCGGCGGACTGGTCCATTCCCGATTCCGCGACGCCGACGCGATCAGCCACCACTACGACGTCTCGAACGCGTTCTACGCGCTGGTGCTCGGCGATTCGATGACATACACGTGCGCGTACTACCCGGATACCGACGCGACGCTCGAGGACGCGCAGCAGAACAAATACCGGCTCGTCTTCGAGAAGCTCCGGCCGGCGCCCGGCGATCGGTTGCTCGACGTCGGCTGCGGCTGGGGCTCGATGGTGCGCTACGCGGCGGCGCGCGGCGTCCACGTCATCGGCATCACGCTGTCCCGGGAACAGGCCGCCTACGGACGTGCGCGCATCGAGCGCGAGGGGCTCGGCGAGTTCGCCGAGATCCGGCACGGCGACTACCGCGACATCACCGAGACCGGGTTCGACGCCGTCTCGTCCATCGGACTGACCGAGCACATCGGCGTCGACAACTACCCGGCGTACTTCGGTTTCCTCCGCGATCGGCTGCGGGACGGCGGTCTGCTGCTCAACCACTGCATCACCCGTCCCATCAACAACAGTCATGCGAAAGCCGGGGCGTTCATCGACCGCTACGTCTTCCCGGACGGCGAACTGACCGGCTCGGGGACCATCGTCTCGGCGATCCAGAACGTCGGCGGCCTCGAGGTCCGGCACGAGGAGAATCTCCGCGAGCACTACGCGACGACGCTGCGGGATTGGAACCGGAACCTCGTCGCACATTGGGACGACGCCGTCGCCGAGGTCGGCGAGAGCACGGCACGGCTGTGGGGCCTGTACATGGCGGCCTCCCGGATCGGCTTCGAACGCCGCAACGTCGAATTGCACCAGGTGCTGGCGGTGAAGCCCGGGCCTGACGGGGCGTCCGGCCTGCCGCTGCGGCAATGGTGGAACGCCTGAAAAAATCGTGGAACGCCCTCCCGGCCCGTCCGCCGGTTTCGTCGACACTGGTTTAGGCTCGCGGCCATGTCGTCCGCTCATATCGTCGCCGTGTGTCGTGTCCATCAGTTGCTTCCCGACGCGGGCTCCGTCGGTGTCACGGCGATCGACAAGCGGCCGGTCACCGGGCCCGTCGCCGTGCGTCGGCTCGGCCTGTACGGCGACGTCCAGGCCGACCGGGCCAATCACGGCGGCGAGGACAAGGCCGTCTACGCCTACTCCGAGGACGACGCGGCGGCGTGGGCACGGACGCTGGGACGGCCCGTCCGGCCCGGATACTTCGGCGAGAACCTGCGGGTCGACGGCGTCTCGGCCAGCCGGGCGGTCATCGGCGAACGTTGGCGCTTCGCCGGCGGCACCGTGCTCGAGGTGACGATGCCGCGGATCCCGTGCGCCACCTTCGGCCGCTACCTCGGCGAGAAGCAGTGGGTGCGCCGCTTCATGGCCGAGGGCCGTCCCGGCGCCTACCTGCGGGTTCTCACCAAGGGAACCGTCGAGGCCGGCGAGCACTTCGACGTCGAGCACGTCCCCGGCCACGGCGTCCGCGTCGGCGAATGGATGGCGGCCCCGACGCCGGCGATGGCAGACGCGCTGCTCACCGCGCACGCCGCCGAGGACCTCCGCCTCGCCGACGAACTCCGCGAGTACGTCGATCGGACGCTGGCCCGGCGCTCCTACGCCGAATAGTCGTAGCGGTCGCGGACACTCTCGAAGTCCGCCTCGTTCAGATGGTGACACCACGGACTCTGAGTCCCGTCCAGGCGGAGACGTGCCGCGCCCGACCACGCGGCCACCTCAACGTGGCATCGCGGCATGTCCCACAGCACTTCGATCGCCGGCATGAGGTCCTTGTCAGACGAAAACAGAATCGCCGCGTCCATGTAGCCGGACATGCCCAGACGGATGATGTCCACGGCGAGGGCCACATCGATGCCCTTCTCCGAAGCCCGGGCAACGGGATAGTCGCCGGGATACTGAAGATTGCGGCGGATCACCGTCACTCTGTCTGAGCGCTGCCACACGTCCGTCTGCCGGTCGTTTGCGCGCGCCGCTCCGGGCTGACGTTCCGGGTTCGGGCGGCCGCGGTAGACGCGGACCTCCATCAGATCGCTCTCGCGTCGCCTTCGCTCCGCGAGCATCTCACCGACCGCGAGCGGAAACACATGTCCGTCGGCAGCCGCAGCACCGAATGGGAGAAAACAACGGCGCGCCCACCCATGGACGTTCTGATAATCCATGAAAACGACGACACGATCCACGATGGCCCCCCGACCAGAAGAAAAAATCCCCGCCAATCCCAGAGGACGGCGGGGCGGAATGTCTTGATCATACGACACCGGACGTGCCTTGTCACGCGCGAATGCCACTACTCCCGCAGCGGCTTCGCCCCCAGATGCGTCACGAGCAACTCCATCGCGGCCTCGACCGGGTCGCGGCGCGCGGCCTCGTCGCCCGCCGAATCGTCGTCCATCATCTCGGCCCGATCCGATTCGCTGAGCTCGTCGTCGGGCACCGGCGGAGGCGGCATGTCCTCCGGCGGCGGCTCGTCGTACGGCGGCGGGATGTCGACGGGCGCCTGAGCGCCGGCCCGGCTCGGCCGGGTGAAGGTCGGCTGGGCCGCGGGCGGCGATGCCGCCTGCCGTGAGGGCCGCCGACCCTCAGGAGGGCCCGGCGGACCACCCGCCTCTCCGACGCGACAGACGACGTTCCAGTCGACGCCGAGTGTCTCCTTCACCGCGCGCCGCAGGACGCCCGTGCCGCGATCCGACGACAGCCGCTGCGCGAGCGGCGGCGCCGTGTGCGCGAGAACGAGCGTCTCGCCCTCCACGGCGACGACCGTGGCTCCCGACAGCATCACCTCGACGACCTTGTCCAGCTCGCGAACCTTCGCACGAACCTCCGACCAGGCCGTTCGCACCGCCGCGACGTCCGGGCCCGCGGCGCGGACGGGCGCGGGAGGCGCGGGGGCCGGCGCGACTGGGGCAGGTTCCGGCGCGGCGGGTTCCGGAGCACGCACAGCCTCGGGCTCCGGTGGACGCGAGGCGGGCGATTCCACGGGGCGGGCCACCGGGGTCGCGGGCCTCGACGACGGACGATCCGATCCGGGTTCCGGCGCACGAGCACCTGCGGGACTCGGCGGTTCCGCGGTGTCCCAGGGCGGGGGCTCGGACACCGCCGCCGGCTTCGGCGCAGCCGGTGTCGACTCGGCCGACGCCGACGGCGGCTCGACCCGCGTCGGCACCGCTGCCGCCGGCCCGGGGACCGTCGGCGCCGGAACCATCGGCGCCGGGACCGCGGGCACCGCGTCCGAAGCCTGCTGCGACCTGCGGACGAAGCGCGACTGCTCCCCTGCCGCCGCTCCGGCTGCACCGCCCGCACCACCGGCCGGCGGCGCGCCGCTCTCGACGGCACCCCGGCCCGGCGCCACGACGCCGCCCGCGACAGCCTTCTCCAGCATCTCGATCCGCTGCAGCAACGCCGCGTCACCAGAACTCGTCTCCGGCAGCAGCATGCGGGCGCACATCACCTCCAGCAGCAGCCGCGGCGACGTCGTCCCGCGCATCTCCCCGAGCGCCGCGTGGACGGTCTCGGCGAGCCGCACCGTCGTCGCCGCGCCGAGCGCCCGCGCCTGCTCGGCCATCGCCGCGAGCTGCTCCCCCGGCGCGGTGATCACGCCGCGCTCAGCGGCGTCGGGCACGTTCTGCAACACGATGAGATCGCGCAGCCGGTCGAGCAGGTCGCCCGCGAACCGGCGCGGCTCGTGCCCGGCGTCGATGACGCGCTCGACAGTCTGGAACAGCGTCCGTCCGTCGGCCGCCGCCAGCGCCCCGACAGCGTCGTCGATGAGCGCGACATCGGTGACGCCGAGCAGCCCGAGCGCCCGGTCGTAGGTGACGCCGCCGTCGTCGGCGCCGGCGAGCAGCTGATCGAGCACCGACAGCGAATCGCGTGGCGAACCGGCTCCCGCCCGGATGACCAGCGGGAACACTGCGGGTTCGACGCGCGCGCCCTCGCGCTCGCAGATCGACTCGAGCAGGCCCCGCATCACCGCCGGCGGTAGCAGCCGGAACGGATAGTGGTGGGTGCGCGAGCGGATCGTCGCCAGCACCTTCTCCGGCTCGGTCGTCGCGAAGATGAAGATGAGGTGCTCCGGCGGCTCCTCGACGATCTTGAGTAGCGCGTTGAAGCCGGCGTTCGTCACCATGTGCGCCTCGTCGACGATGAGGACGCGATAGCGCGACTGCGCCGGACTGTAGAAGGCGCGGTCGCGCAGCTCGCGCGCGTCGTCGACGCCGCCGTGGCTGGCGGCGTCGAGCTCCATGACGTCGAGATCGCCCGTCCCGCCCGGCGCCAGCGCGACGCACGACGCGCACGTTCCGCACGGCGTCGACGTCGGGCCCTGCTCGCAGTTCAGCGAGCGAGCGAGGATGCGGGCCGACGACGTCTTGCCGCAGCCGCGCGGCCCGGAGAACAGGTAGGCGTGATTGATGCGTCCGGAATCGAGGGCGCGCGAGAGCGGCTCGGTGACATGCTCCTGCCCCACGACCTCGGCGAACGTCGCTGGACGGTAGGTGCGGTAGAGAGCCACGCGTCGAGACTACCGAGGGGGTCGAGGAGTTCCCGAGCCCGCTACGCCTCGGCGGCCAGCTTCTCGGCGGCGGCCAGCAGGACGCACGTCGCGACACCGTCCATCGCCTGCTCGACCTCGTCGATCGGCGGCAGCGTCGGGGCCAGCCGGATGTTCGCGTCGCGCGGATCGCGACCGTACGGGTAGGTCGCGCCGGCGCCGGTCAGCGCGATGCCCGCGCCCTTGGCCAGCGCGACGGTGCGCGCCGCCGTCCCGTCGAGGACGTCGAGGCTGACGAAATAGCCGCCTTCGGGTTCCGTCCAGGTGGCGACCTTCGCCGCCGACAGCCGCGCGTCGAGGATCTCGAGCAGCCGGGCGAACTTCGGCGCGACGATCGCCCGGTGCTCCTGCATGTGCCGCCGGACGCCGTCGGCGTCACCGAAGAACAGCACGTGGCGCAGCTGGTTGATCTTGTCCGGGCCGATCGTGCGGATGCCCGCGGCCTTGAGGAACCAGTCGACGGTCGCCGGCGAGCCGCCGAAGAACGAGACGCCGGAACCGGCGAACGTGATCTTGGACGTCGACGCGAAGACGAGCGGGCGGTCCGGGTTGCCCGCCTCGGCGGCCAGCCCGAGGATGTCCGGCACGGGCGCCGGATCGTCCGCCAGCACGTGCACGGCGTAGGCGTTGTCCCAGAAGATGCGGAAATCCGGTGCGGCGGTAGGCATCTCGGCGAGGCGACGGGCGACGTCCGCGCTGACCGTGGAGCCGGTCGGGTTGGCGAACCGGGGCACGATCCAGACGCCCTTGACGGACGGATCGTTCGCCGCGAGCTCGGCGATGGCCTCGACGTCCGGGCCCTGCGGCGTCATCGGCGTCGCGATCATCTCGATGCCGAGCGCCGCGCAGATCGCGAAATGTCGGTCGTACCCGGGCGACGGGCACAGGAAGGTGACCTTCTCCTCGCGCGCCCAGGGCCGCGGCGAGCCGACGCCGCCACGCAGCAGATGCGTCGCGATGGTGTCGTACATGAGCTCCAGGCTGGAGTTGCCGCCGACGACCAACTGGTCGGCCGGCACGTCGAGCAGCTCGGCGAAGATCGCCCGCAGCTCGGGCATCCCCTTGCCGCCGCCGTAGTTGCGCAGATCCGTGCCGGCGGCGTCCGTGTAGCGATCGCCGGGCAACTGCAGCAACGCGTTGGAGAGATCGAGCTGCGCCGCGGACGGCTTGCCCCGCGTGAGATCGAGCTTCAGACCCTTGGCGACCAACTCGTCGTACTGACGACGCAGGTCGGCGAGCGTGTCGGAGAGCTCGGGCGCGGACAGCGAGTGAAAGTTCACGGCGGCCTTCCGGAGCGCCCGGCGCATCAGTCCGAGCGGCAGACGAAGTCGAGCGGACGGCGTCGCACGAACGACCGGTCACGCGGCCGCCGATGACGACATAGGGGATCCCGCGCACCCGAGAGAGCCCGTTGACCCTTGCTGCCTTCCGGCCCTGGGGGAGTTCACAGGATGCACGCCGCGCGGGATCCGTCGATGAGTCTAACCCACGCGCCCGGAGACGACGAGCCGGGCTCGGCCGTCGGGGCGACGTAGCGGACGTCGGCCAGCGTCATGACTCTCGCCGGCGTCCCGGACGTCGGCCGACGCGGCCCCGCTGACCCGGCCCGTTTTGGGCCGACGCCCCGGCGCCGCTACACTGTTCGACGGAGGATTCGCCTAGTGGCCTATGGCGCTCGCCTGGAACGCGGGTTGGGTTAACAGCCCTCAGGGGTTCGAATCCCCTATCCTCCGCCATCTCCCTCCTCCGGACGAAAGCCGGATGAGGGACTTTTTTCGCTCGGCCGAACGTCTCCGCCACCACTCTCGCGGGAGCGCCGTCGACGTTCAGCTTGATCGGCAACGCGTAGACTCTGAATTCCTTTCCGGCGAGCCGCTCCAGACCCGTCAGATTCTCGATGATCAGCACATCGCCCGCGAGAAGGATCTTGTGCACCGGAAATCCGGCCGCAGAATCCACGCTGCACGCGTCCACGCCGACCATCTTCACCTCGGCGTTCACCAGATACTCGGCTATCTCATCGGGCATGACCGGAAACTCGTCGAAATACACCGGATCATGGAACCGATCAGCCATTCCGGTACGCAACAGCACGATGTCGCCCGCTCGAATACCCGCGTGCCTCACGACGCCGAAGTCGCCGCAGGTCACGTCGACGTACCGCCCCCTGCCCATGAAACGGTCGACGGGGATCTCGTCGAGCGAGGCACCGTTCTCGAGCATGTGTATCGGGGCGTCGATGTGGGTGCCGGCATGCGTGCCGAATGCCACACGATGAACGTTGTAGCCGTCTTTCACCAATACACTAGCCGGCGTGATCGAGATAGCCGGGTCGCCGGGATAAACGGGCGTCTGCTCGTTCAGCGGGACCGATAAGTCGATCAACATCATTCGATCCGTTCCTCGAATCCTCCGTGAATCGCCGCGTCGCGTGGACGACATCGATCCTTTCACAGCGAGTACTCAGCGAGAACACAGTCCACGGCCCGGTCGCGCCGGACATGCTGATCCTCATCACCCGGCGAACCGCACCACGAAACGAAGGAAGCAGATCATGGCCCGAGTCCCCGACCCCGTCCAGACGCCGGCCGGCCCGGCCTACGAGGGACGTCTCCTCGACCGCCCCGGCGACGAGATCGTCGACCAGGGTGTGTCCTTCGACCTGCGCACCCTCGTCAGCCGACGCGCCGTGCTCAGTCTGCTCGGCGTGGGCCTCGGCGCGGCGGCCGTGGCCGCATGCGGCGGCACGAGCGGTACGCCTGAATCCACCTCCTCGACGTCGAGCGCGACCGCCACGGGAGATCGTCCCGCCGCCGAGATCCCCGACGAGACCGCGGGCCCCTACCCCGGCGACGGCTCCAACGGGCCGGACGTCCTCGAGCAGACCGGCATCGTCCGCTCCGACATCCGGTCCAGCGTCACCGGCGGCGCCGCCGTCGAGGGCGTGCCCCTCACCTTCACGTTGACGATCACCGACATGGCAAACGGTGACGCGCCGTTCAAGGGCGTGGCCGTCTACGCATGGCATTGCGACGCGCAGGGCCGGTACTCGATGTACTCCGGGGGCGTCGAGAACGAGACCTGGCTGCGCGGCGTGCAGGTGGCCGACGCGAACGGCCGGGTGAGCTTCACCTCGATCTTCCCCGGCTGCTACCCCGGCCGGTGGCCGCACATCCACTTCGAGGTGTACCCCGACCTCGACTCGACACACGACCACGGCAAGGCCATCGCCACCTCGCAGCTGGCCCTGACGGAGAACGCCTGCTCGGCCGTCTACGCACGCAGCGGCTACGACGGCTCGGCGCAGAACCTCGCCAAACTCACGCTGGCGAGCGACAACGTCTTCCGTGAGGACGGCGGCGCCCTGCAACTGGCCACCGTCAGCGGCGACGCCGGATCCGGCTACACGGCCGCGCTCACCGCACGCGTCGACACCTCGACATAGCCGGCCGACGGCGTCGCGCGGGGCGGCACGAGCCGCGGCGGAACGCCCCCGGCCTGTTCCGCGATCGCCGGCTCGACGTCACCCCTGCAACCCCGCGCAACCCTCCCCCACTCCGCCACCCGGATGAACACTGGAGACCCGCCAGATCCGACGCCGCAGGGAGCCCCGATGAGAGCCGCACGCTACTACGACCGCAACGACATCCGGATCGAGGACGTCCCGGAGCCGGAGCTCCTGCCCGGCACCGTCGCCATCGACGTGGCGTGGTGCGGCATCTGCGGCACCGACCTGCACGAATACCTCGAAGGCCCGATCTTCATCCCGCCCGCCGGGCACCCGCACCCGATCTCCGGCGAGGCCGCGCCGATCATCATCGGGCACGAGTTCTCCGGCACCGTGACGGCGCTCGGCGCGGGCGTCACCGATCTGCGGGTCGGTGAGAGCGTCGTCGTCGAGCCCTACATCGTGGCCGACGACGTCGACACCGGCCCGGGCGAGAACTACCAGCTGTCGAAGGACATGAACTTCATCGGTCTCGGCGGCCGCGGCGGCGGCCTCTCGGAGAAGATCGTCGTGCAGCGGCGCTGGGTGCACCCGGTCGGCGACATCCCGCTCGACCAGGCGGCGCTCATCGAGCCGCTGTCGGTCGGGCATCACGCCTTCGTGCGGTCCGGCGCGCGGGCCGGGCAGGTCGCGATCATCGGCGGCGCCGGCCCCATCGGCCTGCTCACCGCGGCCGTGCTCAAGGCCGAGGGCCTGACCGTCTACATCTCGGAACTGTCCGACGCCCGCAAGGAGATGGCGCGCACGACCGGCGTCGCCGACGAGGTCTTCGACCCGCGGGAGGGCGACGTCGCCGAACGCGTCCGAGCGCGCACCGGCGGCAAGGGTGCCGACGTCGGATTCGAGTGCTCGTCCGTCCCGGTCGTCCTGGACATGCTGATGGACGCGGTGCGCGGCGGCGGCGTCATCGTCAACGTCTCGATCTGGGGCCACAAGCCGCCGGTCGACATGCCCTCGCTCGTGCTCAAGGAGATCGACCTGCGCGGCACCATCGGCTACGCGAACGACCATCCGGCGACGATCGCCCTCGTGCAGAGCGGCAAGCTGGATCTGGCTCCGTTCATCACCGCGCGCATCGGCCTCGACGCACTGGTCTCCGAGGGCTACGACCAGCTCATCAACCACAACGAGCAGCACGTCAAGATCATCGTCGACCCGCGGGCCTGATCGAGAGCCGCACGACAGCGTTCGCGAGACGTCAGCGAGCGCCGTCCTCCAGCAGCAACTGGGCGTTGGCGTGCACGATGAGCTCGCGCAGCACGGCCTCGTCGACGGCGTCCAGACGCTTGACGTACAGGCAGGCCTTGCCGAGGGTGTACGGGCCGAGCCTGGCCAGCAGCTCCTCGGTACGCGGATGCCCGAGCAGGCCGTAGAACGTCAGCGCCGCCGCCCGGGGCGAGAAGCCGATGCGCATCGTGTCGCCTTCGCGTCCACTCGCGTACTTGTAGTGATAGGTCCCGAAGCCGATCATGCTGGGCCCCCACATGACCGCCGGATCACCCGTCACCTCCCGCATCAGTGCGAGCGCGCGCATGCCGTCGGTGCGGCGACGCTCGGGCGTCAGCGTCGCGATGTAGTCCTCGGGATCGCCCGGTTCGGGATGCGTCTTCACGTCGGCCATGCGTCCATCCTTACCAATGCCTCACGCCGGTCGCGCCAGTTCCGGGACGACGAGCGGCGTCCCCGACACCGGGTCGTCGATGATCCGGCAGGCCACACCGAAGACCTCGTCGACGACCTCGGCCGTCACCACCTCGGCCGGCGGTCCGGACGCGACGATCCGGCCGTCGGCCATCGCGACGATCCGGTCGGCGTAGCGACAGGCGTGGTTGAGGTCGTGCAGGACGGCGACCACCGTCTTGCCGTGCCGGTCGACGAGATCGCGGCAGAGATCGAGCACCGACAGCTGATGGGCGAGGTCGAGGTACGTCGTCGGCTCGTCGAGCAGCAGCAGCCCGGTCTCCTGCGCCAGCGCGAGCGCGATCCACACCCGCTGCCGCTGCCCGCCGGACAGATCGGCGACCAGCCGGTCGGCCAGTTCCGCCGTCTCGGTGCGCTCCATCGCGCCGGCCACGGCCTCCGCGTCGGCCGGCGACCACTGCCGCAGCAGGCCCTGATGCGGGTACCGCCCGCGGGCCACGAGGTCGCCGACGGTGATGCCGTCCGGCGCGATCGCACCCTGCGCCAGCAGCGCGACGGCCCGCGCGAACTGCTTGGCACCGAGCCGCGCGACGTCGCCGCCGCCGAGCGTCACCCGCCCGGCCTCCGGCCGCAGCACCCGGGCGAGCACGCGCAGCAGCGTCGATTTGCCGCAACCGTTGCCACCCACGATCACCGTGAACGTGCCCGGCGGGACGGCGACGTCGAGCCCGACCAGGATCGGCTCGCGCCCCGGATAGCGGACCGTCACGCCCTCGGCGGCGAGGACGAGCGAGGCGTCAGCCGGCACGGCCGTCCGACCTCGCCCGGCACACGCTCACCGACAGGGACTTCTCAGGCAAGGGACGTCGTCAACTGGTCGAGGACGACGCGCGCCGCGGTCGGGCCGGCGTTGAGATAGAACGGGTCGTCGTCGACGGCGACGGCGTGCCCGTCCGCGACACCCTTGAGCGTCGGCCACAGCGGCAGCGACGTGAGCGCCTCGGCCTTGCCGCCCTGGACGCCGTAGAAGATGCGGTCGCCGTCGGCCTTCTGCAGCTGCTCGGCGCTGATGTCCTCGGAGGTGTCCGGGAAGCGCTGGCTCTCCGGCCGCGTCAGCCCGGCGTCCTCCGCGATGGAACCGGGGAACGACGCGACGCCGAAGACCCGCGTCCGGTCGGCGGTGCGCCGCACGAAGGAGACCGTCGGACTCCCCTCGACCGAGTCGCCGAGCTTCGCCGCGTCGGCGTGATAAGAGTCCAGCCAGCGCTTGGCCTCGTCCGTCTTACCGAGCGCATCGGCGACGAGCAGCATGTCAGGCTTCCAGTTGACGCCGGTGCCCTGCGTGACGACCGTCGGCGCCACCTTGGAGAGCGACGCGAACAGCTTGTCGAGGTCCTTGCCGGCCGCGTTGACGAGGATGAGGTCGGGCTTGAGGTTGGCGACGGCCTCGATGTTCGGCTCGTTGCGGCTGCCGACGTCGGCGATCCTGCCGAGCTGCTTGGCCTTGTCGGCGAACTTCTTCTTGAGGTACTCGGGCACCGCAGCGCCGCCGGTCGGGGACGTCGAACCGATCGGCACGACCCCGAGGGTGAGCACGGCGTCCATCTGACCGGTCGAGATGACGACGACGCGGCTCGGCGCGGCGGGCACCGTGGTCGAACCGGCCCAGTGGGCGACGGTCCGCGGGAAGACGCCGTCGGCTGCGCCGCTGCCCTTGCCTTCGGGCAGCGCGCTCGGCGCGACGCGGGAGGACGGGGACGTCGTGGTCTCGGAATCACCGCCGGACGAGCAGGCCGCCAGGCCGAGGAGGGGCACCAGCAGAGCCGTCACGACGGCGACGGGTCGAAGACCGCGAACTCGTTTCATGGGTGCATAGCCTAACCTGATCCGCGCCGACCCGACCGGGCCGTACGCCCGGATGAGCGCGCGTAGCCTAACCTCATTTCCGTGAAGGTGCGGGTGGTGACGGCCGTGGCGATCGGCGCGGCACTCGTCGCCGTTCTCGCCCTCGCCAGCCTTGCGATCGGCTCCAAAGACCTGACGCTCGCGCAGGCCTGGCGCGGCCTCCTCGACCACGACGGCACCGCCGAATCGATCATCGTCTGGCGGCTCCGGCTGCCGCGGACGGTCCTCGCCGCGCTCGTCGGCGGCGCACTGGCCGTCGCCGGCGTCCTCATGCAGGCCCTGACGCGCAATCCACTCGCCGAACCCGGGCTGCTCGGCGTCAACTCCGGGGCGGCGCTCGGCGTCGTGCTCGCGATGTCCGTTCTCGGCATCACCGCGCCGAGCGGCTACCTCTGGTTCGCCTTCCTCGGCGCGGGCGGTGCGGCGGCGGCCGTCTACCTGATCGGGACGCGCCGCACCCGCTCGGCCGACCACGCGCGGCTCGTCCTGGCCGGCGCGGCGCTGAGCGCCTGTCTCGCCGCGTGCACCGGCACGATCACGATGTTCGACTCCGACACCTTCGCGTCCTACCGCTTCTGGGTGCTCGGCTCGGTCGCCGTGGTCGACGCCGACGCCGCCGGCCGCATCCTGCCCTTCCTGCTCGTCGGGTTCGTCCTCGCCCTGGCGTCGGGACCGACGCTCAACGCCCTCGCCCTCGGCGACGAGCAGGCGACGGCCCTCGGCGCCCGGCTCGCGCTCGTGCGCGCGGCGGCGTTCGTCGCGATCACGCTGCTCAGCGGTGCCGCGACCGCCGCCGCGGGTCCGATCGCCTTCGTCGGACTCGTCGTGCCGCACGTGCTGCGCCGAACCGTCGGCGTCGATCAGCGGGCGCTGCTCGCCGTGTCCGTGGTCGTCGGGCCGGTGCTCGTGCTGGCCGCGGACGTCCTCGGCCGGGTCGTGGCGCGGCCGTCGGAACTCGAAGTCGGCATCGTCACGGCCTTCATCGGCGCACCGTTCCTCATCGGGCTGCTGCTGGCGAGGCGGGCGCGATGACCGTCGACCGAGACCGCCCGGCTCCGCAAGCCGCGCCTCCTCCACCGGGACGGGTTCCGCTGGCCCTGCCCGGCGGACGATCCCTGCTGCTGCACCGGCGCTCGGCGATCGCCGTCGCAGTCCTGCTGGTCATCGCCCTCGCAGTCTCGACGGCCACCGTCCTCACCGGCGAATACGACCTGTCGGTGGGCGCCGCGCTCGACGTCCTGCGCGGCGGCGGCGACGCCACCGACCGCTTCATCGTCACCGACCAGCGCCTGCCGCGCGCCGTGGCGGCGATGGTCGTCGGGGCGGCGCTCGCGGCGTCCGGCGCGATCTTCCAATCCCTCTCGCGCAACGCTCTGGCCAGCCCGGACGTCGTCGGCTTCACGACGGGCGCCGCGTTCGGCGGGCTGCTGGCGATCATCGCCGTCGGGCGGTCGACCACCGCCACCGTCATGACCGGAGCGATCGCCGGTGGAGCCGCGGCCGCGCTCGTCGTCGCGGTCATCGGGCTGCGCCGCGGGATGGCGGGCGACCGGCTCATCGTCGCGGGCATCGCCGTCGCCGCCATGCTCGCGGCGCTCAACGACTACCTCATCAGCCGCGCACCGCTCGAGGACGCCGAGGCCGCGAAGGCCTGGCAGCACGGCAGCCTGCACAACATCACCTGGCCCGACGTCTGGCCGGCCGCCGTGCTCGCCGCCCTCGGTGTCGCAGCGGCGTTCACGCTGGTCCGCGGCCTGCGCGGTCTCGAACTCGGCGACGACGTCGGCGCCGGGATCGGTGTCGACGTCCGCCGCCTGCGACCCGCGGCGATCGCCGTCGGTCTCGTCCTCGCCGCCGGCGCGGTGGCGACGGCCGGCCCGATCGGCTTCCTCGCGCTGGCCGCGCCGCAGCTCGCGCGCCGCGTCGCCCGGGCCCCGGGCATCGCCTTCGGCCCGGCGCTGGCGATGGGCGCGCTGCTGTTGGCGGTCGCCGATCTGCTCGCCCAG
The DNA here is from genome assembly GCA_044222225.1 of Mycobacteriaceae bacterium. Classification (GTDB taxonomy): domain Bacteria; phylum Actinomycetota; class Actinomycetes; order Mycobacteriales; family Mycobacteriaceae; genus JBGANR01. The sequence goes on from JBGANR010000006.1 coordinate 33,582, forward strand.
CGCCTGCTCAGCCCGTTCCAGATCCCGGTCGGCCTCGTCACGGCCGCGCTCGGGGGCGGCTATCTGCTGTGGCTGCTCGTGGCGGACCGGGCGTGAGACCTCACGACGGCGCGGGCCATCGCCACAGCGTCCCCGGCCGGCCGCGCGCGCTGTCGCGGACCGGCTCGTCGGCGCGCGAGGCCACCCGGCGCAGGGTCCGGTTCAGGTTGCCGCGATCGACCTCGGCGCCGGTGAGCGATTCGGTGACGGCGAGCGCGGTCCGGACGCCGAAGACCGGACCGGTGAGCGCAGCGCTGAACGCGATGTCGCTCCACAGCCTCCCGGCCAGCAGCGGACGCACGTCGGCCAGGATGCGGCGGTGGTCGAACGCCAGCTCCGGCAGGTGCTCCCAGTCCACCCACCGCGTCGCATCCGCATCGGTGAGCGTGAAGGACGACGGCACCGTCACCCACGCCGTGATCGACAGGGTGGGGCCGCGGGGGTCGCGGTTCGGCTCGTCGAACACGGTCAGCTGACCGGCGCCGGTGACGTCACCGGGAACGACCCCCGCCTTCCCGACGGCGCGGACCGCGGCGGCGGTGATCCGCTCGCCACAGCCGAGCAGCACGCCGGGCAGCGCCCACTCCCCGCGGAACGGTTCGGCGGCCCGGCGGTGGATCAACACCCGGGTGCCGTCCGCGTCGGCGCGCAGCGTCACGGCGTCGACGGACACCGCCGACAGCGGCGGGAGGCCGGTCACGCGGCCGCCTTCGCACCCGTGCCGGAACCGCCGACCAGGCATCGGTCGCCGATATCGGGGCCGGTGGCGACGGAATGCAGCCGGACGCCGGCGACGGCGGCCAGGTGCTCGGCGACGTCCGCCGGCCGGATGGGCCGCAGCAGCGGCGCCGCGTCCCGCGCCGTCGCGGTGAGCCGCTCCTGGTGCCGGAGGTCGCGGTACGGCCCGAGGGGATACGGTCCGGTTCGGCCGGCGTACCCGGCGGCGCGACGGATCGCGCCTCCGGCGCGCTCGGCGGTGTCGAGGTGGCTGACGGCCAACGCATCCAGACCGCCGTGCGCCCGGCACACCGCGGCGGCGTACCTCACCAGCTCGTCGTCGATGTGCCCGACGCGCCAGGCGCCCTGGTAACGGCCGGTGCCGTTGTGCGGTTCGGGCAGCAGAGAGAGCAGGCCGGGGTCCTCCGTCGGCATCGGTCCGTGGCCGTGGCGAGAGGTGTAGGTGCGCAACACACCGACCACTGTCGCAGGAGCCAGCCCGGCGCCGGCGAGCAGTTCCTGCGCGGCGCCGGGCAGCGTCGTCGACCAGGTGGTGTGCGGGTGGAAACCGGCCCACTCGTCCAGGAGGACGCCCTGGGCGCCTTCGAACAGCAGGCGCCCGGATCGCGCGGCGCCGGCCAGGTACTCCGAATCCCGCGCGGTGGCCACGGCGGCTCCGAACGCGACGAGGGTCTCGACCATGACGTCGATCGGCGGCACGGCGTGCGAGCCCCGGGCCAGCAGCGGCGCATAGAAGGTGGCGAGTGCGGCCAGCCGGGCCCGGACCGTCGCCGCGTCCGCGCAGTCGGCGACGGTGAGCGGCGGAACGTCCGCGCACGCGTCGGCGGTGATGTCCCACAGCGTCTGCCCGGCCCGCAGGCCGGCGGCATGCGCGAGGGCGTACCACCTCGTCTCACCGATCCCGAGGCCGCAGGACCCGTGTGCCCCGCCGCCGCGCAGATCCTCCCGGGTGCGGTTGACCGCCACGTGGATCGGCGTGGCGACCAGCGCGTCGGGACTGACGGTGACGAGACGCAGCGGGTCACGGACGCCGAGCGCGGCGAGCTCCTCCGCTTCGGCGGCCAGCACCCAGGGGTCGGCGATCACGTGCCGGGACAGGTAGGTCGGCGTGCCGGTGAGGGTGCCGGAGCCGAACAGCCGGAAGGTGTGGTGCCGGTCGCCGTCGACGACGTTGTGCGCGGTCTGCGCACCGCCGTTGAACCGGACCACGGCAGCAGGATCGGTGGTCGCCGCGAGATGGGCGGTCGTGGCCCCCTTGGCCTCGTCGCCGAAACCGAGGCCGACGACGATCGTGCGCGGGTGCATCCGGAGGTGTCCTTTCGGGAAGAGCTGGCGCCGGCAGCCCGGGGGCGGGCCGCCGGCGTGGTTCGGGTCAGACGAGATCGTCGCCGGGTCCGGCGAGATCGGCGGGCAGTTGCACCGCGGTGGCCGCCGGAGCCTTGGAGCCGGCGAACAGCGCCAGGGCACGGCCCACCGACGCGGTGGCGGTCGAGCCGACGTCGGTCAGATCGGCCAGGCCCTCGTCGAGGTCGACCACGTCCTCGATCAGCCCGATCGTGACCCCGATCAGATCGCACACAGCGGCGGGATCCTCGAGGAACAGCACGCGCTCGTCGAGGATGCCTTTCCAGTGACCGCGGACCTGCGAGTCGTAGAAGTAGCTGGTCTGCTTCGGGAGGATGAAGAACACCTCCCACTTCTCGGCCAGCTCCCGGTAGAGCGCCGCCACGTCGACATCCCTGTCCACGTCGTCGCCGATCAGCCTGCGGATATACCGGGCCCTGAGCCGGGGCTTGTTCATCTCGTCGCCGATGATGAACAGGTAGCCCTTGCGGCCGCGCTTGTCCCAGGCGTCGGTGGCGGTGTGCCGCGCCATGAAGTACGCGGCGAGCTCGTACGACTCCGACTTCTGGCCGCCACCGCCGCCTTCGAGGACGACGTTGCGCAGCTGCTCGTCCATCCGGTTGTCCGACTCGAACTGGCCCACCTGCAGCGGGATCCGGTCGCTGTCGGCGTCGCCGATCGCGCCGAACATGATCTGCGGGTCCGTCGCGTAGCCCTTGCGCAGCAGCAGACCGTGCAGCTTGGCCAACTGCTTCTGCATGGTCACCGGCACCGAGCCCATCGAGCCGGTGACGTCGAACAGCACGGCGATCGGCGTCGACTCGGGGTGTTCGGCACTGTCCCGGGACTCGCGGACGGTCACGCCCTTCGGGTCGAGGTCCCGGTGCGCCTTCCACAGCGAGCTCGACTTGGACAGGGTGGCGGCGCTGTAGCCGAAGTCCTTCGCTCCGGTGCCGGCCCGGAACGTGGCGGCGGCGCGGTAGGCGTCGTCGCTCCAACTTCCATTACCCATGACGGTGTCCTTTCAGGTTCGGGTCTCCGCATCGGAGCCCCGGCGATTCAGATGGAGCGCCCGTCCTTACCGCGTGGGCGCCACGGTGTACCGGAACGGCCGGAACCTCCGGCGCCCGTACGCGTCTTCGAGCAGTTCGTCGTACTCGGCGAGCAGGCTCGCGGCGGTCGGCCGCATCCCGGGCGCGGACTGCATGCAGCCGCGGGCGAACGCGAGCTGGCGCCGCTCGCCGGGGGCGAGCATCGAGCGCATCAGCGCGTGGACCATGTAGACGTCCAGCGCCGGGGACGCGGGCTCCGCGATGTCGGGCGGATAGGCGTCGGCGCGGCCGGCGATCCGGCCGGGCAGCGGCCGGCCCGGCGTGGTGGCCAGCGACCAGCCGGCCAGGACGACGCCGTGCCCCTCCGGGTGGATGAGCACGTTCTCGGCGACGATCGCCCCGTGCACGACGCCGGCCAGATGCGCGCCGGCGACAGCGCGCAGCAGACGGCGGTGGATCCACGCCCAGTCGCGACCGTCGAGCCCGCCGGGCAGCGCACCGGCGACGGTGGCCAGATCGACGAACCCCTCCCGGGTGCCCAGCGCGTCGAGGATGTTGACCGCGCGCTCGTCGCCGGCATCGTCGACGACGGTCGCGGTGTCGACCAGGGCGGGGAAGTACGGGGCCAGCCAGGCGTTGCCGGGCCCTGCGACGAGCTTGGCGACGGCCCGCAGCGCCACGCGCTCCCCCTTGTTGAAGCGACTGGACGCGGGCCGGCGCGGAACCTTGACGGCCACGGGCGACCCGTCGGCGTCGGCGCCTGCGTAGACCGCGGACACGGTTCCCGACGCGGGCCGTCCGGCCGCGGTGTACGTGCCGTTGCGGCCAGCGATCGTGAATCCCGCGCCGGTCGTGGATCCCGCGCCGGTCGTGGGCTTTCCGCCGGCCGTCCACTGCTGGTAGAGCGAGTTGAGACGGTCGAATGCCACGGCTGCCGCAGTCGGGTCCAACCCGGCCGCGGCGGCACGGTCCGGGTGCAGCCGGGCGGCGTAGACGCGGAAGATGCGCTTCGCCGTGTGCGCCGGACCGCCGACGACGCCGAAGAGGTCCGCCGGGACGCGCGCGGCGCTGACGGTGTCGAGCATCTGCTCGGGGGTCTTGCTGATCATGTTTTCTAGTCTACATGACTAGAATTGCTCTGCGCAAGAGGCCTCGATCGACGGGACGGTCGTCGACCTACCGGGGCGTCGCCCTCACGACTCGATGCGGTTGCCCTGCTCGTCCCAGTGCTCGGCCACCTTCTTGCTGGGTTGGACGCGCGGCGGCTCACCCGGCATCTTGGGGTAGTCCGGCGGAAAGTTCAGCTCTCCGCCCGGCAGCGTCTCCCACAGCTCCAGCAGCGGCTCGATCGAATAGGCCACGTCGTCCATGTCGGCCCACGGATCGCCGTCGGCGAGGTAGTCGGGCACCGAATAGATGTTGAAGTCGCGCGGATCGGTCACGTCGGCGAGCTGCGCCCACGTCATCGGCGTGCTCACCGGCGCACCCGGCCGCGCCCGCAGGCTCCACGGCCCCGCGACGGTCCGGTCCCGCAGGTTCTGGTTGTAGTCGAGGAAGATCCGCGTGCCCCGCTGCTCCTTCCACCACGCGGTGGTGACGCCGCCGTCGCGCCGCTCCAGTTCCCGGCCCAGCCCGATCGCGGCGTGCCGCACCTCGTCGAAGGTCCAGTCGGGCTTGATCCGCACGTAGATGTGGACGCCCCGGTTGCCGCTGGTCTTGGGGTAGCCGCGCAACCCGAGCTCGTCCAGCAGCTCGCGGGCGACGCCGGCGACGCGCTGCGCGTCGGCGAAGGTGGTGCCCGGCTGCGGATCGAGGTCGATGCGCAGCTCGTCGGGGTGATCGACGTCGGGCCGCCGCACCGGCCAGGGGTGGAACGTCAGCGTGCCCATCTGCGCCGCCCACACCAGCGACGCCGGTTCGGTGGGGCACAACTCATCCGCCGTCCGCCTGCTCGGAAAGGTGATGCGCACCGTCTCGACGAAATCCGGGGCGCCCCGCGGCAACCGCTTCTGATAGAAGCCGTCACCCTCCTTGTCCTGCGGTCCGACGGCCAGCCGCATGCCCTCGCGATACCCGTCCGGCCAGCGTTCCATCGCCGTCGGACGCTCCCCGATCGCCCGCATCAGCGCGTCGCCGACGGTCGCGAAGTACTCGCAGACCTGCAGTTTGGTGACGGACGCCGTCCGCTCGGTCGCCTCGTAGACCACTCGGTCGGGGCTGGAGACGCGCACCTGACGGCCCGCCGCGTCGACGAACGCCGCCGTACTTCTTGCCATCAGTGCCCCATTCCCGAACGGCCGATTCCGCCGGCTCCATCTAAGACATCGTCGAGATCGAAGTCGATCGGCACCTCGAGCTGGTCGAACCGACACGACTCGGGCTCGCGATCGGGCCGCCAGCGCACGAAGCTCACGGCGTGCCGGAACCTCGGCCCCTCCATCTGATCGAACGCCACCTCGACGACGAGCTCGGGCCGGATCGCGATCCACTGCGCCGAGCCGCTCGTCTTCCACCGGCTGACCTCGCCGGCTTCGACTCCGTCCGGATTCAGCCGCATCCCCTCGAAACGTTCCTGCAGCTCGACGCGGGTCGCCATCGGGAACGCGACGATGCCGCCGACCATCATGAGGTCGCCGTCGTCGGTGTGCAGCCCCAGCAGCGCGGAACCGATGCCGCTGCCGCTCTTGTGCACGCGGTAGCCGATGACGACGCAGTCGGCGCTGCGCGCGTGTTTGAGCTTGAGCATGTCGCGCTTACCCGGCAGGTAGGGGCCATCGGCGCGCTTGCTGACGACGCCGTCGAGACCGGCACCCTCGAAGCGCGAGAACCATTCGGCGGCGACGTCCGGATCGTCGGTGAGACGCGTCATCCGGCACGTCCCCGAGCCGGAGATCGCCGCGACGAGCGCCTCCCGTCGCACCCGGAACGGCTCACCCGTGAGGTCGGACGCGCCGTCCGAGAGGGCGTCGAAGCCGATGAAGATGGCCGGCGTCTGCTCGGCGAGCAGCCGGACGCGCGAATCGGCCGGGTGGATGCGCTGCGCCAGGGTCTCCCAGCTCAGCCGGCGCCGGCCGCCGAGCTCGACGGCGACGGCGATCTCGCCGTCGAGCACGCAGCGCCGCGGCAGCTCCGCGCGGAAGGCGTCGACGAGTTCGGGGAAGTACCGCGCCAGATCCTTGCCGCCGCGCGAGCCGATGACGACGTCGTCGCCGTCGCGGAACACCAGCGCCCGGAACCCGTCCCATTTCGGTTCATGCCACCAGCCCTCCTCCCGGCGCACCGCGGGTGCGGATTTGGCGAGCATCGGGGCCACCGGTGGCATGACGGGCAGGTCCATCCGCCCACCGTACGAGGGACACGACGGGAACTCGCCGAGCCACACCGCGCCGGGCTTCCCAGATGTCCGTCTGAGCGAGGCGCCATGACAATAATCTCCTCGGCGGCTCGCTCAGACGGACATCCTGGAAGGCGTCGTCAATCCAGCCGGACGACGGACGTGCCGGCGAGCCGGTCGTGCCAGCCGCGGGCGTCCGGATCGCGAGCGATGGACGCCGCCAACGCGCCGAACCCGAGGATTCCGGCCAGCCCGAGCGCGGTCGCGCTCATCGCGCCGATGAGCGAGCCGCTCGCCGACGCCGCCGTCGGCGCGAAGACGATGACGAGGTAGGCGTTGCGCAGCAGCGCCGCGCGCAGCCCAGGGCGGTGCGTCGTGCCCTCGGCACGGACCCGCGTCCGGGCCAGCCATTTGCCGGCCGTCGTTCCGCGGGTCTCGCCGACCGTCAGGTACCCCACCAGCACCACGGTGCCGAGAACGGCGGTCGTCAACTGCTGCGCGACGCCCTCGCCGGCCACGGCCGTCACCACCCGCCCGAGCCCCTCGGTGAGGAGGCCGGCCAGCAGGAGATCGATGATCTTGCCCAGCACCCGCCACGGCAGCGCCGCGGCCACGACGTCGTCCGATCGATTCCGCGCACTCACCGGGCGACCGCCGCATCGGTGAGCGGCAACGCCACCAGCCACGGCTCGCGCGGCAGCGCCGCCGGATCGAATCCCGACAGCAGGTCGGCGGGCTCACCCCGGGAAACAAGCCCCAGCGACTCCGCCAACCGCGTCAGCACCCGCGCCGGCGTCCAACCTGTCGCGACGAGCTCCGCCAGCGTGACGGCGCCGTCCCGTTTGGCCAGCCGGACGCCGTCGGGCCGCAGCACCATCGGCACGTGCGCGTACCGCGGGGCCGGGTGCCCGAGCAACCCGGTGAGATACGCCTGCCGCGGCGCGGACGTCAACAGGTCGTCGCCGCGCACCACCTGGTCGACGCCGGCCGCGGCGTCGTCGACGACGACCGCCAGGTTGTAAGCCGCCACGCCGTCGCCACGGCGCAGCACCACGTCGTCCGGGACGCCGGTGACCTCGCCGTGCAGGTCGTCGACGATCGTGACGGGCGCCGGCTCGGCGCGCAGCCGGATCGCGGGCGAGCGCTCGGCCCGACGCCGCGCACGCTCGGATTCCAGCAGGTCACGGCACGTTCCGGGGTAGGCGCCGGGCGGCGAGTGCGGGGCCGACGGCGCGGACTGGATCTCGCGGCGCGTGCAGAAGCACTCGTAGGTGAGGCCGCGAGCCGTCAGGTCGGCGATCGCGGCGTCGTACACGGCCGTCCGGGCCGACTGCCGGACGACCGGCCCGTCCCAGTCGAGACCGAGCGCGGCCAAGTCGGCGAGCTGACGCTCGGCGGCGCCCGGCCGGACGCGGTCGAGATCCTCCATCCGCAGCACGAACCGGCGCCCGGTCGAGCGGGCGAACAGCCAGGCCAGTAGGGCGGTCCGCAGGTTGCCGATGTGCAGGTCGCCCGACGGGCTCGGCGCGTAGCGCCCGGCACCCGGCTCGCCGCTTTCGATCGTCACGCCACAACGGTAGGGGCTCCGCCACCGACAGCGGTCATCGACGGTTCGTCACCTCGCCACCGATCCAGCCCCCGTCCGATCGTGGGCTCGTTCAGCCGCCGCCTTCATTCGTCGAAGTTGCTCAGCATGGCCGGCCCCCAAAAGCTGACCCGCCGGCAGCGGATGCACCGGACGGGTGCCGTAGAAGATCTGCGAGTGATGCAAGTCCTCCAACGAGCGTTGCCAGAAGTGCAGTTTGGACTCGTGGGTGAAGGCGCCGCGTAGAGCTCGCAGGGCCGTGGCGTCGGTGATCCACCGGAACCGTGACGTATCGATCAGTTGGTAGTCGATCGCGCGCGTGACGCAAGCGGCGACCCAGTCGGCGAACTGGATGTTCGCACTAAGCCGGCTGTCGACGTGCATCGGCGGTTCGACGATCAGCTTCATCTCCGGGAAGCCGGATGCGCGACCGAGGATGTGCCCGTACATCTGCCGAAGTCGCTCGATTCGAGTCTTCTCGTTGATCTGGTCGATCATGACGAGGATGTTCGCGTTGTGCTTCTGCGCGTGCCGGGCGAGCCGATTGAGCGCTTCGCGCATCGCCGCGGTCTCGCGCTCGTCGGTATCCAGACCGGTCTGCTTCGGTGTCCCGAGCGGCTTCTCGTCGGCGTAGTAGAACAGAGCACCCCCGAGTTCCTGCAGTCGCGCGACAAGACTGTTGAACACGCGTACCTGCTGAGGGAAGCTCTCCAACGTGGCCGGCCGGAAGACGTCCGCACCCTTGCGTTCGAACTGCGCCGGGTCGGCGTCACCGATCTCGGACTTGAACAGCGCTCGCTTGTTGGTGACGAACGCGGCTCCGAAGCGTCGGGCGTTCGCCGCAGGGATCACGAACCCGGCGTACCCGAAAGCCGGACTGGTCCGGAACCTCGGGTGGTCATGGGAGACGAATGCCCCGGTCTCCCCGATCTCATCGATATACGCGAGAAGCACATCGACGAGTATCGCAGTGCCGCGCCCGACATGCGTAGAGCCCCGCACCAGGAGGTGCGGGGCTCTCGAATCGGCGCTCGGGGAACTGTTTCATCCCTAGCTACCGCGCTCCATGCTAGGCGCGCGTCTGCGCGAGTTCAACCGGCAGCCGCGACCACCGGAACCGCGATCCCCAGCTCACGCGCACACGCCTCCAACGCCCCGAAGGCGCTGACCCGCGGAAAGTCGAGCCCGGTGTGCTCGACGTTGTCGCGCTCGTCGTCGCCGTCGTTGATCGACACCGCGCCGGCCAGCAGCCAGCGCCGCAGATCGTCGACGGCGGGCCATCGGCCCGTCGCCCCGCGATGGAGGTCCTGGAGCAGCAGGATGATGCCGGCGACCACCGGCGTCGCCTGACTGGTGCCGTGCTGTACCGACTCGCCGGAGTCGTCCCTGATCCCCGACGACGTCGTCGGCGCGCCCGGCGCGAAGACGTCCGTCGCGCATATGCCGCCGAGCGTCTCGTGCAGCCGCTGCGAGAACGGCGTGATGCGGTCGGGCCCGGATTCGGTGACCTTGGCCCCGGAGCCGTAGTTGAACGGACCCACGTTCGCGTCGTAGACCGCGCCGACGCTGATCGTCTGCCGGAAGATCGCCGGATAGCTCATTCCCTGCACACTGCGGTGTTCGAAGTAGCCGTTGCCCGCCGCGACGCAGCAGGCGACGCCCGCCTCGGCCAGGTCGGCCATGACGCGGCCGATCGCGTCACCGTCCAGATCGGCGTCGGTCGTCCGGTTGTCCGGCGCGCCGAGCGACATGCACACCGCCGTGATGCCGAACGCGAGCCGGTTCGCCAGCACCCAGCGCAGCGCGTCCCGGATCCCCTCGAACGACCCGCTGCCGCGGTTGTTCAGCACCTTCACCGGGATGACGCCCGCGCCCGGCGCCATGCCGATGTGCAGGTCACCGGCGCAGATGATGCCCGCGACGTTGGTGCCGTGGCCCTGGCCGTCGCTCGCGTCCGTCGGATCGCCGCCGTTGTCGGCGGTGAAATTGCGGCTCGTGCGCACCCGTCCGGCGAAATCGCGGTGCGTCGTGCGCAGGCCGGTGTCGAGCACGGCGACGGTCGTCCCAGCGCCGTCGACGCCGAACGCCCGCCTGGCCTCGGCGGCGCGGACGAGCGCGTCGACCTGCACGAGCTCGGGACGCTCTGCCGGCGTGTCTCGCTGCAGCGGCGCCTCGACGGGGCGTACGTGCAGCTCCGCGACGCGGTCGCGGTCATCGATGTGGTTCATTCGTCAGTTCCTTACTGGTCATCGTGCACATGAGTGGTCGTACGAACGTCAGGTCAGGCCCGCCAGGCGAGCAGGTTGCGATAGACGTCGGCGTTGATGCGGGTGCCCGAGTTCGACGTCGCGCCGCCGTACGCGTGGATGGCGACGGCCCGGCGCTGCCCGTCGACGATCCGGTAGACGGCGCTGCCGCTCTGCCCGCCGACGGTGTCGGTCTCGTAGAACACCTTCTGCGCGTCGACGGAGGAGACCCGCGCGCCGTGGTACCACTGCGTCCCCTCCGGCTTGTCGCCCGGATAGCCGGAGATGTTGGCCGTCGCGGCGAGCAGCGTCGCGTCGTCGGCGACGCCGAAGCCGAACCATCCGGTGGTCGCGCCGAGGTCCGTCGGCAGCACGATCGCGCCGTAGTCGAGCCGCGGATCGCCGCCGACGGTCCACCCCGTCACCGAGCGGAACGCGCCGCCGGAGACGGTGACCGACCCGTACGGCCGCCGGGCGCCGTCGCGACCGGGGATCACCTCGATCGAACGCACCCAGCCGTCGCGGCCGGGTACGCCGCTGTTCTTGATGAACACGACGTGCCCGGCGGTGCCCAGCGTGTGCGGGCCCAGGAACCAGCCGGTGCCGATCCAGCGCGAGCCGTCGGCGGCTGTAATGAGCAGCGACGCGTGCGTCCGCCACGGGTAGTCGGCGGTCGCGGTGATCTTGACGCGGTCGTCGGCCCCGAGGATCGCCTCCTCCCCCGGCTCGACCGGGACGCCGTACGACGCCCACGCGACGTCGGGCAGCGGCAGGGATTCGGCGCCGGGACGCGGCGGCTCCTCACCGGCACCGGGCAGGCCCCGCGGGACGGTCTCGTGGTCGCCGGCCGCGGCCGCCACTCCGGGACTGCTCCCGGTGTACGGCGCCCGCTCGAACTCCTCGGCGAGCGGATCGCCGCTCGACACCGGCGCATGGTCGTTCTGATCGGTCATTCCCCGACTCCTCATCTTCATTCCCGACACGTCAGCCCCCGAGGAGCCGCGCGAGCAGCACCTCACCGGCCGCACTGATGACGCTCCCCGGCCGCACTCCGCCGGCGCGATGTTCGGCCAGCTGCGCCTTGAGGTCGGCGAGCAGACCGCTGACCCGCAGGCCCTCGTTCGCCGACCACCACTTGGCGCGGTCCCCCATCTCCGGTGACCACCGGCCGCCGTCGACGGCCAGGACGGCCCCGCTCTCGTCCCGCTTCTCGACGGCGCTGTGATGGATGCCGACGACCTCCCACTGGTCGTTGAACAGCGGCGCACCCGACGAACCCGAATCGGTGTCGGTCTCGTAGTGCATCCAGATGCCGCACAGCTCCGGGGCGTCGAGGGCGAGCAGCCGGTTCTCGCGGAAGCTGGCCTGCTTCAGCTCCCCGCGCGGGTGGTGCACGATGTTGATCGACTCACCCTTGAGCGGCAGTCCCTTCTCCGAGAGCCGGTTGTCGCCGAACTCGGCGAGTTCCACCCGGCCGCCGCGGGCCGTGGGGACGACGGCCACCAGCGCGTAGTCGAGTCCGGCGCCGTGCGGACTGGCGACGAACAGCGTCACCGGATCGAGGTCGAACACGGCCGAGCCGATCTGGTCGCCCTCGAAGGTCTCCTCGTAACCGAACTCGACGCGGCTGTACGTCGCGATCTCCACCGATTCGAGCACGTGCGCGTTCGTCGCCAGCAGCCCCGGCCGGACCAGGAAGCCCGTGCCGAAGCCGCGCCGGCGCACGTCGTCGCGGATGTGGACGCGCCCGACCGTCCGGCGCTTCAGAGCGGCCCGGTCGAAGAACCAGACGGGCCGCAGGTCGTTGCCGCCGATCTGCCGTTCGAGCGCCGCGCCCGGCGACATGCGTGCGGGCAGCTCGTGTCCGCCGAGCAGCCGGTCCCGGCGCCGCTCGACGTCCGCCCCGGCGTTGGCCTCCACGGCCCGGCCGTCGTGGAGGAACATCCGGGTCTGCCGGCGCTCATCGGCCGTCGCCGCGAAACGAGTCAACGTCGCGGCGTCGGCCGGTCCGTTCGCGGCGGCGGGATCCGGCGCCTCGTACGGCGCGCCGTGCGTGATGATGCTCATGGCCGGGCTCCTCAGAGCACGAGATTCACGTACCCGGCCTGCACCGGGACGTGGCCCGCGGTGGCCGCGGCGAGTTCGGGCCCGCCGACGCTGAGCGGGAGCTCGGCGGCGGTCAGATGGCTGAAATCGAGCCCGGTGCGCTCGCGCAGGTGGCTCAGGCTGACGCGGTACGTCCCCGCGACGAAGACCGCCTCGATCCCCGGCAGATCCTTGACCAGTTCGGCCTGCTCCAGCATGTACGCGGCGGCTGCGAGGTCACCGTCCGGATCGACGTAGACGGCGATCTTCCAGAACGCCAGCGGCAGCCGCACACCCCGGTAGACCGGGTCCGTCACCGCGAGCACGGGGCCGGTGAAGACGGTCATCCGCCGCTGCCGCATGCCCGCGTTACGCAGCAGGTAGTCCTCCAGGCCGAGCCACAGTTCGGCGCCCTGGTTGAACTTCTCGTGCTGGGGCGAGCAGTTGGTGAAGTGAAAGGTGTCGTCGGCGGCGCGAGCGGCGTCGGGGCCCCACACCGGGTCCAGCCGGCGGACGAGATGGCCGCGGTCCAGCGCGTTCCGGGCGTACATCTGCTCGCCGACCTGGTCGGACTCCAGCAGCCGGGAGTCCAGGTACCAGCGGTCGCGCTCCCGCGGCAGCGCGACGAGGTGCGCGCCGTCGACGTTGACGGCCGTGTACCAGGCCAGCCGGCGCGCGCGATGCATGACGACGCTGAAGTGCGTGTAGGGCAGGACGTTCGGATCGGCACCCGGCGGAGCCGCGCGGTTGCGGGCGGCGGCGTCGCGCTGGGCCGTCGTGAGCGTCGGCGGCGCGACGGGGACGGCCAGGAAGCCGGCGTCGTAACCGGTGCACCCCTCGTAGTACGCCGGCGGCCGGGCGGCCTCGGGTTCGAGTCTGGAGTCGTCGATGGTGGTCATCGCGGTGTCCTCGTGTCGTGGGGTCGGTACACGAGAACTGTCGCCCCGGGGCGCCGCCGTGGGCACGCGTAGCGGGCTACCCGACTCGTCGGCTCCCGAGGCGGCTCCGGCTGTGCCTGTTCCACCGGCCGTCCTCGCGTGCCACCCTGAGACCATGACGAACAAGCCCAGCTGGTCCGAACTCCCGCCCGCCGCCCGCGCCTCGATCATCGCCGTCGCCGCTGCCGACGCCGGCCTTCGGGCGTGGGCGCTGCGCGACCTGGCCTCCCGCTCCCCCGAACAGCTCCGCGGACCCAAGCGGCTGTGGGCGGTCGGGCTGTCGATCGTCAATTCTGCGGGCGTTCTGCCGGCCTGCTACCTGCTTGTGGCCCGCAAAGCGTCCTGACGTCCGTTCCTTTCGGAAATACCGACTGGTACCTGTCGCTGTACGCGCACCGCCGACACATATATCCACGAACATCCTCTCGGCGACAGCTATCGCCGCCAATCGCCGAGACGGCGCCGGAGCAGGCCGAACACAACGACGTAGCAGATCGCTACACTTGACGGCGGATATCACATCGCATCACAGGGAGGCGCTCACATGACGACGGCAGCCGACAGGGTGACCCGTTTCTCCGCCGATCTCTTCGATGCGGCGAGCGCGGAGGGCGCCCGCGAACACCGCTCGGCGCGTCAGCAACTCGAGCACTGGGCGCGGGTCGGGCGAGAGGTGTCAAGCCAGCGCGGCGTCGCGCGGCGCCGGGTCGAGGCCGCGCTCGCCGGCCGACTGCCGTTGAGCGCTCTCGGCGACGAAGAGGGTGCCGCGTTCAACGCAGAGATCGCAGCGGTGCTCGACGAATCCCTGTCCACCGGGCATCACGTCGCCGATCGCGCGGCACGCGGACTCGCTTCCGTCGTCCTCGACGAGCACGGGCGGGTCGTGAAGCACCTGCCGGACGGCACCGTCGTCGTCCTGTCGTGAGGCGCCTCGATCTCGTCGTCGGACCGAACGGCGCCGGCAAGTCGACGTTCGTCCTGGAACGCCTGCACCCTCTCCTACCGCTCAGCACCTTCGTCAACGCAGACGTCATCGCCGCCGAGCGCTGGCCGGGCAGAACCACGGAACACTCCTACGACGCCGCCCGCGTCGCGGCGAACATCCGAGCCACGCTCATCGAGCACGGCGAGTCGTTCATCGCCGAAACCGTGTTCTCGCATCCGTCGAAACTCGACCTCATCGACACCGCACACCGCAGCGGCTACATCGTCGTCCTGCACGTCATCCTCGTGCCGGAGCCGTTGACGGTCGCCCGCGTCGCGGAGCGGGTGGCCGACGGCGGCCATCCGGTACCGGAGGAGAAGATCCGCGGCCGCTATCGACGCCTCTGGCCGCTCGTCGCCGAAGCGATGCGGCGCGCCGATCACACCACCGTGTACGACAACACCGCAGCCGACGTGACCCGCGTCGTGGCTCGGTTCGTCGACGGCGACCCCGTCGGCGGTCCCGACCGGCCTGCGTGGACTCCCGAGCCCGTGTTACAGCTCGACGTCTAAGGCGATGCTCCGACGTCCAAGGTCATGGCCTTGCACGTCGACGCAAACCCTTGCACCACGTCAGACCCGGGAACCGGCGTAGTAGCGCCCCAGCACCTCGGCCTTGTAGTCCCAGTACGTGCCGTCCTCGATCGCCCGCCGGGCGCCGTCGACGAGACTGACGATGAAGTGCTCGTTGTGGATGGTGCAGAGCGTCGCCGCCAGACCTTCTTTGGCCTTGAACAGGTGGTGGATGTAGGCCCGGCTGTAGGTGCTCGCGTAGTTGTCGACGTCCGGGTCCAGCGGCCGGAAGTCGCGCCGGAAGCGCGCGTTGGTCACGTTGTAGCGGCCGTCGCGCGAGTAGATGGCCCCGTTGCGCGCCACCCGGGACGGTGAGACGCAGTCGAAGGTGTCGACGCCGTTCTCGATGGCGGTGAAGATGTCGTCGGGTTCACTGATCCCCAGCAGGTGACGCGCCTGGTCGGCGGGCAGTTCGTCGGTGACCCAGCCGACGATCGTGCCGAGGTTGCTCTTCTCCAGTGCCCCGCCGATGCCGTAGCCGCCGAAGCCCAGGCCGCCGGCGTCGCTGTCGATGCGGCTCAGTTCGGCGAGGTCACGCGCGGCCTTGCGGCGCAGGTCCTCGTACTGCGCGCCCTGCACGACGCCGAACAGCGACTGCCGCGGCCGGTGCGTCCGTTCACGATGCAGCCGGTTGTGCTCGGTGAGGCAGCGGATCGCCCACAACCGCGTCCGCTCCAGCGACTGCTCCTGGTAGCCGCGACTGTTCATGAGCGTCGTCAGCTCGTCGAAGGCGAAGATGATGTCCGCACCGAGCCCGTGCTGGATGCGCATCGAGATCTCGGGCGTGAAGCGGTGCGTCGACCCGTCGAGGTGCGATTTGAACGTGACGCCGTCGTCGTCGACGGCCGCCAGCCGCTCCCGCCCGTGCGCGACGGCCGTGTCGTCGACGACGTGATCGGCCTCCATCGAGATGACCTTCTTGAAGCCGACGCCCAGCGACATCACCTGGAAGCCGCCGGAATCGGTGAACGTCGGTCCCGGCCAGTTCATGAACGCCCCGAGCCCGCCGGCCTCGTCGACGATGTCGTGGCCCGGCTGCAGATAGAGGTGGTAGGCGTTGGCGAGTACGGCCTGCGCACCGACGGCGGCGACCTGCTCCGGGACGAGCGTCTTGACGGTCGCCTTCGTCCCCACCGGCACGAACGCCGGGGTGCGGATGTCGCCGTGCGGCGTCGAGATCACGCCGGTGCGGCCCGCCGTGTCGGCCAGCGGAGTCCCGGCCCTGAAGCCGTGGTCAGCGGAATCCATCGCATCCTCTCGGGAGACAGCCACCAGATCCGCGTCAGCCTACGGCCCCGGCGCCACCCCGCCTCGCCTACGGTGGACGGGTGAGATCCACCCCCACCGTCTTCGCCACCCGT
This sequence comes from Mycobacteriaceae bacterium, assembly GCA_044222225.1. Classification (GTDB taxonomy): domain Bacteria; phylum Actinomycetota; class Actinomycetes; order Mycobacteriales; family Mycobacteriaceae; genus JBGANR01. The sequence continues at coordinate 49,861 of JBGANR010000006.1, forward strand.
CGCACGGCCGGCGCCGCAGCAGCTCTCGGCGTCGCCTTCGCCGTCGCCGCCTGCTCGGGCGACGGCACGACGGCCTCCTCGACACCCTCGGACGGCGCCGGACTCGGCAGCACGTCGGCCCCGCCGAGCAGCGCGGCGCCCACCGGTCCGTCGCACAGCACGGTGACCGGCAGCGCGCCGACGAGTTCGACGTCGCGGCCGTCGATCGTCGGCACCCGCTGCGACGTGGTGCGCGGCCCGGACGGCGGCATGCGGATCGTGACGTTCTCGGGCGCCGACTGCGCGGCGGCGATGCCGGTCGCGGAGGAGTACGGCGCCCGGCTGCGCACCGGCCGGCCGCAGCAGGAGACGGACATCAACGGCTGGAAGTGCGGCCCGTCGCAGACCACCGGACTGCTCGCACGCTGCGCCAAGGGCGATGCGAGCTTCGGCTTCATGCCCGAATGACACGGGAATGACGACGTCCGCGCAGGCCGCGGCAGCGATCGAGCCCGGGCGGGACGCCGTCTCCGGCACCCGGGCGCTGCCGCGTTTCCTGCGCGACGCCGCCGCCCGCCGGCCGGGCGCGGTCGCCGTCATCCTCGCCGCCCAGGTCGTGGCGATGGCGACGAACCTGACCCAGCCGACGCTCAACGCCCTCGTCATCGACAACGGCGTCATCGCGGGCGACCTCGGCTACGTCCAGCGGATGGGCGTCGTCATGGTCGCCATCGCTGTCGTCGGCCTCGCGGCGTCGCTGGCGGCGGTCATCGCCGGCGCCCGGTTCGCCTCCGGATCGGTCGCCGACCTGCGCGGACGCGTCTTCCGCAAGGCACGCTCGCTCTCCCCCGAGACGGCCCAGCGGTTCGGCACGCCCACGCTCATCACCCGCACGACGCAGGACACCGCGATCGTGCAGCAGGCCGTCTTCCTGGCCACCTCGATCGCCATCACGGCGCCGGTGCTGACGATCGGGGCGATCGCGCTGTCGCTGCGCGAGTCGGTGCACCTGTCGCCGGTCATCGTCGTGACGGCCGTCGTGCTCGCGGTCGTCGTCGGCATCTTCGTCTCACGCGCGACGCCGCTGTCCCGGCGGCTGCAACTCGCCGTCGACACGACGGGCCGGGTGTTGCGCGAGCAGCTCTCGGGCACACGGATCATCCGCGCGTTCCGCCGCGAGGCCACCGAGTCGGAACGGTTCGGCACGGTGAACGACGAGCTCACGAGTCTGTCCCGGCGCATCGGCGTCATCTCGGCGATGCTGCTGCCCGCGGTCCTCATCGTCTCGAACCTCGCGGGCGTCGCGACGACGCTCTTCGGCGCCGCGCTCATCGAATCGGGCGATCTGACGATCGGCCGGCTCACCGCCTTCACCGGCTATCTCTCCCAGATCGTCGTGGGCATCGTGCTGCTCGTCTCGCTCACCGCCGTCATCCCGCGCGCCCAGATCAGCGCCGGACGCGTCGCCGAACTGCTCGCCGCCCCCAGCGGCGTCCCCGACGATCCGCCGGACGCCGCCGGAGTGGACGGCCCGCTGCAGGTCGACTTCGTCGGCGTGCGGCTGCGGCACACCGACGCCGAGCGCCCGGCCGTCGACGGCGTCACCCTCGCCTGCGTCCCCGGCCGCCTGACGGCCGTCATCGGCGGCACCGCGTCGGGCAAGTCGACGCTGCTCTCGCTCGTGCCCCGGCTGGCCGAGCCGACGTCGGGCAGGCTCGTCGTCGGCGGCCGCGACGCACGCAACTGGCCGCTCACCGGATTGCGCGGCGCCGTCGCGTTCGTCGGGCAGGGGCCGTCGCTGCTGGCGGGCACGATCGCGTCGAACCTGCGCGTCGGCCGCGAGACGGCGACCGAGCCCGAGATGTGGGACGCCCTGACCGTCGCCGACGCCGCCGAGTTCGTCCGGGGCCGCGGCGGCGTGGAGGCGGGCGTCGCCCAGAGCGGCGCCGACTACTCCGGTGGGCAGCGGGCCCGGCTCGCGATCGCGCGCGCCGTACTGCGCCGCCCGCGCATCCTCGTGCTCGACGACGCGTTCGCCGCGATGGACCGCGACACCGGCGTCCGCGTGCTGGCCGCGGTGCGCGCGGCCCTGCCGGAGGCCACGATCATCCTCGCCGTGCAGCAGATCTCACTCGTCACCGATGCGGACGTCATCGCCGTGCTGGACAAGGGCCGGCTCGCGGGCCACGGCACCCACGCCGACCTGCTGCGCCGGTCGCCGGTGTACCGCGACATCGTCGCCTCGCAGACCGGCGGCGTCACCCGGCCGAAGGGGGCCCCGGCGTGAGCGCCGTCACCGGCAGGGGCGCCCCCGCGCGCGCGATCGCCGAGTTGCGGCGGGTCATCGGCGTCGACAGGCGCGTCATCGCCGCGACGGTGCTGGCCGTCATCGCCGCGGCGTGCACCGTCGTCGTGCCGGCCGTGCTCGCCGCCATGACGAACATCGTGTTCGCCGGCGTCGTCGGCGCCCGCTTCGAGGCAGGAACGAGCCGGGAGGCGGTCGTTGCCACACTGCGGGCGCAGGGCGACGACGCGCTGGCCAATGTCGTGGACGTCGCCGGCGTCGTGCCCGGTCAGGGCATCGACTGGCCCGCGCTGTGGACGCTCACCGCGTGGGCGGGCGGGCTGTTCCTCGTCGTCTCCGCCGCCCGCGCCGGCAGTGCACTGCTGCTCAACACGATCGTGCAGAGCGCCATCCGCCGGCTGCGCGCACGCATCGAAGGCAAGCTGCACCGCCTGCCGATCGCCGACTTCACCGGTTCTCGGACCACCGATTCCGCAGGCTCCATCTCCACCCGCGGCGGCATCCTCACCACCGTCACCGCCGACGTCGACAACCTGGCCGGCGTCATCGGCCCGCTGTTCGTCCAGCTGCCGGTCATCGTGCTGACCATCGTCGGCGTCGCGATCGCGCTCTTCCTCGTCTCACCGTTCTTCGCGATGCTCATCCTCGGGATCGTGCCGATCTCGGCGATCCTCGTCACCGTCATCACCCGGCGCGCGCAGCCGCACATCGTCCGGCAGTGGAAGATGACGTCCGCGCTGACCTCGCACGTCGAGGACGCGCTGACCTCGCGGGACACGATCGCCGCCAACGACGCCGGGCCGCTCGTCGACCGCGATTTCGACGCCGTCAACGCCGATCTGGCACACGCCTCGCGCACCGGGCAGTCGTTCGCCGGGTCGCTCTCGCCGGTGCTCATCTTCTGCAACGCACTCGGCTTCGTCGCCATCGCCGTGCTCGGCGCCATGCAGATGCTCGAAGGCGCGATCACGCTCGGCGCGCTGCAGGCCGTCGTCATCTACGCGCAAGAGTTCAGCAGCCCGCTCGGCGAGATCGGCGGACTCATCTCCCGCCTGCAGTCCGGCTTCGTCTCCCTCGGCCGGGTACGGACGTTCCTCGCGCGCCCCGAGGAACCGTCCGCGGCCGTCGACGACGCCCCGATCCGCGTCCTCGGCCGGCACACGGCTCCGCCCGAGATCACGTTCGAGGACGTCCACTTCTCGTACGGCGACGGCGATCCGGTGCTCGCCGGCGTCGACTTCACGGTCCGGCCGGGCTCGACGACGGCGCTCGTCGGCGCGACGGGCAGCGGCAAGACGACGCTCACCTCACTGCTGCTGCGCCTGCACGATCCCGATTCGGGCCGGATCCTCATCGACGGCGTCGACATCGCCGACGAGAGCCGCTCGCAGGTGCGCAGCGCGATGGCCGTCGTCACGCAGGAGCCATGGCTGTTCACCGGCACCGCGGGCGAGAACATCGCCTACGGCTCGTGGCGCGCGGACACCGCCGAAGACCTGCCGTTCGTCCGGGTGCCGGTGGTCGGAGACATCGTGGCGAACCTGCCCGCCGGCCTCGCGACGTCCGTCTCCTCGGACGCCGAGACGCTCAGCGCCGGCGAACGCCAGCTGGTCACCGTCGCACGGGCGCTCGCGGCCCGGCCGCGCATCCTCATCCTCGACGAGGCGACGAGCGCCGCCGACCCGCGTTCGGAGCTCCTCCTGCAGCGGGCCCTGCAGATGCTGCGCAGTCGCACGACGACGATCGTCGTCACGCACCGCATGTCGACGCTCGCCGCGGCCGACGACGTCGTCGTCCTGTCGGGAGGGCGGATCGTCGAGCGCGGCCCCGCAGACGAACTGCTCGTGGCGGACGGAGAGTTCAATCGTCTGTTCGGGGGACATGCCGGGCCGGCGACGCGTTAGACTCGGACGGATTCCATACGCGCCCTTGCGATCTCGCGGCCGGCGCCATCCTGGAAGTCGCTGGTCACCGCGTTCGGCCCGCCCGCGCCACGGTGTGATTTGTCACAGGTTCATCCCGTGTTCAGCGTTACCCTCCCCAGGTAACTCTCAGGTATGCCATGATCAGGCTCGACGGCTTCGACTTAGCCGAGCCTCACCCCCCTCGTCACGGCGTCCCCAAGCGCCTCGCAGAAAGGCTCTCCCTATGAGCTCGTTCCCCAAGATCGATTTCAAGGTCAAGGAACTCGAAGTGTTCACGGGCACCGGTTCCACCTGGGACAGCACCATCGAGTACGCCGACTAGTACGGCACCCGGCGAGTTCCCGCACCCGCCGGACGTCGCCCACGGGCGACACACAGACAGACCGGTAGGCGGTCCCGGCCAGCCGTCGATGACGCCTGCCACATCGGCTTCACATCACGAGAAAGGATCCGCCCATGAGCGCGTTCCCCAAGATCACCATCGAGCTCGACAAGCTCAGCCTCTTCGGCGATGCCGGCTCGACGTTCAAGCACACCGAGACGAACGTCTGACGCGTCGGTCACCGCACCGGCAGCAGCAGACCAGCACCGAAAGGCTCCGCCTTCATGAGCGCCATCCCGAAGCTCACGCTCCTCAACATCGAGAACATCACGCTCTTCGGCGGGGTCGGCTCGACGTTCGAGACCACGAACAACAACCCCGCCAAGGGATAGTTCGAGGCACTGAGCCTTCATAAGAATATATAGGTGGTTATCGCATCGAACTTGCGCATCGATGCGTACATGATGCGAGGATCACCCTGATGGTTCGACCCCGGTCGATCCACACCCCTCTGCTCGCGTCCCGGACGCAGCACCATCCGCGTCTCCGGCGCGACAACAGAAAGGCTCCCATATGAGCGGCGTGCCCAACTTCAGCGTCATCAACATCGAGAACCTCGACCTCGGCCTCGGCGAGCTGCTCACCGGCTCGCTCGGTGGCGGCGCCGGTTCGGACGACGCCCCGGTGTAAGGACGCCTCGTCCCACGGCCGCCCCCATCGGCCTGGATGCGTCAGAACGGCCCCGCCGACGGATGACGTCGACGGGGCCGTTCTCCGGTTCCACCCTTTTCCCCGAAAGGCTCTCCGTGCCCCGGTCCAAGGTCCTCATCAGGGTCCTCACTTCATTCTTCGCCGCCGCGCTGATCGGGGGCGCGATCGCGGCCCCGGCCCACGCCGACAGCGCACGTCTCGTATCCGCTAAGAACACCGGCGCCACGACGCTCGAGATCGTCGTCCATTCCGCCGCGATGAACCGCGACATCCCGCTCTCGGTGATCCGCCCCAAGGACGCCTCGACGCCGCGCGGTGTGCTCTACCTGCTCAACGGCGCCGGCGGCGGCGAGGACGCCGCCACCTGGGCGGCGCAGACCGACGTCGTCACATTCTTCGGCGACAAGAACGTCTGGGTCGTGACGCCGAACAAGGGCGCGTTTTCGTACTACACCGACTGGGTGAAGGACGATCCGAAGCTCGGCCGCAACAAGTGGGGCACGTTCCTCGGCCAGGAGCTGCCGGCCGTCTTCAACGCCGCCTTCAGCACCAGCGGGAAGAACGGCATCGCCGGCATCTCCTCGTCGGCCACCTCCGTGCTCAACCTCGCGATCGACTACCCGCAGCTCTACAACTCGGTGGGCTCCTACAGCGGCTGCGCGTCGACCTCCTCCGAGGAGGGCATGTTCTACATCCGCCTCGTCATCGAGGCGCGCGGCGGCGGCGACGCCAAGAACATGTGGGGCGACTTCAGCACCCCGGCCGGCAAGGCCAACTGGCGGGCCAACGACCCGCTGCTGCGCGCCGGCAAGCTGCGCGGCAAGGCGCTGTACCTCTCGGCGGCCACCGGCCTGCCCGGCCAGCACGACACGCTGCAGAACGTCGGCGGCGACCGCAAGGTGCTCGGCGACCGCATCGTCGTCGGCGGCGGCATCGAGGCCGCGACGCGGATCTGCACCGAGCAGCTCGCCGCCAAGCTGGCGAGCCTGCGCATCCCAGCCACCGTCGACCGTCCGGTCGCCGGCACGCACTCGTGGCCGTACTGGCAGGACCAGCTGCACAAGTCGTGGCCGATGTTCAAGAAGGCCCTCGACGGGTGAGCGACCCGCAGGCCGCAGTCGAAGCCCCCGCCGGTTCGCCGGCGGGGGCTTCGGCCTCCATCTTTCGCGTCTTGACGCGCGACGACCTCCCGGCGATCCTCGATCTGCTGCGCGGCGTCCTCGCCGAGATCCCGCTCTACCGCTGGGTGCTCGGCGACGCCGCGGACGACCGCGCGGCCCTCGACTGGTGCGGCGAGTTCCTCGTGGCGTCCCAGCTGCCCCGAGACAAGGTGCACGGCGCCTTCGCCGGCGATGACCTCGTCGGCGTCATGGTGTGGGGCACCCCCGACGAGCCGGCCATCCTGCCGCCCGAGTTCGTCGAGGCCACGACGGTGTTCCTGCGCGGACGTCCGGACATCTACGTGCGCCTGCAGGAGCACGCGACACGCCTCTCCTCACTCGCCATCGAACAGCCGGCGGCCGAATGCTACTTCGCCGCGGTACATCGCGATCACCGCAGGCAGGGCACCCTCGCGGGGCTCATCGCTCCGATCGTCGAGACCGCGAAGGAACGTCGCATCGCCGGCACGATGGCGACCGCCGAACCCAACCTGGCCGCCTACCTGATGCGAGCCTGGGGCGCCTCGGCCCACGGCAGCGTCGACGTCGGCGGCGTCGAACTGACGCTGTACGTCGTCGATCGCTACGTCCGTCCGCAGTAGACGGCGGGCCGAGTAAAGGCGCGGTGGTGGGATGTTGATGGGCGGGGCGCTGGCATCGGGTCTGGCGGGAGCGCGCCGGCGAGGAACGAGCCAGCGCGCGGGGGACTGCGCCCCGCCCATCAACATCCCACCACCGTGCCGCCCCAAGCACCGTCACATGTCGATCGTGCAGCTCCCCGACACCGTCGAGACGCATGTCTGGATCCGGTCGCCCTCGCGCCGCTCCTCGCCCGAGCGCAGATCCCGGACGTAGCCGGCCGTGACGGGCAGGACGCACGTCTGGCAGATCCCCATCCGGCAGCCGAACGGCATGAGGATGCCTTCGCGCTCGCCCGCCTCCAGCAGCGTCGTCGCGCCGTCGATCTCGGCGGTCTTGCCGCTGCGCGTGAACGTCACCGTGCCGCCCTCGCCGCCGTGGTCGGTGCGCGCGATGGCGAACCGCTCCATGTGCAGCTGCTTGCCGAGCCCGGCGTCGTTCCACACCTTCTCGGCCGCGTCGAGCATGCCGATCGGCCCGCAGGCCCACGTGGGGCGTTCCCGCCAGTCGGTGACGACGGCGTCGAGCTCGGCGACGTCCAGCCGACGGCCGGTCTCGCTGGTGAGATGCAGGTGCAGACGGTAGCCGGGGAGCCGGCGGTGGAGTTCGCGGAGCTCGTCGAGGAAGATGACGTCGTCCGCGACGCGCGCCGAGTGGACGTGCACGACGTCCGCGGTCTCGCCGTGCGCGGCCATCGATCGCAGCATCGCGATGACCGGCGTGATGCCGCTGCCCGCGGTGAGGAACAGCAGCTTCCCGGGGATCGGCTCGGGCAGGTGGAAGTCGCCCTTGGGGGCGGCGAGCCGGACGATCGTGCCGGCGCGGACGCCGTCGACGAGGTGCGTCGAGAGGAAGCCGTCGGGGTTGGCCTTGACCGTGATCGCGATCTGCTCGGTGCCGGCTTCGGCGATCGACGTCAGCGAGTACGACCGCCAGTGCCAGCGGCCCTCGACCTGGACGCCGATGCCGAGGTACTGGCCGGCCTCGTACGAGGCGGTGAAACCCCAGCCCGGTTCGATGACGACCGTGGCCGCGTCGTCGGTCTCCTTGACGACGTCGACGACCTTGCCCCGCAGCTCCCGCGCCGACCACAGCGGGTTGACGAGATGCAGGTAGTCGTCCGGCAGCAGCGGCGTCGTGGCCCGCGCGAGCAACCCGCGCAGGACGTTGACCTGGGGGCTTCGCGCATTGACACCGTCCGCCGGGCGACGGCTCCAATTCACCAGTCCCATTGCGCCTCCTGTCGTTCGCGGGCGACCACAGGCTAACCTACGGTGCCGTAACCTACGAAATCGTAGGCGCTGTCTCGCCGATTCCATTCTCCGCTCCGGCGACGTCCACGGAAACCGTAGACGCGAACGCGCCGCCTGCGGCCCGACCCGGCAAGATTGTCGCGGTGCGGATCGGTTTCGCGGTGAAATGCGCCGCCTCGTGGGTCGGTCTCGCGGCGGGTTCGGTCGGTGCGCTGCTCCACGCCGTTCCGACGGAGAGCCGGCTCGTCGCGAGCCTCACCGCGTTCGCCCCGTTCCTCATGCTGGGCGTCGTCGCGGCGGTGGCGGGCTTCGCTCTGCTGCGCCGGTGGGCGGCGTTCGCCGGCGCGCTCGTCATCGCCGCGGCGTGCGTGTCCACGCAGGCACCGGCGTACCTCGGCGACAACGCCGACGCCACGGGCCCGCGGCTGACCGTGCTGGCGGCCAACATCTACTACGGCGACGCCGACATCGACGCCCTGCAGCGGGAGGTCACGGACGGCGTCGACGTCCTGGTCGTCGTCGAGCTCACCGCCGAGGCGACCGAGCGCATCGCCGCGTCCGACATCGGCCGGACGCTGCCGCACTCGTTCACCCGGCCGCGCAGCGGCGGTGGCGGCACCGGCGTCTGGAGCCGGCATCCGCTGCGCGATCCCACCGTGCTGCCCGGGTTCGTGCTCAACACCATGCGGATGACCGTCGACGGACCGCGGTCCTTCACGTTGTACGCGCTGCACCTGGTACCGCCGATCCCCCGCAACGCCCACGACTGGGCCCGTGAGCTGGCACTTCTCGGCGACCGCCTGGCCGGCGAGCCCGACGGGCCCGTGATCGCCGCGGGCGACTACAACGCAACGTGGGACCACCGGCAGTTCCGCGCGCTCTCCACCGGCGGCTATCGCAACGCGTCCGCGGCCTCCGGAGACGGGCCGCTGCTCACCTATCGCGCCGGCCGCTGGTATCCGCCGCTCATCGGCATCGATCACGTCCTGATCCGCGATATCCGCGCATTACAGACACGGTCCGTCGGCATTCCACGCTCCGATCATCGAGCCGTGCGGGCCGATCTCCAGCTGCCCTGACGAAACCTGTCGGTCAGCGGGCGATGCCGACGCATATCGCCGCGTGCCACCGCTGAGCGACAGGTACCGGACAGTAGATCTCAGGCCCGCGGCGGCGGACCCAGCGATTCGCGCGACACGTACGGGCAGGGCAGCTCGTACAGCGTGTCCGCCGGGACGTCCCTGCCCGCGAGGGAGTCGAGCACGAGCGACACGCCGAGCCGTCCCATCTCGTAGTGCGGCAGCGCGATGGTGCTCAGCGCGGGACGTACCCGGTCCGCGAGGAGCTCCTGGTCGTCGTAACCGACGATCGAGACGTCATCCGGCACGGTCAGCCCCAGCCGGGACGCGGCGAGCAGCGCGCCGGCCGCCAGCCGGTCGTTCCAGCACACGAGCGCCGTCGGCCGCTCGACCGCGGAGAGCAGCCCGGTGGCGAGGTCGAAACCGTCGTCGATCTCGCCACTGGTGTTCCCGAACCGCCACGGCTCGATCCCGTACTCGGCGAACGCCGCCCGTCCCCCGCGCTCGCGTTCCACGGTGGCCGGATGCCCCAGCGGGCCGCCGAGCAGCGCGATCCTGCGATGTCCCGCCTCGATCGCAGCCCGGACGGCGGCGGCTCCCCCGCCGCAGTCGTCCGGCAGCACGCACGGCCCGATACCCCGGGCTTCGCAGTTGACGTAGGCGACGGCGTGCTCGCGCAGCGCCGGGACGTCAGGCACGACGTCGCGGCCCATCGTCGCGTACAACAGCCCGTCGACGCGGCGGTCGAGGAGTTCCTCGACGGCGGCCGTCACCTTCTGTTCGTAATGCTCACTCCCGATGACGCCGACGTTGACGACGGCCATGACGTGCCGCTCTTCCCACGCACGGTCGAGGGCTCCCTGCAGGATCGCCCCGGCGAACGGCGCCGTGGCGATCTCGTCGGTGATGACGCCGATCATCGCCGTGGACGCGCCGCGCAGGCTCTGCGCGATCCGGTCCGGGCGATAGCCGAGTTCCTCCGCGGCGGCGATGATGCGCAACCGCGTGGGCTCCGAGACATTGCCCTTGTGCCGGCCACGAAACACCAACGACACGGCCGCCTGCGACACACCCGCCCGCTCGGCGACCTGCCGCAGTGTCGTCCGCTTACCCGCCATACCCACTCTCACCCGGAATCCGCCGCACCGCCCGTCGGCGGTGACAGCCCCCGAACAGAACATCACAGAACGCGCCGACATGCTGCCGACACGACCGATCCGGCCGGATTCGACAGCACTCCGGCCCCGAACCGGACATGCCGAGAAACACGACGTGCATCCTCCGTCGCGGTCCGCACTACGACGGCGAGGACGGCGCCGCCCTCGTCTGGGAGCACGGCCGGCACAACTGCGAACTCCAGACGGCCCGGTCATTTCCGGGTGAGGCGCCGCTCTGATCGCCGCGCTGAGCAGTACCCGTGAACGACGACATCTCCGCCGAGGCGAGAAGCCCCTGCGGAGATGTCGTGTCACGTGCGGTCAGAAGATACTGCCGAGGCTGCTGATCAGGCCGCCCAGAAAAACACCCAGTCCGATCAGCACGCTGGCGACAGTCGCTCCGATAGATCCGAATACCATTCGGTCACCCCTTCCCTTATGCACGAGTTGCACTGGGGAGACTAACGACATTCCGAGGACAACGGTGATGCACATCACCTTTTGCGGATGAAGAAACGGCCCGCTCGGCGCAAGTTCGTACGAATGAGTGACACGCGACTTCGGCGAAGGTCCTTCACCGGACATGGAAAGAGCCCCTCACCTGCGTGGACAGGTGAGGGGCTCCGCGGTGGCGGCGGGATTCGAACCCGCGGTTGAGGGTTACCCAACACACGCTTTCGAGGCGTGCTCCTTAGGCCGCTCGGACACGCCACCGCCGAGAACGGTACCGCAGAGCGGCGCCGCACCCAAATCGATCCCCCACCGGCCGGACGCCACCGGCGCACACGGCCGGAGATCGTCAGCGCCGCCCCGCGAAGAAGGTCGTCAGCAACGCCGCCGTCTCGGCTTCGAGGACGCCGCCGCGAACCTCTGGGCGGTGCGTCAACCGCCGGTCGCGGACGACGTCCCACAGCGAGCCGACGGCGCCCGTCTTCGGCTCGAACGCGCCGAAGACGAGCCGCCCGATCCGCGCCGCCACCAGCGCACCGGCGCACATCGTGCAGGGCTCGAGCGTCACGGCGAGGGTGCAGTCCTCCAGCCGCCAGCCGTCGCCGAGTGCGGCGCACGCCGCTCGCAGGGCGAGCACCTCGGCGTGGGCCGTCGGATCGCCGTCGGCCTCACGCCGGTTGGCCGCACGGGCCAGCTCGCGGCCGTCGGGGCCGACGACGACGGCGCCCACCGGCACGTCACCCGGCGGCGTCGCGCGCGCCGCGTCGAGCGCCGCCACCATGAGCCGTTCGTCGGCGGCCAACCCCCTCGATGCCCCGGCCGTCACCTCCCCAGCGACGACAACGCCCGCGCCAGCTCGTCGGCGAAGCCCATCCGGTCGGCGATCATGCCGAGCTGCTCGTCGGCGTAGAGGTCGACGTCGTCGACGATGATGCTGAGCACGTCCTCGGGAAGTCCCAGGTCGGAGAGGACGCCGGCGTCTCCCTCGGACCACGGGTCGATGTCGTCGATCTCGTCCGGATCGAGGTCCGGCACGTCGACGTGCAGCGACTCGAGCACGTCGGAGGCGATGTCGTATTCGACGGAGGCCGTCGCGTCGGAGAGGAACAGCCGGGTGCCGGACGGCCCCGGCCGGACGACGACGAAGAACTCGTCGTCGACATCGAGGAGTCCGAAGACCGCACCGGCGCTGCGCAGCCTGCGCAGCGCCGTTTCGGCGAGTTCGAGGTCGGTGAGAACGTCGTCGTCGAGCAGGGTCACGCGCCATTGCGCGCTCTCGCGGACGACCGCGACGGCGTAGCCGTCGAGCTCGCCATCCTCTTGCTGAGCCATGACCGGAACGGTAGTCGGCCCGGCCGGAATCCGCCGCACCTCCTGCTCACCGGCTGTGACCGTGTGTCCGGCGGACCGGAGCACCGTCGGCCGGAAGTCGGGCGGCATACCCTGTTCGGGTGAGCGACGCCCCCGCCCCCTTCATACCGATCGACGCCCCCGGACCCGTCTGCGTCCTCGGGCTGGGCCTCATCGGCGGGTCCGTCCTGCGCCGCGTCGCCGACGCCGGCGGACCGGCCTTCGGCTACAACCGCGGCGCGGCGACCGTCGCGGCGGCGACGGCGGACGGCTACCGCGCGAGCGACGACCTGTCCGGAACGCTCGCGGCGGCCGAGGCCGCGGGAGCGCTCGTCGTCGTGGCGACGCCGGCGCCGACGATGCCCGCGATGTTCGCCGCGATCGCCGAGCACGCCCCGACGTGCGCCGTCACCGACGTCGTCAGCGTCAAGCAGGCGGTCGCCGCGGCCGCCGCGGCAGCCGGGCTGACCCGCCGCTTCGTCGGCGGTCACCCGATGGCAGGTACCGCCGAATCAGGTTGGGCGGCAACCGATCCCGGCCTCTTCACCGGAGCGATCTGGGTGGTGCAGACCGACGACGGCGTCGATCCGACGATCTGGCGGCGCGTCGCCGCTCTCGCGCACGCCTGCGGCGCGGACGTCGTCGCCGCGGCGAGCGACGAACACGACCGCGCGGTCGCGGCGATCTCACACCTGCCGCACGTGCTGGCGGCGACGCTGGCACAGATCGGCGGCGCGGGCGGCGAGCTGTCGCTGCGGCTCGGCGCCGGCTCGTTCCGCGACGGGACACGCGTCATGGCGACGGCACCGGACCTGGTCCGGGCGATGTGCGAGGCCAACGCGCCCGCCCTGCTCGACGCGACGAGCGAGGCGATCGACACGCTGATCGCGGCCCGGGACGCGCTGCGCGACACCGGCGACACCGGCGCACTGTTCCGCGCGGGACACCGCGACCGGCTCCGATTCGAGGCGATCACGGCGCGGCGCGTCCCCCTCGCCGAGCCCGTCGGACCGGACGGCTGGGAGGCACGGCTGCGCGCCGCGGGTCGACGCGGTCACACCTGGCGGGACGTCCCCGGCCAGGTGTGACGCGAGTCGCGCCCGGTCAGAACCTCATTTACACGTCCGAGCTCAGGCCGTAGGGCCGCAGGCCAAGCGGCCGGAGGTCGGCGTGGTGAACAACCCTCTCAGACGAGCCGCGAGGCCAGTCCGTCGTAGTCGACGACAAAACCGTTCTCGTCGATCGTCAGTCCGGACACCGTGACCGGCGAGACGATGGCGATGCCGGCGGACGCCGGCGTGTACACCATCGTCTGCGGCTCGACGCGCGCGGAACTCGGGAAGACGTAGGCGACGGGCACCTCCACCTTCTCGCCGCTGCCCTGCTTGATCCCGAGGCGCCGGATCGGCAGGGCGTTGAAGAACGGGCTGTAGGCGACGTCGACGTCGACGGCGCCGCCGAAGTCGCTGCGGGTCGTCCCCGTCGGGGATTCGATCGTCCACATCCCCTGCTGATCGCGGCTGATGGAGATGTGGGCCGAGCCCGACTCCCGCATCAGGTTGATCGACAGCCGGCGAGTGGAGCCGGAATCGGAGGTGACGAGGTCATAGGAGGCGTTGAAGGCTTCGCTGTCGCCGGACGGGCCGACGATGATCCGGCCGTAGGCCTTGATGCGGTTGCCGGTGACGGCGACGCGCACCTGCTCGATGCGACGGCCGTCAGGCGACCGCCACGTCAGCATCTGCTTGAAATCCGCCGGTTCGACCGCGGTCTGCGCTGCATCGGGGCTGCTCACCCGTCCAAGATTAGACAATGCCACCCCCGCGCACCGCGAGGTCGCGGAATCTCCTGCCACCGCGCGTCCCGGTGGGGCCGCAGCGCCGCCCACGGCGTCCGCGATGCCCGCTCGTATGTCGTTCTCCCTTGCGCCCCAGCGGTTCTCGACTCCAGCGGATTCTGTCGGACCGGGGAGCTACATTCACTGATGTCAGCCATCGGCCACCGGGAGCCCGTTCGGCGAGTTCCTCGGAACCGACGGCAGAAAGACGCCGCCATCCGCCGAGGGAGCGCACGTGACCGTCACCGAGCAGGATCCGCGCACGACAGCCGAGACCGAGTATCTCCGCACCGATCCGGACCGGCCACCCGTGGTGGTCACCGACAAACGGTTCATCACGGCCCGGGGCAAGATCGTGGTCGCCGTCGTCTCGCTGCTCGGCGCCTTCGCGTGGGGCGTCATCGGCTTCAACCGCGGCGAGCAGATCAACGCCGTCTGGCTCGTCTTCGCCGCCATCTGCACCTACATCGTCGGCTACCGGCTGTACGCCAAGTTCATCGAGCGCACGCTCGTCCAGCCCCGGGACGAACGCGCGACGCCCGCCGAGCGGCTCGAGAACGGCACCGATTTCATGCCGATGGACCGACGCGTGCTGTTCGGCCACCACTTCGCCGCGATCGCGGGCGCCGGACCACTCGTCGGGCCCGTCCTCGCGGCGCAGATGGGCTACCTCCCCGGCACGCTGTGGATCGTCGTCGGCGTCGTCTTCGCGGGCGCGGTGCAGGACTACCTCGTCCTGTGGCTCTCCTCGAGACGCGGCGGCCGCAGCCTCGGCCAGATGGCCCGCGACGAACTCGGCGCCGTCGGCGGCGCGGCCGCGATCCTCGCCATCCTCACGATCATGATCATCCTCATCGCGGTGCTCGCGCTCGTCGTGGTCAACGCGCTGGCCGAGAGCCCGTGGGGCGTCTTCTCCATCGCCATGACGATCCCGATCGCCGTGTTCATGGGCGTCTACCTGCGCTATCTCCGTCCAGGCAAGGTCAGCGAGGTCTCGCTCATCGGCGTCGTCCTGCTGCTGGCGGCCATCGTCGGCGGCGGCAGCGTCGCCGAGACGGACTGGGGCAAGGCGTGGTTCACGCTCACGCCGGTGCAGCTGAGCTGGGCGATCATCGTCTACGGCTTCGCCGCGGCGGTGCTGCCCGTCTGGCTGCTGCTCGCGCCGCGCGACTACCTGTCGACGTTCATGAAGGTCGGCACCATCGCGCTGCTCGCCGTCGGCATCCTCGTCTCCGCGCCGCTGCTCAACGCACCGGCCGTCAGCGAGTTCGCCCGCACCGGCGAGGGCCCGGCGTTCGCCGGTTCGCTGTTCCCGTTCCTGTTCATCACCATCGCCTGCGGTGCGCTGTCCGGCTTCCACGCCCTCATCTCGTCGGGCACCACGCCGAAGCTGCTGGAGAAGGAGAGTCAGGCCCGGTTCATCGGCTACGGCGGCATGCTCACCGAGTCGTTCGTCGCGATCATGGCGCTGTGCGCGGCCGCGGTGCTCGACCAGCACCTCTACTTCTCGATGAACGCACCGAAGGCCGTCACGCAGGGCACGCCCGAGGGCGCGGCGAACTACGTCAACTCGCTTGGCCTGTCCGGGCCACCGGCGTCGGCCGCGGAGATCGCCAAGGCGGCCGCCGACGTCGACGAGCAGTCCATCGTGTCCCGCACCGGCGGCGCGCCGACGCTCGCCATGGGCATGAGCGAGGTGATGCACAAGATCGGCGGCGGTGAGTCGATGAAGGCGTTCTGGTACCACTTCGCGATCATGTTCGAGGCGCTGTTCATCCTCACCACGGTCGACGCCGGCACCCGCGTGGCCCGCTTCATGTTCTCCGACGCCCTCGGCAACCTGCCCGGAGCCAAGCGCTTCCGCGACCCGTCGTGGAAGGTCGGCGCCTGGCTGTGCACGTTCATCGTCGTCGCGGCCTGGGGCGCCATCCTGCTCATGGGCGTCACCGATCCGCTGGGCGGCATCAACACGCTGTTCCCGCTGTTCGGCATCGCCAACCAGCTGCTCGCGGCGATCGCGCTCACCGTCGTCCTCACGGTCATCATGAAGAAGGGCCTGTACAAGTGGGCCTGGATCCCCGGGCTGCCGTTGGCCTGGGACCTCATCGTGACGATGACGGCGTCGTGGCAGAAGATCTTCTCCGACAATCCCCGGATCGGCTACTGGGCCCAGCACCAGCAGTTCGTCGACGCGAAGGACGCCGGCAAGACGACCTTCGGCACGGCCAAGTCGATCGAGGAGATCGACGCGGTCATCCGCAACACGTTCATCCAGGGCACGCTCTCGATCGTGTTCGCGGGGCTCGTCGTCGTCGTGTGCGTCGCGGCGGTGTGGGTCTGTTTCCGGGCCGTCTCGGCGGGCGGGCTGCCGACGACGGAGGATCCGGACGAGCCGTCCAAGCGGTTCGCGCCGTCGTCTCTGATCGCGACGAAGGCCGAGAAGGAGATCGACCGCGAGTGGGACGACTGGTACACCGAACGCGGTGAGGTGCGAGCCAGTGCCCACCACTGACACCGGGCCTCGGAACGCCGCGCCCCGGAGCGTCGGCCGCAGCGTGCTCGCGGCCCTGCGTGCGGCGCGGTGGTACGTCGGCGAACTCATGGGCGATCACGACTACGCCCGATACGTCGAACACCTGACCCGGACGCATCCGGACGCGCCGATCCCGACCGAACGCGAGTTCTGGCGGGCTCGGCACGCGGCGGCCGACGCCGCCCCGGCGTCCCGCTGCTGCTGACGGCGATGACGCCCGAGATGATGAACGAGCGGCTCGAACGGGAGGCGATCGTCGCGGCGTTGTCCGGTTTCGAGCCGCGAGACGCCCCCGCCGACCGGGCGGGAGATCTGCGACCCGCGTCCGTCGCGCTCGCTGTCGGCGGCCCACCCGGCGACCGTCGACTGTTGCTGACGGTGCGCCCCACCACGATGCGGCGGCACGCCGGGCAGTTCGCGCTGCCCGGCGGCCGCGTCGACCCCGGCGAGACCGACCCCGACGCGGCCCGGCGCGAACTCCACGAGGAGATCGGCATCGAGACCGCACCGGCCGACGTGCTCGGCCGGCTCGACGACTACGTCACCCGCAGCGGCTACCGGATGCGCCCGTACGTCGTCTGGCTCGGCGACCGGCTCGGCGAGCTCTCGGCCAACCCCGACGAGGTGGCGACGGTCTTCGAGGTGACGGCGACCGAACTCGACGTCGCCCCGTCGTTCGTCGACGTCCCCGAATCCACCGGACCGCTCATCCGCTGGCCGTTCCGCGGCTTCCGCGTCCACGCCCCGACGGCGGCCGTCATCTACCAGTTCCGCGAAGTCGCCCTCCACGGCCGCCCCACCCGCGTCGGCGACCTCGACCAGCCGTTCTTCGCCTGGCGCTGACACCGCACGAGCGCCGCGACGAGCCGGAGAGACCAGCCGCCTCGGCGAGAGGCCAGCCGAGGTGAGGGGCCAGCCGAGGTGAGGGGCCAGCCGAGGTGAGGGGCGGATGCCTGCCCGGGCCGCTGGCATCGGGGCTGGCGGGAGGGCCGGTCACCGCACCTGCTCGACCCCGGCGGCACAAGGCCCGAAGGGAAGCGGCCCGGGCAGGCATCCGCCCCTCACCGCACCGGGCCACAACCCCAAACGCGCACCGGTCCACCGAACCCGAACAGACGACGACGGCCCGGCCCACCCTCGTGGGGTAGACCGGGCCACCGACTGTCAGATCAGACCGACGCCGACGCCGACTCGCGCCGCTCCGCCTCCCCCGAACGCCCGCCGAGCACCGCGGCGAGCTTCTCGCCCTCGACGTCGACGTTCGGCAGGATGCGGTCGAGCCAGCCGGGCAGCCACCACGCCTTCTCGCCGAGCAGCGCCATGACGGCGGGCACGACGATCATGCGGATGATGAAGGCGTCGAAGAACACGGCCGCGGCGAGCGCGAAGCCCATCATCTTGCCGACCGTGTCCGGCGAGAGCATGAAGGCCGCGAAGACCGAGATCATGATGATCGCCGCCGACGCCACGACCCGCCCGCCGTGCTGGAAGCCGACGATGACGGCGTCCTTCGCGCTCATGCCG
The DNA here is from genome assembly GCA_044222225.1 of Mycobacteriaceae bacterium. Classification (GTDB taxonomy): domain Bacteria; phylum Actinomycetota; class Actinomycetes; order Mycobacteriales; family Mycobacteriaceae; genus JBGANR01. The sequence goes on from JBGANR010000006.1 coordinate 68,085, forward strand.
TGGACGTACTCCTCCCGCATCCGGGTGACGAGGAAGACCTGGTAATCCATCGCCAGGCCGAACACCATGCCGATGAGGAAGATCGGCAGGAACGAGATGATCGGCGCCGGGTACTCGATGAAGCCGCCCCAGCCCTCTTGGAAGATCGCCACCGTCGCACCGAACGTCGCCGCCACGGAGAACAGGAAGCCGAGCGTGGCCGTCAGCGGCACGAGGATCGACCGGAACACGAGCATGAGCACGAGGAACGCCAACCCGACCACGACGAGCAGGTACGGGATGAGCGCATCGCGCAGCGCCTCCGAGAGATCGGAGAGGATGGCCGTCTCACCGGCGACGACGAGGTCGGCGCCGCCCGTCTGTTCCTTGAAGGTCGCGTTGTAGTCGCGCAGCGAGACCATGAGGTCGTGCGTCTGCGCCGACGCGCCGGAGGTCTGCGGCGTCACCGGGATGAACGCGGCGGTCGCGCCCTTCAGGCCCGTCGGATCCTGCGCCGACGGCGTCCCGTTGCCGCCTGCGAACAGCTTGTCGGGCTGCGCGACGTTGGGCAGCGTCTTGATGTGCGCGACGGCGTCGGCGAACGCGGCGTCGCGATCCGCCTGCGCCGGCAGTGCGGACGCGTCGACGACGATGAACAGCGGGCTGTTGTAGCCCTCGCCGAACCCCTTCTTGAGCAGTTCGACGGCCGGCTTCTCCTTGTCGGAGGTGAACTCCATGCCGAGCTGCAGGTTCGTCGCGGGGATGGCGGCCACGGCGAGCATCGCCAGGCCGATGACGACGATCGGCACCGGGAAGCGCGTGGCGAACCGCGCCCACCGCCGGCCGTTGCTCTCCTGCTCCTCGGGCTCGGTGCCGTCCCGCAGGAACCGGATCCTGCCCTTGAACGCGAACCTGCCGAACAGGCCGAGGATCGCGGGCAGCAGTGTGATGGCGCCGAGCACCGAGACGACGACGGCCACGGCCGCCGACAGACCCATCTGAGTGATGAACGGGATGCCGACCAGCGACAGCGCCGAGAGCGCGATGATGACCGTCAGACCGGCGAAGACGACCGAGGTGCCCGCCGTGCCGACGGCGCGTCCGACGGCGTCGGCGCGGCGTTCGGGATCGGTGGGGTCGCCCATCCGGTGCAGTTCGTTGCGATAGCGCGACACGATGAACAGCGCGTAGTCGATGGCGACGGCGATGCCGATCATCGAGGCGACGATGCTGACGTTCTCGTTGACGTCGAACAGGCCGGAGCCGAGCGTGATGCTCAGCATGGAGATCGCGACGCCGACGATCGCCGTGATGATCGGCAGGAACGCGGCGACGAGGGCCCCGAACGCGACGATCATGACGATGAACGCGACGACGAAGCCGATCATCTCCGACGACCCGCCGGGTTCCCCGTTGAACATCAGCGCACCGGTCGCCTCGACGTTCAGCCCGCCGCTTCGATGCTTGTCGAGCAGATCGGCGAACGCCGTCGTCTGTTCCGGTTTGATGTCGGTCACCTCGGTGGTCAGCTTGACCGAGACGAGACCGACCGTGCCGTCGCCGTTGACGTTGCCCGCGGCCTTGGCGGCCGGGTCGAGCGGCGAGACGATCATCTTCGGATCCACGACGTCCGGGAGACCGCGCAGATCGGCGACGAGCGCGTCGAGCTGCGCGCGATGCGCCTGGAGCCCGTCGGCGGCCTCGACGAGCACCGTCGTCGACGCCTGCGACTGCTGGGCGGTCAGGTTCGGAAACTTCGTCGCCATGAGTTCCATCGCCCGCTGCGACTCGGTGCCCGGGAGGTTGAACTCCTTCGAGAACTTCGGGTCCGTCGCCTGGATGCCCGCGATGATCGCGATCAGGCCGAGCAGCCAGACGAGCAGCATCACGAATTTCTTGCGATAGGCGAACTTGCCTATGCGATAGAGGAAGGTAGCCATGTCCTTCTTGTTCCTTGTCTTCGTTCCCGGTATGAGCCCGTGGGCCGTCGCACGCCGGATCGCGGCATCGGTGCGAGACGAGCCCTTCGCTACTCGACAGTACGGAGTCGGGCACGACGGCACATCCGCCAAAGGGCAGAGCCCACCCCCTACGAAGGTGCGAGCCCCGGCATCACCGATCCACGGCGGCGCGGCGACGCCGTGGACACCGGTGATGCACGAGGCGTACGGCCCCGACTCAGGCGCCCGTCACCGTCGCGATGAGCGCGACGATCCGCTCACGCGCCGCGTCGCGACTGAAGCCCTCACCGGCGAAGAACTCGCCCGAGGGGCCGTCGCCGGCGAGCGCGAGCAACAGGTGTTCGGTGCCGACATAGGAGTGATCGAGCTGCAACGACTCCCGCACCGCGAGCTCCAGCACCTTCTTCGCGTCGGCGTCGAAAGGCACGAGGGCCGGGACGGTCTCGGCCGACGCGGGCAGCGACGCCTCGGCGGCCACGCGGACGGCGTCGGGATCGACGCCGAAATCGGCGAGGATGCGCAACGCGAACGAGTCGTCGGCGGCCAGCAGCCCGAGCACGAGGTGACCCGGCGTGATGACGTCGTTGGCACGCGAGTGGGCCGCGTTCTGCGCCGCGACGACGACGTTGCTCGCCGACGGCGTGAAGCGCTCGAAGCCGCCCGTCGAGCCGGCACCGGGCCTGGGCACGAACCGCTTCTGCGCGGCCTGCTTGGTGACGCCCAGGCCGGCGCCGATCTCGGCCCACGACGCGCCCGACTTCCGCGCGGCGTCGACGAAATGCCCGACGAGGTGGTCGGAGAGTTCACCGAGATGCTCGGCGACGAGGACCGCGTTGACCAGCCGGTCGAGCTCGGTCTCGTTGGTACCTTCGATCGCCGCGATGAGATCGGCGAGACGGACGGGGGTTTCGATGGGGGTGCGCTCAGTCATGCGTCAACCCTAGGTTGACGATCACGACGCGTCAACCCCGGGTTGACGATGCCGGCGGCGCGGCGACCATCCGAGGGTGGTAGGACGGAGTCGATGACACGCGAACCGTTCGACGACGACCCCGCCGACCCCCGCCGGCGCGGCGAGAGTGCGCAGCCGCACGCCGACGACGACTGGGACGCGTCCGCGATGGCCTACCGGGACGCCGAGAAGCGCACGCCTCGCGGCCCCGAGATCAAGCGCGCCGTCGTCTACGCCGTCGCCGTGCTCGCGGTGACGATCGCCGTCTTCGCCACGACCCAACTGCTCGCACCGGGCAGCAATTGGCCGGTGTTCGGGCCGCCGGTGGTCGCGATCCTCGGCGGCTTCGGCTGCCTCTTCCAGACTTATCGCGCGTGGAAGCGCTTCGGCTGGTGGCAGCCGTGGCTCGCGACGTCGTGGGCGCTGCTCGCCGTCTCGCTCCTCGTCGCCGGCTTCACCGCTCCGCTGCTTCAGCTCTGACGGACTCCGAGCCGACCGAGCCACCGTGCCACAAGCGGACCATCCGACGATGCGTACACGAAACGCGTACGATCACGGAAGGGGGTTAGGGCATGTGGCATGAGTTGAGTTGGAACGACGAGAACGAGTCGCACATCGCCCGGCACGGCGTGCTCCCTGCAGAGGTTCACGAGGTGCTCGGCAGCGCGCCCAAGATCTACAGCGACGGGCGCAACAAGACCCGGCTGGTGTTCGGCACCACCCACACCGGCCGACACTTGGTGATCGTGCTGGCCGACGCCCTCGACGGCCGCGACTATGTCGTCACGGCCCGCGACATGACCACAAGCGAAAAGGCGACCTTCCGAAGAAAGACACGATCATGACCGACCGCTTCGCCGAACTGGCTCAGCACTACGACACCACCGATCTCTCGGCACATATCGGGGCGGCCGAACCGGCCGTCGCCACTACGAGTTCCGGCAGCACCGAACCGATGGATGCCTTCACGGTCCGACTACCGGTCTCGCTACTCAACGCCCTCCGTGACCGCGCCGTCGCCGAGCACGTCACCACGGGCCAGATGATCCGGCGCACCCTCGAAGCGGCCCTCAGCGTCACGGTCGACGACGACAAGACCATCCCGGTTCACAAGCTTCGCGCCCTCATCGCCGACGCCTCCTGACCGTCGTCCGACAACGCCCGGTGACGCTCTACAGCGCCCGGTCGAGGTCCGCGATGAGGTCCGCGACGCCCTCCAGCCCCACCGACAACCGGACGACGCCGTCGCCCAGACCGATCGCCGCCCGGCCCTCCGGCCCCATCGCGCGGTGCGTCGTCGTGGCCGGATGGGTGATGAGCGACTTGGCGTCGCCGAGGTTGTTCGAGATATCGATGATCTGCAGCTTGTTGAGCACCTCGAACGCCCGCTCCTTGGCCGACGTCCCGGGTCGCCCGGCGAGCGAGAACGTCACGACCGTGCCGCCGCCGGACATCTGACGCTTGGCCAGCTCGTATTGCGGGTGCGACGGCAGGAACGGGTACTTCACCCACTCGACGCGCGGATCGGCCTCAAGGAACTCGGCCACGGCCAGCGCGGAGGCGACCGAGCGCTCCATCCGCAGCGGCATCGTCTCGAGGCCCTTGAGCATCGTCCACGCGTTGAACGGCGCCAGCGCGGGGCCGGTGTGCCGCATGAGGTTCTTGACGGGGCCGTCGATGTAGTCGAGCTCGCCCAGCACGGCGCCGCCCATGACACGTCCCTGGCCGTCGATGTGCTTGGTGCCCGAGTAGACGATGACGTCCGCGCCGAGCGGGATGCCCTGCTGCAGCAGCGGCGTCGCGAAGACGTTGTCGAGCACGACCTTCGCACCGGCGGCGTGCGCCAGCTCGGCGACCGCCTCGATGTCGACGAGCGTCTGCATCGGGTTGGCCGGCGTCTCGAAGAACACGGCCGTCGCCGGCGTCGACAACGCCCGCTCCCACTGCTCGAGGTCTTCGCCGTCGACGAACTCGGTCTCGATGCCCCAGCGCGGCAGGATCTCGTTGCACACGACGTAGCAGGAGCCGAAGAGGCTGCGCGCGGCGACGAGCCGGTCACCAGCCTTCAGCAACGCGCCGAGCGCGACGAACACCGCCGCCATGCCGCTCGCCGCCGTGAAGCACGCCTCGGCGCCGGTCTCCATGAGCCGCAGCCGCTCACCGAACATCGCGACCGTCGGGTTGCCGAAGCGCGAGTAGACGAAGCGCTCGTCCTCACCGGTGAACGCCCGCTCGGCGGCCTCGGCCGACTCGTAGACGTAGCCGGACGTCAGCAGCAACGCCTCGGTGGTCTCCTGGAACCCCGTGCGAGACAGTCCGCCGCGCACACCGACGGTGTCGAGCGAGACGCCCTCGGGCAGCGCCTGGAACAAGGTCATCCTCCTACTCGATCGACGCCGCGGCGCCGATCGGAACGATCGCTACTGGACGTGCCGCCACGGCAGGCCGAGCGCCCGCCAGCCGGAATGGCCACGGTGGCCGTCGGATCCGACGCCGCCCTCGAAGCCGTCGAGCACGTTGTACGCCTTGCGCACACCGGCCGCCGTCGCCGCCTCGGCGGCGTCGATGGAGCGCTGCCCGGACCGGCAGATGAAGAGCACGGCGGTGTCGTCGTCGACGCCCGCGGCGCGCAGCTGCGGCAGGAAACGTGAATTGAGCTCGCCGGTCGGATAGCCGAGCCACTCGACGAGCGCCGTGCGCTTGCCGATCGCGTCGAGCACCGGAACGCCGACGTAGTACCACTCGGCCTCGGTGCGACAGTCCACCAGCACGCTTGCCGGGTCCTCCCGGAGGATCTCCCAGGCGCGCTTGGGCGTCACGTCACCGGCGTAGCTCACCCGATCAGAGTACGCAGGCCCGGCGGCCGCGCCGACGCCGCCCACCTCGCCCGGGACGCTCCGCGCCGGCGCTACTTGCAGACCCGCCATTCGCCGTCCTGCCGGGCGAGCGTCACCTTCTCGTTCACCTCGTCGCCGGGCGTGTCGAACCGCCACCGCACATCGGCCGTCCCGGTGTCACCGGAGATCGACGTCGTCAGATCGGTGACCGTGATCGGGCCGTGCTCGCGGCGCTGGTCACCGTAGCGCTGCTCGAACTCGGCCTCCGTCGGGAAGCCCGCCCCCCGGTTGCCGACGCACGTCAGATCCCGGAACTCGGTGTAGCGCACCGTGCCCATCGCGCCGTAGTAGTTGCTGACGGCCCGGATCGCCTTCGCGTCCTCCGACAGCCGCTCCTCGGGGCTTCGGATCATGTTGCTCACAAGAATCGCCACGACGCCGATCACCGCGACTCCGGCGGCGACGAAGAACGGCCACGCCTTCTTCCAGGAGCGGGGGGCGTCGTCTTGCGTCTCGTCGCGAACCACGTCAAGCAGTCTACGGTGGCCCCGCGGCGCCGATCTGGGCACCGACCCGTTCCGGGCACCCGGTAAGCTGACCCTCACTATGAGCTCCGACAACTCCACCTTCTCCCGGGGCGATTCCGCAAGCTCCATCGGGGATCGTCCGCTGCGCGTCGCCATCGTCGGTGCCGGACCCGCCGGCATCTACGCCGCGGACGCACTGATGAAGAGCGACACCGCCAAGGGACCGGGCGTCTCGATCGACCTGTTCGAACGCATGCCCGCGCCCTTCGGCCTCATCCGCTACGGCGTCGCCCCCGACCATCCCCGCATCAAGGGCATCATCAACGCGCTGCACAAGGTGCTGGACAAGCCGCAGGTACGCCTGCTCGGCAACGTCAACTACGGCAGCGACATCGGGCTGGAGAAGCTCGCCGACTTCTACGACGCCGTCATCTTCTCCACCGGTGCCACCGACGACCGCGTCCTGGGCATCCCCGGCGTCGACCTCGACGGCAGCTACGGCGCCGCGCAGTTCGTCGCCTGGTACGACGGCCACCCCGACTTCCCGCGCGAGTGGCCGCTGGAGGCCGAGAAGGTCGCCGTCATCGGCGTCGGCAACGTCGCCCTCGACGTCGCGCGCGTGCTCGCCAAGACCGGCGACGAGCTGCTGGCGACGGAGATCCCCGCCAACGTCTACGAGGGCCTGCGCGCCAACAAGGCCGTCGAGGTGCACGTCTTCGGCCGCCGCGGCCCGGCGCAGGCGAAGTTCACCCCGCTCGAGCTCAAGGAGCTCGACCACTCCCCCAACATCGAGGTCGTCGTCCACCCCGAGGACATCGACTACGACGAGGGCTCGGCGCAGGCCCGGCGCGGCTCGAAGATCACCGACCAGGTCGCGACGATCATCGAGGAGTACGCGATCCGCGAGCCGCGGAACAAGCCGCACAAGCTCTTCCTGCACTTCTTCGAGAGCCCGGTCGAGATCCTCGGCGAGGACGGCCGCGTCGTCGGCCTGCGCACCGAGCGCACCGAGCTCGACGGCACCGGCAACGTCCGCGCCACCGGCAAGACCACCGACTGGGAGATCGGCGCCGTCTACCGCGCCGTCGGCTACCTCTCGGACAACCTGCCGCAGATCCCGTTCGACGACCAGGCCGGCGTCATCCCCAACGAGGCCGGGCGCGTCGTCAACGCCGACGGCAGCCAGTTCACCGGCATGTACACCACCGGCTGGATCAAGCGCGGCCCCGTCGGCCTCATCGGCCACACCAAGGGCGACGCCAACGAGACCGTCGCGTGCATCCTCGAGGACATGGCGGCCGGCACGTTGATGACGCCCGCCGACCCGCGCGAGGACGCCGTCGTCGAGTACCTCGAATCCACCGGCGTTCCGTACACCACCTGGGACGGCTGGTACCGCCTCGACGAGCACGAGCGCAGCCTCGGTGCCGCCGAGGGCCGCGAGCGGATCAAGGTCGTCGAGCGCGAGGACATGCTGGCGGTCTCGGAGCCCGACAAGGCGCCTTAGCTGATCGATGCCCGGTGACACTCGCCTGAGCGCGCCGGGCTCCGACCATCCGGCGACCAGTCGCGTCAGTCCCGACGCCGCCCGGCGAGTCCTTCGACGACCGCCTGGGCGGCGTCTTGCGTCGGTTCGGAGCTCGGGCGCGGTGAGGCCGGGAAGGTGCGGACGCGGCGGGCGGCCGCGACGGCGCGGTTGCGGGCCTCGGGGACGTCGTCGGCCGTGGCGATGACGACGCCCATGCGGCGCCGGCGTCCGGAGGTCGGCTTGCCGAACAGCCGGATGTCGGTCTCGGGGACGGCCATCGCGTCGGCGACGCCGTCGTAGGAGACGGCGACGCCCTCGAGGCCGCCGTAGATGACCGCCGACGCGCCCGGCGAGGCGAGCGTGACGTCGACGGGGATGCCGAGGATCGCGCGGGCGTGCATCTCGAACTCGCTCAGCCGCTGCGAGCGCAACGTGACCAGGCCGGTGTCGTGCGGCCGGGGGCTGACCTCGGAGAAGTACACCTCGTCGCCCTTGACGAAGAGCTCGACGCCGAACACGCCGCGTCCGCCCTTGCCGCCGTCGCCCAGCGCCGAGACGACGCGCGCCGCGACCGACGTCGCGGCGTCCTGGGCCAGCTGGCTCATCTGCTGCGGCTGCCACGATTCGACGTAGTCGCCGTCCAGCTGCCGGTGCCCGATCGGCGCGCAGAACTGCAGTTCCGTCTTGCCCGTGCGCTGGTTGACGCCGGCGACGGTGAGGATGGTGACCTCGTAGTCGAAGTCGACGAATCCCTCGACGATGACGCGGTCCTCGGCCACCCGCGCGCCGGTGACGGCCGCCTCGTAGGCGCCGGGCACCTCCTCGGCGGACCTGACCACCGTCTGCCCCTTGCCGGAGCTGCTCATGACGGGTTTGACGATGCACGGGTAGCCGATGCGGTCGGCCGCGGCCACGAGCTCGGACTCCGACCCGGCGAACGCGTACTGCGAGGTCGGCAAGCCGAGCTCCTCGCTGGCGAGCTTGCGGATCTCCTCGCGGTTCATCGTGATCGCGACGGCACGGGCCGTCGGAATCACCTCGGCGAGGCCGTGCAACTCCACCTCGGCGAGCGCGTCCGTGGCGATGGCCTCGATCTCGGGGACGACGAAGTCGGGCTGCTCGGACTCGATGAGGGCGAGCAGCTGCTCGCCGTCGGTCATGTCGAGGACGTGGCTGTGGTGGGCCACCTGATGGCCGGGCGCGTTCTCGTAGCGGTCGACGGCGATCACCTCGACGCCGAGCCGCTGGAACGCGATGACGACCTCTTTGCCCAGCTCACCGGCACCGAGCAGCATGACCTTCGTCGCGCCGGGGGCCAGCGGCGTCCCGATCCGCGGCGCGAACGCCGGCGCCGGACGCGCGGCGGGGCTGCCGCCGCGACTGGGCACCGGCGGGCGGACGCGGTGCATGGCCGACGGCGGGATCTCACGCATGCTGGTCATTGTCTCCCATCGACTCAGCCGTTCGGGAGCTCCCCCGTGAGATAGCGCTGCAGCGTCGGCCCGACGAGCGCGGCGAGATCGTCCACCGACATCGACGCGATCGGCCCGACGCCGATGACGTGCCGGGCCATCGCGAGGCCGATCATCTGCGTCGCGACGAGCGAGCCGCGGGTGACACCGGTGCCGGCCGGCACGTCGACGCGCGCCGAGAGGGTGCCGACGAGGATCGTGAACATGCCCGACATGGCCGCGGGCGTCGGGCCGGCGATCGTCGCCCGCACCGCGGCGATGGCCGCCTTGCCGATCTCGGAGTCCCAGATCGGCACGATGTGACGGATGATCGACGCCCCGAGCTCGTCGTCGGGGACGTCGAGGATCCGCTCGAGGATCGGGCCGGGATCGATCGGGAGGTCGACGGCCGCGAGGTAGAGACTGCGTTTGGTGCCGAAATAGTGGTGCACGAGTGCGGCGTCGACACCCGCGGCGGCGGCGACGGCGCGCACCGTCGTCGCGTCGAACCCCTTGGCGGCGAAGCACTCTCGTGCCGCCGCGAGGATCGCACCGCGGGTGTCGGGGCTGCCGGGACGACGGCCGCTGCGCCCTGTGGACCCGCGCGTCACGGCGTCCGGCGGCGCAGCGTCGCCGCGGCGAGGAGCAGGGCCACGGCTGCGCAGCCGAGGACGACGGCGATGTCCCAGACCCCGCGTTCACCGACGGCCGGCTCGGTGAGCACGAGCTTGAGCGCGTCGACGGCATAGGACAGCGGCAGAACATTGGAGATCGCCTCCAACCAGGACGGCAGCTGATCGCGCGGCACGAGCAGCCCGCACAGGAACAACTGCGGCACCACGACGATGGGCATGAACTGCACGGCCTGGAACTCGGTGCGGGCGAACGCGCTGGCCAGCAACCCGAGCCCGACGCCGAGCAGGCCGCTCGCCACGGCCACCACCACGACCACACCCGCGGAGCCCGCGACGTCGACGCCGAGCGGGCCGATCGCGACGGTAGCGGCGATCGCGCTCGACGCCGCGGCCAGCAGCCCGAACGCCGTGCCGTAGCCGAACAACAGCGCGGGCTTGCCGATGGGCGTCGAGAGCAGGCGCTCGAGGGTGCCCGTGCTGCGCTCACGCTGCATCGCGATGGACGTCACGAGGAACAGCACCGCGAACGGCAGCACGCCGAGCATCGTGATGGCCACCCGGTCGAACAACGACGGCCCGAACGGCGGTGTCGGCTCGTTCTGATAGAGGAAGTACAGCAGGGTGACGAGCAGCGTCGGCACCACGAGGATCATGCCGAGCGTGCGGTGATCGGAGCGCAGCTGACGCAGGATGCGCACGGTGGTCGGGCCGTAGCCCGTGAGTGCGGACGGCCGATTCCGCACGCTGCGTCGGGCGTTCATGCCGCGGCCCCCTGCACCAGCGCGAGGAAGGCGTCCTCGAGGTTCTGCCGGCCGGTGTCCCGCCGCAGCCCGGCGGCCGTCGTGGTGGCGACGAGTGCGCCGTCGCGGAGCAGCAGCAGGCCGTCGCAACGCTCGGCCTCGTCCATGACGTGGCTGCTGACGATGAGCGTGACGCCCGTCGCCGCCAGGTCGGCGAAGGTCTGCCACAGCTGCGCCCGCAGCACGGGGTCGAGCCCGACGGTCGGCTCGTCGAGCACGAGCAGCTCCGGCTTCGCGACGAGCGCGCACGCCAGCGAGACCCGCGAGTGCTGGCCGCCGGAGAGATCGGCGACGAGCCGGCGCTCGGCGCCGACCAGGTCGACGACGGCGATCGCGTCGGCGACGTCGGCCGCGCCGCCGCCGGACAGCGCGGCGAAGTAGCGGATGTTGTCGGCGACGCTCAGGTCCGGATAGACGCTGGGCGACTGCGTGACGTAGCCGACCCGGCCGCGCAGCTCCGGGCTGCCCGCGGGCAGGCCGAGGACGTCGACGGTGCCGCCGGCGACGATCTGCGAGCCGACGATCGCCCGCATGAGCGTCGTCTTGCCGCCGCCGGACGGGCCGAGCAGTCCGGTGATCGACGCGCGCGGCACGTCGAGATCCAAGCCACGCAGCACATCGTGCCCGCCGCGGCGAACACGCAGGTCGCGGATGGTGACCGCGAATTCATCTGGTGTTGAGTTCATCATGAGATGAATTAAACGCCGGTGTCGCGGCCACCGCAAGGGTCGATGGAGGTGGTGCGCGCTAAAAACTGCGCCCACAGGGCGCGATGACCCCGTATACGGGTTATCGCCTCGCTCAGACGCGGTTTTTAGCGGGCAACCCACGCAGCAACGTGGCCACGACGTCCTCGGCAACCAGGCGATAGCCCCACTGGTCCACGCCGACGTTGATCTGCCGGCCCGATGTCTTCCACAAGCCGTGGACGTGTCCGCAGATCAGCGGTCTGTCGCCGGGCGACGGGCGGTGCCGGGCCAGTTTGCCGAGATACGGGTCGTCGGCGAACGGCAGATGCGAGACGACGACGTCGATGCCGTCCACCGTCGTCTCGGTCAGTCCCGAGGAGATCACCCGCTCGACGCCGGCGGCCAGCAGATCGTCGGCGTGCCGCTGCCAGGCACCGGTCTCGCGGCCGCGCGCCCAGAAGCGGTCGTGGTTGCCGGCGACGATCGTGATGTGCCCGTTGAGCTGCGGAATCGCGGCGAGCGCCGGCGCCGGATGCAACGAGACGTCGCCGAGATGCCACACCTCGTCGTCGGGGCCGACGGCGTCGTTCCAGTTCGCGATGAGCGCCTCGTCGTGCTCCTCGATCGAGCCGAAGGGCCGGCCGTCGCCGAGCACGAGGATGTTGCGGTGGCCGAAGTGGGTGTCGGCCGTCCAGAACCTCACCGGCCGACGATCCCGTGGGCGCGCGCGGCACGCAACCAGTCCGGGAACTCGCTGAGCAGGCGTCGATAGAGCTCGGCGTCGCTGATCCGGGAGATGTCGTCGACGCTGAAGAAGCCCGCGTTGTCGACGACGCGGCCGTCCATCGTGTCGAGCCGCTCCAGCACGCCGTAGTTCGCCCGGCCGAGACCGACGAACTGCCAGAACGCCGGCAGGGCCGACGCCCGCTTCATCAGCTCCGTGATCGGGCCGCGCTTGCTGAAACCGCCGTCGGTGAAGAACAGCACGAGCGTCGGCAGCGACGAACCGGGGACGAGGGAGCCGATGATCTCCGTCATGATCGGCAGCTCGACGTTGCTACCGCCGATGGCCCCGTAGTCGATGCCGCCGTGCACGCCGCCGAGGTGCAGATACGTCGAGCACCACGACTCCACGTCGGCGACCGTGATGTCGGGCAGCCGCGCATACGACTTCGCATAGAGATACGGCTCGAGGGTGCCGTCGTCGTCCACCTGCACCGCGATCGGCACCATCCGCTCGACCACCTCGTGGATCCGCCGTTCCTGATACTGACGCATCATGCTGCCGGTCTTGTCGATGACGAGCACGACGCGGGCCCGCGCGCCGGCGGCGCCCTTGTCGAGCAGCACCTTGGCGACCGCGCGTTTGCGCAGGTCCAGCTTCTGCCGCTTCTCCAGCGAGAGCGTCGACTCCCCCGGCGCGGTGCGCAGCGCGAGCGGGTCGGCGGGCGGCGCCGAGGCGGGTCGCGGCGCCGCGGCGGGGCTCGGCTGTGCGGCGGGCGGCGCGGGCTCGTCGTCGACGGCCACACCATGATGGGTGACGAGCGCCGGCAGCCCCGCGTCCCACCCGGCGGAGACGTTGCGGATCTTCCACACGCCGTTCCGGCGGTAGAGCTCGAGCAGGATCGCGGCCCGCTCGGTGCTCAATCCGACGGCCGGGGCACTCGCGGCGCCGCCCGCGTGGGAGATCTGCACGCCCAGCCCCGGCACGGCGGCGAGGCTGCCCGGTGCCGCGTCGTCGAGGCAGACGGCGACGGACAGCCGATCGACGGCCGCGGGCATCGCGGCCAGATCGACGTCGATCCGGTCGGGCGGCGTCAACCGCACCGCACCCTCCGGCGACACCGGCTGGTTGAAGAAGACGAAATCGCCGTCACCGCGGACGCGCTGGTCGGCGCCCAGCTGGAACGCCATGAGGTCGACCGTGCCCCGTCTGGCGCCGGAGACCGAGATCGTCACCGGTCCGGTCGTGATCGTCGTGTTCTCGCCGCGCGCGAGCACCGCCATGGTCGTCCCTCCCTCGCCGCAGACAGGCGCCCCCGGGACGTCGCACATCGGCGACGCCCGGGGGCGCCTGTCATGTCCGCGTCGTCAGGATACGGTGCGGATCAGCTTCTTGTTGACGAACTCCTCGATGCCGAAGCGGCCGAGTTCGCGCCCGAAGCCGGAGCGCTTGATGCCGCCGAACGGCAGCTCGACGCCCTCGGCGCCGACACCGTTGACGAACACCATGCCCGCGTCGATCTTGTCGGCGACGCGCCGGGCCTGCTCGGCGTCCGTCGTGAAGACGTACGAGCCGAGGCCGAACGGGGTGTCGTTGGCGATGGCGACGGCGGCGTCCTCGGACGACGCCTTGTGCACGATCGCGACCGGGCCGAAGAACTCCTGGTGGTAGGCCGGGTTCTCCTTGCCGACGCCCGTCAGCACCGCGGGCGGGAAGAACGCGCCGTTGCGCTCGCCGCCCGAGGCGAGGGTCGCGCCGCCGGCGACGGCCGCCTCGACCTGCGCCTGCAGCCCCTCGGCCGCGCGCAGCGAGCTGAGCGGCGCGATGCCGTCGGCCGCCGCGAGCATCTGGGCGGTGAACTTCTCGACGAACTCGTCGTAGAGCCCCTCGGCCACGACGAAGCGCTTGGCGGCGTTGCATGCCTGGCCCGTGTTGTCCAGCCGGCCGGCGACGGCGGCCTCGACGGTGGCGTCGAGATCGGACGTCGAGAGCAGGATGAACGGGTCGGAGCCGCCCAACTCGAGGACGCACTTCTTGAGGTTGCGGCCGGCGATCTCGGCGACGGCCGCGCCGGCGCGCTCGGAGCCCGTCAGCGAGACGGCGGCGACGCGCGGGTCGGCGATGATGTCCGCCGCCTGCTCGTTGGTCGCCCGGATGTCGACGTACGCACCCTCGGGGAAGCCCGCGTCGAGGAAGATCCGCTGCAACGCCGTGGCCGATTCCGGGCACTGCGGGGCGTGCTTGAGCAGGATCGTGTTGCCGACGGCCAGGTTCGGTCCGGCGAACCGGGCGACCTGGTAGTAGGGGTAGTTCCACGGCATGATGCCGAGCAGGACGCCGATCGGTCCGCGGGTGATGACGGCCGAGCCCGTGCCGTCGAGCAGATCGACGGACTCCTCGGCCAGGAACACCTCGGCGTTGTCGGCGTAGTACTCGTAGATCGCGGCCGAGAAGTCGACCTCGCCGAGCGACTGATCGCGCGGCTTGCCCATCTCGCGGACGATGATGTCGGCCAGTTCCTCACGACGTTCGGTGTGCAACTCGGCCACCCGGCGCACGAGCGCGGCGCGCTCGGCGACGGTGGACGTCTTCGCCCACGTCGCGCCGGCGTTCGCCGCCGCGTCCACAGCGGCGGCGATCTCGGCGTCGGTGGCCGTCGGGTAGGTCGCGACGACCTCACCCGTCGCAGGATCGGTCACGGCGTACTCGGACATCGCACTCCTCACATCGGAATCATCTGGTCTCAGATGTCACGATAGGCCGCCGGGCGACGCTTGGGGAGGGAACAGCGAGTTAGACGATCGACTTGCGGACGATCGTCTGCTCCCGCCCCGGACCGACGCCGATGCACGAGATGTACGCCCCGGACAGCTCTTCGAGCCGCAGCACGTAGTCCTGTGCACGCTGCGGCAGGTCGTCGAACTCGCGAGCGCCGGAGATGTCCTCCCACCAGCCCGGCATCTCTTCGTAGATCGGCTTGGCGTGGTGGAAGTCGGTCTGCGTCATCGGCATCTCGTCGTGGCGGACGCCGTCGATCTCGTAGCCGACGCAGATCGGCACCGTCTTGAGCCCGGAGAGCACGTCGAGCTTGGTGAGGAAGAAGTCGGTGACGCCGTTGACGCGCGTCGCATAGCGGGCGATGACGGCGTCGAACCAGCCGCAACGACGCGGCCGGCCGGTCGTCACGCCGACCTCGCCACCGGTCTTGGCCAGGTACTGACCCCACTCGTCGAACAGCTCGGTGGGGAACGGACCCGAGCCGACGCGCGTCGTGTACGCCTTGAGGATGCCGAGGACGGTCGTGATGCGCGTCGGGCCGATGCCGGAGCCGACGGCCGCGCCGCCCGAGGTCGGATTCGAGGACGTCACGAACGGGTAGGTGCCGTGGTCGACGTCGAGCAGCGTGCCCTGGCTGCCTTCGAGGAGGACGGTCTCGCCGGCCTCCAGCGCCCGGTTGAGCAGCAGCCGGGTGTCGGCGATCCGCGGCGTGAACTGCTCGGCCTGAGCGAGCAGCCCGTCGACGACCGACTGCGGGTCGAGCGCGCGCCGGTTGTAGATCTTGGTGAGGATCTGATTCTTCACCTCGAGCGCGGCCTCGACCTTGTGCGTCAGCACCTTCTCGTCGAGGACGTCGGCGACGCGGATCCCGACGCGGGCGATCTTGTCCTGATAGCAGGGGCCGATGCCGCGTCCGGTGGTGCCGATCCGGCGGTTGCCGAGGAAACGCTCGGTCACCTTGTCGATGGCCACGTGATACGGCATGAGCAGGTGCGCATCGGCCGAGAGCAGCAGGTTCGACGTGTCGACGCCGCGCTCCTCCAGTCCGGAGAGCTCGGCCAGCAGCACACCCGGGTCCACGACGACGCCGTTGCCGATGACGTTCTTGACGCCCGGCGTCAGGATCCCGGACGGGATGAGGTGCAGCGCGAACGATTCGCCGTCGGGCAGCACGACGGTGTGGCCGGCGTTGTTGCCGCCCTGATAGCGGACGACCCACTGCAGGCTGCCGCCCAGGAGGTCGGTCGCCTTGCCCTTGCCCTCGTCGCCCCACTGGGCTCCGATCAACACGATTGCCGGCATGTCGCCTCCTGACGTCGACGGCGGCCCGCCACCGGGCGCGAACCGCGGACGATCCTACTGCGTGGCCACCGATAGCATGTCGCCGATGTCTCACACCGTTCTCGCAGCCCCCGGCGCGCTCGATCTTCTCGGCGTGTCGGCGCCGGACGCCGTCGTCGTCGACCCCGTTGATCGCGCGGCCGTTCGCGGCGCAGTCGCGGGCGCGACGACGTCACGGATCGTCGTCGCCGGCGACGACTCCCTGCTCGCGGCGGTGCTGTCGACGCTGCTCGTCACGTCGCGACTGGGCGTCGAGGTGGGCTACGCGGCCGCGGCGAAGACGCACGCGACCCGCGTCTACGGACTGCCGCACGGCGCGCCCGGCTTCGAGCTCGCCGTCGCCGGCGCCGCGCGGCCCACCCCCCTCGTCCGCGACGACGCGGCGGTCGCCCTCGTCGGACGGGCGGTCATCGGACCGCCGGAGGGCCGCTCGTTCCCCGGCGAGACGTACGTCGATTCGCAGCTGCTCGTCACCGGGGACGTGCGGGGCGTCGTCGTCGAACCGCTCGCCGACGCGCCCGGCGTCTGCGCCCGCCGCACGTGGGGACTGCGCCGGCCGGTGCTCTCCGGGCGGGCCGTCCAGACCGGCGGGACGTCGTTCACCCTGGTGCGCGACGGGATTCCGGGCGCGCGGCCCGTCAAACGCAGCTCGTTCTACCGACACGCCGACGACTGGCTGCTCGTCCGACCCTGAGCTTCCGCAAAACTGTAAAAATTCGGGGGTCCAGCCGCCATGCGGGGCCGGACCCCCGGATTTTTACAGTTTTGCGGGTGCCGTCACGGCCAATCCATGCATACATGCTAATATGTGACCGCGAAGGAGGTGTCATGGGACATGATCACGCCCACGTCGGGCACACACACGGAGCCGCGACGCCCGGACGACTGGGACGGATGATCGCGGCGGCGGCGCTGCTCGCCGCGTTCGTCGGGCTTGAGGTCGGCGTCGGTCTCGCCATCGGCTCGCTCTCCCTGCTCGCCGACGCCGGCCACATGGTCACCGACCTGCTCGCCCTCGGCATGGGCATCGCGGCCCTCGGTCTCGCCGCGCGCGGCAGCCGTACCCGATCCCGGACGTTCGGCTGGCATCGCGCCGAGGTGCTGACGGCCGTCGTCAACGCCGCACTGCTGCTCGGCGTCGGGGCGTACATCCTCATCGAGGCGATCGATCGGATCGGCGCCCGGCCCGACGTCGCCGCCATCCCCCTCATCGCGACGGCCGCCGCAGGCCTCGCCGCGAACGTCGTCGTCATGCTCCTGCTGCGGCGGGACGCCGAGGACTCCCTGGCCGTGCGCGGCGCCTACCTGGAGGTGCTCGCCGACGCCGTCAGCTCGGTGGGCGTGCTCATCGCCGGACTCGTCACCCTCACCACGGGCTGGCCGTACGCCGATCTCGTCGCGGCCGTCCTCATCGCCGTCTGGGTGGTGCCGCGCGCCGTTCGGCTGGCCCTCGACGCGCTGCGGATCCTCGTCCAGCAGGGCCCGCGCCACATCGACGTCGCGGCCGTCCACGCCGGCATCGCCGGGGTCCCGGGCGTCGACGACGTCCACGACCTGCACATCTGGACGCTGACCACCGGCATGGACGTCGCGACGGTGCACGTCACGTCCGAGGCCGATCCGGCGCGGACGCTCGCGGCCGTCCGCGCCGTGCTGCACGGCCACGGCCTCGAGCACGCGACCGTCCAGATCGAATCCGCCGCCCAGGCGGCCGGCTGCGACGAGGTCACCTGGTAGATCAGCGCTCGGACCGCAACGTCGCCACCGCCGACGCCTTCGACATGCCCGCGACCTCCAGCATGTCGACGAGGATCGAGCGCAACTGCGAGAGGATGACGGTCTCCGCGACGCCACGGCCCGAGACGCGGCGGACCGGGGCCTGCCGGGCGGCCGTCCGAACCGCCCGGGCCGTCGCCGCCGCGTCGGGCTGCTGCCCGGGGTCGGCGAGGATCATGTCCTGGACGACGTTCAGCGCCGGCAGCAATCCCGCCACCGCGTCGATGACGTCGCCGTCCACATGCTCGCCGACCTGCACCGACGCGAGCGACCGCCGCACCAGGACGCGGAGGTTGCGCATCGCGTTGTCGAGCGGGTCCGCGATCTCGTCGAGCCGCTTGAGCCGCGGCCGGGCACGCCAGTACAGCGGCGAGATGGTGCTGATCTCGAAACCGCCCTTGAGGTCCGCACGGAAGGCGTCGATCGCGGGCTGCGTGCTGCGCGCCTCCTCGAGGGCGTCCGCGATGAGCTCCTCGTCGTCCGTCCGGAGCCCCTCCACGGTCTCCTCGACCACCGCCTTGAGCACGATGACGATGCGGGCGGCGTCCCGTCGCGCGCGCCAGACGGGATGCGTCGGGAGGAACGCGACGGCGAGGAACGCCGCCCCGGCACCGACGAGCGCGTCGATCATGCGGTCCAGGCCGGCCGTGAACGCCGAACTGCCGGACGACAGCAGGATCGACGCGAGCACCGCCGAACTGGCGGCCTGGATCGGCACCATCGGACCGTTGTCGATGATGACGGCGACCGTCATCGCCACGGCGATGGTGACCATGATCTGCCAGGTCCCGCTGCCGATGAAGCGGACCAGCAGGTCGGCCACGGCGATCCCCACCGCGACGCCGACGATGAGCTCGACCGAGCGTCGCCACCTGCTGCCCACCGACAGCCCCAGCGACACGACGGCCGCGATCGGCGCGAAGAACGGCTGGAAGTGACCGAAGATCTGTTCCGCGATATACCACGACAAGCCGGCCGCCAACGCGCACTGCACGACCGGGATGGCCGCGAAGTAGAGCCGCCGCGTCCGCGTCTGGACGACGTCGGGCAGCGCCTCGTGGCGCCGTCTCAGCGCGTCGCCGGCGCTGTGGGCCGGAATCCGCGACACGTGCATGGGCTGGTCAGCCGGCGAGACCGGTCTCGCGCGCAGCGGCCGGATCGCATTCGTTGAGCAGGTCGAGGCACCGGATGTGCTCGTCCTCTTCGCCGATCGTCTGCGCGGCGCGGGCGAGCACGGCGACGCACCGCAGGAAGCCGCGGTTCGGCTCGTGGCTCCACGGCACCGGCCCGAAGCCCTTCCAGCCGTGCCGGCGCAGCTGGTCGAGGCCGCGATGATAGCCGGTTCGGGCATACGCGTAGGCCGTGATCGTCCGCCCCTCCGCGAGCGCCGCCTCCGCCAGATACGCCCAGGCGATGGACGCCGTCGGGTGCGCCGCGGCCACCTGTTCGGGTGCCGCGTGATTGAGGAGTTCGCTCTCCGCCTCGTCGTCGCCGGTCAGTCTCGTCGGCTGCGGGCCGAGCAGGTCACCGAAAGAAGTCATGCCGATGATTCTCCCCCGCCGGACGCCGCGGCCCGAGCGCACGTGGCCGCCGAGCGCCGCGACACCGGGCAACATGGGTTAAATCCCGGCGTCGGATACTGTATGGACGCGAGACACCGCGGGCACACACGCCTGCTAGTTCCATGGAGGTCCCACGATGTCCCATCCCACCGACGACGGCACGTCGCGCATGTCCAAGGCCTTCCACTCGCTCCGCAAGCGGAAGGAAGACGACACGAAGCCGTCGTCCAGCCCGACGGCCGTGTTCGCGAGCACCCCGGCATCACCGGCGGTTCCGCCGGCGCAGGAGTCGAAGACCGAGATCATCGCGACCGTGCGACGCCCCGAGACGCCGTCCCAGGCCGAGACCGTGGTGCACGGCGCCGACACCGCCGAACGCGAGCCGGCCGGTGCCGTCCCGGCCGCCGAGGCGAAGCGCGCCGACGTCCCGGCCGCCGAGGCGACGCAGGCCGAGGATTCCGGCCAGGCGAAGTCCGTCGACGAGGCGACCGAGGCCGGCGTGCCCGCCGCCGAACCGGCCGAGCCCGTTTCGGCCGAGCCCACGCCGGTCGTCCCCGAGCGGTCGGCACCCGAAGCGGTCGAGCCCGGGCGGCCCGAGCAGGTCTCGCCCGAGCCGTCGGCGACCGAGGTGATCGCCACGTCGCCGGCCCCGAACCTTGCGAAGAACGCGGAGCCGCGTCGCCCCGAGGTGCCGCAGCCCGTCGCCGACGAGACACCTACGACCGTCACGACCGCGACGAACGAGGTCCCGGCCATCGACGCCGACTCGCCGACCGCCGTCATCCCCGTCGCGGACCCGACGCCGCGCACCGAGGTCATCACCACCCGCAAGCGCCCGCCGGTGACGCCCACCTCGACCTACCCGTCCGACGCCCCGGCCCCGCCACCGGTCCCCGCGCCACAGTCGGCTCCCCAACCGACGGCGTCCGTCGCCGCGGCGGCCCCGGCTCGGCCGACCCCCACCCGGCAGGTGCCGGTCACCGAGCGGCCCGCCGCCGGCCCGCAGTACATCCCGCCGCCGCCCGCCGCCGAGGAGAAGAAGGGCGGACGCGGCAAGCTCATCGCCGCACTCGTCGCCGTCGTCGCGATCGCGGCCGCCGTCGTGGCGTTCTTCGCGCTGCGCGGAGGCGAATCGCAGCAGGAGCAGGCGGCTGACGCCACGACCTCGTACTTCGAGATGCTCCGCACCGGATCGCTCGACGACCTGCGCTCGGCGTCGTGCGGCGGACTCGAGGAGTACTACAAGGCCATGACCCAGGCCGACCTCGACGCCGTCCGATCATCGACGAAGGCGGGCGCCGGCTCGATCACCGTCGAGAAGATCGAGGCCGTCGAGATCGACGGCGACAAGGCCCGCGTGCAGGCCGTCATCCACCGCGACAACTCCCCGGCCGTCAGCGACGACGCCCAGAAGGCCCGGATGATCGTCACGCTGGAGAAGCACGACGGCTGGAAGGTCTGCTCGCAGTAGTGCCCTCCCAGGATGTCCGGCTGAGCGAGGCGCCGAGGAGATAATCGTCACGGCGGCCCGCTCAGGCGGACATCCTGGGAGCCTATCGGCGCAAGGTCAGGCGCTGATCGACTTGCCGACCGACTTGAGGTCGTTGCAGGCCTCGACGATGCGCTCGGCCATCCCCGCCTCGGCCTTCTTCATGTAGCTGCGCGGGTCGTAGAACTTCTTGTTGCCCACCTCGCCGTCGACCTTGAGGACGCCGTCGTAGTTGGCGAACATGTGCCCGACGATGGGCCGGCTGAAGGCGTACTGCGTGTCGGTGTCGACGTTCATCTTGACGACGCCGTAGCTCAGCGACTCGTCGATCTCGCTCTTGAGCGAGCCCGAGCCACCGTGGAAGACGAAGTCGAAGGGCTGGCTGCCCTCGTCGAGGCCCAGCGCGGCGGACGCGGCGGCCTGACCGTCGCGCAGGACCGTCGGCCGCAGCTTGACGTTGCCCGGCTTGTAGACGCCGTGCACGTTGCCGAAGGTCGCGGCCAGCAGGTAGCGGCCCTGCTCACCCGCGCCGAGTGCGGCGACGGTCTTCTCGAAGTCCTCGACCGAGGTGAACAGCTTGTCGTTGATCTCGTTCTCGACGCCGTCCTCCTCGCCGCCGACGACGCCGATCTCGATCTCGAGGACGATCTTGGCCGCCGCGGCCTTGGCCAGGAGCTCCTGGGCGATGGCGAGGTTCTCCTCGAGCGGCACCGCCGAGCCGTCCCACATGTGCGACTGGAAGAGCGGGTTCTGCCCGGCCGCGACGCGCGCCGCGGAGATGTCGAGCAGCGGGCGCACGTAGGTGTCGAGCTTGTCCTTCGGGCAGTGGTCGGTATGCAGCGCGACGGTGATGTCGTACTTCTCGGCGACGACGTGCGCGAACTCGGCGAGCGCGACGGCGCCCGTCACCATGTCCTTGACGCCGAGGCCCGATCCGAACTCCGCACCACCTGTGGAGAACTGGATGATGCCGTCGCTGCCCGCGTCGGCGAATCCCTTGAGCGCCGCGTTGATCGACTCCGAGGACGTGCAGTTGATGGCGGGGAACGCGAACCCCTCAGCCTTGGCTCGGTCGAGCATCAGTGCGTACTGCTCGGGAGTGGCGATTGGCATCGAGATGTCCTCCAGGATCGCTGTTACAGGTCGAAAGATCGCACGCGGCGCCGGGAACGAAGCGGGTGTGCCGCCGCGATCCGTCCGCGCGCTCCCAGTATCTCAATCCCCGGCCGGATCGCACGGCTCATCGCCCGGCCGATCCGCGCTCGAGGCGCGCGTCGAGCGGCGCTTTCGCCGCTATCGCCGTGTTGCGAGGCGGAACTGTCGGTCGCCACCGGTAGCCTGTGGACCGTGACCTTGACCTACGCCCTGGACGTGGCCTGCGGAGTCGGCAGCTGTGCGGAACCCGCCGTGCAGCAGGCGCTGCTGCCCGGCTTTCTCGATCCCGTGAACCTGCTCAACTCGTTCGGCACCTGGGCTCTCGCCGGCCTGCTCATCGTCATCTTCATCGAATCGGGCGTGC
Organism: Mycobacteriaceae bacterium; assembly: GCA_044222225.1. Taxonomy (GTDB): domain Bacteria; phylum Actinomycetota; class Actinomycetes; order Mycobacteriales; family Mycobacteriaceae; genus JBGANR01. The sequence goes on from JBGANR010000006.1 coordinate 90,633, forward strand.
TGTTCCCGATCCTGCCCGGCGATTCACTGCTCTTCGTGGCGGGTCTCATCGCCGCGAGCAAGTCGGCGGACATCGCGCCGTTCGCGCCGCTGTGGGTGATCTGTCTCACGGTCCCGATCTCGGCGATCGCCGGTGGTCAGATCGGCTACTGGATCGGACGCTACGTCGGCACGTCGATGTTCGGCCCCGACAAGAAGATCCTCAAGCAGCACTACCTCGACGAGGCGCACGCGTTCTTCGAGAAGCACGGACCGATCACGATCTTCCTCGCCCGCTTCGTGCCCATCGTGCGCACCCTCGCGCCGCTCGTCGCCGGTGCGGCGCAGATGAAGTACCGCGTTTTTGTCGTCTACAACGTCGTCGGCGCCGTCGTGTGGGGTGCGGGGCTCGTCCTGCTCGGCTACTGGCTGGGTCAGTTCTCGATCATCGCCGACAACGTCGACATCATCTTCGTGGGCATCGTGCTCGTCTCGGTGCTGCCGATCGTCTTCGAGTACGCCAAGCGGGTCCGCGCCGGACGCCGGGAATCCGCGCCGGACCAGCCGGGCCGGTAGCCCGAGCCGTGGACGGGCTGACCTGGGTCGCCACCGCGGGCCCCTTGGTGTTGTGGCTGATCGTCCTGACGTTCGTGTTCCTCGAGTGCGCCTTCATCATCGGACTCTTCCTGCCGGGTGACTCCCTGCTGCTCACGGCAGGCGTGGCGCTGGCGACACACCCGTCCGGCCAGACGCACGTCTGGCTGCTGGCCGTCGCGGCGATGATCTCGGCGATCGTCGGCAACGCCGTCGGCTACCGGATCGGCGCCACCACCGGACACCGCCTCGTCGCCCGCAGGGGCGGCCGCTACCTCACCCAGGAGCACCTCGACAAGGCCGGCGACCTGCTCGACCGCTACGGCTTCGTCGCAGTGGCCGTCGCCCGCTGGATCCCCTGGGTCCGCACGCTCTGCCCGCCGCTCGCCGGCGCCGCGCACATGGACCGCACCCGGTTCACCGTCGCGAGCGTCGTCGGCGCCGTCTTCTGGGCGCCCACGCTGCTGTTCCTCGGCTTCTACGGCGGCGGCCTGCTCGACCGCATCCCCTGGCTGACCCACGCCATCCTCGCCGGGATGACGGTCATGCTCGTCGCCGGCACGATCCTCGGCCTCGTCCACTATCGCCAGGAGATGCGTCGCCCGGAGGTCGAGGCGGAGTCCTAGACGCGTGCGTGCGCGCGGATCCAGGCGTGCATGGCGATCCCGGCCGCGACCCCGACGTTGATGCTGCGCGTCGAGCCGAACTGGGCGATGGACACGTGCAGGTCGGCCGCGGCGACGGCGTCCGGCGTCAGCCCCGGGCCCTCCTGCCCGAACAGCAGGACGCAGCGACGCGGCAGCCGCGTCGTCTCCAGCGGCAGCGCGCCCGGCGTGTTGTCGACCGCGACGATCGGCACCCCTTCGGCACGCGCCCAGGCCGCGAAGGCGGCGACGTCCGGGTGATGGCGGATGTGCTGGTAGCGGTCGGTGACCATGGCGCCGCGCCGGTTCCAGCGGCGCCGGCCGACGATGTGCACCTCGCCGGCCAGGAAGGCGTTGGCGGTCCGGACGACGGTGCCGATGTTGGCGTCGTGCGCGAAGTTCTCGATGGCGACGCCGAAGTCGTGCCGGCGCGCGTCGAGATCGGCGACGACGGCCTCACGTCGCCAGTACCGGTAGCGGTCGACGACGTTGCGCCGGTCGCCGGCGGCGAGCAGCTCCGGGTCGAGCCGCGGATCGTCGGGCGGCGGGCCGGCGTGCTCGTCGGCCCAGGGCCCGACGCCGACCTGCGGCGCGAACCACTCGGTGGGGCCGAGCTCCTCGTCCGGGCCGGTGATCCCGGCCGACGTCTCAGCCGAACCCGAGATCCCCGTGGAACCCGAGGTCTCGGCCGAGCCCGACGCCTCAGCCAAGCCCGAGGTCGGCGAGGCCGAGCAGCGAGCGGTATTCCAGCCCTTCGGCGGCGATGACGTCACCCGCGCCGGTCTCCCGGTCGACGACCGTCGCCACACCGACGACGATCGCGCCGATCTCGCGCAGCGCCCGGACGGCCGTGAGCGGCGAGTTGCCGGTGGTCGTCGTGTCCTCGACGACGAGCACGCGCCGACCGACGACGTCCGGCCCCTCGACCTGACGCTGCATGCCGTGCGCCTTCGCCGCCTTGCGGACGACGAACGCGTCGATCGGCCGGCCTGGGGCGTGCATGACGGCGGTCGCGACGGGATCGGCGCCCAGCGTCAGGCCTCCGACAGCGTCGAACGCCCAGTCGGCGGTGAGCTCGCGCAGCAGCCGGCCGATGAGCGGCGACGCCTCGTGGTGCAGCGTCGCGCGGCGCAGGTCGACGTAGTAGTCGGCCTCCTTGCCGGACGACAGCGTCACCCGGCCGTGGACCACGGCCAGCTTGCGGACGAGTTCGGCGAGCCGATCACGCTCGGCGCTCACCGGTTCTCCTCGTCTCGCCGGTCACGCGTCGGCTCGTCCTCGTACCGCGGCATGTTGATGGTCTCGGTGGCGAGATCGGCGCCCCGCACCGACGGCGCCTGCACCGCACGGCTGCGCCGCTGCTGCGGGCCCGGCTGCGACGGGTCACGCGGGCCGATCGGCTCGGGAACGGTGTCCGGCGGCAGCACCCGCAGCAGGTCGGTGAACCGGCGGACGGCCTCGAGCGCGGCGTCGAGAGTCGCGGGATCGGTGGTGCGCGGCATGGCCGCGAGCGACCACGGGCCCTCGTTCCAGATCACCTCGAGGAACGGCGGCGCCTCCTTGGCGAAGGCGATCATCCGGCGGTCGGTGATGCGGCGGGCGACGTCGACGTGTGTCGAGAACATGACGCGCGAGGCGAGCGCGCCGACCAGATCGACGTCCTCCTCGCTCGGCGCGAAGGCGTCCTCGACCCGCAGATCGATGACGACCGACGAGCTGACGCTGCGCTTGATCGCGACGACGGTCTGCTCACCGCAGTCGAAGACGAACAGGTCCTCGCCGTAGAAGGTGCCGGAGCTGACGTCGACGGCGTCGAGGTCACCCGACTCGTCGAGCCCGGCGCGGACGAAGCGGCCCCGCAGGTCGGGGTCGACGTCGAGGAAGCCGAAGCCGTGGCCGTCGGACCACGTGCGACGCGGCCCTCCGGAACTCCGGCCGCGGCCGGCCTTCGGCGGCTTGGCGGATCTCGGCGCCGCGGACACGTCGGGAGCGCCGACGCCTCTCGGGGGGGCGTCGGCGTCGGCCCCGGCGGTCGCCGTGCGCCGGTCGAGCCACAGCAGCACCGCTGCTCCGGCGATGGACAGCAGTGCGACGGTGAAGTAAAGGACGGTCATCGTCGGTGAGTTTACGGCGGACCGGCTGCTTTTCCGGTCGGCGCGCCGCTCTCGGCATGTTCGGCCAAGGACGACGCCTGCGAAATCGACGGGTTCGTCGGCCGGACGAGGTCGTCGGCCTCGATCCGCTGCGCCGTCAACGCCGATCCGGAGCCCGAGGCGTGGACGACGACGCCGTCGCCGACGTGCAGGGCGGTCAGCGTCGAACCTCGGGAACAGGACACCACCGTGCGCGACGTCACGGCGAGCGTGCGGGTGGTCTTGCCGGGCACGGTGATCGCGATGGCACCCGGACGCACCGCCGACACCGTGCCGGACAGGATGACCATCCGGGCGGCGACCGGGGCCTGATCCTCGGCGTCGTGCATCGCCTCGGATTCGACGACTCCCGACGCGTAGCGGACGCACAGCAGGATCCCCGAACAAGCGGCGACCAAGGCGAAGATCGCGACGACGGTCGCCATCCGCCCGTCACCGCCACGTCCGTGGCTCATCCTCACTACTCCCGTCGCCCCGACCGTTGTCCAAGCTAGGCCCGGTAACTGAGACCCTGCTGTGAGTACACGCCCGAGAGCACCCGGATCGGTGTGGATTCGCCGAGATTCGGCGCCCGGGTCGGCCCGGTCCGCCGAACACGGCGTCATATCGGACGCCGCTGAGGGTCGTCGCGACAATAATCTCCTCAGCGACGCCCTACGGCTACCGATACGACGCCGCCTCGCCAGGCCTCAGCGTGCGGCCAGCTCGGAGGCCCGCGCCGTCAGCTCCACCTTGCGGATCTTGCCGGTGGCCGTCATGGGGAACTCCTCGACGATCTCGATGAGCGGCACCTTGTACGACGATAGGTACTCACGGCACCATTCCCGCAGCTCAGCGGGGTCGGCCGCGCCCGGCTCGGTGAGCGCCACGAACGCGACCGGCACCTGGCCGGTGCGTTCGGAGTCGGCCGGCACGACGGCCGCGGTGCGCACCTTCGGGTGCCGGCAGACGACGATCTCGACCTCCGCCGGGAACACCGACATGCCGTTGACCTTGATCATGTCCTTGTCGCGGCCCAGATAGTGCAGGCAGCCGTCGGCGTCGATGCGTCCGTTGTCGCCGGTGCGCAGCCAGTCGAGCCCGTCGCCGCCGGGGACGAGTTGCTTGGCCGTCGCCGCCGGATTGCGCCAGTATCCCGTCGTGACGGACGGGCTGCGGACGATGATCTCGCCCTCCTCCCCCACCGGCAGCGGCGCCAGCGTCTGCGGGTCGACCACGGCGATGTCCGTCCCCGGAACGGGGATTCCGCAGAACACCGGCTCGGCGAGCAGATCTTTGTCGCCGGCCGCCATGCCGTACGGGCTGGCGTCGTAGGTGTGGGTCTCGGTCATGCCGTACGCGGCCTCGCGCAACACCGAGTGCTCCCCCGCGATCGCCGCCCAGGCGTGCCGGACGTCCGGCGTCAGCTTGCGGACGAACGAGACCGCGAGCGGATCGTCGAAGGAGGAGAGATCGCGGCCGCCGATGTCCTCACGCTCCATGAACTCGAGGTAGTTCTCCACGGTGCCGATCATCATCGAGACCCCGTAGCGCTCGATGGCGTCCAGCGCCGCGTCGGCGTTCCAGCGCGGCAGCAGCACGGACGTCCCGCCGAGCAGGATCGGGTTGAGGATCGCCATGTTCTCGCCCGCGATCCAGAAGATCGGGATGTAGCAGAGCCCGACGTGCACGGTCTCGACGGACAGCTTGCCGGTGGCCGCGGCCGTCGAACCCGCGGTGTAGATCATGTGCCGGTGGGTGTGCTCGCAGCCCTTGGGCAGGCCGGTGGTGCCACCGGTGTAGTTGAGGGCGGCGAGCGAATCGAGGTCGACGTCCGGCGCGGGGCCGGCGGGGTGGCTCGCGGCCTCGGCCCAGGGTGAGACGTCGTCGCGCTCCGACGGGCCGGAACCGGTCCCGCCATCGGCGAGCTCGGTCGCCGACGTCACGAGGACGTGCCGGACGACCGCGCCCTCGGCCCGCACGGCATCGAGCCGCGGCAGCAGGGTGTCGAGGGTGACGACGATCTCGGCGCCGCTGTCGTCGAGTTCGTGACGCAGCTCGGCCGGGGTGAACATCGGGTTGATCGGCACGTGGACGGCACCGAGCCGCAGCACGGCGAGCATGGCGATGATGAACTGCGGCGTGTTCGGCAGGTAGACGCCGACCCTGTCGCCGGCCCGGACGCCGCGCGCGTCGAGCCAGCCGGCGACGGCCGCGACGGCGTCGGCGAACTGCGCGTAGGTCAGCTCGGCGCCCTCGAAGACGATCGCCGCCGTCCGCGGCCGCGTCCGCGCCCAGTGGTCGACGTAGGCGGGCAGCGTCCGCTCCCCGACCGGGTAATACGGCTCGGTGCCGACGCCCGCCGGCCGCACCGCCGCCTGCCGGGCCCGCAGATCGGCCAGATACTCCTCGATGCCGTCGATGCTCATGTTCGAACTCCTCGCTGTACTCGTGCGCTTCACCACGTGTCGACGAAACCCCGGCCGCCGCGCGTCCGGCCCGCCGGCAGGACCGAGCCGAGCCAGCGCCGGGTCTGCGCGGGATCGATGACGTCGTCGATCTCGAAGACCGACGCGACGGCCGTCGCCTTGCCGCGGGCGTACGCCTGCGCGAGCAGCGCGTCGAAGGCGGCCCGGCGCTCGCCGTGGTCGGCGATCGCCTCCAGCTCGCGGCGGAAGCCCAGCCGCACGGCGCCCTCCAGGCCCATCGCGCCGAGCTCGCCCGTCGGCCACGCCGCGACGCCGACCGCGGAATGCGCGCCGCCGCCGAACATCGCCATCGCGCCGAGCCCATACGCCTTGCGCGTGACGATCGCCGCGACCGGCACCGTCAGGTTGGCGCCGCCGACGAACAGCCGGGCGAAGTGCCGCACCGTGGCGGTGCGCTCGGCGTCGGGACCGACCATGAAGCCCGGGGTGTCGGTGAGCGAGACGATCGGCAGGCCGTGCGCGTCGCAGAGCTGCAGGAACCGGGCCAGCTTGTCGGCGGCCGGGACGTCGATGGCGCCGCCGAGGTGCGCCGGATTGTTGGCGACGAGGCCGACGGCGCGGCCGTCGATCCGGGCGAGCGCCGTGATGACGCCGAGCCCGAACTCACGCCGCAGCTCCAGCACCGAGCCGGTGTCGGCGAGCAGCTCGACGGCCCGGCGGATGTCGTAGACGCGCACCCGGTTCTCGGGCACGACGTGCCGCAGCAGCCGCTGGTCGGCGCACTCGCCGGCGTCGAGATCGCCCTGGAAGTAGGAGAGGTACCGCTTGGCGACGGCGACCGCGTCCGCATCGTCCTCGGCCACGACGTCGATGACGCCGTTGGGCGCCTGCACGTCGACCGGGCCGACCTCCTCGGGACGATGGACGCCGAGCCCACCGCCCTCGATCATCGCCGGACCGCCCATGCCGATCGTCGCGTCACGGGTGGCGATGATGACGTCGCAGCAACCCAGCAGGGCCGCGTTGCCGGCGAAGCAGCGGCCGGAGGCGATGCCGACGAGCGGCACCGAGCCGCTGAGGCGGCCCATCGTGGCGAAGGTCGCAACGTCGAGGCCGGCGGCCATCGTCGTGTCGGTGTCGCCGGGCCGTCCGCCGCCGCCCTCGGCGAAGAGCACGACCGGCAGCCCGGTGCGCTCGGCCAGTTCCAGCGCGCGGTCGGTCTTGCGATGGTTGATGACGCCCTGCGTGCCGGCCAGCACGGTGTAGTCGTAGGACAGGACGGCGCAACGCGCCGCACTCGGGTGCCCCTCGCCGTTGATCCGGCCGACGCCGGTGATGATGCCGTCGGCGGGCGTGTTGGCGATGAGGTCGTCGAGGGCGCGACGCTGCCGTTGGGCGGCGACGGCGAGCGCGCCGTACTCGGTGAACGAGCCGTCGTCGCAGAGGTCCGCGATGTTCTCCCGGGCCGTGCGCCGGCCGATCCGGCGCCGCTTGGCGACGGCCTCGGGCCGGGCCTCGTCGAGCCCGATGCGGTGGCGCTCGATCACCTCGGCGAGGTCGTCGCGGACGGCGTCGAGGTCGATCTCGGCGGTGGCGTCGACGCGTTCGCGCTGCTCACCGTCGACGTCGAGCACCACGAGCACCGCCTCGTCGGCGACGACGTCGCCCGGGACGACGCGGATCTCGGCGACCGTGCCCGACGCCGCCGCGACGAGCACGTGCTCCATCTTCATCGCCTCGACCACGACGAGCGGGTCACCGACGGCGACGGTATCGCCCACCCGCACCGGGACGTCGGTGACGGTGCCCGGGAACGTCGCCGAGAGCACCCCGGCGGGCCCGGCCGACGCCCCCCGCGCGGCGGCGGGTGCGAACTCGGCCGCGCGCGCGTCGAGGAAAGCGGTGGTGGCGGCCCCGGAGCGGAACGTCTCGTGGCCGAGGATCGCGCGCAGCACCGGCGCGTTGGTCGCCGTGCCGGCGACGTGGAGTTCGGCGAGCGCCCGCTCGGCGGCGTCGGCGAGCGCGACGAGGTCCGTCTCGGCGGTGTGCACGACGATCTTGGCCAGCAGCGAGTCGTAGGCCCCGCCGGCGCGCATGCCTACGTACCCGCCGGCGTCGACGCGCACGCCCGGCCCGCTCGGCAGGTCGAGCCCGGTGATCTCGCCGGACGCCGCACGCGCTATGCCGTCCGGACCGATCTCCTCGAGGTTGACCCGGCATTCGAGCGCGGCGCCGCGCGGCTCGGCGATCCGCTCCTGCGTCAGCCCCAGACCGGCCAGCGTCGCGCCGGCGGCGATGCGCAGTTGGGCGGCGACGACGTCGACGCCGGTCACGGCCTCGGTGACCGGGTGCTCGACCTGCAACCGCGGATTGGCCTCCAGGAAGAACCAGTCGGCCGGATCGTCGGCATCGACCAGGAACTCGACCGTGCCCGCCCCGGCGTAGCCGACCGCCGCGCCGAGCTCGCGGGCCGCCGCCAGCAGCGGCGCCCGGCGGGCCGTCGGCAGCGTGAGCGCCGGCGCCAGCTCGATCACCTTCTGATGCCGCCGCTGCACCGAGCAGTCGCGATCCCACAGGTGCACGACGTCCCCGGTGCCGTCGCCGAGCAGTTGCACCTCGATGTGCCGCGCCCGCGGCAGGTAACGCTCGACGTACACGTCGCCGTTACCGAACGCCCGCTCGGCCTCGGAGCGGCACCTCGCGAAGGCGAACTCCAGGTCGGCCGGATCGGTGACGACGCGCATCCCGCGCCCACCGCCGCCGGCGACCGCCTTGACCACGACGGCCGCGCCCGCGCCCTGCGCCGCGAAGAACTCCGCGGCCTCCGCCGGCGACACCCCGGCCTCGGTCGCGGGCAGCACCGGGACGCCGAGCGAGACCGCGAGCGCGCGTGCGCTCGCCTTGTCGCCGAGCGTCGCCAGAGCCGCCGAACTCGGGCCGACGAACGTCAGCCCCGCGTCGGCGCACGCCGCCGCGAACTGTGCGCTCTCGCTGAGGAAGCCATAGCCCGGATGGACGAGCGTCACCCCGGTGTCGCGGGCGACGTCGAGCAGCTGCTCGACGTCCAGGTAGCCCCGTTCGCCGAGCAGCTCACGCGCCTCGTCCGCGAGCCGGACGTGCCGCGCCGCCCGGTCGTCACCCACGAAGACCGCGACCGTCCGCATCCCGAGCGCCTTGGCGCCGCGATGGATGCGCAGCGCGATCTCGCCGCGATTCGCGATGAGGACTGTATGAGTGCCGTTCACACCCAAAGTATTGATCTTGACGTCAACCTCAAGTCATCGGGGCCTCCGGCGACGCCGCGCGATCAGCCCAGGATCAACCGCTCCCCGTCCGCGCTCACGTTGACCGGCACGACGTCGCCGTCCCGGATGTCGCCGCGCAACAGCCCCTTGGCGAGCTCGTCGCCGATGGCCTGCTGGATGAGCCGGCGCAACGGCCGGGCGCCGTACTGCGGGTCGAAGCCGCGCGTCCCGAGCCATTCCTTGGCCCGCGTCGAGACCTCCAGCTGCAGCCGACGTTGCGCGAGCCGCCTGCCGAGCTGGTCCAGCTGGATGTCGACGATGCCGACGAGCTGCTCCGGCGAGAGCGGATCGAAGATGACGACGTCGTCGAGCCGGTTGACGAACTCGGGCTTGAACGCCGACTTCACCGCGATCATCATCTGCTCGCGACTGCCCCCGGCCCCCAGGTTGGAGGTGAGGATGAGGATGGTGTTGCGGAAGTCGACGGTCCGGCCCTGGCCGTCCGTCAGTCGTCCCTCGTCGAGCACCTGCAACAGCACGTCGAAGACGTCCGGATGCGCCTTCTCGACCTCGTCGAACAGCACGACCGTGTACGGCCGACGCCGCACCGCCTCCGTGAGCTGGCCGCCGGCGTCGTAGCCGACGTATCCCGGAGGCGCACCGACGAGCCGCGCGACGGAGTGCTTCTCGCCGTACTCGCTCATGTCGATGCGGACCATCGCGCGCTCGTCGTCGAAGAGGAAGTCGGCCAGCGCCTTGGCCAGCTCGGTCTTGCCGACGCCGGTCGGGCCGAGGAAGAGGAACGAGCCGGTGGGCCGGTTCGGGTCGGAGACGCCGGCGCGGGCGCGACGCACGGCGTCCGAGACGGCCGTGACGGCCTCGGCCTGCCCGACGACGCGCCTGCCGAGCTCGGTCTCCATGCGCAACAGCTTGGCCGTCTCGCCTTCGAGCATGCGGCCGGCGGGGATGCCGGTCCACGCCGACACGACCTGCGCGACGTCGTCCGGACCGACCTCCTCTTGCAACATGACGTCGCCGCCGCGGGCACCGGAGCGCTCGGTGGCCGCGTCGAGCTCCTTCTCGACGGCCGGGATCCGGCCGTACCGCAGCTCGGCGGCCTTGCCCAGATTCCCGTCGCGCTCGGCCCGCTCGGCCTCGCCGCGCAACTCGTCGAGCTGCTCCTTGAGGTCGCGGACGGCGTCGATCGCGTGCTTCTCGGACTGCCAGCGCGCCGAGAGCTCGTTGAGCGTCTCGCGCTGATCGGCCAGTTCGGTGCGCAGCTTGACCAGCCGCTCCTTGGACGCGTCGTCGGTCTCCTTGGCGAGCGCCACCTCCTCGACCTCGAGGCGCCGCACGACGCGCTCCACCTCGTCGATCTCGACGGGCCGCGAGTCGATCTCCATGCGCAGCCGCGACGCCGCCTCGTCGACGAGGTCGATGGCCTTGTCCGGCAGGAACCGGCTGGTGATGTAGCGGTCCGAGAGCGTCGCCGCCGCGACCAGCGCGGAGTCGGTGATGCGGACGCCGTGGTGCACCTCGTAGCGGTCCTTGAGCCCGCGCAGGATGCCGATGGCGTCCTCGACGGACGGCTCGCCGACGTACACCTGCTGGAACCGGCGCTCCAGCGCCGCGTCCTTCTCGATGTACTTGCGGTACTCCTCGAGGGTCGTCGCGCCGACGAGCCGCAGCTCGCCGCGGGCGAGCATCGGCTTGATCATGTTGCCGGCGTCCATCGCCGACTCGCCCGTCGCACCGGCGCCGACGATCGTGTGCAGCTCGTCGACGAAGGTGATGACCTGGCCGGCCGAGCCCTTGATCTCGTCGAGCACGGCCTTCAGGCGCTCCTCGAACTCGCCGCGGTACTTGGCGCCCGCGACCATCGAGCCGAGGTCGAGCGAGACCAGCGTCTTGCCGCGCAGCGATTCGGGCACGTCGCCGGCGATGATGCGCTGGGCGAGACCCTCGACGATCGCCGTCTTGCCGACGCCCGGCTCACCGATGAGCACCGGGTTGTTCTTGGTACGACGCGAGAGCACCTGCACGACGCGCCGGATCTCGGTGTCCCGGCCGATGACCGGGTCGAGCTTGCCCTCGCGCGCCGCCTTCGTCAGGTCGGTCGAGTACTTCTCCAGGGCCTGGTAGGTGGACTCGGGATCGGGGTTGGTGACGCGCGCACTGCCGCGTACGGAGACGAACGCCTCGCGCAGGGCCTCCGGCGTCGCGCCGACGCGCTGCAGCAGGCTCGCGACGTCGGAATCACCGGTCGCCAGACCGACGAGCAGGTGCTCGGTGGAGACGTACTCGTCGTCCATCTCGCCGGCGATCCGCTGCGCGGTGGTGACGGCGGTGATGGAGTCGCGGCTCAACTGCGGCGGGTTGCCGCCCTGCGCTCGGGGCTGACGGGCCAGCAGAGCCGTGACCTGCGGTTCGATGGCCAGGGGGTCGACGCCGACGGCCCGCAGCAGCGGGCCGGTGATGCCGTCGGACTGGGCCAGCAGCGCCTGCAGGATGTGCGCCGGCCGCACGTCCGGGTTGCCCGCCGTCGTCGCGGCCGACAGCGCCGCTGCCAGCGCGGCCTGGGTCTTGGTGGTCGGGTTGAAATGCTCCACGCGCACGCCTTTCTCTGTGGATCGATGGACTCGTAGCGCGGCAGCCGAATGCCGTCGTGGACGGGTGGCACCCGGGCGCGCGCCTTCGCTCAGGTCCAACAGCGTTATAGTTGAGTCTATTCCGCTCAAGTTCAGAAAAATTGAGCGGACTACGCTGAATTCTAGCGAGGCGAACGGAGTCCGGCCAGTGCCGACTTCCCTCTATACAGCCGCTCCTCATTCGCATATGATCCGAACCCGACACTCGAGCGACGGTCGTCTCGGCCGATCACCCGAGCGTCGCCTCGGCGGCACCTGCGACGAGGCATCCGAGGTGGCGGCCGACCGCCGCCACCGGATGACCAGGGGGGTCACATCATGTCCGACGAACTGCACGATCTCGAAGTGCGTGTGACGGCGCTGGAACGCGACCGGACGCGGCTGTACGAGCAGGTCGGCGCATCCTTCACGCTCGCCCAGGGCGCCGACCGGGACACGCGCGACTTCCGCGCGGCGCTCAACAATCACAGCCAGGTGCTGAACGCGCTGCGCGTCACGCAGCTGGAGTTCCGCGAGACGCAGCTGGATCACGGCATGCGGCTGACGAATCTCGAGAGCCGCATGACCAAGGTCGAGCACCGCCTGACCAAGGTCGAAGACCGCCTGACCAGGGTCGAGGACCGCATGGAACGCGGGTTCACGACGCTCACCCGCGGCCAGGAGCAGATCCTGGTGCTGCTGGGCCGCCTCGCGGATCCCGAACCGGTCTGATCCGTAGCCGGCTCGACGATCCGGCTACTTCACGCAGGGCACCCCGGAGCTGCCGAGCACCGACAGCTCGGTCGGGTCCGGGGCCCTCGCACCGCTCGTCGGGGCGGCCGTGACGGCCGACGGGATCGACGTCACCGGGGCGTCGGACGTCGTCGGCACAATGGGCGTCGTCGCCGCGGTGGGCGTCGTCGCGGTGGTGGGCGCCGCGGAACGCGAGCCGGTGGTCGGCCGCGGCGGCGTCGACGACGGGATCGCGCCCGTACCGAGGATGTCCGCGACGATCGCGCGGATGAGCGGCACGTCCACCTGGTTGATGTCCTCGCCGAACTCGTTCTGCGTGAACTCCTGCACCGGCAGCGTGTAGAACGTCGTGTTGCCGGCCAGGTCGGTCGCGCTGGACGCGAGGTCCATGAGGTCGAGCCCCTCGTCGACGGCGATGTTCGGCTTGGCGACGTCGAGGATCCGCTGCAGTCTGCCCAGATCGGTGATCGCGCCCGTCCGCTGCAACTGCTGCGCGAGCGAGACGATGAACGCCTGCTGCCGGCGATTGCGATCGAGATCGGTGAAGTTGAGGTCGGTGTTCGGGTCGCGCCGCTGCCGGACGAAGGCCATCGCCTGCGAGGCGCTGATGTCCTGCTCGCCCTTGCGGAACCGCGCGCCCGAGTAGACGTCCGACGTCGCCTGGGTCAGACACACGCGGATCGGCTGTACCACCTCGGCGACCTGGAAGAACGCGATGAGCGTGACTTCGACGAAGTGGTCGATCGGCACCCCGCCGAGGAACTGCTGGACGGTGTCGATCTCGGCGATGCGGCCCGCCTCGCGCGCCTGACGTTCGAGCTCTTCGTCACTGAGGCCGCCCTCGGCCTGCAGTCGCGTCTTCGTCTCGTAGTGCGCCAGCCCGTAGGCCTGCTTGATCTTGCCCTTGCACTGCCCGCCGGGGCAGCCGGGGAAGTCGACGTAGTCGTCGCGCGGGATGGAGATCGCCGTCGCCTTCTCACCGCCCGCCGGGATGTGCAGCAGGATGAGGACGTTCGCGTTGTACCCACCGCTCGTCTCGTCGCCGGCGTGCAGGGCGTCGTACATCTCCTGCGGCAGGGGGTTGCCGTTGACGTCGAGCCTGCTGTCGAGGCCCATGATGAGGATGTTCCGATCGCCGCCCGTGCTTCCCTGCCTGCCGCGCAGCGCCTTCGACTGGGTGAGGCCGTCGCTGAGATCGTTGTACAGCTTCCACACGACGCCGGTGCCGACGAGCACGACGACGGCGACGATCACCCCGATGACGCGGCTCGCGACGAGCAGCCCCTTCGCCCCGGCCCGCATCGGGCTCGGCCTGGCCGCACGCCGCGGAGCCCGCCGGCGGCCGTCCTGCGGCGGACGGCGTCGACGCCCGGCACCCGACGGCGCGCCGTCCGATCGGTCGCGTTCACCAGGACGACCCCCGTCGGCGTCGGCGGCAGCCACGGCACACCTCCGCTCGTGTCGGTCCGGCGCACGGCGGCGCGTTGCTCGGGGTCGAGCGTACCGATCCCGTGGAGCAAGGCGCGGCGACCCGGGTTCCGGGCGTTTCGGGTACTACACTGACGCTTCGTTCGATCGGGGAGACCGATCCGCGACGCCGGCGGCGACAGCAGTCGCCACGGACGTCGGCGGAGGGTTCGTCGTCGCCCCGATCACAGCCGGTTCGCTGTATTGGCCCGAATGGTGGAGGTGTCGTGGGCACGCATTCTCGGCCGCCTCTGCACGGCGTCAGGGACGTCCTGCGCACCGATCCCGACGGTTTCGCCCGCCGGTTCTACTCTCGGCTCTTCGCGTACCGCCCGGATCTGCGTCGGCTGTTCGCCCCGTCGCTGACGCATCAGTACCGCGCGCTGCCGCGTCTCCTCGACCACGTGCTGACCGCGATCCCCGATCCGAGCACCCACGAGGACCTCGTCGAGCTGCTGGCCCAGCTCGGCCGCGACCATCGCAAGTTCGGCGTCCTGCCCGAGCACTACGAGCCGTTCCGAGCCGTGTTGTTCGCCGAGCTCGCGGCGCTCTTCGAGGACCGCTTCGACGACGACGCGGAGGCCGACACGGTGCACGCCGTGCTGCTCATCACCGGCGTCATGCAGGGCGCCGCCGAATCGACGACGTCCGCGGCCGTCGAGGAGGCCCGAGTCGTCGAGGTGCTGCGGCCGAGCCGCGATCTGGCCGTCGTCCGGCTCGTCGCCGACGGGCCGCCGCGCTGGCGCGCCGGGCAGTACGTCGAGGTCGCCACGCCGCACTTCCCGCACGCGTGGCGGATGTTCTCCTCCGCGCTCCCCCCGAATCCCGAAGGGCACGTCGAGTTCCACATCCGCGCGGTGCCGGGCGGGCTCGTCAGTCCGTCGATCGTCGCCGCGACGACCCCGGGCGAGGTCTGGCGGATCGCCCAGCCGCACGGCTCGCTGGCGCTTCCCGATCACGAGTCCTACGAGGACGCCCGCGCCGCGCCGCCGACGGTGCTCGTCGCCGGCGGCACCGGCATCGCCCCGTTGCGCGCGCTGCTGCTCGACAGGCTCGTCGACGCGGCCGTCGGCGACACCCATCTCATCTATGCCGCACGCTGCCCCGGCGAACTGACGGACCTCGCCGGCCTGCGGGAGTTCGCCGCCGCCAATCCGTGGCTGACGGTGACGCCTGTCGTCGAATCGTTCGCCAATCCGTGGTGGCTCGACCATCACCCGGGCGGCGAGCTGCGTCGCGGGCGGGCCGCCGACGTCCTCGCCGCGCAGCCCCTGTCCGGCCGGACGGTGCTGGTCGCGGGGCCGCCGGACATGGTGGCGGCGGTACGCGCCGCGGCGCTCGCGCTCGGCGCCGCGCAGGTGCTCAGCGACCCGGTCTGACGCCGGTCACGGCGCCGACGCCGGCGCCGGCTCCTGGGTCGTCGACGTCGTGGTCTGCGTCTGCGACGTGGACGTCGGCGGCAATGTGACGGTCCGCGTCACCGTGATGGGGATCTTGATGGTCTGCTGCGGCGCCGTCTCCGTCTCCGCGGGCGGCGTGACCGTCTCGGTACGCGGCCGCTCCGTCACGGTCACGCGCTCGGTGTCGGTGGTCGGCGTCGGTACGACGCGCGTCCGGACGAGCGGCGCCCCCGCCGACGTCGACGTGAACGTCAGCGTCATCCCCGACGTCGGGGTCGACGTCGGCGTCGGCTCCTCCGCCTGCACGGGATCGCCCTTGCCGCTCGAGACGAAGGCGGCGATCGTCAGGCCGCCGAGCACGACGATCGCGGCGACGGCCACCGCCGCAAGCACCGCCCAGCGGCGTTTCGTCGGCTCCGGCGTGCGCCGGTCGGCCAGGCCGACGGCCGCCGTCGCCGACGCGAAGACGGGATCGTGCGCCACCTGAACCGGCAGCCCCGCACCGTATTCGATAGCCGACGCGACGCCCGTCACGTCGACGCCCGGCCCGATGAGGACGATCCCGGACGGCCCGCCCTCCACACTCGGCACCGTCGCCAGCAGGTCCGCGAACCACAGCGCGCCCTCGGGCGTGTTGAGCGGCTCACTCGGCGCAGGCGGCGTCTCGACGACGCCGCGCGGGCCGTGGACCCGGGCGTCGACGACGGCAAGCGAAAGGCCCGGACGCAACCGGGCGTCCGGGCCGATGTCGGCGACGGCGACGACGTTCTGATCGATGAACAACG
The DNA here is from genome assembly GCA_044222225.1 of Mycobacteriaceae bacterium. Taxonomy (GTDB): domain Bacteria; phylum Actinomycetota; class Actinomycetes; order Mycobacteriales; family Mycobacteriaceae; genus JBGANR01. The sequence goes on from JBGANR010000006.1 coordinate 106,687, forward strand.
CGCCGGCGATGCTCATATAGGCGTCGACGCCGTCGACCACGGTGATGACCTTCGACCAGCCCTGCCCCGCCTCACCGATGCGCTGCAGCAGGTACCGCCGCAACTCGGGGATCGAGCAGGCGACGACGATCCGCGCGGGCTCGAACGGCACCGTCTCGATGACACCCGAGACGGCCCCGAACACACCCTCGGCGTCGACCCCGGTCAGGTCGATCGCGTTCCGCGCCGAGACCACGTCCGCGACGTCGTCGACCATGACGGACGCCAGCTGGTCGCCGGTGATCGACATGCCGAGGTATTGACTCATGCTTCGATCGTAAGCCCGGACAGGTACGGCCAAGCGCACACAGAGGTTCGGGGTGAGGTGACCCGTCGACGGGCCGCTGGCATCGGGCTTGGCGGGAGCGGCGCGAGGAACGAGCCCGCGGGGGACTGCCTGCGGCCCGTCGACGGGTCACCCCGCCCCGAACCGGAACCCTAGCGCCGCTTACCCCGCCGCGGCTGCCAGACGACGAGCGCGCTCGATCGCACGACCGGCACGACGTCGCCCGGCATGCCGCGCCGGGCGAGCTCCGCCTGCAGCTCCGCGTTCTTCGCCTGCAGGGCGTCGACCTGGTTCTCCAGCTCGATGATCCGTTTGATGCCGGCGAGGTTGACGCCCTCGTCCTGCGACAGTCGCTGGAACTCCCGCAGCAGATCGACGTCCCGCCGCGAGTACCGGCGGCCGCCGCCGGGCGTCCGCTCCGGACTGACCAGCCCGAGCCGGTCGTACGTCCGGAGTGTCTGCGCATGCATGCCGGCGAGTCTGGCGGCGGCGGAGATGAGGAACGTCGCCGCGTCGGGCGCGGGCTCGCCGCGATCCGCCATCATCACACCCCCTCCTTCTCTCGCATGGACCTCAGGCCCCCGCCCATCCGGCACGGGGATCGAAGCCGCCGCGCCCGGCGGCCTCCTGGTACTCCTTCAGCGCGGCGATCGCGGCGGCGTCGAGGTTCTCGGGAACCGCCACCTTGACCGTCACGAGCAGATCGCCCGCCCCGCCGGCCCGCTTCGGAATGCCGCGACCGCGCACGCGCAGGGTCCGCCCGTCCGCGGTGCCCGCCGGGACCTTCACCCCGACGCGACCGTCGAGCGTCGGCACGCTCACCGTGGTCCCGAGCACGAGCTCGGCGAAGTCGACCGGCACCGTCACCTTGAGGTCGTTGCCGGACCGGGTGAACACCGGATCCGACGCGACCGCCACGGTGACGTACAGGTCGCCCGACGGCGCACCGCGCATCCCCGCCTCGCCCTGACCGGCGAGCCGGATCCGCTGCCCGTCCTCGACACCCGGCGGGATGCGGACGCTGATGGTCCGCGTCCGCGTCGTGACGCCGGTGCCGCCGCAGTCGACGCACGGATCGTCGATCCGCTGTCCGGTGCCGTGGCAGTCGGTGCACGGTTCGCTGAATCCGAACGCGCCCTGGTTCCGGCTGACGATGCCCGAGCCGTGACAGGTCGTGCACGTCGTCGGACTCGTGCCGGGACGCGCCCCCGAGCCGTGGCACGTCGTGCACGGCGCGGGGCTCGTCAGTGTCAGCGGCTTGGTGGTGCCGCGTGCCGCGTCGCGGAAGGACAGCCCGGTGTGGGCTTCGAGGTCCTTGCCGCGCCGCGGCCGGGACGTCGGCTCGGCGCGGCCGCTGCGCCCGAACATGCCGCCGAGGATGTCCCCCAGCCCACCGCCGCCGGCGGCACCACCGCCGCCGAAGAGATCGCCGAGGTCGAAGCCCGCGTCGGCGCCCCCCGGGCCGGGGCGGAACGTCGTCCCGCCCTGGAACCGGCCGGCACCGAAGGCCCGACGCGCCTCGTCGTACTCCTTACGCTTGGCCGAGTCGGACAACACGCTGTGCGCCTCGGAGACGGCCTTGAACCGCTCTTCGGCCTGCGCGTTGTTCGCGTTGGCATCGGGATGCAGCTCCCGCGCCAACTTCCGATACGACTTCTTGATCTCGTCCGGCGAGGCGTCCTTGGCGACGCCGAGGTCGGCGTAGAAGTCGCGTTCCAGCCATTCACGCGCAACGGCCATCGGACGTCACCTCCTCATTTCTGTCGTGTCTGATGCAGTGGTCGCACGGCCGGGCTAGGACCGTCCGGCCGAGGCCGCCGCGTCGCCTTCGGACGCCGCGGCGCTCGGCTCCGGAGCGTCGGCGACCGTCACCATCGCGTGTCGCAGCACGACGTCGCCGAGCCGGTAGCCCTTGCGGAACACCGCGTCGAGCACCGGGGACGCGCCGTCGCCGCTGTGCGAGACGGCCTCGTGCTTCTCCGGGTCGAAGACCTCGCCCGGCTCGCCGAAGGGCTCGAGTCCGAGCCCGCCGAGCGCGCCGACGATCTTGTCGCCGATCGCCTTGAGCGGCCCCGACTCGAGGTCGCCGTGCTGCCGGGCGCGGTCGAGATCGTCGAGCACGGCCAGCAGTTCCTTGAGCACGGCGCCCTTGGCACGCGCCGCGTTGGCCTCGTGCTCCCGGGCCGTACGACGCCGGAAGTTGGTGTACTCGGCCTGCACCCGCTGCAGATCAGCGGTCAGTTCCGCGACTTTGGACGCCTCGGCCGAGACGGTTTCGCCGGCGCCGGCGGCATCGCTGTGCTCAGCCGCACCCTGCGCCTCGTCCGCACCGGACGCGGCGGCCTGCTCCTCGGGCGCGTCGGCCGCCGCGGCCTGGTCCGTTCCGGCGGCCTGGTCCGTACCGGTCACCTCGTCGGTGCCGGTGGTCTCGTCGACGCCGTCGCCCGCAGCCGTCACTTGGAACCGTCCTTGTCCTCGTCGACGACCTCCGCGTCCACGACGTCGTCGCCGTCGGCGGACGCGCCGCCGGCCGGAGCCTCGGACGCCGCCGCGGCGTAGATCGCCTGGCCCATCTCCTGCGACTTGGCCGTGAGCGCCTCGACGGCGGTGCGGATCGCGGCCGTATCGGTGCCCTTCAGGGCCTCCTTGACATCGCCGATCGCCGACTCGACGCCGCTCTTGACGTCCGCCGGGACCTTGTCCGCGTTCTCCTTGAGGAACTTCTCGGTGTGGTTGACCAGCGACTCGGCCTGGTTGCGGTTCTCCGCCTCCTCGCGACGCTTGCGATCCTCGTCGGCGTGCGCCTCGGCGTCCTTGATCATCCGGTCGATCTCGTCCTTCGACAGGCCCGAGCCGTCCTGGATCCGGATGCTGTTCTCCTTGCCCGTGCCCTTGTCCTTGGCCGTGACGTGGACGATGCCGTTGGCGTCGATGTCGAAGGTGACCTCGATCTGCGGCACACCCTGCGGCGCCGGCGCGATGCCGCCGAGCTCGAAGCTGCCGAGCAGCTTGTTGTGCGCCGCGATGTCGCGCTCGCCCTGATAGACCTGGATCTGCACGGACGGCTGGTTGTCCTCGGCCGTCGTGTACGTCTCCGAACGCTTGGTCGGGATCGTCGTGTTGCGCTCGATGAGCTTGTGCATGACGCCGCCCTTGGTCTCGATGCCGAGGCTCAGCGGGGTGACGTCCAGCAGCAGCACGTCCTTGACCTCGCCGCGCAGGACACCGGCCTGCAGCGCGGCGCCGACAGCGACGACCTCGTCCGGGTTGACACCCTTGTTCGGCTCCTGGCCGCCCGTCAGCTCCTTGACGAGCGACGTGACGGCGGGCATGCGGGTCGAACCGCCGACGAGCACGACGTGGTCGATGTCGCCGACGGCGATCCCGGCGTCCTTGATGACGGCCTGGAACGGCGCACGGGTGCGCTCGAGCAGGTCGGAGGTGATGCGCTCGAACTCGCTGCGGGACAGCTGCTCGTCGAGGAAGAGCGGGTTCTTGTCCGCGTCCACCGTGATGTACGGCAGGTTGATCGACGTGCTCTGCCCGGAGGACAGCTCGATCTTCGCCTTCTCCGCGGCCTCGCGCAGCCGCTGCATCGCCATCTTGTCCTTGGTCAGGTCGATGCCCGAGGTGCCCCGGAACTTCTCGACGAGCCAGTCGACGATGCGCTGATCCCAGTCGTCGCCGCCCAGGTGGTTGTCACCGGAGGTCGCGCGGACCTCGACGACGCCCTCGCCGATCTCCAGCAGCGAGACGTCGAACGTGCCGCCGCCGAGGTCGTAGACGAGGATCGTCTGCTCGGTGTCGCCCTTGTCGAGGCCGTAGGCCAGCGCGGCCGCGGTCGGCTCGTTGACGATGCGCAGCACGTTGAGGCCCGCGATCTGTCCGGCCTCCTTGGTCGCCTGACGCTGCGCGTCGTTGAAGTAGGCGGGGACGGTGATGACGGCGTCGGTGACGTCGTCGCCGAGGTACGACTCCGCGTCCCGCTTCAGCTTCATGAGGATGCGGGCGCTGATCTCCTGCGGCGTGTACTTCTTGTCGTCGATCGTCACCGACCAGTCGGTGCCGATGTGGCGCTTGACGGAGCGGATGGTGCGATCGACGTTCGTCACCGCCTGATTCTTGGCGGGCTGTCCGACGAGGACCTCGCCGTTGCGCGCGAACGCGACGACGGACGGCGTGGTGCGCGAGCCCTCCGAGTTCGCGATGACGTTCGGCTCACCGCCTTCGAGGACCGAGACCACCGAGTTCGTCGTCCCGAGGTCGATACCGACTGCACGTGCCATGCGTGTGCCTCCTTGGTTCGTGACGGGCGAGTCCGCCCGTATGTGTCCGGCGCCGGTCGACACGAGGCGACCGGGCCGGCTGATGACGACCGCGCGGGTCCGCGTCGATCGCGTCTGCCTGAAAACCTCAGCGTTACGGACTCAAGTACTAGTCGCGGATCGTCGACCCGTCAACTCAGTTGAGCGTATGAGACTCAGGTTTACCCTCTGCACAACGCCGCCCCGTCCGTGATCCATTCCCGCGGCGGCCGATCTTCGTGTGACATGCCCCACTCCCGGGTCGACCCGCCGCGCCCCGTTCGGCCATGAACGCCCGTTAATCGATTTCCTACTATCCGCGGACGCCGTCGAAAACCGCCTCTCGACATGCGCGGCTTGATAGTCGTAGTATCCGATGAAGCAACAGAAAGCGGGGTACACATGCCAGCACAACGTTCCGTCCGCCTCATCGCCGCCCTAGCGGCCCTCGGAACCGCAGCCCTCCTGGTCGCCGGATGCTCGGAGGACAAGAAGGACTCCGGCGGCGGCGACGCCACCACCATCCTGCAGCAGGCCTCCGAGACCGTCGCTGCACTCAAGAGCGCGACGTTGAAGCTCGAGACGACGGGCAAGGTCCCGAGTCTCAACGTCAAGGCCCTGGACGCGAAGGCCAACACCTCACCCGCCCAGGCACAGGGTGAGGCGACCCTCACCGTCGACGACAAGAAGGTCCCGTTCGTCTACATCGACGGCCACTTCTACGCCAAGCTCACCGGCGACAAGTACGACGACTACGGCGAGGGCGAGTCGTTCATCGCCGTCGGCACGCTCCTCGACAAGGACAAGGGCCTGCCGAGCATCATCAAGAACCTCTCGGGCGCCGAGACCAAGGGCGATGAGACCGTCAACGGCGTCGCATCGACGAAGATCACCGGCACCGTCACGGCGGAGAAGCTGAAGTCGGTCACCGGAGCCCAGTTCGGCGACAAGAACAAGGACCAGGCGAACGCACCCGTTCCCGTGACGCTGTGGGTCGCCAAGGACGGAAACCAGGTGGTCAAGCTGGAGGTCACCGCGGGCGAGAACGCCACGGTCGCCGTCTCGCTGTCCGACTGGAACCAGCCGGTCACCGTCACGAAGCCGACCGATCTCGCGCCGGCACCCGAGAAGCCGAGCAAGCCCACCTCCGGAGCCCCGCGCGCCGGCTGACAGTCGAGCAGCGGGGCACTCGACCCGGATGCATCGGCTCCGACCATCCGGCGACCAGACGACCCAGCACTGACGTAAGGAACACCCCATGAGCACTCGCACGCGCATCGCCGCGCTCTCCGCTGCCGGCACCATCGCGCTCGGCGCCCTCGTCGGCGTCACCGCCCCGCAGGCCAACGCCGCCGTCTACTACGGCGCCATCGCCCTCGATCCGTCCGACGGCTCGTGGGGCCGGGCACTCGACTACCCGAACCGGGCGGCGGCCGAGCAGGCGGCTCTCGACTACTGCCCGAGCTGGGGCTGCAAGATCGTCGCCACCATGGCGAACGGCTGCGGCGCGGTCGCCGAAACCCGCACCCGTTGGGGCTACGGCGCCGACACGAGCCTCTCGGCCGCGCAGCGCGAGGCCCGATACTCCGCCGGCTCCGGAGCGACGATCTACCTCTGGGCCTGCACGAGCGGCCACGAGTACTGACACACCCCGCAACCCGAACGAACAGGGCTCGCCGGAACACCTCCGGCGGGCCCTGTTCGTTGCGACCGCGTCATATCGGTAGCCGTAGCGCACCGTCGAGGCGATTATCGTCGCCTCGACGCTCAGCGGCTACCGATACGACGCCGCTCAGCGCTCATCGAACTGCGCACCCGGATCGAGGACGTCGTCGAGCAGCGCTTTCGGGCGCGAGAGCACGATCTCGCGAAGCCAGTTGCGCACCGTGAGATAGACGCCGGCGTCCGTCGAGGCCTCCGCACCGACGGCGTCGATCTCATGACCGCGGCACAACGCGATCGCGCGGCGCAGGTGGAAGTCCTGGGTGACGACGACCGCGTCACGGACGCCGAACAGATGCGCGGCGCGATAGCACGAGTCGTAGGTGTCGAGGCCGTGCCGGTCCTCGACGACGGACGCCGGCGCGATACCGCGTTCAAGCAGGTAGCGACGCATCGCCGTCACCTCGTCGCCGCGCGTCGACTCCCCGTTGCCGCTGACGAGCGCGCGCCGAACCGTCCCCTTCCGGAGCAGATCCAGCGCCACCTCGAGCCGGTCCGTCAGATAGTGCGACGGCAGGCCGTCGGGCTCCACCTTGTCGCCCAGCACGATCACCCATTCCCGCTGCTCGGCGTGCACCCGCCCCGAACTGCTCCAGAGCACCCACCCCGACGACACGGCCAACGCGAGGGTCAGCAACGTGACGAGCGCTGACACGGCCCGACGCACGATCCACAGCATGCGGTCCAGCGTACGGACGGAACGGACAGCAACGCCGGTCGATGCGCCGTCCGTTGGACAACACCGCAGGTCAACGGCCCGTTCTCAGCTTATTCAACCAACCTGTTGACAACCTCCGCAGCGTGGTTCAGACTGTATTCAACAGATCGATTGAATACCTCGATCGGCCCCGGACGACAAAGGAGGTGATGGCCGCGGACCAGCTGTCCAAGGCGTTCGCGGCGCTCGCAGACCCGACCAGACGCGACATCGTCGCTCGCCTCACCATCGGCGACGCGACCGTCAGCGAACTCGCCGCGCCGTACGACGTCTCCATCCAGGCGGTCTCCAGGCACATCAAAGTGCTGGAAGACGCCGGCCTGGTCACCCGCTCCCGCGCCGCCCAGACGCGTCCGGTCCACCTCGACTCCGCCGCCCTCGGCGTCATGACCGACTGGATCGAACGCTATCGGCGACAGGCCGAGGAGCGCATGGGCCGACTCGAAGCCCTGCTCGCCGCCCTCGGCGACCCGCCTCCCGACACATCCCCCGTCACGCCGACGCCCGGCACACATATAGGACGCCCGGCACACATATAGAAGGAGAAGAACGATGAACACCTACGAGAAGGCCGTCATCGAGGCCGACCCCACCCTGCCCATCATCCGCATCACCCGCGACTTCAAGGCCACCCCGGCGCAGGTCATGCGGGCCCACACCGACAGCGAGCTCTACGCGAAGTGGGTCGGGCCGGCGTCCATCACCACGCGCATCGACCACTGGGACGCCCGCAGCGGCGGCGAGTGGCGGTTCACCAACATCCACGACGGCCAGGAGTATCGGTTCCGCGGCTGCTTCCACACCGTCGGCGAGGACATCCTCGTGCAGACCTTCACCTGGGAGGGCATGCCCGACTCGGTGTCGCTGGAGACGCTGCGGGTCGAGGACCTCGGCGACGGCCGCACCCGGCTGCACGCGCAGTCGCTCGTCGACAGCTTCGAGGGCCGGGACGGCTGGCTGAACAGCGGCATGGAGGTGGGCGTCAACGACGGCTACGCCAAGCTCGACGAGCTGTTGGCGGACGGGGCCGTCGAAGGCTGAGCGACCGGATCCTGCGGCGCGGCACCGATCGGTGCCGCGCCGCAACACGGTCGGCGGCGCGTCTCGAATACCACCTACCCGCGGGTAACATGGCCGACGGACCCCACAGCGAGTTCTGAGACGCAGCCTCTGGTTAGGCCGACCTGCGTATCTCCCAAGGCATCTCGCGTCATACCGTGGGGCTGGACAACCGCCAGGTGGGCGCGCCGCCGCGCCCGGAAGGAAGGCCGCGACTTCGATGAACGCCGCGACTATCACCATCGGCACGATCGCCGTCGTCATCTCGCTGGCGTGCTGGGGGTCGTTCCTCTCCGGTTTCGTCCGGATGTGCCGCATCATCTTCCTCGGCCAGCCCGACGGCACGCGCACGTTCCCGGTGCTGCCGCGTCTCAAGACGATGCTCGTCGAGTTCCTCGCCCACACGCGGATGCACAAGTTCCGCACGGTCGGCTGGGCGCACTGGCTCGTCATGATCGGCTTCCTCGGCGGCTTCCTGCTCTTCTTCGAGGCCTACGGGCAGTCGATCGACCCGGCGTTCCACTGGCCGGTGTTCGGCGACACCTTCCTCTGGCATCTGTGGGACGAACTGCTCGGCATCGGCACCGTCGTCGGCATCGTCACACTCATCACCATCCGGCAGCTCAACCATCCGCGGCTGCCGGCCCGACTGTCACGGTTCAGCGGCTCGAACTTCGCCCCGGCCTACACGATCGAGGCGATCGTCCTGCTCGAGGGCCTCGGCATGATCTTCGTCAAGACCGGCAAGATCGCGACATATCACCACAGCAACCCCTACAGCGACTTCTTCACCAGACACGTCGCCGAGTTGCTGCCGGCCAGCCCCGTGATGGTCTCGATGTTCGCCGTCGTCAAGCTGCTCTCGGGCAGCCTGTTCCTCTTCCTCGTCGGCCGCAATCTGACGTGGGGCGTCGCATGGCACCGCTTCGCCGCGTTCCCCAACATCTACTTCAAGCGCCAGGACGACGGCGGCGTCGCCCTCGGCCCGGCCAAGCCGATGATGTCCGGCGGCAGGGTCCTCGACATGGAGACCGCCGATCCGGACGTCGACGCGTTCGGTGCAGGCAAGATCGAGGACTTCAGCTGGAAGGGCTGGCTCGACTTCACCACCTGTACCGAGTGCGGCCGCTGCCAGAGCCAGTGCCCGGCGTGGAACACGGCCAAGCCGCTGTCGCCGAAGCTCATGATCATGAGCCTGCGCGACCACGGCTACGCCAAGGCGCCGTACCTGCTGGCGGGCGGGCGCAAGGACATGGCCGGCGAAGAGATCGGCCTCGTCGACGCCGACGGCAAGCCGGACGAGGCTCGGCTCGCCAAGATCCCGGCGCTCGCCCTCGCCGAGGCCGAGCGGCCGCTCGTCGGCGAGAGCGAGGGCGAGTTCGGCGGCGCCGTCATCGACGCCGAGGCGCTGTGGAGCTGCACCACCTGCGGTGCCTGCGTCGAGCAGTGCCCCGTCGACATCGAGCACGTCGACCACTTCATCGACATGCGCCGCTACCAGGTGCTCATCGAGTCGGAGTTCCCGACGGAGCTGGCCGGCCTGTTCAAGAAGCTGGAGACCAAGGGCAACCCCTGGGGCCAGAACAACAGCCAGCGCACGGCGTGGATCGGCGAGATGGACATCGAGATCCCGGTGTTCGGCGCCGACGTCGAGTCGTTCGACGGCTTCGAGTACCTGTTCTGGGTCGGTTGCGCGGGCGCCTACGAGGACCGCGCCAAGCGGACGACGAAGGCCGTCGCCGAGCTGCTCGACATCGCGGGCGTCGACTTCGTCGTGCTCGGCGAGGGCGAGACCTGCACCGGCGACTCCGCCCGCCGCGCCGGCAACGAGTTCCTCTTCCAGATGCTCGCGCAGCAGAACATCGCGACCATCGACGAGTTGTTCGCGACCTCCCCGGCCGCGCGCAAGAAGATCGTCGTCACCTGCGCGCACTGCTTCAACGCGCTCGGCAACGAATACCCGCAGGTGGGCGCCGGGAGCGGAGCGAGCGGGCCCGGATCGGGGCGCGGTGAATACGAGGTCGTCCACCACACGCAGCTACTCAACCGGCTCGTTCGCGAGAAGCGCCTCATCCCGGTGGCACCGCCGAACGGCGAGTCCGTCACCTACCACGACCCGTGCTACCTGGGGCGTCACAACAAGGTGTACGACGCGCCGCGCGAGCTCATGGGCGCGTCCGGGTCGACGCTGACGGAGATGCCGCGGCACGGCGAGCGCTCGATGTGCTGCGGCGCCGGCGGTGCGCGCATGTGGATGGAAGAAACCATCGGCAAGCGCATCAACATCGACCGGGTCGACGAGGCGCTGTCGCTGAACCCCACGAAGATCGCCACGGGCTGCCCGTTCTGCCGCGTCATGCTGACGGACGGCGTCACGGCCCAGACGTCCGGCACCGACCGCGAGGGCAAGGTCGAGGTCGTCGACGTCGCCCAGCTGCTGCTCGAATCCGTCAAGCGCGGCGCCGCCGAGGTGACGCGCGGCAACCCGCTGCGCAAGGCTCCGCTGGTCAAGGGGGCCGCCGCCCCGGTGGCGGCCGTCGTCGCTCCGGCTGCTCCGGTCGCGAAGGCCGTGCCGAGCGGAGGTGCTCCGCGTCCCGGCGGCGCTCCGGCTCCCGGTGGTGCTCCAGCACCGTCCGGGGCCCCGCGGCCCGGTGGTGCGCCCGCGCCCGGCGGAGCCGCGAAGGCCGGTGCTCCGCGGCCCGGTGGAGCACCCGCTCCGGGTGGCGCGCCGCGTCCGGGCGGCGCTCCGGCTCCCGGTGGCGCACCGCGGCCGGGTGGCGCTCCGGCTCCCGGTGGCGCACCACGGCCCGGCGGAGCTCCCACGCCGGGTGGCGCCCCGCGCCCCGGAGGGGCCCCGACTCCCGGAGGAGCCGCGAAAGCCGGCGCACCCACGCCGGGTGGCGCACCGCGCCCCGGCGGAGCTCCGACTCCGGGCGGCGCGCCTCGGCCGGGCGGAGCACCCCGCCCCGGTGGCGCTCCCGTTCCCGGTGGCGCGGCCAAGACCGGAGCTCCGGCCCCTGGCGGCGCGCCCCGAGCCGGCGGCGCACCCGTTCCCGGCGGCGTCCCGCGTCCGGGCGGAGCACCTGTGCCCGGAACGACGGCCAAGGCCGGTGCGCCCGCCCCCGGTGGCGCGCCGCGTCCCGGCGGAGTCCCTCGCCCCGGCGGCGTTCCGCGACCGGGCGGAGCACCTCGCCCCGGCGGCGTCCCGCGTCCGGGCGGAGCACCTGTGCCCGGTGCGTCGGCCGAGCCCGCGAGCGCACCGAGTGCCACAGCGCCCGCCCCCGGCGGCGCGCCGCGTCCCGGCGGAGCACCTCGCCCCGGCGGCGTTCCGCGACCGGGAGGCGGCGTACCCCGTCCCGGCGGTGCCCCGAAGCCGCAGGCCGCCGCACCGGCGCCGTCCACCCCGGACGCCGCCGAGTCCGAGGCCGGCGCCGTCGAGAGCCCCGAACCGACGACCGTCGCCGCCAAGCCGGCCGGCGGCGTGCCCAGGCCGACCGGCGGCGTCCCCCGCCCCGGCGGCGGCGTCCCACGACCGACCGGCGGCGCGCCCAAGCCCGCGACCGGCGGCGCACCCAAGCCCGCGAGTGGCGGTGCACCCAAGCCGGCCGGCGGCGCACCCCGTCCCGGCGGCGGCGTCCCGAGGCCCAGCGGCGGCGTCCCACGGCCGGGAGGCGGCGGCGTCCCCCGCCCCGGCACCTAGGCCGCCGCACGCCGAACACAGTCGCACCCGAAACACAGCAGCCGACTCCCCGCCGGCCTCCCGACCCCGCGCGATCAATCCGGTTGCGTCGCACTGAGAGCATGAGAAGCGTGAGCAGACCATTCGTTCCCCACCCGACCCTCGACCTCAAGACGCTGCCCCAGTCGTCGAAGCTGGCCAACGTCCTCTACGAGATCCGTGGGCCGGTGCATCGCCACGCAGCCCGACTGGAGGCCGAAGGCCACCGCATCCTCAAACTGAACATCGGCAATCCCGCCCTGTTCGGTTTCGAAGCGCCGGACGTCATCATGCGCGACATGATCCACGCCCTCCCCTATTCACAGGGCTACTCCGAATCGCAGGGCATCCTGCCGGCGCGGCGGGCGATCGTCACGCGTTATGAGCTCATCCCCGACTTCCCGTACTTCGACGTCGAGGACGTGTTCCTCGGCAACGGCGTCTCCGAGCTCATCACCATGACCATGCAGGCGCTGCTCGACGACGGCGACGAGGTGCTCATCCCGGCCCCCGACTATCCGCTGTGGACGGCGATGACGACGCTGTCCGGCGGCAAGCCGGTGCACTACCGCTGCGACGAGGAGAACGGCTGGAATCCGGATATCGCGGATATCGAGTCGAAGATCACGCCGCGCACCAAGGCGCTGCTCGTCATCAATCCCAACAATCCGACGGGCGCCGTCTATTCGCGGGAGGTGCTGACGCAGATCGCCGACCTTGCGCGCAAGCATTCGCTGCTGCTGCTGGCCGACGAGATCTACGACAAGATCCTTTACGACGACGCCGTCCACATCAACATGGCCTCGGTCGCCCCGGACCTGCTGTGCCTGACGTTCAACGGACTCTCCAAGGCGTACCGGGTGTGCGGCTACCGGGCGGGCTGGGTCGTCCTCACCGGCCCGAAGGACCACGCGAAGGGCTTCATCGAGGGCCTCGAGCTGCTGTGTTCGACGCGGCTGTGCGCCAACGTCCCGGCGCAGCACGCGATCCAGGTGGCGCTCGGCGGCTACCAGAGCATCGACGACCTGACGAAGCCCGGCGGCCGGCTGCTCGAACAGCGCAACGTCGCCTGGGAACGGCTCAACGAGATCCCCGGCGTCAGCTGCGTGCGGCCCGACGGCGCGCTCTACGCCTTCCCGCGGCTCGACCCGAACGTCCACGAGATCCACGACGACGAACGGCTCGTCACCGACCTGCTGCTGCAGGAGAAGATCCTCATCGTGCAGGGCACCGGCTTCAACTGGCCCGACCACGACCACTTCCGCATCGTCACACTGCCGTGGGCGCGCGACCTGTCGACGGCGATCGAGCGACTCGGCAACTTCCTCGCCGGATACCGGCAGTAGCCCGCCGATTCACCGCACCGGGGCGCTCATCAGGGCGCCCCGGCGTCGTTTCCGGACGCCCGTCAGCAGAGCGCGCGTCAGCAGAGCGCGATCGGCGGGAAGCCGGGGATCCGGATGGGCGGCGGGCACTCGATCCGCGGCGCGCTCGACGGCGCCCGCTCGGCGGTGGACGGCTTCGGCGGCGGCCCGTAGTCGTAGGCGTCGCCCGGCGTCATCGGCGGCAGCTGGGTCGGCCGCTGCGTCGTCGCCTTCACCGGAACCGGCGGATCGGCGGTGGGCGGCGTGTAGGTCCTCGTCGCCGACGGCTGCTCGGGCGCACTCGTCGGCGACCACGGCGCCGTCATGACGGCGGCCGCGCCGATCGCCACGAGGGCGACGGCCGCCGCGGCGGAGAGCACGTAGCGGTTCGTACGGCGGCGGCGCACCTCGGCGACCGCGACGTCCGGCTCCTCGGGCAGGTCCAGCACCGGGCTGAGCGGCCCGGACATGACGACCGACCGCGGCGGGGCGATCCGAGCCGGGTACGACGTGTACGCCGGCCCGGAGGCGACGCCGACGAAACCGCGGCCCGTGCTCTGCCGCGGCGGGGCGCCGAGCATCGGATCGTCCGGCGAGCCGGCGAGCGGCGCGAACCCGCCGCGCACCACGGGCGCGAGCCGGATCGGCGGCAGTACGTCGGTCGGTGTGTCGTCGACGAACATCGGCGGCTCGGGCGGGCGCGTCGGCAGGAGTTCGTGATGGTCGGCGGTGTGCTGCAACACACCCGGCCGTGCACCCGGCGGCTGCGCGTCCGGCTGCGCCGCGAATTCGACGGACGACGGCTCCCGGCTGCTCGTGGGCGACGTGGCCCGCGGCGCCTCGTCGACGTCCGCGCCGCGTCGATGCCGCGAACCGCGCGGCGAGGCCTGCTCGCCGAGCGCGATCGTCGGGACGCCGGCCTGGGCGAGCGCCGCGTCGAGACCCGGCCACTGCACGTGTTCCGGGGTGAGGACGACGCACGTCGGACTGAGCGGGGACGTCAGGAGGATCGAGCGGCTGAACTCGCGCACCCGGTCGACGTGCGGTGCGAGGCATTCGGCCAGGTCGCCGCGCGAGACGCGCAGCAGGCCGTAGTACTCACGCCCCATGACGAACGTGCCGTCCGCCGACGCGAGCCTGGTCCGCGCCTCGGCGACCAGCGCGAGCAGCTCCCGCACCTGCTCGGCATGCTCCGGCCGCGCGGCGCGGGCGTCGCGCACGAGGTGGTCGGCGATCGCGTAATCGAGATCGACCGGCCGCAACGACGTGTCTTCCCGCTCCTCGCCGTGCCGCCCGGACCTCGTCTCGACGGCCGCACCGCGCAGCCCGTCGGCGTCGAACTGGACGAGGGCGAACGCGCCGTCCGTCCCGAGACCGGCCGTCGACATCCGATCGAGGATCGCGTGATGCAGGTCGACGGGCAGCGTGAACGCCTCCGCCAGGGCCGCGGGGCGGCGCTGGGTCGCCGTCATCTCACCCTCCTCGTGTGCGTGTCGTTATCCGTTCGTTACCAAAACTCACCGACAGTATGTAACAGATGACGTCTGTCATTCCACCGACCGCGCGGGGACGTGTCGCACTCCGTGCACTGCGGACGCACATCTAGCCACTCCAGTCACTCCAGCCTCTGGCCTGATCATCCCACCGGACACTGAAAGCGCTGGTCATGACGTATATCCAAACATGTTTGAGCCCCGCTTATATCGAATGTGGCGACAGAAATCAGTCTGTCCCACACCGTGAGAAGACCGCGCTACGGCCGCGGCGAGGCGAAGTTCAGATAGGCGCGAGACGGCGTCGGGCCGCGCTGCCCCTGGTACTTGGAGCCGACCGCGGCGCTGCCGTACGGATGCTCGGCCGGACTGGACAATTTGAGCAGGCACAACTGGCCGATCTTCATTCCCGGCCAGAGGGTGATCGGCAGGTTCGCCACGTTCGAGAGCTCCAGCGTGATGTGGCCGGAGAAACCGGGGTCGATGAAGCCGGCCGTCGAATGCGTCAGCAGGCCCAGCCGGCCCAGCGACGACTTGCCCTCCAGCCGGCCCGCCAGATCGTCGGGCAGCGTGCAGCACTCGAGCGTCGAACCGAGCACGAACTCCCCCGGATGCAGCACGAACGGCTCCCCCGCCGCCGGCTCGACCAGGCTCGTCAACTCGTCCTGGCGCTGCGCCGGGTCGATGTGGGTGTACCGCGTGTTGTTGAAGACGCGGAACACCCCGTCGAGCCGGACGTCGACACTGGACGGCTGGACCGTCGACGGATCGAACGGATCGATGCCGAGGCGTCCGGCGTCGAGCTGAGCACGGATGTCCCGGTCGGATAGCAGCACGAGCCCAGGCTAACGGAGTGGTCGCACGCAGGTCGTCGGCGCGGGGAGCCCGGCCAGCCGGTCGCCGATCCACGCGCGCATCGCCGTCTGATCGACGGCGTGTCCCTGCCCCTCCTGCCGCTGCGCGACGATCGTGTCGCCGTAGCCGCAGGCCAGATCGACGGCGGCCGCCAACCAGGCGGCGTCGAGATAGCCGTCGCGGGTGCCGTAGCCGACGAAGATCGGGACCGGCGTGCGTCGCGTCGGGATCGCGCGCGTCTGCAGCAGGCCGCGCAGCCTGCGAGCGGCGGCCGCGTTCCCGGGCGCGACGTCGGCGTCGGCGGTGCGCAGGACGCGGTCGAACCTGTCCGGGCCGCAGCCGGTGATCGTCGGCCAGTTCGCGACGGCCCCGCCCCGCCGGTACTCCGCCAGCGTGAAGCCACGGACGGTCCGCCGCAGGCTCTCCAGCAGATAGACGTAGACGCCGCGCTGGTACGGCGAGAGCGTGCCTGCCAGGGCGTGGTCGACGAGGCCGACCTTGCTCGTCGACGGCGAGAGCGCCGCGGCGCCGAGCATCGTCAGCTCCGGCGCGTACGACGGCTGCTGCTCGGCTGCGCTCCACGCCGCACCGCCGCCCTGCGACGTCCCGACGGCGATCCAGTGCGTCGACAGCTCGGGGAAGATCGCACGGCTCGCCCGCACGATGTCGATCATGTTGCGGCCGGCGACCAGCGAATCGAGGTACGGGTGCGGGCCCGGTGCGTCGAGCCCCTGGTAGTTGGACGCGACGACGGCGATCCCCTGGGCGAGGAAGGTCGCCGCGAAGCGTTCGACGCGCCGCGCCGTGCCGTCCGGAGCGCAGCCGTTGTCGATGCCGGTGGTGCCGTGCCCGAAGGACAGCACCGGGTAGCCGCCCGGCGGCGGCGGGGTCGCCGGCAGGTGGACGGTGCCGGTGACCACCGTGAGCGCGCCCGAGCGGTCCGTCGACCGGTAGGCGAGATCGGCGGCCTTGCCGGGGCGGCCACCGGGTTCCGAGGCGCGGGCGAGGACGGCCGCCACCACCTCACCGGGATACGGCGCGGCCCCGGCGGTCGCCGCCGCGTCGGCCGGACGGTTCGCAAGCACGACGAACGAGGCCACGACGAGGCCGACCGAGACCGCGATCGCCGCCAGCGCCGTCCGCATCCGTGCCTCCCCCGAATTCCGGCCCTTCTCTCCGCGCGTGGGCCGTGCCACAGTAGGTAGATGGTGGCACTCATGCCCGGCGCCTGGACGTCGGGACTCGTTCTCGTCCCCCACCCGGACGATCCCGAATACGGAATCGCGGCCGCGGTCGCCCGCTGGACGCGAGAGGGCCGGGCCGTCTCGTACGCACTGGCCTCCAGCGGCGAGGTGGGCATCGCCGGCATGGATCCGGCGGAGGCCGGGCCGCTGCGCCGGGAGGAGCAGCGGGCGTCCGCGGCGATCGTCGGTGTGGCGCACGTCGAGTTCTGGGGCTTCCCGGACAGCGACATCCGCAACACCCCCGAGCTGCGCGCCAAGATCGCCGAGACGATCCGGCGCATCCGCCCCGAGATCGTGCTGAGTATGTACGGCGGGCCGCAGTGGGCGCCCGGCTACCCCAACCAGCGCGATCACATCGAGTTCTCCGAGGCCGTCGTCGAGGCGTGGGATTCGCTGGACGACCCGCCGCGCTGGCTGTTCGTCGGCGGGCCCGAGGCGGACCACGTCTGCGCGGTCTCCCACGACGACGTCCAGGCCGCGACGCGGGCGCTCGCCGCGCACGAGGGGTACCTGCGCGTCCTCGATCCGGCGACGCCCGTGGCCGTGCAGGCGCAGCGGCAGGTCGAGATGGTGACGCCCACGCTGACCTCCTACGCGGGCGCCGCGGACCTCGTCGGCGAGGGTACCGAGACCGAGCAGCGGGTGGTCGGCTTCCAGCTGATCCGCGGCGGGTAGCGGCGGGCCGGACCCCGGCCGGGGCGGTCGGCGATCCTGGGCCGGCTCACGGTCGTGCCGGCTAGAACGTCCCCGTGGCCGTGTTGCCCTTGCCCTTGTCCTCCACCTTCGGCGAGCCCGTCGTCCAGGTGACGATGTTGCCGTCGCCGGTGATCCGGATCGTGTCGGCCGCCGTCACCGCCACGATGTTGTCGTTCCCGGTGATCGTCAGCGTCGTGCAGTGTCCGGTGATGGTGACGATCGAGTCCTTCACCGTCACCGTCTTGGCGTCGTCACTGCAGTCGAGCGTGATGATCCCGCCGAGGTCGGGCGCCTTCGACGTCGTGCTCCGGCCGGACGGCGTCGAGGTGGACGTGGCCGAGCTCTCCTCACTCGGCGACACGCCGGTCGAGGTCGAGGTCGTCGCCGACGGCGCTTCGTTCCCGCGCAGTTTCCACAGCGCGACGCCCGCCCCGCCGACCACGAGCACCCCGACGATCACCAGCCCGATCAGCAGCGACGAACGCTTCTTCTTCGGCGGCGGGTAGGACGGCCCGGGGTACTGGTTCGGCGGATACGGCGGCTGTTGCGGATACGACGGAGGCGGGTACGCGGGGCCGCCCATCGGCGGGTTCGGCGGCGGACCCCCGTACCCCTGACCTCCGAACGCCGGCCGCGGCGCGACCGGCTGCGTCGGTCCGGTCATCTCGGCCTGCGGCGGTGCCACGCCGTCGACGGCCCGGCGGAACGCCGCGGCGAAGTCCGAGCACGTCGCGAACCTGTCCTCGCGGTTCTTCGCCATCGCCCGCGCGAGCACGGCGTCGACGGCCGCGGGCAGGTCGGCGCGGGCCGCGCGCGCCGACGGCGGCGGCTCCGAGATGTGGGCGGTCGCGACGAGCACCGCGCTGCTGCGGACGAACGGCGCCCGGCCCGTCAGCGCGCGATACGCCGTGCACGCGAGGGAGTACTGATCGGAGCGGTTGTCCAGCGGATCGCCGCACAGCTGCTCGGGCGAGGCGTAGGCGATGGTCCCGACGGCGACGCCCGTCTCCGTCAGTTCGGACGCCTCGGCGCCGATCCGCGCGATGCCGAAGTCGGTCAGCATCACGCGCCCCGTCGCGCTGATGAGGATGTTCGCCGGCTTGACGTCGCGATGCACGAGTCCCCGAGCGCCCGCGTGATCGAGGGCGGCGGCGACATCGGTGACGATCCGCGCGACCTCACCCGGCGGCAACGCGCCGTCGCCGATCACGGCGCCGAGATCATGACCGTCCACCAGTTCGAACGCTGCCCACAGCCGGCCGTCGTACTCGCCGCGATCGTGCACGGTGACGATCGCGGGATGCGAGAGCGAGGCCACGATGTCCGACTCGCGCTCGAATCGCCTGCGATAGGCGTCGTCGTACGTCAGCGCCGCCGCCATCACCTTGACGGCCTCCCGACGCGGCAGCCGGGGATGCTTCGCGACGTACACCTCGCCCATCCCGCCGGCGCCGAGCAGCCGCTCGATGGTGTACCCGGCGAACGTCTCACCCGGTCGCAGCACAACGGCCTCCCGCACTCGAGCTCCCGACGTCCGGCCCACGCCCGTGGCCCGGCCTCCGATTGTGCCCCGGACGGCGGCGGACGCCGCGCGGTTCCCGTCGATCGAACCCGAGGTTACTTCGGGACCGGGGTGAACTGCGCGCGGATGCCGCCGCGCAGCGTCGGCGAGATGCCGTTGAGGTAGGAGAGCACCTCCGTCGCCTCGGCACCGGTGTACGGCGTGGGCACGAAGTCGTTGTAGGCGTCGGTCCGTGAGACGCGCGTCGGAATGACGCGATACTCGACGCCGGAGACCTTCTTTCCGTCGAGGTCGACGCGCGTCTGCAGAATGATCGTCCGCTTGTCGGTGGGATTGTTGTTGCCGCCGAAGGAGAAATTCGCCAGCGAATAGGCGATGAGTCTGCCCTTGTACACGGCGAGCGACTGCAGGACGTGCGGATGCGAGCCGATCACCATGTCGGCGCCGTTGTCGATGAGAAACTTCGCCAGCTCGATCTGGACGTCGTACGGCTGGTCGGTGGCCTCGATCCCCCAGTGCATGAACGGGACGACGACGTCGGCGCCCCGCTGCCGCAGGCCGTCGATGTCGCGCTTGAGCTGCGCCCGCATGTCGGGCGTGTCCTCCCACGCCGAATGGCCGAACAATCCGATCTTCACACCTTTGACGTCGGCGATATGGGTCAGCTCGTCGCCGAAGGGGGCGAC
Organism: Mycobacteriaceae bacterium; assembly: GCA_044222225.1. GTDB lineage: Bacteria > Actinomycetota > Actinomycetes > Mycobacteriales > Mycobacteriaceae > JBGANR01. The sequence continues at coordinate 126,393 of JBGANR010000006.1, forward strand.
GCCGACGCCCTTGAGGGTCGCGACGGTGTCGTCGTAGCCGACCTGTCCGTAGTCGCCCGTGTGGTTGTTGGCCAGTGTGGCCGCCTCGATACTCGCGGCCGGCAACGTCTTGGCGATCGCCGGATCGCCGCGGAAGTGGTAGTACTCGCCGCCGCCCTTGTCGATCTTCTGCCCGCGCTTCGTCAACGCCACCTCGACGTTGGCGACGGTCAGATCATCCTTCTCGAAATAGCTCTTGACGTTCTGGAAGAAGTAACCGGGATCGTCGCCGTTCGCGGCCCAGACCGCGGGCAGGCTCGATCCGGCGTCGAAGCGGTCGTCGGTGCCGAGGATGTTGTCACCGACCCAGGTGAGCACGAGCTGCTGCCTGCCCGCCGGCTCCATCGCGGACGTTTCGCTCCGCGACGACGGCTCGCCGCCGCCACATCCGGCGACCACCAGAGCCGTCACCGCCAACGCCGCCGACCATCGCCGCATGCCCCCGGTGTCCCTTCGCCTCGACCGCCGCTCGATCATCGACGCCCAGCGCGCAGGACGGAAGTGGAAGCCCGAGATTCATCAGTTCGACCGACAACCTCCCCGGATGTCCGGCTGGGCGGTGCGCCGAGGACATATACGCCTCGGCGGGGCGCCCAGGCGGACATCTGGGGAGGCTCGGTGCCCGTGACGTCAGCCGGCGACCACCGGCTGGCCCTCGCTCGGCTGCACCACGACGAAGCCCGGGCCGTGGAACGCGAGCTGGAAGGACTCGCCCGAGCCGCGTCCGATCAGGGCGCCGAGCTTCATGTCGTTCTTGATGGTCGGCGTGAGGCCGGCCGACCAGCACACCGCCGCCTGCGGATCGACGTACACGGGCTGCCGGCTGCAGTCGAGCAGCAGCGGCGGCCCGTCGCTCGAGACGGCGACCGTGCCGTGGCCGTTGAGCACGAGGTTCCACAGCCCGCCCGCGAGCATGCCCGCGTTGCCGATCATCTTGATGTCCCACTGCAGCGCCGCGTCGAAGGCCAGCAGGCTGGACGTGTTGATGGTGATCGCGTCGCCCTCGAGTTCCATGAGGAAGACGTCCTCGGCGCGGCGCGCGAAGTACACCTCGCCCTGGCCGCCGACCCGCATGAGCTGGCCGCCCTCGTTGCTGACGGCGCGCTTGAGGAAGTTGCCGACGCTGTTAGCGCCCTCGTGCTTGAACTGCAACTGGCCGAGGTAGGCGACCATCGCCCCCTTCGCGGCGAGTACCTCGGGGCCGAAACCGACCCGGAGCATCTTGCTCGACTGCAGCAGCCAGCGCTGCTGGCTCTGCTGCACCTGATTGACCTGATCGAACAACGGGCTGCGCACGACGGTTCCCTTCCACGGACGATAATTGGCGTTACAGGAAGGCTAATCGCGGCCGGCCGTGTCGCGCATCCGGATGACATCAGCGGAGTCGTGAGGCCGCCGCTATGTCCGCAGTCCACGGGCGATGACGAGCCGCTGGATCTGGTTGGTGCCCTCGAAGATCTGGGTCACCTTGGCGTCGCGGAAGTACCGCTCGACCGGCATGTCGCCGGTGTAGCCGGCCCCGCCGAGCACCTGAATCGCGTCGGTGGCGACCTTCATGGCGGCGTCGGTGGCGACGAGCTTCGCCACCGACGCGTTGCGCGAATACGGCAGCCCGGCGTCGCGCCGGCGAGCGGCGTCGAGATAGGTGGCGCGGGCGGCGTCGACGGCCGCCGCCATGTCGGCGAGCAGAAAGCCGAGGCCCTGATGATCGATGATCCGGCGACCGAACTGCACGCGCTCGTTCGCGTACGAGACGGCCACGTCGAGGGCAGCCTGCGCGATCCCGACGGCCACCGCGGCGATGCCGATACGTCCCGAATCGAGCGCCGAGAACGCGATCTGCAACCCCTGCCCTTCGGCTCCGATGCGCCGGTCCGCGTCGACGCGCGCGGCGTCGTAGAAGGCGGCTGTGGTCGGTACGGCGTGCAGTCCCATCTTCTGCTCCGGTGCGCCGAACGTCAGGCCGGGCGTGTCGCGATCGACATACAAGCAGGTCACGCCCTTGCCGCCGGCGCCCGTCCGGCAGAACAGGTTGTAGACGCCGGCGACCCCGCCGTGTGTGATCCATGCCTTTTGACCGGTGACGACGTACGCGTCGGCGCGGTCGGCGCTACGGTCGCGGTCGGCGCGGCAGGTGAGCGATGCGGCGTCCGACCCGGCCTGCGGTTCGGAGAGGCTGTAGGCGCCGACGACGTCCCCGGCCAGCATCGCGGGCAGCCACCGCCGCTTCTGCTCGGCCGTGCCGAACGACGCCAGCGGGTTGCAGGCCAGCCCGTGCACGCTCAGCGCGACGGCCACCGACGCCCACCTGGCCGCGACCTCCTCGAGAACCTGCAGGTAGACCTCGTAGGGCTGCGCCGCCCCGCCGTACTCCTCGGCGTACGGCAACCCCATCAACCCGGCGTCGGCCAGCGTCCGGAACACCTGCGCGGGATACCTCGCCGTCCGCTCATACTCGTCGGCGATCGGCGCCATGGTCTTGTCGGCGACGTCCCTGGTCAGCGCGATGAGCTCGTGCGCCTCGGCGGTGGGCAGCAGACGGTCGACGGCCACGGCGGATCCCTTCAATCGAGTTAACCCACGCTAACCGAGATGGCGACTGTCTGGAACCTGTCGCTCAGAGGGGCGACGCGGCGCATATGTCCACGTCGACCCTCTCACGGACAGGTACTGGACGGTCAGATCATCACCCGACGCCTGGGCGTAGCCACCGAGAGCGGATCCGCTCTGTCGCCTCGGGCTCGGCCGTGCGCGGCTCAAGCGCCTGGTATCGTGACTCCTCGCGGACGCCCTGGGCGCCGCACGCCGATGTAGTTCAATGGCAGAACATCAGCTTCCCAAGCTGAATACGCGGGTTCGATTCCCGTCATCGGCTCCACCGAAAGCCCTGGTCAGGATGTTTTCTGACTAGGGCCTTCTTCGTTTCCGGAGGCGTCGGTGTCACAGGTTGTCACAACTCGATCGAAACTCGTTGCGGCGGCCTTGAGTGCGTCGTTCTGCGAGTGGGCGTAGACGCGCATCGTGAGCGATGCGTCCTTGTGCCCGATCCACGCCGCGACGACGGCGATCGGCACACCCTGCAGGTGCATGAGCGTCGCCGCGGTATGCCGGGCGCCGTGGAGCTTGATGTGGCGGACGCCGGCGGCCTTCACCGCGGCCTGCCACCGGCCGGACAGCACCGGCGGCGCGTAGGGCTCCCCGAGCTCGTTCGAGACGACATACAGGCCTGAGCCGTAGGCCGGTCCGACGGCGAGCCGCTCGGCGGCCTGGCGGACTCTGGCGGCCTTGAGGACCGTCACGAGCCGGGGCGGTAGCGGTAGCGTCCGCGCCGACGTCACCGTCTTGGTGTCGCCTTCGACTGTCGCCCCGCCGGCCGAGGTCCTGTTGTTGCCGATGGTGAGCGTCTTCGCGTCGAGGTCGACGTCGGCCCATCGGAGGCCGGCGAGTTCACCGCGGCGTAGCCCGGCGAGCGCGAGTTCCCACGCGTGTCCGAGGCGGTCGGTGGCGAACGCCGCCAGCAGCTTGCCGACCTCCTGCTCGGTGTAGGTGTCGACGGGCGTCGCCGTGTCTTCGATCCGGTCGACGCGCTCGGCGACGTTCCTCGGGACGATGCCCTGCTCGCGCGCGTCTTCCAAGACCTGAGTGACGGCGAGGATGGTCTTGTTCACCGCGGCGGGCGACCAGGGACGCCGAACGCGTCCTTTCGCTGTGATGGTGCCGCCGGACCGCAGAGCGCCGACGAGCTTGTCCAGGTCGGCCTTGGTGAGTTTCTGCACGGGCATGTCGCCGTGGCGTTCGACGAGCGGCGCCAGGTCGTAGCGGAGCTTGGCCAGTGACGTCGGCCTCAGCCTGTGCTTGCCCGCGATGTAGCCGTCGACGACGTCGCGGACTGTGGCGTTCGAGCGGGCTACGAAGGTGCCGGCGGCTGCCTTGCTCGTCGCGTCGGCGAGGGCTTCCCGCGCCGCCTTCTCGGTGGTGAACCGGCGGCGTATCTGCCGGCGCTTCCCGGTCTGCGGATCGACACCGACGTCGACGACGAGCGCGTACCGGATCTCGCGCTTGTTCGTCCGCCGGTTCTCGACCTCGACCTTGCGGATCTGCGGAGGCAACTGCTGACGCGCCATGACCGGCTACCCCTCCTCGGCCTTCGTCTCGGCGGCTGCGGGACCGGAAAGCTGCACCTGCGCATCACGGGCAAGCCAGATCAGCCGCTCCCGTTCTTTTTCGAGCTTGCGGATCGTCTCTTGCGCACGTTCAGCGTCCTGCCGCATGTAATCCGAGAGCGCATCGGGAACCGCGAGACCGGCAGGGCGTCGCTCAGCGGCTTCGGCGTTGTGACGCGCCGTGGCGAGGTGCTGGTCAATCTGCGCTATCTGCTGAGCTAGACGGATCGGCGCATTAGAGGCACCCCAGGGATCGTTGGCGCCCGTGAACCATGAGACACCCTCGACGGCTGACATCGGCCGCCCTGGCAGCACCTCAACCTCGGCCAGTACGTCGGGAAAAAGCAATGCCAGCGGCGACACGTTCAGTGCCGCCGCCAGTCCAACGAGTTCAGACACATGGATGTCACGATCGCCCTGTTCCAACTTGGAGAGCGCAACTCGATGAATCGGCCGTCCAAGTTCACGCGTCCGCTCGGAAAGCTTGACCCAACTTAGCCCGGCGCGCATGCGCTCTCGTTTTACAGCCGCGCCGATCTGCCCCCTCCACTCTGTCGTCATGGCGACAGCGTACGCCCATGGCCTGTTGCGTCCGCGACGGTATGTGTTAATGTCGATCTAGCGACAGATTCTGTCGCACTTACGACAGGAGGAAGCCGTGAACGATCACAAGGCCGTGGCCGCGAAGCTCGGAGGGATCAGCCGCTCGACGGTGTTCGGGCTCTGGGCCTCGGGCCAGCTCGGCTCGGTGAAGATCGGCAGCCGCCGGTTCTCGACGGACCGGCAGATCGAGGAGTACATCGGCCGGCTCGAAGCCGCTGCCTGATGCGTGTCGATCACTTTCGGTCGCTCGAAGACCTCGGCGAGGACTACCCGCCGGCCGACCGCACATACGACAAGACCCCGGTGCCTCCCACCAAGAAGTTCACCGGGGCCGTCGTGACCAGCCAGACCACCAACCACCAGGAGGAGATCTAGATGTCCAACCCTACCCCCCGCAAGACGCCCGGTGAGGTCGACGCCGACCGCTTCATCGAGCAGCGTCGCCGCGGCACCGCGCTCGGGTACGACGCCACGGCCGAGTTTCATCGGGTGACCGGCCTGACGATCCACGTCGTGGACGCCGCGACCGGCGCCGCCGTCCGTGTCGGCACCGTCGACGAGCTGACGGCGTTCTTCGACGGCGTCGATGGGACGGCGCCGCGGCGCATCCTGCTCGGCGAGACCCCGGCCGCCCCGCAGGACGATCATCGGCATCACCTGGTCGTCGCTGACACCGTCGCCGAGGCCGAGCAGGTCGCTGACGCCCTCGACGACGATGCCCTCCGTCTGGCGGACCCCATCGTGGTCGTGGAGCGTCGGATCGTGGGCGTCCGGCCGGCGGACGCTCGGGGGTACTCGCTCAACGCGTACCCCGATCCGCTGGGCGCCGTCGTGGGGCAGGGGTACACGCTGCCGCGTACCCCCGACCCGCTGGCCTCCGCCGCGGGGAACTGTGCCGCGGCCCGCCGCCTGCTGCTGCTCGTCGCCGACTGGTACGCCGACCGGACGCCGATCAACCTGTGGCCGGTCGACGGCTACCCGTGCGCGGCCGGAGCGGTCGCGTGAGCGCCGCCGACAACATGACCGAGCACACGGTCGAGCTGCCCGCCGTCGACCTCGACGACGCGGTCTCGGGCCCGGCCACAACGGCGTGGGCGGCCCTCGTCGAGGCCGGAGACGTCGACACCTTCATCGAGCACGACGACGACGCCGAGAAGTTCATCGGTCTGCCGCGGCCGTCGTGGGCGCCGATCGGCCGCGACCTGATCGGGGTGTCGACGATGCAGACGGCGTACCGCTCGGAGATCGCCGCCGTCCCCTCGACGATCGCTCCGCGCCACGACTGCCCCGGGGAGGGCCACCTGCTGGCCCGGGCGAATGTGTCCGCGCAGCTCCGTCAGGACGGGATGCGTGGTGTCGCGGTCGCGCTGCACCCGCAGCATCCCGAGCCGCGTGGTCTCGCGCTGACGTTCACCGTCGACGAGGCCCGCCGCCTGGCCGGCGTCCTGCTCGCGGCCGCCGACCTGGCGGGCATGCCGTGAGCGCCACGGTGGTCCGCTGCGGGCGCTGCCGCCGGCGGATGCGTCGCCCGGACGGATGGAACGCGACGGTCCGCGCTGGCCTGGTCGTCGCCCATCTGTGCCCGACGTGCCAGACCCCGGCCGAGAACACCGAAGCCGAGATCAACGAGGCGCTGCTGATCTACGGCCGCGCCGCGGACGGTCGGCACCTCGCCCGACCGCGTCTCTGAATTCGACCAGCCCCGACCGGACCGGCGGGCACCGAGGTTCAAGCCCTCGGCGGGGCACCACCACCACGACGACACCCGGCCGCTCCGGCTCGGGCATCAGAGGAAGGAGGACTTTCATGCAGGACATCGTTCGCGGCCCGCAGAACGCATCTGGTGAGCCGCTCAGCGCGTTTCTCGCGGCCTGGCGCGGACCGCAACTCATCATTCCCGCCGGTTCGCAGCAGGTCCGCTCGTCCGAGTTGATCGCCGAGCTGCTCCCCGCGCTCAACACACTCGCCCGCCAACACGGCCCGGCACCGATGCCCGGCACGACGGCATGGCTCGCCCTGCCGTACGACGATCCCCGCCGGCGCGTCGGCCTCGGCTGGGCGGCCCTGTGCTGGGCCATCGACGCCGACGCGAAACAAGCCGCCACCGCCGACGCCTCCCGCGCTGTCTCGGCCGCGGGTGACTGGGCCGAGATCGCCCGCGCGGCTGCCGGCCGCCGCAGCAGCTCCTACATTCCTCGACGCCCGCAGGAGGCCGCGTGACCGACGACCGCTCCGACTCCTCGCCCCACACGGCGGCGTATCTGCCCGGCGCCGTGCTGCTCGACGATGTCGCCGAATGGTTCGACCGCTACCTGCGGTTCCCGCACGAGCACGCGATCCCGGTCCTCGCATTGTGGGCGGCGCACACGTGGGCGACGTCGGCGTTCTACGTCACCCCGCGCCTGATCCTCGACTCCCCTGAACCCGGGTCCGGGAAGACCCGTGTCCTCGAATGCCTGGCCCTGGTCTGCCGGTCGGCGAAGCTGACGCTGTCGACGACCACGGCTGCGTTGTACCGGCGGATCGCCGCCGCAGGCGACACCCCGCCGACGGTGCTCCAAGACGAAGCCGACGCGATCTTCGGGAAGACCTCGACACCACAGACCGAGGAACTGCGGGCGCTGTTCAACGCCGGCTACAAGCGCGGCGCCACCGTCGATCGCTGCGAGGGGGACGCGAAGAACATGAAGGTCCGCGAGTTCCCGGTGTTCGCGCCCGTCGCTCTGGCCGGCCTGGCCGGGAAGATGCCCGCCACGATCACGACCCGCGCGATCACCATCCACATGCGCAGGCGCCGACCGTCCGAGCACGTCGCCGAGTTCCGAGAGCGTGACGCCGCCACCGAAGCGCATCCGCTGGCCGCCCGTCTGGAGCAGTGGGCCGCGGCGCATCTCGACGCGCTGACCACGGCGCGCCCGACGATGCCCGACGGGGTCCAGGATCGGCCCGCCGAGGTGTGGGAGGCACTGATCGCGATCGCCGACGCGGCCGGCGGCGACTGGCCCGACCGGGCACGACGCGCGTGCCGCTACTTCGTGTGCGACACCGCCGACAACGACGAAGCGACCTCGCTCGGGCAACGACTGCTCCGCGACCTCAAGCGCATCATCGGCGACGCGCCGTCCATCGCCTCGGTCGACGCAGTCGCCAAACTCACCGCCGACGACGAATCCGAGTGGGCGGACCTGTGGGGCAAGCCGTTGGACCAACGGCGTCTCGCCCGGGAACTCAAGCGATACGGCGTCCGATCCAAGGTCGTTCGCGTCGGCGCGTTCACGCCCCGCGGCTACACCGTCATCGGCGACGACGGCCTCGGGCAGGCGTGGGCAACGTGGCTCCCGCAGCCGTCCACCGAAGCCACAAGCGCGTCGCAGACAACGCATTCGGCAGCCGGAGCCGGTTCCCACTCCGGGCACATTCCATCCGGAGGCGCAACATGCGAAACAGCCGAAACATCGCAGGTCAAGGGCGATATTCACGCGCAACACGTGGCGCAACAGGAGCGCAACGCCCGCCCGGGGTTGCACTCCCTCTCGGGTGAGCGCAACGGGTCCGCAACGACACAAAATCCTTCTGACCAGCGTGAACGTGTCGATGTTGCGGCTGTTTCGGCTGTTGCGCTTCCAGATGGAACCCCCGCGAGGTCGACCGCTCCCACCACTCCGAACGCGATGTCCACCACGCGACACACGATCACGCCGGAAGGCATCGAGAGCGTCAGCCGGTCCGTCCTTCGCCGCCTCGCCGCGCAGGGACCACAGACCTGGAGCCAGCTACGCCGAACCCTCGACGCATCCAAACGTGACCTCCTCGGCGCCGCCTGCGAACGCCTGATCGAGCACGGCACGATCACCTCCGCGGGTAGCCGCTACACCCTCACGCCCGGCACCGAAACCGCCGAACCAGATCCACGACAAGGCGACCTCTTCACCGAAGGCGGCGCAGCATGACCGCCCGCGCCCTCCCGCCGCGCCTCGGAAGACTTCGGCGGGCGATGAACGCCGGGCGCCCGCCGCTCGACGGCGCGCTCTGCGCCGGCCGCTGGGAGCTGTTCGATCCCGCCCCGGACCGTGTCGACGGCCTCGACGTCGAGACCCCACACGAGACCGCCGACCGTCACGAACAGGCTGCAGCGCTCTGCCAGGCGTGCCCGGTCCTGCCCTCGTGCTCCGAATGGCACACCTCGACACCACTCCGACTACGAGCCGCCGGCGTCGTCGCCGGTATCCGACCCGACCTACCGCGCCCGACCGGGCGCCCACCCAAGGAGGCCGTCGCTTGAGCATCCCCAGCTCCGATGATCGTGTCGACCCGCGCCGCCAGCAGCGCTTGGAGCGGGCCGTCGCGACATGGATCCTGCACACCTACCGCGGCGACGTCGACCTCGCGGCGATCGCGTTCGCCGACGTCACCCGCGCCGCTCCGACAGCCGCCGAACTCGCATCACTGACGGCGTGGGCTGTGGCACGTCTCCCACGGCCCTGGGACCCCGACGACCTCGGCGCCATCGGCAGCCTCCTGCCGCTGTACGCCGCGCTGCCGCCTCACGACGGCCCAACAACCACCGAGGTCCCCGACACGATGCCCAACGACTGGGGTGCCCGGTGACCGCCCGGCCCGCGGTCGCCCTAGACCTCGACGACGCCGCGTTCATCGCCGCAGCGCTACGGCTGCTCCTGGACGTCCTCGCGCGGCAGGGACGTCGCCCCGTCGGCCGCGTCGCCGAACTCGAACAGCAACTCACGGCCGCGTCCCGCCCCGATCCCGTCGACAGAACATCAAAACACGCCGACACGGTGGCGCCGCCAGAGTCAGACGTGACCGATGACGGGCTCACCACTGAACAAGCAGCGGCCCGCCTCGTCATCAGCCCCGAAGCCGTCCGCCGGCACTGCCGCACCGGGCGACTCACGGCCCGTCGTCACGCCGGGCACTGGATCATCACGCCCGCCAGCGTCGACGCACTCCGACAACAACGAAAGGACCGCCGATCGTGCCGAATCTGAACATCGACGTCTACAGCCCCGGCACCGACGTCACCGCCCGAGCTACTACCCCCGTGGCCGCGTCGACGTTCGTCGCCGTCACCGGCCCGATGGGCAGCGACCGGCTCATCACCATCGGCCCGGCCGCCCCGGCCGGACGCGTCGCGGGCGTCGCGAAGTACGACGCCGCCACCGGCGAACTCGTCGGCCTCGCCCGCGGCGCCGCACGCATCGTCCGCGTCCGCGCCGGCGCCCCACTCACCGCCGGCACCGAAGTCGAAGTCGGCGCCGCCGGCTCGGCCGTACCGCTCGCCGCCGGACGAGCCGTCGGCTACACCGTCGACACCGCCGCCACCGGCGCCCTCACCCCCATCAGCCTCTACGCGTAAGGACCAACAGTGAGCATTCTGTCGCCCCGCTTCGACGGGCAGCGCGTCTCCGTCGCCGCCGTCCTCAAGAACCCGTCCGCGATCAAGACCAAGATCGCCGACCTCTTCGCCGATGACGAGATCGTCTCGACGTTCTTCTCCCCGTACGGTGCGCCCGTGGAAGGCGGAGGCATCCTGCACCCCCGACTCAAGGGCTCCGACCGGTACACCGCCGACGACGTCGCACCCCGCGCACCCGGCGACGAATACCAGATGGTCCGTGCCCTCGACCCCGAGATGCGCCTCGCCGTCGTCAACGACTACGGCGGCAAGTTCGTCATCACCGACGAAGAGGTTCACCGGAACGACATCATCAGCCTGCAAGACAAGATCGCGCAGCTGTCGAACACCGTCAGCCGCAAGATCCAGACCAAGGCCCTCGAAGCGATCGACGCCGCGACCCCCGACACCCTCGCCGCCAGCAGCGCCTGGGACCACGTCGTCATCGAAGGCCCCGACGCCACCATCACCCCCATGTCCGCCCGTCCCCTCTCCGACTTCGCCCGCATCAAGGCTCTGTTCATGGACGACCGGATGGGCCTCAAGCCGTCCACCGTCGCCGTGTCGTCGACCGACTACACGAACCTCGTCATCGCCTACGGCGACAAACTCGGCGACGTCCTCGCCTCCGCCGAACTCGCCCTCCACGCGAACCCGTACATCCCCGTCGGACGTGTCTACCTCGCCGCGAAGAACGAGACGACCGGCGCAGGGAAGGCCGGCAGCATCGGTTTCGAGGTGCCGCTGACCGTCGACATCATCGACCGCCGCGAGACCCGCGACAAGGTGATCCAGGCATACGCCGTCCCCGCATTCGCCGTCGACAAGCCGCAGGCCGTCAAGGTCATCACCGGCACCATCACCCCATGACGTGGCCCGACACGATGTGGACCGACCACCACGGATGCGGCGTCGTCACCGGCATCGTCTGCAGCAGCAACCCCGACCACGACACCGCCACCATCCGCAGCACCAACCCGAACTACGGCCGCGACGACCACCGAAGCACCCAGCCGCGCTACGACATCCCGACCACGCACCAACAGCAGCTCGTCGACGACGCCATCGCCGCAGGCAAGATCCCCTCAACCGACCGCGAATACTGGCTCAAGTCGCTCGCCGCCTACCCCAGCAACGCCGCCGCCCTCGCAGCGATCGAACCCGACCGACAAACCCGGACCACGATCACAGCCACACGCCACATCCGCGCCACCATCACCGGCCCCACGCGCCAGCACTAGCCAGCCGGCAAGTCCGCCCCGAGACCACACCCGGACTCGGGGCGGACCCATACCCTCCCCCCTGCCCAATATCGGACAAGGGGGTGCCGAGACTTCCCAGCCGGTAGTCCAACTTTTTTGTACGGCCGGCCCGCCACGGCTCCCGGCCCCGGCATCCGCGCAGGTCAGAGGATGTGGGGAGCCTGCCTGTCATCGTCTCTGGCACGCGCCGAGCGACCTCCGCCCGGCGCGGAAGGGAGACCCATGTCCAACACGCTTCTTATCGCCGCAGCCCTCGTCCTCGCGGCAACCAGCGGCGTCGTCCGCCAGATCTGGGCCAGCCCGTGCGGCGCACCGACGACCACCGGAAGCCAATGCCGAAACAGCGTCCGGTGCCAGCATCGGTATCGTTTCGGCGCGCATCTGCTCAGGTACATCCTCCGGATCGCCGCGACCGGCATCGTCGTCATCGTGTCCGGGGGCATCGTCGCGTGGGTGATGATCGCCTGACGCTCGACGGATATTGTCGACGCCGGGCCCGACCCCGGGGCTGCTAGCGCTGCCCGGGCCGGGCCCGCAGGTGATGTCGTTCCGGCCGACGCTGGAGGCCGAGAATCCGCTAGCGTCGTCCCTCGTGCACGACATTCGTGACTTCATCATGGCCCGCCTCGTCGAGTTGCCTAGTTTCGGCCCCGACTCGCGTGCGTACGCAGCGATCCTCGAACGCTCCTGGGGCATGCCTTACGAAGCCAGCTTCAGCGACCACGACCGAATACTCCGCGATATGGCCGAGCACTGGCGGGAGCATCCCGACTGGAGATCGTTGTGGCCACCCGTCGGGCCTCGTGTGGCTCCCGAATGGCCGGCGGCCGGGTCCTTACCGATCGATCACTTCCGGCGTTGGTGGTTCGTGCTTCCGCACGAGACGCAAGAGCGTATCCAAGGTCTGCTTGAGGAGGATCGCGACGCCGAGGTAGCGGAGATCCTCATCGAACGGGGAGCTCCGTACGGTGTCGTCATAACGGAGTGGACGTCTGACCCGTCGTCACGGACTGTGAGAATCGAGGGGGCGATCCGGGAGACGATGGGACGCCGCCGGTCCTGACGACGGTCGCTGTCACGACGATGTCACAACTCGGTACGACAACCCCGGATCAAGCTGTACCCCGTTGAACTATCGCCGCAGGTCAGCGCACTAGTCTAGACGTGCAGATATTCACATAGACCCGGTCCGTCGTCTTCCCAAGCTGAATACGCAGGTCGATTCCCGTCATCGGCTCCGCCAGGTCAGACCAGGTTTCTGGCGCACTATCCACTGTCGCCGACGCGTGAAACAAGCACCGACACACCCTTCGTGCTATTTGGGTCGTGTACGAACGGAGTACAGGCGCCGAACGGCCTTCTCACCCCTAGCTAAACCCTCGCCGCACCGCATCGAAACCCGTACTCGATCATAGAGCCGACGGCGGTGCTGCCGTCACGGATCGCCACGCGCCCCGGCGCGAGAAGGAGTCGAGGGATGTCGCCGCGCGGCTGGTTCCTGTTCACGTCGCTCGGAGTGATCTGGGGTGTCCCGTACATGTTCATCCGGATCGCCGTCGGGGAGTTCGATCCGCTGATCGTCGCCGCGGGCCGGACGTTCATCGGCGCGCTGCTGCTCCTGCCGATCGCACTGCACCGCCGCGCGATCGGGCCGGCACTTCGCGCCTGGCCGTGGCTGCTGGTGTTCACCGGCGTCGAGATCGTCGGGCCGTGGTTGCTGCTCGGCCACGCCGAGACCGTGTTGACCAGCGCGACCACCGGGCTGCTGCTCGCCGTGACGCCGCTCGTCTCGATCGTCGTCGCGGTGACCATGAGGGTCGACCACGTCGACCGGATACGCCTCCTGGGCCTCGCCATCGGTCTCGCCGGAGTCGTCAGCGTCGTGGGATTCGACATCGACCTCACGAATCTGCCGGCCGTCGCCGCGGTCGGCGCGACGGCGGTGGGCTACGCCCTCGGGCCGATGATCATCGCGCGCAAGCTCGCAGACGTGCCGCCGATCGGCGTCATCACCACCTCGCTGGCCATCGCCACGATCATCTACGCGCCGGCCGCGGCGTTCGTGTGGCCGACGCGCTGGCCGACGGCACCGACCGTGTCGATCGTGGTCCTCGGCGTGATCTGCACGGCCATCGCGTTCGTCTTCCTCTTCGCACTCGTCGCCGAAGCCGGTCCGACGCGTACGAGCGTCATCACCTACCTCAACCCCGTGGTCGCGATCGCGCTCGGCGTCGCCGTCCTCGGCGAGCCGCTGACCGCCGGCATGCTCGTCGGATTCGGCTTCGTCCTCGTCGGATCGGTGCTGGCGACGCGTCGTTCCCGCCGCGCGGACGCCTCGTCACCGGAGCCTGCGGCGGCGTGACAGGACCACAAACAGGGTTGCAGTTATAAGTGCAACTCCGTACGGTGGGCGGAGCAATCATGTTCACGTAGGTGAGACCACAAGGAGGCGCGATGACCATGTCGCTGAACAGGTCCACCGTGACGTTCGAGAACGAGGCCATCGAGCAGGCACGGACGTTCAAGGCCGACTTCGCCTGGCCGCAGGACGCCCCCGGGCCGGTCACCCTGCTGGGACGCGATGACCGTCCGGTCACCCTGCCCCGCGAAGTGGCGGTCGTCTTCGGTGCCGTCCTCGACGCGATGGCCCGCGGCGGAACCGTCACCATCAGCACGGTGCCGGAAGAGATGACCACGTCGTACGCGGCTGATCAGTTGAGCATCTCGCGCCCGACCTTGATGAAGATGATCGAACGCGGCGAGATCCCTGCGCACCGCGTCGGCACGCACTGGCGGCTGTACACGAAGGACGTGATGGCCGCCCTCGAAGTCCGGCGGCAGGCGGAGTTCGCAGCCTTCCTCGAGCGACGCGATCTGGACGAAGAGCTGGGAATCGATACATAACGCTCGACGCGGCCTCCAGAGACATGTACGGTTCCCGGCATGTCTCTGGTCAGTCGGGTTCTGCCGGACGCCAACGTATTCTTCTCCCGCACACTCACAGACTGGATTTCGCTGCCCCGCGCGATGTCCAATCCCCCGATCTACGAAGTCTGCTGGACCGAGGACATCCTCGCCGAGGCGCGATACACGATCCGCCGCCGCTACCCGGGCCATCCCGATGGCCCGCTGACCAGGCGATTCGATCGCATCCGTCGCGAGTTCCCGATCGGCCGGATCGACGGCTTCGACGTCGACCCCCTCTGCCACCCCGACCCCGACGACGCGCACGTCATCAGCGCCGCCCGACACGGCGGAGTCCACTACCTCGTCACGAACGACGCGGGCTTCTTCACTGCCGACACCGCGGAATCGTTCGAGGTCCATACCGCCGACTCGTTTCTCGTCCTGCTCGACGACTCCGCACCGACCGTCATCCGCGACGTGACGCACGTGCAGCAGACGTACTTCGAGCGGACGCGAGAACGCTTCTCGCTCCCGCGAATGCTCGAGTCCGCGGGCGCACCGGAATTCGCCGAGCGCGTCCGCGAGCATCTTCAGCACATCTGAAACAGCGACATGCCGTAGATTCCCGCCTCATGCGCACCAGGAACGTGGCCGCTCTCGTCGGGCTCGTGATCACCGCCGTCGGCCTCACCGCGTGCGGCTCCGACGAACCCGTCGAGCCGGTGACCGTCGTCGTGACCTCGACGTCCACGCCGCCGAGTTCGACGACCTTCACCGGCACCACGGCCGCCGTCCCGGAGGCGCCGGCCGTCACGCCTGCGGCGGCCCCGGTCGGCGAGGGCCTGCCGTGCACGAACATCCGGCAGTTCGGCACCGACGAGAACACCGGCCGCAGCCTCGTGTGCGCCGGAATGGGCGCAGGGAATCCGTCACGCTGGGTACGTCACGGCGAGGTCGCCGCCGAGATCCACCGCGTCGGCGAGCCCTGCGACCCGGCCCAGGACAACGTCGCCAAAGACGCCGCCGGCAAGGCCATCATGTGCGGCGGCACCACCTGGGTCTACGGCCCCTGACCAGCAGGTCTAAGGCCTGACGCTGACAGCACCGATCCCCGACCGTCCCACCCGAGCCCGAACGCGACCATCGCCCCGACCGTCCACGCCTGCACACGGTTGGCGATCGGCACGTCCACCACCCGGCCGCCGGCGTCGACGGCGTAGAGCTCCGGGTACCGCCCGAGCTCTCCGACGGCGGCTCGGACGCCGGCCCGCACCCGCTCGGCGTCCGCCGCACGTCCGTGCGCACGCAGCCCGCCCCACGCGATCCAGTTGTCGAACGGCCACACCGCCCCGCGGTGGTAGTGGGCCCGCCCGAACGCCGGATGATCCGCCGACAACGTCCGGACGCCGGCGTCCGTCAGCACGTCGGGCCGCGTCAGCCGATCGGCGGCGGCCTCGGCGGCCGGACCGTCGAGCGCGTCGGCCCACAACAGCCAGCCGAGTTGTGATCCGGCACCGACGACCGGCCGGCCGGCACCGTCGAGAGCCATGATCTCCGGGGTGAACACGGCGCCCAGACGCGTCCGGAGCGAGTCCCGCAACCCGGCCCAAAGGCCGGCGTCCGCGGGATCGAGCCTGGTCAGCGCGTCGAGCGCTGCGACGGCGACGGCCTGGGAGTCGGCGTCGGCCAGCGGTGCCGCGGGCATGGAGCCGTCGGCGTGCACGATTCCGCCACCGTCGGGGTCTGCCGCGGGAGCCAGCGCATCCCGCCAGCCCTGCTGCGCCAACCCGCCCGGATGTCGACGCGGACCGCACCGCACGAAGCCGCCGCCCAGCCGGAGCGCCCGCTCCAGCCACCCGGCCGCGGCGGCCCGAGCGACGGCCAGCTCGGCCTGCAACCCGCGATCGCCGGTCGCATCGAGCAGCACGAGGAACCACGACGTGGCGTCTGACGTGCCGAAATAGCGGATCCCGCCGTCGCGGACGGGCCAGCCCGCCTCGATCAGCCACGCCGGCGCCACCGGCCGGTACTCGTGCAGAATCCGGCCCGGCTGCTCCTCGGTCTCCGCGTCGTCGACGACGCCCTGCACGGCGGCCAGCGCCCGTAGCGTCGCGGCGGCGACATCGGGACGCACCGGCAGCAGTTGCAGCGCGAAGATCAGCGAGTCCCGGCCGAAGAGCGCGTGGAAGCGGCCCGGGTCGGACGCGTCGACCGGTCGCGACGACGCGTAAGCCCAGCCGTCGGGACTCAGCAACTCGTCGGCGGCGCGCAGATGATCGTCCATATCGCGGCCCATCCTCTGCCACCGCGGGCGGTCCGTCCAGCCGAGGACACGGCCCGTTCATCGCCCGATCTATGAAAACAAATGAAAATCATTCAAGACTATTGCGTATTGAATTGCAGCATGTGACGCTGACGACATCACGGCGGACGACATGACGCCCGGCACAGCACGACAGGAGTCTCGATGGCAGTGAAGCTGCAGGACGTCGCCACCGAGGCCGGCGTCTCGCTCGCCACGGCGTCACGTGCGTTCGGCGCGCCCGAACTCGTCTCCCAGGCCACCCGCAGGCGCGTCGTCGACGCGGCGCTCCGGATCGGCTACGAGCCGCCGGCGCCGCGTCTCGCCAAGACCTTCGCCGTGATCGTTCCGGACGTCTCCAACTCGGTGTACGCGGCGATGCTGCACGCGATGCAGCAGGAGGCGTGGCCCGGACGGCACCGGATGGTGCTCGCCGACTCCTCCGAGGACCCGGCTCGCGAGGTCGAACTGCTGCGCACCGTCGGCCAGGACGTCGACGGCGTCGTCCTGTGCTCCCCGCGCTCACAGCCGGAGGACGCGGCGGCCGCGGTGCGCGGCACCCCCCTGGTCGTCGTCAACGGCGTCTCCGCCGGCGCGCCCGTCGTCCTCATGGACGTCGAACTCGGAATCACGCAGACCGTCGAGTACCTGTCCTCACTCGGCCACACGCTGGTCGCCTACGTGCCCGGCCCCGCCGCCTCGTGGGCCGATCGGATGCGGGGCGATCTGCTCGCCGACCACGCCGGACGACGCGGGCTCGACCTCGTCGTCGTCGGGCACCAGTCGGCGGACATCCGCGGCGGCCGGGCGGCCGCCGCGGCGGTCGGCGCATCGGGCGCGACGGCGGTGGTCGCCTACAACGATCTCGTCGCGATCGGCGTGCAGGCCGGGCTCGCCGACCTCGGCCGCCGCTGCCCCGAGGACATCAGCGTCATCGGGATCGACGACATCGACATCGCCGCGGCGTCGAACCCGGGGCTCACGTCGGTGCAGGTCGACACCGTGAAGGCGGGGTCGATGAGCCTGCACATCCTGCTCGACGCCATCGACGGCAAACCGGTTCCGCCGAACGCCGTGCGGCTCGGCTCACAGCTGGTCGTCCGGGGATCCACCGCGCCACCACCGCCGGGATCCCTCCGCTCCATCAGAAAGTAACAGTCATGTCCTCTCTTCCCCGCCGATCGCCGCGGGTGCTCGTCTGCGCGATCCTGCTGGCAGTCGTGGCACTGTTCGCCGCCGCGTGCGGCGAATCCCCGAAAGACCGTCCCAACGCCTTTCCACCCGGCTCGACGATGCACGAGTTGGCCGAGAAGGCGAAGATCAGAGTGGGCGCGTCACCCAATCAACCCAGGCTGGCCGAGCTCAATCTCCAGCTCGACTGGGAGGGATTCAACATCGACCTGGCGAAATATCTGGTCGAATCCCTCGGCATCGACAGCGCCGATATCGAATGGGTCAACACGACGGCCGCCAATCGCATTCCGTTCCTCAAGCAGGACAAGATCGATCTGTTCGCGACGGCGTTGGCCATCACCCCCGAACGCGTCAAGACGATCTCCATCGCCGGGCCCTATACCGACGCATCGCCGAGCCTGCTCGTCCGCAAGGCCGACGCCACTCGATTCACCTCGCTCGACGCCATCCCCCGGGGCACCCGGATCTGCGTCCTGCAGGGCAGCCAGGGGCAGCCCCGCGTCGCGAAGTCCATTCCGCAGGCGGAGATCTCGGAGTTCAACGCCCTGACCAACTGCGTCCGCGCCCTGGAGCAGCAGAGTGTCGACGCCGTCGACTCGACGGCACCGCTGCTGGCCGGGTTCGCCGCCGCCAAGCCCGACGAGCTCGCACTGGCGCCGGTGACGTACGGCACCGGGGAGAAATGGGGGATCGGCGTCCGCAAGGACCGGGCGGATCTGTGCCAATTCTTCAATGAGCGGCTGCAGAAGGCGTTCGCCGACGGCGTCGTCGAACGATTCTGGCGCGAGCACATGGGCGATTCCGGGCTCGCCGCGCCGAAGGCCCCGCCGGCGATGACGAGTTGCTGAGCCGGAAGAACGGAGAGAAATCATCATGAAAGCGATCGTCGACAACATCGACGTGTTCTGGAACGGCTTCCTCAAGACGCTGCTGCTCGTCGTCCTGTCCGGCTCCCTGTCTCTTGTCGCGGGTGCGATCCTGGCGTCATTCGCCATCTCGCCGGTTCCCGTCCTGCGCGGATTCAGCACCCTTTACGTGACGGTGATGCGCAACATCCCCGCGGCCGCACATCTGTTCTTCACCATCTTCATCCTGCCGCTCGTCGGCGTCCGGATGACGTTCTTCACGCTCGCGACCATCGGCATCACCGTGTACTTCACGGCGTATTACTGCGACGCCGTGTCGTCGGGCATCAACGCCATCGGCAAGGGGCAACTCGAAGCGGCGCGGGCGATCGGCCTGAGCAAGCTCAAGACCCTACGTCTCATCGTGCTGCCACAGGGACTGCGCAACGCCGTGCCGCCGCTCATCAACACCACCATCGCTCTCGTCAAGGCGACCGCGATCGCCGGCGTCTTCGGCGTCACCGAGTTGTTCGGCGCGATGCTGCAACTCATCAACACCAACGACAGCGCGGTGATCGCCCTCATGGTGTTCACCGGACTGCTCTACGGCCTCATCACCATCCCCGCCGGCCTCGTCGCCGGCTACATCGAGCGCAAGGCGGTGTTCGCGTCATGACCACCATCCTCTTCGAGACCCCGGGGCCTGCCGAACGCCGCAAGACCCTCGGCTGGACCGCGGCCGTCGCCGTCCTGGCGCTCGCCGGTGTCGGCTGGGTACTCATGACGCTGGCCGACGCCGGTGTGCTCGACGGCGAGATCTGGGCCGTCCTCGGCCGGGGAGACCTGCTGGTCGCGCTGCTGCACGGCATCCTCTCGACACTCCAGGTCGCGGCCTTCACCATCGTGCTGTCGCTCGGCCTCGGCCTGATCCTCGCCCTCGGCAGGATGTCGCGGGCGACGTGGATCAGGGTGCCCGCCCGCGCCTGGATCGAGGTGCTGCGCGGTCTGCCCGAGCTGCTCCTCATCTTCTTCATCTATCTCGGCGTCCCCGCCGTCACCGGGTTCAACATCAGCACGTTCTGGGCGCTCGTCGTCGGTCTCGTCCTCTACGAGAGCACGTCGATGGCCGAGGTCTTCCGCGGCGGCTTCCAGGCCCTGCCCAAGGGGCAGACCGAGGCCGCCCACGCGCTCGGTCTGCGCACCGCCAAGACCCTGCGCTTCATCCTGCTGCCCCAGGTCGTCCGGCAGGTCCTGCCGAGCCTGGTCAGCGAGATGGTCCGCGTGACGAAGGCGTCGTCGCTCGGCTTCGTCGTCGGCTACACCGACCTGCTGCTGCGCGGCGAACTGGCGATCGAATACCTCGGCGGCGAGTACGCGGCCCCGGTCTTCACCCTCGTCGCGATCCTCTACGTCGTCATCTGCGTCGGTCTCGGCCGGTTCTCGCAGTTCCTCACCGACCGGCTGCGCTGAACCGCCGCCGTCCCCACGACCAGCACGAACAGGGATTCTCATGAACGACAGCTCCCCCATGATCTCCATCAAGGGCGTCCAGAAGTGGTACGGCAAGCACCACGCCCTCAAGGACATCGACCTCGACGTCGCGGCCGGTGAGGTCGTCGTCATCCTCGGCCCGTCCGGCTCGGGCAAATCGACCCTCTGTCGCACGATCAACCGGCTCGAGACCATCGAGGGCGGCACGATCGTCATCGACGGCACGCCCCTGCCGCAGGAGAGCGGCCCGCTCGCGCAGCTGCGCTCCGAGGTCGGCATGGTCTTCCAGCAGTTCAACCTCTTCGCCCACATGAGCGTGCTCGAGAACATCATGCTCGGCCCCGTCGAGGTGCAGGGGCGCAACAAGGATGACGTGCGCAAGGAGGCCATGGAACTGCTGACGCGCGTCGGCGTCGGAACGCAGGCCGAGAAGCGTCCGGCACAGCTCTCCGGCGGGCAGCAGCAGCGCGTCGCCATCGCCCGCGGGCTCGCGATGAAACCCAAGGTCCTGCTCTTCGACGAGCCGACGTCGGCCCTCGATCCCGAGATGGTCCGGGAGGTGCTCGACGTCATCGTCGAACTGACCAAGGGCGGCATGACGATGGTCGTCGTGACGCACGAGATGCGTTTCGCCCAGACGGCGGCCGACCGGATCGTCTTCATGGCCGACGGCGAGATCGTCGAGATCGCGCCGCCCGACGAGTTCTTCACCGACTGCACCAGCCGCCGCGCCCGCGATTTCCTCAGCAAGGTCCTCTGACCGGAAGGCCCGTCATGCCACGCACCATCGTCTCGGCCGACGTCATCGTCACCAGCCCCGCCCGGAACTACGTCACCCTCAAGATCACGACGTCCGACGGCGTCGTCGGCTGGGGCGACGGCACCGTCAACGGCCGCGAGCTCGCCGTCGCGAGCTACCTGCGCGACCACGTGTGCCCGATGCTGATCGGCCGCGATCCCGACCGCATCGAGGACACCTGGCAACTGCTCTACCGGGGCGTCTACTGGCGGCGCGGCCCGATCACGATGGCCGCGATCGGCGCCGTCGACATCGCGCTGTGGGACGTCAAGGGCAAGACCCTCGGCGTGCCCGTGTACCAGTTGCTCGGCGGCGCGGCACGCGAGAGGATCCTCACCTACACGCACGCGACCGGGTGGGATCTGCCCGCACTGCTCGATTCGGCGGCCGCGCGACGGGAGGCGGGCTATCGCGCCGTCCGGGTGCAGTTCGGCGTGCCCGGCCTCGACCTCGTCTACGGCATGACGCGCGGCGCCGCGACGTACGAGCCCGCCGGCCGCGGCGTCGGGCCGGTCGAGGAGCCGTGGGACACCGCGTCCTATCTGCGCCACGCCCCCGGGATGCTCGCCGCCGTCCGGGAGGCGGTCGGTCCGGAACTCGCGCTGCTGCACGACGTCCACCACCGGCTCAATCCGACCGAGGCGGCGCGGCTGGCGCGGGCCGTCGAGCCCGTCGACCTGTTCTGGCTCGAGGACGTCATCCCCGCCGAGAACCAGTCCCTGCTGCGGGCGGTTCGTTCGCAGACGACCGTGCCGCTCGCCATCGGCGAGGTGTTCAACACCGTCTGGGACTGCCGTGAGCTGCTCACCGAACGGCTCATCGACTACATCCGGGTCGCGATCGTGCACGCGGGCGGGATCTCCCACGTCCGCAAGATCTTCGCGCTGGCCGAGACGTTCCAGGTCTCCGGCGCGCCGCACGGACCGTCGGACGTCTCGCCGGTCAACATGGCGGCGTCACTGCACCTCGGTCTCGCGACGCACAACTTCGCGATCCAGGAGTTCATGGGCTACCCGGACGAGGTCGGCGAGGTGTTCACCCCGAGCTACACCTTCTCCGACGGCTACCTGCACCCCGGAGAGGCCCCCGGTCTCGGCGTCGAATTCGACGAACGCGCCGCCGCACGGTACCCCTATGAACGGGCCTACCTCCCGGTCGCCCGCAACCTCGACGGCTCCGTGAAGGACTGGTGAGCAGAGCTCCGATGACGATCCTCCTGACGAGCGCGAACGCGCCCGCATCCGCCTCCGGGCGCAGAGCCGTTCCACCGCGGGGCATCGTGCACCTGGGCCTCGGCAACTTCCATCGCGCGCACCAGGCCGTCTACACGGACGCGGCGGTCGCGGCGGCGGGCGGCGACTGGGGGATCCTCGGCGTCGCGAGCCGATCGGCGCAGGTCGCGGACGCGCTGCGGCGACAGGACATGCGGTACACCGTCGCCGAGATCTCCCCGGGCGCCATGACGTGCTCGGTGCCGACGATCCACACCGGTGCGATCGTCGCGGCCGCCGACCCGGAGGCCGTGGTCGCCGCCGTCGGCGATGAGACCACCCGCATCGTCTCGTTGACCGTCACCGAGCACGGGTACACGTTCAGCCCGGCGACCAAGGGGCTCGACCACGATCACCCCGGCGTCCGGCACGACCTGACGGGCGGCGCACCCCGCACGACGATCGGCCAGATCGTCGGCGGGCTGCGGCGACGGATGTCCGGCCACGGCCGGCCGATCACCGTCCTGAGCTGCGACAACCTCAATTCCAACGGGGCGCGCACCCGCCGGCTCGTCCTCGAGTTCGCGGCCGCTCTCGGCGGCTCCGAGGCCGACGAGCTGTCGGCCTGGATCAGCCGGAACGTCACGTTTCCGTCGACGATGGTGGACCGGATCGTGCCGGCGACGTCCGACCGGCACCGCGCGGCCGTCGCCGAGATGCAGGGCTACCGCGACGACGTCCCGGTGGTCGCCGAGCCGTTCACGATGTGGGTGCTCGAAGACGACTTCGCCGCCGGACGCCCCGCGTGGGAGGCGGGCGGCGCCGTCTTCTCCACGCAGGTGGACCGCTACGAGCAGCTCAAGGTGCGGCTGCTCAACGGCACCCACTCTCTGATCGCCTATCTCGGGGCGCTGTCCGGCGTCGGAACGATCGCCGCATCGGTGACGCTCGCGCCCGTCGAGTCGGCCGCGCGTCGCGTGCTCGAAGACGAGTACCTGCCCAGCGTCCACGTCCCCGACGGCGTCGACGTCGCGGCGTACGAGGAGCAGTTGTTCGAGCGCTGGCGGAATGTGGCGCTCGGCCACCGCACGGCGCAGGTGGGTTCGGACGGTTCGGTCAAACTCCGCGAGCGAATCCCCGAGCCCGCCTTGCGATTCCGCGCCGAGAACCGGATGCCGCACCTGCTCGCGCTGACCGCGGCAGGCTACCTGGCCTGCGTCGCACCGCTCGACGGCGGCGATCCGGGCGAGTATGCGCACGCGATGACGGACCCGGCGCGTGAATGGCTCGCCGGCGCCGCCGCGGCCTCCCGCGACGGCCGCGACCTGGCCCACCGCGTCCTCCGCGACCGGCGCCTGCTCGGCGACGACATCGCCGGTTGGGACGATTTCATCGATCGCGTCGGCGAATTGACCGATGTTCTGCGGATACGCGGAGCCGAACAGGCCATCGCCGACGCCGTCGGAGCCGGCTCCCAAAAAGGCGCGCCCCCCCGCTCACGAACAGACTTCGCCGGCCCACCGCACGCCGGCGCCGTCCGGCCCGGCTCATCGGCTCAGCGCAGGCCGTCCCAGAGCACACGCTGCTCGGCGCGCGGGTCCTTGACGACGGTCGGCTCGTCGTCGAAGACCCGGACGACGCGCTCGCCGGGCGTGTACGGCTCCCAGCCCGGGTCGCCCTCGGCGATGAAGCGCACCCACGCCGCATGCATGTCGTCGGCGACGGCCTGCGGCGGGTTCGGACCGGCCAGGTTCTCCGAGCCGTCGGCCGCGAGCGTGTCGAAGGCGAAGGCCAGCTCCAACGCGTGGCAGGCGCCGAGCACACCGCCCCAGCCCGTCGAACGCCAGGCGAACTCGTACATGTAGGTCGGTGCCGCGTCGGCCCGGGCCTCGGCCAGCCGGATCGCCGGGATGCCGAACGTGAAGTCGGACATGACGGCGGCCGTCACCTGGCCCGGCGTCTCGTTGCGGCCACCCTTGTACAACTCGACGACGGCCGCCGGATCCGGGAATCCGAGCGGAGCCAAGGCACCGACGGCCGCCGCGTAGCCGAAGGCGTCGATCTGCTTGGTGATCCCCGGCGCGGCCAGGAAGTAGAGCATCTCGTCGGCGTTGACCCCGATCAGCACCCGGACGCCGCGCGACGCGCCGGCCCGGATCGCCTCGATCGGCAGCGTCGGCAGCAGATCGTCGCCGATGACGGGCTCCCACGCCATGAGATTCGCCGACGCCTCCCGCCAGCGGGCCGGATCCGGGTTGAGCTGCAACTCGCGCCCGATCTCGCTCTGCGCCTCCAACAAGGCTTCCAGCGGCACGCCGGCGATCGCCTCCCGCGTCGGCTCCACGCCGAGCTTCGCCGCGAGCTCACCCGCGATGAGCTGCGCCGTTCCGCGCGTCAGGGCGTGATGACCGGCACCGCTCTGCAGGATCGCCGCCGAGAACAGCCCCTCGGCGAGCGGCGACGCGAGCAGCGCCCCGACGCTCATCGCACCCGCGGACTCGCC
The DNA here is from genome assembly GCA_044222225.1 of Mycobacteriaceae bacterium. Classification (GTDB taxonomy): domain Bacteria; phylum Actinomycetota; class Actinomycetes; order Mycobacteriales; family Mycobacteriaceae; genus JBGANR01. The sequence continues at coordinate 151,125 of JBGANR010000006.1, forward strand.
GCCGATCGTCACCCGCTCCGGGTCGCCGCCGAACGCGGCGATGTTCTCCCGCACCCACGTCAGGGCGGCGATCTGGTCCCGCAGGCCGACGTTCGTGACGTCGTCGCCGACGTCGAGGAAGCCTTGCGTACACAGCCGGTAGTTGATCGTCACGCAGACGACGCCGTCGCGGGCGAAGGCGGTGCCGTCGTACTGCGGCACCGAGCCGGAACCGTTGCGCCAGGCGCCGCCGTGAATGAAGACGTAGACCGGGGCCGAAGCTGCTTCCGGGTCGATTCCGCAAGCTCCGTCTCCGGGCACTCCGGGGGTCCACACGTTGAGGTTGAGACAGTCGTCACCCGGGATGTCGATCTCGTTGAGCAGTTCGCTCGACGGCCACGGGTACGGCGACTTCGGCACGGTCGCGCCGTACTCGAGCGCGTCGCGCGCGCCTTCCCACGGCCGCACCGGCTCGGGCGGCAGGAGCCACCCCGTCTCAGCCGGCGACGCGGCGAACGGCACACCCAGGAACCTGCTGACCCCGCCGTCGACGACGCCGCGCAGCGCCCCCGACCGGGTCTCGACGATGATCTCCACGATTCGTAACTGAACGCGGATTCAGCTTCGCTGTCAATGCTCCTATGCCGCCCGCAGCTCGGCGGCGCCGAACGAGACGCTGAACCGCCGGCACCACAGCGAGACACTCGTGAACTGCGCGAGGTCGACGTCCGCCGGGACGGCGTAGTTGAGATTGCCCCGGTTCGCGCGCAGTCCGCCCAGGTCATGACGGGCGCCGTCGGCGAACACGAACCAGCCGTCCGTTCCGGCGATGACCGGCCGATCGCTCAGCCAGACGCGCACATCGGGCCCGTCGCTCGTCGAGAGCCCTTCCAGCCGCAGCACCCGCGCGCCGTCGGCGAGCCGGTAGATCAACACCGTTCCGGACGTCTCGTGCTCGTGGGAGATGAAGCTCCCCCGCACGAGCAGCGCCGGCTCGGCGGGAGCCGGAGCGGCCGAAGACTGCACGACCGCCGGAAACGCATCGTCCGCGGACCGGTCGACGAACAGCTTCCACGGCGTGAACCAGTACATCGCGAATCCCACCGCGATCACCACGACGAGCCCCGCCGGAACAAGGACGCGCGGACGCAGCAGACGTCGGAAACCTCGGGTCGCCACGCGTCGACGATACGCCCGACCTGCGACTTCGCCCGAACGTCGGACATCAGACACGCGACCTTGCCAGACTGTCACCGGTCCGGGCCGGCCGGGCGGATGAGACGGGAGCCGACATGGCGGGGCCCACAGGGATCGATCGGCGGAGTTTCCTCGCCGGCGGCGCGGCGCTCGGCGTCGCGGCGACGGCGGGCGCGGGATTCGCCGCCGCGTCCGGCGACACCGGAGACCGCTTTCCACTGCCGACGACCGGCGACACCGTGCGGGTCCTCGTCACCGGCGACGCCGGAACCGGCGAGGCCCCGCAGTACGCCGTGACGGCCGCCGCCCGGGCCGTGCATGCGGCCGCCCCTTTCGACGTCGCACTCGGCCTCGGCGACAACATCTACGAGACCGGCCCCGACGGACCCGACGACGCACAGTTCCAGGCCAAATTCGAGAAGCCGAATGCGGGCCTCGACTTCCCCTGGCTCATGGCGCTCGGCAATCACGACAACACGGCGATCATTCCGGGCGACGGCGGATTTCTCCTGAAAGGAAATCTGGAAGTCGACTACCACCGTCGCTCGCGCCGCTGGTACATGCCGGCACGCTACTACTCGGTGGCATTGCCGACGCAGGCCCCGATCGTCGAGTTCTTTGTACTCGACGTCAATCCGCTCGCCTCCTATCTACCGGCACTGCTCTCCCCCGAATGGGGTCCGGACGGCGCCTTCATGCGACGTCAGGCCGCGTGGCTCGACAAGGCGCTCGCGACGTCGACGGCACCGTGGAAGATCGTCTGCACACATCACGCCTACATCAGCAACGGATCGCACGGCGACGCCGGCGAATTCGACAGGCTGCCGCCACCGCTGAACGGCATCGCTCTCAAACGCTTCATCGAGAAGCACGTCGCGGGCCGCGCGCAGTTCCTCTTCTCCGGGCACGATCACACGCAACAGGTGCTCGACAGCGTTCCCGCCCTCAAGGGGACGAGGCAGATCGTCTCGGGCGCGGCCGCGAAGGCGTCGACGGGGGCCTCGTCCGGCGAGCATCCGGCGCGCTATCAGAATCTGCGCGACCGCGGCTTCATGGCGCTGGCCGTGACGGCGTCGACGCTGGAGCTGGTGGCGCACGCCGTCAACCCGGCCGCGGGCGCCCGCGAGGACTTCCGGACGACGTACCGGCGCTGACCGCCGTCATCACCCGCGACACAGACGCGTCGGCCCGGCACCTCGAGGGTGCCGGGCCGACGCGCGGCGCGGGCTGAGCGCCGATCCTCCGGAGCCGACGAGCGGCGCGTCTCGCGCTACTCGGTGGTGCCGCCGGTGCGGTTGCCGAGCTCGGCGTCGAGCCGCAGCAGGCCGGCGCCGTCGTCACCGATGAGCTTGAGGCGGCCGAGGATCTCGTTGACGGTGGCCTCCTCCTCGACCTGCTCCGAGATGAACCAGCTCAGCAGCGGCCGCGAATCGAGATCGCCCTCGACCTCGGTCAGCCGGTAGAGCTGCCGGATCGCCTCGGACACCCGCTGCTCGTGCCGCTGCGCGACGGCGAAGACGTCTGCGACGGTCTCGACGGCGAGGTTCGGGGCCCCGATCGCGCCGATGATCGCGTGGTTGTCCCGCGCGGAGATGTGGTCGATGAACTTGTTGGCGTGGACGATCTCCTCGTCCGCCTGGGCGCGCAGCCAGGACGAGATCCCGACGAGGTCGCGCCGCTCCATCTCGATCGCGAGCTGCCGGTACACGAGGGACGCCTCGAACTCGAGCGTCACCTGATCGTTGAATGCTGCTTCCAGCTTCTCCGTGAGTTTCATGCATTCTACGATAACCACGGAATGCAATTCCGCAAAATCCACCGAATAAATGAGTGACGCCTCAGCAAAGATAGCCGAGCCTCTATTCAGAAAGGTGAGCGAACCCTTATTCGCGCGGCCATCGGTGCACCTCGGACACCGCACGCCGCCACGTGCCCGCCGCGGCGGCGAGAACTCGGGACTCGGCGTCACAGGAACCTCCGCGACGCGAACACCCGCCGACTAGGGTGTACGCATGAAGCTCTCCGACGTCGTCGCCGTGCCCGCCCGCGTCGTCTTCACGATCGCCGACACCGCCATCGCCGCGGTCGAGGCCGGCACCGCCATCGCGCGCGTCACCACCGACAGCATCGAGAACGAGCTGGGCTCCATCCTCGGCTTCGAGACCACCGGCGTCACGGCCCGCACGCCGATCCAGCTGCTCGCGCACCTCGCCGATCTGCTCGCCGAAGACCGCCCGTTCGGCAAGATCCTCGCCCAGAACGGCCCGCTCGACCGGCTGCTGGAGCCCGGCGGCGTCATCGACCGGCTCACCGCCCACAACGGCCTGCTCGAACGCCTCACCGCGAGCGGCGGCGTCCTCGACCAGATGACGGAGAACGACGGCATCCTCAACCGGCTGCTCTCCAAGGACGGCCCGCTCGACCGGCTCAGCCGCGAAGGCGGCGTCATCGACCAGTTCACCGAGAACGAGGGCATCCTCGAACGCCTGACCAGCGAGGGCGGCGTCGTCGACAAGCTCACGGAGCCCGGCGGCATCCTCGACAAACTCACCGAAGCCGGCGGCATCCTCGACCGCGCCGCCGAGGACGGCGGCCTGCTCGATCAGGCACTCGGCGAGCACGGCGCCATCGAGCGGGCCATCGCTCCCGACGGCCCGCTCGACCGCGTCACCGAACTCACCGACGTCATCGGCGCGCTCGCCCCGAACATCGTCCAGATGCACGAGACGATCACCCAGCTCGCCGACACCGTCGAGCTGCTCTCGGCGGCCGTGACGCCGCTCGGCGAGCTCGTCGACCGTCTCCCCAAACGCCTCACCCGTGGCAAGCCGCCGCACCCCGGCGAGCGCATCCTCGGGCCGTCGTACGACGCCTGACGAAGCCCGGCATCGCCATTCCTGTCGGACCCCGGTCGTAGGGTGTTTCCATGCGCATCGGAGCACACGTCCGCAGCAGTTCCGACCCCCTCGGCGACGCCGCCGACCTGGGCGCGGACATCGTTCAGCTGTTCGTCACCGACCCTCAGAAATGGAGTAAACCGGCGCCGCATCCGCAGACCGCGGCGCTTCGCGAGTCCGGCGTCGACGTCGTCGTGCACAGCTCGTACGTCATCAACGTCGCGAGTCTGAACAACCGGCTGCGCATGCCGTCGCGCAAGGCGGTCGCCGAGCAGGCCGCGGCCGCCGCCGAACTCGGCGCCATCGGCCTCGTCGTGCACGGCGGGCACGTCCGCGACAACGAGGACGCCGCGCAGGGCTACCTCAACTGGCGCAAGCTCTTCGAGCGACAGGCCGACAAGGGCGGCTTCGGCGTGCCGATCCTCATCGAGAACACCGCGGGCGGCGAGAACGCGATGGCCCGGTTCGTCGAGGACGTCGAGCGGCTGTGGCTGGCGGTCGGCGATTTCGGCGACCAGGTGGGCTTCTGCCTCGACACCTGCCACGCGTGGGCGGCCGGGCTGGAACTCGGCGACCTCGTGACGCGCGTCAAGGCCGCCACCGGACGCATCGACCTCGTCCATCTCAACAACTCACGAGACGAGTTCGGCTCGGCCCGCGACCGGCACGCACCGCTCGACGGCGGGCAGATCCCGACCGTCGACCTGCTGGCCGTGGCCGCGGAGGCCGGCGCCCCGGTGGTCCTCGAGACGCCCGCGGAGACCATCGATCGCGACCTGCGGATCGCCCGCGGCGTACTCGGCGCCTGACGTCCGCCCCACTGACGAGAGGGTGCTTGCTGGAGTTGAACATGCCCGCGGAGCGAGCTACACTGGCCGTGTTACTCGCGGGTAACTTACCCGCAGGTCAATGTCGACCGGCAACCGGACTCGCGCCAGACGAATCCGGGGAGAGAGAAGGACCATCATGGGCCACTACAAGTCCAACCTGCGCGATCTGCAGTTCAACCTTTTCGAGGTCTTCAAACTCGAGGAGGCGCTGGCCACCGGCGAGTACGGCGACCTGGACGCCGAGACCGCCGTCGAGATGCTGAAGGAGGTCGCACGGCTCACCGAGGGGCCCCTCGCCGAGCCGTTCGCCGACACCGACCGCAATCCGCCGGTGTTCGACCCGGCCACGCACACCATCTCGATCCCCGAGCCGTTCAAGAAGGCGATCCGCACGTTCACCGAGTCGGGCTGGCAGTTCACCGGCCTGCGCGAGGAGCTCGGCGGCATCCCGACGCCGTCGATGCTCAAGTGGGCCATCGCCGAGCTCTTCCTCGGCTCCCAGCCGGCCGCGTTCATGTATCTGGCGGGCCCCGCGTTCGCCCAGGTCTTCTACAACAACGGCACCGACGAGCAGAAGAAGTGGGCCGAGGTCATCACCGAGCGCGGCTGGGGCGCCACGATGGTGCTCACCGAGCCCGACGCCGGCTCGGACGTCGGCGCCGGCCGCACGAAGGCCGTGCAGCAGGACGACGGCACGTGGCACATCGAGGGCGTCAAGCGCTTCATCACCTCGGCGGATTCGGACGATCTCTTCGAGAACCTCTTCCACCTCGTGCTCGCCCGCCCCGAGGGCGCGGGCCCCGGCACCAAGGGGCTCTCCCTCTTCTACGTGCCCAAGACCCACTTCGACTTCGAGACCCAGACCTTCGGCGAGCGCAACGGCGTCTTCGTCACGAACGTCGAACACAAGATGGGCCTCAAGGCGTCCGCCACCTGTGAGCTGAGCTTCGGCCTGCACGGCGTCCCCGCCAAGGGCTGGCTGGTCGGCGAGGTGCACAACGGCATCGCGCAGATGTTCGACGTCATCGAGCACGCCCGCATGATGGTCGGCACCAAGGCCATCGCGACGCTGTCCACCGGCTACCTCAACGCGCTCGAGTACGCCAAGGAGCGTGTCCAGGGCGCCGACCTCACGCAGATGATGGACAAGGCCGCGCCGCGCGTCACCATCACGCATCACCCGGACGTCCGCCGCAGCCTGATGACGCAGAAGGCGTACGCCGAGGGCCTGCGCGCCGTCTACCTGTACACCGCCGCGCACCAGGACGAGAACACCGCCGCGCTGGTCACCGGCGCCGACAAGGCCACCGCGTTCCGCGTCAACGACCTGCTGCTGCCGATAGTCAAGGGCGTCGGTTCGGAGCGGGCGTACGAGAAGCTCACCGAGTCGCTGCAGACGCTCGGCGGCTCCGGCTTCCTGCAGGACTACCCGATCGAGCAGTACATCCGCGACTCGAAGATCGACTCGCTGTACGAGGGCACGACGGCGATCCAGGCGCAGGACTTCTTCTTCCGCAAGATCATCCGGGACAAGGGCGTCGCGCTCGGCTTCATCGCCGGCCAGATCAACACCTTCCTGCAGACCGAGGCGGCCGACGGCCGGCTCAAGGGTGAGAAGGAGCTGCTGCGGACGGCGCTCGACGACGTCCAGGCGATCGCCGCGACGCTGACCGGCTGGCTCATGGGCGCCCAGGAGCAGCCGGCCGAGCTGTACAAGATCGGCCTCGGCTCGGTGCGCTTCCTCATGGCCGTCGGTGACCTGCTCATCGGCTACCTGCTGCTGCAGCAGGCCGAGATCGCCTCCGCGGCCCTCGACGCCGGCGCCGAGGGCGCCGACAAGCCGTTCTACGAGGGCAAGGTCGCCGTGGCCACCTTCTTCGCCAAGAACATGCTCCCGCTGCTCACCTCGGTTCGCAGCGTCGTCGAGAACATCGACAACGAGGTCATGGAGCTGGACGAAGCCGCGTTCTGACACGGCGCGGTCATGAAAGGGTGACGGGATGACCGTGGTCGCAGAGAAGATCGGCGGCGCAAAGGGAACGTCGCAGGGGGTGGCGGGATGACCGTGGTCGCGGAGAAGACGGACGGGCTCGTCGTCGAGGGGCTCGGGCTCGACCGCGAGCTCGGCACGCTGTTCGCCGGCGTCTCGTTGACGACGTCCGCGTCCGGCCTCTACGCGGTGTGCGGGATGTCCGGCGCCGACCGGACGTCCCTGCTCCTGACGCTCGCCGGCCGGCTCGCGCCGTCTCGCGGGTCGGTCTCGCTGTTCGGGGCGGCCAAGCGCGCCACGATCCGGGAGAACTGCTCGATCGCGGGTTTCGCGACGATCGACGACCTCGACGAGACCGTCACCGTCCGCGCGATCCTCGTCGAGCAGATCCGCTGGCTGACGCCGTGGTGGAAACCCGCGCCGCGGCCGTCGGACGCCGAACTGACGCAGATGCTCACTCCCGCGTTCGGACACCTGCCCATCCCCGATCCGCGCTCGCTCGTCATCGAGCTGTCCGATCTCGACGACCTGCTGCTGCGCATCGCCCTCGCCTTGTCGATGGGCCGCCGCTGCCTCATCGTCGACGACATCGAGCAGGTCCGTCGCGCCGAGCACCTCCCCGAGCTCGTCGCCCGGCTGCAGACGTTGGCCGAGCGTCGGCTCGTCGTCGTCGGCGCCGTCAACCGGCCGGGCGGTGTTCCGGCGGGCAACATCCTCACGTTCGGTAGCTGAGCCCGCCCAAAAACTGTAAAAATCAGGGGGTCCAACCCGTATATGAGGCTGGACCCCCTGATTTTTACAGTTTTTGGGCGGGCTACCGGTCTCGCCACCTGGTCAGCCACGGTTCGACGACCGCCGCCAGCTCCGGGCCGCCGCGCAGCGCATGCGCCTGACCTGCGACGACGTGCAGATGCGCGACGTCCGCCGCGTCGGGGATGCCGAACGGGTCACGCGAGCCGTTGACGACGACGACCTCCGGTGCGCTGCGGAGTTCCTCGACCCGCGACTTCTCCGGCTTGCCCGGCGGATGCAGCGGGAACGCAAGCGCCAGTACACCTCGCGCGCCGGTCGCGACGGCCGTCCGGCAGGCGACGCGGGCGCCGTTGCTGCGTCCGCCCGCGATCAGCGGCACGTCGCCGAGGCGTTCGCGCAGGTCAGCGACGATGTCGCACCAGGCCTGGTCCTGACGCACCGCCGAGCCCGGCGCGCGTCCACCCGCGACGCGGTACGGCTGCAGCACCCGCGCGACGGCGCCGCCGAGCCCGAGCGCCGCGTCACGCACCGTCAGCAGGTCGGGGGCGTCGACGCCACCGCCCGCGCTGTGGGTGAGGACGAGGAGAAACGCCGGGTCACCGCAACCGTCGAGCGCGACGTGGGCGTTCCCGGCACTCGTCGGCACGATCAGTTCCTCGCGGCGGACGGATCCGGACGGCGACGGTCGTTCCATGCGGCACGACGCTACGCGGCCCACGGGACGCAGCCTCCGGGCAGCTACTACCGACCAGTAATATTCACTTTCGTCACAGCACCGTCGTGCGGGCATAGGCTGACGCCCCAGACGGACCGGCGCCGCGGCCGGACCGACAGCGGTCAGAAAGGGCGGACATGCTCGCCGGACTCACCCTCGGAACCGAGATCAAGCGCTTCGGACGGAGCCGCTTCACCCGGGCGGCCGTCGTCGTCCTCGCGGTGCTCCCGCTCGTCTACGGCGCGCTGTACCTGTGGGCGTTCTGGGATCCGTTCGGCAACGTGAACAAGCTGCCGGTGGCGCTGGTCAACTCCGACCGCGGCGCGACGTCCGACGGCACGCGGGTGACGGCCGGCGACGACGTCGCGCGCGGCCTCGAGGAGAGCGGCGCGCTGCAGTGGCACACCGAGTCGCCGGCCGGTGCGGCGAAGGGCGTCGCCGAGGGCAAGTACTACTTCGCCGTCGAGTTGCCGGAGGACTTCTCGGCCGCCGTCGCCTCGCCGACCTCGGGGAATCCGCGGAAAGCGCAGCTCAAGGCGTATTTCAACGACGCCAACAACTACATCTCGACGACGATCGGGCGCACCGCGCTCAACGAGATCCGCGCGGCCGTCGCGAACAAGATCTCGACGGCCGCGGTCGACCAGGTGCTCGTGGGGCTGCTCACCGCGGGTGACGGCGTCAAGCAGGCCGCCGACGGCGCGGGCAAGCTGGCGACAGGCGCCAAGGACCTCGACACCGGGGCACAGAAGCTCCGCGGCGGCGCCGCCGAACTGTCCGGCGGCATCGACCAGGCCCGCGACGGCTCGCGCACCCTGGCCGGCGGCGTCCACGAGTTGCGCGGCGGCATCGACCAGGCGACCGGCGGCATCATCCGGCTCACCGACGGCCTCGCTCAACTGAACCTCGGCGCCGTCCAGCTCGGCGACGGTGCGGCCGCGCTCGCGGCGGGCGTCGAACGGGCGACGGCACCCGTGGCCGGCGTCCAGGCCGCTCAACAGACCACGTTGACGCAGCTCGACGGCATCATCGCCCAACTGCGCGCCAATCCGGCGACGGCCCAGGCGGCCCGCGACCTACAGCGATTCCGCGACACCCAGATCGCGAACGGTCCGGCCGCCACGACGCTCGCCCAGCTCGCGACGCTGCGCGACGGCGCCCAGCGACTCTCGGCGAATCTCGCACCCGGCAGCCCGCTGCGCAACGGGCTCAACGCGGCGACGTCCGGCGGCGGCGAGCTGCGCGACGGACTGTTGCGGCTGCAGTCCGGCGCGGCGCAGCTCGACGACGGCGCGGCCACGCTCGCCACCGGCCTGGTCAAGCTCAGCGACGGCGGGCATCAGTTGCGGGACGGCACCGTCGAACTCGCCAAGGGCTCCACACAGCTCAAAGACGGCTCGGCCGAGCTCGCCACCAAGCTGCGCGAGGGCGCCGGCAGCGTCCCCACCTGGGACGACGGTCAGCGGCAGCAGATCGCGGCCGTCATCGGCGGCCCCGTCGACCTCGCGTCGACGCACGAGAACGCCGCCCCGAACTTCGGCACCGGCATGGCGCCGTTCTTCCTCTCGCTCGCGCTGTTCTTCGGCGGCGTCGTCATCTGGATGACGCTCCGCCCGTTGCAGACGCGCCCCATCGCGGCGGGGATCAACCCGCTGCGGATCGCACTGTCGTCCTATCTGCCGGCGGTGCTCATCGCCGTCGCGCAGTCGGTCATCCTGTACGCCGTCGTGCGCTGGGCGCTCGGGCTGGAGCCGAGGCATCCGATCGGCATGCTCGCGTTCATGCTGCTGGCGAGCCTGAGCTTCGTCGCGCTCGTCCAGGCGATCAACGCGCTGCTCGGCCCGACGGTCGGCCGCGTCACGACGCTGGCACTGCTCATGCTGCAGCTGGTCAGCTCCGGCGGCATGTACCCGGTGGAGACGACGAGCCGGTTCTTCCAGATCCTGCACCCGTTCGATCCGCTGTCCTACGGCGTCAACGGCCTGCGCCAGCTCGTCATGGGCGGCGTCGACGAGCGGCTGTGGATCTCGGTGATCGTGCTCATCGGCATCTGGGCCGGCTCGCTGACGGTGACGACCCTCTCGGCCCGTCGGAACCGGCAGTGGAACCTCATGCGCCTGCTGCCGCCGATCACGACCTGACGCCGCCTACGTCACGCAGAACTCATTACCCTCCGGGTCCGCCAACGTGATCCACGCGTACGGGCCCTGCTGGGCGTCCCACAGGAACGTCGCGCCCGCGGCGATCAGCTCGTCGGCCTTCTCCCGACGCCCCTCGCCGACCCGGACGTCCAGGTGCAGCCGGTTCTTCACCGACTTCGGCTCCGGCACCGCCTGGAACAGCACGCGCGGCCGGCCGGCGTTCTCGGGGTCGCGGATCGCGGCGCCGACGCTCCACGCGAGCTTTCCGTTCCAGCGCAGCGTGTCCTCCTGACGCGCGTGCCCGGCGTCGACCATGCGCTGGATGAACGCCTCGTCACTCGGTTCGACCTGCCAGCCGAGCGCCGCCGCCCACCAGTCGGCCTGCGCGTGCGGGTTGACGGCGTCCACGACCACCTGAAACTCGTAGCTCATGCCTCGAGCCTAGCCGATCAGACGAACGGACTGGCGAATAATATCGCCGTCCGGATACTGGAGTCCATGAAGATCCTGCTGAACATCATCTGGCTCGTGCTGTGCGGATTCTGGATGGCGGTGGGCTACGTGGCGGCCGGCGTGCTGTGCTGCATCCTCATCATCACGATCCCCTTCGGCCTCGCCTCGTTCCGCATCGCGGCCTATGCGCTGTGGCCGTTCGGCCGCACCGTCGTCCGCCGTCCGACTGCGGGCGCAGCGTCGGCCATCGGCAACGTGATCTGGGCGCTCGTCGCAGGGATCTGGCTGGCGATCGGCCACATCGTCACCGGGGTGGCGCTCTGCCTGACGATCATCGGCATCCCGCTCGGCATCGCGAACTTCAAGATGGTGCCCGTCTCGCTGTTCCCGCTCGGCGCCGAGATCGTGCCGATCGACGACCGGCCGGCCGCCGCGGCCTACGCCTGACGGTCCGGCGCCCATCGGGCTGCCCGGCGCCCGTCCGGCCCGACGGGCGCCATTCCGGCCCGGCCGCCCGTCAGGCCTCGACGATCGCCGTCACACCCTGGCCACCGGCCGCGCAGATCGAGATGAGCGCGCGTCCGCCACCCCGCTCGGCGAGCTGCTTGGCCGTCGTCGCGATGATCCGGCCGCCGGTGGCCGCGAACGGATGACCCGCCGCCAGCGACGAGCCGGTCCGGTTGAGCTTGCTCCGGTCGATGGCGCCGAGCGGCTTCTCCAGCCCCAGCTTTCCGACGCAATACTCCTCCGACTCCCAGGCCGCGAGCGTCGCGAGGACGACCGAGGCGAACGCCTCGTGGATCTCGTAGAGGTCAAAGTCCTGCAGCGTCAGGCCGTTGCGGGCGAGCAGCCGCGGCACGGCGTACGTCGGCGCCATCAGCAGACCGTCGGCTCCACTGACGAAGTCGACCGCGGCCGTCTCGACGTCGGTGAGGTACGCGAGCGGCGCGAGCCCGCGCTGCTCGGCCCACTCCTGCGTCGCGAGCAGCACCGTCGACGCGCCGTCGGTGAACGGCGTCGAGTTGCCGGCCGTCATCGTCGCGTCGCCGAGCCCGACGCCGAAGACCGGCTTGAGCGTCGCGAGCTTCTCGACGGTCGAGTTGGGCCGCAGGTTGTCGTCGCGGGTGAGCCCGAGGAAGGGCGTGACGAGGTCGTCGAAGAAGCCGCGGTCGTAGGCGGCCGCGAGGTTGCGGTGGCTGGCGGCGGCGAGTTCGTCCTGGTCGGCGCGCGCGATGCCGAACTGCTTGGCCGTGATGGCCGCGCTCTCGCCCATGTTGAGGCCGGTGCGCGGCTCGCCCTGGTCGGGCGGCGCGATGCCGATCTGCGTCGGCAGCTTGGCGGCGAGCTTGAGCCGCTCGACGTTCGTCTTGGCGCTGTTGAACTTGAGCATCGTGCGGCGCATCGCGTCCGAGATCATGATCGGCGCGTCGGACGTCGTGTCGGCGCCGCCGCCGATGCCGACGTCGTACTTCCCGGTGGCGATCTGGTCGGCGACGATCGAGATGGCCTGCAGACCGGTGCCGCAGGCCTGGGTCACGTCGAACGCCGGCGTGTACGGCGAAAGCGCCGAGCCCAGCACACTCTCTCGCGTCAGCGCGAACGACGACGGCAGTTTGACCACGGCACCGCCGACGACGGCGCCGAGCCGCTCCCCCGCGAGACCGAAGCGGCTGACCAGGCCGTCGAGGGACGCGGTGAACATGTCCTGGTTGGACGCGTCCGCGTAGACGCCGTTGGAGCGGGCGAAGGGGATGCGGTTGCCGCCGAGGATGGCGACGGGACGGAGGGTGCGAGCGGCCGGCGGGCGCGCCGCAGCCTTCTTCGAGGTGGCCACGTCAGTTGTCTCCCGTTTGTCGTCGTGGGGTGTCGGCCCTATTCTTACCGTCGAGTAAGTTCAATGTCGACCCAGCTCCTCGGCACGTCGTACTCATCGGTCGACGAGAAATGTCAGAGGGGTCTGCCAGACTGGCCGGCAAGTCAATGAACCCGAAACGGTTCGAACCCGAAAAGGTGGGAGCATCGTGTCAGGCACCACGGATCTCTACTCCACGTTCATCTCGTCGGCCCCCGGGGCGTTCATCGCCGGCAAGGTCGGCCTCCCGCAGCCCCCGGTGCTGCGACGATACGCCGCCGGGCAGCCCGCGTTGCCGGGAACCGTCGTCATCGGCGGCCAGGGACGTCTCGCCACCGGCCTCACGGCCCTCCTCGGCGGCGACTACGAGGTGGCGGATGCGTCGACCCCGTCCCCGGCCGACAAGGTGGGCGCCCTCGTCTTCGACGCCACCGGCATCACGGACCCCGCCGGGCTCGCCGCGCTGCACGCCTTCTTCCAACCGCTCGTGCGCTCGCTCGCCGGTAGCGGCCGGGTCGTCGTGCTCGGCACGCCGCCGGAGAAGACGTCCTCGCCCGGCGAACGCATCGCGCAGCGGGCGCTCGAGGGCTTCACCCGCTCGCTCGCCAAGGAACTCCGCAAGGGCGCCACGGGCCAGCTCGTCTACGTCGATCCCGACGCCTCCCTCGCCGGTCTCGAGTCGACGCTCCGCTTCCTGCTCTCGGGCAGGTCGGCCTACGTCGACGGCCAGGTCATCCGCGTCGGCAGCGCCGCCGCGACGGCTCCCGAGGACTGGGATCGGCCGCTCGCCGGCAAGGTCGCCGTCGTCACCGGCGCCGCCCGGGGCATCGGCGCGACGATCGCCGAGGTGCTCTCCCGCGACGGCGCGCACGTCATCTGCGCCGACATCCCGGCGGCCGGCGACGCCCTCTCGGCCACCGCGAACAAGGTCGGCGGCACCGCGCTGCCGCTGGACGTCAGCGCCCCCGACGCCGCCGCCAAGCTCGCCGAGCACGCCCTCGCACGGCACGGCGGCGTCGACATCGTGGTCAACAACGCCGGCATCACCCGTGACAAGCTGCTCGCCAACATGGACGACGCACGCTGGGACGCCGTCATCGCCGTGAACCTGCTGGCACCGCAGCGGCTGGTCGACGGCCTGCTCGCCGCCGGAGCGCTGCGCACGGGCGGGGCCGTCGTCGACGTCTCGTCGATCGCGGGCATCGCCGGCAACCGCGGCCAGACCAACTACGCCACGTCCAAGGCCGGCGTCATCGGGATCGTCGACGCCTACGCGCCGGAACTGGCGAAGCAGGGCATCACGATCAACGCCGTCGCACCCGGGTTCATCGAGACCGCGATGACGGCCGCGATCCCGCTCGCGACACGCGAGGTCGGCCGTCGGATGAACTCCCTGTTGCAGGGCGGCCAGACGATCGACGTCGCCGAGACGGTCGCTTACTTCGCGAGCCCGGCGTCGAGCGCGGTCACGGGCAACACCGTGCGCGTGTGCGGCCAGCAGCTCCTGGGCGCCTGATGGCGGCGCACACGAGGCACCTGTCGGCTCCGCCATCCACAGCCGCGACCTACGCGCGCGCCGTGGCGGGGATGCTGCCGGTGGTCGGCAAGCCGGGCACGGTCTCGCTGTCCGCCGACCTGCCGGAGACGACGCTCGCGCTGGACGGCGTGACCATCGACCGCCACCGGCTGCGCGACTACTGCCGGGTGACCGGCCTGCGGTTCGGCGAGTATCTGCCGCTGACGTACTTCTTTCCCCTGCAGTTCCCCGTGATGATGGACCTCATGGTGAGCGGCGACTTCCCGTTCTCCGCGATCGGTTCGGTGCACGTGGAGAACCGCGTCGAGCGGACGCGTCCGGTCTCGATCACCGAACGGCTCGACATCACCGTCCGTGCCGCCGACCTGCGCGAACATCGCAAGGGACTGCTCGTCGACCTGGTGGCGGAGTTCCGGGTGGGCAGCGAGCTCGTCGTCACCCAGACGGCGACACTGCTCTCGCAGCAGCGCACCAGCCTCTCCGGACCGTCGGGACCGGCGCCCGAAGACCATCAACCGCCGCCGGCGCCCGCGGTGCTGCGCGTCGACCAAGAACGCATCCGCGACTACGCCGCCGCCAGCGGCGACCGCAACCCGATCCACATGAGCAGCGTCAGCGCAAAAGCCTTCGGCTTCCCCCGCGCCATCGCCCACGGCATGTGGACGGCCGCCGCGGCCCTGGCCCCGATCGAAGGCCGCCTGCCCGCCGCGGCGTCGTACTCGGTGCGCTGGGGCAAACCGCTCCTGCTACCGGGCAAGGCCGGCCTGTACCTGACGCCGGCCGACGGTGGCTACGACGTCTCGGTGCTCGACCAGAAGCGTGGCTTTCCTTATCTCACGGGGCACGCCGGCTGAGGTCAGCGCCGTACTCGGCCGTGGTGTGGGACGACCATGCCGGGGCCGCTGGCATCGGGCTTGGCGGGAGCGTGCCGGCGAGGAACGAGCCAGCACGCGGGGGACTGCGGCCCCGGCATGGTCGTCCCACACCACGGCTACGCAACAGGGCCCACGCAACGTCAGCGGGCGTCCTTCTTGCCGGCCAACCCGCGCCACAGCAGCCGCTCGATGGTGACGATGGCCGAGTCGAGGTCGACGCTGCCGTCGGCGACCCGGTCGGCCACCGCCTCACCCGCACCCGTCAGCGCCAGCGCCATGAGCTCGAAGTCGTCGCCGGGCTGCGGGTCGGCGGTGCCGCGGCGGATCATCGTGGCGATCTGCTCGATGATCGCCGCCCGAGCCGCTTTGACGACGTCGACGAACGGGGCCATGCCCGTCGCCTCCCGGTAGACGACGCGCCACGCGTCACGGTTGGTGTGCACGAACGTCAACAGCGACACGAGCACGTGCCGCACCTGGTCGTGCTGCTTGAGGTCCGGATCGAAACCCGAGGCCATCGCCTCGATGAGCACGGCGGCCTCGCGCTGCACGACCGCCGCGAACAGCTCGTCCTTGGAGCCGTAATAGAGGTAGAGCATCGGCTTGGAGATCTCGGCCTTCGCCGCGATGGCGTCCATCGTCGTGTCGCGGAAGCCGCGCCGGGCGAACGTGGCGAGCGCGGCGTCGAGCATCTGCTGCTCCCGGACCGCACGCGGGATCCGCTTCGTTCCCCCGGCCATCCACTCCGCCCTTCCGCTGCGTCGACATCCGGCCACCCCGCCGGTGACGCCTGCCAACCTAGCAGCGCGGCGCGACGCCCTTGGCCGTCAGCACTCGACGGACCGAGTCGTTGATCTTCGGCTCCTTGAGACGGCCCGCCTTGACCGCGCCCTCGAGCCGATCGAGCACGCGGCCCACCTGATCCGTCGACAGCCACAGGGCGACGTCGACGCCAGCCGCGAGCGCCATCTCGACGGCCTCCGGCACCGGGTACTTCTCCGAGACGGCCATCATCCCGGAGAGATCGTCGGTGAAGATGACGCCGTCGAACTTCGGCCCGCCATATCCGGCGCCCGTGCGCAGCAGCTCGACGGCCTTCGCGTTGAGGCTCGCGGGCAGCTCGTCACCGGTGAGCCCGGGAACGATGAGGTGGCCGAGCATCACAGCGCCCGGCTTGGTGAGCAACGACTTGTACGGCACGAGGTCGGAGCGGACGAGGCTGCTCAGCGGCGGCGTCCGGACGGTGCCGGTGTGCGAATCACCGGAACCGTGGCCGTGCCCCGGGAAGTGCTTGAACACCGGCGTCACGCCCGCCTTGCGCAGACCGTCGGCATAGGCCCCGGCGTAGTCGGCGACCTCGGCCGGGTCGTTCGAGAACGAGCGGTCCCCGATCACCGTGTCGTCCGGCTGATTCGAGACGTCCGCGACCGGCGCGAAATCGACGGTGACGCCGAGCTTCGCCATCGCCTTGCCGGTCTTCTCGGCCAGCGCCCGGACGTCGTCCACCGACTCCGTCTGGGCTAGCTCGCGCGCGGACGGATGGTCGATGCCGAGGCTCCGCAGCCGCGAGACGCGTCCGCCCTCCTGGTCGACCGTGACGAACAGCTTGTTCGACGCCGCCTTCTTGACGGCGGTCAGCGAGGTCGGGCCGGTGCCGCTCAGCAGGGAGAGATCGGTCCAGCCGCCGATGAAGATGCCGCCGACCTGCTCCTTCTCGACGATGTCGAGTGCGTCCTGCCCGCCGGTGACACCGACCGTCAGCAGCTGAGCGAGCCGCTCCCGCAGCGGCATCTGCTTGATCGCGGTGTCGACGCAGGTGGCCGGCGAGGTCTTCGGCGGGGTGCTGCGGGACGTCGACGGTTGATCCGAGGACGTCGCGGCGACGGCCGAGCCCTCCTGCGGCGAGCCGCCGGACGAGCAGCTCACGACGAGCGCGCCCGCGACGGCGGCGACGGGGACGAGGGCGGCCAGGCGCAGGGACGGGCGAAGGCGCATGCGGTCAGTGTTGCAGACGCCTGCGGCGCCGGCTCGCACGTCGTTCACTCGTCCGACAGCCGAAACCTGTCTCTCTACGCGTCGACGCGACGGATATGTCCACGTCCTGCCGCTGCAAGATAGACTCCGTCCGACAAGTGGCGGTCGTGTCGCCCACCGGGTGGCGGCCGGGGCGGCTGGTACTTTCACAGGGTGATCCGCAACCGCCTCGTCCTCGGCATCGTCGCCGGCGTCGCGGGCGCCATCGCGGCGCTGGTCTTCGTGTTCGCCGGGACGTACTTCGCGTCCGACCAGCAGCCCGGCACCACGTCACTCAACCCCGACAACGGCCTCATCGGCGGCTCCGTCGACTATGGCACCAGGCGGGGAGACCAGGACCGGTCCTGACCGAACCCGACGAACCGACACCCGAACGGCACCCGTCGCGGCGACCAGGGTCGGCCCTGACCGAACCGGACGAACACCCTCGGCTGCGCGGGAAGCACGAATCCATCCGCGCGCGCGGCGTCGCCGCGATCGGGGCCGTGTGCCTCGTCGCGTCATTCGTTCAATCGCCCGGGCTCGTCTCGCCCGACACCAAACTCGATCTGACCGCCGACCCGGTCGGGTTCCTCGCCCGGGCGGCGCACCTCTGGTCGTCGACGGCACCGCTCGGCCAGGTGCAGAACCAGGCGTACGGCTACTTCTTTCCCCACGGCGCGTTCTTCGCGGCCGGCGACCTCCTCGGCCTACCGGGGTGGGTGACGCAGCGGCTGTGGTGGGCGTTGTTGCTGTTCGCGGGGGTGCTGGGCGTCGTCCGGCTCGCCGAGGCGCTGGGCGTCGGACGCACGGGCGCACGGATCCTCGCCGGCGCGGCCTATGCGGCGAGCCCGCGCGTCCTCCTCTCGCTCGGCGCCATCTCCTCGGAGACGCTGCCGATCATGCTGGCGCCGTGGGTGCTGCTTCCGCTGGTCGTCGCGACGTCGCGGCCGGGTGGCGTTCGCACGGGCGGCCTGACGCGCGGCGGCCGGCTCGATCCCGGACGCGCCCCGCCGACACCTCGGCAGCTCGCCGCGCGGGCCGTCGTGGCCGTCGCGCTGATGGGGGCGGTCAACGCCGTCGCGACGGCGGCGGCCTGCCTGCCGGCGGCGCTGTGGTGGCTGTGCCACGCCCGTTCGGGGCAAGCGCGGTGGTGGCGGACGTCCGCGTGGCTGGTGGGCCTCGGCGCGCTCGCCTGCCTGTGGTGGGCGGTGCCGTTGTGGCTGCTCGGACGCGTGAGCCCGCCGTTTCTCGACTACATCGAGTCCTCGCAGACGACCACCCGCTGGACCGGCATCGCCGAAGCGCTGCGCGGCGCGTCCGCGTGGACGCCGCACCTGGCCCCCGAGAACCCGGTCCTGCTCTCGCAACCCGCCGCGATCCTGGCGTCGGGAATCGTCGCAGCACTCGGGCTCGCGGGCCTCGCCGCCCGCGGCATGCCGGCGCGCGGACCACTCGTCGTCATCCTGCTGACGGGCGTCGTCCTGCTCTGCCTCGGATACGACGGCCCGCTCGGCTCCCCGATCGCCGAGCAGGTGCGGACGTTCCTCGACGCCGCCGGCGCACCGCTGCGCAACGTCCACAAACTGGAGCCGGCACTGCGGATCCCGCTGGTCCTCGGCCTGGCCCACCTGTTGGCGGCGGCCCCGATCCCCGGCAACGTGCGAGCAAGACGGGGCTTGCGGAATCGCCGCCCGGCGCACTGGTTCGCCCATCCCGAATCCCGATCCGTCGATTCCGCAAGCTCCATCTCAGCCCACCCGGTCGATTCCGCAAGCTCCATCTCAGCCCACCCGGTCGATTCCGCAAGCTCCATCTCACCCCGGCCGGGGGCGCTCGCCGCGCTCGCGGGCGTGGCGCTCGTGGTCGCGTCCTCGACCGTGTGGACGGGGTCGGTGGCGGCCCCGGGCGCCTATCGCGAGCTCCCCGACCACTGGCGCGACGCCGCCGCGTGGCTCACAGCGCATTCGACGCCCCCCACATCCGCCGACACGCCGATGCGGACGCTCGTCGTGCCGGGCGCGCCGTTCGCCTTCCAGCTCTGGGGCCGCACCCGCGATGAGCCGCTGCAACCGCTGGCCGAGGCGCCCTGGGTGAGCCGCGACTCGATCCCACTCGTCCCACCGGCCGCGATCCGGGCGCTCGACGTCGTCCAACGCGCGCTCGCCGACGGCCGCGCCGAACCCTGGCTGCGCGCGACGCTCGCCGCCCAGGGCATCGGTTTCGTCGCGCTGCGCGCCGACCTCGACCCGTCCGTCGCCCGATCGTCCCCGCCGCTGCTCGCCCGGCAGGCCCTCGTCGGCGCGGGGTTGCGGCGCGTCGCCGAGTTCGGGTCGGCGGTCGGCCCGGACAGGATCGACGGCGTCGTCACCGACGACGGGCTGCACCCCGACCTGACCGCGATCGAGATCTACGCCGTCGACGACGCCGTCTTCCCCGGCACCGGACCCGTCGTCATGCCCGTCGACGCGCTGCCCCGGATCGCCGGCGGTCCCGAGGCCGTGACGCCGGGACCGGCGCTGCTCGCGTCCGACGCCGCCCGCGCCGGACTGCCCCCCGCCCCCGTCACGGTGACGGATACGCCGACGGACCGCGAAGTCGACGTCGGACGCGTCGACCACAACGCGTCCGCCCTGCGCACGGCCGACGCCGGTCGACGCACGCAGGGCCGCCTACCCGATTACGACACTCCGGATGTACCGCGTACCAGCGCCCGTTGGCTGCTCGCCGGCAGACCCGGCGAGGTGACGGTCTCGGCGTCGAGCTCGGCGTCCGACGCCACCCAGCTCGGCCGCGTCGCGCCGGGCTCCTCGCCGGCGGCGGCGTTCGACGGCGATCCGGCGACGAGCTGGCTCTCCGGCGGGCTCACCTCGGCCGTCGATCAATGGCTCCGGCTCGACTTCACCCGGCCGCAGCGCAACCTCGCCGTGACGGTGACCGTCGGCCGCGGGCTGGGCTCGCCGACGACGCGGATCCTCGTCCGCACCCCCGCCGGCACCACGTCTGCGCAGGTCAGAACCGGCGAGCCGACCGTCGTCTACGCGCCGCGGGGCGAGGCGGCCTGGATCGAAGTGCGCTCGGTGGGCACCGAGAACGGGTCGGCGGGCACCCAGTTCGCCGTCGCCGAGCTCGCACTCGCCGTCGACGCCGCGCCGACGCCGATCGCCCGCGACGTCCTCGTTCCGGCGCCGCCCGCCGACGCCCCGGTCGCCGGGTGGCGGCTGCGCACCGAGCTTCCCGGCCGCGGCACGTGCGTCGAAGGTCCCGCGCAGACGCAGTGCGCGGCCTCGCTGGGGATCGCGCCCGAGGAGCGTCTCGCCCGGACGCTGACGGTGCCGGCCGCGACGTCCGTCACCGCGTCGCTCACCGTCCACGCGCGGCCGGGACCGACGCTCTCGCGACTGCTCGCGACGCCCGGCGTGCTGACGGCGTCCGGCGCCGCCGACGTCGCCGATCCCCGCGGCGCGGCGGGCGCGGGCGTCGACGGCGACCCGCGCACCGTCTGGACACCGCGGCCCGGCAGTCGGGATCCGGCCGTTCTGCGCATCCGGCTGCCGCGGCCCGAGCGTGTCACGGCACTGCGGATCACCCCGCCCGCCACGGCGTATCCGGCGCGGCCGACGCTCATCGCCGTCGATCTCGGCGACGGCAGGCAGGTCCGCGAGGTGCCGGCCGACGGCGTCGTGCGCCTGACGGGGGCGACGACGTCGCAGGTCACGGTCGTGATCCTCGATTCGGTCGACACGCTCGACGTCAACTCGCTGGGCTTCGGCGAGCCCGCGCCTGCGGGTTTCGCGGAGGCGATTCCGCTCGGGCCCGGCGACGTTCCCGTGGCGCCGACGCCCGACCCGAACCGGATCGTCGACGTCGGTTGCGCGGACGGCCCTGTGTTGACGACTTCCGGGCTGACGGCGGCCGGGCGGACCGTCGCTTTCCGGCTCCGGGCGAACGCCGCCGACCTCGCCGCCGGCCGGGCCGTCACCGCGACGCCGTGCTCGGCCGAACCGGTGGCCCTACCGGCGGGCGAGGTCGCGCTGACGACCGCGGGCGGCGACGGGTTCGCCGTGACCGACGCGGAGCTGACCGCGGTCGGGACGCGCGCGCCGGCCGCTGCCCCGGCCCCCGCCACAACTGCGGCCCCGGCTCCGACTGCGGCTCCGGCCCCGACTGCGGTTCCAGCCCCGGCGGCGGCTCCGATCGAGTGGACGCCCGCCCGGCGCGTCGTCGACGTACCGGCGTCCGGCGTCGCCCGGGTGCTCGTCGTGCCGGAGGCGACGAATCCCGGCTGGCACGCGTCGCTCGACGGCGTGGAACTGACGCCCGTCACCGTCAGCGGCTGGCAGCAGGGCTGGGTCCTGCCGCCGGGGGCGTCCGGCCGCGTCGTGATGACCTTTCCGCTGGACCGGCCGTATCGCTGGGCGTTGTTCGGGGGCCTGGCGCTGCTGCCGATCGTGGTGCTGGCGGCTGTGCTGCCCGGTCGTCGCCGAGGCCGGGACATAGCACTCACCGCGCGACCGGAGAGCACCGACCGGCCCCGATCGTCGCGGCACGCCGGGCGAGGGCTCGCGGCGGTCGGCGTCGTCGCGGCGTGCGGGCTCGTCGGCGGCCCGGCGGGGGCGGCGCTCGGCATGATCGGCGCCGCCTGCGGGCTGCGCGGTGCGCCGTATCGCCGACCGGACGTTTTTGCCCTCGTCGCGGGCGGCGCGGCAGCGGCCTCGGCGTTTGCGCTGGCCAGAGGCCCGTGGCTGTCCGAAGCCGGCTACGCCGGCGCGTCCTGGCCGGCCCAGCTCGCGGCGCTCGTGGCCCTGGCGGCGGTCGGCGGCGCGGCCGTCTCCGGCAACGTGCCGGCGCCCCGGCGTCGTATCGGACGCCCTACAGCGTCGTCGCGACAATTATTGTCGCAACGACCCGTATAGCCACCCGATATGACGCCGCCCCTCCGGCGTCGCAGCCGATCCCGCGCCGGCGACTCGACGAGCGCGTAGCTCACGGCCGCGACGCCGGTCGAAAGCCCGAGCGTCACCACCCACACGACGGCCGTCGAGCCGTGGAACGGCGGCACGCCGAGCAGCCCGAACACCGCGCCGAGCACCGCGACGTGCCAGATGAAGATGCCGTACGACCAGCGGCCGAGCGCCTGCAGCGGCGCCGACGCCAACAGCCGATGCCGGCCGTCGCCGAGCACCAGCGGCGTCAGCAGTCCGGCGGCGGCGACGGCACCGAGCACGATCTTCATCACGAACTGCTCGGGGCCGACGTCGCCGAGACCCGTCGGCCCGGCCAGCGGCGTACAGGCGGCCGCGTAGGCAAGCGCGGCCACGGGCCAGGCGAATCGGGCACGCACCGGCCGGCGACCGGTCCGTTCCGTCTGCAGTTCGGCGAGCACCATCCCGACGACGAACCACAACAGATGCCCGGGAAGCCAGTTCTTCGGCTCGACGCCCGGGACGGCCAGACCCGCGGCCAGCGGTCCCCAGGCGAGCGAGGCCAGCCCGACGCCGGCGAGCACCGGCACCCGCCGCCGCACCGGCACGCGGGCGAGGGCCGCACCGAACAGCGGCAGCACCAGATAGAAGGTCACTTCGACGGACAGGCTCCACAGCTGCGTGAGCCCGGGTGTCAGGACGCCGGGCACGTAGACCTGGGTGAGGGTGAGGTGCGCGAACCACTCGGCGGGCGTCGCCGACCGCGCCGGCGGGAACAACGCGAGCACGACGATCACGCAGCACAGATACGCCGGCAGGATCCGGACCGCGCGATGCGTCAGATATCGGCGCGCATTCGGCCGGGGGCCGGCGTCCCGGGCCGCCGCGGCATGGGGGCGCCACAGGAGGAATCCCGACAGCGCGAAGAACACCGCGACGGACAGGTCGAGGCGTCCGGCGAACCGCCCAAACACCGAATCGTCGACGGCGGCCGTCTGGAAAGCGACATGCGTCGTCGCCACTCCGATCGCCGCCACGGCCCGCACGCCCTCCAGCGGCGCGCTGAACCCCGTTCCCCTCGCGTCAACGCTCGCGGAATCGACCATCGCTGATGAATCTACGTCGTTTCGCGGCTGTTAGCCTTCAACGAGGTCCACGACGCCGCCCGATCCACTGATGGCCGCTGCCGCGGCGGGAACTGATAGCCGCTGCCGCGGCGGGAAGAGGAGGCCACATGGCGGCACCCGGCCGGGTCAAGACGGTCGTCGGCGCCGCCGCTGTGGCCGTCGGCGTCGCGCTGCTCGTCATCGCCGCCGCGATCCCACTGTGGATCGCCCCGAATCTGACGAAGACCCCCCTCGACCTCGACGTCACCACCGTCTCGCGCTCCGAGGCCGCCCCGGGAGCCACCGGCGATGCCGCCCGCTATCCCGCGCAGGTCCTCGATCGCTGCTCACTGACCGGCCGCCGGGCCGTCGTGACGCCGGCGGAGGTCACGGCGCAGCGCCGGGTCATCGTCGTCGAACCGTCCGATTCCGAGCGGATGACGCTGCAGGCCGGCCAGGTGGTCAAGATCGACGCGCTGCTCAAGGACGGCAAGCGCGTCGAGCCGACGCTCCCGGGCGAGGGCCAGTCGATCCTCTGCGACAGCGCGCTGCTCACCGCGACCATCGACACGACGACCATCGACCGCATCTCGGCCCTGCCCAAGCGGGGACAGTCCTCGTTGCGCACCGAGGAGCGCGCCGACGAGGGTGGCGTCGTCGACATCGAGGACCGGCGCGGCCTGCAGTACAAGTTCCCGTTCGACGTCCGCGCGTCGCGGAACTACACCTACTTCGACCTCACCTCGCGCACGCCGCAGAGCCTGCAGTTCGTCGAGGAGACGACCGTCCAGGGCCTGCGTGTGCTGCATTACAGCCAGGCCATCGCGCCGGTGCGGCTGTCGGACCTGCCCAGCGCGGACGACGCGCCGGCGCTCGGCACGACGCTCACGATGCCCGCGCGCTGGTGGGGCCTGCCCAAGCTGACGCCGCGCACCGCCGAGAACTCCGTGAGCATGGTCCGCTGGGCGCAGACGACCCGCGACCTGTGGGTCGAGCCCGCCACCGGCACCATCGTCAAGGGTTCCGAGCACGTCCACCAGTACTACGCGTCGTACGATCCGGGCACCGACCCGCTCGTGCCCGCCGACTTCCAGCTGACGGCGCTCAAGATGACGGCGACCTTCGACGACGAGACCCAACGCTCGCAGGCGAACGTGGCGCGTACGGGCGCCGACCAGATCACGCTGCTCGGCACGACGCTGCCGATCGCCGTCGGCGCGGCCGGCGGCGTGTTGCTGCTGGTGGGGGCCGCGTTCCTCATCATGGGCGGCCGGGACGAGGCGAGCGCGCTGCGCGGTCGCCGCCGGGGCCCGCCGATGCCCGCGCCGGCGACGGCTCCGTTCGGCGAGAACGTCCGGCGACGGGTGCCGAGCGACGCGCCCCGCCTCGACGAGTACGAGCCGTATCACCCGCCGGCGCCCAAGCGGCCGGTCCAGGCGGACTGGCCGGTCGATCCGCACGGACCGGTCGGTTCGGCCGGTGCTGTCGGTGCGCCGGAGGTCCCGCGGGCCGACGACCGCTCTTGGCCCGCGTCTCCTCCGCAGTCGACCGGCAGGCACCGCAAGCCCGGCCGGCCTTAGGCGGTGGCGCGGCCGGACCGCGTCCGACGCGGCAGGCACCGGCGCGTCGGCCTCACGCGGCGGGTATCGCGGACCTGGGCCCTGCCGGCCTGGACCGCATCGCTGACCGCGGTCGAACTCGCGCAGCTCGCCCACCCCGGCCACCTGCTGGTCCGCGACGCCGTCTCCACCCCGCGGACGTTCCCGACGGCATCGGCCCTCGGACTCGGCGACGCTCCCCCGCGCGCCGTCCCGCAGGAATGGCTGCTGGTGATACTCACCACGGTCGTCGACGGCGGGGTCGTCGTGCGGGTCCTGCTTGCAGCGAGTCTCATCGCGGCCGGCATCGGTTTCGGCCGCCTCGCCGCCGCCGTCGTCCCCCGCGCACGCCTTGCCGGGACGCTGGCCGCCGCGACCGTCGGAATCTGGAATCCCTTTGTCGCAGAACGACTTTCGCAGGGACACTGGTCGTTGCTCGCGAGCCTCGCGGCGCTGCCGTGGCTGACACTGGCGGCCCTGCGGCTGTGCGCCGACCGCCGCGCCACCCCGACGCCGGTCGTCTCGATCGGCCTGTGGTCGGCCGTCGCGGGGCTGACGCCCACCGGCTCGCTGCTCGCCGCCGCGGTACTGCTGGCCTTCCTCCCCCGCGCGCTGCGCCGCACGACGACCCCCGGCGGCGGCACGCGACATCGCCGGATTCTGGGAGCGGCGGTCCTGTGGCTCGCGACGGCCGCACCGTGGCTGACGGCCGCGGCCCTCGGCGGCGGCGCCACGACGGCGTCGGCCCGGTCCGCCGAGCTGTTCGCCGGCCGCGCCGAGCCCGGGTTGGGAACACTCGGCTCGCTCGCCGGGCTCGGCGGCATCTGGAACGCCGACGCCGTGCCCGGCAGTCGCACGACCCCGTGGGCGGCGGTAGCCACGGCCGTCCTGCTGACGGTCGTCGCCGCCGGCGGTGTGGCGCTCGGCCGCGCGGCCGGCGGCCGGCCGGGCCTGCGGGGCCGCGTCGCCCCGTCGGTACCGGGCCGGACCGAGCTTGGCCGGGGCCGGCCACTGCGTCCGGTCTGGGCACTGGCCGCCGCCGGAATCCTGCTGCCGGCGCTGGCCGCGACGGCACCCGGGCTCGTCGTGGCCGGTTGGGCCGTCGAGACCATCCCGGGCGCCGCGCTGTTCCGCGACACGCAGAAATGGGTCGCGCTCGCCGTCCCGGCGTACGCGATCACGGCCGCGGCGGCGACCGGGGCGATCGCGGCCCGACTTGGCCGAGGTCGTGTGGCCAGAAACGGTCGGGTCGTCCGGCTGGCTGCCGGGGCCACGATCGTCACCGCCGTCATCGCACCGCTCCCCGACCTCGTCGCACTCGACGCCCTACGGCCCGTCGCCTATCCACCCGGCTGGGTCGCGACGGCCGGCTCCGTCCGAGGTCCCGGCGACGCGCTCCTGCTGCCCGCTGGACAGATCCGGCGTTATTCGTTCGCGCACGCCCCCGCGGTCGATCCGCTTCCGCGGCTGCTGCGGGTCGACACCCTGACCGACACCGCGCTGCGGGTCGACGGCGTCCTCGTCGACGACGCCCCCGACAGCAGGGCCGCCCGGGCTCGCCGCGCGGCGGCCGCTCCGGACGGCGCGGTCGCCCTCGCCGCCCTCGGCGTCGGCTGGGTGGTGGTCGAAGGCGAACCGCCGCCACTGCCCGCCGGCCTCGAAATCGCTTCTGCGACAAGCGGACTCACCGTGTACGCCGTTCCCGGCCCGATCACCGGCCACACACCGGACGCCGCGCGACGCGCGGCCGCGATCGCCGCCCATCT
Source organism: Mycobacteriaceae bacterium (assembly GCA_044222225.1). Classification (GTDB taxonomy): domain Bacteria; phylum Actinomycetota; class Actinomycetes; order Mycobacteriales; family Mycobacteriaceae; genus JBGANR01. The sequence continues at coordinate 177,752 of JBGANR010000006.1, forward strand.
GGCCTGGATCGCCGTCGGCCTCGGCTGCGCGGCATCGGCCCTGCGCACCCGGCGGCGAAAACTACGCTGAGCAGGGCTTCGCGACGTATATCGCCGCGTCCGTCCGCTCAGCAACAGGTACTGGTCAGTATCGGGACGGCCGCGGCTCGTCGCCGACCAATCCGCCGATCCGGCGCCCGTCCGCGGCGGCCTCGAGGACCTCGCCGACGCGCCGGGCCGTCGACCCCCACGAGAACTCCGCCGCTCGCCGACGCGCCTTGCGCCCCATGGCGATTCGCATCGCGTCGTCGGCCAGCAGGTCCGCGACGGCCGCGACGAGTCCGTCCCGGTCGCCGACCAGCGTCCCGGTCACACCGTCGACGACGGAATCGGTCAAGCCGCGCGACGCCCGGTAGCCGACGGTCGGCACCCCGTGCTGGGCGGCCTCGATGACGGCGATCCCCCACCCCTCGGTGGTCGACGGCATCAGATGCACGAGTGCGCCGGCCAGCAGGTCGTGCTTGCGCTCATCGTCGACGTGGCCGTGGAAGACGACGCGGTCGGCGATGCCCAGCTCCCGCGCGCGCCGGCGCAACTTCGGCGCCCACCAGCCGCCGCCGACGACGTCGAGCGTCGTCCCCGGCAGTGCGGCGACGACGGCCAGCGCGTCCTCGATCCGCTTGTGCGGCACGAGCCTGGAGAGCACGACGAGCCGGCCGGGCCGAGGTTCGACGGCCGGCGCCGGAGCCGGATCGACGCCCGCCCGGACGACGGCGACCCGTGAGCCGTCGATACCGAGGTCCGCGAGATCCTCCGCCGACGGCAGCGACACCGTCAGATACTGGCTGCGACGATGCAGCCACGGCGAGAGCCGGGACTCGACGAACCAGCCGATCCGCCCCAGCGCACGTCCGGCGACCGGCCACTGCGCCCGGTGGCAGTGATGAACCAGGACGACGACGCGCCGGGCCACCAGCCGCGCCCCGAACGGCACCCCGTTCTGCGTGTCGACCACGACGTCCGGCCGGAAACCCGCGAGCGGCCCCGCGCCAATCCGCCCGGCGATCAGCGCCGCGATCGCGCGCGGGTAGACGGTCAACCTGCCGCCGGCACGCAGGAACGTCATCCCGTCCCGACTCTCGACGCGCGGCGCCCCCGGGTAGGCGGCCGTCACGTAGACGACCTCGCAGCCCGCCGCCGCCAGTTCCGCCCCGACGCGCTCCAGATACAGCTCGCTGCCGCCGCCCTGCGGATGCCCGGTGTCTCGCCAACACAGCAGCAACACCCGACGGACGCTCACGCGCCCGAGACTACCGCCGCACCCCGGCGCATCCGTGCTGGGCGACGCGTCCGCGTGCCGATCGCAGCCGTAGGCTCGGCGCGTGCCCGTCGCCGATTCCCCGCGTCCGCCCGCGCGATTCCGGCACCGCGCCACACTGCGTCGCTCCATCGACCTGTTACGGAGCTTTCCTCTGGAACAGCGCGATCCAGACTCCTTCTACGGCATGCTCGCCGACGACACCGTCGCTCTGGTGTCCGACTTCTACACGGATGCCGCGCTGTTACCCCCGCCTTCGGCACTCGACGTGTCCTTTTCCGGACGGAACCTGTCACGGAGAGGGGCAACGCGGCGGATATCGTCGCGAAGCCCCTCTCAGCAACAGATTTCGCCCGCTCCGCTCGCCGGCACGACCGTTTTGGACGTCGGAGCCGGACCCGGCTACTTCGCACAACGATTCGCGACGGCCGGCGCGCGCTACCTGGCCGTCGAACCCGACGCGCAGCCGTGGCTCCTCCCCGGTCAGGCGCTCCGGGCGAGTGGCGACGCACTGCCGCTGGCGACGGGTTCCGTCGACGTGGCGTACTCGTCGAACGTGCTCGAGCACGTCCCGCGGCCTTGGGCGATGGCGGACGAGATGCTTCGCGTCACACGCCCCGGGGGCCTCACGCTCATCTCCTACACCGTGTGGCTCGGTCCGTTCGGCGGCCACGAGACCGGGATGTGGCACTATCTCGGCGGCGAACGCGCGGCGCGTCGCTATGAACGACGCCACGGCCACCCGCCGAAGAACCGCTACGGAACCTCGCTGTTCCCACTCTCGGCAGCCGCCGGGTTGCGCTGGGCGGCGCAGCTCGGCGACCGCGCCGACGTGCTCGCGGCGTTCCCCCGTTACCACCCGAGTTGGGCCTGGTGGGCGGTCCGGCCGCCGGTGTTCCGTGAGTTCGCGACCAGCAACCTCGTGCTCGTGCTCCGCCCACGCACCTGACCGTCCGGACGCCCGGGCGTCAGTACGACCGATAGCCGGGATTGTAGTACCGTTTGACCGATTCCGGCGCCCACAGCAGGCTGATCGCGATGACGGCCGTCACCAGGCCGACGCAGGTGAACAGGCTCACCGCATAGACGACCGTCGCCGCTATGCGCACGCCGTTCGAGCCCACCACCAGCAATGCGACCGAGACGGCCGCGACCGCGAAGAACACGACGGCGATACCGACGATCACGGCGCCGATCTGCTCGATCTCGGCGCGGCTGTACAGGTCTCCGGCATCGCCGATGCGGTAGCGGCCACCACCGCCGTCGACGGCCATCTCCCAGAGCAGACTGCGCATCAGCAGGAAGAACCCGCCACCGAGCACCCCGACGACGAGCTGCACGATCGCCGCGGCGATGAGCGCGCCGGGCCTCGACCCCTGCGGCACCGCCGGCGCCGGCGGCATCGCGTACGGGTCCGGCCCGGGATACTGCTGCTGCGGCCCGGGGCCATACGGCGTGCCCGGCCCGTATTCCCCGGCTCCGTACTGCGTCGCCCCGTACTGCCCGGGCCCATACTGCTGGGCCCCATACGGCGCGGCCCCGTACTGCCCGGCTCCGTATTGCTCGGCACCGTACTGCCCGGCGCCCTGAGAATCGGCGCCTGTCCGGCCGGCGTCGTACCCGCCCGGCCCGTACGACGCATCACCCTGCCCATACGGCGGCCCGCCGTACTGCCCGGGCCCGTACTGCCCAGCGCCGTATTGCCCGGCGCCGTACTGGTCCTGTCCGTATTGCCCCTGGGCGTACCGACCTTCGACGGGTTGCGCGGCCTGCCCACCGTCGGCCGGGTTCGCACGCTTCGTCAGATCAGGCCCCGCCGGACCGGGGCCCGCCGGGTCCGGCCGTCCCGCGTCCCGCTCCTGACGATCGCCGCCGGACGTCTGCATGCCCATCTGCGTCCGCGCCCACGGATCGGGATCCGGGCTGCGGGGCGCGTCGGGATCGTTCTCGGCCATCGGGCTCCTCGCTCCACCGTTTCGCCGCACACCGGATGTCCGGCGCACAGCCACCATCACCAACCTATCGTCGGCTAGTTCGTCGTCGTGTTGCAGCTGACGACGGCCCCCGACTTCACGCTGACGACCGTGCCGTTCTTGTAGATCTTGCAGGTCACGCTCCCGCCGGAGCCGGCGGGCCGCACGGACGCCACCATGTAGACGTAGCCGCCTTCGAGCGGGAAGTTCTTGCACCAGGGCAGCGGGACGTCCTCCTCCTGCTTCGCCGTCAGGTTGTAGATCACATTGCCCTGCGTCGCGCCGGTGCCGGTGAGCTCGAACGTCAGTCCGCTGGACTGCACCGGGCATCCTCCCGCCGACGTCGGCCGGCCCGGCTCCACGCTCGAGTCGCTCGCCTGCACGGAGCTGCTCGGCAGAGTCGACGTCTCGCCGGCCGTCGTCGCGTCGTCGCCGGAGGTGAACAGGTACGCCCCGACGACGGCGGCGATCAAGAGCACGACGGCCGCCGTGACGCCGATGATGAGCCCCGTCTTCGGTCCGCGGCCCCCGGACGGCGGCGGCGCCTGCGGCGGATACCCGGGCTGCCCGTACGCCGGCTGCGCGCCGTAGCTCTGATCGCCGTACCCCTGATCACCGTAGCCCTGGCCCGGAGCGCCGTAGCCCTGCTGCGGCCCCGGCCCGTACGCCGGTTGCTGTCCGTACTGCTGATAGCCGCCGGTCTGGTAGCCGCCCGGCCCCGGCTGATACGGCATCGGCGACGTCCCGCCCGAGGTCGGGCCGATCATCGTCTGGTCGAGCTGCGGATTCGATCCCGGCTGATTCGGCGGCCCGCCCCCGGGCCGATCGCCCGGCTGCTGTCCCCATCCCTGTTGCGGCCCACCCATGATCTCCCCTTCACGTCCCGCGTGACATTCATCGTCACCCGCACCGTCCGCGACGTGCGGACGGTCGAATCAGCGTTGATTATGCCCACCTCCGACGACGACGCCCGGGCCGCAAGGGCCCGGGCGCCTGTTCGATCCTGCCGTCGGCCGTCACCGAGATGGAGCCTGCGGAATCGAGCGGGGGCTCCGATCCGGTGACGGCCAGCGCCGTCACTCCTCCGAGATGACCTCCAACGCCCGCGTCCGCGACGCGCTGACGGCCGGCCACACCGCGGCCAGCAGACCGACGACGACGGCGAGCACAAGCGTCACGACGATCGTGTCGACGGGGATCACCGTCTTGTCGAAGCCGAACTCGCGCATCGACTTCATGAAGGTCCAGCCGAGCAGCGCACCGAGCCCGACGCCGGTGATCGCACCGAAGACCGCGATGAGCAGCGACTCCAGGTAGATCGTCCGCCGCACCTGGCCGCGGAACATGCCGACGGCGCGCAGCATCCCGATCTCGCGCCGGCGTTCGATGACCGACAGCGCGAGGGTGTTGACGATGCCGAGCACGGCGATGAGCAGCGAGAGGCCGAGCATGCCGTACAGCACGAAGACCATGCCGTCGATGGCCGACCCGATCTGCCCCTTGAACTCGGTCCGGTCCTGCACGACGACGTCGAGGTCGTTCTTCGTCGCCTCACTGATCCGCTCCTTGACGACGTCCGGCTCCGTGCCCGACTTCGCCGTGGCGAGGATCAGCTGATCGTGCCGCTGCGCCTCCGGGACCAGCTTGGTGTAGATCTCCGGCCCGACGATCCACGGCCCGAGCACCTGGCTGGCCTCGAAGGTGCCGCCGACCACCGCGTCGGCCGTCAGCCCGGCGGACGGCCCGTACAGCGTGACCTTGTCGCCGGCCTTCCAACCGGTGTCCTTGGCGGTGTCCTCGTTGACGAGGATCGTGTTCGCCGCGACGTCCGGCGACGCGCCGTCCTTCATGATGTAGGGCATCACGTCGTGCAACCCGGGCTGGGCGACGGTGCCGCCGCCGATGGCCTTGTCCTTCGCCAGCCGGATCATGGCCGTCTGGACCGGAACCACCTTGTCGACGCCGTCGATCGCCTGGATCTTGCCGAGCGTGCCGTCGGGCAGCGGACCGCCCTGGAAGCCCTGCACGATGACGTCGGCGGTGACGTTCTTGTCGATGACGTCGTCGAACATCGCCTTGAGCGACGCACCCATCGTGCCGATCGTCACGACCAGCATGACGCCGAGCGTGAGCGCGAAGGCCGTCGCCGCCGACCGGCGCGGATTGCGCGAGGCGTTGGTCGTGGCGAGCCGTCCGATCTTGCCGAACGGGGCGCCGACGATCCGGCCGAGCCCGCCGATGAACGGCCGGCCGAGCGCCGGCGCGACCATGAGCATGCCGACGAGCAGCAGCGGCGCGCCGAGTCCGACGAAGGTGACGGACTCGTTGATGCCGCCCGCGAGAGCGGCGGCGACACCGGCGGCCAGGACGACGATGCCGATGATCGTGCGCACCTTGAGCGGCTTGCCGCCTTCGGTCTGCGCCTCGCGCATCGCCTCGACCGGCGCGATCCGAGACGCTCGCAGCGCCGGGACCAACGCGCTGATCATCGTGACGAACACGCCGACGGCCAGCGCTCCGACCACCGGCTGCCAGCCGATGACGAGATCACCCTTCGGCACACCGGTGTTACCGGATTTGAGGAACTCGTACAGGCCCGCGGCCAGACCGAACCCGGCGAGGAGCCCGACGATGCCGCCGAGGAGCCCCACGACGCCGGCCTCGAAGAGCACCGCCCGCAGCACCTCCGGACGGCTGACGCCCACCGCGCGCAGCAGGGCGAGCTCACGGACCCGCTGCATGATGAGCATGGTGAAGGTGTTGTAGATGATGAAGATCGCGACGAGCAGGCCGATGCCGGCGAAGCCCAGCAGCATGTAGCTGAAGACGTCGAGGAACGAGCTGATCTCCTGCTTGGCGTCGTCACGCAGGTCGGCACCGGTCTTGACGGAGTAGTCCTCGGTGCCGATCTTCGCCGAGATCCGCTCCTTGAGCTGGTCCGCCGTCGTCCCGGCGGCCGCCGTCAGCTCGACGCTCTGCGAGAAGCCCGGCTGGGCGAGCATCGCCGCGGCGACCTTCTGGTTGACCTCGACGAGGATGAGCCCGCTGGAGTCCGACGTGAACGACGTGATGCCGACGATCTTGAGCTTGACCGGGGCCGCGTTGATGATCGCGCGCGTGACGTCGCCGACCTTGAGGCCGCCGCGATCGGCCGCCTCCTTGTTGATCAGCGCCTCGATCGGCGTCGAGGCCAGGGTCTGCGGGTCGAGGGCGGGCGGCGCGTTGGGCGCAGCGCCCTGCACGATGGGATTGCCGTCGATCGCCTGACTCGGCGGGACGTAGCTGGAGATCGTCGACGGCGCGCCACCGGCCCGCAACGCCGTGTCGTCCTTCGCGGCGATGGTGATGCCGCCCTGGTAGACCTTGACGATCTTGTCGATGCCGAGGGTCTGCTTGTCCTTCGTCAGGTCGTCGACGACGGCATCCGGAATACCCGGTGCACCCTGGCGCTTCGTGGCGATCTGGGAGTCGACGCCGACGTAGACGTTGTCGAAGATCGTCGCGAAGGAACCCTGCATCGTGTTCCGGAACGTCAGAGCTCCGGAGACGAAGGCGGTGCCGAGCACCACCGCGAGGACGGTGAGGACGAGCCTGAGTTTGTGTGCGCGCAGGTTCCGCAGGGAGACCTTGCGCATCGCGCTAGCCATGCGTGTTCCCCCTACTGGTCCAGGTTGCGCATGTACTTGTACACGTCATCGGCCGTCGGACGCAGCAGCTCGTTGACGATCTCGCCGTCGGCGAGGAAGACGACCCGATCGGCGTAGCTCGCCGCGCGCGGATCGTGCGTCACGATGACGACCGTCTGACCGAACTCGTCGACGGCGGCGCGCAGGATGTCGAGCACCTCCGCCGACGACCGCGAGTCGAGGTTGCCGGTCGGCTCGTCGCCGAAGATGATGTCCGGACGTCCGACCAGGGCCCGCGCACACGCGACGCGCTGCTGCTGGCCGCCCGACAGCTCGTTGGGACGGTGGGTCAGCCGGTCCGTCAGGCCGAGCCGGCCCGTGACCTGGTCGAACCACTCCTCGTCGGTCTTCTTGCCCGCGATGTCGCCCGGCAGCGTGATGTTCTCCTTGGCCGTCAGCGTCGGCACGAGGTTGAACGACTGGAAGACGAAGCCGATGCGGTCGCGCCGCAGCCGCGTCATCTCCTTGTCGGACAACCCGCGCAGGCTGTCGTCACCGATGAAGACCTCGCCCTCGGAGGCGTCGTCGAGCCCCGCCAGGCAGTGCATGAGCGTCGACTTGCCCGAGCCCGACGGCCCCATGATCGCGGTGAACTCGCCCCGCGGGAAGTTGTAGGAGACGTCGCGCAAGGCGAACACCTTCGTCTCCCCCGATCCATACACCTTCGACACCCGCTCGGCGCGAGCCGCGACGGGGAATGCTGCCGCTGGAGCACTCATTCTGCGTTTCCTCTCCGCGCACACGATTGCACGCTGCTCTGCGCTTTCACGATCCATGACCGTCTCAGCCGCGATGACACGCGCGGCCCACGATGACGCGCCCTGCGTTCAGGCGAACCTTCACCACGATTCCGTACCCGGCGCGTCGTCGCATCGGTCTCCAGGGTGAGATCTGCGATCGACCATCGAACGATTCCCTCCTCGATCATGACGTGTCCGCGCCCCCGGGGCATCGGGGAGCACCCGGAGAACGACCCGGAGAATCGCCCGAACGCACGAGCGGGGCCCGGCACCATCGTGCCGGGCCCCGCCTACGCGCGTGTCACGCCCCGAGGCGCGTCTTCAGCCCCTCGTACTCCTCGACGATCGCCGTCGGCAGCTTCGGTCCGATGAACTCGAACCACTCGTCGATCGACGGCAGCTCCTCACGCCACTCGGCGGCGTCGACGGCGAGCGCCTCGGCGACGTCCGCGAGGTCGACGTCCAGCCCCGCGAGGTCGAGATCGGCGACCTCGGGCACGATGCCGACCTCGGTCTCACGACCACCGACCTTGCCCTCGATGCGGTCGATCATCCACTTGAGGACGCGCGAGTTCTCGCCGAATCCCGGCCACAGGAAGCGCTTGTCGGCGCCGCGGCGGAACCAGTTGACGAAGAAGACCTTGGGGAGCTTCGACTCCTCGGTGCGCTCGGTCATCGACGCCCAGTGCTGCAGGTAGTCGCCGACGTGGTAGCCGAGGAACGGCAGCATCGCCATCGGATCGCGCCGGATGGCGCCGACCGTGCCCTCGGCCGCGACCGTCTGCTCGGAACCGAGGCTGGCGCCCATGAAGACGCCGTGCCGCCAGTCCCGCGCCTCCGTGACCAGCGGCACCGTCGTCTTGCGACGTCCGCCGAAGAGGATCGCCGAGATCGGCACACCCTGCGGGTCGTTCCACTCCGGGGCCATGATCGGGCACTGGCTCATCGGCGTGCAGTAGCGCGAGTTCGGATGCGCGGCCTTCGTGCCCGACGCCGGCGTCCAGTCCTCGCCCTTCCAGTCGATGAGGTGCTGCGGCTCGCCCTCCAGGCCCTCCCACCAGGGCTCGCCGTCGTCGGTGACGGCGACGTTGGTGTAGATGGTGTTGCCGGCCTCGATCGTCTTCATGGCGTTCGGGTTGGAACTGTGGTTGGTGCCGGGCGCGACGCCGAAGAAGCCGAACTCCGGGTTGATCGCGTACAGCCGGCCGTCGGCGCCGAACCGCATCCACGCGATGTCGTCGCCGAGCGTCTCGGCGCGCCAGCCCGGGATCGTCGGCTGGATCATCGCGAGGTTGGTCTTGCCGCACGCACTGGGGAACGCGGCGGCGATGTAGTACGCCTTGTCCTCCGGGCTGATGAGTTTGAGGATGAGCATGTGCTCGGCGAGCCAGCCCTCGTCATGGGCCATCGCCGACGCGATGCGCAGCGAGTAGCACTTCTTGCCGAGGAGCGCGTTGCCGCCATAACCCGAGCCGTACGACCAGATCTCGCGGTCCTCCGGAAAATGAGTGATGTACTTGTCCGGATTGCACGGCCACGGGACGTCCGCCTGACCGGGCTCCAACGGAGCCCCGACCGAATGCAGCGCCTTGACGAAGAACCCGTCGGTGCCGAGCGCCTCGAGGACCTTCGGGCCGACGCGCGTCATCACCTTCATGGAAAGGACGACGTACTCCGAATCGGTGATCTCGACGCCGAGCTTCGGATCGTCGGATCCGAGCGGGCCCATGCAGAACGGGATGACGTACATCGTGCGGCCACGCATGGAGCCGCGGAAGAGCGGCGTCATCGTCGCCCGCATCTCCTCGGGATCGACCCAGTTGTTTGTCGGGCCGGCGTCGGCCTCGTCCTTGCTGCAGATGTAGGTGCGCGACTCGACGCGCGCGACGTCCTCCGGGTCGGAGTTGGCCGCGAACGAGTTGGGGGAGGTCTCGTCGTTGAGTTCGGTGAGCGTGCCCGCGGCGACCAGTTGAGACGTCAGACGGTCCCATTCGGCGTCGGATCCGTCGGACCACACCACCGCATCGGGCTGGGTGAGCTCGGCGACCTCGGTCACCCACGCGATCAGCGCGGCGTGCTCGGTCGGCGCGGCCCCCGGCTCCAGCCCGGGGATGGCGGCTGCGGTCATCGAAATCTCCTCTCGGAAGTGACGGCGCCGCCCACGAAGGGCCCACCGATCACTCCGCTGTGTCGTCGGCTTTTCCCAGGTTAGACCCACCGACATGGCCTGAGCCAGCTCATCCGCCAGGTGTGAAGCGACCCACATCCCCTGTCGCCCAGAGTCCGTCGCCCCCGAGCAGAGATGTGATGTAACTGCCGTCGGCGGCCACTCGGATGATGACGTCCACCCGGCCGTCCTTGTCACTGTCGCTGTAGATGGTCAGTCCGTCGGGTCCCGTCGTCGACCGCGAATCGGGCACGCCGTCGGCGTCGACGTCGAGATCGGCGGGACCGAGATCCCAGATCCGGCCGCCGTCGCCCAGCAGCAGTCCGCCCTCGGCGTCCGTGCCGAAGCCCGCCGTCCAGTCGACGTCCGACGGCTCGGCGCCGGCCTCGGCACCGGACCAGAGCTCCCACTCATCCACGGTCGCCCCCCGGTCCGTCCCGCGCCGCGACGTGACGCGGCCGGCCGGCGGCCACCGTGCGTGCCGCCGCGGCCTCGGCCCGGGCGAACTCGGCGGCGAGCTGCTGCTCGAAGTCCGCTCGCGCCGCGGCCAGCACCCGGCCCGCCCGCACGACGCCGTCGGCCCGCACGGCGACGCGCCGGCGCACCGTCCACAACACGACGGCCAGCACGAGGGCGAGCGCCACGGCCACCACCGTCCGCGCCCCCGGCGGCACGAGCGCCTCCGGTGCCGCCGACGTCGCGGCCCGCATACCGCCGAAGCCGGCCGACAGCCCGAGCACCAGCACCGCGGCGTCCTCGGCGCCGCGCCGAGCCAGCGGGCCCGCGTGCGTCCGCCACCAGAGCTGTGGATCCGCACGCACCCGCAACTCCGGCCGGGTGGCCGGGACGGCCAGACCCGCGGCGGCCCAGCGCAGCGCCTCGCGGACGCGGCGCGTCGCCAATCCGCCGAGCCGCGCGGCCGTCAACGGCAGCTGCCGGGCCAGCAGTTCCCGCACGTCGACGCCGGTGCCACGACGCGCCGCGGCGTCGAGCGCACGCAGTTCCGCACCGACCTCACCGGCGAGCTCGATGCGTGCCAGCGCGACGGCCGCGCGCAGCACAGCGCCCCGCTCACCCCGCGTCCGATCGTCATTCCCTCGATCACCGGCCCGGGGCGGGTGCCCGGGCGGCGCCTTCGTCGTCGTCTCCATCTGTCTATGACGCATCCCGGAGCCCGCCGGTTCCCCTCGGACCGAAAAAGAATCCGCGAGAATCGCCGTTCGACGACCCGGACCTGTCGGGCGGCACCGGCGTGGGAGACCATGTGATGATGACCGACGCCGAACCCGACGCGCCGCAGACCGCCGACCGCTTCCCGGTCGACTCCGATCCGGCCCCGACGGCGCCCGGCGCGGACGTCCGCGCGGCAGCCGCCGAGCGCGCGCGACTGTTCCCGCGCGTCACCAGCTTCCGCTCTCGCCGCGGCACGCTCAGCCCCGCCCAGCAACGCGACTGGGACGAGCTGTGGCCGGTCTACGGACGCAACGTCGCGCCCGGTCCCGACGGCGTCACCGCCGCCGTCCCGCCGCTCGACGTGCCCGCGCAGTTCGGCCGCACCGCCCCGCTGGTGCTCGAAATCGGTTGCGGCACAGGCGTTTCGACGGCTGCGATGGCCGCCGTCGAGCCGGCCGTCGACGTCCTCGCCGTCGAGGTCTACCAGCCGGGCATCGCCCAGCTGCTCGGCGCGATCCGCGAGCGCGGGTTGACCAACGTCCGCGTCATCCGCGGCGACGGCGTCGTCGTCATGCGCGACATGCTGCGCCCCGGCAGCCTGACGGGACTCCGACTGTTCTTTCCGGATCCTTGGCCCAAGGCCCGGCATCACAAGCGCCGCATCGTCTCCACCGGAACGCTCGCCCGCATGCGGGATCTGCTCGCCGACGACGGCGTCCTGCACATCGCGACCGACCACGCGGGCTACGCGGAATGGATCACCGAACACCTCGCCGCCGAGCCGGGCCTCGTCCCGCTGACGGGCCGCCCGTCGCCGATCTCGCTGGAGCGTCCGACCACGAAATTCGAGGGCCGCGCCCACCGCGAGGGCCGTCCCGTCACGGAGTTCGTGCTCGAACGCGCCCACAAGCGGGCCGCGGACCGGAGAATCGCTGAATGAGTAACCCACTTAGCACCGATACGCAGGAGCATTCATGAGCGACACCGTCACCGTCCCCCGTCCGGGACCCCGGCCCGAGCACGTCCACCACACGCCGGTAGGCCAGCGGCCGGGCAGGCGCGTCCTGCTCGTCTGGGACGCGCCGAACCTCGACATGGGGCTCGGCGCCATCCTCGGCGGACGGCCGACGGCCGCGCACCGGCCGCGGTTCGACGCCCTCGGCCGCTGGCTGCTCGGCCAGGCGGCCCAGCTCGCCGGGACCACGGACGTCGAACCCGAGGCGACGGTGTTCACCAACATCGCGCCCGGCACCGCAGACGTCGTCCGCCCCTGGGTCGAGGCCCTTCGCAACGTCGGCTTCGCCGTCTTCGCCAAGCCGAAGATCGACGAGGACAGCGACGTCGACCAGGACATGCTCGACCACATCGCGCTGCGGCAGTCGACGGGTCTGGCCGGCCTGTACGTCGCGTCCGCCGACGGTCAGGCGTTCCGCGAACCGCTCGAACGGCTGCGCACCGAGGACGTCCCGGTCACCATCCTGGGCTTCCGCGAGCACGCCAGCTGGGCACTGGCGTCGCCGACGCTCGAGTTCCTCGATCTCGAAGACATCCCCGGCGTCTTCCGTGAACCGTTGCCGCGGATCTCCCTCGATTCGCTGCCCGACGAGGGCGCCTGGCTCGCGCCGTTCCGTCCGCTGTCCTCGCTGCTCAGCGGCCGCCAGGCCTGATCGGCGGACTCGACGGGCGAGGTGTCGCGTAACCTCGCCTGTCGAGTCCGTGCAACCGAAGGGGTCGACGCCAGGTGTTCGAATTCATCGGCCGTGCCGTCTACCGGCTGCGATACGCCACCATCGCGGTCGTCGTCGTGTTCATGGCCGGGCTCGGCGCCTTCGGCCTCGACCTCGACAGCCGGCTCTCGCAGAGTGGCTGGTTCGACCCCGGTAGCGAGTCAGTGGCCGGCTCCGTCATCGCGGACCAGGCGCACGGCCGGGACAAACGCGCGGACGTCATCGTCCTCTTCACCCCGCCCGAGGGGACCGCCGGCGGGACGACGAACGCCGAGTGGCGGGCGCAGATGAACCGCTTCGTCACCGATCTCATCGCCTCGCATGCGGACGAGATCGACCAGGCGGCCGTCATCAACTCCCTCGAGCCCGGCGCCGATCTCATCCGCAGCCGCACCCAATCGGCCGACAACCAGCGGATCTTCGTCAGCCTCGGGCTCAGCGGCGCCGACGACACCGCGGTTCTGAAGAACTTCAACGAGATCAAGCCGGCGTACGCCGACGTCGGCGAACGCTACGGCGCACCGGGCACGAAGGTCGAGCTCGCGGGCCTGCAACCGGTCGCCTCGGCGATGTCCGACGGCATGGCCGAGGACATCAAACGCGCCGAGCTCATCGCCATGCCGCTGGTCCTGATCATGCTGTTCGTCATCTTCGGCGGCGCCGTGGCCGCGTCGCTGCCGGTCTTCATCGGCGGCCTGACGATCGCCGGCTCACTCGGCCTCATGAAGCTGCTGACGTACGTCACCGACCTCAACGTGTTCGCGCGGTCGGTGGTCACGCTCATCGGGCTCGGCATCGCCATCGACTACGGCCTGTTCATCGTGTCCCGCTTCCGGGAGGAGATGGCCGAGGGCAGATCCACGCCCGACGCCGTCCGGCGCACCGTCATGACGGCCGGTCAGACGGTCGTGTTCTCGGCGACCATCATCGTCGCGGCCCTCGCGTCCCTGTTGCTGTTCCCGCAGGGCTTCCTCAAGTCCGTCGCGTTCGGGGCGATCGCGTCTGTCGGGCTCGCGGCGGCCATCTCGATCACGGTGCTGCCCGCGATCCTCGGCATCCTCGGCCCGCGGATCGACTCGCTCGGCTTCTCGTTCCTGCGCCGCACGCGGACGCGTCAAGAGGTCGAATCCGGCTTCTGGGGGCGGCTCGCCGACTGGGTGATGCGGCATCCGCTCAAGACGGCGATCCCGACGATCGCGCTCCTACTGCTGCTCATCATCCCGTTCGGCGGCATCCAGTTCGGCGGCATCACCGAGAAGTACCTGCCACCGAACGACTCCACCCGCGTGGCGCAGGAGGACTTCGACCGCTACTTCCCCCGGGAGCGCACCGAGGCCGTCAAGATCATCTTCGCGGACGTCGACGTCGATGACGACGAGCAGAGCACGCGGATCGCCGAGTTCATCCAGTCGGCGAACGAGATCCCCGGTTTCACGGGCTCGTTCACCGACACCGCCGCCTACGTCGACGGCAAGCCCGAGGGCGGCGTCCGGCAGCTCTCGGCGGGCCTCATCGACCGATCCACGGCGGGCGAGGCCGTCAAGAAGCTGCGCGACATCCCCGACGCCGGCCTGCACGTCTACATCGCGGGGACGCCGGCGCTGGAGCAGGACTCCATCACGGCCCTGCTCGCCGACCTGCCGTGGATGACGCTGCTGCTGCTCACCACGACGTTCGTGCTCATGTTCCTGGCGTTCGGCTCGGTGGTGCTGCCCATCAAGGCGGCGCTCGTCAGCGCGCTCGGCCTGGCGTCGACGCTCGGCATCCTCACCTGGATCTTCATCGACGGGCACGGCTCCTCGATCGCGGACTTCACGCCGGGACCGCTCATGTCGGCGGTGCTCGTGCTCATCATCGCGATCATCTTCGGGCTCTCCACCGACTACGAGATATTCCTCATCTCCCGCATGGTCGAGGCTCGTCAACAGGGCGCGACGACGGCCGAGTCGATCCGCACCGGCACCGCCATGACCGGACGGATCATCACGGCCGCGGCGGCGATCCTCGTCGTCGTCACCGGCGCCTTCGGGCTCAGCGAGATCGTCATGATGAAGTACATCGCGTTCGGCATGATCGCGGCGCTCATCCTCGACGCCACGATCATCCGCATGCTGCTGGTGCCGGCGATCATGAAGCTCCTCGACGACGACTGCTGGTGGGCGCCGCAATGGTCGCGGCGGCTGCAGGAACGCATCGGCCTCGGCGAGACCGTGCTGGACGACGGCCCCGGGGCCCTGGCGCCGGTCGGTGCTGTGGCGTCGGTCGGTGCTGTGGCGTCGGTCGGTGCTGTGGCGCCGGTCGGGGCCTTCGTGGGCGGCGACTCGGCGGCGCCGGCCGGGCCTGCTGGGCCGCGCGTCGGCGATGCGGCCCCGGCCGAGCCCGGTCCGCGCGTCGATTCCGCCGCCGAGGCGACGACCGTCCTACCGCTGACGCCGCCCGTCGTCCCGGGTGAGTCGAGCGTTCCGCCGGGCCGGATGCCGCCCGGCCGGCCGGGCCCGGCGCCGTACGGCGGCTCCCGCCGTCCCGATCCGAACCGGCCCGGCGATCCGAACAGGCCCAGCGGCCCGAACCGGCCGGTCGAGCTGAACAAACCGGGCGCCCAGACCCGGCCCGGTGACCCGAATCGTCGGCCGGCCGGTCCCCCGCCCGCCGATCGACGCGGTCACCCCGACGACCGTCGCCGCCCGGGCCCGGACGACCGCCGCCCCGGCCCGGTACCCGACGACCGTCGTCGCGGCCCGGCTCCCGCCGACGCCCCCCGGCCCGGCACCGCGCCTCGCCCCGATTCGCAGCGAGGCTCCTGGCAGACGACGCCGAGCAAGCAGGATCAGCTCCGGCTCGCGGCGCAGCGGCGTCGGGAGCGCGATCGCAGCGGCCCGGACACCGGCGGCTGGCACCTCGGCTCCGGCGGCATCACACTCGAGCCGACCAACAGTCTCCGCGATCAGCAGCGCCTCGACGCGCCGGCGGACCAGCCCGTACGCGGCGCGTCGCCCCGGCCGGCACCCGTCGATCCCGCGGCGCGTCCGGAATGGGCCGACGCCCCGGAGACGCCGCAGCCGACCGACGCTCCGGCGTCCAAGGCGGCCGACGCTCCGACGTCCAAGGAGGCCGGGGCTCCCGCGGCGTCCAGTTCGCCCGCGACAGCCGAGCCCGACCCGATTCCCGGCCCCGAGGACGACGTGCAGAGCATCGGCCGCTGGCCGCGTCTGGACGAGACGGTCGACGGCAAGCGCCGGCGCGGCCGCTCGGACGCGCAGGTCAGCGTCGACGATCTGCTGCGCCGCCGCGGCGACACCGAGCGCTGACCCCGCGGCTATTTCTCGGCCGCCGCAGCCGCTTCATCGGGGTCGATACGGTCCCAGTGTGGCTCGTTGGCCACCAGACCGTGGTGCTCCGTGCCCGACGCCGCGGGGCTCTCGTCCGGATCGCGGCCCGACGAGAGCAGCGGACTCCCCGACTTCTTCGCGTCGGCGATGAGCGATCGGGCAGCCGTGTTCACGAAGGCGACGAGCGGGACGGACAGGAGCGCCCCGACGACACCCATGAGAACCGAGCCGGAGGCGATCGCGAGGACGACGGCAACAGGATGCAACTGCACCGACCGCCCCATCAGCACCGGCTGCAGCACGTGACCCTCGATCTGCATGACCGCGACGACGATGCCGAGCACGATGAGCGCCGTCACCCAACCCAGCGTGATGAGCGCGACGAGCACCGCCAGCGCACCGGTGACCAGGGCGCCGACGATCGGGATGAACGCGCCGATGAACACCAGGGAGGACAGCGGCAGCGCCAACGGCACGCCGAGCACCCACAGCCCGATGCCGATGCCGATCGCGTCGACGGCGGCCACGGCGACGGTCGCCCGCACGTACGAGACGAGCGAGCCGAAGCCCGCGACGCCGGCCGCACGCACCGTCTTCCGGCTCGGCAACGGGACGGCCCTGGTGAGGAACTCCCAGATCTGCCGGCCCCCGTAGAGGAAGAAGATCATGAGGAACATCGCGAGGACGATCGAGGTGACGATCTCCGAGACGGTCGCGACGGTCGTCAGCGCGCCGCTCGTCACCTTGTCCTGGTTGTCCCGCAGCGTCTTCGTGAACTGACTGCCGATGTGGGTGACGCTGCCGCTGTCCACCCGCAGCGGCCCCTCGATCAGCCAGTCCTGCGTGGTGCGGACGGTCTGGCTCACCTTGTCGGTGAGCTCCGGCAGACCCGCGATGAACTGCTGAACGACGAACGTGAGGATCCCGGCCACGGCCGTCAGCAGCGCAAGCACGGCGATGAGCACGGCGATCGACCGGGGCAGGTACCGGCGATCGAGGAGATCGACGAACGGCGCGAGCGCGGCGGCGCCGAGGAGCGCGAGCAGGCACGGGATGAGCACCGACGAGAACCGCATGAACACCAGGTTCAGCAGGTAGAGCGCGCCGAGGATCGCGATCAGCCGCCACGACCATTCGGCCGTGGCGCGGACGAACGGATGTACCCGGGCGATGTCGGCGTCACGGACGCGCGCCGCGATCGACGCGCGCTTCGACCCGCCCGGCGCAGACGGGTCGCCGATCCCCCGACCAGGACCGGGATCTGCTTCGGGACCTGTGGCTTCCATGTTCACCCGGCCAACGGTAGCCGGTCCGACTCGCCCGGTGAGCCCGCCGCCGCGCCCCTGTGCCGGTCCTCTCGTTAGGCTGGCCCAATGGTCGGCCGAGACGAGGAGGGCCCGGGCGGCGACGACGCCCGGTCACACCGTGACGTCTCCCCAGACGACATCCACACGGACGACACCGACGTCGACCCCGTGATCGAGGCCGAGCCCCTCGCCGACGACGACACCGACCACCCGGACCCCGCGCTCGCCGCCGAGGCCCGACGCGCCACCCGGCAGAAGCGGATGCGCTGGCTGCGCCGCGGACTGTTGACGCTCGTCGGCGGCGTACTCGCCGTCGAGGCCTATCTCATCTGGCCGAGCCTCTCGCGCGCCTGGGAGAACGTCGGGCAGATCGACTGGTGGTGGATGGCGCTGTGCGTGGTCGCCGCGGCGCTGTCGATGGACAGCTTCGCGCAGGTCCAGCGCGTGCTGCTGAAGTCCGCCGGGGTGACAGTGCGCCAGCGCGATTCAGCGGCCGTCGTCTACAGCGCCAACTCGATGGCGACGACGCTGCCGGGCGGCCTCGTCATGGCGCCCGCGTTCACCTACCGGCAGACCCGCAAGTGGGGGGCGACGCCGGTCGTCGCGTCGTGGCAGGTCGTCATGTCGGGGCTGCTGCAAGGCGTCGGGCTGGCCGTGCTCGGCTTCGGCGGCGCCCTGCTGGCCGGCGCCACGAAGAGCCCGTTCTCGATCATCTTCTCGCTCGCCGCGTTCGGGCTGTTCATCGTCGTCGCGCAGTACTTCGCCGGGCATCCGGAGTCGATCTACGCGATCGGCGTCCGTTTGTTGCGGCGGCTCAACGACATCCGGGACAAGCCCGCGGACTACGGCATCACCAAGTGGGGACTGCTGCTCGACCAGTTGCGGGCGGTCGAACTCGAACGGGGCGCCGCCGCGAAGGCGTTCGGCTGGTCGCTGTTCAACTGGGTGGCCGACGTCGTCTGCCTCGCCGCCGCGTGCTGGGCCGTCGGCGGCGAGCCGAGCATCGCGGGCCTCATGGTCGCCTACGCCGCGAGCAAGGCCGTCGGCTCGGCGGTGCCGTTCCTGCCCGGCGGCATCGGCATCCTCGAACCGGTGCTGCTGCCGGCCCTCATCTCCAGCGGCA
This sequence comes from Mycobacteriaceae bacterium, assembly GCA_044222225.1. Taxonomy (GTDB): domain Bacteria; phylum Actinomycetota; class Actinomycetes; order Mycobacteriales; family Mycobacteriaceae; genus JBGANR01. Next base: position 196,274 of record JBGANR010000006.1, read on the forward strand.
TGACCCTGGGCGCGGCCCTCACCGCGATCCTCCTCTACCGGATCGTCAGCCTGGTGCTCGTCGCGATCGTCGGCTGGATCATCTTCCTCATCAGGTACCAGAAGGCCATGCGCGAGCCCGCTCCCGAAGACCCCGACGACGAAGGCCCCGCCTTCGCACGGTGAGATCTGTGGTTCCGCGTTCCGTTGCTAATCTCGAAGGATGCGCGATCACCGGAGGGCGCGGGCGCTCGCGCTGCCGCTCGACATCCTCGCCGTCCTCACCTTCGTCGTCATCGGCCGCACGAGCCACGACGACGGCCTCTCGCTCTCCGGCGTCGCCGTCACCGCGGCCCCGTTCCTCATCGGGCTCGGCGTCGCGTGGGCGCTCGTCTACCTCACCCAGCGGGTCGTCTTCACCGACCAGCGCTTCCACTTCCCGCCCGAGCGGCTATGGCCGCACGGCGTCGCGATCTGGGTGTTCACCGTCATCGCCGGCATCTCGTCGCGCCACCTGTTCGGCCAGAGCGCGCCGTTCTCGTTCCAGGTGGTGACGACGATCTTCCTGGGGTTGATGCTCATCGGTTGGCGGGGCGTCGCGGCGTGGCTGGCTCGCCGCGCGACACCCGTCACAGCGCGGTGAACCCAGGCGCGGTCGCTACAGCGACTTGAGATACCGCGCCACCACGGCCAACGCCGCCGTACCCGACTTCTCCTCGGCGCAGTAGACCGCCAACGCCCGCCCGCCGTAGGTGCCGAGGAACCAGCCCGGCCCCTGCGGTCCGGACGTCCCGACGAGCGCCAGCATGCCGTCCTTCGGACGTAGGTCGCTGGCGTCGCCGTCGGCGACCGCCGCGCGCATGGCCCGCAGCCCCGCGTCCCGGACGGCCGGGTCGAGGGTGCCGGGCTCGCCGCCCGACGCGGTCGTCTTCTCTCCGGCCACGATGTACGGCGTCGGGGCCTTTCCGGTGGCCAGCGCCGCGGCGAGCACGGCCATGTTCAGCGTGCCGGCGCGCAGGTCGCCGGACGTCACGGAGATCCGCTGCGCCGCGGGCGCCACGGGTCCGTTCTGCTTACCCGACGCGAGCAGCCCCGGGACCGCGTAGTCGACGCCGATGCCGCCGCGGGCGAGCGCGTCGCGCGGGTCCGTGCCGCGGACGGCCCCCGCGGCGGCGACCACCGGGTCGAGGACGTCGCCGATCGGCATGGTGCCGGCGATGGAGATCTGGCCGAGCTCGTCGGCGCGCGGGTTCTGCCCGGCGGCGAGGATCGCGCCCGTCGCGGGGTCGAGGACGAGCATCGCCGCAGGCTGCGCGACCGCGACGACGGCCTCGGCGACGGCGAGCTGGGCATCGAGGCGCAGCGTCGATGTGAGGTCCGGAGCGCGAGTCCCATTTCCGAAGCCGATCCGGCGTGCCGCGACGCCGGGATTGAGCACCGTCACCTCCCAGCCGGCGTGCTCGGCGCGGTGCCCCTCCCAGACCTCGCGGACACCGGCCAACGCCGGCGACGTGTTGCGCTGGTCGGCGACGACGAGCCGCTTGCCCTCGATCACGCTCACCCCGCCGATCCGCGCGGGATCGGCGGTCAACGCGGGCCAGTCCGATTCACGGATCGACGCGACACGCACCGGCCTGGCACCGGCGCCGGTGATCGACGCCTCCAGCGTCTGCGCCGTCAGCCCCGGGGCGACGGAACGCAGCGCCACGGACAGCCTGCGCGCGGTGGCCGGGACGTCGAGCCCCCGCGGGGTGACGACGACATCGCGGACGGGCAGGAGCGTCATGAGCTCCTTGCGGTCGCCGCCGAGCAGCTTGGGCACTCGGACGTCGACGGGCGTCGACGTGATCCGCCCACCCGCGGCGAGCCCGGGTGCGATGAGCTGCGGATCCCAGGTGACGCGCCAGCCCGGCGAGACCTTGCGCGCCGAACCGGACGTCTCGACCGTCCAGACGTTGCCGCGACCGAGGTCCCACTCGGTGGTCAGCTTGACGCTGGCGGTGCCGTCCGAGAACGGGACGGCCTCGGCGACGGTGCTGCGGACGGCCTCGGCGGACATGCCGAACAGCGCGGCCTCGAGCATCGGCCGGGCCTGGCCCGGCGACGTCGTCACCTCGGCGGCCGCCGCCGCGTCCTGCCGGGCGAGCGCACCCGTGTAGGCGGCCAGGGCCGCATCGAGCTCGGAGTCGGTCGGCTTGTCGGCACTACAGGCCGAGAGGCCGGCAGCGGCCACGGCCGCACCGACGGCGGCGAACCCGAACTGCCGCCTGGTCAGATCACGCATGTCACTATTGTCACTCCTGTAACACAGCCAACGTCAATACGACAGGCCGACCCGTTGGCAACGATGTGATAACGAATCGGTAGATCCCTTCTCTCCGTTACACATTCGACTCCAACACGCCCCCATGTCGTGCATCTTGCGCACACCCGGCCACACGCGGACCGGCCCTCGATGAGCGGGCGGTGGCAGGATGGTTCGGGTGACTGCGCACGAAACCCGAACGACGACGTCTTCCGGCCTCGACCTGTCCTACGTGACGGCCGACGTCCGCCCCCAGGACGATCTCTACCGGCACGTCAACGGACGATGGCTCGACGTGCACGAGATCCCGGCCGACCGGGCCGTCGACGGCGCCTTTTACACGCTCCGCGACGACGCCGAGATCAAGGTGCGCGCGATCCTCGAGAACAGCTCTGCCCGCGGCGAGGGCGGCGACGCCGCGCTCATCGGCGACCTCTACGCGTCCTTCCTCGACACGGACACCATCGAGAAGCTCGACACCGCTCCGCTCGAACCGCTGCTCACCGAGATCGCCGAGGCGTCCGACACCGCCGCGCTGCAGCGCGTCCTCGGTTCGCTGCAGCGGCGCGGCCTGTCCGGGCTCGTCGGCTACTACGTCGACACCGACTCCAAGGCGTCCGACGAATACCGCGTGCACCTGCAGCAGTCGGGCCTCGGACTGCCGGACGAGTCGTACTACCGCGAGGAGAAGTACGCCGAGATCCGCAAGCAGTACACGGCGCACGTCGGCCGGATCCTCGAGCTCGCCGGGCTCGACGCCGGCGACGCCGAGCAGATCGTCGAGCTGGAGACCGCCATCGCACAGGGGCACTGGGACGTCGTCGCCCGGCGCGACGCCGAGAAGAGCTACAACCCGCGCACCGCCGAGGAGATCGCGGCCACCGGCTTCGACATCGCGGCCTGGCGCGAGGGTCTCGCCGACGGCGGCGCGCTCGACCGCGTCATCGTCGGGCAGCCGTCGTTCCTCGAGCACGTCGCCGGTCTGCTGGCGACGCGCCCGATCGAGCAGTGGCGCGCCTGGGCCTCGTGCCGGCTGATCCACGCGCTCGCGCCGTACCTCACGGCCGACATCGTCGCGGAGAACTTCGCCTTCTACGGCACGACGCTGTCCGGCGCCCCCGAGAACCGCGAGCGCTGGAAGCGCGGTGTGTCGTTCGTCGAGAGCGCGGCCGGATTCGCCGTCGGGCGCATCTACACCGAGCGGCACTTCCCGCCCGCGGCGAAGGAGCAGATGTCGCAGCTCGTCGACAACCTCATCGAGGCGTACCGGCGCAACATCAGCGACCTGCCGTGGATGACGCCCGCGACCCGCGAGAAGGCGCTCGCCAAGCTCGCCACGTTCACGCCGAAGATCGGCTACCCGGCCGCCTGGCGTGACTATTCGACGCTGCACGCCGACCGCGCCGACCTCGTCGGCAACGTCCTGCGGGCAGGCGTCTACGAGCACGAACGCGAACTGGCCAAGATCGGGCGGCCCGTCGACCGCGACGAATGGTTCATGACGCCGCAGACCGTCAACGCCTACTACAACCCGGGGATGAACGAGATCGTCTTCCCCGCCGCGATCCTGCAGCCGCCGTTCTTCTCCCCCGACGCCGACGCCGCCGTCAACTACGGCGCGATCGGCGCCGTCATCGGGCACGAGATCGGCCACGGCTTCGACGATCAGGGCGCCCGCTACGACGGTGCGGGCGAGCTCGTCAACTGGTGGACCGAGGAGGACGAGACGGCTTTCCGGGCGCGCACCGGCAAGCTGATCGCGCAGTACGACGCGTTCACGCCGGCCGGGCTCGACGCCGAGAAGTACCACGTCAACGGCGGTTTCACGATCGGCGAGAACGTCGGCGATCTCGGCGGTCTGTCGATCGGCCTGGCCGCCTACGAGATCAGCCTGGACGGCGCCGAACCGCCGCTGGTCGACGGCCTCACCGGACTGCAACGGGTGTTCTTCAGCTGGGCGACGGTGTGGCGCACGCAGATCCGCGACGAGGAGGCGATCCGCCGGCTCGCCATCGACCCGCATTCGCCGGCCGAGTTCCGCTGCAACGGCGTCCTGAGCAACATCGACGCCTTCTACGACGCCTTCGCCGTCACGGAATCGGATGCGCTCTACCTGGAGCCGGAGGAGCGGGTGCGCATCTGGTGACGGCGAGCACCGCCTGTCGGACCGAATAGCCGGAAGACGGCCGTTCGCCGACGGCGGTGCTGATACCCTTTTCGCGGTATTGAAACCGGTTCGGTCGCGAGGGGGTCCGCCGACATGGATACGACGCTGATACTCGTCTGCTGGGCGGTGGGCTTGACGTTCGCCCGCATCCCGCCGGCGATCGCGGCACTGCGCCTGCACTCCGATCCGGAGCGAGTGAAGCGTGTCCGCGCGCTGCTCAACGCAACGGCGGCGATCTTCAGCTTCACCATCACGATCCTGCTGCTGCCGGTGCTGCTCGTCCGCGGACGGCCGACCTCTGAGACGCTCACCATCCTGAACATCCCCTCGAGGGAGCCGCTGCCCCGCGGCTACGCCGACTACCGGCCGTCGGACTCGACCGTGTCCCGCACCCCCGGCACCGCCGTCGCCGAGGACACGATATGGGCGGACTGGATCGGCGACCTGTGGACCTTCGTCGCCGTCGGCGCCTGCTTCTATCTCGTCTCGCTGGGCATCGCGCTGTACGTGTCGGGCCGATCGGTCGCCGCCAGGCTGCGGCCGGCGGGATTCGGCTTTCGCACGGGGTTCGGCGCGCTGTTCGCCCTGACGGCCGTCGTAGCTCTGGCCATCGACGGCGACTACTCACTGATCTTCTTCATCGTCCTGGTCGCGAGCGCGCTGGTGCTCGTCTATCAGGCGAACGACGACTACCGCGGCATGATCGTCCCGACAGCAGGGCCGAACAAGGCCGAACCGGAAAATACAGAACCCTCCGACGACGATCCGGACGATCAGACGCCGCCCCGGCCGGACGACTGAGGCGTCCGGCGATGTCAGCCGGATCAACAGCTCCCAGGATGTCCGTCTGAGCGAGGCGCCGTGACAATAATCTCCTCGGCGGCCCGCTCAGACGGACATCTGGGGAAGCCTTCG
>JBGANR010000031.1:0-45992 GCA_044222225.1 Mycobacteriaceae bacterium
CACTACCTCTCAGACGCAGCCCGCGCCGAGACCTACAACGCCTGGCTACACCACTACAACCACCATCGCCCCCACACCGGCATCGGAGGCCTCTCACCCATCGACCGCGTCCACAACGTCCGTGGGAAGAACAGCTAGGCTCCTCGCTGATGTGGATCGGATGGATCGAGTTCGACGTCCTGCTCAGCGACGTGCACTCCCTCAAGGAGAAGCGCTCGGTGGTGCGGCCGATCGTCGCGGAACTCAAACGGAAGTACTCGGTGTCGGCCGCCGAGGTCGGCGCCCAGAACCTCCATCGACGCACCGGGATCGGCGCCGGCGTCGTGGCCGGGGACCGCGAGCACGTCACGGACGTGTTGGACGCGGTCGAGCGGCTCGTGTCGTCTCACCCCGAGATCCAGGTGCTGGCGGCACGCCGGCGCGTCATCGCCGCCGACGACGTCTGACCGTCAGCGCAGGTCCGGCAGTCCCGCGGCGTCGGCGGCCGACCGGTAGGCGACGGCGAGGGACGCGATCGTCTCGTGCGCGTTGAGTCCGCTCGGGTTCGGCACCACCCACAGCTCGACGCCGCCGAGCCGCTCGTCCTGCTTCCCCGGCCTCGCCTTGCGGCGTCCGAAAGCGGTGCGGTAGGCCGTGATCCCGGCGACGGCGACGACGCGGGGTGCGATCAGCTCGACCCGGCCGACAAGCGCCGCCCCGCCGGCGCGAAGCTCGGCGTCACTCAGTTCGCCGGCCGTGGCCGTCGCGCGGGCGGCGACGTTCGTGATCCCGATGCCGGCCTCGAACAGCAGGTCGCGGTCGGCGTCGGTCAACCCGGCGGACGCGTCGACGACGCGGTCGACGATCCCGGCGGCGTGCAGCGCCGGGTAGAACCGATTGCCCGGCCGCGCGAAATGGGCGCCGGTCGCCGCCGTCCACAGTCCGGGGTTGATCCCGACGAACAACAGCCGGCAGTCCGGACCGACGAGGTCGGGCACCGTCACGTCCCGGAAGCTCGCCAACTGCGCACGCGTGAATCCCATCGCGACATCGTCGCAGGCAGCTCACCCGCCCGGCTGCGCACACCGATCCGTGCCTCGTCGCTGAGCGGCGTCATATCGGTAGCTCTACGGGATCGTGGCGACAATAATCTCCTCGACGACGCTCAGCGGCGCTCGATATGACGCCCGTCCGCGTCACCCGAGACCGACGGCCTCCAGCGCCGCCCGAATCTCAGCCGGAATAGGCTTTGATGCCCGGCTTTCGCGGTCGATGTACACGTGCACCCACCACGCGGTCGCGGCGCAGCGGCCGTCCGGGGAGAACAGCGCGAGGCCGTACCGGACGCTGCTACGTCCTACGCGCTCGACGCGCAGCCCGGCGGTGATCTCGTCCGGGAACGCCAACTCGCCGTGGAACCGGCAGCCCGATTCCGCGACGACAGGGATGACCTGCGCCGACGCCGCGTCCACGCTCGCCGCTCCGGCGAGCCAGCCGTTGATGAGGCTGTCGTAGATCTCGTAATAGACGGCGTTGTTGAGATGGCCGTTCTGATCGTTGTCCGACCACCGCGTGGTGACGACGCGCGTCACCGGGAAGTCGGCGAGCCCCGGGAGCTCGGCCCCCGTCACGACACGGCTCCCGGCCGGATGATCTGGCGCACCGCCCGTCCCGAGGCCAGCTCTTCGAGGGCGTCGTTGATCGCGTCCAGGGCGACCTCGCCGGAGATCAACCGCTCGACCGGCAACCGGCCGGCCAGCCACAATTCGGCCATCGCCGGGATGTCGACGGCCGGACGGGTCGACCCCATGTAGGAGCCGGTGATCGTCTTGGCCTCGGCGATGATCGGCAGCGCCGGGATCGTCAGCAGCGCCGACGGATGCGGCAGTCCCATGGCGACGACGGTGCCGGTGCGCCGCGTCGCCGCGAACGCCCGGGCCAGCACGCCGGCCGAGCCGACGGCCTCGAACGCCCACTGCACCCGTCCGATCTCGGCGAGAGCGGCGTCGGCGTCCGCGGGGTCGACGGCGATGGTGGCACCGAGTTCCAGTGCGAGCTCCCGCTTCTCGGCGACCGGATCGATCGCGACGATCGGCGTCGCCCCGATCGAGGCGCCGGCAATGACGGCGGCGAGCCCGACTCCGCCGAGCCCGAAGACGGCCATCGACTCCCCCGCCGAGACCCCGGCGGTCCGGGCGACCGCACCGTAGCCGGTGGACATCGCACAGCCCAGCAGCGCCGCGACGTCGAACGGCACCCGGGGATCGACGACGACCGCCGATGATCTGTCGACGACGGCCCGCTCGGCGAACGCCGACACGCCGAGGTGGTGGTGGACGTCCTCGCCCGCCTTGGAGATCCGCCGCCCGCCCCGCAACAGCTCGCCCGCACCGTTCGCGACGGCGCCCGGCTCACAGAGCGCCGGACGTCCCTCGGCGCAGAATCCGCACGTCCCGCAGGACGGCACGTAGACGAGGACGACGTGATCGCCTACCGCGACGTCGTCGACGCCGTCACCGATCGCCTCCACGACGCCCGCCGCCTCGTGTCCGAGGAGCATCGGCACCGGCCGCACCCGATTGCCGTCGACCACGGACAGGTCCGAATGACACAGCCCGGCCGCCTCGATCCGGATGCGGATCTCGCCCGCCCCCGGCTCGGCCAGGTCGACCTCCTCGATCTTCAGCGGCCGCGACCCCGAATAGGGACGCTCCGCACCGACCTCGGACAAGACCGCACCGCGCACCTTCATGCGGCTGAGGCTAACCCGGACAGAACCGTGCGGGGCGAGGGCCACCCGCCTTTTCACCCGCGATCTTCGAGATCGCTCACCTACTCTGAACCGATGACCGCGACCTCCGCATCGCCGAACCAGCCGTATGACATGCACAAGGCGGTCCGCCGGGACCCGGACGGCGACGCGTCGGCGGGCCGGGCGCTGCGCGAGCGCGTTCCCCGTGCCGACCACGCGAAGCTGAAGGTGGGCGGTCGCGATCCGGTCGCGATCATCGCCGCGCAGAACTCCGGACGGCTGCCCGACCTGATTCCCGTGCGGATCGCCCGCATGAATCAGTCGCCGTTCGCGTTCTTCCGCGGTAACGCGGCTCTCATGGCCCACGATCTGGCCACCGGCACGCCCACCACGGACGTCCGCGTCGTGGCCAGCGGTGACGCCCACATCTCCAACTTCGGGCTCTACGCCTCGCCCGAGCGACGGCTGCTCTTCGATCTCAACGACTTCGACGAGGTGGGCTTCGCCCCCTGGGAGTGGGACGTCAAGCGGCTCGCCGCCAGCGTCGTCATCTCGGCGCGGGACAACGGTTTCCGCGAGGATCAGGCGGCCGAGGCCGCCGAGGAGGCGGGGAAGGCGTATCGCCGCACGTTGCGCAAGCTCATGTCGATGACGGCGATCGACCGTTACTTCTCGGACGTCGACGTCGACGAGGTGGACGACGAGTTCGGCCGCACGCCGCTGACGAAGATCATCGAGCGGACCGCCGCCAAGGCCCGCAAGCGCACGTCGGCTCGGATGGTCGAGAAGATCACGGCCGTCAGCGAGAGCGGGCAGCTGCACATCGTCGAGGAGCCGCCGCTGCTCGTGCATCCGAAGGGGCTGCCGATCGACGACTTCGACGCGGTCTACACCGGCTACCTCCGGTCGCTGCGGCCCGATGCACGGCTGCTGATGTCGCAGTTCAAGGTGGTCGACATCGCACTGCGCGTAGTCGGCGTCGGCAGCGTCGGCACCCGCTGTCTCATCGTGCTGCTGGAGAATCCGTCCGGCGAGACGATGTTCCTGCAGGTCAAAGAGGCGCTCCGGTCGGTGTTGGAGACCCACGGCCGGCTCGGCCAGGCCGTCTTCACCACCTACGCGCCGGCTGCGGGCGACGGGCGGGAGAGCTACCGCGTCGTCGCCGGCCAGCAGACGCTGCAGGCGCAGTCCGACCCGTTCCTCGGTTGGGTGCCGACGGTCGCGGGCCACGATTTCTACTGGCGTCAGTTCCGCGACATGAAGGGCTCGGTCGACACCTCTCAGCTGACCCTCAAGCAGTTCGACGCTTACTGCTCGGCCTGCGCCGGCCTGCTCGCCCGCGCGCACTCGCAGTCGCCCGGCGCCGGGATCATCGCCGACTACCTCGGCAAGTCCACGGATTTCGACAAGGCGATCGCCGCCTTCGGCGCCGCCTACGCCGATCAGAACGAGCGCGACTACGCGGCCTTCCGGGCGGCCATCGCCGACGGCCGGCTGCCGGTCGCCGTCGAGTAGCGGCCCGCTCTAGCCTGGAGAACCGTGGACGCCCTACTTGAATTCGCCGGAAACTACTGGTGGCTCGCATTCGTCTTCGGCGGATCGATCGGGGCCGGCGCGAAGGGCATCGCGGCGGCCAACGAGCGACGTGCCGTCCGCAGGCACGAGCGCTACCTCGCGCGACAGCAGGTCAAGCTGGAGTCGGTCAAGGCGAAGACCGCGGCCGGCGAAAGCGTGGAGACGCGGCGCGCCGAGCTCGCGCGCGTCCGGACCGAACACGAGAAGACCGATGAGCGCTGGCTCGACTACGAGCTCGACCTGGCGACGCTGCTCGACTACCCGATGATGACCGACCTGCGCGAGCCGCTGACGCTGGCCTTCCACAAGGCCAAGCGCCGGGCGGATCTCGCCCGGCCGGTCGACCCTCTCACCGGCGAGCCGGCCGTCGACGCCGGCACCGTCGACCTCGAGATCTATCGGGACGCCGTGCACGACTACATGACGGCGCTCGACGTCGCCGAGGCCGAGGCCAGGCGCCGGCGTCGAAGCGACTTCACCGGCCCCGAACAGGACCGCATCAGCCGGGCGCAGCGGCTGCTCGCGGTGGCGGTCGACGACGGCGCGACGCGGTCGGAACGCCGCGCCGCCTACGCTCACGTCACTCGCGAGTTGGAGGGACTGATCGTGGTGCCGGCCCCGGCCGCGGCCGCGATCGAGCGCGGCATCGCCGGCGAGCTGGAGCGCTGAGCATCGTCATCGTCGCCGGACGCGTCGGATGAACCCGCGCTCCGGTGCAGCACGAACCAGGCGACCGCGGCGGCGACCGCGGTGACGGCGGCCGCGATGAGCATCGCCCAGCGCGGGCTCAGCGTGTTGGAGAGCCAGCCCATGATCGGGGCGCCGATCGGCGTCCCACCTGCGAGGACGGCCATGTACAGGGCCATGACGCGCCCGCGCATCGACTCCTCGGTGGCCAGCTGGACGTAGCCGTTCGCCGACGTCGTCATCGACTGGATCGAGACGCCGATGAGCGGCAGCACGCCGACGAACAGCCAGACCGTCGGCGCCCCGGCCGCCAGCGCCAGCGTCACCGCGATGCCTGCGACGGCGGCGACGACGATCCGCAACCGCGGTCGGTCGCGCTTCGCCGAGGCGAGCGCACCGACGACGGACCCGATCGCGAGCGCCGAGCTCAGCGCACCGAAGCCGCTCGCGTCGACGTCGAACTCGACGGCCGCCATCGTCGCGAGGAAGACCGGCATGTTGAGTGCGAACGCCCCCGCGACGAAGACGAGCGCCAGCACGACTGCCAGGTCGAGCCGCGAGCGCACGTATCGGAAGCCCGCGAACAGCGCGCCTCTGCTGCGCGTCACCCGCGCCGGGTGCGCGAGTTCGCGGTCCCGGATGAGCGCGAGCGCCCCGATCACGGTGACGAAGCTCAGACCGTTGATGACGAAGACCCAGCCCGCGCCGACGACGCCGATGAGCAGTCCCGCGACCGCGGGCCCGACGAGCCGCGCCGCGTTGAAGCTCGCGGCGTTGAGCGCGACCGCGTTGGCGACGTCACCGGTCCCGACGAGCGCCGCGGCCATCGTCTGGCGGGCGGGCGCGTCGACGGCCGCGACGATGCCCGTGAGCAGTGCGAATCCCCACAGCACCCAGAGGTTCACGACGCCCGCGAGCACCGCGACGCCGAGCCCGAGTCCCGTCAGCGCCATCGCCGACTGCGTCGCGATGAGCAGCCGGCGATTGTCGACGCGGTCGGCCAGGTAGCCGGAGACCGGCACGAGCAGCAACGACGGCCCGAACTGCAGGGCGAGCGTCACGCCGACGGCGGCCGCGTCGTGGTGGGTGAGGTCGCTGATGACGATCCAGTCCTGCGCGGTGCGCTGCATCCACGTGCCGACGTTCGAGATGATCGCCCCGATGAACCAGAGCCGGTAGTTGCGGACGGCCAGCGAACGGAACATCGCGCGCACCGTCATCACCCTCTTCGTCTCGTCATCGTCCGAGGGTCTGCAACGCCGCGTCGGCCGAATCCATTCCGATGGAGGTTTCCGGGCCGCCGCGCATCCGTGACATCGCTCCCTTCCCGGCGCCTCTCCCGGCTCGTAGGGTGTGACGCAGTGTCCCCGACAGCCCTGGAGGATCCGTGTCTTCGCTCACCACCCTTTCGCCCGCCGACCGCCATCGGACGGCCGCCGCCGATTTCACGACGGTCGTCGACGCCGTCACCGACTGGGACGCGCAGACGCCCGTGAAGGAGTGGAAGGCGCGCGACGTCGTCGGGCATCTCGTCGAATGGCTGCCGGGCTTCCTGTCGGGCGCCGGCGTCCCGTTCCCGCCCGGTCCCGCGGCCGGAGACGATCCGGCCGCCGCGTGGCGCGTCCATGACGACGCCGTGCAGGCGATGCTCGACGGCCCGGAAGCGGACAAGGTGTACAGCTTCCCGATGCTCGGCGAGCAGCCGCTCTCGGCGGCGATCGACATGTTCTACACCGCCGACGTCTACATGCACTCCTGGGATCTGGCCCGCTCCAACGGCATCGATGTCGAGCTCGACCCCGTCTACGCCGCGTCGCTGCACGGCGGGATGGCGCAGATGGGCGAGATGCTGCGCGCGTCCGGCCAGTTCGGCACCGAGGTGCCGGTGGCCGCCGACGCCGACCCGGCCACGAAGCTCATCGGTTTCATCGGCCGCGATCCGGCCTGGCAGCCGAGCTGACGACGTGGCGCAGCAGCCGCACGACGCGCCGACGGCCGGCGGCGACGGACCGCGCGACGACGCACCGTGGTCGCAGCGGGACTACCACCATCCGGCGGCCGGCTGGGGCGCGGCGATCTCTGTCGCGCGGGTGCTCGCCCGCACCCGGGCGGCGATCGACGGTCCGCGCGCGATCGTCAAGATGAATCACGAGAACAACGGATTCGACTGCCCGGGATGCGCGTGGCCCGACGACACCAAGGGCCTCAAGCTCGACATCTGCGAGAACGGCATCAAGCACGTCACCTGGGAGATGACGCGCAAGCGCACCGACCGGGCCTTCTTCGCTGCGCACACCGTCACCGAGCTGGAGTCGTGGAGCGATTTCGAGCTCGAGGACCGCGGTCGGCTGACCGAGCCGATGGTGTATCAGCCGCACACCGACACCTATGTCCCGATCAGCTGGCGGGACGCGTTCGCCCTGATCGGACGGACGCTGCGCGGACTCGACGATCCGAACCGCGCGGCCTTCTACACGTCCGGACGGCTCGGCAACGAGGCGACGTTCCTGTACCAGCTGATGGCACGCGAGTACGGCACGAACAACCTGCCGGACTGCTCCAACATGTGTCACGAGGCGTCCGGACGCGGGCTGCGGGCGGCGCTCGGCACCGGCAAGGGCACCGCCGACCTCACCGACTGGCAGACCGCGGACGCCCTGTTCATCATCGGCGTCAACGCGGCGTCGAACGCGCCGCGCATGTTGACGGCGCTGGCCGAGGCCTACCGCCGCGGCGCGCAGATCGTGCACGTCAACCCGCTCGTGGAGGCCGCCGCGACACGGACGATCGTGCCCCACGACGTGCTCGACATGGCCCTGTTCAAGACCACCCGGACGAGCACGCTCAACCTGCAGGTGCGGCCGGGCGGTGACATGGCGCTGCTGCGCGGCATCGCCAAGGCCGTCCTGGAGGAGTGGCGCACCGATCCGAAGGCCGTCGACCGCGAGTTCGTCGAGCGCTACACCGATGGATTCGAGCGGTATCGCGACGTCGTCGAAGGAACGCCGTGGGAGCGGCTCGAACGGCAGTCCGGGTTGACCCGCCGCGACATCCTCAAGGCCGCACAGATCTACTCCCGCTCCGACCGCACCCTCATCAGCTGGTGCCTCGGCGTCACGCAGCACGAGCACGGCGTCGACACGGTCCGCGAGATCGTCAACCTCCTGCTGCTACGCGGCAACATCGGCCGCGAGGGCGCCGGGCCGTCGCCGGTGCGCGGGCACAGCAACGTCCAGGGCAACCGCACGTGCGGCATCGACCATCGGCCGTCGCCCGAGTTCCTCGACCGTCTCGCTGCGGCGTGCGGCATCGATCCGCCCCGTGAGCACGGGCTCGACACGGTGGGCACCATCAGGGCGATGCACTCGGGCGACGTGAAGGTGTTCGTCGGCATGGGCGGCAACTTCGCCCTGGCGGCCCCCGACACCGAGTTCACCGCGGCCGGCCTGCGACACTGCGAACTCACTGTTCACGTCAGCACCAAGCTGAACCGCAGCCATCTCGTGCACGGCGAGGCGGCGCTCATCCTGCCGTGCCTGGGCCGCACCGAGAAGGACGTCCAGGCGGCAGGCGTGCAGTCGACATCCATCGAGGACTCGATGAGCATGGTGCACCTGTCCGTCGGGATGAAGCGCCCCTGTTCCGAGCAGTTGCTCTCCGAACCGGCGATCATCGCCGGAATGGCGCAGGCGACGTTGCCGGACAGCGCGACGCCCTGGAAGTGGTACGTCGAGGACTACGACAGGATCCGCGACGTCATGGCGCGGGCGCTGGTCGGATTCGAGGATTTCAATCGGCGCGTGCGACTTCCGTTGGGATTCCGCATCCGGCAGCCCGCCCGGGAACTGGTGTTCTTGACGCCTTCCGGAAAGGCCGAGTTCTGCGATGCGGCACTACCGGACGTCGTACCGGGCGACGCGGACGTCCTCGTCCTGCAGACGATGCGCTCGCACGATCAATGGAACACGACCATCTATTCCGACGACGACCGCTATCGCGGCGTCAAGAATCTGCGCACGCTCATCTTCATGAACACCGAGGACATGACGGCGCGCAACATCGCCGAAGGCGATCTCGTCGACATCACGGCGACCGCGAAGGACGGCAGTGTGCGGCGACTCGAGAAGTACCGAGCGCTGCACTACGACCTCCCGCGCGGATCCGCCGCCGGATACATGCCGGAGATGAACGTGCTCATCGGGCTCTCGGACTACAGCACGCAGAGCGATCAGCCCCTCATGAAGAATCTCAAGGTCCGCGTGGCGGCGAACGGAGGAGACCGCGAGTGACGACACCGCAGGCGGTCGGCGTGCCGCTGACCCGATCGGCGATCTTCCTCGTCCTCGTGGTCGCCGACCGTGACGACGCCGATCGGACCGTTCGCGAGACGCTCGCCGACATCGACGGCCTCGTCAAGACCGTCGGGTTCCGCGATCTGCAGGGCCGGCTGTCCTGCACGGTGGGTATCGGCAGCCGGATCTGGACTCGGCTGACGGGGCGTCCGCAGCCCGCCGAACTCCACCCGTTCCGCGAGATCGCGGGCGCCTCGCACACCGCCGTCTCGACACCGGGCGACCTGCTCTTCCACATCCGGGCCGAGCGGGCCGACCTGTGCTTCGAGTTCGAACGGCTGCTGCTCGACGCACTCGGCTCGTCGGTGACGACGGCCGACGAGGTCGTCGGGTTCCGCTACTTCGATGCGCGTGACCTGCTCGGTTTCGTCGACGGCACGGCGAATCCGGTGGGACCGGACGTCTCCGACGCCACGCTCGTCGGCGACGAGGATCCGGAGTTCGCCGGCGGGAGCTACGTCGTCGTCCAGAAATACCTGCACGCCCTCGGCGCGTGGGACGGCCTGTCCACCGAGCAGCAGGAGACGGTGATCGGCCGCCGGAAGGCCGACGGCGTCGAACTCGATGACGCGGCCGCCGGCCAGAAGTCGCACAAGACGCTCGCGACGATCACCGACGACGAGGGCGAGCACGACATCCTGCGCGACAACATGCCGTTTGGTCGGCCCGGGCAGGGCGAATTCGGCACGTACTTCATCGGATACTCGCGTCGATTGTGGGTGACCGAGAAGATGCTGACGCGGATGTTCGTCGGCGATCCACCGGGCCTGCACGATCGGATCCTCGATTTCTCCACGCCGCACACCGGCACCGTCTTCTTCGCTCCGGCGGCCGATCTGCTGGCATCGCTCGGCGACGTCGCGACCGCCGGCGCGGCGGGAGTCGGTTCCGCGGCCGCTGCACCCGGTCCGGCCGGCCCGGGCGACGGCTCACTCGACATCGGTTCCCTCAAGACGACGATCCGTGAAAGGACCCGAACATGAACCACCTCCTGCGACACCTCGCCCCGCTGACCTCCGAGACCTGGGCGCTCATCGACGAGGAGGCGTCGACGCGCGCCACGGTCGCGCTCGGCGCCCGGCGGCTCGTCGACTTCGCCGGTCCCCTCGGGTGGGAGCATTCGGCCACCTCCGTCGGACGCGTCGGGCCCGTCGTCGACGCACCCGTCAACGGCGTGATCGCCCGTTCGCGGACCGTGCTGCCGTTGGCCGAGGTCCGCGCCGATTTCTCGCTGTCGCGGCAGGAGCTGGACGCCGCCACCCGCGGCGCCGTCGACGTCGACCTCTCGGCCCTCGACGATGCCGCGCTGCGGATCGCCGGCGTCGAGAACACCGCCGTCTTCCGCGGCTGGGAGCCGCTCGGGATGACCGGGATCGCCGAGGCGTCGCCGTACGACCCGGTCCCCGTCGGCGACGATCCCCGCCGGCTCGCCCTGCGCACCGCGGCCGCCGTGGCCGCCCTCAAGCGCGCCGGTGTCGGCGGGCCCTACGGGCTGGCCCTCGACTACGACACCTGGGTGAACGTCACCGGCGGCAGCGACGCCGGCGGTTCTCCCCTGCTCAGCCATCTGCAACGCGTCCTCGACGGCCCGGTGGAGCTGCTGCCCGGCATCGACACCGCGGTGGTGCTCAGCATCCGCGGCGGCGATTTCCTCCTCGAATGCGGCCAGGATCTCTCCATCGGATACTCGTCGCACGACGCCGAGAAGGTGGACCTGTATCTGCAGGAGACGTTCAGCTTCCGGGTCGCGACGCCGGAGGCCGCGATCGTGCTGGCGTGACGGTCAATCCGCTGCGCGGCCGTTCTTCTCCGCCAGCAGCCGATCGAGCTTGCGGTTGACGTCGTTGAGCGCCGCCAGCAGCTCCGCCGTCGACGGATCGTCGTCGTCCAGCCTGCTGACCAGCAGTTGTCCGTTGGGCTCGAGCTCGGCCGATTTCACGTCCTTGACGTCGGTGACGCCGGCGTCCTGCAACGCGATCATCAGATCGGACGTCGTGTACCGCTGCCGGTCGAGCGCCCGGCCGTCCACCACACCGTTGCGCACGAGGATCACCGATTCACCGGAGATCACCTCCTGCGCTCGCCGGCTCCGGAAGAAGAGGTACGCGATGAGGCCGTTGAGCACGAACAACGCCGCCGCCCCGATGAGCGCGCCCGTCACGCTGTTGTCCTCGCCGATGAGCCCGTTCTGCACGGCGTTGGAGACGAGCAGCAACACGATGAAGTCGAACGTCGTCAATTGGGCCATGAGCCGTTTGCCGCCGAGTCGCAATGCGACGAGCAAGAACGCGTACAGCACGACGGTGCGCAGCAGTTTCTCCCACACCGAGACGTCGAGCGAGAACATCGAATCCCACATGCGCCGATCGTATTCACCGCGGAAGAGGACGATGGCACGGTGCACACGCGACACGCCTTCGTGGATACGACGATCGGAGAACTGCTGCTCGTCGCCGGTGACGACGCACTGACCGGTCTGTACTTTCCAGACCATCGGTACCCGCCGGCGGAATCGGAGATCGGCGAGCGCGTCGTCGAGAGTGCGGATCGGGTGATCGCGACGGCCGCCGGGCAGGTGCGCGAGATCGGCGAGCGCGTCGTCGAGAGTGCGGATCGGGTGATCGCGACGGCCGCCGGGCAGGTGCGCGAATACCTCGCCGGCACCCGGCAGCGGTTCGACCTTTCAGTCGTGACGCACGGCGACGCGTTCTCGCAGCGGGTGTGGGCCTTGCTGCGAGAGATTCCGTTCGGCCGCACCACGACCTACGGCACGCTCGCCGACGAACTCGGCAACCGCCGGCTCGCGCAGCGCGTCGGACAGGCCGTCGGACACAACCCGGTGAGCATCGTCATCCCGTGCCATCGGGTGGTCGGTGCCGACGGCTCACTGACCGGATTCGCCGGCGGCCTCGACCGCAAACGCGCCCTGCTCGAGTTGGAGGAGTCCGAGGAGATGCGGGCGGCGCGGTTGTTCTGACGTCCGGTTTCCGTCTCGCCGACCCCGTGCGGTAGCCTGATCGAGCACCGCGCAGCGGTGACGGGCTGTGGCGCAGTTTGGTAGCGCACTTGACTGGGGGTCAAGTGGTCGCAGGTTCAAATCCTGTCAGCCCGACAGATACAAATGAGGCACGCCCAGGTTATTCGGGCGATCACCGCTGTTCCGTGGCAGGCGATACTGAGGCCATGGACCAGGACGCCGCACTGAATCCCGCGCACATCGAGCTGGATCGCTCCTACCCGCACCCGCCGGCAACGGTCTGGCAAGCACTCACCGACTCCTCGGTTGTGGCGAAATGGTTCTTGCCTTCGGTCGGGTACTCGGCGGAGGTCGGTGCGCAGTTCATGTTCCTCGTTCCCACCGATCCGCCCGCCGAGGTGGCCTGCGAAGTGTTGGAGGCGGAGCCCGTCTCGCGTCTGACCTGGAACTGGCGGGACATGCGCTCAGCGACGACGCCTTGTCATGAAGTAGTACAGAGCGTATGAGCGAGTGGCCTGACATCGAGGACTATGCCCTCCTCGGCGACCTGCACACGGCGATCCTGGTGTCGGATCGCGGCAGCATCGACTGGTTGTGCATGCCGCGATTCGACAGCCCGGCTCTGTTCGCCGGCCTCGTCGGGGGCGACGAGGCCGGGCACTGGGTGCTCTCCCCGACCGATGACGACGCACGGGCATCGCGCAGCTACCTGCCCGGAACCTTCGTGCTCCGCACGCGGTGGAGCACCGCCGACGGGGAGGCGGAGGTGGTGGAGTTCATGCCGCTGGGCGACCGCCGCGCGGACGTCGTCCGTCGAATCCGCGGCATCCGGGGAACGGTTCGATTCCGGCAGCAGCTGTGTATCCGTTTCGATTACGGCTCCGCCGTGCCGTGGGTGCGCCAGGTACCGGACGCGGGCGGAAACGCGATCGTGGCGACAGCCGGACCCGACGCGGTCGTCGTCCGCGGGCCCCGTCTGATCGCCGACGGCCTGCGCCATGCGGCGACGTTCGACGTCGCCCAGGACGAGATCGTGGACATCGTGATGACGTGGTATCCCTCGTACCGAGAGCCACCGGAGCAGATCGACGTCGACCGGGAATTGAATCGGACGACGCAGTGGTGGCGGGACTGGGCCGATCGCAGTGCGACACATTCCGCCTACCAGGAGGCCGTACGTCGTTCCCTGCTCGTGCTCAGAGCACTCACCCATGAGGACACCGGCGGAATCGTCGCAGCGGCGACCACGAGCCTGCCCGAAGAAATGGGCGGGCAGCGGAATTGGGACTACCGCTACGTCTGGTTGCGGGACGCCGCATTGACGATCTCGGTGCTGCTGACTCACGGCTATCGCGAGGAAGCCGAAGAATGGCGAGGATGGTTGTTGCGCGCGATCGCCGGCGTCGCGGACGATGTGCAGATCATGTACGGGGTCGGCGGGGAGCGTCGACTTCCCGAGTACGAATTGTCGACGCTGCAGGGCTATCGCGGATCCCGTCCCGTACGAGTAGGCAACGCGGCCTACCGGCAACAGCAGTGGGACGTGTTCGGCGAAGTGATGATCGCCCTGCACGGCGCGCGGGTCGCGGGGTTGCAGGAGACCAGTGCGTCGTGGCCGCTCCAACGGGCTTTGCTGCATCATCTGGCCGATCACTGGAAAGAGCCGGATCGGGGAATCTGGGAAGTCCGCGGGCGGCGGCGACGCTTCACGCATTCGCGCGCCATGGTCTGGGCGGCGTTCGATCGGGGCGTGCGCGGCGTCCGGGAATACGACCTACCGGGTGACGCCGATCTGTGGACGCAGCTGCGCGATCGGGTGCGCGAAGAGATCATGGCGCACGGTTTCGATGCCCGCCGCAATACCTTCGTGCAGTACTACGGCGGCACGGGTGTGGACGCGGCGCTGTTGCAGCTGCCGCAGATCGGCTTCATCGACGCCGCCGACGATCGAATGCTCGGAACGGTCTCCGCGATCGAATCGGAACTGCTGCGGGACGGGCTGCTTCTGCGTTACCGCCCCGATAGCGGAGTGGACGGTCTGCCGGGGACCGAACATCCCTTCCTCGCCTGCTCGTTCTGGCTGGTGGAGCAGTACGCGTCGTCAGGCCGCCTGCGCGATGCCGAAGAACTCATGGACCGCCTGAGCGAATCGGCCAATGATGTCGGCCTTCTCAGTGAGGAGTACGACACCGAGCACAGCCGGCAGATGGGAAACACCCCGCAGGCGCTGACGCATCTAGCGCTCGTACGCGCCGCGGATGCCATCGCCGCGGCACACGCGGGTGTTCGGCACGCACAGGTGCGCGGGATCAGCTCCCACTCTCCTGCCGCCGGCGATTGAGCGCCGTAGGTCAGAACCGGCCCCCGGTCGGCTCGTCCCGGCCCCAAGGGCGGGCATGCTCCGGATATCGCGACGGCCCGTCCCGGTAGATGATCGGCGGAGGCGGCGCAGGTGATCATTCCGGCCTGCGTCGACCCACGCTGAATGGTCACAGCGTGAAGACGCGGCCCGTCAGCGCAACTCGGCGACGAGCACGGCGGCCGTACCGGGAACCGTCGCCTCGAATACGTGCGGCGCATCCCCCGGATAACAGAGGTAGTCCCCCGGATGCAGCAGTTCGGGAGCCTCGGCGGGGCCCACTCGAGCAGCACCGGCGATGAGAACGACGTGCTCCGTCGTGCCGGATTGATGCGGCACCGATCGGCGGATCTCACCCGGACCAGCCTGGATGAGGTAGATGTCGCGGCGCGCCGCGGGTGGGCTCGCCGATAGCAACGTGGCGCGATAGTCCGCCGCCGCCGCGGGCACACCCCCCGAGCCGCCCGCGCGGATGAGCGTCGGCCCCGGGCTCGGCTGGTCGACGAGCACGGCGAAGGGCACCCCGAGGGCCACACCGAGCGCCCACAGCGTCTCGACGCTCGGATTGCCGGAACCGTTCTCCAGCTGTGACACGGTCGCTTTGGAGACGCCGGCTCGCCGGGCGAGTTCGGAGATCGACAGCCCCGCGGCCTCCCGTTCGCGACGCAACGATCGGGCGATCCGGCCGCCCAGCTCATCCATTCGTTCAGTATCGCAAACCATCGTTCATCTTGACACTCGACGCCGGCACCGTTCACGATGATCACCATGCGTTCATCAGATCGAACACCGGATGCAGGCATCCGGGAGGTGCGGCGCGAGGCGATCGGCGTCGCTCTCGCCACCAGCGCGTACGGCGTCTCGTTCGGCGCGCTGGCGGTGACCTCCGGGCTCGACGTCTGGCAGACCTGCGTCCTGAGCCTCGTGATGTTCACCGGCGGATCGCAGTTCGCCTTCATCGGCGTCGTCGCCGCGGGCGGGCTCGCGGCGCTGCCGTCCGCCGTCGCGTCGGCGATCCTGCTGGGCGTGCGCAACGTCGCGTACGGCATCCGCATGTCGCCGATGGTCGGCCGCGGCCTGCGGCGCCGCACGGCCGCCGCCCACTTCACCATCGACGAGTCGACGGCCGTCGCCCTCGCCCAAAGCGAGCCGCGCGCCCGAAGCGTCGGATTCTGGGTCACCGGCGTCGGCATCTATCTCGGGTGGAACCTCGCGACCCTCGTCGGCGCGCTCCTCGGCGACGTCCTCGGCGATCCGACGACCTACGGCCTCGACGCCGCGGCGGCCGCCGCCTTCCTCGCCCTGCTCTGGCCGCGGCTGCGGAAACGGCAGGCGATCGCGGTCGGCGTGGCCGCTGCCGCGGTGGCGGCCGCGCTCACCCCAGCGCTCGTCCCCGGCATGCCGGTGCTCGTCGCCGCGGCGGTCGCGATCGTCGTGGGCTGGTTCGACTGGTTAGGACACGCAGGTGAGACGGCACGATCGGACGCGACATCGGCACCGGCGGCCGACCGCGCCTCCGATTCGACGCCCCGTGAGGAGCGACCATGACGCTCTGGGGCGCCCTGCTGCTGGCGTCGCTCGGCTGCTTCGTCCTCAAGCTCGCCGGCTATCTCGTTCCGCGCCGAGCACTCGATGCGCCTCGCCCGGCCCGCATCACCGACCTGCTCACCGTCGCGCTGCTCGCCGCCCTCGTCGCCGTGCAGACGTTCGCCGACGGCCGAGCCATCGTCGTCGACGCCCGGCTACCCGCCGTGCTGGTGGCCGCGGTACTGCTGTGGTTCCGGCTCCCCTTCCTTGTCGTCGTCTTCGCCGGCGCCCTCGTCGCGGCGGCCCTTCGCGCGCTCGGACTCGCCGCCTGACGCACAGCGCCGGACGTTCACGCAGATCAGAACCGACCCCAGTCCGGCTCGTCCCTCCCCCAGGGTCGGGCGAGCTCCGGATACTGCGACGGCCCGTCCCGGTAGATGATCGGCGGTGCGGCGCAGGTGATCGCTCCGGCCTGCGTCGACCCACGCTGAACGGTCGGTTCACCCAGCGGGACGCCGGGCGCCGAGTCGGCGGCGCTGTTCAGCAGAAGAGGCTCGCGTCGACGCGGCTCGGAGACGAGCACGGCCGCCGTACCGGGACCGTCCGCTGCCACCGCGGGCACACCCGCGAGTCGGAGATCGACTGCCCCACGGCCTCTCGTTCGCGTCACAACGATCGGGCGATCCGGCCGCCCAGCTCATCCATTCGTTCACGCGGGCCACGGCATCCCGGGCCACCTATCACAAACGATCGTCGGCATGCTGAACACGGGCGTCCGCGCTGGTGGCGCGATTGACAGACCTCGCACGCTCGCCCTAAGGTCAATACAACCGATCTCAAGGAAAGGAAGGCGGTGGACCGGGCCCGAAGCGGTGATTTTGGCACGATCCGGGCACGCACCATCGTTGTGGGTGCTTCGCACTGGCATGTACCGCTGTACGCGTCGGCGATCGCTGACGTGCATCGGGTCGTCGGCGTCTCGGACGAGGCCCCCGATCGGGTGCGCGGCCTCGCCGAACTGTGGGGCGCCCCGGTAGAAGCCGATTGGCAGCGGTTGCTGGATTTGCCGGACGTCGAGTTGGCGTACGTCTTCGGCCCGCACGATCAGATGGCGCAGACCTGCCAGGCGCTGATCGAGCGGCGCATCCCCTTCGTCGTGGAGAAGCCGTTGGGCACCTCGCTCGCGGAGCTGCAGCAGGTGCGCCGCGCCGCCGAGGCGGCGGGGGTGGCGGCCGCCGTGCCGCTCATCCAGCGTGACGGCCCGGCGGACCGTTGGCTCGCCAAGGCCGGGCGGCCGGTGTATCAGCGGCTTTCTTTCGTCGCCGGTCCGCCGGCACGCTACGACCGCAACGGCAACCGGTGGATGCTGGACCCGCGGCGAGCCGGTGGCGGCTGCCTGGCCAACTTGGGCCCGCACTTCGTCGATCTGTTCTTGCGGCGCAGCGCCCACACGACCGCCGAGGCCACCGCGCGACTGTCCTCGACGCTGCACTCGGGCACGGTCGAGGATCACGCGACCGTGGTGCTGACCACACCGGACGGTCGTGAGGCGATCGTCGAGGTGGGGTACGCGTTCCCGCAATCGCAGCTGAAGCGGTATTGCAGCTACAGCTCTGCGGGCGATGCCGGTTTCGCATCCATCGACACGGACGGGTCGGCCGTTTTCACCGCGGTGGACGGTCGCACGGAGCGCGCGGTCATCGATGTGGACAGTGATCCCTTGCATGATCCCTTCGTCCGGCAGGTGGCGGCCACCCTCGGTGAGGGGTTTCGTGGTATGCCGAGTCTGGCCGAGCTGGAGAATGTCATGCGGATCATCTGGCAGGCCTACCAGGCGCACCGAGAAGGGGGACATCATGCCTGATCTGAACATCGACGTGGTCGCGAAGGCCGCGGGAGTGCACCGCTCGACGGTGTCGCGAGCCTTCTCTCGCCCGGAGGTGGTCAAGGCGCAGACCCGTGAGCACATCCTGCGCGTCGCCGAGGAACTCGGGTACACCATGAGCCCGCTGGCCCAGGCGCTGCGGTCGAAGACGAGCGCCTTCGTCCCGCTGATCGTGCCGGACATCACGAACCCGTTCCACGCCGAGCTCGCCAAGACCATGACGGAAGCCGCGGGCGACCGCGGCTATCAGCTGGTGCTGTGCCTCACGGACCGCGACAACGATAAGACGGCCGGTTACCTGACCGCCATGCAGTCGCTGTATGCGCCGTTCGGCATCATCGCGCCGTCCACCCGGGTGGACATCGACACATTGGCGAAGTTCAAGTTCGGAGACCGCGTCGTCGTCATCGACCGGGTCGACGAGCAGGCGACGGTGCCGAGCGTGACCGTGGACAGCCGCCGCGGCATCGAGCTGGCCTTCGAACATCTACGTTCGCTCGGCCACCGCCGGATCGGCTACGTCTCGGGTATCTCGGGCACGCACACCGCGCAGGAACGCATGAACGCCTACACCGACCTCGCCGAGGGAGACCCGATCATCCTGGACAGCGGCACCGACACCGAGGCCGGCGAGCGTGCAGCCGCACAGTTCGTGGCCATGACCGACCGGCCGACGGCGATCATCGCGGCGAACGACATGACCGCGTTCGGAGTGATCTCCGCACTCGCCGCTCAGGGCCTGCACGTCCCGGCGGACGTCTCGGTGATCGGGTTCGACGGGCTCAAGCTGGGAGCGCGGTTCAACCCGGCCCTGACCACGATCTCCCAGCCGATCGCCGACATGGGCCATATCGCGATCGACCTCGCCGAGAAGAAGGCGGCGGACGGATCGGTCAACCACGTCGTTCTGACGCCGCAGCTGTTGGTGCGGGCCTCGACCGCCGGACCGGCCGCATGACCGCCGACCTGCCCCGGATCCCAGGCGTCCGCCACGCCGACCACGTCGCGTTCACCGTGCCCGACCTGGAACAGGCCGTTCGGTTCTTCGTCCAAGCGCTGGGAGCGCAGGAGTTGTATCGCTCCGCCAGAGGACCGGATACGCAGTTCATGCCCGAGAACTTCGCCGTGCCGAGTGATGCACGGCTCACGTTGGTCATGCTGCGGATGCCGCCCAATCTGAACGTGGAGCTGTTCGAGTGGAACAGCTCCGACCGCCGCACCGAACATCCTCGACACAGCGACGCGGGCGGGCACCATCTGTGTTTCGTGGTGGACGACGTGGATCAGGCGGTCGCCGTGCTTCGCACCATCCCGGGCGTCCGGGTGCTCGGCGACCGCAAGGAGGTCGCCGGCGACAGTCCTCGGGTCGCGGGCAACAGGTGGACCTACTTCCTCACACCGTGGGGGCTGCTGATGGAGATCGTCGATCGCTCCCGGGTGGCCGACCCGCCCCCCTTGGTCGGCCCCACCGACTGGAACACGACACGATAGGACGGACCCTTCGGCGACGGCGGGCCTGACGGCCCGCCTCGTCGTGGAGTCGAATTCAGGGCAACCGCGCGATTGCGCGGAGTTCGTCGGGCGTGGCGGTGCCGTAGCCGAAGAATTCCAGGAACGCCGGGATCATCTCGAACAGCATGTCGGTGCCCACCTGAATGGTGCAGCCCTTGTCCTTCGCGGCGTGCAGAAAGGGCGTGATCTCGGCTTTGAGGACCACGTCCCCGACGTAGGAACCGGGTGCGATCCGGTCGACGTCGACGGGCAGCGGGTCGCCGTCTCGCATTCCGATCGGCGTGGCGTTGACGATCAGGTCGTAACCCTGGGGATCCTTGGATCCCACCGCGAGTTCCACGTCGGGGAAATGCTTGTCGATGCGTTGGGCGAGCGCCTCGGAGGCGCCCGTGTTCGGGTCGAACAGTCCGATCCCGGCCAGTCCGATGCCCGCCAGCGACGCGGCGATCGGCGACCCGACGCCACCGTTGCCGACCACGAGGGCACGTTTTCCGGCAGGGTCGAAACCCTTGCGCAGCACGCCGCGGACGAACCCGGCGCCGTCGAACTGGTCGGCGACGAGTGACCCGTCCTCGCGCCGTACGACCGCGTTGGTCGCGCCGGCGATTTCGGCGATCGGGCTGACCTGATCGACCAGCTCCATCGTGGTCACCTTGTGCGGCATGGTGACCAGCGCAGCTCGGATGTTGGTCAGAGTGAAGATCGACCGGAAGAAGGCCGGGTAGTCCCCGGGTTCGACTCCCATCGGGACGACGACCGCATCGACGTCGTTCTTCTCGAACCACGGATTGAAGATCAGCTCGGACTTGAACGTATAGGTGGGATGTCCCACGTGGGCGATGAGTTCGGTCGCTCCGCTGATCATCGTTTCTCCTTCGTCGGTGATGCGATTGAGCCCTCGCTGACGAGAGCGACCGGCCACTGCGACGGCCGGGGTCTGTGGTCGGCGACGGTCAGGTCGCAGGCGCGTCGTTGACGATCTCCGACTGACGGACGCCGGTCCAGGCGCAGGATCGCTCTCCGTGCTCGGCCCAGTACTCGTCCCAGTGGGCGAGTTTGACGCGGTCTCGTTCGAGGCCTCGTTCTCGGAGCCGTTGTCGGAGGACGGTCGGTGAGACGCGGACGAAGACCACATCGATGTCGACGGGCGGCCACTCGAAACGTTCCGCCGCGGTAGCGATGAAGTGCGGATCGGCCAGGTACGGACTGAAGGGCGCGTCGACGACCACCGGACGGCCCAGGCGCAGATTGGTGCCGGCGACGTCCAGGAGTGAGTCGTACTCCAGGGGCAGGATGTGGTCGCGGTAGTACGCGTTGGACTCGCGGTCGCCGGGGTCGTAGCCGGCCGCGATGAGGGCGGCCTCGACGAATCGGGCGCTCATCGCGTCCTTGTCGAGGTAGACGGCGGCGTACTCGCGGGCCAGTCGCCGGGCGATCGTCGATTTGCCGGAACCGGCGGTACCGATGATGATCCGCAGGGTCGGCTCGGTCATCGCCGAGCGTCCCGCACCGCGGCGAGGAACTCCTGGGCGGCGGCGGTGACACGGGTGTAGTCGCCGTCGGGCTGCCAGGCCTTGGTCACGGCGCTGCCCACGCCGACGCCGGCGACGCCGGCGGCGAACCAGTCCTTGACGTTGGCCGTCGTCACGCCGCCCGCCGGCATGATCGGCAGGTGCGCCAGGGGCGCGAGCACGGCCTTGGCGTACGGGATGCCCGCGTTCTCGGTCGGGAACAGCTTGACGATGTCGGCGCCGGCCTCGGCCGACTCGAGGATCTCGGTCGGGGTGAACGCCCCGCTGATCGTGGGGACCTGGTAGCGGTTCGCGACTCGGATCATCTCGGGGTTGAGCTGAGGGCTGACCAGGAACCGCGCGCCGGCGCGGATGCACTCGTACGCGGCGTGGCCATCGAGGACGGTCCCCGCTCCCACCGCGACGCCCTCTGCCGTGTACCGCCCGGCCAGCCGGCGGATGAGCTCGACCGCTCCGGGGATGGACAGGGTGACCTCCAGTGCGCGGAACCCGCCCTCGATCGCGGCGTGCGCGACGCGCTCCGCGGTGTCCGCATCCGGCAGTCGAATGATCAGGACGGCGCCGGATTCGTCGATCGTTCGCAGCGTTTCGAGCTTGGTGAACACGCGGACCCCTTCGTCGATAACTCGTGGTTGACAGAGCGTCCCATGCTCCATATCGTTCGTGCAACCGATCTCACAGAGGTGATCGTGAACCTCCACCCAGCTCAGAGTGCAAGCGTCGACCGCGTCACGACCAGAACGGAGCAGTGATCATGCGCATAGCGGGCCACACCCTTGGCACCCCGGAGCAGACGGTGCCGGAGGCGCTCGCGCTGTTCGAGGACGCCGGCCTGGACGCCGCCGAGTTGATCTACCAGGACGACTACCGCTCCGGGTTGCCGCTACGTGACCGCCGCGCCGCCGAGCAGGCCCGCCGCGCCGCCGAGGACGTCGGCATTCCGATCGTCGGGATGACCCCGTACACAACGGCGATCAACGCCCTCGACGAGCTCCGGTGGCGGGCGGCCGTCGACGAGTTCCGAGGCGCCATCGAGATCGCGCAGATCTTGGGCGCCGACCGGCTTCGCGTCTACGCCGGCTCATGGCAGCCCGACCAGCCCGACCACGCGGCCCACTGGGGCCGACTGGTCGCGGCGCTGCGCGCGCTGGCGCCGGAAGCCTCCGCCGCCGGGATACGGCTGTGCGTGGAGAACCACTTCGGAACCATGACGCAGACCGCGGCCGACACGGCCCGGCTGGTGCGCGAAGTCGACCACCCCGCGGTCCGGGTCCTGTACGACCAGGCCAACCTGACCTTCACCCATGACGAGCCGTACCAGGACGCGCTGCGCATCCAGGGCGACCTGATCGGGCACGTGCACGTCAAGGACCTCGTCTTCACCGATCCGGACGCACCCTTCCAGGCGTCCGAGACCGCCCGCGTCGCCGCGTCCGAACGAGCGGTGCGCTCCCGGGTCGTCGGGGACGGCATCGTCCCCTGGGGCGGCATCCTCGCCGCGCTGTCCACCCTCGGCTACGACGACGTCCTCACCCTGGAATACGAGTACCGGTGGCACCCGCAGGATCTACCCGAGCCGGCGGTCGGCTTCGCCCGCGGCGCGGAGACCCTCCGGACCCTGCTCGGCCAGGCCGTCACCGCGGAGAGCGCGCGATGAGCGGGTCGAGCCGGACCCGCGTCGGGGTCATCGGCGCGGGCAACATCGCCGCGATCGCGCAGCTGCCGACCCTGGTCAAGCGGGACGACGTGGAACTGGCCGCCCTCGTTTCCCGCCGCCCCGATCCCGGGCCGCTGATGCGCCGCTGGGGCTTCGGCGCCGCGTACCGAACAGTCGAGGACATGCTGGCCTCCGAAGAGCTGGACGCCGTGTTCGTGCTGACCCCCCGCTCGGAGCATGCGCACGCGGTCGACGCGTGTCTGCGCCGCGGCGTGGACGTGTTCTGCGAGAAGCCGCTCGCGCCGTCCGTCGACGAGGCCGAGCGCCTGGCCGACCTCGCGGATGAGCACGACCGCATCCTGATGGTCGACTTCAACCGCCGCTACGCCCCGGTGTACGTCGCCGGGCGGGAGGCCTTCGGGTCGGCCGGCGCCACCTTCTGCGTCGCCCAGAAGAACCGGCCCGGATCGGAATACCGGGCCACGTTCGAGAACGCCATCCACATGGTCGACCTGCTTCGCTGGTACTGCGGCGGTGAACCGGTCGAGGTCACCGCACACGCCGCGGGCGACGATCCCTGGCAGGAAGACGGGACCACTGCGGTCATCCGCTTCGACACCGGCAACACCGGCGTGCTCGTGGCGGCCCGCACCGCCGGCGCCTGGAACGAGAAACTCGACGCCTACGGCGCCGGCCGGTCCGCCGAAGTGCAGGCGCCGGAATCGGTCTCGATCACCGTCGACGGCGTCACCACCTCCCGCAGCCTCAGCTCCGAGGCGTTCGGCTGGGCCACCGCCACCGAAACCCTCGGCTTCGCCGAAGCCGTGCACCACTTCCTGGACCGCATCGACGATCGCAGGCCGCCCCTGACCTCGGGGCGGGATGCCGTCGCCACCCAGAAGCTGCTCGACCGCATCCTCGAGAAGGCGGGGCTGCCGACCTACGAACAAGAGGGCCGCCTATGGGCGAGCCACGCGACGAACGTCGTTCAACGCTGATCCCCGGTCCGGCGTAACGACCTGGCCGAGCCCCTGCGTCCGCGGACGCAGGGCTCGGCCAGGTTGTTTGCGCCGAGGGAGGCTTTGATCGGTGCACGCGGACGCACTCCGCACATACTTCGCGGCGATGGGCGCATTTTGGCATTGCCATTTCGGCAAGGCTCATTCGCTTCGGGATCATTCATCTCGCGAATCCGCGAGCCGCGGCCCCTGAGAATCACTGCTCGACCGGTTCGGATTGCGTTGCATCACGCGGACGCAAAGGCCACACGCCGCATACATTATGAATGCCGGGTGGTCAGCGACGGCTGCGCAGGATTATCGCCAGATTGACGACGCCGCCGATGATGCCGACAACGATGAAGCACCAGCCGAAGTTCCGGCCGTTGACGCCCTCGCCGGAGATCATGTACCAACCGCTCACGACGAGTAGGACACACAGGACGAGTGCCGCCGCGGGGTGATTTCGCTGACGCATGAATCTCTACTCCAGAGGTTCTGTTTCTCAATGGTCCGACCAGGCCGCACTGCGGGCGGGCGAAATCGCCCGCCCGCAGTGTTTGCCGCAGAGCTGCCGGATCGATACCGGTCAGGATGCCTTCGCCGCAGCGATGGAGGCGGCGCGCAGCCGGTTGTACTCGTCCTCCGGGACCGGCTGGGCACCCGGTACGCCCAGGTCCTCTGAGCGGATCCGGAACGTCTCCGGCGAGAAGTACGCGCCGGCACAGGCTACGAGGCACAGCCCGAAGGTGATCGAGCCGACGATCAAGACCACGTGTTGCGATCCCGGAGGGGCGACGAGGGGGAAGACCACGCTCATCAAGGAGGCGACCACGGTGCCCATGTTCTGGCCGAGCGCCATGCCGGAAACCCGGGTGTGGGCGGGGAACAGCTCGGGGAAGTAGGCCGGGAAGGTCGCGTTGTAGCCCTGGTAGACACAGCCCCACATCACCAGAGAGAAGACGATGGCGATGGTGACGTTGTGCTGGCTGATCGCCCAGAGGTATCCGTAGGACATCAGGCCGGCCAGGGCGGTGGGCCACAAGAGCATCGGGCGTCGGCCGAACCGGTCGGATAGATTTCCGACAATCGGGATGAAGATCACCGCGAGGACGTTGCCCAGGAGTGGGATCCAGAGATACACGTCGGCGTCGAATCCGACGCCGTACGCCTTGTTCGTGGCGTAGGTGGCGCCGAAGATGGATGTCGTCGTCGCGATGATGGCCGTCAGCGCGATGCAGAACACCCGGATGATCGTGCCGGGGCTCTCCTTGAACGCGGTGATGATCGGCAACGCGGCCACCTCGCCGTGCTCCTGCTCCTCGGCGTTGGTGTGAGTTTCGTCGACGTTGCGGCGGATCATGTAGCCGGCCAAGACCACGAAAGCGCTGAGGGCGAACGGAATCCGCCACCCCCAGGACTGGAAGTCGTCCTCCGACAGGAAGTGGGCCAGCGGCAAGAAGATCGCTGCCGCGAGGAGCTGGCCGGCCTGGGTACCCTGCAGGGTGAAGCTACCGAAGTAGCCACGGCGACCGAACGGCGCGCTCTCCAGAATCATGGAACTCGCCCCGGCGATCTCGCCGGCCACCGCGAACCCTTGGACGAGGCGGAGCGTCATCAGCAACGCCGGAGCGGCGAGGCCGATCTGCTGGTAGGTCGGCAGGACGGCGACGAGCATCGTCGAGAAGCCGATCAGCAACATGCAGAGCACCAGCACGTTCTTACGTCCGTACTTGTCGCCCCAGGCGCCGAGGACCAAGGCGCCGATCGGCCGCGCGATGTAACCCACCGCGTAGGTGCCCAGGGCGCCGATGATGCCCATCCGGGGATCGGCCTTGTCGAACATGATCGTGGGGAAGATCAACGCCGCGGCCTGGGCGTAGATGAAGAAGTCGTAGTACTCGAGTGCGCTACCGATCCAGCCGCTGGCCGCCGCCTTCTTGGATTGGTCTTTGGTGCGTTTGTCTTGGGTCGTGTCAGCCATTGACATTTCTCTCTCGGACGGGGCCATTCTTGGCGGTGAATCGAGGCTCGATCTAGGCCAGCAGCCGTGTCGGTTGCGATCGCGACTCCTCAGTGAGATCGGTTGCAATCGTAGGGACGGTGGGCGGGTCCTGTCAATGGGAATGTGGAAAGTGCGTCGGTCAGATGTTCACCAGGCTCGCGACACCGCGCATGATCGAAGACTCGGTTGCGGTCCTCATCGCCCGGCTGTCCGATGCCTACCTGAGCGTCGCGACGAGGGTATGGATCAATCGTCGTGGGATGGTTCGACAGGTTCGGACACGCAGGCCGCGTACGTCAGAACCGACCCCAGTCCGGCTCGTCCCTCCCCCAGGGTCGGGCGAGCTCCGGATACTGCGACGGCCCGTCCCGGTAGATGATCGGCGGTGCGGCACAGGTGATCGCTCCGGCCTGCGTCGACCCACGCTGAACGGTCGGTTCACCCGGCGGGACGCCGGGCGCCGAGTCGGCGGCGCTGTTCAGTAGTTCTTGAGCGATACGCGCCAACGCGATCTGCACGACCCAGCTCCCACCCTCGTGCCGCTGCCGAATGAGCGCTCGACAGACGCCCGCGGCAAGAAGATGACCGGCCGAATGGTCGAGGGCCTGCGCCGGCAGCGCTCCGGGCGTCGTGCCGTCGGCGCTCTGCCGCATCGCGATGCCCGACACCGCCTGAACGATGCTGTCGAATCCCCGGCGACCTGCCCACGGTCCCTCGGTCCCCCACGCACTCACCGACGCCAGAACCAGGCCGGGGTTCGTGCGCGCAAGGGTGTCCGCATCGATGCCGAATGCGGCGAGCGCCGAAGGCCGGTAGCCGGTGACGACGACGTCGGCCGAAGCGACGAGATCGGCGAAGATCCTGCGATCCCGGGTCACCGACAGGTCGAGCCTCGTCGAGCGTTTGCCGGCTCCGGTGTCCAGGTGCTGCCACTCCACCTCCGGGAGGCGGGGCGAGTCGACCCGAAGGACGTCGGCTCCGGCGAAGGCGAGGTCTCGGGTCGCGACGGGCCCGGCGATCACGCGGGTCAGGTCGAGGATCCTGATCCCCGCCAACGGACGCGGGCCGTCGTCCGCCCATCGACGGGCCGGCGACTCGCTCGACGATCGAAGGGAGATGAGCGGTTGCTCCGCCAGTGCGCGCGCTTGCGGATGGTCCTTCCATTCGGATTCGCCGCGGACGGCACCCACGATCGCGCCGACGCTCGCCGCTTCCGCCTCCAGATCCAGAGCCGCTCGCGACGCGATCGCCGAAGCCACGGCCGCCTTGTCGGCGTCCGGCCCCAGGCCGAGCATCGCGGCGAGCCGTTCGGCGTGGTGCGGATAGTTACCGTGGGTGCGGACCCAACCGTCCGACGCCCGCCAGAAGCCGGACAACGGCGCCCACACCGTCGGAGCCGTTCCGTCGATCGTCAGATGACGCTCGCTTTGCGACGCTGTACGAATTCGCGCACCGTCGAGCCTGACGTCGCCGATGTCGCCTGCCTGCCGCCGCGCCGCCTGGACTTCCTGAACGGCGAGGGTGGTCAGCGCGACGCCGTCCGCCAACAGGCCGGACACGTCCACCGACGCCCCGAGCCCGACCGGCGGTTCCGGGTCGCCGACACGGTCGAGAGCATCCGCGCTCCCGCCCAGCTCCGCCCAGGCTCGGCGTCCGATCGATGTGATGGTCATCGTGTGGTGCTCCTCGAGGTCGACGTACCGGGTTCGCCGGACGACATCGTGTCGTCGGGCAGGATTCCACCGTCGGGGGCACCGGGGCCGTGTCGCAGGTGGATGTCTTTCGCGCGCAACGGCTCCCCGCAGTCGTCACAGCACAGTTGTGCCCGCGTCACGTGCCCGCATCGCGTGTGGACGGCCTCGACGGGCGCACCCGCGGGCGCCAGCCACTTGTCCCCCCACTGGCGGAGGACCATCAAGACCTGCCAGAGCTCTCGGCCCTGGGGAGTGAGCAGGTACTCGTACCGCGGCGGCCGGTCCTGGTATTGCACCTGTTCGAGCACACCTCGTTCGACGAGGGCGTCGAGTCGTTGGCTCAGTACGTTGCGCGCGATCCCGAGGCGATTCTGGAACTGCTCGAACCGGCTGATCCCCATCATGGCGTCCCGGATGATCAGCGGCGTCCACCATTCGCCGATCACCTCGAGGCTCTGAGCTATCGAGCAGTTCATGTCGGCGAAAGTGGCGCGGCGCATGCCATCACCATAGCGGGTTGCATGACGAAACGCAGCAGGTCTACCGTCCATTGCATGACACAACTAACCATGCCGCGGGGAGCAACGGCCCCAACGTCGAGCGGTGTGACGTTGGCCGGGCTGCTGGACGGCGAACACCCTGAGCCCGAACAGCTCACCAGGTTCCACGGATTCGGCGGCCTTCACGGCGGCGTCGTGGCAGCCCTGTTGTTGGGGCGGATGGAACAGGAAGTCGACCCGGATCACCTGCCGCTGGAGGTGACGATTCACTTCGGCTCGCCGACCCGGGCGCTGCCGGACGTCGAGACCGCGGTGCTCAGAGCGGGTCGGCACAGCTCACTGGCACGAGCCGACGCCTCGGTCCAGGGCGCACCCGTCGCCACGGCCACCGCGATGTTCGCGCGGCCACGCACCGGACGACTCGATCCGGCCTTCGCACCCGATCCGCCGCGCGGCATCACGCCTCTCGCCGACGCACGCCCCATCGCCATCCCGCCCGAGTTCGTGCCGATCACGAGCGTGATGGAGATCCGCGCCGCAACCGCGGACCTGCCCTACTCAGGCGGCCGACGGCCCGAGCTGTGCGGGTGGGTCCGGCTCACCGAAGACGTGCCGAGCCCCTTCCAGCGCCTGCTGATTCTGGCCGACGCACTCGCCCCGTCCTATGCGACCGTGCTCCGCGCCCCTGTCCCCGTCCCGACCGCACGATTGACCGTGAAGTTCGCGCCCCGTGCCGCCGCGACCGATTCCGGCTGGGTGGTCGTCGAGGCCAGAACCACCGAAGCCGCAGCCGACGGCTGGATGAGCGAGTCCATCGACATCTGGGACGCCGCCGGGCGGCACCTCGCCTCCGCCTCGCAACTCCGGACCATCGCGTCCTCACCCGCTTCCATTCCGGCAGACACCGACGGGCATCGGCACGAACTCGACGCGGACCACCAGAAGGAGACCTCGTGACCGGCCGCGTGGTGGTCATCCACAAGGTGGCCGACTACACCCGCTGGAAAAGTGCGTTCGACGCGGCCGCGGATCTCCGCACGGCCGCAGGCGAGATCGACTTCGAGGTGCTGCGGGCGGACCACGATCCCGACCTGGTCATCCACCTCGCCACCTGGTCGTCGCTCACCGACGCACGGGCCTTCTTCGAATCCGACGAGGTCGAGGCGATCCGACGCGACGCCGGCGTCGAATCGCCCACCTTCCACTACCTCACGATCGACGACGCAGGAAGGTGAACCATCGGGGTGTACCAGCGGTACACTGTCCCGGTGCACCTGCTGATTCGAGTCGTCGGAACACTCGCCGTCCTGGGCCTGCTCAGCGCGCCACTCTTGGTGCCGCATTGGGAGAACAACCTGCTGAACGAGATCCACGCGGTGCCGTTCCCGGGGAACCTGCTTGTCGTGGCCGCCTTCTTCGGCCTGGTCGCGCTCTACTGCCGCACGCTGCAGACGACGATGCGCCGAGCCGGAGCGGAGCGGCCGGCATCGGTGTGGTGGATGTT
Organism: Mycobacteriaceae bacterium; assembly: GCA_044222225.1. Taxonomy (GTDB): domain Bacteria; phylum Actinomycetota; class Actinomycetes; order Mycobacteriales; family Mycobacteriaceae; genus JBGANR01. The sequence continues at coordinate 29,496 of JBGANR010000031.1, forward strand.
CGCGATCCCGGCCAACTTCGTCGAGGACTTCTTCATCGTGCGACGTGTGAGCCAAGCGCTGGACCGGCGACTCACCCGGTGGCCGAAGACGTCATGGTCGGCACTGGGTCATGGGTGGTGCGCCTTCCAGATCATGTCGCTGCTGCCGGGGACGGTCGGCGTCGTCACCGGCGCGGTGGCGATCGCGTTGTGGTCGACTCACTGGGTGCTGACGCTGTCGATCAACCGCGGACTCCGCTGATGCCGCTGCCCCGCTTCAGCCGGCTGCCCGACGCCACTCGAACCGAGATATTGCGCGTCGCCCGAACCGACTTCGCGCGCCACGGTTTCGACGGGGCGTCGTACAACAAGATCATCGGCGAGGCCGGCATCTCGAAGACCTCCGCCTACCACTACTTCGACGGCAAGGCCGACCTGTACGAGACCGTCATGCTGGACGTCGCCGAGCGCATCCGGACGGCCATGGGCGAGTGGACTCCGGCGGCGGGGGTTCCGGAGTTCTGGGACGCCTTGGCCGCGGCGGGCCGGAACCTGCTCGCCCATCTCGCCGAACACACCGACGACCGTGCGCTCCTGGCGAGAAGATCCGGCAGCGACGAGCCGGACCGGTGGATCACGGCGTTGGTCTCCGACGCCGTCCGGCTCGGCCTGATCGCCGAGGACGAACAGGAGGTGATGCGAACGCTGACCCCGGCGGTCGTCGAAGCACTCGACCGGTACGCCCTCGATCAGCCCGACCGCATCCCCGACGCCGTGCGCCGGCTGCCGCAGCTGCTCGCCCGACTCTGGGACGTCTCCCCTCCCTACGCCGACCTGCGCGAGCCTGATACGGAGAGGTGATTCGTCACCGGCGTCCAGCGGCTTACGTCGGCAGCTCGGCCAACCAGTCCAACGCCATCGCGACTCCGTCATCGTCGTTCGAGGCGGTCAGGTAGTCCGCCTCGGCGAGCACGGCGGGATCGGCGTTCGCCGGCGCGATCGAGCCGCCGACGCGCCGGAACAGCCCGAGGTCGTTGCGACCGTCCCCGATCGCCACCACGTCGGCCATGTCGATCCCGCTCCGGGCGGCCGCGACCCGCACACCGGTCGCCTTGTCCACCCCCGTCGCCGTGATCTCGAGATACCGGGGATTGGACGTCTCAGCCGTCACCGAATCCGGCAGCAGCGGCCGGACCGCGTCGATCTGACCGGAACGCTCGGCGATGAACAGCAACTTCAACGGCGTCGGCAACGTCTCCAGATCGGTGACCAGCTGCGGCTCCATGCGAACGAGATGCGCCTCGTGTTTCACCGCTTCGGTGATCCGGTCGACGAACCAGCCGTCCGCGGTGTACCAGTTGGTGCCCAACCCCACCGATCGAGCCGCCCTCGCCGCCGCGAGTGCGACCTCACGAGCGAGCGGGGACGTCGCGTGCGCGGTCAAGACGCCTTCGGCGTCGAAGGAACCGACGAATGTGCCCTGGAAGGCCACGAAGACGGCGGGATCGATCAACCCGAGCGCGTCCAGGAACTGACGCATCCCTCCCGGAGGCCGCGACGAGGCCAGCACGACCTCCACACCGGCCCGGCGGATTCGGCGGACGGCGTCGACCGTCGGTTGCGCAAGCGTGTGGTCGGACCGGATCAACGTGTGATCGACGTCGATCGCGATGAGCCCGGGACGACGTTCCCACCCGGTGCGACCGGGCGACAGAGTGATACCCCGAACCGTTGTCACGTCGACCTCCGAACGATTGTCGTGGGACCGTCCGGCTGCAGAGCCTACCGCCTCCGCCACGGCACACCGCGCACTCGTCGAGTCGGCCGACGCCGGCATCCTCGGGCGAACCAAAAGGCGTCGACCGAGTCGAACAGCCGCGTCCGACTCGGCCGACTCCGGACGTCCCCTGACGGACGGCACCGTCACGCCGCCGACGCCCGCCTTCGGCCCCACAACGGCTGCCGACTCCGCCGCCGCGGGTACCTCCGATCCCACGGAAACCTGCCGCGCTCGTCCGGCCAGACGAGCTGGAGCGCCCGGAACTCGCCGTACACGGCCCGCGTCACGTGCATCTGCGAGGTGTCACTCGCCTCGATCGCCACGACCTCGCAGATGTCTTCGACGGCCCGCAACGGATCGCGACCGTCGACGAGGTCCGGATCGGCCAGCATGTACACCGCCGCGAGGTTGATGACGCCGACCGCGATCTCGGGGTCCAACCCCGTCATCACCAACTCCGGCCGGCCCAACGTCGTCAGCCCGGTCGTATACGTGAACGACGGAGCTCCACCGGTACCGAGAACCCCGGTGGCACCCCACTTGCCCTGCGCGATCTGACCGAGCGCGTGCCCGACCATCCCGTCCGAGCCTGAACAACGCGCGTCGAACTCACACATCTCGACACTCCCCCTTGCGCTATGCGGACGAACCCGGTTTTCGGGCTCGTCCGCACGTTACGACGGACCACCGACAGTTCTCGGACGACGGACGACCCACCGCCCGGGTTGCTCGACGCGATGGGAAGGATCGTGACCGAGACCGGGACCCGCTGGCGACGCTCCCGGAGGCCGAACCTTGGATTTCGTCGGAGGTCACACCAGTCCGGCCACCGACAACACGACCCAGGCGAGTTCTTTGTGGATGATGTCGCTGTGCGCACCCGACGGCGGCGGCCCCTCATCGACGACGCGGGACGCGTCGATGCTCACCAGTTCGCGGCCCGCGAAGTCGTATTTCGTGCCGACATCGAGAATCCCCAGCTGATCGACGTCCGGGTGATGGCCGTCGAATCCGATCGCACCCCAGCGGCTCACCTCCCGCTCGACGCCTGCGGCGTCGGCTCCGGACGCCAGAGAGGCCAGCGGATAGAAGATTCCCAGCGCGGTGTCGTGCTTGGAATAGCAGGCGACGACGGGTCCGGCCACCTTTACCTGCTGGCCGGACAACGCGCCGGACCGCGATACGTCGAAAGGCAGCTTCGCCGCGAAGACGAAGTGCGAGAACGCGCCTTGCAACAGCGTGACCGACTGCACGGGTTCGCGGCCGTCGACGTCCACCGGCAGCACCTTGAGCGAATACGAGACCACTCGCGCGCCGAAACTGTGGCCGATCACGTGGATCCGCAGCCCGGGACGGCCCACGAGCAGCCGCCCCAGCAGCGGCCCGAGTCCGTTCTCGCCGACGACGCCGGCCCGGTTCTTCATCTGCCAGAAGGTGAGTTGCCGCAGGGCCTGCTGGGCGCCGTGCCAGAGTCGCTTCAGCGAGTCGCCGAATCCGGCCGCACCGCCCGGACCTGAGCCTCCGGTGTTGATGTCGACCTCCTCGAGCGCGCCGGCGAACCGGTCGAACAAGTCGTCATCCGGGCCCTCCTGCGCGATGAACGGCAACTCGCCGGCCACCTCTCCGTCGTCTCCGTCCTCCTTCGTCGCACGCGCGATCTTCGCCAGCAGATCGCGGGCGCGCTGCAACTCGTCCGCGTCGTCGGGACGCTCGACCAGCAGCGTCAACACCTCGTCGACGGCGTCACGTTGCGACTTCGGGAACGCGGCCCGGATCGCCTTACGCAGGTCCTCGTCCGGCGGCGGGGGCGGCTCCCACTCCGTCGGCCGGTCGAATCCCGCGGCGCCGCCGCGCGCAACGGCCGCTTCGAAGTCGCCGATCGGCTCGTCCGTCCACGCGACGGACGGCCAGTACACACCGAGCAACAGCAGAGAACGGCCCGGCTCGCCGTGCGCACCGAGCAGCCCGGGAAACAACTCGAAGAACAGTCGATAGCGATTGCTCGCCTGGCTCGGCGTGTTGTTCCAGCCGTGACAGAACACGACGATGTCGGTGGGTCCGACGGCGTCGACATCGGCGAGGAGCACTCGCTCCCCGTCCCGATCGATGTCGCCTTGCTCGTCGAAGCGGATCTCCGAAAAAGCGATTCCGCCGATGTTCTGGGCCATTTCTTCTCCGTCCGATAGGTGAATCCGTGTGTCATACCGCCTGGAGCGCACGCATCAGATCGACCAGCCCGGCGCCCTCGAAGTACCGCTCGCGGCCGAGTGTCGTCGCGGCCTCGACGAAGATCTTCTTGACCTCGTCCGGACGATTGACGAACTCGGGACGCACCGAGAGGAGAGCCGCGATCACGCCCGAGACGTGCGGTGCCGCGAAACTCGTGCCGGTGTCCTCGTGATAGGCGGCGACGCCCCGCGGCACATCCGCGAATCCGTGTTTCTTGGCCGCGCGCCCGGTGGAACACGACGTGATCCGCTCCCCGGGCGCGACGAGATCCGGCTTCGGCCGGCCGTCGCCGGTCGGGCCTTTCGACGAGAAATACGAGACGCCGTAGGTGTGCGGTGCGTCGCGGTGCGTCGATCCGACCGTGATCGCCCGCTCGGCATTGCCGGGATCGTTGATCGTCATCGTCAAACCGATATCGGTCTGACGCTCCCACGACCGGAGCCGGCCGTACCCGGTATTTCCCGCGGCGACCACCACCACGACACCCGACCGGACCAGCCGGTCGACCTCTTTGCACAGCGGGCTCTGGCCGCAGGCGAACCATTCGGGGTCGAACTCGTAGCCGAGGCTGATGTTGACGCCGTGGATCACCGCGACCTTGTCGTTGTCGACGTTGAGTTCCCGGACGTAGCGCAGCGCGGCGAGCACCGACAGCATGTCTGAATCGCCGTCGTCCCGTAGCACCTTGAGACTGACCAATCGCGCGAGCGGCGCCATCCCCGACATCAGCGCGGGGTCGACCGTCCGCCGTCGTCGCGTCGGCGTCGGGTCGTTCGATTCGGAATACGACTCGGTGATCGCCTGAAGATCGTCGGGCGGAAAGGACGCCGGCAGATGTCCGGCGATGATGCCGGCGACATGCGTGCCGTGGCCGTAGCCGTCCGTCAACGCCGATTCCATCGATTCCGGGCCAGGATGAATGCCCTGTGTGAAATCCCGGTGCAGCATCAGTACGTCGTCACCGCGGACCGTCTCGCCGTCCTGGAAATGAGGGTGCGCCGCGTCGATTCCGGAATCGACCACGGCCCACCGGATACCGCGGCCACAGGCGGCGAAGGCACGCCGTGCCGCGTCGGCCTTCACCGTCCTCGCGGACGCGTCGACCAGCGGTTTGACGGGAAAGTTCGGCCAGATGCGGTAAATGGCATCCGGCCCCTGCTCGGGCTCGTCGTCGAGCCTCGCCAGTTCCCTGATCTCGGGCATCGAAAGTCGCATACGGACGTATTCGCCGAGGCGTTCCCGGACTCTGTTCTCGTCGATTCCGGCGAGCAGGCCGTTCAGCGTCTCCCACGCCTTGTCGACGCCACCGGAGAATCCGACGTTCAATTCGATGACGACGGGGATCGGATCGTCCTCGCCCACCGGTTTCGCGAACAATCGCTCCCGCGACTCCGGGTCGAGCAAGGGTCTCGCGATGACACTGCGCAGGCCGAGATCGCGTTCGCGGGTCCGCTCGATCGGCATCGCCAGATGCCGCTGCATGCCGTCCGCGGCCTCCTCGCCGGCCGGCGTCAAGACCCACCGCCGCCGATCCGTGTGGACGAGGCCGTCGTCTCGCAGGTGCCGGTACGCCACCGTGAGCCGCGACCGCCACGTCGGCGGTCCATCGCCGTCCCGCGCAAGGTCCTCCACAGTGAGGACGACGCCCGGCAGTTCCTCGATGAGCGCCGCGACGACCTCCGGCGCGGCCCGTATGCCGCCGTGCAGCACGACGAGGATGAGATCGCCGAGCGTCCGCAGCGGCGTCAGCGCCATCGCGTCCTCCTTCGTCGGTGACTGCGAAGAAGAATGCGACCGAGGCGCGCCGGTCCGCCCCGGTACCGGACTACTCGATTCCGGCCGTCAGGCGGCCGGGCGGATGACGACGTTGCCGACCTTCCGGCCCGAGTCGACGAGCTCGTACGCCTCCCGGATCGCGTCGAGGCCGCCGAGCACCCGCGTCGTGGCGTTCAGCCGTCCCTCCGCCAGCAGCCCGAGCAGGTGCTCGATGTCCGCGCGTCGTTCCGGTGCCGCGCCGGCGATGACGGCGCCGCGGGCCCGGATCGTCTCCGCGAGGCTTCCGACGACGAGCACCAGCCGTCCACCGTCGGCGAGCAGCCCCATCCCCTGTCGTCGCGACACCGCCCCGACGGCGTCGATGACGACATCGAAATGACCGTTGACCTGCGACGTCGTGTAGTCGACCACACGTTCGGCCCCCAGCGACCGGACGAACTCGGCGTTGCCGCCGCTCGTCACGGCCGTCACGTGCGCCCCGACGAGCGCGGCCAGTTGCACCGCCGCCGAACCGACCGAGCCCGACGCACCGACGACGAGCACCGACTCCCCGGCACGCACCCGCGCCCGATCCCGCAGGAAGTACAGCGCGGTCGTCCCACCGAAGACGATGCCCGCCGCATCCTCGGCCGAGACGCCGGCCGGCGTCGGCGCCAGGCGGTCGGCTCGCACGGCGACGAGTTCGGCGTGCGCTCCGAGCCGGGCACCGTTCATGCCGCTCACCCGATCGCCGACCGAGAACCCCTCGACGCCCGGGCCGGTCGCAGCGACGACGCCGGAGAACGCTCCGCCGAGGATCGCCCTCCGCGGCCGTGTGACGCCGAACGCGAGCCGGGCCGGCCACCCGAATCCGGAGGGGAAACGGGCGGCGCGGATCCGGGCGTCCCCGGCGGTCACCGCGACGGCCTCGACGCGCACGAGCACCTCCCCGGCGCGCACTCGCGGCTCCGGCACGTCACCGACGTCGACGACCCCGGGCGGTCCGTAGCGCTTCACCTGAGCGGCCTTCATGGAAGCCTCCTTACGACTGTAAGTCTGTTCTCGACACGGTAACCTTACGATCGTAAGTCGGCAACCGACCGGAGGATCATGTCCGATCGTCAACCCCTGAACATCGAGCGCATCGTTGCCGCCGCCGCGGCCGTGGCCGACGACGGCGGCCTCGCGGCGGTCAGCATGCGGGCCGTCGGCAAGGCTCTGGACGCGGAGGCGATGTCGCTCTATCACCACGTCAAGAACAAGGACGCGTTGCTCGACGCCCTGGCCGACTGGATCTTCACCCTCATCGAGCTGCCGGAGCCGCACACCCCGTGGCGCGTGGCGATGACGACGCGCGCCGCGTCCGCACGCCGCGCGCTCGCCGCGCACCCCTGGGCTCTGGGACTGATCGAATCCCGACGCGCGCCGGGCCCGGCGCTGCTTGGCCACCACGACGCCGTCCTCGGCAACCTTCGCGCGAACGGTTTCTCCGTCGCCCTCGCCTCGCACACCTTCTCGGCGATCGACGCCTACGTCTACGGCTTCGTCCTCACCGAGGTCAACCTGCCGTTCGCGCCCGGGGAGGACGCCGCCGCCTTCGCGTCGACGATCGAGCTGCCCGCCGACCGGTATCCCCACCTGACCGAGCTCATGACCGAGATGCTGGCGGACAAGGACTACGCGTTCGCCGACGAGTTCGGCTACGGACTCGATCTCATCCTCGACGCGATGCACCGACGACGGCAGGAGGGCTGAGCTACCGTGACACGCGTGATCACCCTCGTCGACCGGGCCCGAGCGTGGCTCACCCACGATCCCGACGTCGCCACGCGCGCCGAACTCGCCGCCGTCGTCGCCCGGGCCGAGGCCGGCGACGCCGACGCGACCGCCGATCTCGAATCGAGGTTCAGCGGTCCGCTGCAGTTCGGGACGGCGGGCCTGCGCGGCGCGGTCGGCGCCGGCGAGTCGCGGATGAACGTCGCCGTCGTCACGCGGGCGACCGCCGGCGTCGCCGCCTATCTCACCGACGTCGTCGGCGGACAGCCGCGCGTCGTCGTCGGTTGCGACGCCCGGCACGGCTCGAGCGACTTCATGGACGCGGCCGTCCGCACGCTCGCCGCCGCCGGCGCCACGGTGCTCGCGCTGCCCAAGCAGCTCCCGACGCCGCTCACCGCCTACGCCGTGCGCGCGCTCGACGCCGACGCGGGCGTCATGATCACGGCCTCCCACAACCCGCCCGCGGACAACGGCTACAAGGTCTACCTCGGCGGACGCGCCGCCGACGTCGACGGACGCGGCGTCCAGATCGTGCCGCCCGCCGACGCCGGGATCGCCGCCGCCATCGCGGCCGCGCCGCAGGCGGACGAGGTCCCGCTCGCGGCCGCCGACGACGCCGGGATCACGCAGCTCGGCCAGGCGATCGTCGACGCCTACGCGGCCCACACCGCGGGACTGCGCCGCGTTCCGGCGTCCGACGAGTCGCCGGTGCGCGTGGTGCTGACACCGATGCACGGGGTCGGCGGCGGCGTCGCCGCCGAGGTGCTGCGCCGTGCGGGCGGCGTCGACGTGCACGTCGTGGCGCAGCAGGCCGCTCCCGACCCGGACTTCCCGACGGTCTCGTTCCCCAACCCGGAGGAGCCCGGCGCCATCGACCTCGCACTCGACCTCGCGCGGAAGGTCGACGCCGACGTCGTCATCGCCCTCGACCCGGACGCCGACCGGTGCTCGGTCGCCGTACCGCAGCCGGGCGGTGACTGGCGGCAGCTGTCCGGTGACGAGCTCGGCGCACTGCTCGGCGAGCAGGCCGCCGCCGACTCCGGGCGCGAGGGCGACACGCTCGCCTGTTCGGTCGTCTCCAGCCGGCTGCTCGGCCGGATCGCCGAGTCCCACGGCCTGCGGCATGCCGTGACGCTGACCGGCTTCAAGTGGATCGCCCGGGCCCACGGCATCCGATTCGGCTACGAGGAGGCGATCGGCTACTGCACCGACCCGGCGGCCGTCCGCGACAAGGACGGCATCGGCGCCATGATCCGGGTCGTCACGCTCGTCGCCGACCTCGCCCGCGAGGGCCGCACACTGCAGCATCTGCTCGACGATCTGGCCCGCGTCCACGGCCTGCATGCGACGGCGCCGCTCAGCTTCCGGGTGGCCGACACGGCCGTCATCGCCGATGCGATGGCCCGCCTGCGCACCACGGGAATCGCCGAGCTCGCCGGCTCGCGCGTCACCACCTCGCGCGATCTGAACGAGGGCGGCGACGACCTGCCGCCGACGGACGGCCTGCTCTACCTCACCGCGGCGGGTGACCGCGTGATCGTCCGCCCGTCCGGCACCGAGCCCAAGCTCAAGTGCTATCTCGAAGTCGTTGTGCCGTGCGACGGGATCGACGTCCCGCACGCCGCCGCGGCCGAACGGCTCGAGCGCATCAAGGCGGACGTCACCGCCCTGCTCGGATTCTGATCCGCCACACCCGACGAGGAGTTCCATGAGCACGCCGAGCACCCCGCACATCGATCCCAAGGGCGTCCCGATCGCCGAGACGATCCTGCTTCCGGGCGACCCGCTGCGCGCGAAGTTCATCGCCGAGACCTATTTCGACGACATCCGCTGCTTCAATCAGGTGCGCAACATGCTGGGCTTCACCGGCACCTATCGCGGTAAGCCGATCTCGGTGATGGGCACCGGCATGGGCATTCCGTCGATCTCGCTGTACAGCTACGAGCTCATTCATTTCTTCGACGTCAAGAACCTCATCCGGGTCGGCAGTTGCGGCGCCATGCAGGAGGGCCTCGATCTGTACGACGTCGTCATCGCCCAGGGCGCGTCCACCGATTCCAATTACCTGAGCCAGTTCGGTGTTCCGGGCACCTACGCCCCGTTGTCGTCGTACCGGCTGCTGGAGAAGGCCAAGCGGGTCGCCGACGATCGCGAGCAGCGGGTGCACGTCGGCAACGTGTTGTCCTCGGACATCTTCTACAACGCCGATCCGGACGCCATCGGACGCTGGACGAAGATGGGCATCCTCGCCGTCGAGATGGAATCGGCGGGGCTGTTCGTGAACGCCGCAGCCGCGGGCGTCGACGCACTCGGCATCTTCACCGTCAGCGACAACCTCATCACCCACGCCGTCACCACACCCGAGGAGCGCCAGACGGCGTTCACCAACATGATCGAGATCGCCCTGGAACTCGCCTGACGCCGCGGGATCACGCCGGCGCCGTCAGCCCGTCACGACGAACCTCGCCCGGAGCTGGTCCCGGGCCCGCGACGAGCGCCCGACACGCAACTCGAACTCGCCCGGCTCGACGACCCGCTCGCCGCGGGCGTCGACGATGGTGAGGTCGGCCGCCGGGATCGCCAGCCGCACGACGATGCTCTCCCCCGGCGCGACGTCGATCTGCCGATAGCCCTTGAGTTCCTGGTCGGCCCAGCTCGCCGACGTCACGACGTCGCTGGCATAGGCCTGCACCGTCTCCCGGGCGGGCCGTCGGCCGGTGTTGTGCAACGTCACCTCGGCCACCAGCATGTCCGCGACCGTCACCTCGGGAGTCAGCACGCGCAGATCCGCGTACTCCACACGCGTGTACGAAAGCCCCTCACCGAACACGAAGGCCGGCTCCTGGGTGAGGTCGGCGTACCGGTCGCCGTGCTGCCCGCGGATCTGGTTGTAGTACGTCGGCTGCTGCCCTGCGTGCCGCGCGAACGAGATCGGCAACCGCCCCGACGGCTCGACGAGCCCGAGCAGCAGTTCGGCGATCGCGCGTCCGCCCACCATGCCCGGATTCGCCACCCACACCAGAGCGGTGGCACTGCGTGCCGACGGCGGCAGCACGAGCGGCTTGGACGCGAGCAGCACGACGACCAGCGGCTTCCCCGTCGCGGCGAGCGCGTCGAGCAGGGCGATCTGCCCGCCGATCAGCTCCAGCGTGGCCGTCGACCGTCCCTCACCGATGAGTTCGATCCGGTCGCCGACGACCGCCACGACGTAGTCGGCCTGCTCCGCCAGTGCCACGGCTTCGGCGATGAGCGCCTCGTCCGGCGCGCAGGCCGTGACGATCGGGGGCCGCGGCTGGCCGTCCTGGAAGGTCTGCGGGTCGGTCTCGGCCGTCAGGATATCGGCGCCGCGCGCGTGGTCGACCGTCCAACCGTCCGGCACGTGGGCGCGCAGCCCGTCGAGGACGGTCGTGATCATCTCTCGCGGCTGCGAATCGAGCCACCCGGCCTGACCCGAGCCGCCCGCCCAGTCGCCGAGCTGCGTCTGCGCGTCGTCGGCGAGCGGGCCGACGACCGCCACCCGCCGCGGCGTCGGGTCACCGGCGGTCGCCCGGCCGGTCTCGTCCGCGACGAATCCGCCGGCCAACGGCAACACCCCCTCGTTGCGCAGCAGCACCAGTGACCGCCGCGCGGTCTCGAGGTTGAGCGCGGCGTGCTCCGCCGTGCCGATGCGTGTCGCGATCCGCTCCGCATCCGGCCTGCGCGGGTCCTCGAACAGCCCGAGCTCGAACTTCAGCGCCAGAATCCGCGAGACGGCCGCATCGAGATCCGACTCCGCCAGCAGGCCCGTCCGGATCGCCTCCAACGCCCCGTCGTGGAAGCCCGGCGTGTTCATCACCAGGTCGTTGCCGGCCTTCACCGCGGCCGCTGCGGCGTGCGCATGGTCCGGTTGCACCTTCTGCTCCCACACCATGCGCCCCACGTTGTCCCAGTCCGTGACGAGTACACCGGTGTATCCCCATTCGTCGCGCAGGACGTCCGAGAGGATCCAGTCGTTGATCGTGATCGGGACGCCGTCCATCGTCTGATAGCCGAGCATGAACGTGCCGCAGCCCTCCCGGGCGACCCGCTCGAACGGGGGCAGAAACCACGACCGCAGCTTCCGGCGCGAGATGTCCGCCTCACTCGCGTCGCGGCCGCCCTGGGTCTCCGAATATCCGGCGAAATGCTTGGCCGTCGCCAGGATCGCCGTCTCATCCGACAATCCCGCGCCCTGATATCCGCGCACCATCGCCGACGCCAGTTCCCCGATGAGAAACGGATCCTCGCCGAACGTCTCGCCGACCCGGCCCCACCGTAGATCGCGCGCGATGCACAGCACCGGCGAGAACGTCCAGTGCACACCGGTGGCCGCCACTTCGACGGCCGTGGCCCGGGCGACCTTCTCCAACAGCTCCGCGTCCCACGACGCCGCCATGCCCAGCTGCGTCGGGAAGATCGTCGCGCCTTCCCAGAACGAATGTCCGTGAATGCAGTCCTCGCCCACGAGCAGCGGAATCCGCAGCCGGGTCTGTTCCGTCAATTCGTGCGCACGCACGATCCGCTCCGGCGACGTGTGCAGGATCGACCCGACGTTGATCCGCAACACCTGATCGTCGAGATCGTCCCGCGCGTCGAGCTGCAGCATCTGCCCCACCTTCTCCGCGGCCGTCATCCGGCCGAGCAGATCGGTGACGCGGTAGGTGACGGGCAGGGCCGGATCGGTGTACGGAGCGTGCGGGGTCATCGTCTCTCCTCACTCCGCGCACCTCGCGGACACGTCAGCGATGATGCCGCACCGGCCGGCCGTCTCGACGACGATCGCCGGGTGTTCGGTCGGTCAGGTGGATTCGCGGCCGGCCGCGAATCCACCATCGGCGTGCAGCAGCCTGCCCGTGATCCAGCCGCCCGCGTCGGACAGCAGGAAGCGGATCAGATCGGCGATGTCGGACGGTGTCCCGAGCCGGCCGGTCGGGGTGCGTTCGAGGGCGGCGGTGCGGATCTCGTCCGTCATCCAGCCGGTGTCGATCGGCCCCGGGTTGACCACGTTGGCCCGCAGGCCGCGGCCGCCGAGTTCCGCCGCCGCCGCGATGACCAGGCGGTCCAGCGCCCCCTTGCTCGCCCCGTAGGGCAGGTTGTGTGCGGTGTGATCGCTGGTCAGCGCCACGATCGAGCCGGTGACCTCGGTGCTCGGCGCATCGGGCAGACGCTCGGCGAACGCTTTGACGAGCAGCCACGAAGCGCGGGCGTTGACAGCGAAGTGCCGGTCCCAGCTGTCGACGGTCGTGTCCAGGATCGAACTGTCGACGCTCTCGCAGTGCGACAGGACCAGCCCCCGGAGTCGTCCCGGCGCGGCGGCGACGAGCCGGGCCGGCGCGTCGGGGTCGGCCAGATCGGCGGCGACGACGTCCACCCGGACGCCGAGGTCACGGCACTCCGCGGCGACCTCGGCGGGGTCCCCGGCTCCCCCGACCAGCGCGACCCGCTCGTCGTACGGCCGCCAGTGGTTGAGCACGAGGTCGAAGCCGTCGGCCGCGAGCCCGACCGCGATCGCCGACGCGATCGAGCGGCGCCTCCCCACCCCCGTGACGATGACCGTCCCCCTGGTATCCGGCATCGGCGACTCCTTGCATACTCGGGCCGCGTCGGCGGCGTCGACCGATCAGGCAACCAGAAGCCGCCTGCCGCCGCCACCGGATTCTCGTCGGTGTCAGCGCAGTCGCCGGAACTCGTAGCCGTCTCTGATGTGCTGCGCGAAGTACCGACCGGCGCTCTCGGCCGCGAGCAACTCGCGATACACCTGCTCCGGAACCTCGAAGTAGCGATAGACCGACCTGCTGCCGAATTCGACGTCCAGCAGTCGGGTCTCGGCCTCATATCCGACGGTGCGCAGATTCGAACTCTTGATGTATCGCCGCTCCATCGCCACCGCCCGTCGACCTCGCCGCCCAGCCGTGTCGTATCGGTAGCCGTAGGGCGTCGTAGAGGAGATTATCGTCGCGACGACGCTCAATGGCTACCGATATGACGTCCGCGTAGCATCACCGCGATGGGGACCTGGGCCGACGTCGACGGCGTCGTCGATCTCCCGGACGGCGTCCGGATCCGCGGCACCGGTCTACGGCGGCGGCGAGACGCCGCCGTACCGGAGTTCGGCGTCTACCTCCTGGGCCGCGATCCACGGCTCACCGACCGGGAGTATCGCTGGATCCGCTGGCCGGACTTCCGGTTGCCCGCGTCGACGGAAGAGCTGGTCACAGCGCTGCGCGAGGCCCACGAGCGAGCTCGAACCGAACGCGTCGAGATCGCCTGCGGAGGCGGCGTCGGCCGCACGGGATCCGCGCTCGCCGTACTCGCCGCGATGAGCGGCGTACCGACGAACGACGCGGTCGGCTGGGTCCGCGCGCACTACCACCGGCGCGCCGTCGAGACTCGTCGGCAGCGCCAGTGGGTCGAGGAGACCGCGAGGCTCCTCTAGTGATCCCGACGACTAGTGATCCCGACGACCGCGCCGCGTCAGACGTGCGCGTCGAGCCAGCCGAGCACGTCCGCCGTCACCTCGTCGCGATTCGTCTCGTTGAACACCTCGTGCCGCGCGTCGGGGTACAGCCGCAGTGTGACGTCCGCGATCCCCGCGTCCCGGTACCGCTGGGCCACGATCGGTACGAGCGCTCCGGCGCCGCCGACCGGATCCTTGTCACCCGCGATGAGCAGGATCGGCAGGTCTGAACGGATGCCGGCGAGGACGACCGGATCGGCGAGCCGCGACGCACCGCCGAGCATCTGCGGAATCGTGTCGACCGCGACATCGAAGCCGCAGAACGGATCGGCCACGTAGGCGTCCACCTCGGCCTCGTCCCGCGAGAGCCACTCGTAACCGGTGCGATGCTCGAAACCGATGTTGAAGGCCTCGAGTCCCGCCGGCGCGTCGGCCGGTGCGGCCGCGAGTCCCGCGGCCAGAAGATCGACTGCCGACGAACCCGACAGCACCACGCCGTCCCACAACTCCGAATGGTCGAGCATCGCCTGCTGGGACGCGAAGGATCCCATCGAGTGGCCGATGAGATACAGCGGAAGCTCGGGCTCGGCGGCGCGGATCTCACCGGCGACGGCGACGAGGTCCGCCACCAGCGCGTCCCACCCGGCGGGACCGAAGGAGCCGTGCGGGATGTCGTCGCTGACCGACGCACCGTGCCCGCGATGATCGTCGGCGTAGACGACGAATCCAGCCGCGGTCAGCGCACTCGCGAGCCGCTCGTAGCGTGGGCCGTGCTCGGCGAGACCGTGCGCGATCTGGACGACGCCGCGCGGCTCCCCTGACGGATCCCAGCGATACACGGCGATGGGCAGACCGTCGGCCCGAGAGACATGGACACGTTGTTGTGGCATGTCCATACCCTCTGGTCCGCACCGAGGTATGTCAATATCCACCTGTTCCGAGCGGAGCCGACACCGACTCTGGCGCCGTCCCCCGCCGAGTCGTAGCGTCGAGATCGTGGTGGACGCCGCACAGCTCCATAACGCCGGGCTCGATGACTGGGCCCCGGTGGCGAACATGCTGCGCACACGATTTCGCACCGGGCGCTTCAGCGTCGGCCTCGCTCTCGTCGACGCGCTCGGCGCGGCCGCCGAAGAGGCCGGCCATCACCCCGAGATCACTTTCGCCTACGCACACGTCGACGTCCGGCTGACGAGTCACGACACCGGCGACGTCAGCGATCGCGACATCACCCTGGCCCGTCATTTCTCCGTGATCGCCGCCGAGCACGGGATCGCCGCCGATCCGGCAGCCGTGCGGGTCGTCGAGATCGGACTCGACACCGCCGACGCCGACGCGATCCGCCCCTTCTGGCAGGCGGTGCTCGGGCTGTCGGTCGGCGGCGGCGGCGAACTCGTCGACCCCGCCGGCTCGTCCGCGACACTGTGGTTTCAGCCGACCGAGCCGCATCCGGCGCCGCGTCAGCGTTTCCATTACGACGTCTGGGTCGACCCGCGCGTCGCAGCCGAGCGCATCGAGGCGGCGCTGGCCGCGGGCGGAACGCTGGTCTCCGACTCGGCGGCGCCGGAGTTCTGGGTGCTCGCCGACGCCGACGGCAACAAGGCGTGCATCTGCACCGCCGAAGGCCGCCGCTGATCACAGGAGATTCCGAGTTCGCTCATGGCGAACGATCAAGCGGAATTGAGCGGACCACACTCACGTTGTGCAGAGTGACGCGGCATCCTCCTCCGCCGCACCCACCACGCAACGAAAGGGGCACCACCATGAGCACCACCGTCCGTCGCGCCCACCGCGATCCGTTCCTCTCCGAGTTCGACGCCCTCGTCCGCGGCGTCTTCGGCCCTGCGTCCGCTCAGGCCCGCCGACTCGACTTCACCCCGCCCGCCGAGACCGGCCGCGACGGCGACGACGTCGTCGTCCGCCTCGATCTGCCGGGCCTGTCGACCGACGACGTCACCGTCGAGGTCGTCGCCGGACGGCTCGTCGTCAAGGGCGAGCGCCGCGACGAGCGGGCCGCGGAGAGCGCGGGACGTTCCATCCGGGAGGTCCGCTACGGCTCGTTCGAGCGCACCTTCGGGCTCCCCGCGCACGTCACCGCCGAGGACGTCACGGCCGACTACGACGCGGGCGTCCTCGCCATCCGGGTGAGCGGCGTCTACGCCGGCGCCGAGCCGACGCGCATCTCGGTCACGTCCCGCAAGGCCGACGCGGCTCCGGCCGCCGACGCCGAGTCGGAGGTCACCTCGGAGTCGGAGTCCTGATCGCTGTACCCGTCTGGGCATGACGTCACGAATGGCTCCGCGCTATAGCGCGGAGCCATTCGTTCGTCCGGCCGCGCAGTCGACTGCCGAGAACGAACCGGAACTTAGGGTGTTATTCACGGTTATCACCAGCCGAGTCGGAAGAGTTCTAGTTTCGTGACGACGGCTATGACGTCGGGCAGCTCGTGAAGGAGTCCGCGGTAACCTTTGGCAAGGATTTTCCAGTTCTTGAGGTGGGCGAT
>JBGANR010000032.1:0-44575 GCA_044222225.1 Mycobacteriaceae bacterium
ACGGTCGAGGTCGGTCCGGGGGCTGAGGAGCGCTTGCGGGCCGCTGTGATCGATTTCGTCGCGCGGGTACAGGCGGCCGAGGGGATCACCGAACTCGGTGGCCCGGCTGACGAGTTGACGACGGACGAGTGGCGGACGGCGCTGGGGCCGGACGCGGGGAATGCCGCGCCGGCAGAAGCGTTTGTCGAGGCCGGCGAGCCGGCGTCGTAGCCGGGGCGTCTGGAGCCGAGCGCGTGTGGGCGCTTGTGCCGGGTGGGTGAGTGTGGCCCGGTGGGCGCCGACGGGCGGGTGCTGAATCTACTGACTGGTACCGACAGCTGACAGGGCGGACGCGGCGATATATGCCGCGTCCGCCCTCTCAGCTGTCGACTTCGTCGGCCGGTCTGCTCGTTCGGAGTCGCCGATGCCGTGCTGTCGTCCCGAACTTCGGTGTGCCGCAACGTATTTGGCCTTAGTTGCCCGGTTATTACGTCAGTTTTCTACCGTATAGATCAGATGACTTGATTCGCAGGTCGTCAACGATGAGATCGGATGGGTGGGATGAGGATTCAACGGATGAGCTTCAGGTGGGGAGCGAGGCCGCCTGATCGCGTGCGGAGCGTGATCGCCGTCGGGACTGTGGTGGTGTCGTGCGCGTTGGGGTTGGTAGTGGCGGCCTCGGCTCACGCGGCACCTGGGGACGAGATGACGGTGGTGTCGGTCGGAGGAGTCACCGTCAAGGGCAACGCGGCGACGGCGGTCGGGACGTCGAAGATCGGCAAGCTGAAGCAAGTGACGCAGACTGTGCCGTTGGTGCGGGAGCGCGGGAAGTGGAAGGTGTGCCCGAAGCCGGAGGCTGAGGGCGTGGGGCCACAGGATCACATCGAGCCGCCGGTGACCGTTCCACCTGACTACATCTACGATCCCGGATGCGTTCACGCACTCGGCTGACTTCCGTGGTCCGTGCGCGCGCCATGACATGTGCTACGACGCGAATCCGAACGACCCCCCGGACTACTCGAAGAGTGAGGGAAAGGACCTGCGATTCTGCATTTCGTGACAATCTGCGGCTCAATTGTGAGGCGGAGTTCGGCGGCTGGCTGTACTGGCTACAGAGACGTGACTGCTTGGGAGCTGCCGAGTTCTACTATGAGAAGGTCGACGAGGAAGGCGGAATGGATCAGGACCCGTGCCCTCCCATGTGGGTTTGACCCGCGTGAACGCATCTGGGGCGGGAGGGGGTTACGATGGTCGGTGTAGGCGGATCTGTTACGAAGAAGGCGCTATCGGGCACTGCGGCGCTGGCCATTATTTCGGCAGGTTTGCCCGATGGGGTGCGCTTCTTCGTCACGTCTCACGATCGCTCGATGCTTCTAGACCAAGGTTTCGTCGTCGCGTCTGTGGGTTTGTGCGGGACTTTCTTTCTGGGGCTGTTCCTCGCTCACGTCACGCGCCAGGTGATGCCTGTCTGGCTTGCTGTGTGTGCCTTGATCGGGGCGTTGCTGGCCGTCACTCTGTCGAGGCCCTCGTCGTCGGCCCCGATAGGGCTGTCCGCGGCGCACTCCGCGATATCTGTGCTGGTGATCGTGTTCGCGGTACTGACGGTGACGTCCGGCTGGCCGAGTGAAAGGCGATGACTCAGTGGGCGGAGGTGAGGCGGACAGAAGAGTGACACGATGAATGAGCTCTCTTGTAGGGATCTTCCTCCTACCCCGCCTCGTGGTGACGGACACGGAACTCTGTTCGGGAAGATTCTGCTCGTCCTGATCATCGGGGTAGGCTTAGTTGCCGCGCTTGCCCCGGTGACGGCGATGCTCATGGATTCTTCCGTACCTCCGTGGGTGGCTGAAGAGGTGATCCGGGACGCCTACGGGGCTGTTGTCGTCGGAATGCTGTTCGACGTCGTTCTCGGGCTGTCCGTGGCATTTCTCGCGCGGACCACAGCGCCGGTCGTCGTCGTATTGTGCGCTATGGCGCAGGCGGCGATAGCGGGCGTGCTGCGCGCGTCGTCGCCACGTCCGGTCTGGTTGCTTGTCTTGGGTTTCCTACTGTCTGGGCTGGTGGTTCTCTGTGCTGTGGTGATGGCCGTTCGGATCTGGCCGAGTCGACGCGTCACGGCGAGTCGCCCCGCACCGGACCGGGTGGATCTCCTGATCCTCCGGAAATCCCTCCTGATCGCGATCGTGACCGTGACGACGGTGTCGATGGGCGTACGCGTGTGGTCGATGTTCGTGTATTCGCCGCCGACGCGGGTCGAACTGGAACGGATGAGGGAGATCTCCGACCTGACCGTCTGCGTCGGAATGCTGTTCGTCGTCGTCCTCGGCCTTGCGGTGGCGGCACTCACTCGGCAAGCGAGTCCGATCGTTCTCACCGTGAGTGCATTGACGCAGGCATTGTTGGCCTATGTGGTGATGCAGCCGTGGTCGTCGGCTCCGATCGGAATCGTCGCAGCCTACTTCCTGATGTTCGGCGTCGTGATCAGCGCCGCGACGGTGGCGATGATCATGTGCTGGCCTTCCGGATCGGATGTGCGGCGTGGTGAGAGCACCGGTTGAACCGGCCGGTCGCTGCAGGCGGGGTGGCCTGCGGCGGTGGCGTTCGGCTTGGCGATCGTCGCGGCCGTCGCGCCGTGGACAGGCCCGCGGCGATGGGTGCTGCATGAGTCGGCGCTGTGGTATCACGGGGCGGTCGGGATCGGCGGCCTCGCGAGTGCCGGCGTGTGCTTGATCGGATACGGGATGATCAGGTATCTGCCCCGAGGCCGCAGGACGGCGGCCGTCGGACTGACGGCGACGGCCGGGCTGCAATCGACCGCGGCGCTCGTCGAATTCTGGCGCACGACGTCCGAGCGGGAGGCATCGCTTCCCGGTGGATTCAGCATGTCGTTCGTCTATCAGTACCTTGTGACGGCGACGATCGCGTTGACGGTCGTGGTGTTTCGGATATGCCGAGCCCGCCCGTTGAGTTCTGCGGCGCGGCGGCGGTTCTCCCTCACGTCTCGGCCGTATCTCCTCGCCGTCGTGCTGTGTATCGCGCCGCAGGTCGTGTTGGTGTCCGATGTCTTCGTCTTCGATTCGCCGGCGGGAGAGATCGTCGTGCTCCTGCTCGTCGGGGTCGTCTGCTGGGCGAGTGCCTTTGTCGCCGCGGCGGCCCTCTTCGCGACGCCGCCGGTGCTCAAAGAGGGCGCCCTACAGCTCCTGTTGGCATCGTCGGCATTGGCATTGACGACGTCGGTGGCCGGTGTGGCGAGGTCGATCGGTCCGGCGTTGATCGGTCCCGTCCCGCCCGAGGGCGGGCTGTATTTCTGGGCGACCCTGTTGACGACGGCCACGACCGTGATCTTCGCCGTCCTGGCCAGGATCGACGCCGGATACCGGCCATGAGTGGTCGTGCCTACCCGGATGTCCGCCTGAGCGACCCGCCGAGGAGATTATTGTCGTGGCGGCCCGCTCAGACGGACATCTGGGGAGGCTGTCAGCCCTCGAACAGCCCCTGACCCCACCACTGACCCTCGGCCGGCCCCGGCGGACAGGCGAACAGGGCACTGCCCGTATGCAGGATGTATTCGTTGAGCGCATCCTGCTCGGCGAGCGCCCGCTGCATGGGGACGAACTGGTGGTGGGCGTCGCGGCAGAAGGCGATGAAGAACAGGCCGGCGTCGAGGTGGCCGAAGCCGTCGGAACCGTCGGTGAAGTTGTAGCCGCGGCGCAGGATCCGCACGCCGCCCAGGTTCGACGAGTGCGCCAGCCGGACGTGTGCCGTCTTGGGGATGAGCGGGGCGCCGTTGGAGGTGATCTGGAAGTCGAGCTCGTCGAACTCCTTCTCCTTGCCGAGCGGCGCGCCCTCGCCCTTGTCACGGCCGATGACCGTTTCCTGCTCGCCGAGCATCGTGCGGTCCCACTGCTCGATGTCCATGCGGATGCGGCGCGTCACGAGATAGCTGCCACCGGTCATCCAGGACGCCGGCCCGGCGTTGTCCTCGGGCGCCACCCAGACCTGCTGATCCAGTTCGGCCGTGTCCTCGGCCTTGAGGTTGGCCGTGCCGTCCTTGAAGCCGAACATGTTGCGCGGCGTCGCCTGCGCGGTGGTGGTGGCGCTGGTGCGGCCGAAGCCGAGCTGGCTCCACCGCACCGCGACGACGCCGAAGCCCATCCGGGCCAGGTTGCGGATCGCATGGACGGCGACCTGCGGATCGTTGGCGCACGCCTGAACACAGATGTCGCCGTGGCTGCGCCGGACGTCGAGCGAATCGGCCTTGAACGCGGGCAGATCGCGCAACGCGGCGGGGCGTCGGCCGGCGAGCCCGAAGCGGTCGGTGCCCGCCGGGTTCGCCAGCGACGGCCCGAAGAGCCCGGGCCCGAAGCCGATCGTCAGCGTCAGTTTCGACGCCGCGAGCCCGAGCGCCTCGCCGGTGTCGGCCGGCGGGGTGTACGAGCCGAGCCCGAGCGCGCCGTTCTCGGCGGTCTCCTCGCCGCGCGTCATCCGCTCGGCGGCGACCGTCCACCGTTTGAGCAGGTCGACGAGCGCCGCACGGTCGTCGGTGATGACGTCGAAGGCGGCGAAGTGCAACCGGTCCTGCGCCTCGGTGACGATCCCGGCCTGGCGCTCGCCGCGGAACGGCACGACGGCGCCGTGGTCGGTCGCCGCTGCATCGACGGCCGTCGCTCGACCCACAGCGCCGCCGGCGACGGCCGCGGCGACCACCGCGACACCGCCGCCGATCCCGATCGCCGCCCGCCGCGAGACGCCCCGACGGCCGGCGGGAGCATCGGTCGGCCCGTCGCCGGCTGCTCCGGCGGCGGTGTCGTCCGCCGCTCCCGCGGCGTCGTCGGCGATCATCAGCCCAGCACGATCCCCGGCACCTGGCTCAGGCTCGCGGTCAGCGCATCGATCTTCGTCGACAGCTCGCGGCGCTGCTCCGGGGTGACCGTCTTGTACGAAGCGAAGCCGTCGCCCTCACGGCGGGCGTCGACGAAGTCACGTGCGGCGGCGAACTGGGCCGTGATCTTGTCCATGAGCGCCTGGTTCTTCTTCGAGATGAGCGGCGCCATATCGGTGATGAGTCGCTCGCTGCCCTCGAGGTTGGCGTAGACGTCCCAGAGATCGGTCTGCGAGTAGCGGTCCTCCTCGCCGGTGATCTTCGTCTTGGCGACCTCGGTGACGAGCTCGTGCGGGCCGTTGACGAAGGACTGGTCCTCGAACGCGAAGTCCGGCTTGTTCACCTCGGTCTGCAGCTCCTTGGCGGTCACGAGCAGCCGGTCGGCGATCGCGTCGATGTTCGCCTTCGTGTCCTTCGCCTTCGCGTCGGCGGCGTCGGTCGGCGAGATCTTGCCTTCGCCTTCGCCGATCCGATCCGGGGTCGGCGGGAAGAGGAAGCGCTCGATGCGGTGGAAGCCGATGAACTCCTGCTTGCCGTCCTCGGTGTCCTCCCAGCGCATGTCGAGCTGCGGGTCGATCGTCTCGAACGACTCGGCGACCGGCTCGATGCGCTCGAAGAAGGTGCGAGTACGGCCGAACTCGCGACGCGCGGCGTCGAGGTCGCCGGACTTGACGTAGCCGACCCACGTCGTGGTGGCCGTGACGAGACCGTCGACCTGACCCTTGACGTACTCGATGTACTGCGCCTTGGCTGCCTTGACGTCGTCGCGGGCGGCGAACTCCTTCTTGTCACCGCTGACCTTGATGGTCTTGCGGATGCCGTTGCCGACCATGCCCGGCTTGCAGGCCGTCTCGTAGTCACCGGCCTCGGCGATCTCGACGGTGAGCTTGGCGCTGGCGCCGGGGCCGATGTTCTCGACCTCACCGAGTACCCGGTTGTTCTTGCCGTAGACGTAGAACTCGGTGACCTTGCCGCCGTCGTTCTTGACGGTGAACACGACGGCGCCGGTCTTGGCCTCGGTGGTCGAGAGTTCGCAGGCCGAATCCGACGAGGTCACGGCGACGGCGTCGGCGCCCTCGGTGTCTTTGGAGGTGCACGCGGCGAAGGCGAGCGGAACGAGCGCGACGCAACCGGCGGCGACGACGCGCCGTGCAGTCCGATTCGACGTGGACGCGGTGATCCTGCGGGTCATGCGGTGGGTCCTTTCGGGGATTCGGCGGCCGGGGCGGGGGATCCGGCGGCCGGGAGGTCCGTCGGGACGTGTCCGGCGGAACGAGCGGGGGAGGCGGCGGGCGATGCCGGCGTGGGTGTCCGATGCACCGGGCGCAGGAACAGCGCGAGCACCACGACGAGGTAGACCGCCCAGGCGGCGAACCGGAGCACCGACGGACTCGGGACGATGTTGAAGATGCCGCCGAGCAGCGAGCCGTACCAGCTGGACGGGTCGTAGTGAGCCGAGAAGTCGAACGCTGTCGCGGTGCCGACGTCGAGCCAGCCGACCGTCTGCAGCGCGTGCACGCCGTAGCCGAGGATGCCGGCCGCCACGACGACGAGGAAGGCCCCGGTATAGCGGAAGAACTTGGCGAAGTCGATGGAGATCGCGCCGCGGTACAGCAGCACCGTCAACCCGACGGCTACGAGGATGCCGGCCACGAGTCCGAGCAGCGGCCACGAACTGCCCGACGCGTTCTCGGCGTAGCCGACCATGAGCAGCGCCGTCTCGAAGCCCTCGCGACCCACGGCGAGGAACGACAGCAGTGCGACCGCCGGGCCGCCGCGGGCGAGGGCCCGGCTCATGCCGCGTTTGAGATCGCCGGAGATGTGGCGGCTCGCCGATCGCATCCACAACACCATCGACGTGACGATGACGACGGCGACGAGCGAGGCGACGCCCGCGACGGCCTCGGCCGTGAGGCCGGTGATCGTCGACGTCCCGTAGTGGATGCCGAGGAAGACGCCGAGCGTCATGGCGACGGCGGCGCCGACGCCGAACCACACCCACCGGAGGGCGTCGCGTCGCCCGGACCGGACGAGGAACGCCACGAGGATCATGACGACGATCCCCGTCTCGAGGCCCTCGCGCACACCGATCAGCCCGCTGCCGACCATCTGCGTGACAGCCGTCGGAGCGCTGGCGGTCAAGGTGGTGGTCACGGATGAACTCGCTTCCGGCGTCGCGGACGGCGTCCGCGTTTCGAACGGGAATTCCGTCCGAATTGAGTTTGGCTAGCCTAACCGTGAGCGAAAATAGCACCGGTGTGGCGGGGAACCGAATCGGTCAGGGGGCCGTTAGCCTGGGAGCGCTGCCGCAGGTGGCGAGGGTGACGAGGCAGATCCGGCAGGTCTGACGTCCGGGGATGGAATATCACGCAGTGGATGCGGAAGGACGAAGAGGATGCGGGTTCGTCGAGCCGCCGCGGGTGGCGCCGAAGACCAGGGGAGCACGGTCCGGCGGGGTGTCGTGAGAGGCGGGGGCGTCCGGCGGGGTGTCGCCGCCGCCCTGGTGGCGACGGCGTCGGTCGGGTTGACGTCCTGTCTGAGCCTGCCGTCGTCGCCGAGTCGGGATCTGTCCACGGACGTCCCCCCGGGCGTCGGCGTCGCGGTTCCGTACGTCGACATCGACGCGGCCGGCCGCAGCGCCGTGCAGTTGAAGGGCTGGGCCGAGAATCTGTCGAAGCAGACCCGGATCTCCGTCACCGCGCTGCAGGCGTACGGCTTCGCCGCCGAAGCGCTGCGGCAGACCAGGCCCGAGTGCGGCCTCGCGTGGACGACGCTCGCGGGCATCGCGGGCGTCGAGAGCCAGCACGGCACGTATCGCGGGGCGTCGGTGGCGGCCAACGGCGACGTGCGGCCGGTCGTGCGGGGTGTGCCGCTCGACGGGACGCAGGGCAATGAGGATATCCCGGACACCGACGGCGGTCTGCTCGACGGCGACCGGACGAAGGACCGGGCGATGGGGCCGTTCCAGTTCATCCCCGAGACCTGGCAGCGCTATAAGCAGGACGCCAACGGCGACGGCAAGGCCGACCCGGACAACATCGACGACGCCGCGCTCACGGCGGCGCGGTACCTCTGTGTCAGCGGCGGCGATCTGACGACGGCCCAGGGCTGGCGCAAGGCGATACTCACGTACAACAAGTCGGAGAAGTACCTCGGCGACGTCCGCGACCGGGCGGCGGCGTACGCGGCGGGGCAGTCGTACTGATCGGCTCCGCGCGCCCGGACGCACACCGGGGCGTCGAGCGATAGGGTGGACGCGCACATATCGGCGGCCTACAAGGAGACACCCCGTGGCAATCATCGAACAGGTCGGCGCTCGCGAGATCCTCGATTCTCGAGGAAACCCGACCGTCGAGGTGGAGATCCTCCTCGAAGACGGCATCATGTCGCGGGCGGCGGTCCCCTCGGGGGCGTCGACCGGCGAGCACGAGGCCGTCGAACTGCGTGACGGCGGAGATCGCTACAACGGCAAGGGCGTCACCAAGGCGGTGAACGCCGTGCTCGACGAGATCGCGCCCGCGGTCATCGGGCTGGAGGCCGACGAGCAGCGCGTCGTCGACCAGGCGCTTCTCGATCTCGACGGTACGAAGGACAAGGGCCGGCTCGGCGCCAACGCGCTGCTCGGCGTCTCGCTGGCGGTCGCCCGCGCGGCGGCGGAGTCGGCGGCGCTGCCGCTGTTCCGCTACGTCGGCGGCCCGAACGCGCACGTCCTGCCCGTGCCGATGATGAACATCCTCAACGGCGGTGCCCACGCGGACACCGGCGTCGACGTGCAGGAATTCATGGTGGCGCCCATCGGTGCACCGACCTTCAAGGAGTCGCTGCGCTGGGGCGCGGAGGTCTACCACGCGCTCAAGTCGGTGCTCAAGAGCAAGGGCCTGGCGACGGGTCTCGGCGACGAGGGCGGCTTCGCGCCGGACGTCGCGGGCACCATCGCGGCGCTCGAGCTGATCGGTGTCGCCGTCGAGAAGACGGGTCTCAAGCTCGGCACCGACGTCGCGCTCGCGCTCGACGTCGCGGCCACCGAGTTCTTCACCGCAGGTCAGGGCTACAAGTTCGAAGGCGTCATCCGCAACGCCGAGGAGATGGCCGCGTTCTACAGCGACCTCGTCGGCCAGTTCCCGCTCGTCTCCATCGAGGATCCGCTCTCGGAGGACGACTGGGACGGCTGGGTCTCGCTCACCGACGCCATCGGCGACAAGGTGCAGATCGTCGGCGACGACCTGTTCGTCACCAACCCGGAGCGCCTGGAGGACGGCATCGAGCGCGGCGCCGCGAACGCGCTGCTCGTCAAGGTCAACCAGATCGGCACGCTCACCGAGACGCTCGACGCCGTCACCCTGGCGCACAACAGCGGCTACAAGACGATGATGAGCCACCGTTCCGGCGAGACCGAGGACACGACGATCGCCGACCTGGCCGTCGCGTGCGGCTGCGGCCAGATCAAGACGGGCGCCCCGGCGCGCAGCGAGCGCGTCGCCAAGTACAACCAGCTGCTGCGCATCGAGGAGAGCCTCGGCGACGCTGCGCGTTACGCGGGCGACCTGGCCTTCCCGAGGTTCGGTAACTGATGACGGCCGAGGACCGGCCCGGGACGCGGGCGCGGCTGAGTCGGATCGCCGGCCTCACGTCGGTGGTCACGGCTCGCCGCGCCGTCGGCCTGGCGCTGGTCCTCGTCGTCTTGGGGCTCGCGCTCGCGGTGCCCGTGCAGACCTATCTCTCCCAGCGGGAACAGGCCGCGGCGATTGCGCGGGAGCACGATTCGCTGACCCGCGACATCGCGCGGCTGCGCGGTGAGCAGGCCAGGCTCGACGATCCGGCGGCGATCGAGGAGGAGTGCCGGCGACGACTGCGGTGCGTCAAGCCGGGGGAGACGCCGTTGCTCGTCGAGGGCCCGGGTAGCGGGGCGCCGCGCGTCGACGACCGGAAGGCGGACGACGAGGCGCCGCCGCGCTGGTATTCGACGTTGCTCGATTCGGTCGCTGATCCGGGGCGCCGATGAGTGGCGAGTCGGCCGGGGTCGCGGCCGGGATCGGGCCGTCTGGTGTTTCGAGGGTCGGGGTCTCGGCGTTCGGGGTTTCGGCGGCGGCTGACGTGCCGCCGAGCGTCGAGGACCTCGCCGAGGTCGAGCGGCAGCTCGGGCGGGCGCCGCGGGGCGTGCTCGCCGTCGCGTACCGGACGCCGGACGGGCGGGTGGCCGTCGTCAAGACGGCGCCGCGGCTGCCGGACGGCACGCCGTTCCCGACGCTGTACTACCTCACCGATCCGCGGCTGACGTCCGAGGCGAGCCGGCTGGAGTCGGCCGGCGTCATGAAGGAGATGACGGCGCGGCTCGCGGTCGACGCGTCGCTGGCGGCGGCGTATCGGCGCGCCCACGAGGGGTATCTCGCCGAACGCGACGCCATCGAGTCCCTCGGTACGGATTTCACCGGCGGCGGCATGCCGGACCGCGTCAAGTGCCTGCATGTGCTCATCGCGCATTCGTTGGCCAAGGGGCCGGGCGTCAACCCATTGGGCGACGAGACGGTAGCGCTCATCGCGGACGCCGGGCTGCGGGGGATCGCGGTGCCGGGCGATTGGCCGGCGGCGCGCGTCTCGGCTGTGGCCGGCGAGACGGCGCCGGGGCGGGCGGAGTCGGGTGCGGCGGTGCCGGGTCACGCGGAGTCCGGTCCGACGGTGCCGCCGGACGGCGACGGGAGTGACGCGGGTGAGTGATGTGGTCGGAGCCGTCGACTGCGGCACGAACTCGATCCGGCTGCTCATTCTCGACGGCGTCCGCGAGGTGTCCAGGCGGATGCGCATCGTGCGGCTCGGCGAAGGCGTCGACGAGACCGGGCGGCTCTCGCCGGCCGCGATCGAGCGGACGCGTGTTGCGCTCGCCGACTACGTCGACGAGATGATCGCCGCGGGGGTGACGCGGGTGTCGATGGTCGCGACGTCCGCGACCCGCGACGCCGCCAACCGCGAAGACTTCTTCGCGATGACCGCGACTGAGCTCGGGCGCGTGGTGCCGGGTGCGGTGGCGCGCGTCGTCACCGGTGACGAGGAGGCGGGCCTGACGTTCGCCGGTGCCGTCGCTGATCTCGACGCGGACGCCGGCACGGTCGTCGTGTGCGACCTCGGCGGCGGGTCGACGGAGATCGTCGCGGGATCGGTCGCGGGTGTTGATGTCACGTCGGTTCGGCCGGGCGGCGCGACGATGACCGGCGGGTTCTCGGCGAACATCGGCTGCGTGCGGTTGACGGAGCGATTCGCGTTCGCCGACCCGCCGACGGCCGAACAGATCGCCGCGGCGCGTGACTACGCCCGCGCGGCGATCGCCGAGGCGCTCGGCGTCGTCGACGTCTCCGGGGCGTCGACGTGGGTCGGCGTGGCCGGCACCTTCACGACGATCGCCGCCCTCGCGCTGGGCCTCGATGAATACGACTCGGAGCGTATTCACCTCTCGTCGTTCCCGATCGCGGACGTCGAGAAGGTGTGCCATGACCTGCTCGGCATGACGCGCGCCGAGCGTCTGGCGCTCGGCCCGATGCATCCGGGCCGCGCGGATGTCATCGGCGGCGGGGCGGTGGTCGTCCTCGAACTCGCGACGGCGCTGCGCGAGCGGGCAGGTGTCGACCGGCTGGTGGTCAGTGAACACGACATCCTGGACGGTATCGCGGCGTCTGCTTGACAGATCACGTCAGCTCGCTGCGTCGGCCGGGCGGGCCGTGTCATATCGGTAGGCCCTGGGTGGCGTAGCGACAATAATCTCCTCGACGGCGCGTAGACGCTACCGATATGACGTGGGGCGGATGTGACTCCGGCGGAGATCGTCGTCGGCCGTTGTTTCGATGCGCGGTGTCCCAGGCGTGCGACGTCTTCGGTGACGCCGCTGGTAGCCGTGTCGGGCCGGAGCCGATGGCGAGAAGGGCCGCCGCGTCGCGCGCCGACGGCTTCGCCGACGACACGCGGGTGATCTTGCTCGTCGCCGCCTACCAGCCGACGACCGAGAGGTTCGCGAAGGCGTCGAACAGCGGCTGGGGGAACACGCCGAGCGCGACGACCGATCCCGCACCGAGGACGATGGCGAACCAGGTGAGGACGCCGACGGCGGGTTCGGCCGGCGGATTGACGGGGTCGTCGCCGAAGAACATGACGACGATGACCCGGATGTAGAAGACCGCGGCGATGGCGCTGGCGAGCACGCCGACGGCGACGAGGTAACCGCCGCCGCTGCCGGCGGCCGCCGCGAAGACGGCGAACTTGGCGGTGAAACCGCTGGTCAGCGGGATTCCGGCGAACGACAGCAGGAACAGCCCCATCGCGTGCGCCAGCACGGGATTGCGTCGGCCGAGACCGGACCAGCGCTCCAGGTCCAGTGCCTCGCCGCGCTCGTCGCGGACCACCGAGACGACGGCGAAGGCGCCGATCGTCGAGAGGGCGTAGGCGACGAGGTAGTACGAGGTGGCCGAGACGCCGGCGCCGTCGTCGGCCCAGACGCCCATGAGCAGGAAGCCGGTGTGGGCGATCGCCGAGTAGGCCAGCATGCGCTTGACGTCGCTCTGCACGACGGCGACGACGGCGCCGACGAGCGCGGTGACGATCGCGATCGCCGCGACGGCGGGCCGCCAGGCGTCGACGACGTCGCCGAGCCCGACGCCGGTGATCCGCAACAATGCCGCGAAGGCGCCGATCTTCGTCGCGGCGGCCATGAATGCCGTGACCGGCGTCGGCGCGCCCTGGTAGACGTCGGGCACCCACGAGTGGAAGGGCACGGCGCCGACCTTGAAGAGCATCCCCACGAGCAGCAGCGCCGCGCCGATGAGTGGCAGCATGCGGTCGTCGCCGAGCGGGGCGGCGTCGAGCCGCGTCGATCCGGTCGCGGCGTAGCGCAGCGCCACGCCGAACAGCAGGATCGCCGAACTGAACGCGCCGAGCAGGAAGTACTTGAGCGCAGCCTCCTGCGACAGCAGCCGGCGATGACGCGCCAGCCCGCACATGAGGTACAGCGGCAGCGAGAGCACCTCGAGCGCGACGAACAACGTGAGCAGGTCGTTCGCCGCGGCGAAGGCCATCATCCCGCCGAGGGCGAACAGCGTCAGGCAGAAGTACTCGGTCTGCGTGGCGCCCGCGCGATCGGATTCGCGTTCACCGGGGGAGCCGGGTGTCGTCGCGGCCTGGGCGGTGAAGGCGTCGGTGCCGACGAGCGCGGCCTTGCGTCCGGCTCTGGCGGCGGCCTGGACGCCCCAGCGGCGCTCGGCCATGAGGGCCAGCGCAGGCAGGGCAGCGACGAGCAGGGTCGCCTGGGTGGCCAGCGTCAGGCCGTCGATCGCCACCGCGCCCTGGATCGCCGTGCGGGCCGACGCGTCGGACGCCGCGAGCGCGATGACGGCCGCGAGTGCGGCCACCACCGAGCCGAGCGACAGCACGAGCTGTACCCGGTAACGGGCGGGCCGGGGCACGAACGCCTCGATGAGCACGGCGAGGACGGCGGCGCCGAAGACGATGAGCATTGGCGAGGTCAGCGCGTATTCGATGCTCGGCGCGGGAGCGGGGGCGGCGGTGAGCAGCGTCATCGTAGACCTTCCGGGGCGACCATCCGGACACCGTTCAGCGGTGCGTAGCTGCCGTTATAGGTGGACATCGAGACGGCCGAGTTGATGGCGTCGAGCGCCGGCTGCGGGAACAGACCGAGCACGAGCAGCGCGACGATCAAGGGGACGAGCACAGTCAGTTCGCGGCCCGTCACGTCGCGGACGTCCTTGAGCCGTTCGACCGTCGGCCCCGTCGCGACGCGTTGATAGAGCCACAGCACGTACAGCGCGGAGAGCACCAGCGCGATCGTCGCGACGATCGCGGCCGCGCGGTACTCCTCGAAGCTGCCGACGAACACCATGAGCTCAGAGACGAACGGGCCGAGGCCGGGCAGGGACAGCGTCGCGAGCCCGCCGATGAGGAACAACCCCATGAGCACCGGCGCCTTTGCGCGGGCGCCGCCGTAATCGGCGATCTCACGCGAACCGCCGCGCGTCACGAGGAAGCCCGCGGCCAGGAACAGCGCCGCGGTGGCGACGCCGTGGTTGACCATGTACAGCGTCGCGCCGGACTGCGATGTGGTGGTCGCGGCGAAGATGCCGAGGATGATGAACCCGAAGTGGCTGATCGACGTGTACGCGATGAGCGCCATCATGTCGGTCTGGCCGATGGCGAGCACCGCGCCGTAGACGATGCCGACGACGGCCAGCGCGATGACCCACGGTGCGAACCGGTCGGCGGCGTCCGGGAAGAGCTGGACACAGAAACGCAGCATGCCGAAGGTGCCGACCTTGTCGACGATCGCCATCATCAGCACGGCCGTCGGCGGCGTCGACTGCACGGCGGCGCCGGGCAGCCAGGTGTGCAGCGGCCACAGCGGCGCCTTGACGGCGAAAGCGAAGAGGAAGCCGAGGAAGACGACGTTCTGGGTCGTCTCGCTGAGCCTGCCCCGGTCGACGAACGAGCTCACCGTGTTCAGATCGAACGCGTTCTCGCCGCGGATCTGCGCCCACAGCCACACCAGCGCCGCCAGCATGACGAGCCCGCCGACGAGGTTGTAGAGCAGGAACTTCACCGCCGCGCGCGAGCGCTCGGACCCGCCGTAGCCGCCGATGAGGAAGTACATCGGGATGAGCATCGCCTCGAAGACGAGGTAGAAGAGCAGCAGATCCGTCGCGACGAAGCTGACCAGCACCATCGACTCGACGGCGAGGAACAGGCCGACGTAGGTCTGGGTGCGCCGGTCCTCCTCGCCCGCGTCACGCCAGCCGGCGATGAGCAGCACCGGGACGAGCGCGGCCGTCAGAAGGACGAGGACGAGCCCGACGCCGTCGAGGCCGAGCCGGTAGCCGGCGCCGAAAGCGGGGATCCACGATGCGTCGACGTCATACCTGTACGGCCGCGCCTCGCCCGTCGAGAAGCCGACGGCCAACCCGATCGCGATGGCGAGCGTCGCCAGGGAGAAGGCGAGCCCGATCCAGCGGGCCGCCGCGGCGCGTCCGACGGGGGCGAGTGCGGCGGCGGCCGAGCCGATGAGCGGCACGACCCAGAGCGCGGTGAGCCACATCAGCCGATCACCGCCATCACGGCGGCGATGACCGCGGCGCCCGCGAGCATCGTCAGCGCATAGGAGCGGACGTAGCCGGTCTGCCAGATGCGCAGTCCGCCGCCGCCGCTGTGGACGCCGGTGCCGATCGCCTCGACGGCGCCGTCGACGACGGCCCGGTCGAGTTCCACCAGCCCGTGTGTCGCCGCGAGTCCGGGACGCATGAACACCGCCTCGTTGAGGTCGTCGGCATAGAGGTCGCGACGCGCGGCGACCGTGAGCGCCGAGCCGTCTGGGGCGTCGACGGGTACATCCGCCACCGCGTAGCCGCGCACGGCGATCGCGACGCCGACGGCCACGACGGTGAGCACCGCGGCCGTCACGGCCCAGGCCGGTACGGCGTGGTGCTCGGGCGCGTCGCCGACGACGGGTGCCAGGAAGTCGCGCAGTCGATCGCCGACCATGAGAGTGGCGCCCGCGCCGACGGAGCCGACGGCCAGCAGGATCATCGGGAAGGTCATGACGCCCGGCGATTCGTGCGGGTGTGCGTCGTCGGCCCAGCGACGGCGTCCGAAGAAGGTCATCGCCATGACGCGGGTCATGTAGAACGCCGTCAGTCCGGCGCCGAGCAGCGCCGCGCCGCCGAGCACGACGCCCTTGACGCCGCCGGCGCCGAGCGCCGCCTCGATGATGCCGTCCTTGGTGTAGAAACCGGCGAACGGCGGCACGCCGATGATGGCGAGATAGCCGGCGCCGAAGGTCACGGCGGTGATCGGCATGACGGCCCGCAGCCCGCCGTATCGGCGCATGTTCACCTCGTCGTTCATCGCGTGCATGACGGAGCCGGCGCCGAGGAACAGCCCGGCCTTGAAGGCGCCGTGCGCCAGCAGGTGGGCGATCGCGAACGCGTAACCCGCAGGTCCGAGGCCCGCGGCCAGCATCATGTAGCCGATCTGGCTCATCGTCGACGCCGCGAGCGCCTTCTTGATGTCGTCCTTCGCGCAGCCGACGATCGCGCCGAACAGCAGCGTCACCGCCCCGACGGCGACGACGGCCGTCTGCGCGATCGGACTGGCCTCGAAGATCGGGCCGGAGCGGACGACGAGGTAGACGCCGGCCGTCACCATCGTCGCGGCGTGGATGAGAGCCGAGACGGGGGTCGGACCCTCCATCGCGTCGCCGAGCCACGACTGCAGCGGCACCTGCGCCGACTTGCCGCAGGCGGCGAGCAGCAGCATCAGCCCGATGAGGGTGGTCATGCCGGCGGAGACGAACGGAGCCGGGATCTCGGTGGTCAGCACGCCGATATGGGTGGTGTCCGTATCGAGCACGGTGTCGAAGTCGACGCTGCCGTACGCCGCGACCATCGCCATGATCGCCACCGCCAGCCCGATGTCGCCGACACGGTTGACGATGAACGCCTTGCGCGCCGCCGTCGCCGCCGACGGCTTGTGCTGCCAGAACCCGATGAGCAGGTACGACGCCAGGCCGACGCCCTCCCAGCCGAGGTAGAGCACGACGTAGTTGTCGGCCAGCACGAGCACGAGCATCGCGGCGAGGAACAGGTTGAGATAGGCGAAGAACCGGCGGCGGCCCGGATCGTGGGCCATGTAGCCGATCGAATAGACGTGGATCAGCGAGCCGACGCCCGTGATGAGCAGGACGAAGCAGATGGAGAGCTGATCGAGCCGCAGTGTCGCGTCGACGTGCAGCGGGCCGGCCGAGAACCACTCCCAGAGCTGCACCTGGACGGTGCGGTGGGCGCCCTCGCGACCGAGCATCGAGACGAATGCGGCGGCGGCGGCCGCGAACGAGCCCAGCGCCGCGAGCGTGCCGAGGAGGTGGCCCCAGGCGTCGGCGTAGCGACCGAGCAGCAGCAGGACTGCCGCGCCGGCGGCGGGCAGCAGGGGCAGGAGCGTGATGAGTGTCGTCATGTCAGCGCCTCATCACCGAATCGTCGTCGACGTCGACCGACCGCCGGCTGCGGAAGATCGTCATGATGATCGCGAGCCCGACCACGACCTCCGCCGCCGCGACGACCATCGTGAAGAAGGCCAGCAGCTGGCCCTCGAGGCTCGCGTGCATCCGGCCGACCGTCACGAGCGCGAGGTTGGTGGCGTTGAGCATGAGCTCGACACACATGAACACGACGATCGCGTTGCGCCGCAACAGGACACCGGCCGCGCCGATGGCGAAGAGCAGCGATGCGAGATAGAGGTAGTACTCGGGGTTCACCGCCTGGCCTCCTCTGGCAGCGCACGGCGCTCGCCGATGGTGCGCGGGGTGAGCGTGTGGTTGACCGAATCGGGCGCCGGTGTTCCGTCCGGCAGCAGCGCGGGCAGGTCGACGGCGTTGTCCCGCGCGTAGACGCCGGGGGTCGGCATCGGCGTCGGCCGCTTGGACCGGATCCGCGCGATCGACATCTCACGCTGGCTGAGCGCCGCGGTGATCCGTTCCCGGTGGGCCAGGATGAGCGCGCCGACGGTCGCGGTGATGAGCAGGGCGGCCGTCAGCTCGAAAGCCCACAGGTAGCGCCGGAAGATGAGGTCGGCGAGCCCCTCGACGCCGCCCTGTCCGGCGGTGTAATCGGTGACCGGTGCGGCCGCCAGCCGGGCCCGCGCGATGACGGCGAGGAGCAGTCCGCCGAAGCCGAGGCCCACGAGCGCCGATGCGACGCGATGCCCGCGCAGTCTTTCCACCAGAGAGTCCGAGGAGTCGACGCCGACGAGCATGAGGACGAAGAGGAACAGCATCATGACCGCGCCGGTGTAGACGACGATCTGCACGACGCCGAGGAAGAACGCGCCCTGAGCGAGGTAGGCGATCGCCAGCAGGATCATCGTCGCCGCCAGGAACAGCGCCGAGTAGACCGCCTTCGCAGCGAGGACGACGCCGAGCCCGCAACACGTCGCCAGTACCGCGACGATCCAGAACACCGCCGTCTCGCCGGGGGTGGCCGACGCGGCGGCGGCCGCGAGGGTCACCGGGGGTCCTCCGCTGAGTCGCCGGCCGCGCCGCCCTCGGCGTCGAACTCGCCCGGCTTGTCGACGGCGCCGCGGTAGTAGTCCGCAGCGGACAGCCCGTCGCGCATGTCGTGCGGCGGCAGCGCCATGTCGTCGTCGAGCGGCGCCAGCAGGCGCTGCTTGTCGTAGATGAGGTCGGTGCGGTCGTCGTCGGCGAGCTCGTACTCGTTCGTCATCGTCAGGGCACGCGTCGGGCAGGCCTCGATGCACAGCCCGCAGCCGATGCACCGCAGGTAGTTGATCTGGTAGACGCGTCCGTAGCGCTCGCCGGGGGAGTAGCGCTCGTCATCGGTGTTGTCGGCGCCCTCCACGAAGATCGCGTCCGCCGGGCACGCCCAGGCGCACAGCTCGCAGCCGATGCACTTCTCGAGCCCGTCGGCATAGCGGTTGAGCTGGTGCCGGCCGTGGTACCGCGTCGCCGTCGGCTGCTTCTCCTCCGGATAGAACTCCGTGATCGGCTTGGTGAACATCGTCTTGAGGGTGACGCCGAGTCCGGCGAAGCCCAACGGATCAGGCATGGCGATCCTCCTGCACTCGAAGCGGTTCCGGGCCGGGCGAGATGGAGCCCGCGGACTCGGCCGCGGCCGAATCCGTCTGCGCGCGGGACGCCAGCCGGGGCCGGCGCGTGAACTCGGGCAGATGCTGGCCGGGCAGCGGCGGGACCGGGAAGCCGCCGGCCATCGGGTCGAACGGGGCCGAAAGGTCGGCGGCCGGCGGGGGCGCCGGTTCCAGCCGACGCCGGCTGCGCACCAGGAAACCGCCGATGACCAGCGCGTAGCCGAGAGAGACGGCCGGTGCGATCCAGGTGGTGTCGGTGCCCTGCGCGTCGACGGCGGCGACGGCGCCCGCGACCATCACCCAGATGAGCGCCGCCGGGATGAGCACCTGCCAGCCGAACCGCATGAACTGGTCGTAGCGCAGCCGGGGCAGGGCCGTCCGCAGCCAGATGAAGATGAGCAGGAAGATCCAGACCTTGCCCGTGTACCAGAGGATGGGCCACCAGCCGTCGTTCGCGCCCGCCCACAGGGAGATCGGGAACGGCGCATGCCAGCCGCCGAGGAACATCGTGGCCGCCAGTGAGCTGACCGTCGCCATGTTGACGTATTCGGCGAGCATGAACATCGCGAACGCCAGCGACGAGTACTCGGTGTGGAAGCCGCCGACCAGCTCACCCTCGGCCTCGGGGAGGTCGAACGGGGCGCGGTTGGTCTCGCCGACCATCGAGACGAGGTAGACGAGGAACGACGGCAGCAGCAGGAAGACGTACCAGACGCCGTCCTGCGCGGCGACGATGCCGGACGTCGACATCGTGCCGCTGTAGAGGAAGACCGCCGCGAACGACAGGCCCATCGCGACCTCGTAGCTGATCACCTGAGCCGTCGAGCGCAGGCCGCCGAGCAGCGGATACGTCGAGCCGGAGGCCCAACCGCCGAGCACGATGCCGTAGACGCCGACGCTGGTGACCGCCAGGACGTAGAGGATCGCCACCGGCAGGTCGGTGAGCTGCAGCGGTGTCTCGGTGCCGAAGAAGGAGACCGTGGGGCCGAACGGGATGACGGCGAACGCCATGAACGCGGGGATGACGGCGATGATCGGCGCGAGCAGGTAGATCGGCTTGTCGATGCCCGCCGGCAGCATGCCCTCCTTGAGAGCGAGCTTGATGCCGTCGATGAGCGACTGCAGCAGCCCGAACGGGCCGACGCGGTTGGGGCCGATGCGCGCCTGCATCCGGGCCATCACCTTGCGTTCGGCGAGGATCGCGACGAGCACGGTGACGACGAGGAACGCGAAGACGGCGACGGCCTTGACGAGGACGAGCCAGAGCGGATCGAGGCCGAAGATCGAGAGGTCGACGGGGGCGTGGTCGCCGAGCGCCGCGAAGGACGCCGTGTGCGGAGCCGATTCGAGCGTCATGCGGCACCTCCGTCGGCTGGGGCGGTCACGGCGTCCGGTGCGTCGGCCCGGGCGATGTCGACGACGTCGCCATAGCCGGCGCCGAGCTGCTCGCCCACCCGGGAGCCGGGTGAGTTCTGCGGCAGCCAGACGACGGCGTCGGGCATCTCGGTGACGACGAGCGGCAGCGTGATGGCGCCGCGCGGCGTCGAGACCGTGACGTGATCGCCGTCGACGGCCCCGATTCCGGCGGCCGACGCGGCCGAGAGCCGGGCGATCGGGCGGCGGGCCGTCGCGGCGAGGTTCGGTTCACCGCGCTGCAGGCTGCCGAGGTCGATGAGCAGGTGCCACGTCGCGAGCCGGGCGCGGCCGGAACTAGGAGAGACGGCGGCCGGCGCCGCATCCGCCACGATCGGCCCCGGCTCCGGTGTCGGCGGTTCGGCGGCCAGCGCCGCCCGGGCGTCGGCGGCGTCGGCGAGGCCGAGCGGACTGCCGAGTGCGTCGGCCAGTGCGGCGAGAACCCGCAGGTCGGAGAGCGAGGACGGGGTCGGGATCGCCGCTGCGAAGCGTCGTTCGCGGCCCTCCCAGTCGAGGAACGTTCCCTCCTTCTCCGCGACGGGCGCCACCGGGAGCACGACGTCGGCCCGCTCGGTGACCTCGGACGCCGACAGCTCGAGGCTGACGACGAAGCCCGCCGCGTCGAGCGCAGCGCGGGCCGCCGCGGGATCGGGCAGGTCGCCGGGGTCGACGCCGCCGACGAGCAGCGCCTCGATCTCGCCCGATGCGGCGGCCGCGAGGATCTGCGACGTGTCGCGGCCGACGAGCGCGCCCGCCTCCAACGCGCCGCGCTCTCCGGCGCGCCGGGGGATCCAGGCGAGCCGGGCACCGCAGCGGTCGGCGAGACGTGCGGCGGCGTCGAGTGCTCCCGGTGCGGCCGCGAGCCGTTCACCGACGAGCACGATCGCGCCCGCGGGCAGCTCGGCGGCGTCGAGCGCCGCCGCCTCGTCGCCGGGGGCCGTCGGAACGAGCGTGCCGGAGAGTTTGCGCAGGCCCCGGTCGGCGAACGGCGCGATCGCCGTCACCGGCAGGCCGCGCGTCCGAACGGCCTTGCGCAGCCGGAGGAAGACGATCGGCGACTCCTCCTCCGGCTCGAAGCCGACGAGCAGCACGGCCGGGGCCGTTTCGAGGTCGGCATAGGTGACGTCCTCGCGGCCCCGGACGCGTCCGGTGAGGAAGCGCGTCTCCTCGGCGCTGTGGGCGCGGGCGCGGAAGTCGACGTCGGCGCCGCCGAGAGCCGTCCGGGCCAGCCGCACGTAGGCGTACGCGTCCTCCATCGTCACGCGTCCGCCGACGAGCACGCCGGCTCGTCGGCCCGCGAGCCCGGTGGCGGCGGCGACGATCGCCTCCGGCCACGACGCCGGCCGCAGCTCACCGTCCGTGCGGACGAGCGGCGTCCGCAGCCGTTCGCGGGTGTAGGCGAAGGCCCAGCGGCCCTTGTCGCAGTTCCACTCTTCGTTGACGCGCGGGTCGTCACCGGCCAGCCGGCGCAGAACCTTGCCGCGGCGGTGGTCGGTGCGCTGCGCGCAGCCGCTCGCGCAGTGCTCGCACACGCTCGGCGACGAGACGAGGTCGAACGGCCGCGCCCGGAAGCGGTAGGCCGAACCGGTCAGCGCGCCGACCGGGCAGATCTGCACGGTGTTGCCGGAGAAGTAGGAGTCGAGCGGCTCGTCGCCGTAGACGCCGACCTGCTGCAGTGCGCCGCGGTCGAGCAGCTCGATGAACGGATCGCCCGCGATCTGCTTGGAGAACCGTGTGCAGCGCGCGCACAGGACGCAGCGCTCGCGGTCGAGCAGCACCTCCGCAGACAGGTTGATCGGCTTCGGATAGGTCCGCTTGTCGGCCTCGAAACGGCTGGTCGTGCGACCCGTCGACATCGCCTGGTTCTGCAGCGGGCACTCGCCGCCCTTGTCACAGACGGGGCAGTCGAGCGGATGGTTGATGAGCAGCAGCTCCATGACGCCGCGCTGCGCCTTCTCGGCGGCCGGCGACGACTCCTGCGTGCGCACGACCATGCCCTCGGTGACGGTCGTCGTGCACGAGGCGAGCGGCTTGCGCTGGCCTTCGACGTCGACGAGGCACTGCCGGCAGGCACCGACGGGCGCGAGCAGCGGGTGATCGCAGAAGCGCGGGATCTCGACGCCGATCTGCTCGGCGGCGCGGATGACGAGCGTCCCCTTCGGCACGGCGACCTCGACGCCGTCGATCGTCGCGCGGACCAGCGGCGGAGCCTGCGGTTCGGCTGTCATGACGCTCCTCCCGGGATCGGCCTGTGCTCGCATCTTCCCTCGGACCACCGACAGAATCCGGGCCGCCTCACGACGCACCTCCCACGGGCTGCGCGAACAGCGTCGACGCCGCCGGATCGAACGGGCAGCAGCGGCCGGTGATGTGCGCCTCGTACTCCGCGCGGAAATGCTGCAGAGAGCTGGTGATCGGCGCTGCCGCGCCGTCGCCGAGCGCGCAGAACGCCTTGCCGGCGATGCCGTCGCAGACGTCGAGCAGCAGATCGAGATCGGACGGCGTGCCCTCACCGGCCTCGAGCCGCTGCAGCAGCCGCACCAGCCAGTACGTGCCCTCGCGGCACGGCGTGCACTTGCCGCACGACTCGTGCGCGTAGAACTCGGTCCAGCGCAGCACGGCCCGCACGACGCAGACGGTGTCGTCGAAGATCTGCAGCGCCTTGGTGCCGAGCATCGACCCCGCGGCGCCCACGCCCTCGTAGTCGAGCGGGACGTCGAGGTGCTCGGCGGTGAACATCGGTGTGGACGAGCCGCCGGGCGTCCAGAACTTGAGCTCGTGGCCCGCGCGGACGCCGCCGGCGAGCTCGAGCAGCTCACGCAGTGTGACGCCGAGGCCCGCCTCGTACTGCCCGGGCCGGGTGACGTGGCCGGAGAGCGAGTAGAGGGTGAAACCGGGCGACTTCTCGGTGCCGAACGAGCGGAACCAGTCAGGCCCCTCACGCAGGATGCCGGGCACGCTCGCGATCGACTCGACGTTGTTGACGCAGGTCGGCGACGCGTACAGCCCCTCGACGGCCGGGAACGGCGGACGCAGCCGCGGCTGGCCGCGGCGGCCTTCGAGTGAATCGAGCAGCGCCGTCTCCTCGCCGCAGATGTAGGCGCCCGCACCCGCGTGCACGACCAGTTCCAGCGAGAATCCCGTGTCGCCGATTTCACGGCCGAGGTAGCCGGCCTTGTACGCCTCGGCGACGGCGGCCTGCAGCCGGCGCAGGATCGGCACGACCTCGCCGCGCACGTAGATGAAGGCGTGCCGTGCGCGGATGGCGTAGGACGCGATGATGACGCCCTCGACCAGGGTGTGCGGGCTCGCGAACATGAGCGGCATGTCCTTGCACGTGCCCGGCTCGGATTCGTCGGCGTTGACCACGAGGTAATGCGGCTTGTCGGCGCCGGGCCTGGGTGCCTCGCCCTCGACGAGCTGCGGGATGAAGCTCCACTTCAGTCCCGTCGGGAAGCCCGCGCCGCCGCGGCCGCGCAGGCCGGCGGCCTTCACCTGGCCGATCACCTCGTCGGGCGTCATGGTCAGTGCCTTGGCCAGGCCCTCGTAGCCGCCGGCCTCCCGGTAGGACGCCAGCGTCCACGGCTCGGCGTCGCCCCAGCGCGCCGAGAGGACGGGCGTCAGCCGGGCGGTCATGACGCGTCTCCCGCGTCGGCCTGCTCGGCCGCCGCGCGCAGACCGGCGAGCGTCGGCGCGCCCCCGGCGCCCGACGCCGACAGCGCACCGGGCCGGTCATCGGCGAAGCCCGCGAGCAGCCGGGCCGTCTCGCGGAAGGTGCACAGCGGGGCGCCGCGCGTCGGGGCGGGCGGGTCGCCGGCGCGCAGGGCGTCGACGAGGCCGCGGGCCGATTCGGGCGTCTGGTTGTCGAAGAACTCCCAGTTGACCATCACCACGGGCGCGTAGTCGCAGGCCGCGTTGCATTCGATGTGCTCGAGGGTGACCGCCGCATCGTCGCCGACGTACTCGCGCAGCGTCGCGTAGATCGCGTCGCCGCCCATCACCGCGCACAACGTGTTGGTGCAGACGCCGACGAGGTAGTCACCCGTCGGTTCGCGGCGATACATGGAATAGAAGGTGGCGACGGCCGCGACCTCGGCGCCCGTCAGGCCGAGCGTCTGCGCGCAGAAGTCGACGCCGGCGGGC
Organism: Mycobacteriaceae bacterium; assembly: GCA_044222225.1. Taxonomy (GTDB): domain Bacteria; phylum Actinomycetota; class Actinomycetes; order Mycobacteriales; family Mycobacteriaceae; genus JBGANR01. The sequence goes on from JBGANR010000032.1 coordinate 24,062, forward strand.
GTGATGTAGCCGTCGACGGACTGCACGAGGTGCAGCAGCGGCAGCAGAGCCGACCGCGACTGCGGATAGCGCGCGACGATCTCCGTCGCGTCGGCCGCCAGCCGCTCGGCGACGTCGTCGGGATAGCTCGTAGGGGCGCCGGGCGAGAGCAGCTGCACGCGCTCCTCGGGACGGGCCCCGAGTTGCAGGAGTTGCAGGAGAACGGGTTCGGTCACCTGTCGACGCCTCCCATCACGGGGTCGATGCTGGCCACGGCCGCGATGACGTCGCTGATCATGCCGCCCTCGCACGTCGCGGCGACGGCCTGCAGGTTGGTGAACGACGGATCGCGGAAGTGGACGCGGTACGGGCGGGTGCCGCCGTCGCTGACCACGTGGACGGCGAGCTCCCCGCGGGGCGATTCGACGGACGTCGTCACCTGGCCGGGCGGCACCCGGAAACCCTCGGTGACCAGCTTGAAGTGGTGGATGAGCGACTCCATCGACGAGCCCATGATCTCGGCGATGTGCTTGCGGGAGTTGCCCAGGCCGTCGGCCGCCGAGGTGAGATCAGCGGGCCAGCCGATCTTGCCGTCCGCGACGACGACGGGCCCCGGACGCAGCCGGTCGAGCGCCTGCTCGACGATGCGCAGCGACTCCGTCATCTCCTTGACGCGGATGAGATAACGGGCATAGCAGTCGCCGGCGGTGTCGGTGATGATGTCGAACTCGTAGTTCTCGTAGTCGCAGTACGGCTGCGCGCGGCGCAGGTCGAAGGGCAGCCCCGTCGACCGCAGCACCGGACCCGTGACGCCGAGCGCGATGGCGCCGGTGAGGTCGAGGTAGCCGACGTCCTTCGTGCGGCCGATCCAGATCGGGTTCTCGGTGAGCAGATCGCCCATCGCCTTGAGCTTGTCCGGCATGACGCGCAGCAGGGTGCGGACGGCGTCGACACCGTCCTCCGGCATGTCCTGGGCGATGCCGCCCGGGCGGACGAACGCGTGGTTCATGCGCAGGCCGGTGATCGACTCGAAGACGTCGAGGATGCGCTCGCGCTCGGCGAAGCCGAAGAACATGGGGCTGACGGCGCCGAGTTCCATGCCGCCCGTCGCGAGCGCGACGAGGTGACTGGCGATGCGGTTGAGCTCCATGAGCAGCACGCGGATGACGGTGGCGCGCTCGGGGATCTCGTCGGTGATGCCGAGCAGCTTCTCCACGGCGAGGCAGTAGGCGACCTCGTTGAAGAAGGGGGAGAGGTAGTCCATCCGCGTCACGAAGGTGACGCCTTGGGTCCACGTGCGGAACTCGAGGTTCTTCTCGATGCCGGTGTGCAGGTAACCGATGCCGCAGCGGGCCTCGGTGACGGTCTCGCCGTCGAGCTCGAGGATGAGTCGCAGGACGCCGTGCGTCGACGGGTGCTGCGGGCCCATGTTGACGACGATGCGCTCCTCGCCGACGGCCGCGGCGGCGATGTCGTCCCAGTCCTGGCCGACGGCCGTATAGGTCGGGGCACTCATGAGTACGACCTCCGCTGATCGGGCGGCGGAATGGTCGCGCCGCGGAACTGGACGGGGACGCCCCCGAGTGGATAGTCCTTGCGCTGCGGGTGGCCGTCCCAGTCGTCGGGCATCTCGATGCGCGTGAGCGACGGATGCCCGTCGAAGACGATGCCGAAGAAGTCGTAGGTCTCCCGCTCGTGCCAGTCGACCGTCGGATAGACGGCGTACAGCGACGGGATGTGCGGATCGGAATCCGGAGCCGCGCATTCGAGCCGCAGGACGCGTCCGTGCGTGATCGAGCGCAGGTGCGTGACGGCGCGCAGCTCCGCGCCGACGTCCTCGGGGAAATGCACGCCCGACGTGCCGAGACACAGCTCGAAGCGCAGGTCGGGCTCATCGCGTAACCGCTGTGCGACGGCCACGAGATGCTCGCGACGCACGTGCAGCGTCACCTCGCCGCGATGGACGACCACCGACGCGACCGCCGCGTCGGGATCGACGCCGTGGTCCGCGAGGGAGTCGCGCAGCGCGACGAGGACGTCGTCGAAACCGGCGGGCAGGGGCTCGGCTCCGGGTCCGGGCATCGCGATGGGCTCGCGCAGGCCGCCGTAACCGGACGTGTCGCCGGGGCCGGACGCGCCGAACATGCCCCTCTGGACGCGGGTCGGGGCGGCGCCGGGGACGGGAGCCCGCCCGGCACCGCGCTCGGCCGGTGTGGAATCGCTCACCGCAGCAGCCCCTTGAGCTCGATCGTCGGGGTCACGGCGAGGGCGGCCTTCTCGGCGGCGCGGCGGGCGTCCTCGCGGTTGGCGCCGAGCGGCATCTCGGCGATCTTCTCGTGCAGCGCGATGATCGCGTGCAGCAGCATCTCGGGCCGGGGCGGGCAGCCGGGCAGGTAGATGTCGACGGGCACGACGTGGTCGACGCCCTGCACGATCGCGTAGTTGTTGAACATCCCGCCGGACGACGCGCAGACGCCCATCGCGAGCACCCATTTGGGCTCGGCCATCTGGTCGTAGACCTGCCGCAGCACCGGCGCCATCTTCTGGCTGACCCGGCCGGCGACGATCATGAGATCGGCCTGACGCGGCGATGCGCGGAAGGCCTCCATGCCGAAGCGGGCGAGGTCGTACCGGCCGCCGGTTGTCGCCATCATCTCGATGGCGCAGCAGGCGAGGCCGAAGGTGGCCGGCCAGAGCGAACCCTTGCGTGCGTACCCGGCGACGGTCTCGACCGTCGACAGCAGAAAACCGGAGGGAACCTTCTCCTCAAGCCCCACGCGGTGCTCCTGTCTCGGTGTGGTCGGTCAATCCCATGTCAGGCCTCCACGTCGCCACTCATACGCGTAGGCGACCGACACGTTGACGAGGAAGAGCGTCATCGCGAGGAGCCCGAACACGCCGAGGGCGTCCATGTGGACGGCCCAGGGATAGAGGAAGACGATCTCGATGTCGAAGACGATGAAGAGCATCGCCGTCAGATAGAACTTCACGGGGAACTTGCCGCCGCCCGCGGGCTGCGGCGACGGCTCGATGCCGCATTCGTAGGCTTCGAGCTTGGCTCGATTGATGCGGCGGGGGCCGATGAACCGGGCGATCCCCATGGAGAACACGGCGAACGCGGCGGCGATGGCACCCAGTACGAGGATCGGGACGTAGGCGTTCACACGCGGTTCCTCCTGTGAGCTGTGCCACTGAGCCTAGCCACGGAACTGCCTCGCGCGCTTGAGATCTGCGGCCGTCCGGGCGAGGAGCAGGCGGTAGCGCTCCTCGTTCCGGCGCTCGGGATGAGTCCGCAGCAAACGCGCCGCGGTGCGGGCGAGCTCGAACGGATCCAGCGGCTGGGCGACGACGGCGTCCGCGCGAGACCACTCGGCGAGCCAGGCGTCGGCCTTGCGCGCGGTCACGACGAGCAGCGGCGGCGGGTCGTCCACCTCGTCGCGGATCTGCTTGGCCAGGCCCATCCCGCCGAACGGAGCCGCCTCGCCGTCGAGGATCGCGAGGTCGACCCCGCCGGCGTCGAGCCGGGCGACGACCTCCGGTCCGGTCGCGACCTCGGACGCCGCGACCGGCGGCAGATCCGCCGCGATCCGGGTGCCGAGCGCCGCGACGAGACCGGCGCGCGTTCCGGCGTCGCTGGCGTAGACGAGGACTGTGAGGGGCCCGTTTTCGGACATGTCGCGAGGATATGCCGTGGGTCACACTCTCCGTCGCCCGGGCCGGAAAATCGGTGCCGGACGGTGTGCAGGCAAGGGCTTTCGTCCTCTGCTTCCCGGATGTCCGCCTGAGCGGACCGCCGAGGAGATAATCTCCTCGGCGCCTCGCTGGGACGGACATCCGGGAAGCCTCGCCGGTCGCTTTCGGGGTGCGCCGCCGGATTCGGGGCGTAGCGTGAGGTCGCACGGACGAGGGGAGTGCGGCCATGCGAGGAGACGGAACGTCGAGCGGGCCCGGAGGTGTGCGACCCGGCCGGGCTCGGCACCGGTTGCGGACGGCCGGTGCGGCGGTGGCCGTCGCCGCGCTCGCGGCCGGAGTCGCCGGCTGCGGAACCGGAGAGTCGGACACCGCCGAACCGCGATTGGTGACGGTCGTCGGGAAAGGTGAGGTCACGGGCTCGTCGGACACGATGTCGATCGTCGTGTCGGTGACGCACACCGCCGCCGACGTCAGCGCGGCGCTCGCCGAGACCAACCGGACGACGACGGCCGTCACCGACGCCGCGAAGGCCGCCGGGGTCGCCCAGGCCGACATCGAGACCACCGATATCTCGATCAATCCCCGCTACGAGCGCAACGCGATCATCGACTACCAGGCGACCAACACCGTCCGGCTGCGGGTCCGGGACTTGACGAAGGCGTCGAAGGTCATCGGGGACGTCTCACGCGCGGGTGGCAACGCGGCCCGGATCGGGCAGGTCTCGTTCGCCCTCGAGGACGACGCCGAACTGCTCAAACGGGCCCGCGACGCGGCCTTCGCGGACGGCAAGGCCAAGGCCGAGCAGTTCGCCTCGCTCTCGGGCGCGACGCTCGGCGTCATCCACACGATCACCGAGGCGGGTGCGGCGCCCCGGACGGCGACTCCGTACGCCGCCGACGAGAGCGTGCGCGCGGTCCCGGTGAATCCGCCGCAGCAGAAGCTGACCTATACGGTGACGCTGGCCTGGAAGCTGGACTGACACCACGTCTGTCCGGAGGGCGCCGGCTCGGCTCGGGAACCACCGCTCACCGGGCAGTGGCATGCGTCCGGTACCAGGCAGACGCGTCCAGAAGTTGCTCTTCGAAGGTCGCCGTCGTCGGCGAGATCCCGGCTGCGGCCCAGGCGCGTCCCGAGTCGTACCAGTTGTCCTGGCCGATCATCGCGAGATGGCGTTCGGTGACGCCGCAGGCGGACGCCATCACGTCGGCGTGCGCCCATGTCATCGAGCGTCGCGTGCGCGGTGCCGAGCCGAGGACGACGTGGGCCGCGTCCAGCGCTTCGGCGATCGTGATCGGCCCGGGAGCCGACGCGTGAAGAGCCACTCCGCGCAGAGCGTCCGCCGGAACGTCCAACGCGACGGCCGCGGTCAGCCGTGCCAACTCGGCGGAGGAGATGACCGAGATCTGGGCCCGTCCGTCGTTGACGACAGCGCCGAGTCGCCGGTGGGTACGGAGCAGCCCCGGGATGAACCACCTGTCGCCGTCGCCGTGGACGAGATGGGGGCGTAGCACCGTGCCGCCGGCGGCCGCCACCAGACGTTCGCCGGCGAGACGGGACGCACTGAGCGGGGACGCCGGGGCGGTGGCGATCTCGGCCTCGGTCGGTCCCGAGTGAGGTCCTGGCCCGACCACGGCTTGCGTGCCGATCATGACCAGACCGGCACCGCCTGCCTCGGCGCTCGCCGCGATGGTTCCGGCGGCCTCTGTGTTCACGAGCTCTTGCAGGTTGCGGTCCCCGGCCGTGTACGACGCGGCGTGCACGACGACCTTGGGCGCTGCGGCCCGAAGCGCGTTGCGCAGCGCGACCGCGTCGGTGATGTCGATGTCGGAGACGCGGTGCGGCGGGGGTAACCGCAGCCGCCGGGAACCGCCGCGAATCAGTGCGACGACGCGGACGTCCGCTCTGGTGAGCAACTCGGTGAGGAGCGCTGCGCCGTGGAAGCCGGTGGCTCCGGTGAGTGCGATGGTTGTACGGTCGCGAGTGCAATGTGTATTCGCGGTCCGGTGTGACAGGGGGGTCACCACGGTGACTGACTTCTTTCGGAGGCGATGAGTTGGCTGTGAAGCAGGAGCGTGCCGTTCTGACAAGGGCACAGATTGTCGAGGGGGCGGCCAGGCGATTCGAACGGAGTGGGTACGGATCGACGAGTCTGGCTGATATCGCGGTTTCGGCGGGAGTCACGAAGGGTGCTTTGTACTTTCATTTCAAATCCAAAGACGAGCTCGCGCAGGAAGTGATCGACGAAGAGCATCGGCGAGCATTGAAAGCGATCGAGAAGGTCGCCGAGCATGGCGCTCCGGGGCTGGAACAGGTCGTCATGCTGTGCCATGAGATGGCTCGTCTGATCGTGACCGACGCCATCGTCCGGGCGGGTACACGTCTGACGATCGAACTCGGGGCTTTTCGCGGTACTCGCAGGCCGTACCAGGACTGGATCGACACGGCCACCAGACTTCTCGGTTCGGCTGTCGAGCAGGGCGACGTACGCGACGACGTGCCCATCGATGCTTTGGCTCGATTCATCGTCGCCTCGTTCACCGGAGTTCAACTCGTATCCGACGTCCTCGACGGACGCGCGTACCTCTCGCAGCGTGTGGAGGAGATGTGGGCACTGCTGCTGCCTGCGGTGGTTCCGTCTCGGCGACGACCGTTTCTGCGTGAACTCGGTCAGTCACGGCTTCCGGTGATCTGATGCCACTTGACCTCGATCGTGGCGCATACCGTCTCGTCCTGTTCGACGATGAATGAGATCTCTTCGGGATGATCGCTCGTGGTGATCGACGACGCCGGCCGGATCGTGCAGATCGAGTCCAGCTCGACGAATCGAGTGAATCTCGCCGTGATCGAGCGAAGTCGTGCCGAGGGATCCCGGGTATGGAGCCGAGTCGCTTGGCGTGCGGCCTCGAGAAGCACCATGCCTGGAACGTGATCTGACGGGTGGTCGAACAGCACCGCGTTGTCCACCGGCGATCGCACGACGTGTGTCGACGGTTCGTATCCATCGCCGACGACGACATTGTCTGGGCTCCATTGACCCACAGCGGTCGGTGGTACCCCGCGTACCGTCGGTACCCGGCCCGGAGGCCGTGGCGGAGCGCCTGACCAGCGCAGACGTCGGTAGACCTCTTCGGGTAGGCAGGAGGCGGTGCCGCGCCCGGTCGCGACGACGGCACCGTCGATCTCGAATGTCAGTTCGGCGCCGAGCTCGGCGAGCTCGCCGCCTCGCCGTCGGTCGGAACCGATCTCGAAGCCGACGTGGATCTGCGCCGGTTCCGGGCCGACCACCAGCGCCTCATGTCTGACGTCGAACGCGAGTTCCTGCATCGTGAACCGCGTCTGAAGAGGAACGTCGTAGACGCGATGAGCGGCGACGAGAAAGCACTGCCGCAACGTTTCGGCGATGAGCATGACGTCGTAGCGGCCTCCGAGATGTCGATAGAAGCCGTGAAGCCGGGGCCACACCGCTCCGAGCACGAGGGTGCGGTCGCCGACGCGTGCGACGTCGGTGACGAGGACGTCGGAGATGGCGAGCTTGTGTACGAACGAGCGCTCGATGGTCTGTTCGAATCGAACAGTGGTCACGATGCCTCCTGAAAACCGGTCCAACGGTATGTCGGTTCCGACGATATCGGGTGATGGCACCTCCGGCGGAGATTCTGCGAACTTGGTGGTTCGAGAGAGTGGAACGCCCGACGCCGGGCGGCGGCGGCCTCTGCCGGCCGGGTGAGCCGGTCGTGCCTCTGCGTGCGTTCCGGTCGAACGGCGTACATCGTCTTGACAAGCCGGACGGCCGGTTTTAAAGTCGAGGCACCTGTCGCGCCGGGGGTGACAGGTCGACGTGAGCGAGGAGGGCGCCGGCGGTGACACCTCGTTGGTCCTGCGCCCACTCGGTCGCGTCGAAATCCACAGGAAAGATCCGTACGCTCGGTGTCTACGCTTTCCTGACGTCCGTTATCTGGGTTCTCTCGGGGGTCGCCGACGCCATCGGCGCGCGCACGTTGGAGATCGGAATTCTTCGAATCGTCGTGCTGCCTCTGCTCCTCGTCTTCATGGCATGCTTTGTCGTCAACGTCATGGCGATGCGCTGGTCGGTACGCCGGATAGAAGAGATTCAGTCCGCGGCCGCCACGTTGTTGGGGTTTGTCGCCATCGCGTTCATTCTTCGAGCCGGCGCTGTGTTCGGAACTGATCTCGACGTCGTCTTCGACAGTGGTTGGGCGATGATCGCACAGGGTGCCGGGAAGGTGGGGACGATCCTTGCGTTTCCGCTCGCGTTGATGCTGGGAATGGGGAGGGCAAGTGTAGGAGCAACTTTTTCGATCGGTCGAGAACCGAGTATCGGAATGATCGAAAAGCGCTTCGGAATCTCTGCCGATGAAGGCGCCGGTGTCATGGCCACGTATGTGTTGGGAACACTTCTCGGTCCCGTCTTCTTTGCTGTTCTCGCGTCGATCGGTGTCATTCTTGGGTTTGACGACGCCAGTTTGGCGATGGCTTGCGGTGCAGGTAGTGGAGGGATGACCTTCTCCTGCGTCGGTTCGCTCTTGCACACGGTCGATCCCGCGGAGCATTCCGAACTCACGGTGCTCGCGACTGCGAGTGACGTTCTCAGCTATGTCGTGACCATCGTCCTCGGCTCGATGGTCACGATACCGTTGCTGACAAAGGTGTGCGACAGAATCGGTATCGCTCCGTCCAGCGTCAGTGACACCTATGCCACCTCGAGTCGTCGTCACAATGGATGGAAGACCGATCTCGTGGCGGCCTGCGCCACCCTTGTCCTGCTTTTATTGGTTTTCGCTGTGACGGACAATGGCAGTGGAGGCTGGACGGCGATCTTCATTCTGGTATCGATATCCGTACTGCTTGTCGGCGTCGCGCCACGTATGCCTCGCGGTGTTCCGGTGGCGCTTCTTGCCGCGGCTGCCGGCGCTCTGCTCACTTCGCCTCGACTGCCGTGGTCGACCGCCGCCGCCTCTGAGTTCGAGCGAATCGACTTGTTCACGATGGCCGGCATCGTCCTGGGGTGTGCAGGTTTCGCGATCAACTCAACGCAACTGGCGATCCTGCGTGGCAAGATGTGGCGTTTTGTTCTGGTCGTTTTCGGCGTGTTTTCGGGATCGTTCTTCACTTCGGCGATGATCGCCGAGATGATTTGAGTGCAGACCATGTCAGGAAATCGAAGAGAGGACGGTAGGAAGTGTCGGTTGATGCGTCATTCGTGACTGAAATGACGAGGTACTGGCGGGAAGCAGAGACGGTCGATCGTGATCTGACTGGTCTTGTGATGGATCAACATCGACAGAACGCGAGAACATTGGGGCTTATCGCCTCTTCGAGCCCTCCTGTTCGCTCAGCTATGGTGCTTGAGGGAAGCGTTCTTTCCGGAGTGACGGCCGAAGGGTATCCAGGTCGGCGTTACCATTCGGGTGCCGCGGTCGTGGACTTGCTTGAAGAGACCGCGATAACCCGGGCCTGTGAGGTGTTCGGAGCGCGGAGTGCGAATGTCCAGGCGCACTCCGGTTCGTCGGCGAATCTGGCCGTCCTCTTCTCCGTTTTGAATCCTGGTGCAACAATATTGAGTATGTCGCTCGACGCCGGCGGCCATCTGACACACGGCGCGGAAGCGTCGGTATCGAGCAGGTTCTTCAACGTCGTGAACTATGGCGTGGATCCAGATGGCTGGATAGATTACGAGGAGATCCGATGGTTGGCAGGAAAGCATAGGCCGAAGATCATCATCTGTGGCGCGAGTTCCTATGCGCGACAAGTGGATTTCTCGGAGGTCCGTGCTATTGCGGATCAATACGGTGCATTGATGCTTGCCGACATCAGTCATATCAGCGGCCTCGTCGTAGCGGGGTTGCATCCGAATCCGATCGATGACGCCCACTTCGTGACGACGAGTACCTACAAGCAGCTCAGAGGGCCTCGTGGCGGTTTGATATTGACAGGATCGCGCGAGAAGGAGGTCGTGCCGAGTTCGGGTCGGACCGTGAGAAGACTCCTCGACAGGAGTGTGTTTCCCGGGTTTCAGGGGACGCCGAACTTTGCGGCCATCGCTGCGAAGGCTTCTGCTCTGCGGTTTGCGGCAACGGATGATTTCGCGGCGTGGGCGCGACGGATCATCGACGATGCGCAGTTCGTCTCCACGTACTTGAAGAATTCTGGATACAGCCTCGTCACCGGTGGTACCGACACGCATATGCTGCTCGTCGATCTGCGCATTTTCGGTAGGGTGAGCGGTAGGACGGTGGAGGAAGAGTTGGAGTCCTGCGGCGTGCTCGTCAATCGGAACTCGCTTCCTGGCGACAAGCTTCCGCCGAATCTTGCGAGTGGCCTGCGTATCGGTGTCAATGAACTCGCTGCCCGAAAAGTCGGGCCTGACGATCTCGCTGCGTTGTTAGGCAGGATCGAGCGGTTCATCAGAACCGTTGCGGATATGAGCGTGACGGAACGATCGAGAGTGGAGCTACGCACATTCATCGGCGATTTCTGTGAAAGCAATCCGATTTCGTCGTGACTGGAACCTGTCGGTTTGAGAACTCGTGGAAGGAGAAAGAGATGGCAAGGACGATGAACAGCGGCGCCTTACGGGTAGCGATGATCTTCGGGGGGTGGTCGTCGGAAAGAGCGGTATCGATGTCGAGTGCAGAGAAGGTGCGGCCGTATCTCGCTGATTCTAGACACTCGTTCATCGATGTGGAATTGACGGCCGACCATCGTTGGTTGGTCGGTGCGGAGCGGGTCGATGCGAATCCGGTCGACTTCCTGTCGGAGATAGACGCCGTCTTTCTTCTGTTGCATGGGGTCGGAGGCGAAGACGGCGTCGTCCAGGGACTTCTGGAATCTCTGGGCGTGCCGTACACGGGGCCGGGTGTTGCTCCTTCGGCGGTATTCATGGATAAGATTCTCGCGAAGCGGCAGTTCTTGATCTCTTTGGCGAACACGCCGCGGTATACGACCGTTTCAGATATCGGCGGTTTCGACGGACGAAGCATGGACGAGTTGTGGGGGATCGTGTCAGGATGGGAATCGGCACGTTACGTGGTGAAGCCGTCCCGTCATGGTTCGAGTCTCGGAGTTACGATCGCCAAGGATCGAGATGGTTTGCGCTCGGGAATCAAGGAGGCTTTTCGGTTCGATTCGGATGTGCTCGTCGAAGAGTTCGTGGAAGGCGTGGAGGTCCAGGTGGGTGTGATGGGGTCGGCGTCGGAGTTCGATCTCATGCCGCCGCTCGAGCTCGTGTTCAACGACGGTCAGGACTGGTTCGACCCAGAATCGAAGTATGGCCCGGACCGAACGCGAGTAGACTTCGTCGTTCCGGCGCGAATCTCGCACGCGAACCTTGAATATGTGCGACGAGTAGCGTCGAAGATCTATCGCGAGTACGCGTTCGACGGCTACGCGCGCTTCGATTTCATCGTACCGAAGATCGGCTTGCCCCACGTGTTGGAAGTCAATACGATCACCGGAATGACGCCGACAAGCACTTTTCCGGTGATGGCCTCACACGATGGGTTGTCGTACTCAGATCTCGTCGATCGGCTTCTTGATCTGGCGATGGCGAGGTTTGGCAACAAAAAGCGAGGTGATCTTCCGGGTCGGCGCCGAGCGTCGGCGAATCTTTCGGTGAAAGAGTGAGAGTGTGTACTACTGTGACGTCGTGGTGAAACATCCGTGCGCCGCCGTCGTCCTCGCCGCCGGCAAGGGGAGCCGGATGGGCGCCGAGGGCAACAAGGCGTACCTGACGATCGCCGGCCGAGCGATGGTGGCCTGGAGTCTGGCCGCCGTGCTCGCGGTCCCCGAGGTGACCCGGACGCTGCTCGTCACCCGCGGCGTCGACCTCGACCTGGCCCGCGAGGTGATCGAGCGTGAGGTCGCCGGGGAGGTCGAGGTGATCGAGGGTGGGGCGTCGCGGCACGAATCGGAGCTGCTGGCGCTGCGGCACCTGGCGCCGGACATCGAGGCGGGCCGGATCGACGTCGTCCTGTTGCACGACGGGGCCCGGCCGCTGGCAGATGCGGCGATGATGCGCGAGGCGGTCGACGTCGCGCGGCGGTACGGCGGCGCTGTGCCGGGGTTCGGCGGCGGCGACATCGTCGAGGTGGGCCCCGACGGCGCCGTGCGTGCGGCCGGACCCGGCCTCGTCCGGGTTCAGACGCCCCAGGCGTTCCGGGCGCCCGAGCTGCTCGCGGCGTATGGGGCCGCCGAGCGGGAGGGTTTCGAGGGCACGGATACGTCGTCGAGCGTCGAGCGCTTCAGCGATCTCGCGGTGCGGGTGTTCCCCGGTAGGGAGTCCAACATCAAGGTGACGTACGCGCCGGATCAGGCGCTCGCGGAACGGTTGCTCGGCAGGTGCGTCTCGAAGGCCGAACGCTCGACGGCGACGTAGACGACGTCGACACCGGTCGCGAGACAGTACGTCAACTCGTCGGCCGAGGCCGATGCGAGCATCTCGCGCAGCACGCGGACGCTCATCGCGCGCGGGTACTCGACAGATCGGAGATTCTCGCGGTCGACGGTCTGCAGGACCGTTCCGGAATCGTCGACGGCCTTGACGCTGTCGACCATGACGGTCGTCGGGAACGCCGCGTCGACGCCGGACCGGGCGAGATCGGTGATGGTGCGCCAGAGCTCGGTTGAGGCGAGTGGGCGCGCGGGGTCGTGGAGGAGGACGGCCTGGGCCGTGTCGTCCAGTGCCGCGACGCATTCCAGGCGCCCCGCGCCGGTAACGAACGTCACCGGCTCGGCCAGGCCCGCGCCGGTGAGTCTTGCCTGCGCGGTGGCGAGGGCGTCCGTCGCGCCGACGACGACGGGTGCCAGGTCGCAGGAGATGATCCGCCGAACCGCGTCGACCAGCGCAGATGCGTCGACGCCGGGTTCCTCAAGGAGGACGGCCACGCGGATTGCGGGGGGCGTCATGCGGGCCGAGCTCCGGCGTTCGGGGCGCAGGCGCGGCGATCAGACATCGGCCGATGCTAGCGGAATCCGACCGGTGTTTGTCCGTCAGAGGGGCGATGCGGCGATATACGTCGCGTCTACCCGTCTCGCGACAGTTTTCGCTGCGCGGCCGGTCGTCGATGTGGGCCTTGACACCTCCTCGGGCAGGCCGTTAGCCTCATCACACCATGATAGATCGATCTATCATCGATTGGTCCAACTCTCGGAGCCTCGTCTGCGTCCGGAGTTTCAACGTCATGATGGATCGATCTACCGAGAGGAGAGATGAATGAGAAGAAGACTGCTCGCGATCATCGGAGCGGTGGTGATGATCGCGGGTCTGGCTGCATGCGGGCTGAGCTCCGGGCCGAGTTCGACGGCGTTGATCATCTACACGTCGCGGCCCAAGGCGATCGCGACCGGCGTGCTCAAGGACTTCGAGGAGGCGTTCCCCGAATACAAGGGGCGCGTGCGCATGCTGACGCTCGGCGCGAGTGAGGTGGTCGAGCGGATTCGGGCCGAATCCTATCGGCCGCAGGCCGATATCTGGTGGGGCGGCACGTCGCAGCAATTCACGCAGGGCGTCCAGCGGGGATTGCTGCAGCCCGCGCCGGCGGACGTCGTGGCGCGGGTGCCGGAACGCTATCGCGGCCCCGACGGCACCTGGCTCGCCGAGATGCGAATGGCACAGATCATGTTCTACAACAACAAAGCGATGGACGCGGCCGTGGCACCGAAAGACTGGGACGACCTCATCGCACCCGGAATGCAGGGAAAGATCCTCATCCGCGACGTCGCGGCGTCGGGAACGATGCGGAGCGTCTATTCCGCGTTGATCGGCCGGACGTTCGCGGCGAGCGGGCCGAATCCCGGATACGACTACCTGCGTGCGCTGGACCGGAACACGAAGGACTACACGGCCAATCCGAGTGACCTCTTCCTGCGCATCCAGCGGCAGGAGGCGCCCGTGAGCATCTGGAACCTGCAGGACGTGCTGGTCCAGCGCTCGAAGAGCGCGCCGTTCACGCCGGTGGTGCCCGCGTCGGGCGCGCCGATCCTGCTCGACGGCGTCGGCAAGATCGCCAAGGCGCCGCACGGAGAGGCCGCCGACAAGTTTCTGGAGTTCCTGCTGCGGGCGCAGACCCAGCAGAAACTCGCCGATTCGTCTTTCCAATTGCCGACGGTGCCGCTGCCGCGCGAACCCGGCTGGGTCACCGAGATCGGGCTCAAGGAGATGCCGGTCGACTGGACGCTCGTCAACAAGCATGAAACCGACTGGATGAATCACTGGGTCCAGCAGATCAAGAACCGCGGCTGAGCCGCCGGCCATAACCGGGAGTCGTCATGACATCGATCAGATTCGATGAGATCACCAAGAACTACGGAGAAAAGACCCGCATCGCCATGGACGTCACCGTGGAATCCGGGGAATTGTTCACCCTGCTCGGACCGTCCGGCTGCGGGAAATCGACACTGCTACGCATGGTCGCGGGATTCGTCGCACCCACCAGCGGGCGGATCATGCTCGGCGACAAGGACGTCACCACGGCGCCGCCGAATCGCCGGGACACCGGAATGGTGTTCCAGAATTACGCGCTGTTCCCGCACATGACCGTCGCGGAGAACACCGCCTACGGACTCAAAGTGCGGCGCGTCGGCAAGGCCGAGCGGGACCGACGGGTCGAGCATGCACTCAAGCAGGTCGGCCTGGCCGGCTACGGCGACCGGCGCGTCGACCAACTCTCGGGCGGCCAGCAGCAGCGCGTCGCGCTCGCCCGGGCCATCGTCGTCGCGCCGACCGTGCTGCTGCTCGACGAACCGCTCTCCAACCTCGACGCCAAGCTCCGCGAGGAGACGCGCAGCGAGATCCGCCGGGTCCAGACGGAATCGGGCATCACCGCGCTGTACGTCACGCACGATCAGGCCGAGGCGATGGCCATGAGCGATCGGATCGCCGTCCTCGAAGGCGGCACCGTGCACCAGGTCGACACCCCGGACGCCGTCTACCACCGGCCGCGGACGTCGTTCGTCGCGCGGTTCATCGGGCGCAGCAACGTCGTGCCCGGCACGGTCGCGGCCGTGCGCGACGGCGCCGTCGAGGTCGACCTCGACGGCGGAGCACGCGTCGAGGCGCCGACTCCGGACGTCGACGTGACCGCCGGCGACCCCGTCGCCGTCTCGCTGCGGCCCGAGACCCTCGGCTTCGTGCCGGACGGCGACGGCCTGTTCACCGGACGCGTCGTCGACAGTGAGTTCACCGGCGCGACGACGACCTACACCGTGGAATCAAGGAAAGCGGGGGAATCGGGCGAGCTCACGCTGTACGTCACCGTCGCCGCGACCGGCGCGCGGCCGTCGGTCGGCGACGCCGTCTCGGTCGGGATCGTCTCCGGACGCGCCTGGGTGGTGCTGCGATGACGGCGCCCGCCCGCGCCCGGCTGCGGCTGCCCGGCGCGTCCAGTGACAGGTTCGTCTACTTTCTGGCGATCCCCGTCGTCGCGATCCTGTTCTTCCTCGTCGTCGTGCCGATGGCGTATACGGCCGTCACGAGCGGTGGCGGCGACGGCGTCACGGCGAACTACGGGACGTTCCTCGACGGCAGTTCGCGCACCGCGCTGACGCTGTCGATCGTCATCTCGCTGGCCTCCGTCGTGGGCTGCGGCGTCGTCGGCACCGGGCTCGCGGTGCTGCTCACCCGCTTCGAGTTCCCCGGACGCCGGTTGCTCGAGACCGTCGCGATCCTGCCGATGGCGCTGCCGCCGCTCATCGGCGCCGTGAGCTTCGTGCTGCTCTACAGCGAGACCGGGATCATCCCGCGCGCGCTGGCCGAGTGGTTCGGCGTGTCGGCGGCGTCCGTCGCGGTCGGCGGGGTCGGCGGTGTCGTGCTGGTGCACGTCTTCACCATGTATCCGTTCTTCTACCTGCCGGTCTCGGCAGGGCTGGCGGGCATGGACTCGTCGATCGAATCGGCCGCCTACAACCTCGGCGCGAGCCGGACGCGGGTGTGGCGCACGGTCATCCTGCCGATGCTGACGCCCGCGCTCGTCTCGGGGGCGTTGCTGACGTTCATGATCTCGATGGCGTCGTTCACGGCGCCGCAGCTCTACAACGTGCAGACGCTGACGATGCAGATCGTGGCGACCAAGACCGTCGGCAAGCAGGAACTCGCCGCGACACAGTCGACGGTGCTCGCCATCGTCTCCATCGCCTTCCTCATCGGCATGAAGTGGTACCAGGGCCGACGCGTGCACCGGAGCCTGTCGAAGGGCATTCAGCGGGACCGGACGCGCAGTGCCGGAGCGGTGCGCTGGTTCGCGGGCGCCGGATCGGTGCTGCTCACCGTCGTGCTCATGGCGCCGGTGCTGACGATCGTGCTTGTCTCGTTCTCGGTGGACGCGCTGTGGACGACGCAGATCGTGCCGCCGGAATACACGCTGCAGAACTACACGACGCTGTTCACCGACCCGGCGAGCCTGCTGCCGATCTCGGTCAGCGTCCAACTCAGCCTGCTCGCCACGATCGGCGCCATCCTGCTCGGCGTCACGGCGTCGTACGTCATCGCGCGGTGGCGCGGCCCCGGACGCTGGTGGATCGACATCATGATCATGCTGCCGTGGGCGCTGCCGGGCACCGTCATCGGCGTCAACCTCGTCAACGCGTTCAACGAGCCGCAGCCGTCGAACCTCGGCCTTTCGCTGGTCGGCACCCTGTGGATCCTGCCGATCGCCTACATCGTTCGGTTCGTGCCGCTGATCTTCCGGTCGACCAACGCGGCGCTCGACTCGGTCGACCCGTCGATCGAGGAGGCGGCGCGCAACCTCGGCGCCGGGCCGTTCACCGCGATGCGGACGGTGACGTTGCCGCTCATCGCGAAGGGGATCGTGGCCGGCGCGCTGCTGGCGTTCGTCGACGGCGTCGGCGAATACGTCGCGTCGGTGGTGGTCTACCCGGCCAGCTATCCGCCGCTGTCGGTGGAGATCTACAACAGGATCTACTCGTCGGAGTTCGGCTCGGCCGCGGCGTACGGATCGTTGCAGATCGGTCTCATCGTCATCGTGCTGGTGGTGAACACGGCGTTGCAGCGGGGCAAGCGAGGCGCGGCCGAGACCGTGGCGGCCGCGTGATCCGCGTCAGGGAGAAGGGGGACGGGCGTTGAAGAAACGCTTCACGGCGGGGCGGGTGCCGGAGACGCCGATGGACTCGCTGTTCACCGAGTCGGCGAGACGGCAGGCGTGGCTGGACGTCGAAGGTGCGCTCGCGGCCGCACAGGCGGCGGAGGGGGTGATCCCCGCCGCGGCCGGCGAGGCCGTCGTCGCGGCGTGCCGGGTCGACCTGCTGGACGCCGGCCGCGTCGACGCCGCGATCCTGCGGACCAGCCATCCGCTGATGGGGCTCGTCGTCGAACTCGCCGACCTCGTCGGGCCGGAGCACGGCGGCTGGGTGCACTGGGGCGCCACCACCCAGAACATCACCCAGACCGGCGACACGCTGTTGCTCACCCGGGCCAGGGCGATCGTGGCCGACGAGATCCGGCGGATCGTCGTCGCCCTGGCCGGCCTGGCCGAGCGCAGCGCCGACCTGGTGATGCCCGGCCGGACGCACGGGCAGCACGCGGTGCCCATCACGTTCGGCTTCAAGGTGGCCGCCTGGATCGACGAGTACCTGCGACACCTGGACCGGCTCGAGGAGCTGCGGCCCCGGCTCGCCGTGGCGCTGCTCGGGGGTGCGGCCGGGACGTCGGCGGCGCTCGGTGATTCGGCGGTCGCCGTGCAGCGGGGCGTCGCCGATCGGTTGGGACTGCGCCCGATGACGGTGCCGTCACGGGTCGTGGTCGATCACGCCGTCGAGTTCGTGACGCTGCTCCGCATGGTCGCGACGACGACCGGACGCCTCGCCCGGGAGCTGTACCAGCTGATGAAGACCGAGTACGGCGAGGCGGAGGAGCCGGTCCCGGCGGGGACCGTGGGGAGTTCGACGATGCCGCACAAGCGCAATCCGCAGCTCTGCCAGGACATCATCGGTCTGACGGCGCAGGTGCGGGCGTCGGTGCCGCTGGCGTTCGAGTTCGCGCTCGGCGAGCACGAGTCGGACAACGGATCGTCGGAGCTCTTCGACGTGCAGCGCCGGGCGTGCGAGCTCTCCGGCGAGGCGCTCGTACGGGTGCGCGTCATCGCCGAAGGAGTGGTGTTGCACCCCGAGCGGATGCGGCGCAACCTCGACCTCACCGGCGGACTCATCGCGTCCGAAGCCGTCATGATGGCGCTGGCCGGCGCCGTCGGTCGGCAGGACGCGCACGAGATCGTCTACGAGGCGGCGCAGGCGGCGGCTACCGGTGCGGGTTCGTTCACCGCGCGGCTGGCGGCCGATCCGCGGATCGCCGCGGCGCTCGACGCGTCGGCCATCGCCGAGCTGCTGGCCCCGGAATCGCACATCGGACGGGCGGCGGAGATCGCGCGGGAGCAGGCGGCGCGCGGACGGGCGGTGGGCGGCTGATCGGCGCGGCGGTGCTCGACCGCGCTCGTGGATACGATCGTGCGGTGCCCGAGTCTCCCGTGACGACGAGGCGTGCCACATTGCTCGACGTGGCGCGCCGCGCCGGGGTGTCCCGGGCGACGGCGTCCCTCGTGCTGCGGGGGGAGGGGCGCGTCTCGGAGGAGACGCGGCGGCGGGTGTTCGGCGTCATGGACGAGTTGGGCTACGTCTACAACCGGGGAGCGGCGTCGCTGCGGTCGCGGACGAGCAACGTCATCGGCGTGCTCGTGACGACGGTGACCAACCCGTTCTTCGCGGAGGTCATCGTCGGGCTGGAGGAGTCCCTCAGCGATCTCGGCTACGTCACGTTGCTGGCCAACACCCTCAACGACGCCGAGCGGCAGGGCAGGCTCGTCACCTTCCTACAGGAGAACAACGTCGCGGCCGTCGCGCTCGTCCCGGCGGTCGGGACGGCGGACGACGCCCTCGACGCGTTGACGGCGTCCGTTCCGGTCCTGCACCTGACGCGGTCGGTCGGCGATCCGGCGCTGTACATCGGCACCGACGACGTGCGCGGCGGTTTCCTCGCGGGCGACCATCTCGCCGGACACGGGGCGCGCCGCGTCGTCTATGTCGGTGGCCGCGCCGACGCCCTGGCCAGGCGGGACCGGATGCGTGGCGTCCGGGACGCCCTGGCCGGCGGCGATCTCGCCGGCGTTCCGTCGTCGACGTCCGGCGCCGGCGGCCTCGAGGCCGGACGTCGCGCACTCGCCGAGTACCCGGAGCTCGACGCCGTCGTCTGCCACAGCGACGACGTGGCGATCGGTGTGCTCGCGGCGCTGCATGAAGCCGGGCGCGCGGGAGACATCCGTGTCATCAGCTTCGACGGGATCGAGGCGTCGGCGCTGGTCGATCCGCCGTTGACCACGGTGACGTGCGGCCCCCGAGACCTCGGCCGGGAGGCGGCGCTTCTGCTCTCCGGCGCGCTGGCGGACGGCGACGGGGCGATGACGGCCGCCCGACGCCTCGAACCGAGACTCGTCGTACGGGCGTCCTGCGGTTGTCCGTGGCCGCACGGTTGACCTACTGACCGGTACCTGTCGGTGAGACGACCGACGCGGCGATATATGCCGCGTCGGCTCGCTCAGCGTAGGTTCCGGACACCGCCCCGAAGGCCGGCTCCGGATCGGCCGGACGCGGCTCGCCGACGGCGTCGGCGGGGGTACCCGGCACCGGCAGGGCGCGGTGTCGTCCTCGTCGCGCGGGTGATGACGAAGTCGGTCGCTCTTGGGGTAGGCGTGGAGATATACACCGCGTCGGCCCTCTCTCAGACAGGTACCGGTCAGTAGAGAAGTGCGCGGTGGGGTGGTCGCCTGGAAGCGACTGGAATGTCGGCTGTGGACGCTGTCTGGGCTCCGTCGGGTCGGCCTGTGGTCGGCGCGTGATCTTTCGCGATGCGGCCGGGATCGTCCACAGGAGACGCGTCCGGGACCGTTCTTCGCCCCGTGCGACGGCCGGCGCGGTGGATGCTGCCGGAATGGACGAATGGGGCAGACGCCTGACGGAGTCGGGCCGGGTGGTCGCGCGGCACGAGCTGGCCGCTGCGGGATTCGCCGACGCGGATGTGAAGCGGTCCGTGCGGCGAGGTGACCTGACGCCGCTGCGTCGGGGATGGTTCGCCTTCCCGGACGCCGATCCGAACGTCGCCGCGGCGGTGCGGGCCGGGGGCGTCGTCGGTTGTCTCAGTGCGCTGGAACGTCGGGGCGTCTGGGTTCCGGAAGGCCGGACCAGGCAGCACATCCGGGCGTCCGTGCACGGGCGGCGGGTGAGCGACCGCCGATACTGCCGGCCCTACGCCGTGTTGCGGGCACCGCGGAGGGCCGTCGACCCGGTGTTGCCGGCGCTGTCCTGCGCCGCGAGGTGCGCAGGTCCCGACGATTTCGTCGCGATCTGCGATTCCGCGCTGCGCATTCGGCCCGAGCTCGCAGTGGACGACATCGCCGAGGCGCTGGTGGGAGCTCCGGGACGGATGCGCCGGCTGCTCGGCGCCGTCGACGGCCGGGCCGAATCGGGGACGGAGTCGCTGGCACGCGTGCGGCTACGGCGGCTCGGTCTGTCGGTGACGCCGCAGGCGGTGATCGCCGACGTCGGTCGGGTGGACCTCCTGGTGGGCCGACGCCTGATCGTCGAGATCGACAGCCGGCGACATCACCTCGGACGTGACTACCAGCGTGATCGGGAGCGGGATCGGACGGCGCTGGCGAGGGGATACCTCGTCGTACGGCTGTCCTACGAGGACGTCACGGCGGGATGGGACGCCGCTGTGGCCCCGATTCTCGAGATCGTCCGGCGCCGGGCACACCGATGACACGATCTACTGTCCAGTACCTGCAGTTGAGAGGACCGACGCGACGACATACGTCGCGT
>JBGANR010000007.1:0-180984 GCA_044222225.1 Mycobacteriaceae bacterium
CGACATCGCTGACCAACCTCGGCATCCGGCTGGCCGAGGTGGGGCGCCGCGAGGACGCCCTGACCGCCACCGAGCAGGCCGCCGCGATCTACCGTCGGCTCGCCGACGAGCATCCCGGCGCCTACCTGCCCGACCTCGCGACCTCGCTGACCAACCTCGGCATCCGGCTGGCCGAGGTGGGACGCCGCGAGGACGCCCTGACCGCCACCGAACAGGCCGCCGCGATCCGGCGTCGGCTCGCCGACGAGCATCCCGCCGCCTACCTGCCCGACCTCGCGACATCGCTGAACAACCTCGGCAACCAGCTGGCCGAGATGGGACGTCGCGACGACGCCCTGGCCGGCTTCGCAGCAGCGGCCGCAGGCCTGAGACCGGGCAGCGCGGCGCGTGTGCTGGCCGCCGGCGCCCGCTTCCGACACACCCACGACGATAAGTCCGGCGCCATGCAGGACCTACGCACCGCGACAACATCCGCCCTGGCGGAAGAAGACTCCCACCACGCCGGGCCGGCGCGACGCGAAGTACGCGACACCGCCCGCACCCTCCTACGCGACGACCCGACACCCGACGGCATCCCCCCCTGGGCTGTCATCGACCTCGCCGACCCCGTCATCGACCTCGTCAACACCTGGACATCAGCACCACGATGGCACGAACGAGAAACACTGATCCGAAACAACCTCGCACTATTGCGCTCGGATGAGCCCACGCTGCACGCCCTCGCCGTTCTCTACCCCGAACACTCCAGCCCGGCCCACATCAGCCGACTGACCACCGACATCACCGAACGAGGCATCGAGACGGTACTCCTGGAACACCGCCATATCTTGGAACATCAAGAACTACTCGACGACTGGCTCAAAACCCCGACCTGGCGAGCATCCCAGGAGTTCCTCACCGACGACACCGTCCGCACCGCCATTCTCGACGACCCCCGCACCGACCAGATACTCGCCCACCGGGCCCGTCGAGGCGACTCCGTCGCCGCCCAACACCTCGGCATCGTGCATCTCACCCGCCGATGGACACTGCCTGACGTGTTCGACATCACTTCTGACACGATCACCGCCCGAGATACAGCCATCGAAGCCGTCCGCGACGGTGAACTCGAACTCCTATACCCGATCCTCCTCGCCGCACCCCGACTAGCCGGTCTGCCGTGCTATGGAGACCTCGTAAGCGGCGCCGCCCTCCTCACCACCGACGACAAAACATCAGCGGGAGCACACCTCACCGACGCCCTCACCCAGGGTAGCCAACACAACCGCGACATCGCACTATCCGCCCTACGACGACTCGCCGAACACCGAAACGACCTCCGCTACATCATCGACCAGACCATCGAAAACAGCACCGGCGCCGGCACGGCCAGCGTTGAAGGTTGAATCGTGCGGCCAGATCACACCGAGCATCAGCGGCTTATCTGGCGCGCTTACGAGGACCTACGGAGCGCCCCGGACTGGTTTAGAGGCACGGCCTGGGACCGTCTCCAGGAGAACGTCCACCTAGCATTGAACGCCGGGGTTTCCTGGAAAAGGATCGAACGTTGGTTGGACGTCGAAACCGCGACACGGCTGCGCCGTGTATTTTCGGAACCGAAACGCCGGCCCGCAGAGTCGGTACATGAGCCGCTAATTGCAACATCGAAGGATCCGGCCGTCCAGAAATACGACCGGAATTCGTCCATCGACATATACAGCTCTTCGATATCACATTCCATTTCTGAGTCGATATCACTGGAGTCGACACGGAATTATTCCGATACCGCATCCAGCCGCGGTGACGTGTCGAATCGGCGCCTCCACCACCTGCCGACCAGGGTACTAATTATCGCTGGCAGTACCGCCACCGACGGCCTCGCGCATCGATCCGATGGTCACACGCCCGACGGTGCCAGCAACCGCCTGGATAGGGAAGTCGGGATAATTCAGAGGGAGATGGGATACGCTGACGTGTACCCGGCATCTGACGCAGCGCTGAACGACATCACCCTTCTTATCGATAAATTCAAGCCGGAAGTGCTTCATGTCAGTGCACACTATTCCGCTACCGGCGTGCGTCTGCGCGGCGACCGAGGCCACAAGGATGTCGCCGAAGGCGACTTATGCGAGGCGATCGCAGACACGGCACATACACCGACTGTGGTCGTGCTGAATTTCTGCCACTCGTATTCGGCGGCACAAGATCTGGCCGGTGATCATTTAACGATAGGCTGGCCAGGCGAGTTCAACGATCGAACCGCGGAAAGATGGAGCGAAATATTCTATCGCCACTATATCGACGGTAGAAGCCTTAAGAAATGCGTGAATGTGGCAAATCGCGATATTCGCGATATCCACTTCGGAGAAACGCCTCGGCTCGGCGAATTGTGACGTCAGCTCAGCCGGCTGACGAAATACTGCACCGTGTTCCCACCCGCCGACGCCGCCGCGCGAACGCTGATCTCCACCGTGTAGCAACCCGCCTTGCCCGGCGTGCAGTCCTTGCCGTTCGGGCCGATCAGCCGACGCGCCTGCAGGCCGCCGGCGTTCGTCGCGTCGTCGCCGATGTAGCCCTTGTCGGTCAGCGCGGCGACGGCCGCGTCGAACGGGCCCGTCTTGGCCGCCTGGACGGTGAGCTGCCAGTCGCCGTCCTGCGCGGCCGCGGCGACCAGCTGCCCGGCGACGAGCGGGACGTCGGCGCTCGGAAAGTCCTTCGGCAGTTCGACGCCGGGCGCGGCGCTCACCGAGGGCTCGGCCTTCTCGCCGCCACCGCCACCGCCGCAGCCCGCGACGAGCAACCCGGCCGTCGCCAGCAACGCGCCCGAAGCCAGCATGAGACGGCCGCGGACCGCGCCGTCGCGCGTCGGTACCGCCGTCACGACGTCTTGGTGATGTTGTAGCCGAGGCTGCCGCCGAACGCCTTGAGCACCGTCACGGACCAGCCGTGCCCGATGTACTCGACGGAGTCCGCCTCCGCGTTGACTTCACCCTTCTTGAATCCGGCCGCGACCAGCTTGCGCTCGGCCTCGGCCGGGTCGCCGTCGGTGACCACGAACTGGGTGTCGCCCGCGGTGTACGACGACTTCACGGCGCCGACGATCGGCACGTCGCGCGGGGTGTCGGCGGGCGGCTCCGGCTTGTCCGACTCGGCGTGAGCGGCCGGCGGACGCTCCGCGTTCGTCGTCGACGGAGCCGCGGGCTTCGCTGTCGACGTCGACGGCTTCGCCGACGAGGAAGAGGACGGCGCGGACGTCGTCGCGGATTCCGGTGCCGACGTCTCGGACGAGGACGAGGACGAACTCGTCGCCGGCGAGTCGTCGGAGCCGCACGCCGCAACCCCCAGCCCGACGACCAGGACGGCGGCGACCGCGGCGAGCTTCCCGACACTTCGATCCATCACCCGGCCATGGTAGCGACGGCTGGACGACGCCGACGCGAGCCCGACCCGGCCCTGGCGCTTCTGCGTGCGATGCCTGGTCGACGTTCGTCGCGACGCGGCTCCCCCGTAGACTGAGCGACGGAAAGCCTGTCCGAGGCCTCCATCTGTAGCCGGTCGATTCCGCAAGCTCCATCTCCGACACCCCGCCCGCCATCAACACGACGGAGTGCCCGTGATCGCTGTCCTCGTCGCTCTCATCATCGCGTCAGCGGCGGCACCTGCGATCATCTCCCGAATCGGACACCGCGGCTTCTACCTGCTGGCCTGCGTTCCGGCCGCCTCGCTCGTCTGGGTCATCGCGAACTGGCCGACCGCCGAGGCGCCGCTCACCGCCCGCCACCCCTGGGTGCCGGCGCTGCAGATGGACATCGAGCTGCGGTTCACCCCGCTCGCTGCCGTGCTCAGCGTGCTCATCCTGGGCGTCGGCGCACTCGTCCTCGTCTACTGCGCGAGCTACTTCCCGTCCGGCAAGAAGCGGGTGCCGACGTTCGCGGCCGAGCTCGTGCTGTTCGCGGGCGCCATGTTCGGGCTCGTCACCAGCGACAACCTGCTGCTCACGTATGTCTTCTGGGAGCTGACGACGGTCCTGTCGTTCCTGCTCGTCGGCTTCTACGCCGTGCGCGCCACCAGCCGCCGCGCCGCGACCCAGGCCCTCCTCGTCACGACCGCCGGCGGGCTCGCGATGCTGGTCGGCATCATCATGCTCGGCGAACGGGCCGGCACGTACACGATCTCGGAGATCCTCGCCGACCCGCCCGCCGACGGCGTCTATCTCCAGGTGACGCTCGTGCTGCTGCTCATCGGCGCGTTGAGCAAGTCGGCCATCGTCCCGCTGCACTTCTGGCTGCCCGGCGCGATGGCGGCACCGACGCCCGTCTCGGCATATCTGCACGCCGCGGCGATGGTCAAGGCCGGCATCTTCCTCGTCGCGCTGCTGGCTCCGACGTTCGCGCACGGCCCCGCCTGGCACGTCCCGGTCGTCGGCCTCGGTCTGGTGTCGATGGTGCTCGCCGGCTGGCGTTCGGTGCGCGAGTTCGATCTCAAGCTGATCCTCGCGTTCGGCACGGTCAGTCAGCTCGGCCTGCTGCTCGTGCTCGTCGGCGTCGGCGATGCGAACGTGGCCCTCGCCGGCATGACGATGCTGGTCGCGCACGCGCTGTTCAAGGCGGCGCTGTTCATGGTGGTGGGCGTCATCGACCACGCCACGGGCACTCGCGACATCCGCAAGCTCGCCCGGCTCGGCCACCGGTTGCCGGTGCTCGCGGTCATCGCGACGGTCGCGGGCGCGTCGATGGCCGGCCTGCCGCCGCTGCTCGGCTTCGTCGGCAAGGAGGCCGCGCTCGCCTCGCTGAGCGAGACCGGCGCGCTGCCCACCTGGACCGATCCGATCGTGCTCGCCGCCGTCGTCACCGGCTCGATGCTCACCGTCTGCTACACGACGCGTTTCCTGTGGGGCGCGTTCGGCCGCAAGCTGCGCCGGCTGCC
Organism: Mycobacteriaceae bacterium; assembly: GCA_044222225.1. GTDB lineage: Bacteria > Actinomycetota > Actinomycetes > Mycobacteriales > Mycobacteriaceae > JBGANR01. Next base: position 4,906 of record JBGANR010000007.1, read on the forward strand.
GTCGCGGGCCGTCGCCGAGCTGCATCAGCCGAGCATCGCGTTCATGGCGCCGGCCGGGATCCTCGCCGCCCTGTCGGTGGTGGCCGGCTTCGCCGCGGCGCCCATCGGCACGGTGCTCGAAGCGTACGCGCGGACCCTCCCGCCCCACGGCCGAGAACTCACCCACCTCGCGCTGTGGCACGGCCTCACCCCCGCGCTCGGCCTGTCGGCCATCGCGATCACCGGCGGCATCGGACTGTTCTACCTGCGCAAACGCCTCGGCGCCATGCTGTTCCTCAAACCGCCGCTGGGCAACGCCGACCGGATGTACGACGCCGTCCTGCGCGCCGCCGACGCCCTCTCGCTGCGGATGACGCGCACGACGCAGCGCGGCTCACTGCCGATCACGCAGTCCGTCATCATCGTGACGCTCGTCGTGCTGCCCACCACGGCCCTGCTGCTCGGCAACCGCGACACCCCCCGGCTCAGCGGTTTCGACGACGCCGTCCAGGCCGTCGTCGCCGGCTTCATCATCGCCGGCGCGCTGGCGACGACCGTGCTGCGCAACCGGCTCGCGGCCGTCCTGCTGCTCGGTCTGACGGGCTACGGCAACGGCATCATCTTCGCGCTGTACGGCGCCCCCGACCTCGCCCTCACGCAGTTCCTCGTCGAGACGCTGACGCTCGTCGTCTTCATCCTCGTGCTGCGCAAGCTGCCGGCCGAGATCGAGCGTCGGCACGAGACCCCGTTGCGTCCGCTGCGCGCCCTCATCGGCATCGCGTTCGGCGCGCTGCTCGTCGTCGTCGGCATGTTCGCGGCGGCCGCCCGCACGGCGCGGCCCGTCTCGGAGGACTACCCGTGGGCCGCCTATGCGATAGGCCACGGCAAGAACGCCGTCAACGTCCTGCTCATCGACATCCGCGCCTGGGACACGATGGGCGAGATCTCGGTGCTCGTCGTCGCGGCCACCGGCGTCGCGTCGCTGGTGTTCCGCAACCGCCGCTTCGGCGCGGCCCCGCGCATCTCGCCCGAGATGCGCGAACAGGCCGACCGCGACGGCGCCGAGCCCACCTGGCTCGCCGGCAGCGGCTGGCGCGACCCGCGGCACCGCTCGCTCATCCTCGAGATCGCGACGCGCCTGGTCTTCCCGACGATGATGGTGCTGTCCGTCTACTTCTTCTTCTCCGGCCACAACGCGCCGGGCGGCGGTTTCGCGGGCGGGCTCGTCGCCGGGATGGCGCTGGTGCTGCGCTACCTCGCCGGCGGCCGCTACGAGCTCGGCGAGGCGCTGCCCATCGACGCCGGCCGGATCCTCGGGCTCGGCCTGTTCTTCTCCGGCGGCACCGCGACGGCGTCGCTGCTGCTCGGGGCGCCGGCACTCTCGTCGGCGACGCTGTCGGCGACACTGCCCGTGTTCGGCGAGGTCACCCTCGTCACCGGCATCTTCTTCGACTTCGGCGTCTACCTCGTCGTCGTCGGCCTCGTGCTCGACGTGCTGCGTAGCCTGGGCGCCCGCCTCGACGCCGACGAACAACGCCGCCGGCGGCCGCAGCCTCCCGGGTCCGACCCGCAAGGAGGTCTGGGCGCCCGCCTCGACGCCGACGAACAGCGCCGAACGCGTAGATCACAGAACGAGGGGGCACGATGACCATCAACCTCGGCCTGCTCATCACCGCCGGCATCGTCGCCGCCTGCGGCGTCTACCTGCTGCTCGAGCGCAGCCTGATCCGCATGCTCCTCGGGCTGCTGCTCGTCGGCAACGCGCTCAACCTCGTCATCATCACGCTCGGCGGCGCACCGGGCAACCCGCCGATCCTCGGCCGCGAATCAGCCGACCGCGGCGGCGACGCCGACTCCCTCGCGCAGGCGATGATCCTCACGGCCATCGTCATCGGCATGGGCGTGGCGGCGTTCGTGCTCGCGCTCAGCTACCGGCATTTCGTCCTGCGGACCGAGGACGAGGTCGACGACGATCCCGAGGACACGAAGGTGCGCAGCAGCGACTACCTGCACGGACCCGACCGGGACCGTTCCGACGACCCCGCGACCGGCGGCGACACCGCCGGCGGCAACTGGTTCGACGACGAGGGCAACCCGATCCCCGCCGACGGTCCGCACGGCGGCGTCGACTCGCTGCCGGAGGACTTCGTCTGGCCGGAGGACACCAGCGAGGACGAACTCGTCCACGAGCCGGACGACGGCGAACCGAACCGCTACGAGGGCGGCGATCCGAACTCGGCGCCGGGTGACGACCGATGAACGACCGCCTCATCCAGATCCTCCTCGTGACGCCCGTGTTGGCGCCGCTGCTCGCGGCGGCGGCGACGCTCGTCATGGGCCGTCATCCCCGTTTCCAGCAGGTCGTGGCCATCACGGCGATCGGTCTCGCCGCCACCGCGTCGGGGATCCTGCTCGCCGCGACGACGTCGACGAAGATCCACGTCCTGCACGTCGGCGGCTGGGACGACAAGGGCCGGGGCCTCGGACCGCTCGGCATCACCCTCGTCGTCGACGAGCTGTCGGCACTCATGCTCGTCGTCTCCGAGACGGTGCTGCTCGCCGTCGTCGTCTACGCCATCGGCCAGGGCATCCGGGACGGCAACGAGAAACAGCCGACCTCGATCTTCCTGCCCACCTATCTCATCCTGTGCACGGGCGTCGCCAACGCCTTCCTCGCGGGCGACCTGTTCAACATGTACGTGTCGTTCGAGGTGCTGCTCGCCGCCTCGTTCGTGCTGCTGACGCTGGGCGCGAGCGGTGACCGCGTCCGCGCCGGGATCATGTACGTCCTCGTCTCGATGGTGTCCTCGGCGGTCTTCGTCGCCGGGCTCGCGTTCACCTACGCCGCCGTCGGCACACTCAATCTGGCCGAGATCGCCGTCCGGATGCGCGACGTCCCCGAGGGCACCCGCAACGCGATCTTCGGAGTGCTGCTCGTGGCGTTCGGCATCAAGGCCGCGGTGTTCCCGCTGTCCAGCTGGCTGCCCGACTCCTACCCCACCGCGCCGGCGCCGGTCACGGCCGTGTTCGCGGGCCTGCTCACCAAGGTCGGCGTCTACGCGATCATCCGCGCCCACACCCTGCTGTTCCCCGGCGGCGCGATGGACGATCTGCTGCTGGTGGCCGGTCTGCTCACCATGCTCGTCGGCATCCTCGGCGCCATCTCGCAGGCCGACATCAAACGGCTGCTCTCGTTCACCCTGGTCAGCCACATCGGCTACATGATCTTCGGCGTCGCCCTGTCCAGCCGCGACGGCCTCGCCGGGGCCATCTACTACGTCGCCCACCACATCCTCGTGCAGACCACGCTGTTCCTCGTCGTCGGACTCATCGAACGGCAGGCCGGGTCGGCGTCCCTGCGCCGGCTCGGCGGGCTCATCGCCTCGCCCGCGCTGGCGGCGATGTTCCTCGTTCCGGCGCTCAACCTCGGCGGCATCCCGCCATTCTCGGGGTTCATCGGCAAGGTGGCCCTGCTCGAAGCCGGTACAGCCCACGGCGGTGTGCTCGCCTGGGTGCTCGTCGCCGGTTCGGTGGTGACGAGCCTGCTGACGCTGTACGTCGTCGCCCGCATCTGGACGAAGGGCTTCTGGCGGCCCCGCGCCGACGCCCCCGAAGGTGCGCTGGCCGACTCCGGACCCAGCGCGCTCGTCCATCCCGAGTCGGACGTCGCGTTCGACGATCGCGAGGACGTCGGCCGGATGCCGGTGCTCATGGTGCTGCCGACGCTCGCGATGATCGTCGCCGGCCTGACGCTGACGCTGTGGGCCGGCCCGATCGTCACCTACACCGACGACGCCGCGGGCGCCCTACGCTCGGACGTCTACATCACCGCCGTCCTCGGAGGTCCACGATGACGCACCGCTGGCCCGCGATGGACGCCCGCGAGCTCGCGCTCCGAGCCTGGAACCTGTCCTGGCTCGTGTTCGTCTGGGTGCTGCTCTGGGGCACCGTGACCTGGGGGAACATCCTGTCGGGGCTGGTCGTCGCCCTCGCGCTCACCGTGCTGCTGCCGCTGCCGCGGGTCCCCGTCGAGGGCCGGGTGCACGTGTTCGGCGTCGTCAAGATCGCCGGCCGACTCACCGCGGATCTCCTGGTCTCGTCGCTGCAGGTGGCGTGGCTGTCGATCCGCCCCGGGCCGCCGCCCCTCTCGGCGGTGCTGCGCGTCCCCATGCGTCTGAAGTCCGACGTCGTGCTCGCGCTCGCGGTCACCTATCTCAATCTCGTGCCGGGTTCGCTCGTCGTCGAGATCGATCAGCGACGACGGCTGCTGTACGTCCACAATCTCGAAGTCGGCTCGGAGAAGGCGGTCCGCGCCTTCCACACCCAGGTCGACCGCGTCGAGCGGATGTTCCGGGACACCTTCGAGCGCGACACCGAATGGCACCCGAGCCCCTTCCACGGCGTCGACGAGGAGTTCCACGCCGTGGCGTCCGCCGACGACGACGCGCCCGCCGAAAGCACGGGTAGAGAGGACGGCTCATGAGCATCGTGTACGGGATCGCCGCGGCGCTGCTGCTGGCCGCCGGCACGCTCGTCGTGTGGCGGCTGCTCCGCGGGCCGGCGACACTCGACAGGCTCGTCGCGATGGACATGTTCGTGGCCATCACCATGGGCGGCCTCGGCGTGTGGGTCGCCGCCAGCAAGGACACGACCGTCGTCCCCGGCATCCTCACGCTGGCGCTGCTCGGTTTCGTCGGGTCGATCGCCGTCGCCCGCTTCCGCGTTCGAGACGACGAGGTGTGACATGTTGACCGACGTCGTCGTCTCCGTGCTCGTGCTCTCGGGCTCCGTGCTCGCGTTCGTCGCCGCCATCGGCATCGTCCGCTTCCCGGACACCCTCTCGCGCATGCACGCCGCGACCAAACCCCAGACCCTCGGCCTCATCCTCATCCTGCTGGGCGCGCTCGTGGCCGTCGGCCTGCACGTCGACCTCGGCATGCTCGTCCTCGGCTGCCTGTTCACGCTCATCACGGCGCCCGTCGTCGGCAACCGCGTCGGCCGGCTCGCCTATCAGGAGCAGCGCCGGACGGACGAGTTGATCGCGGCCGAGGAGATGGAGTCCGGCCGGCGGGACTAAAACGTCAGTCCTCGCCGATACGGTAAGGCCCGTGTACACCGCATGGGTCGACGAATCGGGCTCCGATCGTCGTCGTGATCCCGGGACCTACATCCTCGGCGCCACCCTGATCCCGCCCGAGCGGGTCGACGAATGCCGCGACGCCATGCGCGGGCTACTTCTCCGCGGGCAGAAGAAGCTCCACTGGTATCACGAGGTCAAGCGGCACACAGACATCACCCACACCATCGCCGCACTCGATCTTCGCCACATCGTGGCCGTCCGTTCTCGCCCGACCGATCCGGGCCGTCTGGAACGCCAACGACGGCTGTGCATGGAACACCTCGTCGCCGAGCTCACGGCGCTGGGAATCTCGCAGGTCATCGCCGAATCCCGAGGGCCACGGGACGACATGCGCGACGTCGATGCGCTCGACAATCTTCGCCGACAGCGCGTGCTCAAGGCACCGATGCGCGTGCAGCATCTCGCGGGACCGGCTGATCCCGTTCTCTGGATCGCCGATGCGGTCTGCGGAATGATCACCCGTCACCGCTGCGGCGACGGCACTCATCTCTCCCTGCTGAAAGACAACATCACCGTGCTACAGGTCGAGAGGTGAAGATACGCGAAACCCCGGGCCCTGCCGTCCAGTAGGATCTCCCGGGGTTCACTTCCATGCGCACCGCAATGGCATGGCTACAAGACCAGACTACCGGACGAATCGCCGTCGTCAACCCATCCCGTCAGCCGTCGAGCTCGGCGACGATCGAGCGGACCACCTCGCGCATGCTGCCCGTCTCCGCGTACACGGCACGCTGACGCTGGTACGACGCGCCGCGGCGCGGGATGTCGAGGACCGACTCCAGCTCGGCGACACAGTCGAGATCGCGCGCCACCGGCAGCAACTGCTCCACCTTGTCGATGAGGTCGTCGCCGACGAGCCGCTCGGTGCGTCTCGAATCGACGATGATCTCGGCGTCCAGGCCGTAGCGCGCGGCGCGCCACTTGTTCTCCTGGACGAGCCACGGCGGGATCTCGTCGGGCCGCTCCCCCGCGGCGAGCCGCCGGTCGAGGTCGACGACCAAGCAGTGCGTCAGGGCGACGATCCCGGCGAGCTCTCGCATGTTGGACGTCGCGTCGCAGATCCGCACCTCCACCGTGCCGAGCGCGGGCGCCGGCCGGATGTCCCAGCGGATCTCGTTGATCTCGTCGATGATGCCGGTGACCATCTGATCGTCGACGAACGTCTCGTACTCCGCCCACGACGAGAACTGGAAGGGCAGGCCGGCCGTCGGGAGCTGCTGGAACATCATCGCCCGATTGCTGGCGTAGCCGGTGTCGGTGCCCGCCCACATCGGCGACGCCGCGGACAGCGCCAGCAGGTGCGGATAGTCGGCGAGCAGGGCGGTGACGATCGGCAGCACCCGGTCACGATGCCCGACGCCGACGTGCACGTGCACACCCCAGATGAGCATCTGACGTCCCCACCACTGGGTGCGCTCGATGAGCTCGGCGTAGCGCGGCGACTCCGTCAACTGCTGGGTGTCCCAATGCGCGAACGGATGCGTCCCGGCGCCGAAGAGATCGACACCGAGCGCGTGCGCCTCGGGCCGGACGAGGTCGAGCGTCTGCCGCAGATCGGCCATCGCGCCAGCGGTGTTGTCGCAGACGCCCGTCACCAGTTCGACGGTGTTGCGCAGCAACTCCTTGTGCACCCTGTCGGTGTCGACGCGCTCGAAGAGCTCGGCAGCCGTGTTCGACAGGTCACCGGTCTCACGATCGACGAGCGCGAACTCCCACTCGACGCCGAGCGTCGGCGCCGACGTCGCGAACGGGATCTCCCGGACGCGCCTTTCCGGCGCCCGACCCATCTACTACTGCTCGGGCTGCGCGGTCGACGACGAGGGGCGCGCCGTGGTGGTGGCGGCACCGGACGTCGTCGCACCGGACGTCGTCGGGGTGGTGGCGGCGGACGACTCCGGCTTCGCACCCTCCTTCGGCTTGACCGACTCCGCGCTGGTCACGACGCCGCACGCCTTGCGATCACCGGCCGCACCGTCGTGGATGATGAGCGACCGGCCGCCGTCGACGAGCAGGTCGTCGAACGTGATGCGGTCGGTGACGGCGGTCAGCTCGGCCGTGCCGTCCTTGGTGACGAGCAGCTGCGGCAGGTCGCCCGCGTCGACGCGGATGTGCTCGCCGGCGCCACGGAAACCGTTCGCGGCGTCGCACACCGGCTTCTCGTGCAGGTGCAGACCGTGGAAGCCGGGCTTCAGGTCCTCGCCGCCCTTCGTGATGGTGACCGTGACCTTGATCGCGCTGTCCCCGGTGCCGTCGACGGGAGCCAGCAACGCCGTGCCGAGCTCTTCACCCGCGGCCCCGTGCAGGACGACGTTGATGGGCACGCGGGTCGTGGAGTCACGCGTCGTGGTGTTCGAGTTGGCCGCATCGGTGGGCCCCTCGTCGGGGCTGCAGCCCGCCAGCACGAGCGACGCGACCGCCGCCGGAAGAACGACCATCGTCGCCTTGCGCAGGCGCGGGGACCCAACCGTCATCGTGCGAACTCCCTTGTTGTTCGGGCGCTGCGACCGCTCGGCCGCCTCTTTCGTCGCTGATCATATCGGGGCGGGCCGCCGTCCACGACGCTACGTCGTAGATCGGTCGAATCTGTTGCCCCGGACGCCGGGCGTCAGCGGTCGACGATGATCGCCGTGACCTTGCCCCGGCAGGTGTCGAAGTTGCCGTCGCGCGTCTCCACCGAGCCGCCGCCGAGGTCCTTCGACAGCGTCTCGGCGACCGCCTTCTGCGCGGCCGTGTCGTAGACGATCGTCAGCTCGCTGATGCTGCGCGAGGACAGGTTGCGGGCCTCGACGTCCTTCCAGCCCTTGGCCTTGAGCTCCGCGGCGACCCGCGCCGCCTTGCCCGTCACCGTGCCGTTGTTGAGCACGCACACGGCGGCCGAACGGTCGCCGTCCGCGGGCGGCGGTGCCGACGAGGACGGGGCCGGCGTCGACGCCGGCGCGGAACTCGGGGGCGGCGCCTGCTGCGACGTCGTCGCGCGGTCGGCGGCCTCCTGCAACGCGTCCGGCTTGTCCCCCGACGTCGCGGCCGAACGCCAGCCGAGTCCGATGGCGACGATGGCGACCGCGAGGAGCACCATCGCGCCCGCGCGATACGGCGGACGGCCCTTCGGCTGCGGGGCGTCGTTCCGCGCGGCCGGACCGGCCGACGCGTCGTTTCCGGATGGGCTCATGACGTAACCACCTTATGACTCACGTGATGGTGAAGCCCAGCTTGCGGGCCGCACGCGCCTTCTGCCGCGCGGCACGCAGCCGCCGCAGCCGCTTGATGAGCATCGGGTCCGCGGCCAGCGCCTCCGGCCTGTCCACCAGCTTGCCGAGCAGCTGGTAGTAGCGGGTGGACGAGATGTCGAAGAGCTCCTTGACGGCCGCTTCCTTGGACCCCGCGTACTTCCACCACTGCCGCTCGAAAGCGAGGATCTCGCGCTCCCGGCGAGTCAAGCCGTCGGCCTCGGATCCCGGCAGGTCGCCGAGGTCGCCGAGGGCGCCCGGAAGGTCGGCGATCTCATCGTCGTCCTTCTCGTTGCGCGCAACTGCGCCGTCCATTGATCTCCCTGAAAGCCCGATGTACCGATGACCGATCACTGCCGCCGCCGCGGCCCGACCACTGCGACAGCAGCCGACGACTGCCACCGCGGAGGTCCGGCCGAGGCGCCGCCGCAGCCGGCGGAGCCAATGACACCGGTGTTGTTCGCTAAGCATCTAACCACGGGCCGAGGGCGATATCCGGGAGCGGCGCGGCGGGTAATCTCGTGCTCCGTGACCATCCTGCCGATCTGCATTCTCGGCGAACCCGTGCTCCATCGGCCGACCGCGCCCGTCGTTCTCGGCCCCGACGGGAAGCCTCCGGCCGACGTCCTCGCGCTGCTCGCCGACATGGACGAGACCCTCACCGCCAGCAACGGCGTCGGCCTGGCCGCGCCGCAGGTGGGAGTGGGTGTTCGGGTGTTCGTGTACGACTGCATGGGCCGTCGCGGAGAGGTGCTCAACCCCGTGCTGACCACCTCGGAGATCCCCGAGGGGATGCCCGAGGACGACGGCAGCGAGGACGAGGGCTGCCTCTCGGTGCCCGGCATCCAGTTCCCCACCGGACGCGCCGACTGGGCGCAGGTGACGGGCGTCGATCGCGAGGGCCGGCCGGTCACCGTCGAGGGCACCGGCTTCTTCGCGCGGATGCTCCAGCACGAGACCGGCCACCTCGACGGACACCTCTACGTCGACGTGCTCGTCGGCCGCAACGCCCGGGCCGCCAAGCGTGCCATCAGGCGTCGGAAGTGGGGTGCGCCGGGGCTGACGTGGCTGCCCGGCGTCGACCCGGATCCGTTCGGGCACTGAGCCGTGCCCGACGGATGGGGGCCAGGCGGACCGGCGGATCAGCCGCTGCTCGGTGATCGCGTCGTCGTCCGCTACCGGGTCGGCCCGGGCGTGTCGGCGACCGGCCGCCCGTTGCGCACCGACGTCACCGGCACCGCCGTCGAGGTCGACGCGTCCGGAATCGCGGTGACGACGGCCGCCGGCGGCAAGCACGGCGCCGGTACGACGCGCGTCGCCGCCGCCGACATCGAATCGGTGCGCGTGCTGTCGGCGTGGACCGTGCGCAACAGCGACATCCGCTCGCTCGAACTCGCCGCCGCCCGCGCCTGGCCGGGCGCCGAACACGCCGAGATCGACGGCTGGTTTCTGCGCGCCGGGCACGGTTTCAGCCGACGCGGCAACTCCGCGACGCCCGTCCGGCACGGCGCCGCGCTCGCGTCCGCCCGGGACGCGATCGCCGCCTGGTATCGCGAGCGCGGCTTCGAGACCGAGCTCGCCGAATCGACGACGAAGCCCGAGGTGAGGTTCGCGGAATCGCGAATCAGGCCCGTGCCGCTGCTCGCGGTGCCCGACCGGCTGCTGGCGGAGAACGGCCTGGCCCCGGGCGGCGCCCCCACCGAGACGCTCGTCGGCACCACCGCCGGTGTGCTCGCGGCGCTGCCCGAACAGCTCTTCGACGTCCGCGTCGAGCCCGCGCCGGATCGCGCCTGGCTCGCGGCGCACAGCACCTCGCGCGGCGGGACGTCCCGCGAGGACGTCCTCGCCGCATGCGTCGGCGAGGTCGGCTTCGCGGCCGTGCACGACGGCGCGTCCGCCATCGGCATCGGTCGCGGCGCGGTCACCGAGGACGCGTCCGGGCGCCGACTGCTGTCGGTGTCGGCGCTCTACACGGCGCCGCACGTGCGACGGCGGGGCGTCGCGGGGGCCGTGCTCGCCGAACTCGCCGAGTGGGGTCGCGGCCGGACGACGCCGGCCGCCGAGGACCGCGCCTACGACCTGCACCTGGCCGTCGAGCTCGGCAATCTCCCGGCCCGGCGGTGGTACCGCACGCTCGGCCTCGTCCGGCACCACACGGCGTCGTATCAACGGCTGCCCGCGCGCTGACGGCCCGGCCGCGACCGCCGCACCGGTGCCTCCCGGCGGCCGATACGGTAGCGGCCATGCGTCTGGCTACCTGGAACGTCAACTCCATCCGCGCCCGCGTCGGCCGCGTCACCGACTGGCTCGGCCGCGCCGACGTCGACGTCCTGGCGATGCAGGAGACCAAGTGCCGCGACGCGCAGTTCCCCTTCGAGGAGTTCGAGGCCGCCGGCTACGAGGTGGCCCATCACGGGCTCAACCAGTGGAACGGCGTCGCCATCGCATCCCGGATCGGGCTCGACGACGTCGAGATCACCTTTCCCGGGCAGCCCGGCTTCTCACGGGAGCCGTCGCTGCTCGATCCCCCGGTCGAGGCCCGCGCGATCGGCGCGACGGCCGGCGGCGTCCGGGTGTGGAGCCTGTACGTCCCCAACGGCCGTGAGCTCGCCGATCCGCACTACGTCTACAAGCTCGAATGGCTCGCGGCGCTGCGGGACGTCGCCGCCGGCTGGGCGAGCACGCCGACGGTCCTCGCCGGCGACTGGAACGTCGCCCCCACCGACGACGACGTCTGGGATCTCGGCTTCTTCGCCGGCAAGACACACATCTCGGCACCCGAGCGCGAAGCCTTCTTCGCCTTCGAGGGCGCCGGCTACACCGACGTCGTCCGCCCCCACACCCCGGGCCCCGGCGTCTACACCTACTGGGACTACACCCAGCTGCGCTTCCCCAAGAAGCAGGGCATGCGCATCGACTTCGCCCTGGCCAGCCCGTCCGTCGCCGAGCGCGTCACCGCCGCCCACATCGACCGCGAAGAACGCAAGGGCAAGGGCCCGAGCGACCACGCGCCGGTGGTCGTCGATCTGGACTGACCGCCGGCACTGTGGGATGCCCTGATCGATGTCCTTTTCGGAAACCCGGCGGTACCTGTCACTGACAGACCACACGCGACCTATATCGCCGCGTCGCTCCGCTCAGCGACAGTTTTCGGTCACCGGCAGCTCAACTGGCCGGCTTGACGTACCCGACGGCCGCCGCCTCGCCCGGCCGGGCGGCGAGATAGTGCTGGGTGAACGTGCAGACGGCCTCCATGCGTCCGCCGATGGACGCGCAGTAGCCGACCACCTGCCGGACGAGCAGTTTGGCCAGGCCGTGCCCGGTGTACTCGTCATAGAGGACGGTGTGCAGCACCGTCAGCAGTGGTTTGGCCCCGGTCGTGTCGAGGCTGTATCCGAGCACGCCGACGAGATCCCCCGCCACCCATAACTCGAACCGCTCTCGCTCCGGATTGTGTGTGACCTGCGCGAGCTGACGCATCACAGCATCCCCCGACTGCGCCTCTCGCTTACGACCCACCACCTTGGGTTCCCTCCCGATCCTCGTGTGACTGGTGTCACAGTAGCCGAAACACCGCGCGCCAGAAGCGGTTTCGCTCAGCAGCGTGGCATCGGCCGAATCTCCGTTCCCCCGAACGGGTTTCGCGCCCGCGCTCCGGGTGCGGGGACCGTACCGCGCCCCGGACGGCGGCGCCTGCCGACACCGGCCGTCGCCTGTCCGACGCCGACGCCCACCCGTCCGTCGCCGTCGTCCGCCGGCACTCGCGGGTGTAGCGTCGTGACTCGCGGACTCGTCCGCAACGGAAAATTTCCACGGGGGCTCTCTACGAACCGAGGGCTGAGAGGGCGGCAGGCGGCCGCCGACCGGATGAACCTGACCGGATAATGCCGGCGTAGGGAGACACCTTCATATGAGCAGCTCTGCCATCACCAACGGCACCACCTCGTCCGACGAGACGAGCGCGAGCGGCACCACGGCCATCACCACCGGCGCGATCTACTCCAGTGCCAAGCACTATCTGGACGTCGACGGCATGTCGGTTCCGGTCCGCCGGATCAGCCTCACCGACGGCACCCACCTCGACGTCTACGACACCTCCGGCCCGTACACCGACGACGCGGCGCAGATCGACCTCGACGCCGGGCTGCCCAAGACCCGGGCCACGTGGGCGCGTCCGGAGCCTGTTGCCGGCGCCGCGACCCAGCTGGCCTGGGCCCGGGCCGGGCACATCACCCCGGAGATGCGCTACATCGCGGCGCGCGAGGACGTCGACCCCGAGCTCGTCCGCGACGAGGTCGCGCGCGGGCGGGCCGTCATCCCCGCCAACCACAACCACCCCGAGAGCGAGCCGATGATCATCGGCAAGGCGTTCGCGGTGAAGATCAACGCCAACATCGGCAACTCGGCGGTCACCAGCTCGATCGCCGAGGAGGTGGAGAAGATGGTGTGGGCGACCCGCTGGGGCGCCGACACGATCATGGATCTGTCCACCGGCAAGGACATCCACGAGACGCGCGAGTGGATCATGCGCAACTCGCCGGTGCCCGTCGGCACGGTCCCGATCTATCAGGCCCTCGAGAAGGTCAAGGGCGATCCGACGAAGCTGACGTGGGAGGTCTACCGCGACACCGTCATCGAGCAGGCCGAGCAGGGCGTCGATTACATGACGGTGCACGCCGGCGTGCTGCTGCGCTACGTGCCGTTGACGGCACGCCGGGTGACGGGCATCGTCAGCCGCGGCGGCTCGATCATGGCGGCGTGGTGCCTCGCGCACCACCGCGAGTCGTTCCTCTACACGCACTTCCGCGAGCTCTGCGAGATCTTCCGGCGCTACGACATCACGTTCAGCCTCGGCGACGGACTGCGCCCCGGATCGATCGCCGACGCCAACGACCGCGCCCAGATCGCGGAGCTGGAGACGCTCGGCGAGCTGACGAAGATCGCCAAGTCGTACGGCGTGCAGGTGATGATCGAGGGGCCCGGCCACGTGCCGATGCACAAGATCGCCGAGAACGTGCGGCTCGAGGAGGAGCTGTGCGAGGAGGCGCCGTTCTACACGCTCGGCCCGCTCGCCACGGACATCGCGCCGGCCTACGACCACATCACCAGCGCGATCGGCGCCGCGCTCATCGCGCAGGCCGGCACGGCCATGCTCTGCTACGTCACGCCCAAGGAGCACCTCGGGCTGCCGAACCGGGACGACGTCAAGGTCGGCGTCATCACCTACAAGATCGCCGCGCACTCGGCCGACCTGGCCAAACAGCATCCGCGGGCGCAGGAGCGCGACGACGCCCTGAGCAAGGCGCGGTTCGAGTTCCGCTGGCGCGACCAGTTCGCGCTGGCGCTCGATCCGGACACCGCGCAGGAGTTCCACGACGAGACGCTGCCCGCCGAGCCGGCGAAGACGGCGCACTTCTGCTCGATGTGCGGGCCGAAGTTCTGCTCCATGCGGATCAGCGCGGACGTCCGCGAGTACGCCGAGAAGCACGGGCTGGTCACCGAGGAGGACATCGAGCGCACGCTCGCCGCCGAGATGGACGCGAAGTCGGCCGAGTTCCGGGAGACCGGCGGCCGGGTCTACGTGCCGCTCACGGTGGCACCCGGTCGCGACGGTGCGGGCGAACCGGAGGCCGATCGCGTCGCGGTCGGCGCGACCGTCGGGGCCGCCGGGTGAACCTGCTCCCCCTGGCGCCGCCCGGCGTCACCCCGGTCCGAGCCCTCACCATTGCGGGCTCGGACTCCGGGGGCGGCGCCGGGATCGAGGCGGATCTGCGGACGTTCGCGCTCTCCGGCGTCCACGGCTGCGTCGCGCTGACGGCGGTGACCGCGCAGAACTCGGTCGGCGTGCACGGCGTCGCGGCGCTGGCGCCCGAGTTCGTCGCACAGCAGATCCGCGTCGTCGTCCGAGACATCGGCGTCGCCGCGGTGAAGACGGGCATGCTCGCGAACGCGGCGATCATCGAGGCCGTCGTCGAGACGTGCCGCGAGCTGGGGATCGGTAGAACGGTCGATTCCGCAAGCTCCGTCTCCGGACAGAGCGGCGGGATCCCGCTGGTCGTCGATCCGGTGTGCGCGTCGATGCACGGCGACCCGCTGCTCGCGGCGGACGCACTCGACGCCGTCCGCGAGCTGCTGCTGCCGATCGCCACGGTGGTGACGCCGAACCTCGACGAGGTGCGGCTGCTGACCGGCGTCGACGTCGTAGACGACGCGTCGTACGCCGAGGCCGGGGCGCTGCTGCGCGGCTTCGGCGCGCAGTGGTCGCTCGTCAAGGGCGGCCACCTTCGTGGCGACACCCTGTCGCGGGATCTGCTCTCGGACGGCGAAACCGAGATCGTGCTCACCGCCGAGCGGGTGCCGACGGGCCACGATCACGGCGCCGGCGACACCCTCTCGTCGGCGATGACCTGCGCACTCGCGCACGGCTACTCCGTGCCGGACGCGGGCGCGCACGCCAAGAGCTGGATCACGGCGTCGCTGGCGGCGGCCTATCCGCTCGGCGCCGGGCACGGGCCGGTGTCCCCGCTCTGGCGGTTGTCGCTCTAACGCCCGCCGCGAGCGGATCCGGGACGTCCCGGATCCGCTCCCGGCGTCAGGCGTCTCGGTTGGACGCCGAGAAGAGCCCGAGACCGAAGACGACGAGGCAGACGACGGAGAAGTAGACCACCGAGAACCACATCCCGGCCGGGAAGTCGGCCTGCTCCGCCCCTCGCACCACGCGCAGCCCGTTGACGAAGGGCATCCACCCGTAGAGCTTCGCGCCGAAATCGGAGAACGAGAAGAAGAGGGGAACCTGCTCGAGGACGTAGTTCCAGGTGAGCAGCAAGGCCAGGGCGCCGGCCGCCTGCCGGACGATCTCACCGACGCCGATCGCGAGCAACGTACACATGATGACGAACCACGGCATTGCCCAGTAGACGTTCGCACCGTCTCCACCCCAGGAGATGTCGACGGAGCCGAACACGGCGAAGATCATCATCCCGAGCAGCACGCACGCCAGCGAGAGCACCGCCGCCACTCCGCCGTACACCACGGCCTTGCCCAGATGCACGGCGATTCGACGGGGAATGGCCAGATAGGCGTAGCGGATCGTCGCGAAACGGTGCTCGTTGCAGATGGCGAGGGCGGCCATGACGAGGACGATCGGCGGCCAGCTGAACGTCGTCAGAAATCCGATGAAACGTGCGTCCTCCTCCAGAACGCCACCGTCGCCGACGTCCTCCAGCAGCAGCGCCGCGAAGAGATAGATCACGAGACTCAGCGCGATCCCCGTGCCCAGACACCAATACGGCGCCCGTGTCGTCGCCATCTTGATCCGTTCGGCCTTGATCGACCGCATGAGCGTGGTCATCGCCGTCCCCCGTCCTGCTGCTGCGGACCCTGGCCCTGCTGCCCCGGCCGCCCGGCGGGCGGATACGGCCCCTGGCCCCCGTGCCCCAACGCCGGATAGTACGTCTCGGGCTGCTGCCCTGCCGGATACTGCGGACCGCCACCCGACGGCCCGTACCCGGTCGGACCGTAGGCCCCGGACTGCGGCGGGCCGTATCCGGGCGGGCCGTATCCCTGGCCCGGCGGCGGCGCCTGGCCGGGCGCGCCGTAGCCCTGCGGTGGCGCATACGCCTGCGGCGGGCCGTACCCCTGCCCCTGCCCGCCGCTCGGCGCAGCCCCGGCCTGCTGCGGGTCGCTCGGGACGCCTAGTTGCCCATGATATTCGACGAGACCGCCGGTCAGCTGGATGAAGGCGTCCTCCAACGACGCCGTGCGCCGCGTCAGTTCGTGCAGTACGACGCCCTCGCGGGCCGCGACCTCGCCGACCTCGTCGGTGGTCTGCGTATGCGCGAGGAGACCGCCGGCGGCATCCGGTTCGGACGCGATCCCGACCCGTCCGAGCGCGTCGGCCAGCTCCTTGACCTGCGGACTGCGCACATAGACGCTCGACTGCGCGGCCTGCGCGACGAACTCGTCGACGCTGCAGTCCGCGACGAGCCTGCCGCGTCCGATGACGACGAGGTGATCGGCCGTCATCGACATCTCGGTGAGCAGATGACTGGACACGAGCACGGTGCGTCCCTCGCTCGCCAGACGGCGGATGTACTTGCGCACCCAGACGATGCCCTCCGGGTCGAGGCCGTTGACGGGCTCGTCGAAGAGCAGGACGCCGGGATCGCCCAGCATCGCCCCGGCCAGCCCGAGCCGCTGGCTCATGCCGAGCGAGAACTGCCCCGCGCGCTTGCCGGCCGCCTCGGTGAGGCCGACGTCGGCGAGCACCTGGTCGACCCGCGACACCGGAATGCCCGCCGACGCCGCCATCGCGCGCAGATGCCCCCGCGCCGACCGGTTGGGATGCACCCACTTGGCGTCGAGCAGGGCGCCGACGCGCCGCATCGGCTCGTCGAGCTTGCCGTACGGCACGCCGTCGACCAGCGCTCGGCCCGCGTTCGGCCGGTCCAACCCGAGGATCATGCGCATGGTCGTCGACTTGCCCGCCCCGTTGGGACCGAGGAATCCGGTGACGACGCCCGGTTTAACCGTGAAGGTCAGGTGGTCCACGACGGTCTTACCGCCGTAGGCCTTCGTCAACCCCTCGACTGTGATCATGGCGCCCAGTCTGCCCGATGGCACCGACAAATCCGCCTACTCCACGCCGATCCGGACAAAATAGATCGACGATCGGCCGTCCACGAGCAGGCCGGCCGACGGTCGGGTCCTACCCGTCGCCCGGCGGCCGGCCCGCCCCTCGACGAGGAACGAACGGCCCGTACGCCGAGTGGTACGCGTCCTGAAAGCTCCGAAACGTGTCGCGCAGGAATCCGGGCTCCGTGTCGTATTCAGCGAGACCTCGATAGTAAAAGGCCTTATGCGTATCCAGCACGACGAATGGCATCACTTCACTCGCCAGGCATTGCTCGAACATCACCAGGCGACCGACCCTTCCATTTCCATCCTGAAAAGGATGGATGCGCTCGAAGCGCACGTGGAAATCAACGATGTCCTCGAAGCTCATACTCGGCGGAGTCTCGGCGACGAGTTCATCGACGGCACGCTGAACCTGCTCCGGCGGAGTGGTGCGGATACCTGCGACGGCGTTCTGCACCTTCTTCCACCCCCCGACGACGAACCAGTCCAGTCGTGACTGCTCGGTCCCCGATTTGAGGATGCGATGGTAGCCCTTGAGCGTGTCTGCATCCACCGGCCGTCCGACATGATCGAGCATCGCATCGAACGCCCGGAAGTGGTTGCTCGTCTCCACGACGTCGTCCACCAGGGCGTCCCCCGTGACCGTCTTCGTCTCGTAGATGTAGCGGGTCTGATCCTCCGTCAGCCGACTGCCTTCGATCCGGTTGGAATTGTAGGCCATCTGGATCTGATTGAGATGATAGATCCCGCCCTTGACCCGAGCGCGACGCTGTTCGAGAAGCGTGGTCACAAAAAGCTCGGCATCCAAGCCGTACTCGTCACTCACCGCATCTCCTTCGATCGTCGACACTCATATCCGTCGGAGCCTCCGAGAGCATACCAATCACATGGTCGATCCCTTGAACAGATTCCTTTGTCAGTCGATATCCGGGCTCGACGCGTCGGCCCAGAAGCGTTTCGGGATCCGGCCCGCCCGGCGAGCGGCGCGGCCCGCGACGACGGCGTGGCGCATGGCCGTCGCCATGAGGGCCGGGTGCTCGGCCCGGGTGACGGCCGTCGCGAGCAGCACGGCGTCGCAGCCGAGCTCCATCGCCAGGGCGGCGTCGCTCGCGGTGCCGATGCCGGCGTCGAGGATGACGGGGACGCCCGCCGCGGCGACGATCATCTCGATGTGGTGCGGGTTCGAGATGCCCAGCCCGGTGCCGATCGGCGAGCCGGCGGGCATGACGGCCGCGCAGCCGGCGTCTTCGAGACGACGGGCGAGGACGGGGTCGTCGTTGGTGTACGGCAGCACGATGAAGCCGTCGTCGACGAGTTCCTCGGCGGCCCGAACGAGCTCGACGCCGTCGGGCAGCAGCGTCCGCTCGTCGCCGATCACCTCGAGCTTGAGCCACGGCGTCCCCAGCGCCTCGCGGGCCAGCCGCGCCGTCCGCAACGCCTCGGTCGCCGTCCGGCAGCCGGCCGTGTTGGGCAGGACGTCGATGCCGAGGCGGACCAGCAGGTCGAACACACTCGTGCCCGCACCGGGGTCGACGCGCCGCATCGCGACCGTCGTCAGCTCCGTGCCGGACGCGGCGAGTGCCTCCTCGAGGACGGCCAGGTTGGGAGCGCCGCCGGTGCCCATGACCAGCCGCGAGCCGAACTCCCGGCCCGCGACGACGAACGGATCGGCCGCGACGGTCGGGGCGAGCAACGCGTCAGCCACCCTGGACCGCCGTCAACACCTCGACGCTGACGCCGTCGCCGAGGGGCTCGGCCCAGCGGTCCCGGGTGCACAGGTCGTCGTCGACGGCGACGGCGATGCCGCGGCCGTCGACGCCGAGCTCGGCCAGCAGGTCGGCCACGGTGACGCCGGCCGGCGTCTCCCGTGGCACACCGTTGACGGTGATGGTCATGCGAATCTCCTCGGATCGGTGACGGGGTCGGCGGGCTCGCCGCGCAGCGCGGCGAGCACGAGGTCTGCGGTGATCGGGGCGAGCAGGAAGCCGTCGCGGCCGTGCCCGGTGGCCACGACGACGCCGTCGCCGCGATCGCCCACCAGCGGCAACCCGTCGGGCGTGCCCGGACGCATCCCGGCGGACACCTCGGCGACGGTGTACTCACGGATCGCGGGGAACACCTCGGCGGCATCGGCGAGCAGGTCGAGGACGCCGCCGGCGCGGGGCCCGGCGTCCGGGGCCTCGTACTGCGTGGCGCCGACGACGAGCCCGCCGGCCCGCGGCACGAGATAGACGGACCGGCCGCGCACCCGGGCCCGGACGGTCACCGGCGGGATCGGATTCCCCTCGGCGCACAGCCGCAGGATCTCGCCCTTGACGGGCCGCACGGGCGATCCGTGGCCGACCCCCGTCGCCAGCACGACGCGCGCCTCGCCGGCCGCGCCACGCTCCCGGCGTACCGCGACGCCCCGGTTCGCCAGGGCGGCCGTCAGCGTCGCCAGCACCGCCCGGTTGTCGACGCTGAACTCGGCCGCGCACGCGTAGCCGCCCCGTGCGACGACCCCCGGCGCGAGCTCGGCGATCTCCGTCCGGGACACCCGCCGGAACGCGCCCGGCGTCCCGGGGTCGGCAACGGCCAGGTCACGACGCAGGTCGGCGAGGTCGGCGGCGTCGTGCGCGGTGAACAGACTGCCGCGGGACGTCACGAGCCCGGTGGCGTCGGCGTCCTCGGCGAGCGCCTCGAGCAGGGCGTCCCAACGGGCCAGCGAGCGCACCGACAGCCGATGCAACGCCTCCTGCCCGAGCAGAGCCTCACCGTAGGGCGCGATCATCCCGCCCGCGACCCGGCTCGGCCCGGAACCGGGCGCCGGATCGCACACCTGCACCGCCCAGCCCTCTCGGACCAGGGCATACGCGCAGGTGAGACCGATGATTCCGGCCCCGACCACCGTGACGGACGGCATGACGACTTCGCTGCTCCCTTCGCCGGCATGACCCGGATCAGGTGGTGACGGTCTGGGGTGACACCCCACTCTCAGCCTTGCGGCTCCCGTGTGACTCCCCGACAGCGTACGCAGCGGTCGGCCTGCCCTGCCAAGAGGGCCGATTCCGCAAGCTCCATCTCAGACACGACTGCCGGGCCCGAAACCGGACCCGGCAGTCGTGGTGTGATCGCCCGGTCAGGCGATCGGGGGTGGCGTCAGCGCAGCACCGGCTTGGCGCGCGCCGTCTGGAGCGTGTCGATGAACGCACGCTCGTTCTTGCTCTGCACGAACGCGATGACCGCCGAGTACAGCGCCTGCTGCAGCGTCGGATCGATCAGCTCGCCGTGCGTCATCGAGAGCAGCACCTTGTCGTTCCACAGCGACTTCGACGCGTCACGCTGGTACTCGGAGAGGGTCGCGACGTCGACGTCCTTGCGGATCGGCACCGACCCCTTCTCCTTGTTGAACGCCGGGGAGACGGCCGGATCGGCCAGCACCTCGAGGAACTTCTTGGCGTTGACGCCGTTCTTCGCCCCGGTCGCGACGACGAACGTGTCGACGACGGCGAGGTACGACCCACGCGTGCCCGGGTACGCGACGTACCCGAAGCCCTCACCCGGCATCGCACCGTTCTTGACGATCTCGGCGTACGCCGAGTCGTTCATCGAAAGGAACCCGCACTTGCCTCCCGCGAAGTCCTTCGCCGCCTGGTCCCAGCTCATGCCGCCGGAAGCGGGATCGGCGTTCTTGAGGACGCCCGCGAAGGTGGACAGCGCGGTCTTGACGTCCGAGCCGGACCAGTCGAACCTGTCGTCCTGGACACGCTTCCAGCCGTCGGCACCGATGACGCCGAACAGCGTGTTCTCGAACAGCTCGACCGCCGTGAAGCGATCCTTGCCGCCCAGGCAGAGTCCGGAGACACCGCTTGCGGCGATCTTGTCCAGGTCGGCCGTCCACTGCTCGGCCGTGTAGCCGTCGGCCGGAACCGCGACACCGGCCTTGTCCAGCACCTTCTTGTTGAAGAACAGGTTGTTCTGACGGTGCGAGCCGGTCGGCACGCCGTACGGCTTGCCGTCGACCTTCACCGCGTCGAGCAGCGCCGGCGGCATCTGCGCGGCGAGTCCGGCCTTCTCGTAGACGTCGGCGACGTCGTTGATGCGCTTGGCACCGACCCACGCAGACAGCGCCGCGCCCGGGAAGGTCTGCCACGAGTCCGGCGGATTGCCCGACCGCAGCCGCTCGGCGAGCGCGATCTGCACGGCGCCGCCGGCACCGCCCTCGATCGAGTTGTCGTCGACCTGGACGTTCGGATTCGCCTTCTTGAACGCGTCGAGCAGCGCCTGATAGGCGGGCTTCTCCGACGGCGAGACCCACCACGACATGACTTCGAGCTTGTCGGTGTCGTCGGAATAGTTGCCCTTGGATCCACCACCGCAGGCCGTGACGACGAGCGCCACGATCGCCAGCAGCACGGTCAGCGCGCGCTTCACCCCGTTGCCTCCTTGCTTACGTGTCGATCGGGTACGCATCACGCGTTCACCTCCGCCTTGGCGGGGGCCGGCGCGGACGAACGCAGGTCGTAGACGGCGAAGGCCGTGACGACGACGAACGAGACCGCCGGGACGATGAAGGAGATCGCCGGGCTCGTCATGTCGAGGATCTTGCCCTGCACGAGCGGCATGATCGCGCCGCCGACGATCGCCATGACCAGGCCGGCCGCACCGAACTTGGTGGCCGGGCCGAGGCCCTTGAGCGCCACGCCGTAGATCGTCGGGAACATGAGCGAGAGGCAGAACGAGACCGCGACCAAGGCGATGACGCCCGTGATGTTCGGGGAGAACATCGCGTAGACGCAGCAGCCCGCCGCGACGGCGCCGAGCACCGTGAGCACCTTCGTCGCCCGGATCTTGCCGATCACCCACGTCATGACGAAGCGGGCGATGAGGAAGATGATGAGGCTGATCTGCAGGTACATGCCGCCGTCTTTGAGCGAGCCGTTCAGGGCCTGCTGCACGTACTGGATGATGTACGTCCAGACGCACACCTGCCCGGCCACGTTGAAGAACTGCGCGACGACGCCGAAGACGTACCGCTTGTTGGTGAAGAGGATCTTGGCCGGGCTCGCCCCCGCCATGTCCGCGTCCGGGTACTCCTCGACGATCTCGGGCGCCTTGTTCACCAGGATGACGACGGCGATGAGGATGAGCACGACGCCGAGCCCGATGTACGGCCCCATGACGGCGCTCAGCTGCTCGGCCCGAAGATTGTGCTCCTGCTCGGGCGTCATCGCGGCGATGTTCACCGGCTCGTCCAGCTTCGGCAGGATGAACACCGAGGCCAGCAGCACGCCGATGTTCGTGCCGATCGGGTTGAAGGCCTGCGCGAGGTTGAGACGGCGCGTCGCCGACTCCTCCGAGCCGAGCGACAGCACGTAAGGATTGGCGGACGTCTCCAGGATCGAGCAGCCCGCGGCGATCGCGAACAGGGCGCCGAGGAACGCCTCGTACGTCATGATCTTGCTCGCCGGGTAGAACATGAACGCGCCACCGGCGGCGAGGAACAGACCGGTCGCGAGACCGACCTTGTAGCCGAACTTCTCATTGATGAAGGCGGCGGGGAGGGCCAGCAGGAAGTAGGCCCCGAAGTAGGCGAGCTGCACCAGGGACGCCTGGAACGTGCTCATCTCGAAGATCTTCTGGAACCCGGCGACCATCGGGGTCGTCAGGTCGGCAGCGACACCCCACACGGTGAAGCACGCGATGAGAGCGAAGAACAACATCCACATGCCGGGCGCGACAAGTGGCTCTTTCTTCGTACTCCCTGCCATCGGCGCAGGTTCTTTTGTTGCGGTCATGCATACACCTCTCGGACGGCGGGCCACCCTGCCCGCTCAGTTATGGGTCGCCGGAAGGTGATTCACGCGGACACCTGGCAGCGACCCTCGCGAAAGAGTACGGAGCGACGCGCTTCGCACACACCCTTTCGGGCAGAGACGGGCGAGATCAAACATTTTGATATCGCCCGGACCAGGGGGCAGACGAGCAAGCGGACATCCGGCGGCTAGCGTAGCGGGCGTGCCGCTCCCCCACCCCGCCTCCGACGAGACCTCCGACCGCGATTCGACGCGCTCCGGCCGTCTGCGATCCGAACGAGCGGCCCGGCTCGCCGCGGCGCGTCTGTACCTGTGCATCGACTCCCGACGCGAGCGCGGCGACCTCGCCGACGTCGTCGCCGCGGCCGTCGCCGGTGGCGTCGACATCGTGCAGTTGCGCGACAAGGGCTCGCCGTCCGAACGCGACCTCGGGCCGCTGACGCCTCTCGAGCAGGTCGAGCTGCTCGGCGTCATCGCCGCGGCCTGTCACGCGGGCGACGCCCTCGTGGCCGCCAACGACGATCCGGCGCTCGCCGTCGCCGCGGGCGTCGACGTCCTGCACATCGGCCAGGGCGACGGCGCACCCGCCGCCGCGCGGGCGGTCGTCGGACCCGACGTCCTCCTCGGACTCTCCACGCACGCCCCCGAGCAGGCCGCGGCCGCCGACGCCGACCCGTGCGTCGACTATTTCTGCTGCGGGCCCGTCTGGGCGACGCCGACGAAGCCCGGCCGCGCCGCCGTCGGCCTCGACTACCTGCGCCGCACGGCCGCCGCGAAGCCGTCGACTCCGTGGTTCGCCATCGGCGGGATCGACGCGACGCGCACCCCCGAGGTCGTCGCGGCCGGCGCCCGCAGGATCGTCGTCGTACGCGCCATCGCGGGTGCCGACGACCCCGAAGCCGCCGCACGGCGGCTCGTCGAGCTGGTCGACGGCGACGGGCGTCATATCGAGCGCCGCTGAGCGTCGTCGAGGAGACTATTGTCGCGACGCCTCTGAGAGGCGCTCGATATGACGCCGATCCCCGCGCCAGGTGAAACCACCGTCGGGCGATCTCGCCGTACCGGTCGGCCCGTCGTCGACGACGGTCGCCCGCAGCGACGGCCAGGCGGCCGCGAACCCGCGATGCAGAGGCAACGACTCCACCGCGCCCTCGGTGATCCAGGCCAACTCCTCGGATTCGGCGTTCAATGTCGGCACGTGCGGCTCGGCGGCGTCGGCGACGACCGTCGTGTAGCTCCACGAGCCGGAACGCAGGGTGACGATCTCGGCACGGACGATCAGCGCCGCGGGATCGAGACCGGCCTCCTCGGCCGCCTCCCGTAACGCGGCGTCGACGGCGCTCTCGTGCGAGTCGCGGGCGCCGCCGGGAATCGACCACGTGCCGCCCTCGTGACTCCACACCGCGCGATGCTGCAGCAGCACCACGGCTTCCGACGCGTCCGGGCCACCTGCATCCACGCCCGGGGCCCGGACCAGTAGTCCCGCCGCGCCGAAGCGCCCCCAGTGACGGGCGCCACCGGCGCCGATCGTCCATCCGTTCCCGTCTCCTCTGACCACCGATCCATCGTCGCACCGGCGCGGCACCCTGCGCCGGGACACCGGCCGGCCACCTCCGGTCCACCGCCGATCCATCGCGTCGCCAACGCCGAGTCATCGTCTGCCCGGCAGCGTTTCGCAGTAGTGTCGAGACCGACATGCGTCGGGGTGACCGGCTGGCCGGCCACGACGATGTACCAGACGAAAGCCGCGGGGCACGGGCGTGTGCGAAAGGACGCTGTGGCGAGCGATACGACGACGGGGCGGGCCGGCCGGTCCCTGAGATCGACGCTGGAATCACTCCGCCCGGCGCCCGGGACAGCGCCCCGCCGGCCCGTCATCCGCCGCAACCCCACCGCCGAACGCCGCTCTCTCGGGCGCGGCCGGCAGACGTCGACCATGCAGTACATGCGCGACGTCCTCGGCAGCACGCCGGGCCGATTCCTCATCATGATCGGCGTCCTCATGGTGCTCGTCGTCAGTCTCGGCTGGTATTCGGCGGTCGCCGTCAGCACCCGGTCGGACACGCTCGCGGACATGAACACGACGACCGAGCCGGCCGCCAACGCCTCGCAGGTGCTCTACAGCTCCCTGTCCGTCGCGGACGCCGCCGCCAACACCGCGTTCATCTCCGGCGGCATCGAGCCGGCGAGTCTGCGCGGGGCCTACAACTCGGCGATCGCGACGGCGTCGAAGTCGCTGGTGCGCGCCGCGTCCGGTCCGCAGAGCGATCAGGCGCAGGCCGACCTCGACACGATCGCCGAGCTGCTGCCGGTCTACGCCGCCACGGTGGAGACGGCGCGCACCAACAACCGGCTCGGCAATCCGGTCGGTTCCGCCTACCTCGGCGAGGCGTCGAACCTCATGCGCGAGACGATCCTGCCGGCCGCGCAGCGACTGTTCGACGTGCGGCACGAGGAGATCAGCGACAAGGACAACCGCTACACGCGGCCGCCCTGGACGGCCTACGCCCTGGCGACGCTCACGCTCGCGGCGCTCGGCGGCTCGCAGCTGTGGCTGGCGCGTCGCTCGCGGCGGCGGTTCAACCTGGGTCTGCTCGTGGCGAGCGGGCTGGTCGTCGTCTCCTTGCTGTGGATGCTGGTCGGCGGTCTGCTGTCGACGTCGTCGACCCGGCAGGCCGAGATCGAGGGCGCCCAAGCGCTCCGACTGCTCACCACGGCGCGGATCCAGACGCAGCAGGCCCGCTCGTCGGAGACGCTCGCGCTTGCCAGCCGCAGCGATCAGCGGCGCGACACCGCCTTCGCCCGCTCGACGGGTGCCATCAACACCGCGCTCACCGACTCCGAGAACGCGAAGCACTTCTCCGAGGTGCAGCCCGCCGTCGACCGCGCGATCGCCGCGCTGCAGACATGGCGTGCCGCGCACGACCGCGTCGTCGAGCGGGCCGCCGCCGGCGACTACTCGGCGGCGACGACGCTCACCGTCGGCGCATCGCCGGACGGCAGCGCGGCGGCCTACGGCGCGCTCGACAACGCACTGCTCGATGCGATCGATTCGGCCCGCACGTCCTATCGGGACGACATCGCCACGGCGCGCGCCGTGCTCGCCTGGGCCGGCGGCGGGGTGCTCGGGCTGGCGCTGGGGGCGTGTCTGGCGGTCGTCGTCGGCATGTATCCGCGGCTGCGGGAGTACCGATGACGGCCCCGGGCCTCGTGCGGCCGGCGCGGCGTCGCCGGCCGTGGGTCGCGGCCGCCGTGCTGCTGCTCGTCGCGCTCACCGCCACGGGCTGCATCCACGCGCCGGCGCCGCCCTCGCCCGCCCCGAGCGCGATCGGCCACACGCCCGCGCCACCCGGGATCGTCACGACCGACGGCCGCGGTCCGCAGACGCCGGAGCCGTCCTGCCCGACCTTCCGCACACTGCGCCCGGGACCGCTGCCTGCGCCGAACGCGATGCCCGCCGGGACGTCGCTGCGGCGCATCCAGGAGCAGGGGCGACTCGTCGTCGGGCTCGATCTCGGCAGCAACCTCTTCAGCTTCCGCGACCCGCGGACAGGCCGCATCACCGGCTTCGACGTCGACATCGCGAGTGAGATCGCCAAGCGGATCTTCGGCACCCCGAGCGTCGACTACCGGCTGCTGACGTCCAACGAACGGATCCAGGCGCTCAAGGAACACAGTGTCGACATCGTCGTGAAGACGATGAGCATCACCTGCAGCCGGGCCACCGAGGTGTCGTTCTCGGCGCCGTACTACCGGGCGTCGCAGCGGATCCTGGCCGTGCGCGGGTCGACGATCCGCTCCGCGACAGATCTCGGCGGCAAGCGCGTCTGCATCGCCCGGGGGACGACGTCCCTGGCGCGCGTCCAGCGGGTGGCGCCGACGGCCGTCATCAATGTGGCCGCGACCTGGGCCGACTGCCTCGTCTCGCTGCAGCAGGGGCAGTCGGACGCCGTCTCCACCGACGACGCCATCCTGGCGGGCCTGGCGGCGCAGGACCCGATCTACCTCGAGGTCATCGGCGACAGCCTCGGCGAGGAGCTGTACGGGGTGGGGATTCCGCTCGGCGACGAGGCGCTGGTCCGGTTCGTCAACGGCGTCCTGGAGCAGATCAAGAACGACGGCACCTGGTATCGCATCTACGATGCGTGGCTGCAGCCGCTCGGCGCCGCGACGCCGCCGACCGCGGTGTATCAGGACTGACGCCCATGACGACGAACCACAGGAGGTCGACGCGGTGAACGGGCCCGACGACGACCCCGGCACCCAGGCCACCCCGCGGGCGAACCTGTTCGAAGACGACGACGACCCCGGCACCCAGGCCACCGCCCGGGCGAACCTGTTCGAGGACGACGACGCCCCCGGCACCCGGCCGGCCCCGCGACCGACACCTGCCGCGGACAGAACCGACACGCCGGAGCACGTCGGCACGCAGGCGACGATGCGCGCCCCGATGCTGTCGCAGCCGCTGGACGCGCCGCACGTGTCCGGCACCCGTCCCCCCACCCCTACCCGGACGACGACCAAGTCGCGGCAGACGTCCGGCCCGACGCGCTCGGACCCGACGGCGACGGCCGCGCGGCTCGTCCCGGCGTCCGGACCGCATCGGCAGCGCCGGCAGATCGGCGGCGGCCTCGTCCATGTGCCGGTCGTCGACGACATCGAGCCCGAGGACGCGATCCTCACCGCCCCCGCGGTACCCGAGAAGCGTCGTAAGTGCTGGAACTGCGGTCACGCCATCGGCCGCGATTCCGGGCCCGACGCGGGGCCGCTGTACGGCAGCTGTCCGCACTGCGGCTCGCGGTACTCGTTCGTCCCCGGCCTGGTCAAGGGCACGCGGGTCGCCGATCAGTACGAGATCGCCGGCGCCATCGCACACGGCGGCCTCGGTTGGATCTACCTGGCGGTCGACCACAACGTGTCCGATCGCGTCGTCGTCCTCAAGGGCCTGCTCAACTCCCGCGACGCCGAGGCCCAGGCGGTCGCGCTGGCGGAGCGGCGCTTCCTCGCGTCGGTCTCGCATCCGAACATCATCAAGATCTACAACTTCGTCGAGCACCACGATCCGAGCGGCGAGACCTTCGACTACATCGTCATGGAGTACGTCGGCGGTGTGACGCTCAAGGACCTGACGAGGCGCTCCGGCGAACCCGGCCGCGACCTGCTGACGATCGAGCAGGCCATCGCCTACATCCTCGAGATCCTCCCGGCCCTCTCCTACCTGCATTCGGTGGGGCTCGTCTACAACGACCTCAAGCCGGAGAACATCATGATCGGCGCCGACGAGGTCAAGCTCATCGACCTCGGGGCGGTCTCACCGATCGACGACTACGGCTTCATCTACGGCACGCCCGGCTACCAGGCGCCGGAGATCGTCAAGACCGGGCCGCAGGTCGCGACGGACATCTACAGCGTGGGGCGGACGCTCGCCGTCCTCACCTACGACATGCCGATGGCGGGCGGCAGCTATCTCGACGGCCTGCCGGCCTCGGAGGACGCGCCGCTGTTCGCCGAGTTCCCGGCCTTCTATCGCGTGCTGCAGCGGGCGACGAACCCCGACCCCGCGCAGCGCTTCGAATCCGCCGACGAGATGGCCGGCCAGTTGCTCGCCGTGCTGCGCGAGACGATCGCCCAGCGCACCGGCATTCCGCGGCCCGCACTGTCGACGGTGTTCACCCCGCAGCGGACGACGTACGGCACCGAGATCATGCTCGGTCCGATCGACTCGTTCTTCGAACCGCCGAGTTCGGAGTTCGGCCTCGACCCCGACGACATCGTCGCCGCGCTGCCGATCCCGCTGACCGATCGCTCGGATCCGGCGGGCGACCTGCTCTCGTCCGCCGCGACGTCCGAACCGCGGCAGCTGCTCGACACGATCCGCATCGCCAAGGAGAACGGGCTCTCGTCCGTCATCGGCACCGATCCCGCCGACGACCACCCCAGCCGCGAGATCGACATCGCCGAAGCCCGTGCCTACATCGCGCTCGGCAACGTCGAGACCGCCCTCAAGCTGCTCACCGAAGCGTCGCTGCACCACGGCCGGTCGTGGCGGATCGACTACTTCCTCGGGATCGTCTCCCTGGTCTCCGGCGATTTCAAGCTCGCCCACGAGTACTTCACCGCGGTCCAGGCGGCGATGCCCGGCGAGGTCGCACCGAAGCTCGCGACGGCCGCGACCGCTGAACTCATCGCCGCCGATCTCGCCGCCCACGGCGACGACATGTCGACGGTGCGGCACTGGCAGAACAGGGCGCTGCACCACTACGCGGCGCTCTGGCGGACCGACCGCGCGATCGTCACGGCGGCGTTCGGCGTCGCGCGGCTGCGGCACGCCGCGGGCGATTACGCCGGCGCCGTCACCGCGCTCGACCAGGTGCCCGCGACCAGCCGCCACTACAACACGGCGCGCTGCACCGCCGTCCTCGCGCTCGTCCACGGCCGGCCGGCCGAAGAGGTGGAGGAATGGCAGCTGCGGGCAGCGGCCAAGCGGCTCGAATCGATGTCGGACGACGAGCCCCGCAAGAAGCGGCTCGCGACGATGGTGCTCGGCGTGGCACTCGGTTGGATCAGCGCCCACATGGACGACGCCGACGCCACGAAACCGACCTTCCTCAGCCACAGCTTCACCGAATACGGCCTGCGTCTCGGTTTGGAGAAGTCGCTGCGGGCACTGGCCAAGACCTCCGACGACAAACGGCGCCGGTTCGGGCTGGTCGACCTGGCCAACATGATCCGCCCGCAGACGCTGTTCTGATCCTCTCCTGAAAACTGCTCGAAATCGGGGGTCCAACCCGTATATGCGGCTGGACCCCCGATTTCGAGCAGTTTTCAGGGGATCCGGCTCGGTGCGTCGGCCTCGCCTCCGACGCACCGGACCGATGACGCCCTACTTGTCCCGCTTCTTCTTGTCGCGCCAGGTGCGCTCGAACGGCAACCGCCAAGCGTGCGGGGCGACGAGCTGGTGGATCTGGTTCGGTCCCCACGAGCCGGGCGCATAGGGCCGTACCGGCGGCGGGTCGCTGAGCAGCGGCTTGGACCGCTCCCAGAGCGATTCGATGCCGTCGGCGGTCGTGAACAGCGTATGGTCGCCGCGCATCGCATCCATGATGAGGCGCTCGTAGGCCTCGAGCGTCGCGTTGACCGATTCGCTCTCGTCAGCCGAGAACTGCATCGAGATCTTGGCCAGCCGCATTCCGGGGCCCGGACGCTTGCCGTAGAACGAGAGCGAGACCTTCGACTGGTCGGCGAGATCGAACGTCAGATGATCCGTGCCGTACTGGCCGATCCCCGAGTTCGGCGCGAACATCGACTTCGGCGCCTCCTTGAAGGCGATCGAGATGATGCGCATGCCCTGGGCCAACTCCTTGCCCGTGCGCAGATAGAACGGCACGCCCGCCCACCGCCAGTTGTCGACGCGCGCCTTGAGCGCGATGAACGTCTCCGTATCCGACTCGGGATGGACGCCCGGCAGATCCCGGTATCCGCTGTACTGTCCGCGCACGACGTCCCACGGCATGATCGGCTCCAGCGAGCGGAAGACCTTGTTCTTCTCCTCCGAGATCGGCGCCGGCTCCAGAGCCGTGGGCGGCTCCATCGCGACGAAGGCCATCACCTGGAACAGGTGCGTGACCACCATGTCCTTGTAGGCGCCGGTCGGTTCGTAGAAGCTCGCGCGTTCGCCGAGGCCGAGCGATTCCGGGATGTCGATCTGGATGTGGTCGATGAAATTGCGGTTCCAGATCGGCTCGAAGATGCCGTTGGCGAAGCGGAGCGCAAGAATGTTCTGCGCCGCCTCTTTGCCCAGGAAGTGGTCGATACGGAAGATCTGCGATTCGTCGAACGACTCGTGGATGAAGCGGTTGAGGGTGATCGCGCTGTCGAGGTCGACACCGAACGGCTTCTCCATGATGACGCGCGAACGTTCGACCAGGCCCGCTTCCCGGAGGGTGTCGATGACCCGGCGGGCCGCCTTGGGCGGCACGGAGAGATAGTGCAGACGCCGCACGTTCTCGCCGAGCTCGGCCTCCATCTCCTTCACTCGCGTTGCGAGCGCCTGCGGACCGGCCGACTGCGGCACGTAATGCAGCCGTGGGGCGAAGATCTCCCATTCCTCTTCGGAGAGCTTGCGGGCGCCGACCTCGGCGATCGAGTCGTGCACGAAGTCGCGGAACTCGTCATCGGTCATGTCGTCGAGCGACGTGCCGATGACGCGCATGTCGGCCGTCAGTTGCGACACCGCGAGATGCGCGAGGCCGCCTAGGAGCTTACGTCGGGAAAGATCGCCGGTAGCGCCGAAAAGGACGACGACGTGCGGATCGGTATCCGGCACGTGAGTCTTCCCGGAGGCCGCCGGACTCGGATATGCGATTGCCACCGCTACATCCTGGCACCTCAGAGCCGATTTCGCTGACGAAGCGACACAAAGAGGACCGACGAAATCGGGCGCCGGCGGGCCGCGCGCGGCCGCGTCCGCGAAACCCGTTGCCCCCCAACGGACGCCGCCGATTCCCGAACCCCGCGGCGCTACGCCCGACGGCGCACGACGAGCACCGCAGCCACGAGCACGACCGCGGCGGGCACGAGGAACAGCGCCGATTCGATCGCCTGGAAGAGCGCGAACCGGCCGTCGGGGTGGTACTCGATGTAGTGGCGCAGACCGTGGTCGAGCATGAACCGCTCGGTGCGGACCCCGGAGCCGTACACCGCGTCGACGCCGCCGTCGACCTGCCGGAGCAGCGCGTCCTCCTCGGCGTCGGTGAGCCGGTGACCGGTGGTGTCGACCCATCCGCTGTGCACGGTCCAGTTCCGGTCCGGACGCCAGGCGGCCGGCTGCGTCGACGGCTCGGCGACGCGCACGAGAGGCGTGCGGTAGTGCGGCCGGACGTACTCCTCGAGCGGCAACCGCACCGCCAGGAAGACGAGCAGCGTCGCACCCATCGCGACGACGGTGCGCTGCAGCAGCGCTCCCGCCAGCACCCCGACGGCGAAGGTGAACACGGCCGCGGCGGTGAGGCCGGGCACCGCGACGAGGAAGGCCGGCGCGTGCATCCGGCCGGAGATCTCGTCCAGCGGCATCCGCCACCAGCCGATCAGCGCGGCGAACGCGGCGGTCAGCACGGCGACGCTCCCGCCGACGAGGGCGAGTTTGACGGCCAGCCATCGGGCTCTGGGCACGGTCTGGGCGAAGGCGAACCGCCACGTGCCCTGTTCGAACTCCCGCGCCAACAGCGGCGCGCCGACGAAGGCACCGGTGAGCGCAGGCAGGAACGCGGCCCACAGCAGCCGGTTCGCCCATTCCTGATGCCGGTCGACGAACCGCGCGACGAGGTCGCTGCAGCCGGCGCCTGCCGAGTCCGCGACACAGGCGGCGACGCCGTCGATCCGGTAGGCGTCGTGCATGGCGAGCCCGCCGACGACGATCGGGACGGCGAGGAGCACGAAGAGCAGCAGAGCGGCGAGCGCCTCGGCACGGTGTTGCCGCCAGGTCAGCCAGAGCACCGGTCGTCCTCCGTCTCGTCGCCCATGGCGAGGTACGCCAACACCAGTTCCTCCAGACGCACCGGGTGGGACTCCCAGCGCGGATGCGGCGCGACGCCCCCGGGCCCACGGACGAGCAGGTTGCTGTGCCGCAGCCCGTGGGTGGCGGCGACGAGACCGTCGACCGGGCGGTCGGTGCGCGGACCGGTGAGCGTCCGATGCTCGGCCAGCAGATCGTCGATGTCGCCGGCCAGACGCACCCGACCCCGATGCAGCAGGACGAGGTGATCGCAGACCTGCTCCAATTCGGCCACGACGTGCGAGGAGAGCACCACCGTCAGATCGTCCTCGGCGACGGCCGCGACCAGCGAGCGCATGACCTCGCGGCGAGCCACGGGGTCCAGGCTCGCGACCGGCTCGTCCAGCACGAGCAGCCGCGGCCGCTTGGCCAGTGCGAGCGTGAGCGCCACCTGCGCCTGCTGCCCGCCGGAGAGCGAACCGGTCTTGCGCCGCAGCTCGATGCCGAGCTCGTCGAGACGCCGCTCGGCCGCGGCGGAGTCGAAGCGCGGATTCATCGAGCGCCCGGCGTGCAGCATGTCGGCGACGGTGAAGCCGCGGTACAGCGGGTGGTCCTGGGCGACGAAGCCGACCTGCGCCAGCCCGTCGGCGCTGTCCATCCGCACGGCGCGGCCGAACATCGACACGCCGCCCACGGTCGGCCGCAGCAGCCCGATCACCAGGTGCAACAGGGTGGTCTTGCCCGCGCCGTTCGCCCCGATGAGGCCGACGATCCGGCCGCGCGGCAGTTCGAACGAACAGTCGCGCAGCGCCCAGGTACGCCGTCCGTACCGTTTGCCGAGTCCGGCCACCGCGACCGCCGGCGGCTCGCTCACGCCACTCCCCGATCGGCCTCGTCGTCGAGGGCCGCGGAGATCAGCGCCCGCGTCTGCTCGACGTCCAGCCCGGCCTCGCGCGCCGTGTGCATCCAGGCGCGCAGCCCCCGAGACAGCTGCGCGTACGTGGCCGCCGGCACCCGGTCGACGCTGCCCACCACGAAGGTCCCCTGCCCGGCACGCGGCGCGGCGAGCCCGGCGTGCTCGAGCTCGCGGTAGGCCTTCGCCACGGTGTTGGGGTTGACGACGAGCGCCGCCGCCACCTCTCGCACCGTCGGCAGCCGATCGCCGTCGCACAGGTACCCCAGCAGCAGCCCGCGTCGCACCTGCTCGACGAGCTGCAGATAGGTCGGCACCCCGGACCGTGCGTCCAATCGGAACGCAAACATGTCACCACCTCGATCCCGTCCTTGTGTACTAGGACAATAATACACGAAGTGGTGCTGCGGCGGTCAGGCCACCAGGCTCGCCGCCGCCCGCGCGATGGCGAGTTCCTCGTTGGTCGGGACCACGAGCACGGCGACGTCGGCGTCATCCGGCGAGATCCGGCGGGGCCCGCCACGGCTCGCGTTGCGCTCCGGGTCGACGACGACGCCGAACCGTTCCAGGCCCGCCAACGCGTCGGCCCGGACGGCGGGGGTGT
This sequence comes from Mycobacteriaceae bacterium, assembly GCA_044222225.1. GTDB lineage: Bacteria > Actinomycetota > Actinomycetes > Mycobacteriales > Mycobacteriaceae > JBGANR01. The sequence goes on from JBGANR010000007.1 coordinate 38,694, forward strand.
TCTCCCCGACGCCCGCGGTGAAGGTGATCGCGTCGACGCCGCCCAGTTCCACAAGGTAAGCCCCGATGTAGCGGCGCAGCCGATGGATGTAGACGTCGTACGCCAGGCGGGCGCGGGCGTCACCCTCGGCGATGAGGCCCATGACCGCACGGAAGTCGTTCTCCCCGCACATGCCCTTGAGGCCGGAACGGCGGTTGAGCAACGTGTCGATGTCGTCGACGCTCATCCCGGCGACGCGATGGAGGTGCAGCAGCAGCCCCGGGTCGATGTCGCCGCAGCGCGTGCCCATGACGAGACCCTCGAGCGGCGTGAGGCCCATCGTCGTGTCGACGGCGCGTCCACCCCGCACGGCCGACGCCGACGCGCCGTTGCCGAGGTGCAGGACGATCTGGTTCACCGACTCGAGGTCTCGGCCGAGGAACCGGGCGACCTCGCCGGAGACGTACTGGTGCGAGGTGCCGTGGAAGCCGTATCGGCGCAGCTCGTAGCGCTCGGCCAGTTCGGCGTCGATGGCGTATTCGGCCGCCGCATCCGGCAGATCCGAGAAGAAGGCGGTGTCGAAGACCGCGACGTGCGGGACGTCCGGCAGCAACTTCCGGGCGACCTCGATGCCTGTGACGTTCGCCGGGTTGTGCAGCGGCGCCAAAGGATTGAGCCGGGTGATCTCGGCGACCACGGCGTCGTCGAGGATCGTCGGCTGCCGGAACTCCCGGCCGCCGTGCACCACCCGGTGTCCGACGGCGGCCACCGAATCGAGGTCGATGCCGCGTTCGGCGAGCAGATCGAAGACGCTGAGCAGCGCCTGCCCGTGGTCGGCGACCTCTCCTTCACCGATGCGCTCGACGATGCCGCTCGCCGCGACGTCCGCGGTGGCGGCGTCGACGACCTGGTACTTGAGCGAGGACGACCCCGCGTTGAGGACGAGGACTGTAGCCATGACTCCTACCCGGCCTGGATCGCCGTGATGGCGACCGTGTTGACGATGTCCTTGACGAGCGCGCCGCGCGACAGATCGTTGATCGGCTTGCGCAGCCCCTGCAGCACCGGGCCGACGGCGACGGCCCCGGCGCTGCGCTGCACGGCCTTGTACGTGTTGTTACCGGTGTTGAGGTCGGGGAAGATGAGCACCGTCGCCCGCCCGGCGACCGGCGAGTCCGGCATCTTCGACGCCGCAACGCTCGGTTCGACGGCCGCGTCGTACTGGATCGGGCCTTCGACGAGCAGTTCCGGCGCCCGCTCGCGGACGAGTTCGGTGGCCTTGCGCACCTTGTCGACATCCGCCCCGCTGCCGGACGTGCCCGTGGAGTACGAGAGCATCGCGACGCGCGGCTCGATGCCGAAGGCCGCGGCCGTCGTCGCCGAGGAGATGGCGATGTCGGCGAGCTGCTCGGCCGACGGATCCGGCACGATCGCGCAGTCGCCGAAGGCGAGCACCCGGTCGGCGAGGCACATGAGGAAGATCGAGCTGACGGTCGAGACGCCCGGCATCGTCTTGATGATCTCGAACGACGGCCGGATGGTGTGGGCCGTCGTGTGCGCGGCACCCGAGACCATGCCGTCGGCGATCCCGTCCTGAACCATCATCGTGCCGAAGTAGGAGACGTCGGAGACGATGGCACGAGCCTTGTCGACGGTCATCCCCTTGTGCTTGCGCAGTTCGGCGTACTCGGCGGCGAACCGGTCCACCAGTTCGGAGCTCGCCGGATCGATCACCTCGGCGGCCGAGAGATCGACGCCCAACTCGGCGGCGCGGCTGAGCACGGCGTCGACGTTCCCGAGGATCGTCAGGTCGGCGACCTGCCGGTGCAGCAGCGTCCCCGCGGCACGCAGGATCCGGTCGTCGCCGCCCTCCGGCAGCACGATCCGCTTGCGGGCCTCCCGCGCGCGCAACAACAGCTGGTACTCGAACATCTGCGGGGTGACGACGTCCGGCGCCGAGAGCTTGAGGTTCTCGAAGACGCTCTCGGCGTCGAGGTAGGAGTCGCAGAGCGAGAGCGCGCGGTCGATCTTCCGCCGCGATTCCGGACGCACCTTGGCCCGGGTGTGCGCGGCGATGCTCGCCGTCTCGTAGGTGCCCTGCTCGCAGGCGAGGATCGGCAGCGCCGGCCGCAGGCCCTTGACCAGGGCTTCGATCATCGGGTGCGGCAGCATGCCGCCGTTGAGGATGATGCCGGAGAGCTTGGGCATGCCCTTCGCCTCGTTCGCCGAGACGAGCGCGAGCAGCACGTCGGAGCGATCGGCGGGCGCGATGACGGCGACGCCCTCGGTGAGCCGCTCGAGGATGTGCTCGACGGTCATGCCGCCGACGATGACCGACATCGCCTCGCGGCCGAGCAGCTCCGGATCGCCGCTGTAGAGCCGGGCGTCGAGTGCCTCGGCGAGTTCGCCGATCGTCGGCGCGATGAGCAGCGGATCCTCGGGGATGCCCCACACCGGCAGGCCCGTCTCGGCGACGGCGGAGACGATCACGCCCCGCAGTTCCGGCGCGCAGCGGTTGACGACGACGGCCGCCGTCACCGCGTGCTGCGCCGCCACCTCGGCGATGCAGAGGTCCGCGAGGTCGCGCACGTCGCTCGCCGACCGGTCCGCCGCGCTGAGCGAGAGCAGCACCGGCGTGCCGAGATTGGCGGCGATCTTGGCGTTGAACGTCAGCTCGGACGGGCTCGCGATGTCGGTGTAATCGGAGCCGATGACTAGCACGGCGTCGCAGCGGCGCTCGACGGCGTGGAAGCGATCGACGATCCGCTCCAGCGCCGCCTCGGCGTCGACGTGGACGTCCTCGTAGCCGACGCCGATGCAGTCGTCGTAGTCGATGGACGCGGTGGCCTGGGTGAGCAACAGGTCGACGACGTGGTCGCGGCCGCCGCCGCGCGCGATCGGCCGGAACACGCCGACGCGCCCACCCCGAAGGGCGAGCGCGTGCAGCACTCCCAGGCCGATGGTCGACTTCCCGGTGTGGCCTTCGGGCGAGGCCAGATAGACGCTCGTGAACTCCTGGGGTGCGGACTCCGGCATGGCTGAGACCCTATCGGCACCTGTGTCGGCTCGGGGGAAGTGAGGCCCCTCCCGATCCGACAGCTCAGCGACGCTGGGCCACCGCGACGCCGAGCAGGCACAGCGCGCCGCCGAGGAGGGCGAGCGTCGTGGGCAGTTCGCCGAGCAGCGTCCAGGACAGGGCGATGGCGACGGCCGGCGCGGCGAGCGTCGACGCCGTCGCGCGGCCGGCGGGGACCCGCGCCAGCGCGTACGACCAGGTGCTGAACGCGACGGCGGTCGGGAAGACGCCCAGGTAGACGAGCCCCAGGATCGACCCGGCGGGCGCCGCCGCCGTCTCGGTGACGAAGGCGGGCGCCCACGGCGTGAGCACGATGGTCCCGACGACGCAGCCGAGCCAGACGCCGGTGGCCGCGTCGACGCCGCGGAAGCTGAGCTTCTGCAGCAGCACGCCCGCCGCGTAGAGCACCGCGGACAACAGGGCCAGTGCGATGCCGAGGACGCTGGCGTGCACGCCCGTCCCGCCCACCGCGATGAGCACGACGCCGCCGAAGGCGACGAGCATGCCCACGACGAGCGTCCGCGGGAAGCCCTCACCGAACGCGAAACCGGCGACGACGGCCACGATGATCGGTGCGAAGTTGACCAGCAACGCGGCCGTCCCGGCATCGACGTGCTGCTCGGCCCAGGGCAGCACCGCGAAGTACGCGCCGAACCACGCCGCGCCGTACGCGACGACCAGCGCGAGCGTCTTCCCACGCGGCAGACCTGCGACGATGCCGCCGCTGCCGGCCAGTCGGCGCAGCGCGAACGGCGTCAAGACGAGCGCCGCGAGGGCGACGCGGCCGAAGGCCATTGATCCGGGTGAGTAGTCCTCGCCGATGGCGCGGATGGCGACGAAGGCCGACGCCCACAGGAGCACGGTGACGGTGAGCGCCGCGGCGGACAGCAGGTCGGCGGGTCGCCGGCCGTTCGCAGAGGCGGCGGAGGCACCGGTTGAGGTCATGGAACGCATGTGCTCATCCTCGCCGCGAGATTCATGAAGCACAAGCAAATACTCCTGTCGCACTGTTCAGCATCGGTGTATGGTTTCGAGGGTGTACGACCCCGCCCGTCTGCGAACCTTTCTCGCCGTCGCCGCCGAGGGATCTGTGGGCCGCGCTGCCGCGAACCTCGGCTACACGCCGTCGGCCGTCAGCCAGCAACTCACCGTCCTGCAACGGGAGACGGGCCTGACGCTCGTCGAACGCGTCGGCCGCGGCATCGAGGTGACGGCCATCGGCCGGATCTTCGCCGCGGAGGCCGGCCGGACCCTCGCCGCACTCGCCGCCCTCGAACGGACGGCCGACGACCTGCGCGGCGGCCGCACCGGAAGCCTGACGATCGCCTACTTCTCGTCGGCCGGGACGGCGTGGATGCCGCCGGTGGTCGCCCGGCTGCGCGCCGAGTTCCCGCAGCTGCGGCTGAACCTGCACCTCATCGAGCTCGGCGGCGTCGAGAACCCCGACATCGCGCTGGCGATCGACGAGATCGCCGGTCCCGAGGCATCCGATCCGGGCCCGCCCGCCTACCGCAGCGAGTTCGTCACCCAGGAGCGCTATCGCGTCGTCGTCCCCGACGGCCACCGGCTCGCAGGCGCAGAATCCGTCAGCCTCGCCGAGCTCGCGGCCGAGACCTGGATCGACAACGACGTCCTCGAGGGCCCCTGCAGCCGCATCGTCCACGGCGCCTGCCGCGCCCACGGCTTCGAGCCGCCCTACGGCGTCCAGGCCCAGGATCATCCGACGGCGATGAGCTTCGTCGCGGCCGGCGTCGGCGTCACCGTGCTCCCCGATCTCGCCTCCACGGCGCTTCCCGCAGGGACGACGGCCGTGCGGATCACCGACCCGGCGCTGCGCCGCACGATCCGGCTGCGCATCCGCGAAGCCGTCGCCGGCAACCCCGCGGCGATCCGGTTCGCCGAGCTGCTGCGCGAACAGGTCGCCGCGGGCTGAGTGCGTCGTCACCGCCACGCCGGCGGGCGTCATGAGAGCGCCGCTCAGGCGTCCGGGACGAGGGTGCGCAACCGCGGCTCGAGGTCGCGGCGGAACAGCTCGAGGAACCGTCGCTGGTCGTGCCCCGGCGCGTGGAAGACGAGGTGGTTGAGCCCCGCCTCGGTGTAGCGCGCGACCTGCGCGACCACCTCGTCGGGATCACTCGAGACGATCCAGCGCCGCGCGACCTGCTCGATCGGCAGCTCGTCGGCCAGCCGCTCCATCTCCGTCGAACTCGAGACGCTGTGCTTCTGCTCGGGCGTCAGCGAGAGCGGCGCCCAGAACCGGGTGTTCTCCAGCGCGACGTCGGGATCGGTCTCGTAGCTGAGCTTGATCTCGATCATCCGGTCGACGCCGCCCGCGTCACGACCCGCCTTCTCCGCGCCCTCGGCGAGACCCGGCAGCAGCTTCTCTGTGTAGAGCTCCATGCCCTTGCCGGACGTGCAGATCATCCCGTCGGCGACGCGGCCCGCGTAGCGCGCCATCATCGGACCGCCGGCGGCGACATAGACGGGCACGGGGCGCTCCGGGACGTCGTACATGAAGGCGCCCTTGGTCGAGTAGTACTCGCCCTCGAAGGACACCTCCTCCCCCGTCCACAGCTCACGCATGAGCCGCACGGCCTCACGCAGCCGGCCGAAACGCTCCTTGAACTCGGGCCACGGACCGGTGAAGCCGGTGGCGTACTCGTTGAGCGCCTCACCGGTGCCGACACCGAGCATGACGCGCCCCGGGTAGAGGCACGCCAGCGTCGCGAAGGCCTGCGCGACGACGGCGGGATTGTAGCGGAAGGTCGGCGTCATGACGGACGTGCCGAGGACGATCCGGTCGGTCCGCTCGCCGACGGCCGCGAGCCAGGCCAGCGAGAACGGGGCGTGGCCGCCGTTGTGCCGCCACGGCTGGAAATGATCGCTCACGGTGGCCGAATCCATGCCCGCAGCCTCGGCGGCGACGGCGAACTCGACGAGGTCACGCGGCGAGAACTGCTCGGCGGAGGCCTTGTATCCCAGGCGAAGCGGCGGAGTCGATCCCACGAGTTCCACGTCAGACCCGGCCGATTCCACACGTTCCATCTCACCCATCGTGCCGCACCCCCGGCTCCAGCAGCTCGACGGGGTCGAAGGCGATCGGGAACGGCAGCTCGGTGCGGAACTCCTGCCCGCTGAGCGCCTTCGCCGCGAGCTCGTACCGGCCCTCGACGAGGCGCAACAGCTCGACGTAGACGCGGGCGCCGGCGATCTCGACGCGCAGGAAGTACGGCACGCCGGCCTGGGCGCAGAGCGCGAGCTTGTCGATCCGGTCGCGCCGGCGGCTGCTGCGCGAAACGAACTCGACGGGCATGAGTACCTGACTCACCGGGACCCAGGTGATCTGTTCCGCCGGCGTCCGAAGCACGGCGAGGTCCGGCTCGAGCCAGGTCTGCTCGCCGAACTGCATGTTGATACTCGAATAGACGACAAAGCCGGACCCCGCCACCGAGCGGTCCAGCAATACCGTTAGCCTGACCGTCGCATAACTGTTGCCGCTGCCTTCTCGCGGACTCACAACCAGCCCCCCGTCCACACACTCGTATTTAGCGGGCGGCAGATCGTCGAGCGGCAGATAGCGCTCGGCCAGCCTCGTCGTCCACAGTCCGGCGAGGTCGACCAGCGGGTCGAACGGTTCGAACACGGGAACAGCCATCTCCCATCACCCCCGCGGACAGAGTACGCCCCGACTCCGACATCTCGCGGCGAGAAGAACCGGCCGCGAGCGGCCCGTGCGGCCGCGGACGTAGCGACGAAAAAAATGTCGGTGCCCGGGTGCACCATGTCCTCCGTGGCCGTTCAACACCCACGAACCGGCCCTTGACCTCAAGTCCGCTTGACCTATCAGGATGGTCACCATGAGCATCGAATCGATCGCCTACAGCGCGGTCTACCGCAACGCCACCCGGCCGGAGTTCGGCGACCGCCGGCTGCGCCGGGAGATGATGGTGCGGATCTGGCGGTTCGCGCGTCCGCATCACCGCGAGATCTACGGCTACATCGCGCTGTCGGCGGTGGCGGCCGTCCTCACGGTGGCGACGCCGCTGCTCGCCGGGCGCGTCGTCGACGCCATCGTGTCAGGCACGTCCCGGTCGGCGATCCTGTGGCTCGCGGCGGCGATCGCGGGCGTCGCCATCGCCGAGGCCGGCGCCCGGATCGCGACGACGTGGGTGAGCAGCCGCCTCGGCGAGGGCACCATCGTCGACCTGCGGCGGGCGGTCTTCGACCACGTCCAGACGATGCCGGTCGCCTTCTTCACGCGGACGCGCACCGGAGCACTGGTCAGCCGGCTCAACAACGACGTCATCGGTGCTCAGCGGGCGTTCTCCGACACCCTCTCCGGCGTCGTCGCCAACCTCATCACGCTGCTGCTGACACTCGCCATCATGCTGACGCTCAGCTGGCAGATCACCCTCGCCGCGCTGCTGCTCCTGCCGGTGTTCGTCGTGCCCGCGCAGCGGATGGGCGGACGGATCGCCGAGCTCGCCCGGGAGGCGTCGCGGCTCAACGCCGTCATGAGCACGTCGATGACCGAGCGCTTCTCGGCGCCCGGCGCGACCCTCATCAAGCTGTTCGGCGACACCCGTCGCGAGTCGGCCGCATTCGCGGCGCACGCCGACGCCGTGGCGGCGATCGGCGTCCGGCGATCGATGACGCAGGGCGTCTTCGTCACCCTGCTGACACTCGCGTCGGCCCTCGCGCTCGCGCTCGTCTACGGCATCGGCGGCGTCCTCGCCGCGGGCGGCGGCCTGGAGGCGGGCACCGTCGTGGCGATGGCATTGCTGTTGACGCGCCTGTACGCACCGCTGACGGCACTCGCCGGCGCACGAATGGAGATCATGAGCGCCGTTGTCAGCTTCGAGCGGGTCTTCGAGGTGCTCGACCTGCCGCCGCTCATCGCCGACCGGCCCGGCGCCATCGAGTTCCCCGCGCTCACCAGACGACAGGCCGATTCCGCAGGTTCCATCTTCGCCGGGCGCTCGGCCGTCGGATTGACCTTCGACGCCGTCGACTTCACCTATCCGGGCGCCGAGCAGGTCTCCCTGGCCTCGCTCGAGGACGTCGCGCGGCTGGACGACCGGCCGCAGCGCGAGGTGCTGCACGGCGTCGACTTCCATGCGGCGCCCGGCACGACGACGGCCATCGTCGGCAGCTCAGGCGCAGGCAAGTCGACCATCGCCTCGCTCGCCACCCGGCTGTACGACGTCGACACCGGCACGATCCGCCTCGGCGACACCGATATCCGGGACGTCAGCCTCGCCTCGCTGCACCGTGCCGTCGGTCTCGTCACGCAGGACGGGCACCTGTTCCACGACACCGTCCGCGCCAACCTGCTGCTGGCCGATCCCGACGCGACCGATGACGAGCTGTGGGAGTCGCTGCGTCGCGCCCGGCTCGACCACGTCATCGCGACATTGCCGGACGGCCTCGACACCGTCGTCGGTGAGCGCGGCTACCGACTGTCCGGCGGCGAACGGCAGCGGTTGACCATCGCCCGCGTGCTGCTCACGCGGCCGGCCGTCGTCGTGCTCGACGAGGCGACGGCTCACCTCGACACCGATTCCGAGGCCGCCGTGCACGCCGCGCTCACCGAAGCGCTCACGGGACGGACGGCGATCGTCATCGCCCACCGGCTCTCGACGGTCGTCGGCGCCGACCAGATCCTCGTGCTCGAAGACGGCCGGATCGTCGAGCGCGGCACCCACCGGCAGCTCCTCGCGAAAGGCGGGCGGTACCGGGAGCTCTACGAATCCGGGCTCCGCGATCCGGCCTAAGCCATTCTGCGGAACGCCCAGCGGGCGCTCGCGGCCCACGAACAGGCCCGGCCGGGTCACGCCGTGTGAGCCCGGGCACCTCGACCGCCGCTCGTCCGCCCTACGATCGCCTGATGACGGTTCCGCCCGATGAGACACCGCTCGTCGTCATCGGCGACGTCGTGTGCACGCAGTACGCCGTCCACACGCCGCGCGGCACGATCGCACTCTCCGACGCGCGCGTCGACATCGCCGACCTGACCCGGACGTCCCGCGACATCGCGCAGTGGGCCGTCATCGCGGCGATCCTCGGCTTCTTCGTCGTCTGCATCTTCAGCCTGCTGTTCCTCCTCATCCAGGAGGAACGCACCACCGGCTACATCCAGGTGACCGTCCGCGGGCCGGGCCTCTTCCACACCACGCAGATCGCCGTCCACAGCGCCCACGACGCCATGGACCTCCACGCCCGGGTGCGCTACGCGCAGTCGCTGACGGCGACGCCCGGCAGCTGGTGACGACACCTTCCCAGATGTCCGTCTGAGCGTGCCGCCGCGGCGATAATCTCCTCGGCGGCCCTGTCAGACGGACATCTGGGGAGCTTCCACCGGGCCGTCGACGGCCCCCTCGGCAAGCGGCTCGTCGACGACCGGGATGTCCTCCGGCGAGCCGTCGGCGGCCAGCGCCGCACGGACGAACTTGACGCAGATCCCGACGGCGCGGCGGCTCTCGGTCAGCAGATCGGCAGCCACCGGGAAGGCATGCGGCTGGGCACGGAACCGGTGCAGCTGCACCGCCACACCGGCGTTCTCCAGGCGCCTGGTGAGCGTGAACATGTCCGGTTCCAGCATCTCGGCCATCGCGCTGACCAGCACCGTCGGCGGGAAGATCTCCCCGGGCAGCTCGAGCGCCGACTTGACGCCCGAGAACTCGACGGGGCCCCGATAGAACATCGGCTCCAGCCGGCGCAGCCGCCGGATGGGCAGATAGGCGTCACTCCAGCTTTTGCGGGTGCGGTCGGCGCCGATCGCGAGATCGAGGAACGGCGAGAAGCCGATGTACGCCGCCGGCCGAGGGAAGCCCTGGTCGCGCGCGGCCTCGATGACCTTGCAACACAGGAAGCCGCCGGCCGAATCGCCGGCGACGACGACGCGTCCGACGTCCTCGCGGTCCAGCAGTTCCCGGTAGGCGGCGACGGCGTCGGCCACCGACGTCCCGACGCCGTAGCCGGGAAGCTGACGGTAGTCGAGCGAGTAGACCTCGACGCCGAGCCGATCGGCGAGCATCTGCGTCACCCGCAGGTGCGATTCGGGACTCCCCGAAATGAAAGCACCGCCGTGCAGGTAGAGGACGACGACGTCGTCGGCGACCGCCGGCCGCGCAGCCTTGGGCCGCGGCCGGTTGCGAACCGTGCGCTGCCCGCCGAGGACGAGCGCGTCCACGGGCAGCCGCAGTCGCTTCCACACCGCCGCGTTGGTGCGATGGAGCACACGGAGTCCGCGGTCGCTGACGGGCCACGTCTGCAGCAGTGGCTTGGCGCCCACCATGAGCCCGGCGTAACGCGCGTATGCCCCCGGCGCGACCTTACGATGATCCACGATCGCCATCGATCTGATCCTTTCTCGGGCGGCCGAAACCGTTCCGGCCACCTCATGCACTGGTCCCGGCCTGTGCCGGGCCCGTTCACGCCCCAGTCGACGAACGTACATCGCCCGGTCATCCGCCTCGCCGGACGGCGCGACGTGACACCGCATCGACCCTCCGGTGCTGCGAAGATGGTCCGGTGAACGAGGACATCACCGCGGCCGAGCCGCTGAGGGCGACCGAGCCGGCTCCGGCTTCGCGGACTCCGGCAGGCTCACCGGCGATCCCGTCCGTGCCACCGCAGTTCCTGCTGTCGTCGAACGCCCCGCCGCCGCGCACGCTCATCGACATTCTGCGCGACGTCGCCGCCCGGCATCCTGACGCAACGGCCATCGACGACGGCGAGAATCCCCTCACCTACGCCGAGGTCATGGCGTCGATCACCGAGAGCGCTCGATGGTTGGCCGATCACGGCATCGGCCGCGGTGACCGCGTCGGCGTCCGGATGCCGTCCGGATCGCGCGATCTCTACCTGGCCATCCTCTCGACGCTCGCCGCCGGTGCGGCGTACGTCCCCGTCGACGTCGACGACCCGGACGAGCGGGCGCGGCTCGTGTTCGGTGAGGCCCGCGTCGCGGGCGTTCTCACCGCCGACGGGCTGGTGATGCGGCGCGACGCCACCCCAGGTGTGGCAGAACTCCCGACGGTCGACGATGACGCCTGGATCATCTTCACCTCTGGCTCCACCGGCACCCCGAAGGGCGTCGCGGTCAGCCACCGCAACGCCGCGGCGTTCGTCGACGCCGAGTCCCGACTGTTTCTGCAGGAGGAGCCGATCGGCCCGCACGATCGTGTGCTCGCCGGGCTGTCGGTCGCCTTCGACGCGTCCTGCGAGGAGATGTGGCTGGCCTGGGCACACGGGGCCTGCCTCGTGCCGGCGCCGCGAGCGCTCGTCCGCAGCGGCATGGACCTCGGACCGTGGCTCGTCTCGCGGAACATCACGATCGTCTCGACGGTCCCGACACTCGCCTCGCTGTGGCCGGCTCAAGCACTCGAATCGGTGCGGCTGCTCATCTTCGGCGGCGAGGCCTGCCCGCCCGAGCTGGGCGAACGCCTCGCCGTCGACGGCCGCGAGGTGTGGAACACCTACGGCCCGACGGAGGCGACGGTCGTCGCGTGCGGCGCGCGGCTGACGGGCGCGGGCCCGGTGCGCATCGGCCTGCCGCTGCAAGGCTGGGACCTCGTCGTCGTCGACGCGGCGGGTGAGCCGGTCGCCGTCGGCGAGACGGGCGAACTCGTCATCGGCGGCGTCGGCCTGGCCCGGTATCTCGATCCGGCCAAGGACGCCGAGAAGTACGCGCCGCTGCCGTCACTGGGCTGGGAGCGCGCCTACCGCAGCGGCGATCTCGTCGTCCTCGAAGAGGACGGCCTCGTCTTCGCGGGCCGGGCCGACGACCAGGTGAAGGTCGGCGGCCGGCGCATCGAGCTCGGCGAGGTCGACACCGCGCTCGCCAACCTGCCGGGCGTCGGCGGGGCCGCCGCGGCCGTCCGCAAGAGCGCCGCGGGAAACACGCTGCTCATCGGCTATCTCGTCTCCACCGACCCCGACTTCGACGTCGCCGCCGCGCACAAGACACTCGCCGAACAACTGCCCGCCGCACTCGTCCCACGGCTCGCGCTCATCGACGAGCTGCCGACGCGCACGTCCGGCAAGGTCGACCGCAATGCCCTGCCCTGGCCGCTGCCGGGCGCCGACACGCCGGCCCCCGGCCTCTCGGGCACCGCCGCCTGGCTCGCCGAGAAATGGCAGGCCGTGCTCGGCACGCCGGCCTCCGGCGCGGACGCCGACTTCTTCGCCGACGGCGGCACGTCGCTCGCCGCGGCGCAGCTCGTCAACGCGATCCGCGAGCGCCACCCGGCGTTCACCGTCGCCGACCTCTACGACACACCCCGCCTCGGCGCGCTCGCCGACGCCCTCGACGACGAGGACCCCGACGACACCCCCGTCGTCATGGAACGCCACGTCGACCCGCTCAAACTCAGGACCGGAACCCTGCAGCTCATCGCAGGGATCCCGCTCGCGACGCTCACCGGCATGCAATGGGTGACGTGGCTCGCCGTCGCGAACAACGTGCTCGCCCGGTACTCGGACCTGCCCTGGCTGCACCCCGTCAGCTGGTGGGTCGTGCTCGTCATGTTCCTCGTGTTCGTCACCCCCGTCGGCCGCATGGTCATCGCGACGATCGGTGCGCGCAGCGTGCTCGCCGGCGTGCGGCCCGGCGTCTACCCGCGCGGCGGCGTCACGCATTTCCGGCTGTGGCTGGCCGAGCGGCTGACCGAGGCCAGCGGCGCCGCGAACCTCTCCGGGGCGCCGTGGATGATCCATTTCGCCCGCGCGCTCGGCGCCGACATCGGCCAAGGCGTCGACCTGCACACGCTGCCGCCGGTGACGGGCATGCTCACCGTCGGCGACGGCGCGTCCGTCGAACCGGAGGTCGACCTCACCGGCTGGTGGATCGACGGCGACGAGCTGCACCTCGGCGCCATCGAGATCGGCGCGGGCGCGTCCATCGGCGCGCGCTCGACGCTGCTGCCCGGCGCGCGCGTCGGCGCCGGGGCGGAGGTCGCGCCCGGCTCGGCCGTCATCGGCCGGGTGAAGAAGGGTCGGCTCTGGGCCGGATCACCGGCCGTGCCGACCGGCAAGGCCGAGCATCCCTGGCCTGCGCAGCGGCCGCCGCGGCGTCCGCTCTGGGTGCCGGTGTACGGCGTCACGTCATTGCTGTTGGCGGCGTTGCCGCTGGTCGCACTCGGCTGCGGGCTGGCCGTCATCGCGTGGGGCGTCGGCGACGCGCCGCGGCTGCGCGACGTCGCCATCCGCGGCCTGGCCTGGACGCCCGCCGCCACGCTGGTGGCGATCGCCGTGTTCGCGCTGACGACGCTCGTGTGCGTCCGGCTCCTCTCGATCGGGTTGCGCAAGGGCTACCACCCCGTCCGCAGCCGCACCGGCTGGCAGGTGTGGGCCACCGAACGCCTCATGGACCTGGCCCGCACCTATCTGTTCCCGCTGTACGCCAGCCTGCTGACGCCGGTGTGGTTCCGGTTGCTCGGCGCGCGGATCGGCAAGGGCACCGAGATCTCGACGGCGCTCGTGCTGCCCAAGTTCACCACCGTCGGCGACGGCGCGTTCCTCGCCGACGACACGATGGTGGCCTCCTACGAGCTCGGCGGCGGCTGGATGCACATCGACGAGGCGAAGGTCGGCAAGCGCGCCTTCCTCGGAAACTCCGGGATGACCGGCCCCGGCCGCAAGGTGCCCAAGAACAGCCTCGTGGCCGTGCTGTCGGCGACGCCGGAGAACGCCAAGAGCGGCACGAGCTGGCTCGGCAGCCCCCCGGTGCGACTGCGCCGCGCGACGACGACCACCGACGCCGAGCGCACGTTCGACCCGCCGACCAAGCTCAAGGTCGCCCGCGCCTGCATCGAGACGCTCCGCCTCATCCCCGTCATGGTGTCCGTCGGGCTCGGCCTCTTCACCATGCTCGGGCTGCAGTACGTCGTCGATCGGGTCGGGCCGACCGTCGGCTGGTGGGTCGCCGCGCTCGTCTCCGGACTCGTGCTGCTCACCGCGGGCGCGATGGCCTGCGGGATCGCCGCCGCGGCGAAATGGCTGGTCGTCGGCAGGATTCCCGCCACCGAGCACCCGCTGTGGAGCTCCTTCGTCTGGCGCAACGAGCTTTCGGACGCCTTCGTCGAGACCGTCGCCGCGCCGTGGTTCGCCAACGCCGCGGCCGGGACGCCGGTGCTCAACCTGTGGCTGCGGCTGCTCGGGGCGAAGATCGGCAAAGGCGTCTGGTGCGAGACGTACTGGCTGCCCGAGGCCGACCTCGTCACCCTCGGCGACGGCGCGACCGTCTCGCGCGGCTGCGTCGTGCAGACCCACCTGTTCCACGACCGGATCATGGCGATGGACACCGTCGTCCTCGGCCCGGGCGCCACCCTCGGCCCGCACTGCGTCGCGCTGCCGGCCTCGGAGATCGGCGCGGGCGCGACCGTCGGCCCGGCGTCGCTCGTCATGCGCGGCGACGTCGTCCCGCCGCACACCCGCTGGCAGGGCAACCCGATCGCGCCCTGGCGGGAGTGACGGCCGGCGCGATCCCCGCCCGATCGGGCAGCGCTGAGCGCCGAACGGGCTTGCCGCCGACGTCCGCGCGGCCGAGGATTCTCGGCATGGACACCGAGACCCGGCAGGCGCGGATCCTCGAGATCGCCCGCGCCGACGGCCGTGTCCAGGTCGCCGCGCTGGCGTCGGACCTGGATGTGGCCGTCGAGACGATCCGGCGGGACCTGCGCGCGCTCGCCGATCGCGGGGTGCTGCGCCGGACACACGGCGGCGCGGTCGCAGTGGAGGGCGTCGGCTACGAATCGGGCGTCGAGTACCGCTCGCAGGCGTTCGTCGCGGAGAAGCGGCGCATCGCGGAGGCCGCCGCGGGCCTGCTCCGCGGCGCCGAGACCGTCTACATCGACGAGGGGTTCACGCCCCGGCTCGTCGCGGAAGGGCTCACCACCGACGGCGGGCTGACGGTGGTCACATCGTCATTACTCGCAGCTCAGGCCCTCGCCGACGATCCCCGGGTCACGGTGCTGCTGCTCGGCGGCCGGATGCGCGGTCGCACCCTCGCGACCGTCGATCACTGGGCGCTGCGCATGCTCGCCGACCTCGTCATCGACGTCGCCTACCTCGGTGCCAACGGCGTCTCGCGTGACCGCGGACTGACGACGCCCGACCCCGCGGTGGCCGCCGTCAAACAGGCGGTCGTGGCGCAGTCGCGCCGGCGGGTGTTCGTCGGGACGCACACGAAGTTCGGCGCCACGAGCTTCTGCCGGTTCGGCGACGTCGCCGACTTCGAGACGCTGGTGACCGGCACCGAGCTCTCGGCACGGGAGGCGGCGCGCTACGAGGCGCTGGGACCGCGGGTCCTGCGGGCGTGAACCGGGCACCACTCGGGCACGGCCGCACGCGAAACGGGCTCGGATGATGCGCACATCGTCTCTAGGCTCGAACCACCGACCTCGACTCCCAGGAGCCCCATGACCGCGCTCAGCCGCGCCGCGCTGCCCGCTCTCGACGCCCGCGTCACCGTCCCGGCCTACGATCCCACCGGCGTCCGGGCCGGGATCGCCCATATCGGCGTCGGCGGCTTCCACCGCGCCCACCAGGCGGTGTACGTCGACGACGTGCTCGGCGCCGGCGCGCAGGACTGGGGCATCGTGGGCATCGGCCTGCTGCCGCAGGACCGCACCATGCGGGACGCGCTCGCCGCGCAGGACGGGCTGTACACGGTCGTCGTCAAGCACCCGGACGGCACGCTGTCCCCGCGCATCGTCGGCTCACTCGTCGACTACGTCTTCGCCCCCGACGACCCGGCCGCCGTCGTCGGGGTGCTCACCGATCCGGCGATCCGCATCGTCACCCTCACCATCACCGAGGGCGGCTACCACCTCGACCAGGCGACCGGGGAGGTCGTCGTCGACGCCGCGCTGCGTGCCGACCTCGTGCCCGGCGCGACACCGCGCACCGCCTTCGGCTTCCTCGTCGACGCGCTCGCCCGCCGCCGCGCCGCCGGCACGCCGCCGTTCACGGTCGTCTCCTGCGACAACATCCAGGGCAACGGCGATCTGGCCCGGCGCACCGTCACCACCGTGGCCGACATCCGCGACCCCGAGCTGGGCGCCTGGATCCGCGCCGAGGTGCCGTTCCCGAACTCGATGGTCGACCGGATCACCCCCGTGACCACCGACGCCGATCGCGAGCGGCTCGCCGCCGAATTCGGCATCGAGGACCGCTGGCCCGTCGTCTGCGAGCCCTACACGCAGTGGGTGCTCGAGGATCACTTCGCCGCCGGACGCCCCGATTTCGAGGCGGCGGGCGTCCAGCTCGTCGACGACGTCCGGCCGTACGAACTGATGAAGCTGCGCCTGCTCAACGCCGGCCATCAGGCGATCGGCTACCTCGGCCACCTGGCCGGCTACGAGTACGCACACGAGGTGGTCGCCGATCCGCTGTTCGCCGAGTTCCTGCTCGGCTACCTGGAACAGGAGGGGACGCCGACGCTCGGCCCGCTGCCGGGCATGGATCTCGACGCCTACCGCCGCACGCTGCTGACGCGGTTCGGCAACCCGCACGTCCGCGACACCCTGGCCCGGCTCTGCGCCGACACCTCGAACCGGATCCCGACCTTCCTGCTCCCGGTCGTCCGGTCCCAGCTCGCGACGGGCGGAGAGCTGCGGCGTTCAGCGCTCGTCGTCGCGGCGTGGGCGCGGTATGCGTCCGGAGTCGACGAGCGGGGCGAGCCGATCACGGTCGTCGACGCCCGCGGCGACGAACTGACGGCGGCCGCCCGGCGCTACACCGAGGATCCGCTCGCCTTCTTGCGCGTTCCAGGCGTTTTCGGCGATCTTGCCGACGATCCGGCGTTCATCGGACAGTACGTGCACGCACTTCGTTCGCTGTATGAGCGCGGCGCCCGGGCGACCGTCGAGAGTCTGGCCACCGACCCGAGTACCACCGGGCCAGGAGTGACCAGTGGGGCTGCTGAGGCGACCGCCGCGCACTGAACCGAGCCGCGTTTCGGTGTCCGCTTCTTCTACTGACCAGTATGTGACGCTGAGCGAGCCGACGTGGACACATAGACCGCGTCGGCCCTGTCAGAGACAGATACCAGTCAGTCGCCGCCTGACACGTCGAACGCCCGCCGAGCAAGATCGCTCGGCGGGCGTTCGGCGATGCGTTCGTCAGCGTGCGGCAGCCGCCCGCGACCGGTCGCCGAGCGCCTTGGTGTAGTCCCAGGCGTCCGAGACGACGTCCCGCAACTCCGTGTAGCGCGGGCGCCATCCCAGTTCGTCGATCGCGCGCTGCGATGAGGCGATGAGCACCGCGGGATCACCCGCACGCCGGGGCGCCTCGACCATCGGGATGTCGAGCCCGGTGACCTCCCGGCAGGTGTCGATCACCTGACGGACGGAGAATCCGGCACCCGAGCCGAGGTTGTAGATGCGGTGCTCGCCGGGCACCGCATGCTCAAGTCCTAGCAGATGCGCGTCGGCGAGATCAGCGACGTGGACGTAGTCACGCACGGCCGTGCCGTCCGCCGTCGGATAGTCGGTCCCGAAGATCGAGATCGACGGTCGCTGCCCGAGCGCGGTCTGCAACACGAGCGGGATGAGGTGGGTCTCCACCTCCCGGTTCTCGCCGAGGCCGCCGTAGCTGCCCGCGACGTTGAAATACCGCAGCGACATCGCGGCGAGGCCGTGCGCCCGGGCGTACGAGGTGATCGCGGCGTCGATGGCGAGCTTGGTCGCCCCGTAGGCGTTGGCGGGTGTGGTCCGGGCGTCCTCGGTGATGGGTACCTCGGTCGGTTCACCGTAGGTCGCCGCGGTCGAAGAGAAGACCAGCCGGGGCGTGCCGGATACGCGCATGGCGTCGAGCAGCGCCAGCGAGGTGACGACGTTTCCCGACCAGTACACCTCCGGCGACGTCACCGATTCCCCGACGAGCGATCTCGCCGCGAAATGGAGGACGCCGTCGAACGACCCGTCGGCCAGCACGTCCGCCGCCACGTCCCGCACGTCGCCTTCGACGAAGGCGGCACCGGCGGGAACGGCATCGCGGTTGCCGGTGATCAGCGAGTCGATGACCGTTACGTCGTGCCCTCGTTCGAGCAGAACCCGGGTGCACACGCTGCCGACGTAGCCGGCACCTCCGGTGACCAGAAGTTTCATGATCGTCCTATCTCGTGTGGTGACATGCGCAGATGCGCCCCGGCCCCGGCCCGCATGGTCCGGACGGTCGGCCGCGGGTGCCCGGCCGCCTCGACGGCGTCGGGCAGGGACGCCGTCAACGCCCCGACCAGGCTCGCGGGAACGAGTGCGACGACCGACCCGCCGAACCCACCGCCGGTCATCCGGGCTCCGAGGGCGCCCGAGGAGACCGCCGTGGCCACGATGACGTCGATCGCCGCTGTGGTGATCTCGAAGTCGTCGCGCATCGACGCGTGGGACGCGTTCATCGCCCGGCCGAGCCGTTCCAGGTCGCCGTCGGCGAGTGCCGCGGCCGCGGTGAGCACCCGCTCGTTCTCGGTGAGGACGTGCCGCGCCCGCCGCTGGACCTCACCGGACGGAAGGTTCCGCCAGGCATCGGGCGACGCCTGACGCAGCGACTCCACCCCCAGCATCTCCGCCGCCTCCGCGCAGGAGGCGCGACACGCGGCGTACTCCCCCGAGGCGTGCCGATGCGGTGAGTTGGAGTCGATCACGACGAGTTCGACGGCCTCGCCACGCTCGAGATTCATCGGGACCGCGGTGATGCCCACCGTGTGGAAGTCGATGAGCAGCGCCGTATCCGGTTCGCCGTAGAGGATCGCCAGCTGGTCCAGAAGTCCGGTCGGCGCACCGAGGTAGTCGTTCTCCACCCGCTGCGCGAGCAGTGCCAGCTCCAGGCGGTCCGCCGGCGTCGGGCCACCGTCGGTGGCCAGCGCGAGGAGAACGGCGCACTCCAGCGAGTGGGACGACGACAGCCCGGCGCCCAGCGGTACGTCGGACCGGATCCTGAGCCGTCCTCCGGTGACGTCGCGTCCAGCGCTCTGCAGCGCCCACACGCATCCTGCGACGTAGGCGCCCCAGCCGTCCACGTCGCCCGGCGCGGTGGCCAGGTCGATCGTCACCGTGTCGGCCTGCTCCTCGGACATGACGGTGAGGGTGTTCGCCGCCGGGTCACGGTCGTACTCGACGAGGGTGCCGACCTGCAGCGCGATGGGCAGGGCGTAGCCATGGTTGTAGTCGGTGTGTTCGCCGATCAGGTTCAACCGGCCCGGGGCGTAGGCGCGGACGGTCGTCATACGAGTGCTCCGGCCCGGTCGATCGCATCGCGCAGTTCCGTTGCGACCTGTTCCGGCGTCTTATCCGTCACGAACGCGTCCCGCGCGGACTCGGATCCGGCGAGGTATTTGAGCTGTCGGCGCTGCGGCGGACCGAGAACAGCTCCGCGTGCAGGTAACCGTCCGCCTCCCCGGGATCGGCGGCGGGACCCGGCGTCCGGTACTGGTGCCACGACGCGATGTACGGCAGCGGACCACCGTAGAGGGCGTCGTAGCCGCGGAGCACCGTGAGGTATACCCGGGCGAGATCGTCCGCCTCCTCGTCGGTCAGGTCGGCGAGGTTGTGGCAGTGCCGGTTCGGGTAGACGTGGACCTCGGCCGGCCACCGCGCCGCGAACGGGACGAAGGCGGTGACGTACGGCGTCCGCACGATCACGCGTTCCGCCTCGGCCACCTCCCGGTCGAGGATGTCCACGAACAGGTTCCGCCCGGAATCACGCCGGTGCTCCGCCGCCCGACCGAGGATGCTCGCGGTGCGATGGGTGCGGAACGGGTACGCGTAGATCTGGCCGTGCGGATGCGCCAGGGTCACGCCGATCTCCTCACCCCGGTTCTCGAAGCAGTGCACCTCGGCGACACCGTCCCGGGTGAAGAGGTCCTCCGTCCGGTGGGCCCACGCATCGATGACGAGCCGGGCGTGCCGCTCGGTCAGCCCCGCGAAGGATCCGTCGTGGTCACTGGCGAAGCACACGACCTCGCAGCGTCCGTAGCCCGGGGCGACGGCGCCGATGGTTCCGGATCCCAGCGCGAAGCCCGATCCGGCGTGTGCGGTCGACAGCGAGGGAAAGCGGTTCTCGAACACCGCGACCTCGTAGTCCGCCGCCGGGATCTCACTGGAGAGCCCCTCGGGGTCCGGGCACAACGGGCACATCGCGCGCGGTGGCTTGTAGGTCCGCTCCTGACGCGCCGGCGCCGTCATCACCCAGTCTCCGAGCTGCGCATCGAAACGAAGCTCCGTGGGACTGTCGGTCGGGCGCGCCGGCAGGTCGCGTCGGTCCATGGCCACGGCCGCCGGTTCACCGTCGGAGAAGAAGAGGATCTCCCGTCCGTCCGCGAGGCTCGCACGCACCGGCACGGATATCGTCCTGTTCACGCCTGTCATTCCCTTCGTACGTAGTGATCCGGTCAAGCGTCCGGGGACGTCGCCACGATGAGGTCGACGCCGTTGTCCGCCAAGGTCCGGCGGGCGCCCGGATCGAGATCCGAGTCCGTGACGAGGATGTCGACCTCGGACAGGCGCAGCATGGTCGCCAGCGCGGTCACTCCCCATTTGGTGCGGTCGGCGAGGACGATCACGCGACGCGCGACGGCCGCCATGGCCCGACCGGTCTGCGCCTCCGGCAGCTGCGGACACGTCAGTTTCGCGCCCTGATCGAATCCGTGCGTGCCAAGGAACAGCACATCGAGGTGCAGCCGCTGGACCGCGGTCACCGCGATCGGCCCGACGAGAGCCATCGACCGGGTGCGCTGCCCGCCGGTGAGCAGCACCGTCTGATCCCGTCGGCCACGCTCGTAGAACAGCTCGGCGACCGGCAGGGAGTTGGTGACGACCGTGAGGTCCGGCATCGTCAGGAGCTCAAGAGCGAAGCGATGGGTGGTGGTGCCGCCCGAGATGCCGATGCAGGTGCCGGGCTGCACCAGCCCGGCGGCTGCGACGGCGATCGCCCGCTTGGCCCGGAGCTCCCGGGTCGACTTAACGAGGAAACCTGGCTCGTCCACGCTCGTGGCACGAGGGCGATCCGCCTCGCCATGCTCTCTTTCGACCAATCCCTGCTCCTCGAGCTCTTTGACATCACGACGGATGGTCATGCCGATCCACAGTGGTCGGACTCACACCGGGCAGCGTCAGTCTCACACACATATCAACGCAACTCAACACTTATCTCCGCTCTAGCTGGATCAAGCCTGGTCTGTTGTCGACTGTTGTTTGTTTTTGTTTGATATTTAACGTCCGTCACCCCGCTGGCGCCCGAACGCCACGCTTTACGAAAGACGCCCGCCGAGACCGTCATCGCTGTTACTGTGACAACATGACACGGACACCTACGGCGACGACACGCTCGCGCGAGGACGTCGCGGACCGCCTGCTCGGCGGGTCGGTGCGACGCTCGTACGCGCCGGCCGTCGACATCGATTGGGACGCACCACTGGTCGACGGCAAGTACTTCCTGCCGCCCGAGATGTGCACCCTGTACGGCACCGACATCTGGAACGGGATGTCGGAGGAACAGCGCATCGAGCTCTCGCGACAGGAACTCGTCAACCTCCTGTCGATGGGCATCTGGTTCGAGAACCTGCTCAACCGGCTGCTGCTGCGCGAGCTGCTCGCGGGCGACCCGACGTCGCGCGATTCGCACTACGCCCTCACCGAGATGGGCGACGAATGCCGGCACATGGTGATGTTCGGCAAGGTCATCGACCGCGTCGGCGCCCGGCCGTTCCGGCTCCGGGGCTGGCAACTCTCGGTGGTCAAGCGGCTTCCATCGTTCATCCGCGGCGACGCCGTGTGGGTGTTCGCGCTGGTCGGCGAGGAGATCTTCGACGCCCAGCAGCGCTCGATCGTCAACCATCCCGAGCTGCAGCCCATCGTCGCCCGGCTCATGCAGATCCACGTCACCGAGGAGGCTCGGCACATCGGCTACGCCCGCGACGGCGCCCGGCGCGGCGCGCTCACCCGCACGCGGCGGCAGACGTTCGTCGCCAGCAACCTGCACGCCGCGGCGGCCTTCGGCTTCCGCCTGCTCTTCGCCAACCCCGGGATGTACGCGCGCGTCGGGCTCGATCCCCGCGCCGCCCACCGCGCGGCCGTCGCCAATCAGCATCACATCAAGGCCAAGCGGGACGGATTCCGGGGACTCGGCGAGTTCCTCACCTCCGCCGGACTCATGGGTCCGATCGCGGCGCGGGCCTGGCGCAAGACGGGGTTCTGGGAATGAGATTCACGCGTCGACGCCGGACGCCCCCGACCGGCGCCCGCGTCCTCGTCATCGCCGACGCCCCACCGTCCATCGAGCTCGAGGCGATCCATCTCGCCCCGGGCCAGGCGCGGCTCGTGTTCGACGCGTCGACCGACACCTGGACGGCCGGGCCGCACACCGCCGACCTCGTCGTCGCCATGACACCCGTCGACGTCGACGTCCCCCGGCTCGACCCCCGCGTCACACCGCCGACGCGCCTCACACCCGGTGGGCCGAGCTACCTCGGCGTGCTCGCCGACGGCGTGCCCAACCTGGTCCTCCTCGACCCGTACTCCGACGACCAGCGGCGATTCCTGCATGCACTGCTCCTGCTGCTCGCCGCCGAAGGCGCCACGCGCGTCCTCTCCCGGCCGACGGTGACGGCCGCCCGCCGTACGGAACGGGAGACCGCCGAGCTCCTGCGCCGCCCGAACCGCGAGCACCTCGACCTCAGCTGCGCGCACACCCGCGACGACGGTGTCTATGCGGGGCCCGCGCTGCTCGCGTCGGGAGACCTGGCCGCGACGGTCCCGGTCCGCCTCGCCGGGCATCTCGAACCGCTCGACGGCCGCTACCACTGGTACGGGACGCTCGACGACCGGGCCGCCGGCGAGCGGTTCAAGGCGTGCCGGCGCGGGACGGTGACCATCGCCGTCGGCGACGGCCCCGCGGTGCCCGCCGCGGTCACCGATCGCACGGCGTGGGGCACGTTCCGGGTCGAGGGCGTCGGATCGCCACCCTTCGAGCTCGCCCGGTAATCTGACGGCCCGAGGGGTCGGACGAGCGAAGGAGCGCACCAGCGTGGGCCGAGGGAAGAAGGGCGCTCCCGCACCGTCGCGGACCTTCGACATCCCCGACCCGCACGTCCCGGACGCCTATCTGCCTGACAACGGCAACCTCGGCTACCGCGTCTCGCGGTACGACCTCGACCTCGTATACAAGGTCGAGTCGAACCGGCTCTCCGGCACCGCCACCATCACCGCCACCGCGGCGAGCCCGTTGACCTCCCTGTCCCTCGACTTCGCCGATGCGCTGCGCGCCGACAAGGTGAGCGTCAACGGCAAACGTGCCGCCCGGTTCAAGGGCCGCGGGAACAAGCTGGCCGTGACGCTCGCCGGCCCGATCCCGGCGGGCGGGGCGATGACGATCGTCGTCAAATACGAGGGCAACCCGCAGCCCATCCACGGCCGTTGGGGCGAGGTCGGCTGGGAGGAGCTGGACGCGGGAGTCCTCGTCGCCGGTCAGCCGAACGGCGCCGCGTCGTGGTTCCCCTGCGACGACCACCCGAGCTGTAAGGCGTCGTACCGGATCTCGATCGGCACGGACTCGCCGTACCACGTGGTGGCGAGCGGCGTGCTCGTCGGCCGCAAGGTCGCCGCGGCGCGCACGACGTGGGTCTACGAGCAGGTCGAGCCGATGGCCACGTACCTGGCGACGGTGCAGATCGGCCGCTACGAGAAGCGGAGCCTGCCCGGCTCGCCGGTGCCCATCGACCTCGTCCACCCGCCGCGGCTGCGCAAGCAGGTCGACGCCGGCTTCGGACGCCAGGCGCGGATCATGAACGCCTTCGTGACGATGTTCGGGCCGTACCCGTTCGAGCGGTACACCGTCGTCGTCACCGACGACGACCTCGAGATCCCCATCGAGGCGCAGACCGTCTCGGTCTTCGGCGCCAACCACTGCGGAATCACCTGGACCGACGAGCGGCTCGTCGCGCACGAACTCGCCCACCAGTGGTTCGGCAACAGCGTCACGCTCGCCGACTGGCGGGACATCTGGCTGCACGAGGGTTTCGCCTGCTACGCCGAATGGCTGTGGTCGGAGGCCTCCGGCGGACGCAGCGCGGCCGAGCACGCCCGGTACCACCACGGGGTACTCGCGATGTCGCCGAAGGACATCGTCGTCGGCGATCCGGGGCCGCAGGACATGTTCGACGACCGCGTCTACAAGCGCGGCGCACTCACCCTGCACGTCCTGCGGCTGACGCTCGGCGACGAGCGTTTCTTCGCCCTGGTCCGGCGCTGGACCACCGACCACCGCTATGGCAACGCGACGGCCGAGCAGTTCATCGACCTCGCCTCGCGCGCCGGCGCCCCCCGCTCCCTCTTCACGGTGTGGCTGTACCAGGCGCCGCTGCCGCCGGCGCTGTGACCGGGCAGGCCGGCGCCTCCGGGCCGGAAGGCGCCTCCGGGCCGGAAGGCGCCTCCGGGCCGGAAGGCGCGCCCGGACCGGACGGGGCGTCCGTGCCGGAAAGCGCCTCGTCGACCCGGCGCGGCATGCTCGGCGTCGCCGCCGCGACCGTGTTCGCGGCCGGCTCCGGCTACCTCGTCATGCTCGCCGCGGGCCGCGAACTCGGCGCGGCCGGGTTCGCGGTGTTCACCGTGTTCTGGAGTCTGTTCTTCACCGTCGTCGGCGTCTTCAACGGGCTCATGCAGGAGACGACCCGGGGCGTCCGGGCGGCCCCCCGCACCCCCGCTCAACGCCGGGGCGCGTCGCCGCTGCGCGTGGCGGGCGTGCTCGGCGGGATCGTCGCCGTCGGGGTACTGGCGTCGTCACAGCTGTACGCCGAACGCCTGCTGCCCGGCCACGCCCTGCTCGGCGCCCTGTTGCTCGCGGCGGCGCTCGGCGTCGTCGCCGGGCAGGCGACGCTGTGGGGCGCGCTCGCCGGCACCGGCCGCTGGGGCGTCTACGCCGTCGCGCTCGCCCTCGACGCGGGCGCCCGGCTCGCCGTCGCGATCGCGACGATCGCCCTCGGCTGGGGCGTCGTGGGCTTCGCCGTGGCGACGGTCGCCGGCGCCGTCGCCGCGTCGCCGGGCGCCCGGGCCTCGCTCACCGCGCCCGTCGACGTCCCGACCAGGGCTTTCGTCTCGCACACCCTGCACGCGATGGCGGCGTCCGCGGCGACGAGCGTGCTCATCGTCGGCTTCCCGACGCTGCTGCGCGCCACCGGCGGCACCGGCGCGGCGGCCGGCTCGCTGCTCTTCGCGGTGACCATCACGCGGGCGCCGCTGCTCGTCCCGCTGACCAGCTTCCAGAGCGCGATCATCGTCTACTTCGTGGACCGGCGCAGCCTGCGCGCACTGGCCCTGCCGGTGGCGGCCGTCACCGGCGTCGGCGCGGTCGGGGCGGCACTCGCGGCGTGGCTCGGCCCGCCGATCATCCGGTTCATCGGCGACGGCTTCGACGTCTCCGGGCCCGTCATGGCCGCGCTCACCGTCGGCGCCGCCGCGACGGCCGTCCTCATGCTCACCGGCAGCGCGGCGATGGCCTTCGACCTGCATCGGGGCTACGCCGTCGGCTGGTGGGTGGCGACGGGCGTCGTCGCCGCCGTCCTCCTCGCCCCCCTGCCGCTCGAGACGGCCACCTGCCTCGCACTCATCGCCGGGCCGTGCGTCGGCGCCGCCGTCCACCTCGCCGTCATCCGCGCGGCGCCACGGAAGGATCCCGCATCGTGACCGACCCGTTTGCGCTGTCCGTCGTCATGCCCGTCTACGCGGGCGTCGATCCGGGGCATCTCCGACGCGCCGTCGAGAGCGTCTACGCCCAGACACTGGCACCCGCCGAGGTCGTCATCGTCGCCGACGGACCGCTCACCTCCGCTCTCGACGCCGTCATCGCCGAGTACGCCGACGCCGTCCCGCCCGCGCGGCGCGTCGACCTGCCGGAGAACAAGGGCGCCGCGGCAGGCAACCAGGCCGGGCTCGAGGCGGCGACGATGCCGTGGATCGCCAAGATGGACGCCGACGACGTCTGCCTGCCCGAGCGCTTCGCGACGCAGGTCGCGGCCCTGCGCACCGGCGGCGTCGACGCCCTCGGCACGGCGATGCACGAGTTCGTCGGCGAGGAGTCGAACATCGTCGGTCTGCGGTCGCTGCCGGAGGATCCGACGGCCTATGCGCGGATGAACTCCCCGATCAACCACCCGACGGTCGTCTACCGCAGGCAGCTGGCGCTCGACGTCGGCGGCTACCGGCACCTGCCGTACATGGAGGACTACGACCTCTTCGCCCGCATGCTCGCCGCAGGTGCGACACTGCGCAATCTGCCCGAGCCGCTGCTGCTGTTCCGCGCCGGCGACGCCATGCTCTCGCGACGCCGCTCCCCCGGCATCCACCGCGCCGAGCTGGCGATGCAGCAGGGGTTGGTCTCCTACGGGCTCGTCTCCCGGCCGCGCGCGGCGTTCAATCTGGTGTCGCGCACGGCCTTCCGGCTGCTGCCGCGACGCGCGCTCGCAGCGGCCTACCGCAAGCTCTTCCACCGCGGGCGATAGAGTTCGAGTCCGAAGAACCGCTGTCGGCAAGCGATCGGACGGTTCCTGGGCGCCCTCGATTCCGGCGGCGTGACGCGGCGTGGCGGAAGGGAATCGCGAGTGCGGGACAACAGCGACGTCTGGCTCGTCGTGCCGATGTACAACGAAGGCCAGGTCGTCGGCGACGTCATCCGGCACGCGGTCGCGACCTTCCCCAACATCGTCTGCGTCGACGACGGCAGCCGCGACGACTCGGCGAACCTCGCCCGAGCCGCCGGCGCCCACCTCGTACGCCACCCGGTCAATCTGGGGCAGGGCGCCGCGATCCAGACGGGCGTCGAGTACGCCCGGGCGCAGCCGGGCGTCCGCTTCTTCGTCACCTTCGACTCCGACGGCCAGCACCAGGTGCACGACGTCGAGGCCATGCTGGAGCGGCTGCGCACCGAGCCGGTCGACATCATCGTCGGCACCCGATTCGCCGACGGACCACCCGAGGGCGTGCCCTGGCTCAAGCGGTTCGTGCTGCGAACGGTCGTGCTGCTGTCCCGCCGGACGCGCCGGCTCGGGCTGTCGGACGCCCACAACGGCCTGCGCGTCTTCAACAAGAAGGTGGCCGACCAACTCGACATCATCATGAACGGCATGAGCCACGCGTCCGAATTCGTCAAGCTCATCGACGAGCGGGAATGGCGCGTCTCCGAACAGCCGGTGACGATCCTCTACACCGAGTACTCGATGAGCAAAGGCCAGTCGCTGTTCAACGGCGTCAACATCCTCGTCGACAATCTGCTGCACGGGAGGCTCCGCCGATGACGGCCCCGAACATCTTCCAGATCGTTCTGTCGATCGTCGGCGTCCTGCTGATCGCCTTCCTGCTCGCCAACCGCGGCAAGGCGAAGACGTCGGCGCTGGCCAAGATCCTGTTCGTCCTGGCCTGCATCGGCGGCGTGTACGCGATCTTCCGGCCGGACGATCTGACCACGGTGGCCGGCTGGGTCGGCGTCGGCCGGGGCGCCGATCTGCTGCTCTACCTGCTGGCGATCGCCTTCACCTTCACGACCATCGGCACGTACATGCGATTCCGCGAGTCGGAGATCCGCTATGCCCGGCTCGCGAGGGCCGTGGCCCTGCAGAACGCCGCTGCGGGCATCGGTTCGGGCCCGCCCGAGCGCCCGGGACAGCACGAGCGCGGATAGCGGCGTCGTATCGGTAGCCCCTGACGCGCGTGCCGACGACTATTGTCGGCACGACGCTCAGACGCGCTCGATATGACGCGGCAACAACCCGACCGCCAGCGCCTCGGCCAGATTCGGCGCCGCGCGGTCCTTCTCGGAGAGCAGATGGTCGAGCCGGCGGCCGTCGCGGCCGTGCGTCGGCCAGTCGATGCCCAGCTCCGGGTCCAGCGGATTCACCCCGTGCTCGGCACCCGGGTCGTAACCGGTCGAGCACAGGTAGAGCACGGTCGAATCGTCCTCCAGCGCGCAGATCGCATGCCCCAGCCCTTCGGCGAGGTACACCGCCTTGCGGTCGACGTCGTCGATGAGCACCGACGCCCAGCGGCTGAACGTCGGTGAGCCGACCCGCAGGTCGACGACAACGTCGAGGAACGCTCCGCGCAGGCACGTCACATATTTCGCCTGGCCCGGCGGGACGTCGGCGAAATGGACGCCGCGTAGCACCCCGGCCGCCGACACCGAGACGTTCGACTGCGCGAGCGTGAACCGGTGACCGATCGCCTCGGCGAGGACGTCCGCCTTATAGGCCTCGAGGAAGACCCCGCGCGCGTCCGGGTGCAGGCGCGGGGTGATCTCGAAGGCGCCCTCGATGGGCAGCGGCTCGATCCTCACCGCGCGTCCCGCCGTTCGATCAGCTCGGCGAGGTAATCGCCGTAGCCGGACTTGCGTTGCGTCTCGGCCGCGGCGAGCAGCTGCGCGTCGTCGAGGAAGCCGCGCCGCCACGCCACCTCCTCGGGCACGCCGATCTTGAGTCCCTGCCGGTCCTCCACCGTCCGGACGAACGCCGACGCTTCGTGCAGGGCGTCGAAGGTGCCGGTGTCGAGCCAGGCCGTGCCGCGCGGCAGCACCTCGACGGTGAGCTCGCCCCGGTCGAGGTAGGCGCGGTTGACGTCGGTGATCTCGTACTCGCCGCGGGCCGACGGTGTCAGGCCCCGGGCGATCTCGACCACCCGGTTGTCGTAGAAATACAGCCCCGGCACGGCGAAATGCGAGCGCGGCGCCGTCGGCTTCTCGGCCAACGAGACGGCGCGGCCGTCGGCGTCGAACTCGATGACGCCGTACGCCGACGGGTCACGCACCCAGTAGGCGAAGACGGCGCCGCCGACGACGTCCGCGAACCGCATGAGCCGATTGCCCAGTCCCGGGCCGTAGAAGATGTTGTCGCCGAGGACCAGCGCGACGGACTCGTCGCCGATGAAGTCGGCACCCAGCACGAACGCCTGCGCGATGCCGTCCGGGCTGGGCTGGGCGACGTAGCTCAGCCGGACGCCGAACCGCGACCCATCACCGAGCAGCCGCTCGAACTGCGGCCGTTCGCCGGGGGTGGTGATGACGAGGATGTCCCGGATCCCGGCCAGGATGAGCGTGGAGAGCGGGTAGTAGATCATCGGCTTGTCGTAGACGGGTACGAGCTGCTTGCTGACCCCCAACGTGATGGGGTGCAACCGGGTGCCCGTCCCCCCGGCGAGGATGATCCCGCGCATGCCGGTCACCCTATCCGCCGGTCAGGCTCCCCTCTACGGTGGACGTCATGCGTGTGCTCGTCACCGGCGGAGCCGGGTTCATCGGCGCCAACTTCGTTCTCCAGACCGTTGCCGAGCGGCCGGACGTCGACGTCACGGTGCTCGACGCACTGACGTACGCCGCCAACTCGGCGTCGCTTGCGCCCGTCGCGGGGCGGATCCGGTTCGTCGAGGGCTCGATCTGCGACGGCCCGCTCGTCGACGCCCTCGTCGCCGAAGCCGACGTCGTCGTCCACTTCGCCGCCGAATCCCACAACGACAATTCGCTGCGCGACCCGTCGGTCTTCGTCCAGACGAACGTGGTCGGCACGTTCACCCTGCTGGAGGCCGTGCGCCGGCATGACGTCCGTTATCACCACGTGAGCACCGACGAGGTGTACGGCGACCTCGATCTCGACGACCCCGTGCGGTTCACCGCCGCGACGCCGTACAACCCGTCGAGTCCGTACAGCGCGACGAAGGCCGGCAGCGACATGCTCGTGCGCGCCTGGGTACGCAGCTTCGGAGTGCGCGCGACCATCTCGAACTGCTCCAACAACTACGGCCCGCACCAGCACGTCGAGAAGTTCATCCCGCGACAGATCACCGGCGTGCTCGACGGCGGCCGGCCGAAGGTCTACGGCGACGGCCGCAACGTGCGCGACTGGATTCACGTGGACGACCACAACCGCGCCGTCTGGGACGTCGTCCTGCGCGGCGAGATCGGCCGCACGTATCTCATCGGCGCCGACGGCGAGGCCGACAACCTGACGGTCGCCCGCACGATCCTCGAGCTGGTCGGCCGCTCCCCCGACGAGATCGACTTCGTCCGCGACCGGCCGGGCCACGACCGCCGCTACGCGATCGACGCGTCCGCCCTGCGTGACGAGCTCGGCTGGCGGCCGCGCTACACGGACTTCCGCGACGGCCTGGCGGCGACGATCGATTGGTATCGCACGCATGAATCGTGGTGGCGTCCCGTCAAGGCCGCCGTCGAGGCGGGTTACGCGGCCGTCGAGCAGGGTAGCCAGCTGCGTGGGTAGCAGGGAGTATGCGTACAGCGTGGCCGCCGGCCCGACCGCTCCCGAGGTCGAGGCCGCGGTGGAGGCGTTCGACGATCCTGACGGCGCCTGGGCGTGGACCTACGAGTCCGACCTCGTCCCGGACTTCCCGACCCGCCTCGTCTTCGAAGGCCCGGACGCACTGGCGTTCGCCCAGCGGGCACTGCCGCATCTCCGACGTGTGTTCGGCGTCGAGGTCCTCGACGACCACGAACTCGCCATGCGCTACGACGCGGAATACCGCACCGCGGTGCTCGCACGCAAGCGCGCCCGCTGACCGACCCCGAACGCCTTGCACAGTCCGGACCTCGAGGCGCCCCGACCCTTCGCTCACAAGCCCCGAGTCTGCCAGAACCGGGCACCCGTGAGACGGCTTCAGTCGGCGGCGCGGAAGAACTCCACCGTCCGCCGGACCCCCTCGGCGATGTCGACGCGCGGCACCCAACCGAGCTCGGCCTGCGCCCGCGACGCGTCGAGCGCCGACGCGCGGACGTCGCCGAGGCGGGCCGGCTTGATCTCGGGGACGTCCGGGGCGCCGACGGCCGCCGCGACGAGCGAATGCAACCGCCGGTCCGAGGTCTGCACGCCGGTGCCGACGTTGAAGCGCATCCCGGAGCCGCCCTCCCCCGACGCGCGGACGAACGCGTCGACGACGTCCTCGACGTAGACGTAGTCGCGGGTGTTGCCGCCGTCGCCGAACAGGTACGTCCGACCGCCGGTGAGCAGGGCGCGCGCGAAGATCGCGACGACGCCCGCCTCGCCGTGCGGGTCCTGCCGCGGGCCGTAGACGTTGGCCGGCGCGATGTGGCTGCAGTCGAGCCCGTACAGGTTGCGGTACATGCCGAGGTACGTCTCCCCCGCGACCTTGCTCGCCGCGTACGGGCTCATCGGGTCCACCGGCACCGCCTCGGAGACGGGCAGTTGCTCCGGCGTGCCGTAGATCGAGCCGCCGGACGAGGTGAACACCACCTTGCGCGCGCCGCAGCGCCGCGCCGCCTCGGCGACGCGGACCGTCCCGACGACGTTCGACTGGGCGTCGGCGACGGGATCGGACACCGAGATCCGGACGTCGATCTGCGCGGCGAGATGGAACACGACCTCGGGCTTGAACTCCTCGAACGCGCCGACGAGGTCGCCGTCGACGATGTCGGCCTCCATCAGTTCGGCGCCCCGGGCGCGCGCGCCGGTGAGGTTCTTATCGCCCCGCAGCAGCTTGTCGACGACGAGCACCTGGGCGCCCTCGCTCTGCAGACGATCGACGAGCGTCGATCCGATGAATCCGGCCCCGCCGGTGACTACCGCCCGCATTCCAACCATCCCTCTCGTCGCGGCATCGGCGCCGACGCCGTCACCTCATAGATCTTGACGCCTTGGCTCTCGTACACCTCGCGCAGGCCCGGCGCGTCGCCGATGCCGAGGAACGGATCACCGACCGGACGCCCGTCGGGCAGGTTCCACACCGGCCCGTTCTGCACGGCCCAGTAGCTCGGCGGCGCGTCGATGACGTAGCGGATCCGCTTGTCCCGGATCA
This sequence comes from Mycobacteriaceae bacterium, assembly GCA_044222225.1. Classification (GTDB taxonomy): domain Bacteria; phylum Actinomycetota; class Actinomycetes; order Mycobacteriales; family Mycobacteriaceae; genus JBGANR01. The sequence goes on from JBGANR010000007.1 coordinate 70,551, forward strand.
TCGCGTCGACGACCGGATCGGCGCCGATCCTGCGGGCTCCCCACAGCAGGACCTTCTGATCTTCGGCGAACGGCGCCGGCGCGTACCAGGAGAAGATCGGTTTGAGCCCGAACAGCGGGTACATCCAGGACGAGCCCTGGTCCGGGTTGTTGAGGATGCCGACGCGCGCGATGTCCGGTTGCGAGGCGAGGCAGCGGAACGCGTTCACGTCCGCGGGCGAGATGACGCCGCCGTTGCGCAGGAACGTCCGCGACCCGCCGGCCGCCAACGCCTCAGCGTGCGCCTTGTCGCCCTCGCGCAGGTACATCATCGCGTTGGCGTCCCGGTCGTAGTTCGCACCGACGACGGTGCCGCCGAACGTCAACAGCAGGACGAGCGCGACGCCCGTCTGCGTCCGGCGCGGGGCGTCGACGAGCGCGACGCCCCGCAGCAGCGCGACGAGCCCCGCCCCCGCGAGCCCGACGAAGACGGCGCTGACCATCGCGAGCACGAACGAGAAGCGGTGGGTGGAGTTGTAGAAGTACTTGCCGATGGCCCACAGCACGTCGCCGAACGGATTCTCCAGCCGGTAGACCGCGTTGGCGCAGATCAGCAGCACGACGGTCCACACCGCGATGAGCCACCAGGCACGCAGCCACCACACCACGGCCGCGAAGCCGGCGACCATGAACACGACCAGCACGAACCGCGATTCGGCGCCGGTGAGGGCGTCGGTGCGCTGGAACGCCGACCGCAGCAGCGCACCCCAGAACGTCGCCGTGCCGCGGCTGGAAGGCTTGAAGATGTCCAGGCCGCCGTCGGAATCCGTCGTCCGCATGGCGGCCAGCAGCAGCGGCGACGCGGCCAGGACGCCCGCGCCGCCGACGACGCCGAGCGCGCAGACGTCCGCGATCCGGCTTCGCACGGGACGCCAGACGGCGTCGGCGGCCCACCACACGGCACAGCCGAGGATGACCAGCAGCAGCCCCGACGGATGGACCGCGGCGGTCCCGGCGCAGCCGACGATCGCGGGCAACGCGACCCGCAGGTCGCGCGTGGCGGCGCAGACGAGCACGGCCGTGACGGGCGCCAGCGCCAGACCCACGGCGTTCGGGACGCTCGTGGCCGACAGCTCCAGGTAGGGCAGGTTGTGGAACATCGGCGCCGCGGCCGCACCGATCGCCGCCGGGATCGCGGCGCGCGCGGGGTCGAGCCGACGGCGCGCGACGACGTAGCCGAGCGCCGCGATGGCGATCGGCACCGCGAACGCCGTGCTCGCCGCGGCCCACACGTTGTAGATCTCGACCGTCGAGGTATCCGGTGTGACGTCGTGCAGCAGCGACCCGCCCGCGTGCCAGCCGGTCGGGTAGTACTTCGGGCCGGCCTCCGGATTCCAGATCAGCCCCACCCGCGTCGGCGACGCGTCGCCCGACTCCTGGATCCACTGCAGCTCGATGGCGTGCCACAACGCGTCCCAGACACCGGTGATGTTCTGCTGCCCGCCCCAGCCGCGTCGCACGACGGCCCCGAAACCGACGTTCATGATGCCGACGGCCCCGACGCCGACGCCGGCGGCGAGCGCCAGCAGACCGGTGCGGCCCGGCTGCTCATCGGCGAGGCCGTCGTCCCGTGCGACCAGACCCGGCCTCAGCCGAGGCGCCACGAACCGGCCGAAGGCCCACACGAGCCCCCAGACCAGCGCGAACACAGGCGCCAGCGTCCACGGGCGCAGCGGTACCCCGACGAGCGGAAAGACCATCGACGCGCCGCCGATGACGCCGTACGAGACCGGCGCCCCCGCCGCGACGGCGACGATGAGCGGCAGACCGCAGCGTCGGGCGATGATCGTGCCGGGCACGATCGTGAACCCGATCGTGAGCAGACATGCCCACACCGCGAGCGCCATTCACCGCCTCCCTACGGTCTTCGCATGCCGACATCGCCCCAGCGGATGGCGATGGCGCCACCCCGTCCGGGGCCGATTCAGCTGAACGCTTGCAAACAATAGCGGTCCCTACTGACAGGTCCGGCCTCCGCGCGCGGAAGCGGAACTATGCTCCCCCCATGGCAACGGAAGCCCAGCCCACCGCCCCGACCCCTCTGGCCCTCACCGCCGACGAGATCTTCGCCGCCCATGAGGGCGGCAAGCTCGAGGTACGCACCAAGATCGAACTCGACAACCAGCGGGCACTGTCCGTCGCCTACACGCCGGGCGTCGCGGAGGTGAGCCGGGCGATCGCCAAGGAGCCGGAGCTCGCCGACCGCTACACGTGGGCCAAGCGCCTCGTCGTGGTCGTCTCCGACGGCTCCGCGGTGCTGGGCCTCGGCGCCATCGGCCCGAGCGCGTCCCTGCCGGTCATGGAGGGCAAGGCCGCCCTGTTCAAGAGCTTCGCCGGGCTCGACTCCATCCCCCTCGTGCTCGCCACGAAGGATCCCGACGAGATCGTCGAGACGCTCATCCGGCTGCGGCCGAGCTTCGGCGCCGTCAACCTCGAAGACATCTCCGCGCCCCGCTGCTTCGAGATCGAACGCCGCGTCATCGAGGCGCTCGACTGCCCGGTCATGCACGACGACCAGCACGGCACCGCGATCGTCGCCCTGGCCGCGCTGACCGGCGCGACGACGTTCCAGCAGCGCTCGCTCGAGGGCCTGCGCGTCGTGGTGTCCGGCGCCGGCGCCGCGGGCGTGGCCTGCACGAACATCCTGCTCGCCGCCGGCGTCTCCGACGTCGTCGTGCTCGATTCCAAGGGCGTCATCCACGCCGGTCGCACGGACCTCGGCGAGGTGAAGCTGGATCTCGTCGCCCGCACCAACCCGCGCGGCGTCACCGGCGGTCCGGCCGACGCGCTCGCCGGCGCAGACGTCTTCCTCGGCGTCTCGGCCGGCAAGGTGCCCGAGGAGGCCATCGCGTCGATGGCCGAGGGCTCGATCGTCTTCGCGCTCTCCAACCCCGACCCCGAGATCCACCCGGAGGTTGCGGCCAAGTACGCGGCGATCGTCGCGACCGGACGCAGCGACTACCCGAACCAGATCAACAACGTCCTCGCGTTCCCGGGCGTGTTCCGGGGCGCGATCGACGCCGGCGCCCGCCGGATCACCGAGGAGATGAAGATCGCGGCCGCCAAGGCGATCTTCTCGGTCGTCGAGCCCGATCTGGCGGCCGACCGGATCGTCCCGAGCCCGCTCGATCCGCGCGTCGCCCCGGCGGTGGCGGCCGCCGTCACAGCCGCGTCTCGGCAGTAGTTCCGCGCTAAAAACTGCTCGAAATCGAGGGTTCAGCCCCATATAGCGGCTATCCCCTTGATTTCGAGCAGTTTTTAGCGGACCACCTCGTAGATCGTCACCGTCCAACCCCGCGAACCGGGCGGCCCCGGCCGCGGCGGCCCCTGATAGGCGACCCGCAGCCCCGGCGCCTTGGCCAGATCGCCGAACGGATCACCTGCGGGGAACGGACCGTTCGCCCCCTGCTCGGTGCGCGGCGGGCCGTTCTGCCAGAACCAGTAGCTCGGCGGGCTGTCGATGATGTAGCGGATCTTCAGGTCACGCACGACCGCGTCGACCGCGGGGTCGGCGCCGATCTTGCCGACGTTCCAGTACAGCTTCTTCTGCTGCTCGCTCCACGGGTTGGGCCGGTACCAGACGAACATCGGACGCAAGCCCACCGTCGCATACATCCAGCCGGTGCCGTGATCGGCGTTGTTGAAGATCAGCGTGTCCTCGATCCCCGGCTGTTCGGCGAGCCAGCGGTACGCCTTGAGGTCCTCTGCGCCGACGAGATTGGCGCCCCGCATGAACGAGAGCAGCCTGCCGTTGCGCGGGTACTGCGAATGCGCACCGTACGCGACGCCGGCGACCAGCCCGAACGCGATGACCACGGCCGTGGCCCGCCACATCCAGCCGGGCCGGCCGGCGGAGCCCTCGGAATCGGCCGTCCGGCCGCGACCGGAGTCGATCATCCATACGATCCCCAGCTTGACGACCCACAGAACCGCGCAGACGCCGATACCCACGGCGGCCGCGGAGAACATCGCGAGGATGAACGAGAAGCGGTGGGCCGAGTTGTAGAAGAACTGCCCGGCGAAGTGGAGCGCGTCGCCGACGGGGTTGTTCATGCGGCGTACGGAGTTCGCGCACATCACGACGACGACGCCCCACGCGGCGAGCAGCCACCAGCTGCGCCGGATGGCGACGATGACGACGAGACCGACGAGCGCCGGCAGCAGCAGCCGGTAGTACGGCCAGGTGGGTGCGAGGACGTCGGTGCCCTGGAAGGCCGCGCGGCCCAGCGCCTCCGCGAACGAGTCGGCGCGGCCGTTGATCTTGCCGAAACCGCTCAGCCCGCCGTCGCCCGAGGTCGTCGACAGCGCACCGTAGATCATCGGCGCCGAGCCGAGTGCGGCCAGCAGTCCGACCGCGGCGAGCGTCACGAGATCGGCCACCCGGCCGCGGGCGGGCCAGATCAGCGCGTACGTCAACCACCAGACGACGACAAAAAGCACGGTGAGTACGAAGCCCGAAGGATGCACAGCCGTCGTCCCGATGCAGGCCAGCGCCGCGGGCAGGCCGTAGCGGCGGTCGGTCGGGGCCCGGGTGACGAGGATCGTCGCGACCGGCGCGAGCGCGAGCCCGACGGCGTTCGGCACGCTCGTCGAGGAGAGCTCGACGAACGGCAGGCTGTGGAACAGCCCGGCGACACCGGCGGCGACACCGGCCGACAGCGCGGCGACGTTCGGCCGCAGCCGCGGACGCAGCGCGATGTAGGCGATCGCCGCGGCGGAGATCGGGATGACGAACGCGGTGCTCGCCGGCGCGAAGGCGTTGTAGATCTGGGCCGACGTCGACGACGGCAGCGCGTCACGGATGAGTGCGGCCACCGAATGCCAGGCGTTCGGGTAGTAGGACGCGCGGTAGTTGTCCGGGTTGGACAGCGTCCCGACGTGGAACGGCGACGCGTCACCCACCTCGTGGATCCACTGGATTAGCGCGGCGTGCCAGCCGGCGTCCCACACCCCGTTGATGTTGTCGACGCCGCCCCACGTGCTGCGCACGACGTAGCCGAAGCCGACGATCATGATCGTCGCGGCCGCGGTGGCGATCCCCGCCGCCAGCGCCGCGAGTCCGGTCCAGCGCAGCGGGTCGGGGGCGGCCTCGCCGCGCGCGAGTCGCTGACCGACCCTGCGGTCGAACACCCAGGCCAGCAGCCAGACGACGAGGACGGCCGCAGCAGCGGACCAGAGCCGGAACGGGATGCCGAGAGCACCGTAGACGATGCCGGTGACGCCGATGATCGCGTAGCCGAGCGGTGAGCCGGCGGCGACGGCCACCGGCCACGTCAGACCGAGCCGGCGAGCGACGAGCGCCCCCGGCACGATGGTGAACGCAGCGGTGAGTATCAGCACCCACACACCCAGAGACATGCCGTCCTCCGCGATCGCGGCGCCCCGCGGGGAAAGCGCCCGGACAGATCACCCCCGGCGCGTTCGACCTTAGATCATCCGCCGGAGTCCGGCGTCATGCCTCGCCACAGATCGGGCTCCCGACGCTCGACTCAGGCTGCGTGTAACCCTGGGCAACGGACAACCGACGCCGTAGCGTCGTCGCCGTGAGTGGCGCTTTCTCCTTTCCCAATCCTGTCAACGACAAGGCCGCGCGGGTGACGGCCGGTTTTGTCGTCGCACTGGCAGTGGCGGCGATCGTCGTCGACAGCCCGTGGCTGTACGGCGTCCTCGCCGCCGGTTTTGCACTGCGCGTCGCGGGCGGCCCGCGCTATTCGCCGTTCGGCAGGCTCGCCGTGCACGTCATCGCTCCGCGGCTGGGGCCTGCGCGGCTGGTCCCGGGACCGCCGAAGCGATTCGCCCAAGCCATCGGACTCGTCTTCTCATCGGCGGCACTCGTGCTGTCGCTGCTCGGGCTGCCACTCGCCGCGCAGGTCGTCACCGGCCTGCTCGTCGTGGCCGCACTCCTGGAGGCGGCCCTCGGCTTCTGCCTCGGCTGCCAGATCTTCGGACGCCTGCAGGCCTGGGGCGTCATCCCGGAGTCGGTCTGCGAGGCGTGCAACCGCGTCGCCTACGACATCCCGGCGGCGTCGGTCAAGGCCTTCGGCCGGGCCTGAGTATCGCGGCTCAGACCTCAGCGGCGCACTACGTCGGCGGGCGGCGGCGAGTTCTGGCGACGTCCACGCTTCGCCGAACCGCCTAGAACAGCGCGCGTTCACCCGTCACATCGAGCTCGACGACGCTCCCGGCGAGGATCGCCGTCTGCTGCTCGCCGCTCGGGCCGTCGCCCCGGAACGCCTCGACGGCCGCCCGCGACGCCCAGCGCTCGGCGATGTCGACGCGCCCCGGGTCGGCCGGATCGGCACTGATGGCGAAGTCGAGGCACCCCGGCGTCCGGCGAGCCTGTTCGACGACCGGCACGCAGCCGGCGACGTACGCGTCGCGCGCGGCGGGATCGACCCGCACCCACCCCATGACGACGACGCCCGCCGCACTGTTCTCGCTCATGTCATTGCTCCATTCACGCGTGTCTCATCTTGTCGTGGCAGACCGCGCGCGGCGGCAGAACTCATCGCCCGCCGCGTCGCTACGCTGACCCGGATGAGCGCCCCCGACTCCCCCGGCGACGGCCTGTACACGGACCGGCGGCGCGCGCTGTCGTTCGGCGCCGTCGCCGACTCCTACGACCGGCTGCGTCCGCGGTACGCCGAGGCCGCCGTCGACCGGCTCGCCGCACTCGGCGGGCACGACGCCGTCGACGTCGGCGCGGGCACCGGCATCCTCGCCAGACAGCTCCGCGACCGCGGGCTGACGGTGCTCGCCGTCGAGCCCGATCCAGCGATGGCCGACGTCACGCGCCGCTCCGGCATCCCGGCCGAGGTGGCGACGTTCGAGAGCTGGGACCCGGCCGGGCGCACCTTCGACCTCGTCACGTTCGGGCAGTCCTGGCACTGGGTAGACCCGGCCGCCGGCATCCCGAAGTTGCGCGACGTCGTCCGCGCCGGCGGCCACGTCGCGCTGCTGTGGAACACGCTGCGCACCACGCGGCCGACGACCGCCGAACTACACGCCGCGAGCCCCGACTACGTCACCGTCAACGCCCTGTCGCAGGACCCGCACCGGTCCGATGCCGGCGTCACCGAGCTGCTCGCCACGCTGACGCGCGCCGGGTTCGACGTCACGACCGCGACGGATCGCTGGACCGAGCGTCAGGACCGTGAACGGTGGCTCGACCTCGTCTTCACCTACTCGGCACACCTCGCGCTGCCGCCCGACCGGCAGGCCGCCCTCCGCACGGCGCTGTCCGACGCGATCGGCACCGACACCATCGAGCTCGAGGCGTCGACGCTGACGGTCCTCGCGACGCTCCCGGCCGGGTGAAGCCCCGTGTGACCTCGCGGTTTGGCACCGACCGGCGACACGGGCTAACATCTGTCACGCTGCTTCGGCAGCACGCCGCCTTAGCTCAGTCGGTAGAGCGCTTCACTCGTAATGAAAAGGTCAAGAGTTCGATTCTCTTAGGCGGCTCCATACTCGCAGGTCACACCCGGTTCGGCACATCCGAGCCGGACGCCTCGCTCACTTTCGGTTCAGCTCGTCCAGCGCGGCCTTGAGACCTGCTTCGGCCTCCGGCTCGAGATCCAGGAGCGGCTCGCGCGGACTGCCGATGTCCAGCCCTTGTAGACGCAGGCCTGCCTTCACCGCCTGGGTGAACGGGACGGCCATCATGGCGTCGATGGCCGGGAACACCCGGAGCCAATCCTGCAAGGCACGACCGAGGTCGCCGGCACGGATGGCGCGGACGACGGCGACGATCTCGTTCGGCACCACGTTGGCCGCGCCGGCCATGATGCCGGCGGCGCCTTCGGTGAGTGCGCCGAAGCTGAAGCTGTCCCAGCCCATGATCAGCTTGATGTCGTCGCCGTGGTGGTGGATCAGGCGCAGCGCCTGCTCCCAGTCGTGGCTGGAATCCTTGACGTATTCGATGTTGTCGATCTCCCGACCGAAGCGGGCGATGCCCTCGGCACCCAGGTTCACCCCGGTGACCCCGGGGTTGTTGTAGAGCATGATCGGCAGGTCGACGGCACCGGCGACGGTCTCGACGTACCGGTTGATCTCCGGTTCGGTGAGCGGCTCGTAGTACGGCGTGATCAGCATGAGCGCGTCGGCGCCGGTGGACTCGGCGGCCCGGGACAGGCCGACGGCTTGGCGGGTGGTGAGGGCTCCCGTGTGCGCGACGACGGGGACGCGGCCCGCGGTGTGCTCGACGACGATCTCGAAGATCTGCCGGCGCTCGGCATCGGTCAGCGAGGTGTACTCACCTGTGCCGCCACCGACGACAAGCGCGTCGACGCCGGCTTCGATGTTGCGGTCGACGACGCGTCTCATGAGCCCGGCGTCGATCCGGTCGTCGGCGGTGAACGGGGTGGGGAGCGCGGTCAGTACGCCGCGGAGTTGCTTGGCCATACGGGCCTCCTTATGGTCTGGGTGGATGCGTCGGCAGAGCCGGCGCGGGTCAGAGGTGCCGGGTCTGCTGTTCGGTGGCGAGCACGCTCGCCGCTCCCTGCGCGGCGGTGAAACCTGAGCTCACGGCGGTATCGGTGTAGAAGGTGCCGAGGAAATCGCCCGCGAGGAAGACCCGCTCGGACGGCCGGGTGAGTTCGGGCTGCAGCGTGTGACGCCCCGGGAAGCAGTACGGGGAACCGAACTCGAACTTCTCGACCCGCGCATCGGTGACGATGTCGGCGAAGCCGGGGAAGATGTCGTCGAGATCGGCCAGGTAGATCTGCACGATCTCCTGCTCGGGCAGATCCCACAGCCTGTGCCCGAGGCTCGCCGGCGAGAACGTCATCATGCTGCCGCCCGGCCGTCGGGTGCTCTCCCGCCCGCGCGTCAGGTTGCCCTGATTGAGGGCGACGGTGAAGGACCGGTTGGGGGTCGCGATGCCGTACGTGCCGTCGTAGGGCATCGGATGCTGTTCGTCGGTCAGGAACGCACCGGCCACGTGCGGCCAGTACTTGATCCGGCCGAGGGCGTCGCGCAGTTCGGGACGCAGGTTCACCGCCACCTTGCGAGTGATCGGCGCCGGGGTCGCGAGCACCGCGGTGCGCGCCGTGACCTCGTGGTCCTGCCCGCCCCGGGTGTACCTGACCACGACGTGGTCGGAGTTCTGGACGACCTCGTCGACGACGGCGCCGAGCTCGATCCGGTCCCGGATCGACTGCGCGATGGTCTCGGTCAGGGTGGCCGCGCCGCCGACGATGTAGTTGCCCAGCCCCTGCCCGATGTTCCAGATCAGGTTGAAGTAGCCGATGCCGGCACCGGCGGACAGCTGATCGGGGTCGGCGGCCGAGCGCATCGCCACCGAGCAGTAGAAGTCCCTGGCGGTGGCGGTGGCCTCGTCACCGATGTAGTCGGCGAACGTCCGCTCGTCCTCGAAGTCGAAGATCCGTTGCTGCCGGACCTCCGGGGTCTCGCCGCTGCGCCGCCGCGCGGCCTGCTTGTACCGCAGCACGTCCGCACCCAGACGGGCACCGACCTTGAGCAGGGACGCCCGATCCCTGGTCGTCATCGGGATCCGGAACGGGTAGGTCTGAATCAGGCCGGTGCTCAGGAACTTTCCGTTCATGGCCATGCCCTGCAGCGAGCCGGGGATCGCGGCCCACCGGGTGCCCGTCTCGGCCACGAGCTCGGCGCTGGCGCTGCCGGCGCCGGCGAACATGTGCCCGCCCCAGTTCATCACGTAGTCGCCGTGCGCCTCCGACCGGATACGGCCGCCGACCCGGGCGCCGTCCGCCTCGAGGACCTGGATGTCCCAGTGCCGCAGGCGCCACGCCGCCGACAGCCCGGCCAAGCCGGCGCCGATGATCACCACGTCTTTCATCTCTGCGCTCTTTCGTTTCACTTCGCGGACGTCGCGGGACGAGGGACCGTTTTGAACGCCTCTTGCAAGGCGAGGAAGCGGGTGTACAGGTCGTCGTACACCGCGGTGTCGGCCGGGTCGGGCGTGTAGGTGCGGTCGAACTCGAGCCCGGCGCGGGCGATGTCGACCGCCGACGGCCACAGGCCGGCGGCCACACCCGCGATGATCGCGGCACCCCGGCAGGCGGCGCTGTCGGCGCCGTTCACCGTGTGCACCGGCCGGCCGGTGGCGTCGGCCTTGATCTGGCACCACACGCCGCTCTTGGCTCCGCCGCTGAGCGAGACGATGTCGGCGATCTCCACCCCGAGATCCTCGACGGAGGAGATCATCCGGCGGAGCACCATCGCCACGCCCTCCATGATTCCGCGAGCCAGATGCTGCTTCGAATGCGACAGCGTCAGGCCGAAGAACACCCCGCGCGCGTGCGGGTCGAGGTCGGGCGGCCCCGAGCCCTGCAGATGCGGGAGCACCACCAGACCGTCACAACCGGGCGCGACCCGCAGCACCTCCTCGTCGATCAGCTGGTAGGCGTTGATCCCGCACAGCTCCTCGACCTGCCGCTCACCGGCACAGAACTCGTCGCGGAACCAGCGCATCACCATGCCGCCGGTGGAGAAGGTGTGCAGCATGTACTGCCCTGGAAGCGCCGCGGCGAAGCACGGCACGCGTCCCGCGGGGTCGAGCCGCAGTTCCTCGACGACGGTGACGGTGGTCAGCGCCGACCCGGTGCTCTCGGAGAAGATCCCGGGCACCGCGTTCCCCAGTCCGAGTGCGCCGCACGCCTGATCCAGCGCCCCCACGGAGATCGGCAGTCCGGCCGGCAACCCCAGCTCGGACGCGGCAGCCGGCGTCAGCTCCCCGACGATCTCGCCCTGAGCCGCGATCTCGGGCAACTGCTCGTCCCGAATGCCGAGGTAGTCGAGCATCTCCGGCCAGTACCGGCGGGTGTTGATGTCCCAGACCAGCGTCGAGCACAGCAGCGAGTCCTCGCTCACCAGACGGCCGGTCAGCCGCTGCACGAGGAAGTCCTTCAACAACGCGAACCGCGCGGTCGCAGCGAACCGGTCCGGATCGTTCCGCTTGAGCCACAAGATCTTCGATGCCGGCCAGATCGGGTCCATCGCCGGCTGCCCGGTGATCCGGTGGATCGTCGGCCGCCCGAAATACGCCTCGATCTCGTCGGACTCGTCGACCGCGCGATTGTCCATCCACACGATCGCCCGCCCCAGCGGCCGCCCGGATGCGTCCAGACACACCAGGGTCTCCCCCTGGCACGAGAGTCCCAGCGCGCGAATCGCTTCCGCGCCCACGGCGGCCTCCCGCAGAACCGCGGTCACCGCCGCGGCGAAGGTGGCGGTGTAGGTCGCGGGCGCCAGCTCGACGTAGCCGGCCTGCGGAGTCAGCAGGTCGTACTCCGCGGTGTGCGCGGCGACCTCGGCGCCGTCGACGCCGAACAGCGCCGCCTTGATCGCGGTGGTGCCGACGTCGACACCCAGAACGTAGGAACTCACCGCCGGACCTCGCCCACGGACGCACCCGCGTCGACCACGGCCTGCAGGTTGTCCCGGAACGAACCGCCCGGGCGCAGCGCCCCCTCGAACAACGCACCCCCGATGGTGAAGCCCGACGGACCGATCTCATGCATCTGCCGGATCCTCTCGACCGAGTTGATACTCCCGGCGACGATGGTCCGCTCGGCGCCGACCGACGTCACCACTCGGCGGGCCAGTTCCACCGGATCCCCGTCGGTGTATCGGTAGGCGACGAGGTCGACGCCGTCGGCGCCGTTCCCGACCAGCCGCTTCGCGTCCCGCTCCACGTCCTCGATCGAACCGGCGAGGCTGATCGGCGGGCCGCTGGTCTCGCCGCAGAACGGGAAGTACTTCATGCCGGCCTCGCGAACCCGAGCGGCGATCGCCTCGGAGAACCGGCCGCCGGTGAAGTACTCGATGCCGCAACCCGCCGCGAACGTCACGGCTTCCAGCATCTCCCCCTCGGTGAAGCTCACGGCCTCCAGCACGGGGGTCTTGCCGGCCTCGCGAAAGTCGCTCACCAACCGCTCGGACTCGGCGAGCGACAGGCCCACGTCCTTGAACCCCCAGAACCGCACCGGCAGGTCCGCCGCCTCGCCGAACACCTCCCGGGCATCCGACACCGTGACGTCATTGTGCGTCAGCATGACGATGATCTCCGGTCTCATATCTCCTGTGATCCTCTCCGACCAGCCGTCACAACAACTGGTCCCACTCGTTCATAGTTGTCCTACAACTTGAGGACGACGGTAACGAGGGTCACACGGAGTGTCAATAGTTGATCGGCATCCCGGCTCAAGGGCAAAGTGGAGCTCATGCCGGGTGCACAGCTCCACATCTCCACGCCGTCGGCGACGCCGGTCGACGGCGACGGCCAGAAGCTCAGCGCCTCGACGCGAGCGGCACTCGCCCTACGGCGCCGGTTGTCCGATGAGTTCTGGACGGCAGGCGACCGGCTGCCGTCCGAACCGGCGCTGGCCAAGGAGCTGGGCGTGAGCCGGGTGAGCCTGCGCGCCGCCCTCGCCCAGCTGGAAGGCGAAGGCCTGATCACCCGCCGGCACGGCTCGGGAACCTACGTCGACTCCGTGCGACCACTCGTGCAGAGCCTGCACAGGAACATCGGGGCCGACCAGTTGATCCGATCCCGGGGCCGAACCCCCGGCATCGCCGAGATGGCGTGGCGCCGCACCGAAGCGGATGAGGCGATGGCGAGTCGGCTGGGTCTGGCGCCCGGGACGCCGATCGTCGACCTCTATCGGGTCCGCACGTCCGACGGGACACCGGTCACCGTCGAGCACGACTACTTCGCCGCCGACCTCATACCGAACGGCCAGGCCGCCATCGGCCCCTCGCTCTACACCTTTCTGTCCGACGTCTGCGGCAAGGAGGTGATCTTCGGCGTCGCCGACCTCAAGCCCGCCCTGGTGGGCGAGGAGAACGCGGCGGTCTTCGGCGTGGCCCCGGACGAGCTCTGCATGGAGATCCGGCAGATCGACTACACCGAGGGCGACCGGCCCATCTCGTACTCGGTGGAGTTCCACCTGGCGAGCGCATTCGACTTCCACCTCGTCCGGCAGGGCCCCGGCACGACCGCCGAATGAGTCGGCCGCCGTCCGATCACTTCTCCGAAGGGAGCGTCGGACCGCCCGCCCAGGCCATCACGACCGGGGCCGAGCCGCGGTTGTGGATCCGGTGGGGAACCGTCGGCGGCACCGCCCACGCGTCGCCGGCGGAGAGGAAGTACTCGTTCGCACCGTCGTCGAGGTACCCCTCGCCGGAGACGCAGAAGAACACCTCCCAGGTGCCCGCATGCCCGGGGTCGACGGCGCCGGTGTCACCCGGCTGCACCGTCGACGTCCCGAACCACATCTCGTCGTTGCGGAAGTACTCACGACACAGCTCGGGGCCCTCGTAGAAGACCTTGGCGTCACTCTGCTTGACGATGTACGGCGTCTCGGTCGACATGATCGTTGCTCCTTGAAACGTTGTGTACCGCGGCCGGACCTGCCGCACTGCTCCGACGCAATGAGCGGCCTGGTGGACCGCCCGAATCAAAGTTGTAGGACAACTCTGATCACGCCAAACTACGTCGCCGAAATCACACGTGTCAAGGGGTCCGGACAAGACGACCGAACGCAGGCGCACCGCTCCGAGGCGGGCTTTCGCCGGTGCGGATCACCTGATCACGCATTCGGCCCGGCCCACGTCCAGCGCGGGATCGTCAATCCGTCCGGAACGTCGTCCGGCGACTCCGGGTACCGCGCCATCTCGGCCGTGGCCCACGCGAAATAGTCGTGCAACGTCCGCCGAAGCCGTTCGTCGGTGAGGCCCGCGTCGGTCAGCGCCAGGTCGAAGCACGCGATCGCCCGTCGATCCATCTCGTCGTGTTCGCCATTGCCGCTGTGCATGCGGACGACGAACGTCTCGTCCCCGTAGCGGCCTCCGTACTCCGCAGGTCCGCCGAGCGCCTCGATCCAGTACGCCGCAAGCCGCTCGGTGTGATCGGCCCGGAAGCCGTGACTGAAGGCGTGGCCGACGACCTCGTCCGCCAGCACTCGCTCATGCCAGGCCGCCGCGAGCCGCGTCAGCCCTTCGGTACCGCCGGCGGCCTCGAAGATCGTCGTCATCTCACGACACTGGCACGACGCCGCGGCGCGCTCAACCGGCCCGCGGCGTCCTTGACAGGCAAGTTTCTACTTGCATAACCTGGCGCCATGCCTGACGTCTACACCGCCATCGCCGACGCGACGCGGCGGGCGATCCTCGACGAGCTGACGGCGCGCGACGATCAGACGCTGTTCGAGATCTGCTCGCGACTGCTCGCGCGCCACGGGGTGACGTCGAGCCGGCAGGCGATCTCACAGCACCTCGGCGTCCTCGAGGAGGCCGGGCTCGTCGCCACACGACGCGTCGGCAGGACGAAGGTGCACACCCTGCTCGCCGAGCCGCTCCGCGAGATCACCGACCGTTGGCCCGTCCTGCGACCACACCATCTGAAACCAGAAAGAGAGCCCGCCATGCCGCGCATCACCGTCACCTCCGTCTTCGTCGAGGACCAGTTGCACGCCCGCGACTTCTACACCCGCGTCCTCGGGTTCGCTGTCAAGCACGAGGTCCCCGTCGGCGACGACCTGTGGCTCACCGTCGTCGACCCGACCGACCCCGACGGCCTCGAACTGCTCCTCGAGCCCAACAAGCATCCGGCGGTCGTGCCATACACGTCAGCCCTCGTCGCCGACGGCATCCCCGCGCTCGTCGTCACGGTCGACGACGCCACCGCCACCTACGAGGAACTACTCGCGAAGGGTGTCACCTTCACGCAGCCGCCGACGAACGTCGGGCCCGTCACGATCGCGATCTTCGACGACACCTGCGGCAACCTCGTGCAGCTCTCCTCGGCCAACGCCTGAACCGAACCGGCGTCACGAGACGGCCGGATCACACTGCGCGGGGTGCACCCGGAGCGGGACGGTCCGGTCGTCGCCGAGCCGGCCGTACAGCGGGACGACGCGCTCCCAGAACTCCCAGACCCGCGACCGCATGTCGGCGTCGTGAGGATTGGCGAGCCGCCAGCCGACGGCCAGCGAGACGATGTCGGGGACGTCGAGGACGAGGTGGATTCGGGCGGCCGGGAACCGTTCGAGATAGAGCCGGATCGCGCCGGCCACCCCGTCGACGACCTCTCGCAGGTCGTGGCCGCCGCGACCGTCACCGCGCAGGTCGCAGCGCACGCCGTACCCGACGGAGAACACCAGGGCTCCGGGGCCGATCGACGCGGCCACGGCGTCGGCCCAGCGCTGCACACCGCCGGTGGCTGCGGCCGCGTCGAGACACGGCACCGCGACGACGAGCCCGATGGCACCGAGCTCCGGATCGCCGTCCGGATCGTGCTCGTCATCGACCCATCGTCCGTCGACCGATCGGGCGTGACGCGGCGTCGGCAACGGATCGAACGGCCGTCCGCGCCGGCTGAGCAACGGGTCGGCTCGCGGGAAGTGGAATGAATGCGGCCGCAGATCGGCGGAGAATCCGACGAGCCGCGTCCCGCCGCGGACGATCCAGTCGTAACCCACCGCGACCGCGACCGGCCAGGCGACGTCCGGCACCACGGAGAAGGCCGAGTCGTTGCTGTCGGCGTTGAGCGAGGAGTCGAACTCGGCCCGCAGCTCGCCGACCAGCGACCGGATGTCGACGCCGCCGCCGGCCGCGTCGGCGATCGAGAAGGTGCGCCTGATCGCCCGCAGGTCCAGCGACGACGCACCCGCGACCTCGGCCGCCGCGGCGTGCAGCGACGGCACCCGGCCGCTGTCGGCCCGCAGGTAGTAGAGCGTGCCGGCACTGCGCAGCAGCCACAGGTACCGCAGCTGCAGCCACGAGAGCACGAGGAACGCCACGAGCAGCACGCCGAACAGGACGAGGCGAACGGCGAACTCCTCGACCCATTCGTCGACGACGAGGCCCATCACCGTGACGAGCAGCGTCGACACCAGACCGAGGACGACCGGAAGCCCGTACCGATAGAACCGCGTGGTCATCACGCGAGACCGCCGATCCGAACCGGAACCCGGCCGGCGAGCACGCCTCTCACCGGCGCAACGCCAGCGACAACCCCGCCGCCATGGCGTCGACGGCGAACTTGGGCTTGACGTTCTCCGCCAGCGCCTGCCGGCAGGTCAGCACGGCCTCGACGCAACGCAGCAGCTCTGCGGGAGTGGCGTAGCCGCCGAGCCGCTGCGCCTGCTCGGCCTGGTCCGGGTGCATCGACGCGACGTCCGCGCCGTACGACGCAGCCAGCGCGTCCCGGAACAGCGCCGCGAGGTCGACGAGCGCCCGGTCGAGCGCATCCCGCTCCGACCGCGTCGCCCGCGACCGCTGCCGTCTCTCCAGCTCCTTGACCGCTCCCGCCATGCCGCGCGTCGCGCCGGCGGCGCCGCGTCCGGTTCCGCCCGCGCCCATGGCCGTCTTGAGCTCGGCGATCTCGACGGCGTCACGCTCCTCCGACGACGCCTTCGCGCTCGCCTTGGCCGCTGCGACGAGCTGCTCGGCCTCGCCGTACACCGAGTCCTTGAGCGCGGCGCGCGCCATCGACAGCGCCTGCTCGCGTTCGGCGCGCGACTCGGCGCTGCTCGCCAGCCGCCGCGCGCGTCCGATGTGCCCGCCGCAGACGCCGGCCGCCCACTGCGCCGTCTCGGCGTCGAGGCCGTCGCGCCGCACGAGGACCTCGGCGATGGCGGCGACGCTCGGCGTCGTCAACGCGACGCGGCGGCACCTCGAGCGCAGGGTGATCGCGATGTCCTCGGGATCGTCGGACGGCGCGCAGAGCACGAAGACCGTCCGCGCCGGCGGTTCTTCGACGGCCTTGAGCAACGCGTTGGCCGACTGCTCGGTGAGCCGGTCGGCGTCCTCGACGACGACCACCTGCCACCGCCCGACCGCCGGCCGCCGGGACGCCGCGCGCACCATCGCGCGCATCTGATCGACGCCGATCGACAACCCCTCGGGCACGACGTGGGTGACGTCCGAGTGCGTCCCGGCCAGGACGGTGGTGCACGCGTGGCACGCGCCGCAGCCGGCGGCGCCCGGCGTCTCACACTGCAGCGCCGCCGCGAACGCCCGCGCCGCCACCGATCGGCCGCTGCCCGCGGGACCCGTGATGAGCCAGGCATGCGTCATCCGCTCGGGCGACCGGGCGGCGCCGAGCAACTCGGCGACGACCGCGTCCTGGCCGACGAGGCCGTCGAAGACCGCTGACATGCCCGCCACCATATCCCCGAGCTCCTGTCGATTCCGCAAGCTCCATCTCCCAAGGGCTCCTGTCGATTCCGCAAGCTCCATCTCCTCTAGCTCCTGTCGATTCCGCAAGCTCCATCTACCCGGGGCGTTATCCTGGACGGGAGCGCATGCGTAGGACGCCCGTTACATCCGGGTCCGCGCGATTTCACAGTGCCCGCAGGTGCTAACTACAGCTAGCATCATGGTATGGATCAGGACCGGGGACGACTCGCGCGCGTCGTGAGAGTCGCGCGCTGGATCATCCACACCCCGTGGCCGATCCTCGCCCTCGACATGATCCGGGCCAACATCATCGGCGCGCTGCTCGTGTTCGCCTACCTTCGCTTCGGCGCTCCCGACGGCGCCGAGTTCACCATCGAGCGGGTGCAGCCGCTCAGCCTCGGACTGTTCGGCACCTACCTCGTCCTCGCGCTCGTGGCCTGCACACTGGCGTCGGCGCAGCTCTCGCTGCCGGTCCTCATCTGGCATCGGCGACGCACCCGCCCCGACGACGAACGCGCCCGCCGCCGCGCCCTGCAGCTGCCGGCCCTGCTCGCGATGGTGCAGGGCGCCGCCTGGATCATCGGCACCGCCCTGTTCCTCGCCATCAACTGGGACACGGCGCGGTCCAGCTACCTCGCCCTCATCGCCTACGTCACCTTCGTCGGTGGCTCCGCGACGTGCATCCTCTCCTACCTGCAGGCGGAGCGTGTGCTGCGACCCATCACCATCGCGGCGCTCGAAGGCGACCCCGACGGCTCTCACGCACCCAGCGTGACGGCGCGCATCGTCTTCGTCTGGATCGTGACGACGGCCCTCCCGCTCGGCGCCATCGCGCTGCTGTCGACGGCGCAACGCACCGGCCTCATCGGCACCGACCCGGGCGCGCTCATCACGTCGTCCGCCATCGTCGCGTTCGGCTCGCTCGCCTTCGGTGCGGTCGGCGTCCACCGACTCGTGCGGGCCATCAACGACCCCATCAAGGAGCTGCGCGACGCCGTCCGCCGCGTGCAGGACGGCAACCTCAAGACCCGCGTGCGCATCTACGACGGCAGCGACATCGGCCTCCTCCAGGCCGGCTTCAACAGCATGGTCGGCGATCTGCGCGAACGGCAGGAGCTGCGCAACCTGTTCGGGCGCTACGTGGGCGAGGACGTCGCCCGCAAGGCGATGGAATCCGGTACCCGGCTCGGCGGCGAGGAGCGCTACATCGGCGTGCTGTTCGTCGACATCGTGGGATCGACGCGCCTGGCCGTCAACCAGCCGCCGAGCCAGGTCGTCGACCTGCTCAACGACTTCTTCAAGGTCATCGTCGACGTCGTCGGCCGCCACGGCGGGTTCGTCAACAAGTTCCTCGGCGACGCGGCGATGGCCGTCTTCGGCGCCCCCATCGACCACGAGGACTTCGCGGGCGCGGCGCTCTCGGCGGCCCGTGACCTGCGCATGGAACTCATGGAGGTCTTCGACGAGACCGACTTCGGCATCGGCGTCTCGGCGGGCAAGGCCGTCGCCGGCCACATCGGATCGGACGCACGCTTCGAGTTCACCGTCATCGGCGATCCGGTCAACGAGGCGTCCCGGCTCACCGACCTCGCCAAGGACGAGCCGACCCGCGTCCTCGCCTCCGCCCGCGCCGTACTGCTCTCCGACGACGTCGAACGCCACCTCTGGACCATCGGCGAGGGCGTCGAACTACGCGGACGCGGCATGGAGACACGGCTGGCCCGGCCGACGGGCGTCGTTCCGGCCACCCCGGTCCCGCTGATCCCGGACTGACGGCCAAAGCGGCGTCATATCGGTAGCCGCTGGGCGCAGTGGCGACGATAATCGTCGGCACGGCGCTCAGGGGCTACCGATATGACGCGGCTTCCCTAGTCCGTCTTCTTGGCAGCCGCTCGCTTGACCGGTGCCTTCTTGACCGCAGCGGTCGTCCCGGACTCGGCGGCCTTCTTGACCGGGGTCCGCTTGACCACGGTCTTCTTGACCGGCGTCTTCGCCGGCGCCTTCTTCACAGCGGTCTTCTTGGCCACGGTCTTCTTGGCGGGGGCCTTCTTGGCCGCCGTCTTCTTCGCGGCCTTCTTCACCGGTCCCCGCGCCCGCCGGTCGGAGAGCAGCTCGGCGGCCTGCGCGTCCGTGATGGTCGCGACGTCGTGATCCTTGCGCAGGCTCGCGTTCGTCTCGCCGTCGGTGACGTACGGGCCGAAGCGGCCGTCCTTGATCACCATCGGCTTGCCCGAAACCGAGTCGACGCCCAGCTCACGCAGCGGCGGAGCCGCCGCCGCCCGTCCGCGGCGCTTGGGCTCGGCGTAGATCGCGAGCGCCTCCGCCAGCGTCACGTCGAAGATCTGCTTCTCGTCGGTCAACGAGCGAGAGTCGGTGCCCTTCTTGAGATACGGGCCGTAACGCCCGTTCTGCGCGGTGATCTCCTCGCCCGACTCCGGATCGACGCCGACGTGTCGCGGCAGCGACAGCAGCTTGAGCGCGTCCTCGAGCGACACCGTCTCGATGTCCATCGACTTGAACAGCGAGCCGGTGCGCGGCTTGGGCGCCGCCACCTTCTTCGCCGCCCGCTTGGCGGGCGCCCGCTTGACAGCCGTCTTCGTCGCGACGGCCCCCGGCGCGTCGAGGTCGGTGGCCCCGCCGAGCACGGCCGGGTCCGGCGGCACGGGCGTCACCGGCACCGGTGCCGACACCCCCGCAGCGCCGCCGTCGTCCTCCGGATCCGGCAGCACCTCCGTGACGTACGGCCCGAAACGCCCGTCCTTGACGACGATCTCGTGCCCGCTCAACGGATCGACGCCGAGCACCCGCGCGTCCTGCGGCGCCGCGAACAACTGCTCGGCGACCTCCGGGGTCACCTCGTCCGGCGTCGTCTCGGCGGGCAGGTTGGCACGCTGCGCGGAGCCGTCGACGGTCCGCTCCAGATACGGTCCGAACCGTCCGACCCGGACGTACACCGGCACGCCGGCCGCGTCGTCGAAGAGCCGGATGGAGTTGACCTCGCGCGCGTCGATGGATTCGAGGTTGACACCGACGGTCTCCTTGAGCCCGGGGTGGCCGTCGTCGCCGAAGTAGAACTGCGAGAGCCAACGGGTCCGCCGCTCGTCGCCGGCGGCGATCTTGTCGAGGTCGTCCTCGAGACCGGCGGTGAAGTCGTAGTCGACGAGCCAGCCGAAATGGTTCTCCATGAGCCCGACGACGACGAACGCCACCCAGGTCGGGACGAGGGCGCTGCCCTTCTTCACCGCGTAACCGCGGGCCTGGATCGTCTGGATGATCGACGAGTACGTCGACGGGCGGCCGATGCCGAGCTCCTCGAGCACCTTGATGAGGGACGCCTCGGTGTAGCGCGACGGCGGGTTGGTGGTGTGCCCGGCCGGGTTGAGCTCGGCCGCCGTGACGGCCTGCCCCTCGGTGAGCCGCGGCAGCCGGCGCTCGGCGTCGTCGGCCTCGCCGCCGGCGATGTCGTCGACGGTCTCGACGTACGCCGACAGGAAGCCGGAGAAGGTGATGGTGCGGCCGGACGCCGAGAAGACGACCTTCTCACCCGTCGCCGCCGTGCCGCCGATGCGCACGCTCATCGTGGTGCCGCGCGCGTCGGCCATCTGCGAGGCGACCGTGCGCTGCCAGATGAGCTCATAGAGCCGGAACTCGTCGCTGTCGAGCCGCCCCGCGAGCCGGCCCGGCGTCTGGAAGGTCTCGCCCGCCGGACGGATCGCCTCGTGCGCCTCCTGCGCGTTCTTGACCTTGCGGTTGTACTGCCGCGGAGTCGGGTGCACGTACGCGGCGCCGTACAGATCCTTCGCCTGGGCACGCGCCGCGGCGATCGCCGAGCTCGACAGCGTCGTCGAGTCGGTACGCATGTAGGTGATGTAGCCGTTCTCGTACAGCCGCTGCGCGATCCGCATCGTCCGGTCGGACGTGAAGCGCAGCTTGCGGCCGGCCTCCTGCTGCAGCGTCGACGTCATGAACGGCGCGTACGGACGCCGCGTGTACGGCTTCTCCTCGACGGAGATGACGGTCAGCGCGGCGCCGGTCAGTCCGGCGGCCAGCGCGCGGGCGCCCGCCTCGTCGAGGACCAGCGTCTCGCCCGGCTTGCGCGACTTGCCCGCGGCGTCGAAATCCCGGCCGGTCGCGACACGAGAGCCGTCGACGGACGTCAGCCGGGCGTCGAAACGCGGCGGCGCCGCGGCTTCGCCGGCGTCGAGCACAGCCGAGACGTCCCAGTATCCCGCGCTGCGGAACGCCATCCGCTCGCGTTCGCGCTGCACGAGGATGCGCGTAGCCACCGACTGGACGCGGCCCGCCGAGAGCTTCGGCATGACCTTCTTCCACAACACCGGGCTGACGTCGTAGCCGTACAGCCGGTCGAGGATGCGACGCGTCTCCTGGGCGTCGACGAGGTCCTGGTCGAGGTCGCGGGGGTTCTCGGCGGCGGCGAGGATGGCGGGTTCGGTGATCTCGTGGAAGACCATGCGCCGGACGGGGACCGTCGGCTTGAGGGTGTCGAGGAGGTGCCAGGCGATCGCCTCGCCCTCACGGTCGCCGTCGGTGGCGAGGTAGAGCTCGTCGACGTCCTTGAGCTTGCCCTTGAGCTCACGGACCGTCGAACGCTTCTCGTCGGAGACGACGTAGAGCGGCTCGAAATCGTTGTCGACGTCGACGCCCAGCCGGGCCCACGGCAGACCCTTGTACTTGGCCGGAACGTCGGCGGCGCCCTTGGGCAGGTCGCGGATGTGCCCCCGGGAGGACTCCACGACGTAGTTCAGCCCGAGGTAGTCCTTGATCTTCTTCGCCTTGGTCGGCGACTCCACGATGACGAGACGCCGAACGGCGCCGCCGTCCTTGCCTGCCGAACCGTTCTTCGCCACCCTGCCGTCCTGCTCCTTATGTCTTTCGGCCACGTCCGAAGGGCCGCGATCGGAGCCGACCATACCTCAACGGCCGCGAACCGCCGCTGGACGCGCATGTCCGCGGGTGATCTCAGCATCCCCCGGGCCACGTGCCGCCCGGCGCTCCGACGGGCGGCTTCCCCACCATCTCCGCGAGCCGCGCCAGCCGCCGACGGCCCAGGATGCGCAGCCCCGGCGCCGCGCGGTGCGTCGCGACCAGCGTCGGCGCGACACCCATCCGCATCAGCGCGGTGGCCAGGTCGGCGTGCGTGTCCGGCGCATGCGGATCGAGATCGAAGACGAACCGATCGGGTTCGCCGTGCCCGGCCGCGATCGCCCACAGCCGCAACGCGCGCACGGTCGGAATCCAGCCGTGCGGCACCGATTTCACGGCGCCGCTCGTCCACGAACCGACGAGCGGCGCCAGAACCGACGTCATCGTCGTCGCCACCCCGATCCCACCGGATCCGGTGGTGCTCGCCGGACGGCACGTCACACCGGCGGCCGTGATGTCGGCGACGAGACCGTCGCGCCGCCATCCGTCGGCCACCACGATCGAGACGCGGGCCAGCGTCCGCTCCGCACCGCCGAGCGTGCCCCGCCCGGACGCCGCCAGCAGCCCGGCGAGGTCGTCGGGCGAGGGGTCCGACACCTCCGCGGAAAAGAAGGACAGCTGGGTCACCGGATCAACATATCGTCGGCCTCACGACGGCGCCCGACGGCGCTCCGCCGGACTCGAACGACTCCGCCGGACCCGGCCGACGGACACGTCCGCGGTCTCGACGAGCCCGCCGAGATCGGCCTACACCTCGGCAGACGCGAATCACCCCCGGATCCATCGGATCCGGGGGTGATCTGCTTGCCGACCGCTATGTCGTTGTCACGACCACCACGGCAGCGATAGTGCGGCGTATGCCGCGGGACGTCTCAGAGCGCGTGAACGCCGGTGGCCTGCGGGCCCTTGGTGCCCTGGCCGACCTCGAACTCGACGCGCTGGTTCTCCTCGAGGGTGCGGAAGCCGTTCCCCTGAATCTCGGAGTAGTGAACGAACACGTCGTCCGAACCCTCGTCAGGCGCGATGAAGCCGAAGCCCTTTTCCGCGTTGAACCACTTCACAGTTCCCTGTGCCATTCTTGATCTTTCCTTCTGTTGCGATGCAGCGCGGCGAGAATCCGCCGCGCCGTGGTTGCGAGGGAGCCATCCGATCTCGGCGGCCCGACCCCACGTCCGACATCAAGTAGATCATGGATTGGCGAGCAGCGATAGTCGGTGCTCGTTTTCGATCACCGCGAGCGTTTCTCACCAGTTCGACCATTCGCCGTCGAAACCCGGCCGAGAACCACGCGGCAGGCGTCGAGAAATGGCCCGCGGACGCGTTATGCGGCGTGTCGCCCGGCGTGGCGCACGATCGGACGCCCAACGGCCACGTACATCGCTCCTCGAGATGAACCCGGCGACGCTCGGTCCGGCCTCCGATCGCGGAACCGAACCGGTCCGCCGTCGGCGCGTCCGGCCCGCGATCCGTCTCGTGGCGAACGTCGGCGAGCCGCCGACGAGCGCGGCCGACGGACGAGAACCGTCGGTGGTCGGCGCTAGGGTCGGACGACCGGCGCACCCGCTGACCCGCGTCGTCCGTCACGACATTCCTTGCGCCCCAAGGAGAATCACCGAGCGGCCGAATCCACGAAGCCGATCCGACCGCTCCCGGACGACGATCATCGGCCGCCGATGACACGCGTGAAAGGAGCGCCGTGACCGGATACGGAACCGAGTTGCTGACGGCCGTCACCGGTGGGACGCGTCGCGAACTGCTCGCCGTCCGGGAACTCCCGGCCCGCGCCGCACGGACGGCGGAATTCCCGGAATGGGTGCCGCCCGAGGTGCGCGATGCCGTCGTCGCCACCGGCGTCCGGGCACCGTGGCGGCATCAGACCACCGCCGCCGAGATGGCCCACTCCGGTAGGCACGTCGTGGTCGCGACGGGTACCGCCTCGGGAAAGTCGCTGGCCTACCAGCTGCCGGTGCTGTCACGGCTGTTCACGGACCCCCGCGCGACCGCCCTCTACCTCTCTCCGACGAAGGCCCTGGGCAACGACCAGCTGCGCGCGATCGGCGCATTGCTGCACGGCCGACGAGAATTCATCGACATCGGTCCCTGCGCTTACGACGGAGACACTCCGGCGGAAGTCCGCGCATGGGCGAGATCACATTCCCGTTTCGTATTCTCCAACCCCGACATGGTGCACATGGGAATGCTGGGCGGAGCCGGACGCTGGACGCGATTCCTGCGCGGTCTCACCTTTGTGGTCGTCGACGAATGCCACCATTACCGTGGCGTGCTCGGTTCTCATACGGCGCACGTCCTGCGCCGGCTGCTGCGGCTCGCACGCCGCCTCGGCGCCGACCCGACGGTCGTCGCCGCGAGCGCGACCACCGGCGACCCGGCCGCCGCCCTCTCTGGCTTGATCGGCGCCGAGGCGACAGCGGTGACCGACGACGCGTCACCGCACGGCCCGGTCACCATCGCACTCTGGGAGCCGGACTTCATCCCCGACGCCGTCGGCACCCACGGCGCCCCCGTCAGGCGTCCCGCAGGCGGCGACGCCGCACGGCTGCTCGCCGACCTCGTCGCCGAAGGCGCCCGGACGCTCGCCTTCGTCTCCAGCCGCAAGGGCGCCGAGGCCGCCGCGCTCGCGGCACGCCGGCGTCTGGAGGACGTCGACCCGCAGCTCGCATCACGGATCGCGGCCTACCGCGCGGGCTATCTCGCCGACGACCGCCGCCGGATCGAACGCGACCTCTCCGACGGCTCGCTGCTCGGCGTCGCGACGACGAACGCACTGGAACTGGGGGTCGACATCGCGGGGCTCGACGCCGTCGTGCTCGCCGGATTCCCGGGAACGCTCGCGTCGTTCTGGCAGCAGGCCGGCCGCTGCGGACGCCGCGGCGAGGGCTCCCTCGTCACGCTCGTCGCACGCGACGACCCGCTCGACACCTACCTCGTCCATCACCCCGAGGCGCTGCTCGACCGGCCCGTCGAGGCCACGATCACCGACCCGTCGAACCCGTACGTCCTGCGGCCCCACCTGCTCTGCGCCGCCGCCGAGGCGCCGATCGGCCACGACGAGGCGGCCGAGCTGGGCGTCGTCGCCGACCTCGAGGCACTCGCCGCAGACGGACTGCTGCGCAGGCGTCCGGCCGGCTGGTACGTCGCGGCCGGGGTGCAGCCGCATGCCGACGTCGACATCCGCGGCGGCATCGGCGGCCAGGTGCTCATCGTCGACGACACCAGTGCCGAGCTGCTCGGCACGGTCGATCACACCCGGTCGATGTCTCAACTCCACCCGGGGGCCGTCTACCTGCATCGCGGCGCGACGTACCTCGTCGACTCCCTCGATCTCGACGACGGCATCGCCCTCGTCCACCCCGACGACCCGGACTATTCGACATCCGCGCAGAGCGACACGTCCATCACCATCACGTCGACGCTCGAGCGCGTCGACCGCGGCCCGGTGAGCATGCGGTTCGTCGAGATCGAGGTGACGAGCCGCGTCACCGGTTTCCTGCGACGCGGCTCGGGCGGCGACGTCCTCTCGTCGACGCCGCTCGACATGCCACCGCACACGCTGCCGACGCGAGCCGCGCTCTACACGATCGAGCCCGAGGCACTGGAGGCCGCGGGACTCGCGCCGGAGGACTGGCCGGGCGCCTTGCACGCCGCGGAGCACGCGGCGATCGGGCTGCTACCGCTCGTCGCGACCTGCGACCGCTGGGACATCGGCGGCCTCTCGACGGACCTGCACGCCGACACCGGACTGCCGTCGGTCTTCGTCTACGACGGCTATCCCGGCGGCGCCGGATTCGCCGAGCGCGGGCACCGCCGGTTCATCGAATGGCTCACGGCGACACGCGCCGCGATCATCGGCTGCGGTTGTCGGTCGGGCTGCCCGTCGTGCGTTCAGTCCCCTAAATGCGGCAACGGCAACGAACCCCTCGACAAGGCCGGAGCCGTGACCGTGCTGAGCATCCTCGTGGACGCCTGACGGCCTTCCGGACGGTCGACGAGCTTCCAGGCGGTCGACGAGTCCGGGCGGTCTCGCGACTCGTCTATGCGGCGGGGCGCCCGGACGCCGCGAATCTCTCCCGTTCGCCCTCCTCGAGAAGCGGTCGCGCCCGGTCGAGAACATCGGCGGGAATGGGTAGGTTCATCGCGGCCGCACCGCTGAGCCCGTAGGCGATCGCATATCCCACATCGCCTTGCCGATAGAGATCCTCGACCGCGAAGTCGAAATCCGGAATCACCTCGGCGTATAGCCGGCGCACATCGGCATACAGCATGTCGAGATCCGCCCTGGTCATGTCGCGACCTCCTCGAATCTCACATCTCTACGGGACGTGATGGGCAACGGGCCGGCTCGGCCGTCCCGGCCGATCAGGCACACTCCTGGCCCGCGCACCGGATACGCGACGATTCTACTCGCTGCGCCTGCCGCCACATCCCATCTGGCCTCGATCAACACTCCGTCGACCTCTCGGCGGACAAACCGATATTCGGACAAGGGGTGCGGCGCGATCCGATGGCGTGGCAATTCGACGGTGTCCCGGATGGCATCGACGATCCGTTGATCGGACCAATGCCTGCCCCAGACCGTCGCGCCCGGACGCACGGAATCCCATCGGTGCCCACGACGAGCACCCAAGAGATGCTCGCCATCGTCCGAGCCCCAGCCGTACAGCACGTGCCCGGGCATCCGAGTCAGTGACGGCAGCGGCTCCGGCCGTCCCGAACGATCCATGAAGACCGTCGACCAGCCGACGCCGTTCTCGTCGGTGCGCGAGTAGCCGGGATAGCGGAGCCCCGGGATCGGCGGCCATCGGACGGCGCGTGATCCTTCACGGCCCGCCGTCACGGCTCCTCCTCGACGGGACCGGCTCTCGCCTCGGCGACGGCGACGCGGTCGCCGAACGGGCCCGAACGGATCCGGACGCTCGCCGTGACGACGACGTCCCGGCCGTCGACCTCGCAACCGTCGACGGCCGCGCCGTTGGCCTGAGCGATCCGGGTCGCCGCGGCGCACGGGTCGGCCTCACCGGAGACGTGCGCACCGGCGGCCGCGAGCGCGGCCAGGTCGGCGGCCGTCGACGCCCGGTGCCGGGCCGTCGCCGCGCCACCCAGCCACAACAGCGCCGCGACGACGGCGAGCAGCGCGGCGATGACGAACGCCGCCGCGACCGTGGCCGCGCCGTCCTCGGCCGCAGCGCGGTGAACACCCCGCGTCGCGCCGTCCCCGACGACGGCTCGGCGCCGGACGCCTCGCGTCGCGCCGTCCCCGATGGCGGTTCGGCGCCGGACGCTTCGCCTCGCACCGTCAACCGGTCGCATCGTCGGCTCCGTCCACGCCCGGCTCCATCGCCGCCTCGGCCGAGGCCGACACCCGCACCCCGGGGAAGGCGGATTCGGCGGACACCTCGGCCCGGACGGTGTCGCCGGCGACCCGGACGTCGACGGCGGCACCGCCCGGGGCGATCCGGCGCGCGACCTCGACGGCGCGGCCGGACTCACCCCGGGCGGCGAGTCTGGCCGCCTCCCGTGCGGCGTCCACGCACCGCACCTGCGCACCCGCCGTGCCGACCGCACCGATGCCGACGACCGCCACGAGGACGAGCGCGGCGATCGCGATCGCGGCCTCGACCGTCGCGGTGCCGCGATCGGCAACGGCCAGGCGCAGCCCGCGTGCGACGAGCCGTCGGCTCAGCCGACGCTCGTCTCGAGCGCCTTCTCGATGATCCCGGTCAACGCCTCGGTGATGCTGCCGCCCGTCACGACGGTGTAGAGCAACGCGCCGAAGGCCGCGGCGGCGATCGTCGCGATCGCGTATTCCGAGGTCGTCGTGCCGCTCTCGCCGGCCGCCAGAAGCGCGGCCCGCGTCCGGGCACCCGCGATCGCGGCCGCCGCCGTCGCCCCGGCCCGGTCCGGCCACACCGCCACGCCCCGGACGGCATCGCCGCCCTCCTGCCGATGCCGCCCACGCGTCCGCTCCGGCCGCGAGGCCCGCATCGGTTCCGTCCCCCTCGATACGACAGCCATGATCGTTCCCCCTTCTCGCCGCGGCGGTTCCGCGGACGTCCAGTGCGCTCATCCGAGCGCTCCACCGAGCACGTCGCCCGCCAGCCCGACGACGACCGGGGCGACGCCGAGGCAGACGAAGGCAGGCAGAAAGCACAACCCGAGCGGGCCGCTGACCGCGACGCCCGCGCGCTCGGCGGCGGCCGCGGCGGCGTCGTCCCGGCGGGATCGTTCGGCCGCGGCGATCTCGGCCAGTCCGGCGAGCGGCGACGATCCGGCCCGCGCCGACCTGCGGGCCAGCGCACACAGCGCCCGGGCGGCGTCCGCGCATTCCGCCGGAGGCCGGCGCCACCGCCGCCGCGGGGCCGGGGGCGGCGTCCGCCACGCCTCCTGGGCGTCCGCGCCGAGTGCGAGCAGTTCCGCGGCCCGCAGCAGGACGCCGCGCAGCGGCTCCGGGGCGTCGGCGGCGGCCTCCCGCGCGGCGTCGGCGACGGGCAGCCCGGCACGTAGACACACCGCGAGCACGTCGAACGTCGCCGCGGCGTCGACGGCCGCGGTCGCGTGCGTCACGACGTCCGCCGCGGGCCGACGCACCCGCGCGCTCGCCGCGGCACCCGGCAGGACGACGACGGCCGCCGCGATCAAGAACAGCGTGACGCCGGTCATCGGACCGCCCCCGCCGCGATGCGCTCCGACCATGTCAGACCGCCGAGCACGAGGCCCGTGCCGACGACCAGCAGCACGCCGCCGAGCCCTCCGCCGCGCAGGACCGTCAGCGGCCCTGCACCCATCGCCTCGCCGAGCAGGACGGCGAAGGCCGGCAGCGTCGCCAGCACCACGGCCGTCGCCCGCGCTCCGGCCAGCGACGCGCGCACCCGTCCCCGATGCCGGATCCGGGCGGCGAGATCATCCCGGGTCGCCCGCCAGACGTCGGCGAGCGGCAGGCCGAGACGCTCGGCTCGCGACCACGACCGCGCGAGGTTCCGCGCGGCAGGCGCCGTCAGGCCGGCGCCCGGGACGCCGCCGAGTCGCACGACGGCGGCCAGGCGACCGAACTCGGCCGCCAGCGTCCGGTCCGCGCAGTCCTGCGCCGCGGCGAGACACGCCCGGAACGGGGCGGCGCCGACCGCCAACTCGCCGATCATGACGTCGTAGGCGACGAGTGCCGCCGCGTCTTGAGCGTCGACGGCCCGCTCCGCTCGCCGAGCGGCGACCTTGCGGCGCACGAACAAGGCGCCGAGCCCGCCGGCGACCGCACCGGCGACACCGGCCGCGAGACCCGCGCCTGCCACGGCCGCCGCGTAGAGCGGCCACCAGCGCGCCACGACGGCGCGCGGCTCCTCCCGACGGACCCTGGCCGCGGCCGGCGGACGGCCGAACGACAGGACGACGGCGGCCGCCGCGATCAACACGAGCTGGACGGCGCTCATGAGGTGCGCTCTGCGATGAGATCGGCCAGCGCCGACGCCGCCTCGGTGAACCCGACGCCCTCGCGCCACGCGGGCACGACCGTCACGAGCCCGTCGTCGCCGCGTCTCAGGCAGCCGACCTCGCGCACCCGGCGGCGTCCGTCCGGCCCGCGGTGCAGACCGACGACGACCTGCAACGCGGCCGAGAGCTGACTGTGCAGCGCCGCGCGTCCCAAGCCGCCGAGCGCCGCGAGCGCTTCTGCACGCGCCGGCACCTCGGCGACCGTGTTGGCGTGCAACGTGCCGGCGCAGCCGTCGTGACCGGTGTTGAGGGCCGCGAGCAGATCGACCACCTCCGCGCCGCGCACCTCGCCGACGACGATCCGATCCGGCCGCATCCGCAACGCCTGCCGCACGAGCGTCCGGACGGCGACGTCGCCGACGCCCTCGACGTTGGCCGTGCGCGCCGCGAGCCGTACGACGTGGGGGTGCTGCGGCGCGAGTTCGACGGCGTCTTCGACGCAGACGAGCCGTTCGGCGGGGTCGACGACCCCGAGCATCGCGCCCAGCAGCGTCGTCTTGCCCGCCCCCGTCCCGCCGACGACGAGGAAGGCCAGCCGCGCCGCCACGATCGCCTCCAGCAGCGCCCGCACCTCCGGCGGGAACGCCCCGCCGGCGGCGAGCCCGGCGAGCGAGGACGTCGCCGGCCGCAGCACGCGCAGTGACAGGCACGTCCCGTCGACGGCGATCGGCGGGATGACGGCGTGGACGCGAACGCTCGCCCCACCTGCGCCGATGTCGGCGACCTGGGCGTCGACCCACGGCTGTGCGTCGTCGAGCCGCCGCCCGGCGAGCTGCGCCAGACGCGTCGCGAGCCGGCGGATGGACGCCTCGTCGTCGAACCGGACATCGGCGCGCTGCAACCCGCGGCCCCGGTCGACCCACACCGTGCCGCCGTCCGCGACGAGGACGTCGGTGACCGCCGGATCGGCCAGAACACCCTCCAGCCGCCCGACGCCGACCAGCTCGGTGTGCAGGTAGCGCAGCGCGTCGAGCACGTCGGTGTCGCCGAGCACACCGCGGGCCTCCGCCCGCAGCGCCGCGGCCATCCGTTCCGGCGTCGGCGGTTCCGGGTCCTCGGCCAGGCGCTCCCGGACGCGGCGCAGCAGCTCGCCGGAATCGGCCGCGGTCATCGGGCCACCTCCGCGAGCACCCGACGCGCGGCCCGCGCCAGCGAGGATCGGGGGCCGGCGGCGAAGACGCCGTCGTCGAGGGACCGGTCGAGGCCCGGGTCGGGCCGCACGACCGCGGCCAGTTCGCTGCCGACTGCCGCGGCCACCTCCGCCGCCCGCAGTCCACCCGGCGAGGGGCCGCGGACCACGAGGACGCACCGCCTCGCGGCGGCCGATCGCCGCACGGCGTCCCGCGCTGCGGCGCAGGCGCGCACCCGGGGCGTCGTGACGACGACGGCGAGGTCCGCGTCGTCGATGCACGCCTGCTCGGCGTCACCGCGACCGCGCCCGGCGTCGACCACCGCGAGACCACCGGCCCGCCGCAACGCGGCGACGACGGCGAGCGCCGCGTCCGCGCCGGCTTCGAAGCCGCCCTCGGCCCGCATCGACAGCACCGCCTCCCCCGCCGGCCCCCGCGGCAGCGCCGCACCCAGCGCCGTCGCGTCGACGAGGCCGCCGGCCACCGTCAGATCCGGCCAGCGAAGTCCGTCCCGAGCCTCGACGCCGAGCAGCAGATCGATGCCGCCGCCGGTCGCGTCGAGGTCCACGAGCAGCGACGACCGTCCGCCGCGGGCCGATTCTGCGGCGACCGCGGCCGCGAGAACGCTCGTGCCGGCCCCGCCGTGCGCACCGACCACGGCGAGCACCCGCCCGCGCCCGCGATCGGGTGTGTCGAGCGTCGCGAGCATCCGCACGAATGCCGCCTCGTCCCTCGGCAACCGCAGGTCGAGCAGGGTGCCCGGCGGTACGGGACGTTCCGGTACGCCGTCGGCCGCGACGACCACGAGCGGCGGCCCGGCCATACCGCTGCGGCTCTGCGCCGCCGATTCGTCCGCGACGACGGCCACGACGCCCCTGGCCGGCCGAGCGATGTCCACGGATGTGCCGCGGCGCACCTCGCACGACGCCGCGGCCGCGACGCGTTCGACGTCGCGCCGCAGGACGGTGTCCGCCACGACGATGAGGACGACCCGCTCGCCGGGCGCCGCCGGTGCGGATCGGGGATGGATCCGATGTCCGTTCATGGCGCCCACAGTGCGCTCCCGGACAGACGATCAGGGCCGTCCGACGCCCGGAGAGGACGCGCCTGTGGATGACTCCGCGATGTTCGGGGGACGACGCCGGGTTCTTCACAGCGGCACTCCGCAGCCGCACTTCAGACGGCCGTACTTCACATCCGGATACTAAAAGCGCCCCTGGCCAGGGGGGAGGAGGCCAGGGGCGCGGTTTGATTAGTTCCGGGGGGTCGAACTAAGCAAACCCCGGTGCGTTACCGGTAGCCGAAACTATACACCCGGGCTCGACGGAATCGGCA
The DNA here is from genome assembly GCA_044222225.1 of Mycobacteriaceae bacterium. Lineage (GTDB taxonomy): Bacteria > Actinomycetota > Actinomycetes > Mycobacteriales > Mycobacteriaceae > JBGANR01. The sequence continues at coordinate 102,667 of JBGANR010000007.1, forward strand.
AGATTCTACGCTCAAATATCGGACTTGTTCAGGCCGAACCTACGCATCCGGGGAGTACCGTCCGCATCCGGGAGTACCGTCCGTGACGAAACCCTCGGTCGACCGGTCGGCACGTTAGGCTCGCACGGTGTCGACACCACACACCGAGCCTGCGCCCGCGGTCGCGGCGTTCTTCGACCTCGACAAGACCATCATCGCCAAGTCGAGCGCACTCGCCTTCTCCCGGCCGTTCTTCGACCAGGGGCTCATCAACCGGCGCACGGTGCTCAAATCGAGTTACGCACAGTTCCTCTTCCTCGTCAGCGGCGCCGATCGCGATCAAGTCGAACGGATGCGTAAACACGTCATCGACATGTGCAACGGCTGGGACGTCGAACAGGTGCAGGCGATCGTCGCCGAGACACTCGAGGACGTCGTCGCCCCACTCGTCTTCGCCGAGGCCGCCGAACTCATCGACGGACACCGCGCCCTCGGGCACCGCATCGTGATCGTCTCCGCCTCGGGCGAGGAGGTCGCCGGACCGATCGGCCGACTCGTCGGCGCCGACGACGTACTCGCCACGCAGATGCGCATCATCGACGGCCGGTACGCCGGCGAGATCGAGTTCTACTGCTACGGCGACGCCAAAGCGCAGGCCATGCGGGATTATGCCGCCGAGAACGGCATCGATCTGGAGCGTTCCTTCGCGTATTCCGATTCGAGCACGGACATCCCGATGCTCGAGGCCGTCGGCCACCCCACCGCCATCAATCCCGACCGGCTGCTGCGTCGCACGGCGACCGCCCGCAGCTGGCCCGTCCTGGCGTTCTCGAACCCCGTCCCGATCGGCACGCGGCTGCCACGGAAGAAGACGCTGCTGACGGCGGGTGGCGCGGCCGTCGTCGCCGCCTTCGCCGGCGGCCTCGCCTACGGTCTGCTGACGCGTAGACACTGAGCCCGAGCGCGTCGGCCGTCCAGCGGCCAACCCGCCCAGACTACGCCCGGAATTCACAAAAAGACACCCCTTGTTGTGACCGCGATCACGGGGTAGAACTACAGATACGGAAGTACGGAAGGCCAAGGCCGGATCCGGAAGAGAAGGACCGATCTCCCGACCGTCGACTTCCCAGCACGAGTTTTGAGCACCCACGCGGAGCACGCCGCGAGGAGGCAGAAAGTGTTGCGGGCCTGCGAGGTCCGTCCGGACTCTCGGAATCACTCCCTGGGATGGGGTGAGGTCGGGAAAGCCAGACGGAGCGACGCCGAGGCCATCCCACGCAACCCACCCAGCACGCTTGGTAACTCTGATCTCGTGCTCACGGGCGGGGGGCGGGGCGGGGGGGCCGCCCCCCCCCCCCCCCCCGGGGGCCCCGCACCCCCGCCCCCCCCCCCCCCCCCCCCCCCCCCCCCACCCCCCCCCCCCCACCCCCCGGCGAAGGCGTCGCAACAGAACACGATCCACGCCGCGACGGCCGACGGATCGCCGGAGCCGAATCCGGCCGCCAGTTCCCGATAGGCCTCACCTCGCTTGAGCCAGGTCACCTCCGGCACCCCGAGCCCGTGCGGATCGAGGCCCGTACCTGCGCACACGAGCCGCGACGCACCTCGCGCGACGACGCCGTCGGCGCTCCCGAACGGTCGCAGCGAGAGCAGATCGCCGTGCACGACGGCCGCGATCACCGGCGCCGGGGCCGTCGACGCCGCCGCGATCTCGCCGAGCATCGCCAGCCGCTCCCCCGCCCCGGCCCGCGGGCGCCCGAGGGCGTCCGGGCCGTCGACGAGATCGGACGCCGCCAGGACGTGCAGCCGCGCGAGCGCCTGCAGCGGCGCGCGCGACCACGTCGAAAGACATCGGCCGGGCGCGCCGCCGTCCAACTCCTGCGCCACCCGCATCGCACCCGCGAGCGCCGGATCGGTGATCTCGCCGTCGCGCGCCAGGCCGCCGGCGAAAGCCGCGGCGGCCGGTGCGCCCGCCGTCCGCCCCTCGGCCGCCTCGATCGCCGCCGACGATCGTCCCGCCCGCCACGCCGCCTCCGTCGCCGTCTTCGCCCAGCCCTTGAGATTGACGGGATGCCGGTGCACGGCGGCCAGCGCGTCACTGGCGCGGGTCGCGGCGTCGGCGACGCCGGGCAGGTCGACGAGCGGAGCCAGCGGATCGGTCCTCATGCCCGCCACCGTAGCGAGCGGGCATCGCCCGGAGGGCACCGCTCGTCGCCGACCGTCGACCGCTCGCCGCGAACCGGCTGCAACGCCCGAGAACTGTCGGTGGCGGTGACTACCCTCACACCTGAGCACATCACCCGCCCGCCGCACTGTCACCGGATGGCCGAGCGGCCCGGGCCGGGCGCCCGCCGATCCACGTCGTCACGAGTCGAGGAGTACCGCATGTCCGATGCGACCGCCTATCCGCCGCCCGCCGAGTTCGTCGCCGCCTCCGCCGTCGGCCCGGAGATCTACGACGCCGCGAAGGCCGACCGCCTCGCCTTCTGGGATTCCCAGGCGCGCCGGCTGAACTGGGAGACCGACTACACCGAGGTGCTCGACTGGTCGAACGCGCCGTTCGCGAAATGGTTCGTCGGCGGCCGGCTCAACGTCTCCGTCAACTGCCTCGACCGGCACGTCGACGCCGGCCTCGGCGACCGCATCGCCATCCACTGGGTCGGCGAGCCGGGCGACTCCGTCGACATCACCTATGCCGACCTGCTCGCCCGGGTCAGCCGCGCCGCCAACTACTTCACGAGCATCGGGCTCGTGGCCGGCGACCGCGTGGCCGTCTACATGCCGATGGTCCCCGAGGCGATCGTCACACTGCTCGCGTGCGCACGCCTCGGCCTGCCGCACTCGGTCGTCTTCGCCGGCTTCTCCGCGTCCGCGCTGCGCAGCCGCATCGACGACGCCCAGGCCAAGCTCGTCGTCACCACCGACGGGCAGTTCCGCCGCGGCGCGCCCGTCGGCCTCAAGCCCGCCGTCGACGAGGCCGTCGGCACCGGTGAGGACGCGGCCGCGTCGGTCAAGCACGTGCTCGTTGTGCGCCGCACCGGGCAGGACACGGCGATGGTCGACGGCCGCGACGTCTGGTGGCACGAGACCGTCGAGCAGCAGGCGTCGACGCACACCCCCGAGGCCTTCGACGCAGAGCATCCCCTGTTCCTCCTCTACACCTCGGGCACGACGGGCAAGCCGAAGGGCATCGTGCACAGCTCCGGCGGGTATCTCACGCAGGCGTCGTACACCTTCGATCTCGTCTTCGACCACAAGCCCGAGACCGACGTCTTCTGGTGCGGCGCCGACGTCGGCTGGGTCACCGGCCACAGCTACCTCGTCTACGGACCGCTCTCGAACGCTGCGACCGAGGTCGTCTACGAGGGAACGCCGAACTCGCCGAACGAACACCGGCACTTCGAGATCATCGACAAGTACAAGGTGACCACCTACTACATCGCGCCGACGCTCATCCGGACGTTCATGAAGTGGGGCCGCGCGATTCCGGACGCCCATTCGCTGGCCTCGCTGCGGCTGCTCGGCACGGTCGGCGAACCGATCAATCCGGAGGCCTGGCGCTGGTACCACGAGGTCATCGGCCACGGCCGGTGCCCCATCGTCGACACCTGGTGGCAGACCGAGACCGGCTCCATGATGATCGCGCCGGTGCCGAGCGTCACCGCCACGAAGCCGGGCGCCGCGATGGCACCGCTGCCCGGCATCAGCGCGAGGATCGTCGACGACGAGGGCAAGGACGTCGGGGCAGGCGAGCAGGGTCTGCTCGTGCTCGACGAGCCGTGGCCGTCGATGCTGCGCGGCATCTGGGGTGACGACGAGCGCTACCGCGACACCTATTGGTCGCGGTTCGCCGACGAGGGCTGGTACTTCGCCGGCGACGGCGCCCGCTACGACGAGGACGGCGCGTTGTGGATACTCGGCCGCATCGACGACGTCATGAACATCTCCGGCCACCGGATCTCGACGGCCGAGGTGGAGTCGGCCCTCGTCGGTCATCCCGCCGTCGCCGAGGCCGCGGTCGTCGGCGCCAACGACGCGACGACGGGCCAGGCGATCATCGCGTTCGTCATTCTGCGGGAGGGGGCGACGGACTCCGGCGCGGCGCTCGTCGACGAGCTCAAGGCCGCCGTCTCGCACGACATCTCGCCGATCGCGAAGCCGAAGGCCGTGCACGTGGTGCCGGAGCTGCCGAAGACCCGCAGCGGCAAGATCATGCGCCGGCTGCTGCGCGACATCGCGGAGGGCCGCACACTCGGCGACACCTCGACCCTCGTCGACCCGAAGGTCTTCGAATCGATCAAGCCGAACACCTGATCGGCCCGCCCATCCCCCTCGCCGCCCGTCGGACATGGCACGATGTGACGTGCACCCTGTCCGCCGCCGATCGCATTCGGAGCACCACACGTGAGCCTTGAGTCGAACACGCCGCAGCCCGCAACGTCGATCCCACTGTCCGACCCGCGGTTGGGTCGTGACGGCGAGCCCACGATCGGCGCCCTCGTCAAGGACGCGACCGAGCACGCCTCGGACCTGTTCCGCGCCGAGATCGAGCTGGCGAAGGCCGAGGCGATCGCCGAGGTGAAGAAGGCGGGCATCAGCATCGCCTTCTTCGTCATCTGCGGCGCGGTCCTGCTCTACTCGAGCTTCTTCTTCTTCTTCTTCCTGGCGGAGTTGCTCGACGAGTGGCTGCCGAGTTGGGCGGCGTACGGGATCGTGTTCCTCATCATGGTCCTCATCGCCGTGATCGCCGGGTTGATCGGCTACATCGTGGTCAAGAAGGTGACGGGTCCGCGGCGCACGATCGCCTCGGTGAAGGCGGCGTCGGAGGTCCTGCCCGGCCGCCACGAGGCCATCGCACCGCCGAAGCGCCGATAGCTTGGCCGGGCTCGGGACGACACCCGATCCGTCCTCCGTCCGACTCCCCGGCCCGTGGCGCCATCTCGACATCCGCGCCAACGGGATCCGGTTTCATGCCGTCGAGCACGAGACGAGTGATCCGTCGGCACCACTCGTCCTGCTGCTGCACGGCTTCGGCGAGTTCTGGTGGACGTGGCGCCATCAGCTGCCCGCGCTCGCCGCGGCGGGCTGCCGGGCCGTCGCCATCGACCTACGCGGCTACGGCGATACAGACAAGCCGCCGCGCGGCTACGACGGCTGGACCCTCGCGGACGACACGGACGGCCTCGTCCGGGCGCTCGGGCACACGTCGGCCGTTCTCGTGGGCCACGCCGACGGCGGCCTCGTCTGCTGGGCCACCGCGGCCCTGCGGCCGAAGACGGTGCGGGCGGCCGTCGTCATCGCCTCTCCGCATCCGCACGCGCTGCGCCGCGCGGCGCTGCGCAACCGCCGTCAGCGCGCCGCCTTCCTCCCCGATTTCCTGCACAACCAGTTGCCACGACTCGCCGAACGCCGCCTGACGCGCCGCGGCGGCGCGGGCGCCGAGGCGCTGCTCACCACCCGCTCCGGCGCCACGTGGCGCCGAACGCCGGACTTCGACGTCGCGGTAGAGCACTGCCGATCGGCCGTCCGCATCCCCGGTGCCGCGTTCTGCTCACTCGAATACCGACGCTGGGCGTTCCGCTCACAATGGCGCGCCGACGGCGCCCGCTTCCGCCGGCTTCTCGACGCGCGTACCCGCGTCCCGATCGTCGCCGTCCGCGGCGCCGACGACGCCTACATCCTCGAGCCGACGGTCGCGGCCAGCGCCCGCTGGGCCCCCGACTGGACCTCGATCACCGTCCCGGCCGCGGGCCACTACGTGCACGAAGAGGCCCCCGAGGCCACCACCGCCGCGATCACCGATCTGCTGGACCGGCTACCGACGTAGACGACCCGAACAGGGTCAGGCGCCCACAGCGGAGGGTCGCGACGTCACGCCGCGCACTGCCGCGTATCCACCCGGGCCGTCAGGTTCGGCGCCTGCTCCAGCGCCCGCCGGACGGCGTCGTAGGAGAGGACGAAGCCCGTCTCGTCGTCGGGGTTGATCGCGGCGCCGAAGACGACGCCGATCACCTTGCCGTCGCCGTCGACGAGCGGGCCCCCCGAATTGCCCTGCTGGATGACGCCGCGCACGGTGAAGATCGGCCGCTCGACGGTCTTGTTGCGGTAGATGTTGTCGCCGCGCAGCGTCACCGGCCCGCGGACGCGCTGAGCGGTCGCCGTGTACGGGCCGCCGAGCGGGTGGCCGAGCGCGAGCGCGTCCTCGCCGGTGCCGGGCCGATCCGTCGAGAACTGCAGGACGGGCACGGACGCCGGCAGCTCGGGGACGGCGAGCACGGCGACGTCGGTATCCGGGTCGAAGTAGACGACGCGGGCGTCGAACTGGCCGATCGTCGATTCGATCTTGACGAGCGTCGCGCCGGCGACGACGTGCGCGTTGGTCATGATCCGCCGCGGGCCGATGACAAAACCGGTGCCGTCGATCTGCTTGTTGCAGGCCTGAGCCTGCGATTCGACCTTGACGACGCTCGCGTGGAGCCGCTCGGGCAGCCCCGCCTCGATGAGCGAACTGCTGGGCGGGCCGACGTTGCGGATCTGCGCCCGCCCGAACGGCGAGATGACGTCCTGCAGTCCGGAGTCCTCCAGCAGTGCGCTGAAGTCGTTGGGCAGCTCGCGCATCCAGTCCGGCGCGACGGCGTCGATGCCTCGCCGGACGAGCGAATCGTCGACGGCCTGCGACAACGCGGGCGACGGCGACGCCATGAGCGGGATCGCCGCGAGCCACGCGACGACGAGCACGGCGATGGCCTGCAGCGCCGAGCCGATCGCCGAGTCGACGCTGCGCGCGGTGTGCGTCCGCAGCGTCGACCGCGCGGCGCGGCCGAGGATCGTGCCCGACACCTCGCCGACGAGCACGAGCACGAGGATGAGTCCGAGCCCGACGAGCAGCCGCATCCCGGCGTTCTGCATCTGTTCGACGACGCGCGGAGCGAGCAGGATGCCGGCGATCGCGCCGAGCACCATGCCGACGAGTGCGAGCGCCGAGGCCACGGCACCGTGTCGGTATCCGGAGGCGGCGGCGAAGGTGGCGAGCAGGATGATGATGAGGTCGACCCACAGCCCGCTCACGCACCCACCTCTCGCTCAGTGTGATCCGGCCTGGCACGATGCCGTGACCGATCCCCCACGCGGCTCACGTCCCCACCCCTCGCTCCACGACCGACAACTCACGAACGTCATCGACGTCCCACTCACGTTCCCAGCCGCAGACGTCGATGAGCGCCGACAGTATCCCACCGGTGAAGCCCCACACGAACATCCCGTGCACCGCGAACGCCGGACCGATGTAGGCCACGATCCCGCCCGGCAGGGTCTTCTTGACGCGGAAACGGTTCTCCGGAGCGATGAGCTCGGCGAGCGGCACCGCCTCGACGCGGGCCGTCTCCCCCGGGTCGACGACGCCGATCGGCGACGGCTCCGCCCAGTAGCCGATGACCGGCGTCACGGTGTACCCGGACGGCGACATGGGCAGCGGATCGAGGACGGTGACCGGCGTGATGCCGGCCGGGTCGACACCCGTCTCCTCCCACGCCTCGCGGGCCGCGGTGCCGAGCGGGAAGTCGTCACCGGGATCGCGCCGACCGCCGGGGAACGACACCTGGCCGCCGTGGTTGCGCAACGCGAGCGAGCGCTGCGTGAGCACGACGTTGGCGTCGTCGGGCAGCGACGTCGCGTCGGGCGAGCCGCCCAGGAGCACGAGGACGGCGGCCTCGCGAGCGCGTCCGGACGCCTGGAACGCGCGCACCGCAGCCCGCGCCACGGGCGACTGGCCGCGGAAGATCAGCGGTTCCACCTCGGCCCCGCGAGCGACGACGGGGTCGAGCCACACCGGCCGGGCCCGATGCGCGACGTCCCGCAGCGAGCGAACAGGTTCCGCCGGTCCGGCGCCGTGCGCCGCCGGGTCGGGTCGAGTCGTCGTCATACCGCCACCCCCAGGTCCTTCGCCACGGTCGCGGCGACGTCGTCGGCGTCGGCGAACGGCCGGGGCAGCACGGTCGCGACGGTTCCGTCGGCGCGTAGCAGCACCGTCACCGGCAGCGCCTGCGGCAGTCCGAGCCGCGCGGCGATCACCGACCCCGGATCGGCGACGGACGGGAACCTGATGCCGATGTCGGCGACGAGGCCGAGCGCCGCGACGGGGTTCGGCGACGCGTGCACGCCGAGCACCGTCACCCGGTCCTTCGCACGCAAGGCGTACTCGGCGAGCGCCGGCAGCTCGGTACGGCAGGGCGCGCACCACCACGCCCACAGGTTGACGACGGCCGGCCGGCCGGCCAGCGCCGTCGCGAGGTCGACGGTCCGTCCGTCGCCGAGGCAGTCCAGCCGCACCCCGGCCAGCGGACCCGGCGCAACGGACCCCGCAGGCGCCGCGCCGGGCGCCGGGCAGGGATCGAGGGCCGCCCGCGCGCGGGCCGCGGTGAGTTCGGCGTCGTCGACGGCGACGCTCGGCTCGGCACTCGGACCTGCGACGGCGTCCGTCTCCCGCGGCCAGATCGCCCACGAGAGCAGGGCCACGACGACGACGCCGAGCAGCGACCACCGCGCGGCCGGCGACGCCCACCAGCCGCGACTCACCGGGCCGTCCCCACGAGGTCGAGGATGTGCGCGGTCTCCGGCCCCCTGACCAGCGCGGACGCCTCGGCGAGATCCGTCGGGCCGGTGCCGTAGGACGGGCAGTCGGCGGCGAGCACGCAGGCGCCGCAAGCGGGCTTGCGGGCGTGACAGACGCGTCTGCCGTGAAAGATGATGCGGTGCGAGAGGTCCGTCCACTCCTTGCGCGGGATGAGTTCACCGATCTCCCGCTCGATCGGCACGGGATCGGTCGCGGTGGTCCAGCGCCAGCGTCCGACGAGTCGCATGAAGTGCGTGTCGACGGTGATCCCGGGGACGCCGAACGCGTTGCCGAGCACGACGTTCGCGGTCTTGCGGCCGAAGCCGGGCAGCGTGACGAGTTCGGCCAGGGTGCGCGGCACCTCACCGTCGAAGCGTTCGACGAGCGCCTGTCCGAGGCCGATGATCGACGTCGTCTTGTTGCGGAAGAAGCCGGTCGAGCGGATGAGCTCCTCCAGCTCGGCCCGCTCGGCGCCCGCGTAGTCGGCGGCGCTGCGATAGCGCGCGAACAGCGCCGGGGTGACCTCGTTGACGCGCTTGTCCGTGCACTGCGCGGAGAGGATGGTCGCGACGGACAACTCCAGCGGCGTCGTGAAGTCGAGCTCGCAATAGACGTGCGGAAACTCCTCCGTCAGCCCGCGGTACATCCGGCGGGCCCGCCGGACGAGCCCCGTGCGCGTCTCGACACCCCGAGCTGCCGCGGTGCGACGCCGGCGCGGCGCGTCTGGAGGAGATGGAGCCGGCGGAATCGACCGGCCGGGGGCGGCGTCATTCATCCCCTCCAGAGTACTGACGTACCCGATGCGTCCCGATCGATACGCCGTCGTTGCCGAGTCGAGACACTTGTTGTGTTTACTGCTCCGTATGCACGGACTCGCGGCTCTCCTCTTCCCTCTCGTCCTCATGGGCTTCGCGCTCGCGATGGAGACCGGTGAACAGCTGATCGTTCGACGTCGTGACGGCGCCACCGAGGTCGAGGAGTTCCTGGCCGCGCACGCCGAGGAGGAGCCCTCCCCGGCCTAGACGCAGGCTGGTCGGAGCCTGCCGCATGGTCGACCACCACCCGGCGTCGATCATCCAGACCGCCGCGAACGCCCGATCGGCGGGACGGGAGTCCCGTACACTGACACCTGCGCCGTGAGTGCCGCAACATCTTCGCGTGCGCGAGTCGTCGATCACTTCGCCGGTGCGTGCTGCCGGCCTTTCCGTAGAAAGGGGCGCTACGTGGAGGACATCCTGGCGCGCGCCGGTATTTTCCAAGGCGTCGAGCCGGCCGCAGTGGCCGCACTGACGAAGCAGCTCACGCCCGCCGACTTCCCCCGCGGCCACGTCATCTTCCACGAGGGCGAGCCCGGCGACCGGCTTTACATCATCCTCACCGGCAAGATCAAGATCGGGCGACGCTCGATCGACGGCCGCGAGAACCTGCTGACGATCATGGGCCCCTCGGACATGTTCGGCGAGCTCTCGATCTTCGACCCCGGCCCGCGCACGTCGACGGCCACGACCGTCACCGAGGTCCGAGCCGTCTCGATGGATCGCGAGGCGCTCCGCGGCTGGATCGCCGACCGCCCCGAGATCGCCGAGCAGCTGCTCCGCGTGTTGGCCCGCCGGTTGCGCCGCACCAACAACACCCTCGCCGATCTCATCTTCACCGACGTCCCCGGCCGCGTCGCCAAGCAACTGCTGCAGCTCGCCCAGCGCTTCGGCACGCAGGAGGGCGCGGCACTGCGCGTCACCCACGACCTGACGCAGGAGGAGATCGCCCAGCTCGTCGGCGCCTCCCGCGAGACGGTCAACAAGGCCCTCGCCGACTTCGCCCAGCGCGGTTGGCTGCGCCTCGAGGGCAAGAGCGTGCTCATCATCGACTCCGAACGCCTGGCCCGCCGAGCCCGCTGAGTCCGTATGCGCGTAGCGGCGGGGGTACGCCTCACCGCGCGCCGCTGGTTCGGGGCTGGCGGGAGGGCCGGTCACCCCGCTCGGCCGAGCCCGACGGCACCAGGCCCGAAGGGTTGCGGCGCGCGGTGAGGCGTACCCCCGCCGCGCCCCGACCTACCCCTCAGCCGGCCAGCGCCGCCTCCGCCGCCGCCCGCGCCTGCGCCGGGTCGGCCGTCGCCAGCGCGGCCGCCGCCGCGCGTCGGCAGGCGGCCAGGGACGTCTCCCCCAGCCGGGCGCCGACGGCCGAGACGGCGGTGCTCGCCGCGGAGAGCGACGTCACCCCGAGACCGACGAGGACGCAGGCCAGCAGCGGATCGGCCGCCGCCTCGCCGCAGACGCCGACCGGCTTGCCGACGGCCTGCCCCGCGGCGGCCGTCTTGCCGACGAGCGCGAGCACGGCCGGCTGCCACGGGTCGGTGAGCGCCGCGAGCTCGCTCGACATCCGATCGGCGGCCATCGTGTACTGCGTGAGGTCGTTGGTGCCGATGGACAGGAAGTCGACGTGCTCGAGGATCCGGTCGGCGAGCAGCGCGGCGGCCGGCACCTCGATCATGACGCCCGGCGTCAGCCCGCGCTCGCGCACCTTCGCCGCGAAATCGGCGGCCTCGGCGGCCGTCGCGATCATCGGGGCCATCACCCACGGCGCCCGCTCGGCACCCTCGGCGGCCTGTTCCAGGGCGTCGAGCTGACGGTCGAGGATGCCCGGATTGCCGAAGGCGATGCGGATGCCGCGGACGCCGAGCGAGGGGTTGTCCTCGTCGGGGTGGTTGACGAAGCGCATCGGCTTGTCGGAGCCGGCGTCGAGCGTCCGGATGACCACCTTGCGGCCGGGAAAGGCGTCGACGACCTCGCGGTAGACGGCGGCCTGCTCGTCGACGCTGGGTTCGGTGTCGCGGTCGAGGAAGCTCAGCTCGGTGCGGAACAGGCCGATGCCGGCGGCCGGCGTCTCGGCGGCCTTGCGGGCGCTGGAGCCGTCCTGAACGTTGGCGAGGATGTCGACCTCGTGGCCGTCGGACGTCCGCCCCGGGCCACTCCAGCCGGCGGCCTTCGATGCCGTCTCGGCAGCGGCGGCGACGGCCGCCTCGGCGACGTCCCGGTCCGGGTCGAGCTCGATGACGCCCGTCGCCCCGTCCACGAGGACGACCGCGCCGACCGGGACCTCGTCGAGACCGTCGACGGCGACGACGCAGGGGATGCCCTTCTGCCGGGCGATGATCGCGGTGTGGCTGGTCGGGCCGCCGCGGGACGTCGCCAGCGCGAGGATGCGGGAGGCGTCGAGGCCGGCGGTGTCGGCGGGCGCGAGGTCCTCGGCGAGCAGGACGGACGGCGTCTCGGGCACGATGACGCCGGGTTCGGGCTCACCGAGCAGTTCGGCGACGATCCGGGAGCAGACGTCGCGCAGGTCGGTGACGCGCTCGGCCATCCGCTCGCCGGCCTTGACGAACATGGCGGCGAACTGGTCGGTGGCCGCCAGCGCGGCCCGCTCGGCGGAGTGGCCGGCGTCCACGGCCTTCTTCGATGCGCGCAGCCAGCCGCGGTCGGCGGCCATCGCGGCGTTGGCGGCGAGGACCTCGGAGGCGGACCCGGTGGCCGCGGCCGCACGGGACTTGAGACGATCGGCGACGACGGACACCGCGGACTGCAGCCGCGCGATCTCGGCCTCCCGCTGGTCGGGAGCGATCTCCCGCGGCAGGGGCGGCGCCGGACGCGCACCCGGACGGATCACCGGGCCGTAGCCGGCCCCGGCGACCACGGGAGTTCCCTGGAATCGGCGGTGCACCGCGCTGTCGTCGGTCATGATTCTCCTCTCAGAATCTCCCACGATGTGGCGATCGTCTCTTCGAGCCGCAGATGTGATGCCCGCAGAGCGTCTACCTTGACTTTCCCACAGGAACGGGCGTAAAACAACTGACATACATGTCCGATCGTGTGGGAGGTCACCGTGTACGCGGCCGAGCGGCAGGAGCGGATCACGCAACTCCTCGCGTCTGACGGACGGGTCTCCGTGGCCGATCTGGCCGTTCTCTTCGATGTCACGCCGGAGACCGCCCGCCGGGACCTGGCCGCCCTCGAACGCCGCGGCGCCGTGCTGCGCGTGCACGGCGGCGCCGTCTGCCCGTCGATCAGCACGACGATCGAGGAGGGCCTCGCCGCCCGCGCCCGGATCCACCAGCAGGAGAAGCAGCAGATCGCCGCCGCGGCGCTCTCCTACCTGCCATCCGCCGGCGGCTCGGTGCTGCTCGACGCCGGTTCGACGACCGGCCAGTTCGCCGCCGCGCTCAGCGACGCGGCGCGGCTGCGCGTCGTCACCAACTCGACCTCCATCGCCGGGCGCCTCGTCACGTCCTCGGGCATCGACATCACGCTGCTCGGCGGCCGTCTGCGCGAGGTGACGCGCGCGGCCGTCGGCCCGCAGACCATCACCGCCCTCGCCGACATCCGCGTCGACGTCGCCTTCCTCGGCACCAACGCCATCACCGTCTCCCACGGCTTCTCGACGCACGACGTCGAGGAGGCCGCCGTCAAGCGCGCGATGGCCCAGGCCGCGCGCACCGTCGTCGTCCTCGCCGATTCCTCGAAGATCGGATTGGAGTACTTCATGTCTTTCGCCACATTGGCCATGGTCGACGTCCTCGTCACGGACTCCGGGGTGCCCGAGGCCACCCGCGGCGAGCTGACCGCGGCCGGCCTGGAGGTCGTCATCGCATGATCGTGACGTTGACGGCCAACCCCAGCATCGATCGCACGATCGCCCTCGACGGCCCGCTGGCGCGCGGCGCCGTCCACCGCGCACGACGTTCGACCACCGAGCCCGGCGGCAAGGGCGTCAACGTCGCACGCGTCGCACAGCTGGCGGGAGCACCCACGATCGCCGTGCTGCCCGCGCATCCCGCCGATCCGATCAGGGTCGGGCTCACCGGCTACGGCATCTCCTTCCGCGCCGTGGACGCGCCCGAGCCGGCCCGCACGAACGTCGCCCTCACCGAGCCGGGCGGGACCACGACGAAGATCAACGACCCCGGCCCCACGATGACGGACGCCGTCTCGGCCGGGCTGCGCGCCACGCTCGTCGAGCTGGCCCGGACGGCCCGCTGGGTCGCGCTGTGCGGCTCGCTGCCGCCCGGCGTCTCCGCCGACTGGTACGCCGACCTCGTCGCCGAGCTGCGCGGCACCGGGGCGAAGATCGCCGTCGACACCTCCGACGCGGCCCTGCGCGCCCTGGCCGACCGGTTCGACGACGCCGCGCCGGACGTCATCAAACCGAACTCCGAAGAACTCGCCCAACTGACCGGCGCCGACGCCGACGAACTGGAGCGGACGGCCGCCGCGGGCGATCTCGGCCCCACCGCGGCGGCGGCGACGATGCTCGTCGAACGCGGCGTCGGGGCCGTGCTCGCCACCCTCGGCGCCGCCGGGGCCGTCCTCGCGACGGCCGACGGCTGCTGGTTCGCGGCGCCGCCGCCGGTGACGGCGGTCAGCACCGTCGGCGCCGGCGACTCCTCGCTGGCCGGCTATCTGCTCGCCGACCTCGACGGCGCGGACGCCCCCGCCCGCCTCGCGAGGGCCGTCGCCTACGGTGCGGCGGCCGCCTCCCTGCCGGGCACGACGCTCCCAGCTCCCGTCGACGCGCATCCCGAGCTCGTCGACGTCGCCCCCCTCCCCCGGCCCTCCCCGGCCGTCCCGTCCCCGACACCCCTGTCCCCGACACCCGAGTAGGACCGATGACCACCGAACCGCTCATCATCCCCGACTTGGTGGCTCTCGACGCCGATCTCGGCGCCGAACCCACCGAGGTGATCAACGCGCTCGCCGGACGCATCGCCGCCGCCGGCCGAGCCACCGACGCCGCCGGCCTCGCCGGCTCCGCGCTCGAACGCGAGGCGAAGTCCGCCACCGGCCTGCCCGGCGGCATCGCCATCCCGCACTGCCGCTCGGCGGCCGTCACGACGGCCTCGCTCGGCTTCGCGCGGCTCTCCAACAAGGTGCCGTGGGGGGCGCCCGACGGCGGCGCCGACCTCGTCTTCCTCATCGCCGCCCCGGACGGCGCGGGCAGCCAGCACATGAAGCTGCTCTCCGCGCTGGCTCGCGCGCTCGTCCGCAAGGACTTCGTCGCGTCGCTGCGCGCGGCGACCACCGAGCAGGAGATCGTCGACCTCGTCATCGACGTCGTGACCCCCAAGCCGAAGCCGAAGCCGGTCGAAAAGCCGGCGGAGGCCGCGACGGTGACCGCAGCGGCCGCCGAGGCGCCCACCGAAACGGTGCCGGCGGCCGAGCAGAAGTACCTCGTCGCCGTCACGGCCTGCCCGACCGGCATCGCCCACACCTACATGGCCGCCGACTCGCTCGCCCTCGCAGGCGAAGAGCTCCGCATCCCCGTCAAGGTCGAGACGCAGGGCTCGTCCGGCACGACGCCGCTCTCACCGGCCGAGATCGCCGGTGCGACGGCCGTCATCTTCGCCACGGACGTCCCGGTCAAGGGCCGCGAGCGCTTCGCGGGCAAGCCGCTCGTCGAGTCCGGCGTCAAGCGCGCCATCAACGAGCCGAAGAAGATGATCGACGAGGCCGTCGCCGTCGCGGCCGACCCGAACGGGCTGCGCGTCTCCGGCACCGCCGGCGCCTCGTCCGGAGCCGCCAGTACGGCCGGCCTCAGCTTCGGCATGCGGCTGCGACAGGTGCTGCTCACCGGCGTCAGCTACATGATCCCGTTCGTGGCCGCCGGCGGTCTGCTCATCGCGCTCGGCTTCCTCCTCGCCGGCTACTCGATCAACGAGACCGCCAAGGACATCGTCGAGAACAACTCGCTGACCAACCTCCCCGACGGCGGCCTCCGCTTCTACGTGGGCGCGGTGCTGTTCCAGATCGGCGGGCTCGCGTTCAGCTTCCTCGTGCCGGCGCTGTCCGGTTACATCGCCTTCGGCATCGCCGACCGGCCCGGCATCGCCCCCGGCTTCGCGGCCGGCGCGGTCGCCGTCGCCGTCGGCGCGGGCTTCCTCGGCGGTCTCGTCGGCGGTCTCATCGCCGGCGTCATCGCACTGAAGATCAGCCAGATCCAGGTGCCCCGCTGGCTCAAGGGCCTCATGCCGGTGGTCATCATCCCGCTGGTCACGACACTCGTCACCGGCGGATTGATGTTCATGGTGCTCGGCCGGCCGCTCGCCGCCGTCACCAACGGCCTGCAGGAGAAGCTGAGCGGCATGACCGGCTCGTCGGTCATCATCCTCGGCGTCATCCTCGGCCTCATGATGTGCTTCGACCTCGGCGGTCCGGTCAACAAGGCGGCGTACGCGTTCGCCACCACCGGCCTCAACGTCAACGACCCGGCCACCCTGCGCATCATGGCCGCCGTCATGGCCGCCGGCATGGTGCCGCCGCTGGCGATGGCACTGTCGACGACCATCCGTCCGGGCCTCTACACCGAGGCCGAGCGGGAGAACGGCAAGGCCGCGTGGCTGCTCGGCGCGTCCTTCATCTCCGAAGGCGCCATCCCGTTCGCCGCGGCCGATCCGCTGCGCGTCATCGTCTCGATGATGGCCGGCGGCGCCGTCACCGGCGGCATGGTCATGGCGTTTGGCAGCGAGCTGCGCGCCCCGCACGGCGGCATCTTCGTGTTCTTCGCGATGTCGGGCGTCGGGGGCTTCCTCGCCGCGCTGGCCGTCGGCACGGTCGTCGCCGCGCTGGCCGTCACCGCCGCCAAGCAGTTCTCCACCAAGCAGCCGGAGCCCGTCGCCGCCTGAAACCCCCGCGGCGACGCCGCGCACCGGACAAGATCAACCGAACCCACCAAAAGGAGAGCCCCATGCCGTCCATCATCGTCAAGGTCGGATCCGCCGTCGGCCTGCACGCCCGCCCCGCCGCGATCATCGCCGAGAAGGCCGCAGAGTTCGACGCCGAGGTGACCCTCGAATACGACGACAGCGGCGAGGTCGACGCGGCGTCGTCGCTCATGATCATGACGCTCGGCGCGGAGAACGGCGCCGAGGTGACCGTGGCCAGCGACGACGAGGCCGCGATGAACGCGATCGCCGAGCTCATCGCCAAGGACCTCGACGCGGTCTAGGTCATAACGCCGCAATCGGGCCGCCATCCGCACCGGGTGGCGGCCCGATTCGCATCGGCGTCGCGTGGACCTCCCCGGATGTCCGGCTGAGCGGCCTGCCGAGGAGATTATTGTCACGGCGCCTCGCTCAGACGGACATCCGGGGAGGTCATCGGCGCAGGTACGCCAACTGGGTCCGGACGCTCATCTTGGCTGCCGGCCACAACGACCGATCGACGTCGGCGTAGACGTGCTCGACGATCTTCTTCGGCCGCGCCTGCTCCGCCGTCACACCGAGCTCGTCGAGCGCGCGCTCGATCTGGGCGAGCCGGTCGAGCCGGTGGGTGCGGTACGCCCGCGCGACCGGCAGGACGTCCGGATGGTCCGGGCCGTGCGCCGGCAGCAGCGTGATCGGCCGCGCCCCGGCGCCCGTCGATTCCACCCCGTCGCCGGGCGATTCGGCCCGTTTGATGATCCGGTCCAGCGAGCCGAGGTAGTCGCGCAACGTGCCGTCGGTCGGGTCGAGCACCGTCGTGCCGCGGCCGAGGATCGTGTCGCCCGTCAGCAGCCTGCGGCGGCCGTCCGAGGTCGTGACCATCAGCGATACCGAATCGCCGGTGTGGCCCGGGGTGTGCAGCACCTCGATCGTCAGCGACCCGACCTCGATCCGCTCACCGTCGGTGAGCGGCGGGGCGCCGACGCAGAACTCCGCCGACCAGGCCCGGAACGCCACGCCGGGCAGCCGTTCCGACAGCCGCCGGACACCTCCGGTGTGGTCGCCGTGCCGGTGCGTCGTGAGCACCAGCTCGACGCCCGGTACCCGCCCGAGCCGGCGCAGATGCGCTTTCGGCTTCTTCGGCCCCGCGTCCACGACGACGGCCGGCTCACCGGGACCGCCGCGCAGGACGTAGCTGTTGGTCCCGTCGAGCTCCATCAGCCCCGGGTTCGCGCAGAGCAGCACCGAGACGACGTCGTCGATGGCGCGGAACCGTTCGTAGGCCGGATGCGTCACAGTCACGCCGTCAGCCTAGACCCCGGCCCGACGCGCCCGGGTTCGTCCGAATCACCCCGCCGAGCGTCGCCCCGGGGGATGCTGACGGCACCCGCACGACGCACGAGAGGACCACCCCGTGACCAGCACCGTCGCCCCGTTCCCCACCGGCGAGCAGTACGAGATCGCCCACGACGACCGGCGCGCCGTCGTCGTGCAGATCGGCGCCGCCCTGCGCGCGTACAGCGTGGCGGGCCGGGACGTCGTCCGCGGTTTCGCGGCCGACGAGCCGATCACCAAGGGCCGCGGCCAGCACCTGCTGCCGTGGCCGAACCGGCTGCGCGACGGCCGGTACACCTTCGACGGCACGGCGACGCAGCTGCCGATCAACGAGGTGGCCAACAACAACGCGAGCCACGGCCTGACCCGCTGGCTGTCGTGGGAACTCGTCGAGCACACGGCGGCGTCCGTCCGGCAGCGGGTCGTGCTGCGGCCGCAGCCCGGCTGGTCGTGGATCCTCGAGGCGTCCATCACGCACAGCGTCGGCCCGGACGGTCTCACCGTCGACGTCGAGGCCGTCAACCATTCGTCGACGCCGTGCCCGTTCGGCTACGGCGCACACCCGTTCTTCACCGTCGGCGAGGAGACGATCGACGACGTCGAGCTGCGCGTGCCCGGCGCCCGGATCCTCGATCTCGACGACCGCAGCCTGCCGGTGGCCGTCCGGGACGTCGCCGCGGCCGAGGACCTGCAGGACGGCGGCCTCCTCGGCGACCGGCGCTTCGACCACGCCTTCACCGGCTTGAGCACCGAGGACGGCCGCTGGCGCGCCGAACTGCGCCGGGGCGAGCGCGTCGCGAGCGTCTGGGCGGACGGCGTCTTCGGCTGGGCGCAGGTCTTCACCGGCGGCCCGGCGCGGGACATCGGCGTCGCCATCGAACCCATGACGTGCGGCCCCGACGCCTTCAACCCCGGCGCCACCCACGACGACCTCATCGTCCTGGACCCCGGCGAACGCTTCGCCGGCAGCTGGGGCATCGAGGGCCGTTGATGGAGGTGTACACCCACCGCGTCCGCTATCACGAGGTCGACGGGCAGGGTTACCTCTTCAACGCCCGCTACCTCGAGCTCACCGACGTCGCGATGACCGAGCTGCTGCGGCACCTCGGCTACGACTACGCCGAGCTCGTCGCCGGCGACTTCGATCCGACCGTCGTGCAGGCCGAGCTGCGCTTCCGCCACCCGGCCCGCTTCGACGACCTCGTCCGCGCCGACGTCACGTGCACCCACATCGGCACGACGAGCTTCCGCCTGCACACCGCCCTGACCACCGACGAACGCCCCATCGCCGACATCGACCTCGCCTACGTCAACGTCGACTCGAAGGCCGAGACCCCGCGTCCGCTGTCGGAGGAGATGAAACGGGCGCTGTCGACCGTCCGCGCGACGTGAAGCCGGATCCAAACTGCGTCTACAGCGGGCGACGACCCCGTATTCCGGTTATCGACGCCTGTAGACGCAGTTCGGATCCGTCAGACGACCTCGACGAGAAGCTCGACCTCGACGGGGGCGCCGAGCGGCAGTTCGGCGACGCCGACGGCCGAGCGCGCATGGACGCCCGCCTCGCCGAACACCTCGCCGAGGAAGTTCGACGCGCCGTTGACGACGCCCGGCTGCCCGGTGAACCCGGGGGCGCTGGCCACGAAGCCGACGACCTTGACCACCCGCACGACGTTGTCGATGCCGACGAGCGCGTGGATCGCGGCGAGCGCGTTGAGCGCGCACAGCCGGGCGGCCTCGGCGGCCTGCTCCGGACGCACGACGCCCTCGGCGCCGTCGGCGACCTTGCCGTGCACCGTCAGCTTGCCGCCGGCGATGGGCAGCTGGCCCGACGTGTAGACGTGATTCCCCGACCGCGTGGCCGGGGTGTAGCTGGCCAGCGGCGCGACGACCGCGGGCAGTTCGATGCCGAGTTCAGCGAGACGCTCCGACCACGCCATATCTACTTCGCCCGCTTCAGGTAGGCGACGTGCTGCTGGCCCGTCGGTCCGTTCAGGACGCTGACCAGCTCCCAGCCGTCGGCACCCCACTGGTCGAGGATCTGCTTCGTCGCGTGCGTCAACAGGGGAATCGTCGCGTACTCCCACACCGTGTTCTCAGCCATAGCGCAAACCCTAGATCAGCGCGGGGGACTGCGGCCCGCCGATGGGCATCCACCTCCGCCCACGTCACCCGACGGCTATCGTCGTCCAGGTGGCACCGGACACGTCGAACCACCGCTGGCCCGACGAGGCCCGCCGAGCACGGCTGCACTTCGTCTCCGGCAAGGGCGGCACCGGGAAGTCGACCGTCGCCGCTGCCCTCGCCCTCGCGCTCGCCGCCGAGGGCAAGAAGGTGCTGCTCGTGGAGACGGAGGGCCGTCAGGGCATCGCCCAGCTCTTCGACCTGCCGCCCCTGCCACCGACGGACACGAAGGTCGCGACGGCCACCGGCGGCGGCGCCGTCTACGCGCTGGCCCTCGACCTCGAGCACGCCCTGCTCGAGTACCTGGACATGTTCTACAGCCTCGGTTTCGCCGGGAAGGCGATGAAGCGGATCGGCGCCATCGAGTTCGCGACGACGGTGGCGCCCGGCGTTCGCGACGTGCTGCTCACGGGCAAGATCAAGGAGCGGGTCGTCGCCGCCGAGCGCGGCCGGCCGCTGTATGACGCCGTCGTCGTCGACTCCCCGCCGACCGGGCGCATCGGCAGCTTCCTCGACGTGACGAAGGCGATGGCCGATCTCGCCAAGACCGGCCCCGTCCGCTCCCAGGCCGAAGGCGTCATCCGGCTGCTGCACGGGCCGCAGACGTCCGTGCATCTCGTGACGCTGCTCGAATCGCTGCCGGTGCAGGAGACCCTCGAGGCGCTCGACGAGCTGACCGGCAAGGAGCTGCCGGTGGGCGCCGTCTTCGTCAACCGGATGACGCCGCCGCTGCTGCCGGCCGAGCTGCTCACCGAGGCCGCCGACGGCGTCATCGACGCCGAGGCGCTGCGCGTGGGCCTGACGAAGGCCGGGATCCACGCGTCCGAGGCCGACGTCCACGGCCTGCTGACGGAGACGATCGAGCACGCGGTGACGGTCGCCGCCCAGCGCGCGGCGGCGGCCTCGCTCGACGAGGCCGAACACCCGACGATCCTGCTGCCCGACCTCGAGGACGGCGCCGATCTGGGCGGGCTCTACGAACTGGCCGAGCTGCTGCGGAAGGCGGGTGTGTAGATGACGCCGGTACTCGATCTCTCGACGATCCTCGACGACCGGGCGACGCGCGTCATCGTGTGCTGCGGCGCGGGCGGCGTCGGCAAGACGACGACGGCCGCGGCCCTCGCGCTGCGCGCGGCCGAGCGGGGCCGGACGGTGGCGGTGCTGACGATCGACCCGGCGCGCCGGCTGGCCCAGGCACTCGGCATGGCCGAGCTGACCAACCGGCCGCAGCCCGTCCCGCTCGGCGGAATCGACCAGACTGAGACCGATCGCAAGGGCACGCTCGACGCGATGATGCTCGACATGCGTCGCACCTTCGACGACATGGTGATCGCGCATTCGACGCCGGAGAAGGCCCGGCAGATCCTCGACAACAGCTTCTATCAGACGGTGGCGTCGTCGTTCTCCGGCACGCAGGAGTACATGGCGATGGAGAAGCTGGGCCAGCTCATCGAGGAGGCCAAGTGGGATCTCATCGTCGTCGACACGCCGCCGTCGCGGAACGCGCTCGACTTCCTCGACGCGCCCGAGCGGCTCGGGTCGTTCCTGGACGGCCGGCTCATCCGGGCGCTGACGTCGTCCGGCCGCGGGATCGGGCGGGTGATGACGGGCGTCGTCGCGCTGGCGATGCGCGGGGTGTCGACGATCGTCGGCGGCGAGGCGCTGCGCGACGTCTCAGATTTCATCCGTTCGCTCGACACGATGTTCGGCGGTTTCCGGGAGCGCGCGGCGAAGACCTACGAGTTGCTGTCGCGGCCGGGGACCCGCTTCGTCGTGGTCTCGACGGCCGAGCCGGACGCACTGCGCGAGGCGGCGTTCTTCGTCGACCGGCTGTCGGCGGAGTCGATGCCGCTCGCCGGTCTGGTGCTCAACCGGACGCACCCGAACCTCACGTCGATCCCCGGCGGCGATGCAGCGACGGGCGTCCGCGCCGCGTCGGACGAGCTGACGCGCGGGGTGCTGCGGGTGCATGCGACGCGCGCGGAGCAGGCGCGGCGTGAGCTGCGGCTGCTCAAACGCTTCACGACGTCGCACCCGCGGGTACCGGTGATCGGCGTGCCGTCGCTCGCGATGGAGGTGGCGAGCCTCGAGGCGCTGGTGGCCGTCGGCGATCAGCTGACCGCGGCCGGCTGAGCCGGCCACCGCCTCTGACCGGCCGAATCCACCTGATCAACCGATCGAACCCGTCGGTACTAACACGTGTCAGTACTGACGGTTACAGATAGTCGGGTCAACCGACCTGCTTGCGCCGGCGCTGCGACGCGAAGAACGTGCTCCACGAGGTGACCTCGGGGTGCTGACGCAGGAGCGCGCGGCGCTGCCGCTCCGTCATGCCCCCCCAGACGCCGAACTCCACCCGGTTGTCCAACGCGTCCGCACCGCATTCGAGCTGCACCGGGCAGTGCCGGCAGATCGTGGCAGCCTTGCGCTGCGCGGCCCCGCGGACGAACAGCTCGTCCGGGTTCACGCTGCGGCATCGCGCCTGCGATACCCATTCCAGACGGGCCTCGTCAGCGGATGCGGTTGTCGGCATGGCCGGCTTCGCCATCGGTAATCCCCTTACCCTCGCTCGGTCGCGCACTGTGAGCGTTTCCCACCATCAGATTTGGATGTTACTTGTGTCACAATCCGCGTCTTAATGTAGGGAACGCTGTGGCGGGATGCAAGCCGAGCACGTCGCAGGGGCTCGCGGAATCCTCCGGACACGAGAGATGGAACGTCCAGACACCAGAGATGGACGAGTGTGGCCTTATCCTGATCGGGTGTCCAAATCGGCGATCGTGACCAAGATGGTCGGCTGCTGCCTGCTGGCCGGCGTCCTCCTCGCGGGCCTGCTGTTCCCGATCGTCGGAACGCTGGGCCAGGCGTCCAACCGCGCGGCCGACACCATCGCCAACGCGGCGTCGCAGCTGCTCGAGGGCAAGGTCCCCGAGATCACGACGATGACGGACGTCAACGGCAAGCCGATCGCCTACCTCTACGACCAGCGTCGCGTCCAGGTCGGCTACAACGACATCTCGCCGAACATGATCCGCTCCATCATCTCGATCGAGGACCGCCGGTTCCTCGACCACGACGGCGTCGACTGGCGCGGCACCGCCCGCGCCTTCGTCAAGAACACCGGCTCCGGCGAGGTGCAGCAGGGCGCGTCGACGCTCGATCAGCAGTACGTGAAGAACTACCAGCTGCTCGTGCTCGCGACGACCGAGGCCGAGCGCCGGGCGGCCACCGAGACGACCCCGGCCCGCAAGCTGCGCGAGGCCCGCATGGCGCTGACGCTGGAGCGCTCGCTCGTCGCGTCGGCCCGCGCCGCCGACCCGGCGATCACCGACGCCGACGCGAAGCTCGAGGCGAAGAAGGGCGTCGTCACCCGCTACCTCAACCTCGTCCCGTTCGGCAACGGCGCCTACGGCATCGAGGAGGCCGCGCAGACCTACTTCCGCGTCCCGGCCAAGGAACTCACCGTGGCGCAGTCCGCCATGCTCGCGGGCATCGTCCAGTCGTCGAGCAAGCTGGACCCGTACACGAACGCCAAAGAGGTGACCGAGCGGCGCAACCTGGTGCTCGACACGCTCATCTCCAACTTTCCCGAGCAGGCCGCCGAATACGCGGCCGCCAAGCAGGCGCCGCTCGGCGTCAAGCCGCCGCGGCAGATCCGGCAGGGCTGCATCGCCGCCGGCGACGCCGGTTTCTACTGCGACTACGCGCTGCAGTTCCTCGCGGCCAACGGCCTGAGCAAGGACGACGTCGTCCGCGGCGGCTACACGATCCGCACCAATCTCGACCCGACCGTGCAGGCGTCGACGGTCCGCGCGCTGCAGGCCAACGCCGACCCGCAGCTCGACGGCGTCGCGGCCGTCATGAGCGTCGTCCGGCCGGGCAAGACGTCGCACGCCGTGGTCTCGATGGGCTCTAGCCGGCACTACGGGCTCGACCCGAGCCGCGGGCAGACCGTGCAGCCGCAGCCGTACTCGCTCGTCGGCGACGGCGCCGGCTCGGTGTTCAAGATCTTCACCGTCGGCGCCGCGATGGACCGCGGCATGGGGACGTCGGCGCGACTACAGGTGCCCGGCTTCTACATCGGCTACGGGATGGGCAGCTCGGGCGGGCTCAACGGCTGCCCCGGCAACGCCTACTGCGTCCGCAACGCGGGCCGCTACCCGGCGTCGATGACGGTCACCGACGCCCTCGCCCAGTCCCCCAACACGGCTTTCGTCAAGCTCATCGAGCAGACGGGCGTCGCGCCGACCGTCGACCTCGCCGTCAAGCTCGGCCTGCGCTCGTACGCGACGCCGGGCACCGCCGGGCAGAGCGACAAGTCGATCGCGCAGACCGTCAAGGACGGCAACCTCGGCTCGTTCACCCTCGGCCCGGAGGCCGTCAACCCGCTGGAGCTGTCCAACGTCGCGGCCACGCTCGCCTCGGGCGGCGTGTGGTGCCCGCCGAACCCGATCCGCGAGATCCTGGCGCCCAAACGCGACCGGTTCGGCAACCAGGTCATCGGCACCGACGGCAAGCCGGCGATGGAGCCCGTCACGCGCTTCAAGCCGCCCGCCTGCGAGCAGGTGGTTCCGCCGGAGCTCGCCAACACGCTCGCCGTCGCCATGAGCAAGGACGACGTCGGCGCCGGCACCTCGGCCGGCGCGGCGCGCGCCGCTGGCTGGTCGCTGCCGATGGCGGGCAAGACGGGAACGACCGAGGCCAGCCGCTCGGCCGCCTTCCTCGGCTTCACCAACAACGTCGCGGCCGCCACCTACATCTACGGCGACGGCCCCAACCCCACCGAGCTCTGCACGTCGCCGCTGCGCCAGTGCCCCGGCTACGGGGACCTGTTCGGCGGCCGCGAGCCGGCGGCCATCTGGTTCGACGCCGTCAGCCCCGTCGCCGACAACTGGGGCCCCACCGTCCTCCCCCCGACGGACCCCAAATACGTCTGCGGCGACAGCACGGTGAGCTGCTCCGGCGCGCCGTACTAGAAGCTCTCTAGGCTGGGGGCATGCGTGCTTCCACTGTTCTCCGTGCCGTCGGCGGGGTCGCGGCGGCCGGTGCCGCCGGGCTCGGATACGCCACCCTCATCGAGCGCAACGCGTTCACGCTGCGCACCGCGTCGCTGGCCGTCCTGGAGCCCGGCACGCCGCCGCTGCGCGTGCTGCACATCTCCGACCTGCACATGATGCCGAACCAGCGGCTCAAACAGACGTGGGTGAGCGCGCTCGCCGAATTGGAGCCGCACCTCGTCGTCAACACCGGTGACAATCTGGCACACCCGCAGGCCGTGCCGGCCACCGTCCAGGCGCTCGATCCGCTGCTCGCGATCCCCGGGCTCTTCGTCTTCGGCTCCAACGACTACTACGGCCCGAAGCCGAAGAACCCGGTGCGTTACCTCACCAAACGGCACAAGCGCACCCGCGGCGAGCCGCTGCCGTGGCAGGACCTGCGCGCGGCGTTCAGCGAGCGGGGCTGGCTCGACGCCACGCACACCGTCCGCGAGCTGGAGGTGGCCGGCGTCCGGATCTCCGCCGCCGGCGTCGACGATCCGCACATCAGGCGCGACCGCTACCAGACGATCGCCGGACGGCCGAACCCCCTGGCCCAGCTGCGGCTCGGGCTCACCCACTCCCCCGAGCCGCGCGTGCTCGACGCGTTCGCGGCCGACGGCTACGACCTCGTGCTGGCCGGACACACCCACGGCGGCCAGCTCTGCCTGCCGTTCTACGGGGCGCTGGTGACGAACTGCGGGCTCGACCGCTCCCGCGTCAAGGGTCCGTCGAACTGGGGTGCGCACATGCTGCTGCACGTCTCGGCCGGGCTCGGCACGTCGCCGTACGCGCCCGCGCGGTTCGCCTGCCGGCCGGAGGCGACGCTCCTGACGCTCACCCCGGCGGCCTCGGGATCGTCCGAAGCCGCGCCTGTGCCGCGGGCCTCGACCGGCGTCCCCACACCCGCTCCGACCAGCTGATTTCCCGGCGGACGGCGACGTGAGGTAATCTCATCGGCGTTGTCGCGGGGTGTGGCGCAGCTTGGTAGCGTGCCTCGTTCGGGTCGAGGAGGTCGTGGGTTCAAATCCCGCCACCCCGACAGCACAGATGAAGGGCTCCGTCCGATTTCGGACGGAGCCCTTCGTCGTCGCTCAGTTCAGCGACTGCGCCGCCCGCTTACGCAGGGCGAAGGCGTCCGCGATCTCCGACGCGCCGACCGCGATCGCCACGAAGGACGCCCCGAACAGCAGCGAGCCCGCCGACGCCGCGGGCCACAGCACGACCGTGGCGCCGCCGGCGATGAGGATGATCGCGAGGAAGCACGAGAACGCCCGGTGTCCCTGCGGCAGCTGGGCGGCGACGCCCAGGCCGGCGGCGCCCCGGAACAGCCAGCCGACACCGATCCAGATGGCGAGCAGGACCACCGACTCGACCGGGTTGCGCAGCGCGACGACGCCGAGGATCAGCGACAGGGCGCCGGAGAGCACGAGCATGATCGTCTGCGAGGTCGAGCGGCCGAGGAACGTCGCGGCGAGCAGCTGGGCGACGCCCGTCACGACGAGGTAGGCGCCGAACAGCACCGCGGCCACCCACAGCGTCGGCCCCGGCCAGAACAGGCCGCAGGCACCGAGGCAGAGCGCCGCGATCCCCGAGGCCAGCAGAGCGAGCCAGGCGTTCTTCACGAGAGTCTGCGGTGCAGTCATCGTCGTCTCCTTCGTGCCGGGCGGACGGCCGTCATGACGCCGCGAACGCGACGGGGACGGGAGACGGGCACCCCGACGTGCCACCCGTCCTGAAGCGACCCTAACCCGGCACCGACGACGTCGCTTCTCCGGATTCGGTCCGGCGCTCGAGGCCGTCGGATAGAATGATGAGTTCGGCCGACACCGTCGGCCACGGTGTGCCGGGAAGTCTGGTCGGCCGCGCGAGCAGCGCGTCGTCGACGAAAGGTCCCGATGTCCGCCCTCTCCCCCACCCGGCTGTCCCACGCGCTGCGATCGGATCTCGTCTCCGGCGTCGTCATCCTCACCGCGGCCGTCCTCGCCGTCGTCCTGGCCAACTCCGGCGCCGCCGACGCCTACGCGACGCTTCGCGACACCCGGATCGGGCCGTCGGCGCTGCACCTGGACCTGGACCTCGGCACCTGGGCGAGCGACGGCCTGCTCGCCGTGTTCTTCTTCGTCGTCGGCGTCGAGCTCGCGGTCGAGTTCCGGCACGGCCGGCTCTCCGACCCGCGGACCGCGGCGCTGCCCGTGGGCGCCGCCGTCGGCGGGATGATCGTGCCCGCGCTCGTCTTCCTCGCGATCGCCGCACCCCGCGGCGCCGACCTCAGCGGCTGGGCCGTCCCCACCGCCACCGACATCGCCTTCGCCGTGGCCGTCCTGGCCGTCGCCGCCCCCGGGCTCCCCGCCGCGCTGCGGACGTTCCTGCTCACCCTGGCGGTCGTCGACGACCTGCTCGCGATCGTCGTCATCGCCGTCTTCTACACCGACGAGCTGAGCCTCGGCCACCTCGCCGCGGCCGTCGTCCCCCTCGGCCTCTTCGCCGCCGCGCTGCGGACGCGGTTCCACCCGTGGTGGCTGTTGCTGCCGCTCGCCGCCGCGACGTGGTTCCTCGTCCACGCCTCCGGCATCCATGCGACGATCGCCGGCGTGCTGCTCGGTTTTGTCGTGCCCACCGCCCGCAGTACAGATGGAGCTCGCGGAATCGGCGGTTCTCCAGATGGAGCCTGCGGAATCGCCGGTTCTCCAGATGGAGCTCGCGGAATCGCCGGTTCCACGGGTGAATCGCTCGCCGAGCGCATCGGCCATGCGATGACGCCGCTCTCCAGCGGCGTCGCGGTGCCGGTGTTCGCGTTCTTCGCCGCCGGAGTCGCCGTCGGCGGCGCGGACGGCCTCGCCTCGGCACTGACGGACCCCGTCGCGCTCGGTATCGGCCTGGGCCTGGTCGTCGGCAAGGCGGTCGGCGTCTTCGGCACGACGATGCTGCTCGCGCGCTTCACGCCGGCGCGGCTGGATTCCGACGTCGCCGCCGCGGACGTCGCCGGCATCGCCCTGCTCGCCGGCATCGGCTTCACCGTGTCGCTGCTCGTCGGCGAACTCGCCTACGGCGCCACGCCCGACGGCGCACACGCCACGGTCGCCGTGCTCGTCGGCAGCCTCGTCGCCGCGGGACTCGGCGGCACGGCCCTCCGGCTGCGATCGCGCCGGTACGCACGCCTACCCTGATGAGGTCGCCGCCGCCGCCCGAAAACGGCGGACGGCCCTGTCAGGAGGTACATGTGTCCGACGAGACGGACGCCGCACGCCGCACACTGGTCTGCCGGTGGGCGGGAATCGCGATGGTCGTCGCGGCCGCTCTCGTCCCGCTCGCGGGCCTGTTGCCCGCCGCCGAGTTCGGCGGCAGCATCGACGGCCGGCTGTTCACCGCCGAACGCACCGGCTGGGGAACGGGCGGGTTGACGGTCGGCGGCAGCCCCGCCGAGTGGTCGGCACTGCGCGATCACGTCGATCCCCGCGTCGTCGGCCCTTCGGGGGCCCCGATGCCGGCCGTGGTCAGCTTCCTCATCTTCCTGGCGGCGCCGGCCCTCGTCTTCGGCGTGCTCATCGCCGTCGGCGTCGGACGCCGGCTCAACGCCATCGCCGGCTCGGCCGTGGGCGCCGCGAACTCCGTCATGACGCTCTCGGCACTCGGCTCGCCGGCCGCCCTCGTCTTCGGCATCAAACCCGACAGCGGTTTCGACGTCCTGCGACAGGAGCCGGGGCCCGCACTGTGGCTCTTCGTCCTGGCGGCGACGACCGTCGCCGTCGCCGGGATCACGGCCGTCTACGCCACGCCCAAGCCGGCCCGACCGAAACCGATCATCCGCTGACGGACCACCGCGCGAGCCGGTAGGCGAGCGCGCAGACGAGGACGCACGCCGCGGCCCCGCCGGCCGCGATGAGCAGCGCCCGGCGGCGACGCCCCTCGCCGGCGAGCCGGACGGCGTCGATCGACGCGGCGCTGAACGTCGTGAAACCGCCGCAGAACCCCGTGCCGAGCACCACGGCGACCGCGCCGGCGAACGTCCCCGCGATGCCGCCGAGCAGCGCGGAGCCGGTGATGTTGATCGCGAGGATCGGCAGGCCCGGGCCCAGCCGCGTCTGCAGCAGACGGTCGGCGCCGTAACGCGCCGCGGCGCCGGTGCCGCCCGCCAGCGCGACGAGCAGCGCGAGCGTCATCGCCGCCCCCGGGCGAGACGTCCGCCGAGCCGGACGCCGACGCCCGCCGCCGCGGCGCCGAGGACGACGGTCACGACGACGTAGCCGACGGCGCGGACGGCGTCGGCCATGAGCACCGATTCCAGCGCGAGGGCGCTGTAGGTGGTGAAGCCGCCGCAGAATCCCGTGCCCCACAGCAGCCGCGCCGGCGCCGCGGCGACCGACGCGAGCAGCAGCCCGAGCGCGAACGCCCCGACCAGGTTGACGACGAACGTCGCGACGGGCAGCCCGCCCACGGACCCGACGGCGAGCCCGGCGCCGTACCGGGCCAGCGTCCCGGCGGCGCCGCCGAGGAAGACGAGCCCGAGCGACCGCACGGCTGCCATTGTGCGCCGCGCCGCCCGGGGGACTCGCGCCGACGGGCGGCGGACTCGGCTAGACGCGCGCCGTGGCGGTCGCGTCGATGTTGCCGCGGGTGGCCTTCGAGTACGGGCAGAAGGCGTGGGCCTTGGCGACGAGGTCGTCGGCGACGTCCTGGTCGAGGCCCGGCAGCGTCGCGACGATCTCGGCGGCGAGGCCGAAGCCGCCGTCCGCGAGGTCCTTGCCGATGCTCGCCGAGACGGTGACCGACGTGTCGGCCGGAACCTTGACCTTCTCCTTGCCGGCGACGGCGCGCAGCGCGCCGAGGAAGCACGCGGCCCACCCGGCCGAGAAGAGCTCCTCGGGATTGCTGCCCTCGCCGCTGCCGCCGAGCGCCTTCGGCGGGCGCAGGTCGAGCTCGATGCGGCCCGTCTCCGACACGACGTGGCCGTCGCGGCCGCCGCCCGTGGCGGTGGAGCTGATGGTGTACGCGGTCTCGATGCTCATCTGCGATCTCCTACTGTCGGTTTCTCTCGATGACGTCTGCACGGCGACGCGCCGGACCTCGGTCCGCGACGGCCGAGGCGGCCCGTCCCGCATCGCCATCAACGACGATATGGGACGTCCGCATCCGGTGCGGCCGAGTCGCCCCGCCTCAGACCGACGACGCCGAGACGCAATCCGGACACAGCCCCCAGAAGGTCACCTCGGCCTCGTCGATGACAAACGCGTGATCGTCGTCCGGCGTCAGACAGGGCGCGGCGCCGACCACGCAGTCGACGTCGACGATCCGCGCACACCGCCGGCAGACGAGATGATGATGGTTGTCGCCGGTGCGCGCCTCGTAACGCACCGCCGACCCGGCCGGCTCGATCCGCCGCAGCAGCCCCTCCCGGGTGCACGCCCGCAGCACGTCGTAGACGGTCTGCGTCGAGACGTTGCCCAGCTCGGCCCGCAGCGCCACGGCGACCTCGTCCGCCGTGACGTGCGGATGCTCACCCAGGTACGACAACGCCGCGACCCGCGGCGCCGTCACCCGCAACCCGACCCCGCGCAGCCGCTCCTCCGGGGACGCGGGACTGACGGCGGCACACATGCTGGCCAGTCTACCCCGGTTTTCTGGAGCAGATCCAGATAGCGACGGAAGCAGCGGTGGGTGGACGACCCCCGGCGGGCCGCCGGCATCGGACCCTGGCCGGAACGGCGGCGGGTGGACCACCCCGGGCGGGCCGCTGGCATCGGGCCTGGCGGGAGGACGCGCTAGCTGTTCTTCCCACGGACGTTGTGAGCAGCGTGGCGTGGCGGAATGAGGTGAGGACCTCCGGTATCGATGTGGGTTACCACACTCACTCGATCCACGGAGGTCCTCATGTCGTACGTTACCCATGCTCGTGCCGCGCTCACCGTCGAAGGGCGGGTCAAGATCGCGTTGCTGGTCATCAACGACGGGTGGAAGCAGGCTCGGGTCGCTGAACGTTTCCACCTCTCACGTGGCACGGTCTCCAAGTGGGTCGCCCGTTATCGCGCCGGTGGTCGCGCGGCGATGCAGGATCGTTCGTCCCGGCCGCTGTCGTCCCCGTCACGGATCGACCCCCGCACCGAGAAACGCATCATCGGGTTGCGCATCAATCGTCGATGGGGCGCGCACCGGATCGCCTACCACCTGCATCTACCGCAGTCCACCGTCTCGAAGGTCCTCACCCGGTATGGCGCCCCGCTGCTGGCGCAGGTCGATAAGGGCACCGGAATCCGGATACGCAAGCCCAAACCCGTCCGCTACGAGCGCCAGACCCCGGGCGAGCTGGTGCACGTCGACGTGAAGAAACTCGGCCGTATCCCCGACGGCGGCGGGCACCGCACTCTCGGCCGCTCGGCCGGCAACAGGAAAAGGAAGGCAGGAGTCGGCTACTCGTTCCTGCATTCGGCGATCGATGACAACGCCCGCCTGGTGTACTCGGAGATCCTCGACGACGAACGTCAAGAGACCGCCACCGGTTTCTGGACCCGCGCGCACGCGTTCTTCGCCGAGCACGGGATCACCGTCGAGCGCGTGATGACCGACAACGGTTCCTGCTACCGGTCCAAGGCGTTCAACGACGCGCTCGGCCCACAGGTGAAGCACACGTACACGCGCCCCTACCGGCCGCAGACGAACGGGAAGATCGAACGGTTCCACCGCACCCTCGCCGACGAATGGGCCTACGCCCGGCACTACCTCTCAGACGCAGCCCGCGCCGAGACCTACAACGCCTGGCTACACCACTACAACCACCATCGCCCCCACACCGGCATCGGAGGCCTCTCACCCATCGACCGCGTCCACAACGTCCGTGGGAAGAACAGCTAGCGTCCGGGGGACTGCGGCCCGCCCGGGGTGGTCCACCCGCCGCCCCCGACCCGCACCTCTCTCAACTCACCGCCGGAACCGTGATGTCGCGCTTCTGAATCTTGCCCGTCGCCCCCTTGGGCAGCTCGTCGAGAATCCAGATGTGCCGCGGGTACTTGTACGGCGCGACCCGCGCCCGGACGAACTCGCGCACCTCGTCGACCGTCGCCACCACGCCGGCCTTGAAGGCGATGGCCGCGCCGATCTCCTCCCCCAGCGTCTCGTGCGGCACACCGATGACGGCCGCCTCGGCGACGGCCGGGTGCTCGTAGAGCACCTCCTCGATCTCACGCGGGTAGACGTTGAGGCCGCCGCGGATGACGAGTTCCTTCTTGCGGTCGACGATCGAGTAGTAGCCGTCGGCGTCGACCCGGCCGATGTCGCCCGTCGCGAACCAGCCGTCGGCGTCGATGGCGTCGGCCGTCGCCTCGGGCATGTTCCAGTAGCCGGCCATGATGTTCTCGCCGCGGATCTGGATCTCGCCGTCCTCACCGGGGCCGAGGGCGTTGCCCGCGGCGTCGGCGATGCGCATCTGCACACCGAGCAGCGGCGTCCCGACGGTGCCGGCCTTCCGCGGCCGGTCCGGGTGGTTGAAGGAGGCGACCGGCGACGTCTCGGACAGGCCGTAGCCCTCGAGGATCGGCGCCCCGAACGTCGCCTGGAAGTCCTCGATGACCTGCAACGGCAGCGCCGAACCTCCCGACGTGCACATCCGCAGGGTCGAGACGTCGTCGTCCTCGCTGTGCGCCGCGAGCAGTGCCGAATACATCGTCGGGACGCCGGAGAACAGCGTCACGCCGCGGCTGCGGATGAGGTCGAGGACGAGGCGCGGCTCGAAGCGCGGGACGAGGACGATCGACGCCCCGACGGCGACCGAGGCGTTGAGCGCACAGGTCAGGCCGAAGACGTGGAACAGCGGCAGCACGCCGATGATGACGTCGTCCGACGTCGCGTGGGTGAGCGTCGTGCACAACACCTCGGTGTTGCGGCGCAGGTTGAAGTGGGTGAGCATCGCACCCTTGGGCCGGCCGGTCGTGCCGGACGTGTGCAGGATGACGGCGAGGTCGGTGCCCTCGCGGGCCACCGGGGCCGCCGGCTCGAAGTCGGCGACGAGCTCGTCGAGCGCCGCGTCGTCGACCACGACGAGCCGTGCCCCGGCCGCCGACGTCCCCGCCTCGGCCTCCGCCGCGAAACCCGGATGGCCGAACAGCACCTTCGCGCCCGTGTTGCTGAGGTAGTACTCCACCTCGCGGCCCTTGAACAGCGGATTCATCGGCACCGCGACGGCGCCCCGGCGCATGACGCCGTAGAAGATCTGGGGCCAGGCCAGGCAGTTCGGCAGCATGATCCCGACGCGGTCGCCCGGCTCGACGCCGACGCTCTCCAGGTACGACGCCACGCGGCCGGCGGCGGCGTCGAACTCACGGTAGGTCAGTTCACGGTCGCCGCTGACGAGGGCGACGGCGTCGGGCCGCGCCGCGGCGGCGTCGAGCAGGTTCTGGTCGAGATTGGTCATGTGGCGGCCTCCAGCCGGGACGTCGTGAGTCATCACACAGATGTGACTCACGTTACGGCGAACCCGCGGCCCGGCAGACCCGAAACCGCGAATTTCGACCGACGCCGGTCCCGGCCCGGGACGCGGTCAGCGCTTCCGCGCCCCTTCAGTGAAGACCCGCGACGGCTTGATCCGCATCGATTCGGGCAGCCAGCGGCCGATGGCCGGGGCCAGGCCCGTCATCGCCGCCGTGAGGACCAGCACCGCGGCCGTCCAGGCGGCGCCGGACAGGAGGGCGTGACCGCGATACAGCAGGTCGGCCGCAGCAGCGAGGGTGATGGCGAGCAGCAGCGCGAAGGAGAGGTAGCCGGTCCGCGCGGCGCGGCTGCGGTGCGTCGACAGCAGACGCAGGGCGAGGGTCCCGCCCAGGGCGAGCAGCAGCAGACCGGCGAGGACGATCGGGCCGAGCGCCGTCGACACCGTGTCGAACCGGGCGGCGACGCCGGCCGGATCGGCTCCCGGGACGGCCAGCGCGTCGGCGACGAGCCGGGCCTCGACGTCCGCGGCCAGCGCGCCGAGCCGGACGAGCGTCGCGCCGGCCAACAGACCGGTGACGGCCATCGTCGCCCACCAGAAAAGGGATGTTCTACGTAAAGCGCGGCCCGGACGCTCCGGATCCGGCGGACGTGGAGCCGCCGCCTCGGCGGCGATCTCCGGATCCCTCCCCGGATGTCCGTCTATACGGGCCGCCGAAGCAATAATCTCCTCGGCGGCTCCCCCAGACGGACATCCGGGGAGCTCGTCGGCGTTCAGACGAGCAGCTCCGCGATCTGGATCGTGTTGAGCGCGGCGCCCTTGCGCAGATTGTCGCCGGAGACGAACAGCGCGAGCCCGCGACCGTCCGGAACGCCCGGATCCTGACGGATACGACCGACGAGCGAGTCGTCGGCGCCGGCGGCGGCCAGCGGCGTCGGCACCTCGGTGAGGGTGACGCCCGGTGCGCCCGCGAGGAGCTCCTTGGCCCGCTCCACCGACAACGGCCGGTCGAACTCCGCATTGATCGACAGCGAGTGCCCGGTGAACACGGGCACGCGCACGCACGTCCCCGAGACCAGCAGGTCCGGGAGGTCGAGGATCTTGCGGCTCTCGTTGCGCAGCTTCTGGTCCTCGTCCGTCTCGCCGCTGCCGTCGTCGACGAGCGCGCCGGCCAGCGGCAGCACGTTGAACGCGATCGGGGCGACGTAGATCGTCGGCTCCGGGTACTCGACGGCCCCGCCGTCGTGCACCAGCCCGCGCGCACCGCCGATGACCGCCTCGACCTGCGTCGCCAGCTCCTCGACACCGGCCAGCCCCGAGCCGCTGACGGCCTGGTAGCTGGAGACGATGAGCCGGCGCAGCCCGGCCTCGTCGTGCAGCGGCTTGAGCACCGGCATCGCGGCCATCGTCGTGCAGTTCGGGTTGGCGATGATGCCCTTGGGCGGGTTCTTCGCCTGCTCCGGGTTCACCTCGGAGACGACGAGCGGGACGTCCGGGTCCTTGCGCCACGCCGAGCTGTTGTCGATCACGATGACGCCCGCGGCCGCGAACCGCGGCGCCTGCACGCGCGAGGTGGCCCCGCCGGCGGAGAACAGCGCGATGTCCAGACCACTCGGATCGGCCGTCGCGACGTCCTCGACGACGATCTCGCCGTCACCCCACGGCAGCGTCGTGCCCGCCGACCGCGCCGACGCGAAGAAGCGCACCTCGTCGACCGGGAACTCCCGCTCGGCGAGCAGCGTCCGCATGACGGCGCCGACCTGACCGGTCGCGCCGACGACTCCGACTCGTACACCCATGACTATCGCCCCGTTCCCGCGTAGACGACGGCGTCCTCGTCGCCGCCCAGTTCGAATGCGTCGTGCAGCGCCCGGACCGCCTTGTCCAGCTCGTCCGCCTCGCACAGCACCGAGATGCGGATCTCCGAGGTCGAGATCAACTCGATGTTGATGCCCGCGTCCGACAGCGCCTCGCAGAACGTGGCCGTCACACCCGGGTGGCTCTTCATGCCGGCGCCGACCAGCGAGACCTTGCCGACGTGGTCGTCGTACAGGACGTCGGTGAAGCCGATCTGGTCCTTGAGAGCCGTCAGCCTCGCGACGGCCGTCGGTGCATCGGCGACGGGGCAGGTGAAGGTGATGTCGGTGCGGCCCGTCTCGACGCGCGAGATGTTCTGCAGCACCATGTCGATGTTGATCTCGGCGTCGGCGACCGCGCGGAACACCTTGGCGGCGTAGCCCGGCTTGTCGACGAGCCCGACCACCGTCACCTTCGCCTCGCTGCGATCGTGAGCGACACCGGTGAGGATCGCTTCTTCCATCGGGATGTCCTCCATAGATCCGTCGACGATGGTCCCCGGCCTGGTCGAGTACGACGACCGCACATGAACCGGAACGTGATAGCGGCGCGCGTATTCCACGCACCGCAGCATGAGCACCTTCGCGCCGCAGGCCGCCATCTCCAGCATCTCCTCGAAGGAGATGTGCTCGAGGCGGCGCGCGTTCGGGACGATGCGCGGGTCGGCGGTGTAGATGCCGTCGACGTCGGTGTAGATCTCGCAGACGTCGGCCCCCAGCGCCGCGGCCAGCGCGACGGCGGTGGTGTCCGAGCCGCCGCGGCCGAGCGTCGTGATGTCCTTGGTGTCCTGCGAGACGCCCTGGAAGCCCGCGACCAGGCAGATCTTGCCCTCGTCGAGCGCCGACCGGACGCGCCCGGGCGTCACGTCGATGATCTTGGCGGCGCCGTGCCGGCTCGTCGTGATGACGCCCGCCTGGCTGCCCGTGAACGACGCGGCCTTCTCCCCCTGCGCCTCGATCGCCATCGCGACCAGGGCGTTCGAGATCCGCTCGCCGGCCGTCAGCAGCATGTCCATCTCGCGGCCGGGCGGATTCGGGCTGACCTGCTCGGCGAGGTCCAGCAGCTCGTCGGTCGTGTCGCCCATCGCCGAGACGACGACCACGACGTCGTTGCCGGCCCGCTTGGTCTCCACGATCCGCTCGGCGACGCGTCTGATCCGCTCGGCGGTGGCCACGGACGAGCCACCGTACTTCTGCACGACGAGTGCCACGAGCCCTCGTACCTACCTTCCTTGCACGGCCGCCTCGGCCGCGTCCCGTCCTCGATACCGCCCCGGCCCAGCGGGCACGGCAGACCAGAGGACATCTTAGTCGCCGGACGGCCGGAGCCGGCACGCCCGGGTGACGGCGCGCGACTCGTCATCCGGTGGACGCGGACCGGCCCGCGCGGCCGATACCATGCCGCCGTGCCCTCACGCCCGCACGATCCGTCGACCGGCCGACGGCGGCAGCTCGTCGCCGACCGGCGGCGAGTCGTCCGGAACGTGCTCCGGCCGCAGCACCGCGTGCCCACCTGGGTGGCCGCGATCGTCGTCTTCCTGCTCATCCGCTTGTTCGGCCTCGCCACCCTCGCCGTGTACGCCGAGGAGTCCCGGGTCTCGCTCGAATCGCTGCTCACCAAGTGGGACGGGCAGTGGATGCTCGCGATCGCGACCAACGGCTACGACCGCCTGCCGCCCTGGTTCGTCGACGGCCAGGGCGTGCATTCGGAGGCCACGACGTACGCCTTCTTCCCCGGCTACCCGGTGCTCGTCGGCGTCGTCTCCGTCGTCCTGCCGGTGACGGCGGCCGCGTTCGTCGTCAACGTCGTCGCCGGCGCAGCGGCCGCCGCCGGCATCGCCCGCCTGGGCGCCCGCTACGCCGCGCCGCGCGGAGCCGATCCGGACCTCGTCGGACTGCTCGCGGCCGCACTGTTCGCGGCGGCGCCGATGGGCGTCGTGCTGTCGATGACGTACACCGAGGCGTCGTTCTGCGCGCTCGCGGCGTGGGGTCTGGTCGCCGTGCTGGAGCGACGCTGGCTGCTCGCCGGGGCGCTCGCGCTGGTGGCGGGGCTGTTCCGGCCGACGTCGGTGGCGCTCATCGGCGTCGTCATGCTCGCCGCCCTGCTGGCCGGAAGAGATGGAGCTCGCGGAATCGACCGGAAAACGGGAGATGGAGCTCGCGGAATCGACCAGAAAAGAGGCGACGGCCCGCGCCGATTCGCGGCCGTCGTGCTGGCTCCGCTCGGCTGGCTCGGCTACATCCTCTGGGTCGGGCACCGGCTCGGCTCACCGTTCGCCTGGTTCGAGGTGCAGACCAAGGGCTGGAACACGACCTTCGACTTCGGCGCCGCGACACTGCGCTTCCTGCGCGACACCCTCCTGCACGACCAGACGGTCGCGGCGCTCGTGGCCGTCGTCTCGATCGTTCTGGCCACGATCCTCTTCGCCGTCCTCATCGCGGACCGGCTGCCGTGGTCGAGCGGCGAGTGGCCGATCCTGCTCTACGGCGCCGTGGCCCTGGCCACCGTGCTGTTGTCCGACGGCCTGATGATCAGCAGGCCCCGGCTGCTGTTGCCGGCCTTCGTCCTGCTCCTGCCCGTCGCCGTCGGCCTGTCGCGGCTACGGCCGGGCACACAGGTGGCGGTGGTCACGGGTACGACGGCCGTCAGCTGCTACATCGGCGCCCACATGCTGGCGGTTTTCCCGTACGCGATGTGACGCCTGACGAAATCTGTCGCTGAGCGGGCCACCGCGTCAATAGTCGCCGCGTCGACCCGCTCAGCGACAGGTACTGGTCAGTACGTTCGGGAACGGCCGATGACGCGAGGGCCACACGCCGGATACGCTGTCGAAGTCGAAGTCAGATCCCGTGCCACCGCAGGGAGGCCCGGCATGAAATCTCAGCCGATCCCCACCGACCACTACGATTTGTGCGTCGTCGGCGCCGGCATCGCCGGGCTCAACGCGTTGTTCTCCGCCACGCAGTACCTCGAGTCCTCGTCGAAGGTGCTGCTCCTCGACCGGAACGACCGACCCGGCGGAATGTGGTGCCACGTCTACGACTACGTCCGCCTGCACCAGCCGCATCAATTCTTCACGGCCGGCGACATCTCCTGGGAGACGGATAAGCCGCCCGAATATCTCGCCACCAAGCACGAGGTCTTGGATCATCTCGCCCACTGCCTGGACGTCGTGAGCCGGCGAGTACGACTCGATATCCGGTTCGGCACGTCATTCGAATCCGCTGTCGAGGCCGACGGCATCGTGGGCGTCCGTCATCGCGATGCCGCCGGGACGGCCGTGACGGTTCGCGTCGACAGACTGATCAAGGCGATCGGTACCGACGTCCAGGCGCTCGACCCGCTCCCGCTCAGCAGCCCGGCCGTGCGATCGGTGACGCCGAACATGTGCGACGTGCGCGAACTGCCCGACGACGGTGCGCCGGTGTGGATCATCGGCAGCGGCAAGACCGCGATGGACACCGCGGTCGCACTGCTGCGTACGGACCGATCCCGGTCGGTGAACATGATCGCGGGTTCCGGCACCTGGTTCGGCGATCGCGACCTGCTCTATCCCACCGGTCGCCGGCGCTGGTCCTGCCCCCGCTCGAATCAGATCTTCGTCGAGATCGCACGCCGTTTCGACGGAACGAACGAAGACATCGCAAAAGACTACGGGCTCCGAACCTTCGGAATCCAGGTCACCGAAGGCACCGGCAATTACCTCGCCGGATTGTTGTCGCACGCCGAACGAGATCTGGTGGTGGACGGCCTCACCGCCGTGATACCCGGCCACCTCGAAGACGTGGTCGACCGAGACGGCGTTCCGACCGCGATCATCGACGGCGACGACTCCGTGGCGCTCTCCGCCGGCAGTTGGATCATCAACTGCACCGGCCACTTCCGAAACCACGACGAGAAAGAAGACGAACCCTACACGTCTCCATCCGGAGCCGTCGTGTCGATGAACGTCCGCTCGTGGACGACTCATTTCGCCTCGTTCGCGGGCTATTATCTTCCACATCTCGCCTACCGCGGAAAGCTCACCGAGGTGCCGTTATACGCCCTCGACCTGCTCGACCTCTATCGCAAAGAGCCGCACGTCGTGCTCTACGCGATGTCGACGCTCGCCATCCACAATCTGGGATTGCTGTCCGACGCCCTGCCGCCCAAGGTCTTCTCCGAATGCGGCCTGGATTTCGACCGCTGGGTACCGCTGCCGAGGCGGATGATCGGCATGGCCGCGTTCCTCGCCGCCAAGCGCCGCGACCGAGCACACCACCGCAAGACACTGGACACCATCGCGCAACGCTTCGACGTTCGGTGCGCACCACTGCCTTACATCGACGCCACGCACAGAGTCCTGTCATGACGGGCCGGATCACCACCTACCGGCGCGACCGGCTGGTATTCCGAGTGGTCGACACCGGACCACTCGACGGCGAACCGGTGGTGTTGCTCCACGGCTTTCCGCAGACCGCCGACTCGTGGCGAAAGGTGACCCCGATCCTCAACGACGCCGGTCTGCGCACGATCGCGCCGGACCAGCGCGGATATTCGCCCGGGGCCAGCCCGCGCGGACGATCCGCATATCGCATGGCGGAGATCGTCGCGGACGCCGTCACCCTCATCGAGGCCGTCCAGCACCCGGTTCACCTCGTCGGACACGATTGGGGCGCAACCGTCGCGTGGGCTACGGCCGCGTCACATCCCGAACTGGTGCACACCCTGACCAGCGTGTCGGTCCCGCACCCGAGAGCCTTCCTGATGTCGATGCCGACCAGCAGCCAAGCGCTGCGTTCGTGGTACATGGCGGCTTATCAGATCCCGTTACTTCCGGAAAAGGCGATGCGCAGCCGCCGAATGGTCCGCCTCGGCCTCATCCGCACCGGCCTCGCTCCGGCTGACGCCGAGCGGATCGTCCGCGACGTCGTGGACACCGGCGCGATCGACTTCGGGCTGAATTGGTATCGCGGCATGGTCTTTCCTCCACCGCCGGAGATGCTGCGCACAGTCACGGTGCCGACGACGCATATCTGGGGTGAGTACGACTCCTTCTTGACTCGACGCGGCGCGGAGATCACCGAGCGGTACGTTCGGGCCCCGTTCCGATTGGTGATCAGCGACGGCGACCATTGGCTTCCCGAATATCGGCCCGAAACGGTGGCAGACGCGATCCTCGACCGGGTCCGCGGGCACCACTGCACAGGCCCCACCAACGGACCCGGCCGATGAGCTACGCCTCGCCGGCGCCCGTGTAGAAGCCCACGGTCCGCTCGCCCGCGGCCCGGGCCGCGTCCTCGGGCTGCCCGGCCGCGATCGCCGCGTCCACCCAGGCCGCGCCCGACGCCCGCAGGAACGCCTGCGCCACCTCGCCGCGCGCCCACTCGTCGGCGTCGACCGGCTTCGACGCGCCCGTCGTGACGTACACGGCGAGGCCGAGCAGCGACAGGTCCCAGCCGACGCCCGTCGCTCCGGGCCCGAACTGCTCGTAGAACTCCCGCGGGACGTCGCCGGAGTGGGTCAGTGTCAGACGCGCATCGTCGCCGTCGGCGGCCACCGTCACCTCGACCTGCGACGCTCCGCCGCCGAACTCCCAGGTGACGACGAACCGGTGCGGCGGCTCGCACTCGGTCACCGTGCCGCCCGCGTTGCCCTCCACCTGGTAGCGGCCGCCGAGGACGAGGTCGCCGTGCACCGGCGCGAACCAGCGTTCCAGCCGCTCCGCCGTCGTCACGGCCTCCCACAGATCCGCGACGTCCGTCGGGTAGCACTGGCTCAGCGACTGCACCGTCGGCACCGGTCCCTCACCGGCGTCGACCACCCGGAACCCCCGGTCGACCGCGCCGATCTGCACCGTCGCCATATCGTCGATCTCGCTCATCGTTCCTCTTTCTGCCGGCGCTGACGCTTGCCGCGCGCGATCTCGGTGCCCAGGGCCGCGAACCGCGGCTCCCAGAATCGGCGGAACGGCGTCAGCCAGGCGTCGACCTCGCGCAGCGGCGCGACGTCGACGGCGTACAGCCGCCGCGTCCCCTCCGCTCGCACGGTGACGAAACCGCTCTCCCGCAGCACCTTGAGGTGCTGCGAGACGGCGGGCTGGCTGATGCCGAACTCCGCGCGCACGACGGCGACCATCTCGCCGGCCGGGAGCTCCCCGGCGGCGAGGAGCTCGAGCAGACGCCGGCGGACCGGGTCGCCGAGGACGTCGAAGGCGTGCACGACACCCATGATTCAGTCTGGACTTATATAAGTCAAGACTGAATCAATGCCCTCGGTACGGGTGCCCACCCCGGTTGTCCGCCAGGAACGCCCGCACCGCGCCACGCAGATCGTCCGTCGCGAACAGCGCGCCCGAGACCTCGAGCGTCAGCGCGTCCGCCGCCCGCACGCCGGCCTCCCGCTGCCGCCGAATGATCGCCTTCGTCGCGGCATGCGCACGCGTCGGGCCGTCGGCCAGCCGCTCGACCAGCGCCGTCGCCGCCGCGTCGACGTCCTCGGCCACGACGTTGACCACGCCCCATTCCCGCATCGTCTCGGCCGAATACAGGTCGCCGGTCATGATCAGCTCGGCAGCCCGGTTGGCGCCGGCCTTGGCCGCGAGCCGCGCCGGGCCGCCCATCGACGGCGTCAGGCCCACCACGATCTCGACGAGTCCGAACCGCGCCCGCGGCGACGCGACGATGAGATCGGCGGTCAGCGCGATCTCGAACGCCGCCGTCAGCGTCAGACCGTGCGCCGCGGCGACGACGGGACACGGCAGCTCTTCGATCGGGTGCATGATCTCGCGGAACAGCCGATCCCACAGGTCGGAGCCCTGCTGCGGGATCAGCCCGTCGAACTGGTGGACGTCGACGCCCGCCGACACGACCTTGCCCGCCGCACGCAGCAACACGGCCCGGGGCACGTCGGCCGTCAGCTCGGCGACGGCCGCGGCCAGCCCGGCGAAGACGGCCTCGTCGTAGAGGTTGAGGGGCGGGTTGTCGACGGTGACGACGGCATAGTCGCCCCCGGATTCGGTGCGTCGGCGTTCGAGGGTGACGGGCATCGGCGGTCCTCACATGTCCTGACGGGCGCCCGCGGCGTACCGGGCGGCGATTCCATCACACAGGATGACGACCCCTCGCTCCAGGACCTCGCGCGGGTTCGTGACGGCCGGCAGCTCGCCGATGCCCGCGAGCTCCGCCATCCGCGGCGAGACGGCGGCCGAATCGCCCCCCGCGATGACCGACGACAGGCCGGAGAAATCGGTGCGCGCGCCGGGTGCGACGAGTTGTCCGCCGACGGCGCCGAGCCCGACGCCCTGGAAGTAGCACCACACCTGGAACGTCAGTTCGGCGGCCTCGGCGACCGACACCCCGAGGTGCTCGAACGCCTCCACCAGCCAGTCGAAGCAGGCCAGCGTCTCGGGCGACATGCCGCCCGACGGCACGGCGTAGCCGAGCAGCACCCAGGGGTGGGCCTCGTAGAGCCGCAGGTCGTAGTCGGCGGCGACGGCGATGCGATGTCGCCAGTCGGGATCGCCGAGCAGCTCCGGCGGATAGGAGAAACGCCTGGTCACCTCGGCCGTCATCGCACCGAGCAGCGCGTCCTTGTCCTCGATGTGCCGGTAGAGCGACATCGCCCCGACGCCGAGCGCGTCGGCGATCTTGCGCATGGAGATGCCGGCGAGCCCGGCCGTGTCCGCGATGTCGATCGCCGCGGCGACGATCGCCTCCCGTGTCAGTCGCGGTTCCGCCATGCCCTCATCCCACCTCGCCGGGTGGCGATCGTGCCACCCGGGAGCCGATTTGCTGCCCCCTACGACCCCTGCGTACAGTGTACTCATTCGTCGCGTACGCCGTACGCACCCGTCG
Source organism: Mycobacteriaceae bacterium (assembly GCA_044222225.1). Lineage (GTDB taxonomy): Bacteria > Actinomycetota > Actinomycetes > Mycobacteriales > Mycobacteriaceae > JBGANR01. Next base: position 145,613 of record JBGANR010000007.1, read on the forward strand.
ACGCGTCCGATCGCGTCCAGAACAGGAGTGACCATGACCGCCTGCATCACCGGGGAGAGCCCCTCGACGCCGGCCGCGGCGCCGCGTGCGGGCCGCCGCGAATGGTTCGGGCTCGTGTCGCTGCTGCTGCCCGTCTTCCTGGCGTCGATGGACGTCTCCGTCCTCTACCTCGCGATGCCGCGACTCACCGACGCGCTCGCCCCGTCCGCCGCCGAGCAGCTCTGGATCCTCGACGTCTACGGCTTCCTACTCGCGGGCCTGCTCGTCACGATGGGCAATCTCGGCGACCGGATCGGCAGGCGCCGCCTCATGCTGTGGGGCGCGACGCTGTTCGGCATCGCGTCGACGGTCGCGGCCTTCGCGCCCAGCGCCGAGTTCCTCATCGCGGCGCGGGCCGTCATGGGCATCGGCGGCGCGACCCTGCTGCCGGCGAGCCTCGCCCTCATCTCCAACATGTTCACCGACGCCAAGCAGAAGGGCCTGGCCATCGGCATCTGGGCCGCGGCGTTCTCGTTCGGCGCGGCCGTCGGGCCCGTGGTCGGCGGCGTGCTGCTGCATCACTTCTGGTGGGGCTCGGTGTTCCTCATCAACGTGCCGGTGCTCGCCGTACTGCTGCTGACGGCGCCGTGGCTCGTGCCGGAGTACCGCAACGGCGCCACCGAGCCGTTCGACCTGCTCGGCGTCGTGCTGTCGATGGCCTCGATCATGCCGCTCGTCTACGCCGTCAAGACCGCCGCGACCCACGGCCTGACGCTCGCGACGTTCGTCTCGGCCGGTGTCGGCGCCGTGGCCCTCGTCGTGTTCATCGCCCAGCAGTTGCGGACGCCGCACCCGCTGCTCGCGCTCGACCTGTTCCGCAACCGCACGTTCACCGTCACCATCCTCGGCACCATCGGCGCGATGGCCACGCTCGGCTCGGTCTCGTACCTGACCGGTGTGTTCCTGCAGTCGGTGCTCGAGTACGACGTGCTCACCGCCGCCCTGCTCGGCCTGCCGATGGCCGTGGTCGTCGCGTACGCCTCGATGGTCGCGCCGCGCATCGAACGCCGCATCGGCCGGCGGTGGACGTTCGTCGGCGCGCTGCTCGCCGCGGCCATCGGCAACGCGCTGCTCCTGCTGCTCAGCATCGACGGCACCGCGCTCGTACACCCCGTGGGTGTCTACATCGCGTCGACGGTCATCGCCGGCGCCGGCTACGGCGTCATGTTCACCTTCGCCTCGGCGGTCGCGCTCGACGCGGCGCCCGCCGAGCGGGCGGGCCAGGCGACGGGCATCTCGGAGATGAGCTTCGAGCTCGGCACGGCCTTCGGCCTGGCGATCCTCGGCTCGCTCGCCACCGCCGTCTACACCGCGTCGGCATCCGAGTTCCCGGCCGTAGGCGGCCGCGAACTCGGCATCGACGCCGGCGACGTCGACGAGACGCTCGGCGGCACCCTCGCCCGGGCCCGCGAGCTCGGTGGCGATGCCGGCGCCGCCCTGATCGAGACGGCCAGGCAGGGCTGGGTCGACGGCATCGGCGTCACCGCCGCACTCTCGACGCTCATCCTCGTCGCGGTCGCCGTGGCGGTCGGCGTCACCATGCGCCGCCGCTGACCCCGTTCCGGAGGGGGTTGTGCAGCGGCGTATCCTCGATTCCATGCAGCGCGTGCTCCTTCTCGGGTGCCGCGGCGGGTTCTGATCCAGACCGGCAGCCCGCCGCGGGGTTCCAGCGTCTGCGCCGGTCGATCCTCTCAGGCCCCATCACCCTCCGGGCCGATCAGAATCCGGGAGAACCCCCATGCCTGCCGCTGACTCGTTCAGTTCCGTATCGTCGTCGATCGCCGCACCGTCCGGACCCCGCGCCGCCGGCCAGCCGTCCTGGAACGCGCAGCGCGCGTCGACCATGCCGGTGCACCGCTACCGCTCCTTCGCCGACGAGGTCGAGAAGGTCGCGCTGCCCGACCGCACCTGGCCCGATGTCACCGTCGACCGCGCGCCGCTGTGGTGCGCCGTCGACCTGCGCGACGGCAACCAGGCCCTCATCGACCCGATGAGCCCGGCGCGCAAGCGCCGCATGTTCGACCTGCTCGTCCGCATGGGTTACAAGGAGATCGAGGTCGGCTTCCCGTCGGCCAGCCAGACCGACTACGACTTCGTCCGCGAGATCATCGAGGACGGCGCCATCCCCGCCGATGTCACCATCCAGGTGCTGACGCAGTGCCGTGACCAGCTCATCGAGCGCACCTTCGACGCCTGCCGCGGCGCCGCGAACGTCATCGTGCACTTCTACAACTCGACGTCGGCGCTGCAGCGGCGCGTCGTCTTCCGCGCCGACAAGGACGCGATCAAGGCCATCGCCGTCAACGCCGCGCACAAGGTGCTGGCCGAGCAGCAGAAGTACCCGGACACGAACTGGCGCTACGAGTACTCGCCCGAGTCGTACACCGGCACCGAGCTGAGCTTCGCCAAGGAGGTCGTCGACGCCGTCACCGACGTCATCGCGCCGACCCCGCAGCGTCCGATGATCGTCAACCTGCCCGCGACCGTCGAGATGGCGCCGCCCAACATCTACGCCGACTCCATCGAGTGGATGCACCGCAACCTGGCCCGCCGCGACTCGATCATCCTGTCGCTGCACCCGCACAACGACCGCGGCGAGGGCGTCGCCGCCGCCGAGCTGGGCTACGCGGCGGGCGCCGACCGCATCGAGGGCTGCCTGTTCGGCAACGGCGAGCGCACCGGCAACGTCTGCCTGGTGACGCTGGGGCTCAACATGTTCAGCCGGGGCGTCGACCCGCAGATCAACTTCTCCGACATCGACGAGATCCGGCGCACCGTCGAGTACTGCAACCAGCTGAACGTGCCCGAGCGGCACCCGTACGGCGGCGACCTCGTCTACACCGCGTTCTCGGGCAGCCACCAGGACGCCATCAACAAGGGCCTCGACCAGATGAAGGTCGACGCCGACGCGCAGGACTCGGATGCCGACGACATCCTCTGGCAGGTGCCCTACCTGCCGATCGACCCCAAGGACGTCGGCCGCTCCTACGAGGCTGTCATCCGCGTCAACAGCCAGTCCGGCAAGGGCGGCGTCGCCTACATCATGAAGGCCGACCACGGCCTCAACCTGCCGCGCCGGCTGCAGATCGAGTTCTCCAAGGAGATCCAGAAGATCACCGACGGCGAGGGCGGCGAGGTCAATCCCAAGGAGATGTGGGACGTCTTCGCACAGGAGTACCTGGTGCCGATCCGGCCGCTGGAGCGGATGAGCCAGCGCGTCGACGCGGCCGAGATCGACGGCGGTGAGGACGAGATCACGGCCGTCGTCAAGGTGGACGGCGCCGAGAAGGAGATCTCCGGCACCGGCAACGGTCCGCTGGCGGCGTTCGTCGACGCCCTCGGCACCGTCGGTTTCGACGTCCGCGTCCTCGACTACGCCGAGCACGCCCTGACCGCGGGCGGCGACGCCCAGGCCGCGGCGTACGTCGAGGCCCAGATCGGCAGCGACGTCGTGTGGGGCGTCGGCATCGCGACGTCGATCACCACGGCCTCGCTGCGCGCCGTCGTCTCGGCGGTCAACCGCGCCCGCCGCGTCCAGGGCGGCGACCCGGAGCCGGCTGCCGAGCAGGCCGCCCGCACCTGGGCGCCGTAACCTTCGCACGGCCGTCGGCGCGTCAGGCTCCCCGGCGCGGTTCCGGCTCTGCACTGCAACCGGAGCCGGACGCGATCACCCGTGCACGACTACATCCCCCGAGCCGGGGCGGAACCGGCTCGGGGGATGTGGCGTCTAAGTCGTGTGGAGACTTTCACTCGTAGGGAACTCATCGCCGCGGGCGTCGGCGACGCGGAACTCCGGCGGCGGGTGTCGACCGGCGAACTCAGGCGGCTGGGCCGCGGCGTGTTCGTCGCCGGCAGAGCATGGCCGGAGCGGGAGCATCGAGCACTCGCGCTGACGGTCGCCCGTGATCTGCGCCGGCGGGCCGTCCTCAGCCACGAGTCGGCCGCCGCCGTCCACGGGCTCGGCATGCTCATGCCGCGGCTGCAGCGTGTGCATCTCACCGTCGGCGACGGCCGGCGCGGCCGAATCGAGCCGGCGCGGCACCTCCACCGCGGCGTGCTGGACGACGAGGACATCGTCCTCGTCGACGGTGTGCCGGTGACGTCACCGGCCCGCACCGCCGTCGACGTCGCCGCGACGAACGACCGGGCCCGCGCCCTGGCGATCGTCGATTCGACCTTGCGCGGCGGGACCACCCGCGACGCGCTGACCTCGGCCCGACTCCGGGCCGGGCGGCGCGTCGGCGGCCATACCGCTCGGTGGGCGATCGACGCCGGGTCGGCGGGCGCCGAGACCGTCGGCGAATCGTGGAGTCGGGCCCACATCCTCTCGTGGCGTGAGTTCCCGCCGCCACGACTCCAGGTGTTGTACGAGGACGGCGAAGGCCACATGCAGGTCGACTTCGACTGGCGGGGACGGCTCGTCGGCGAGTTCGACGGACTGCTCAAGTACGGCGCCGAACTCGACCCCGAACGCACCGCGGTGATCCGCGAACGCCGACGAGAGATCCGTCTGCAATCGCTCGGCGTCGTCGTCGTTCGCTGGGGTTGGGACCTCTGCCGTCGACCGGAGCTCCTCCGGCGCCGTCTCCGGACGGCGTTCGAGCGCGCTGGAATCCCGTTGGGCTCCTGAAACCGCGTCAAGCGCCCGTACTCGGGTCCGGCTCACACTGCAACCAGGCGCCGGACCCGATTCCCCACGCCGGACGCCCTGCACCCGGCACCCCGTCACGACCGCCAGCGTCGCAGGTGCTCGGCCATCGTGGCCCGTGCGGCCGGGCCGTCGCCGGCGATCACCAGGTCGAGCAGCTCGACCACCTCGGCGGCGAGCTGCTGCGGGCTCTCCGGACGCGGCTGGACGCGGTCGAAGCTGCGTTGCAGTGCGTCGTGGATGCCGCGGGAGATGGCGACGCGCACGGCGTTGCGGCTGAGCACCGGCAGCCGCTCGTGGACGGACAGGTCGAGCCGCTCGACGGCCGGCCAGATCGACAGCGGATCGGCGACCCGCGCGTCGCGCAGCGCCACGGCCCGCTCGCGCAACTCGCGCAGCTCGTCCCGCTCGGCCTCGGACGCGCGCTGGGCGGCGAGCTCGGCGTTCTCCTGCTCGAAGTCGGTGCGGTACTCGTGCAGGTCGTCCTCGCTGATCGACTCGAACATGAGCAGCATCGCGAGCGCCGAGCCGAGGGTCTTCGGGTCGGGGCTGCGGAAGAACGCGCCGCCGCTGCCGCCGAGCTTGATCTCGATGAGCCCCTGCGCCTCGAGCGTGCGCAGCGCCTCACGGACCGTCGTCCGGCTGACCTGCAGGATCGCGGCCAGCGCCCGCTCGCTCGGCAGCTTCTGATCGGGTCGCACCTGCCCCGAGATGAGGATCGCCCGCAACTTCTCGACGACGTCGTCGAGCGACCGCGTCGTGACGGTCGGGGTGAGCAGCCGCGCGAAGTCCGGCGCGGCGGTGTTCTCCTGGCTCATCTCACACCTGCCCGGGCGTCGCGTCGAGATCGGCGACGACCTGCCGCACACCGGTGAGCAGCTGCCGCGCGAGCGGGATGTGGTCGGTACTGCGCGGCGTCACGGCGCTGATGTCGCGGTACACGCCACGCACCAACGGCCGCGCCTTCGTCGCGAGCCGGTCGCTGAGCGCCAGCCGCGGCACCAGCGCGACGGCGACGCCGGCGTCGGCGAGGGCCTGGGCGACGTCGTAGGACTCCGTCTGGAACGGCACCCGGGGCACGAAGCCCGCGTCGGCCGCGATGTCGTCGAGCTGGATGCGCGACGGCCGGCCCGGCGGGCCGCTGGCCCACGCGTCCTCGGCCAGTTCGGCGACGTCGACGGGCGCGCCGGGCGGCGCGTCGGCGAGCCGGTGATCGCCCGGCAGCACGACGAGCAGCGGATCACGCAGGATCAGCTCGCTCGTCACGCGCTCGTCCGCCGGCGTCTCCGGCACCGCACCCCGGTAGGACGCGCCGAACGCGATGTCGAGGCGGTCGTCGGCCACCATGTCGGCGCCCGCGTCCGAGAGCAGATCGACGACGGACAGCTCGGCGTCGGGATAGCGGTAGCGCAGGCTGGCGAGCACCGGTGGCAGCAGCGACATCGACACCGACGGCAGCGCACCGACCCGCAGCCGTTCGGCGTGCGTCGACAGGAACGAGGCGGCGGCGTCCTCGGCCCGCTGCAGTTCATCGAGGACACGGGCGCCGTGTGCGGCGAGCCGCTGCCCGAGCGGAGTGAGCGCGGCGCCCCGCGGCCCGCGTTCGACGAGCGCGGCGCCGACGACGCGCTCGACCCGCGCGAGCTGCTGCGACACCGCCGGCGGGCTGACGTCGAGATTGAGCGCCGCCCGCGCGAGGCTCCCCGTCCGCTCGATCTCCACGAGGATGAGGAGCTGCGAGGACGTCAACTGCATAAGGAGAACTTACCGCAGACCCACCGCCGGTTTCATTTACTTACCTGTGGCCCGGCGGAATCATCGCTATCACCGTCCCCGACCAGCAGAGAGCGCCGATGACCTTCTGGAGACATCTCGTCGACCCCGCCGTCACCGAACCGGCGCGACTGTTCGCGACCGAGGTCGTGCGCCCCGTCGCCGACCGGATCGACCACGACGACGTCTACCCCGCCGAACTCGTGGCGCAGACCGCCGCCCGCGGCTGGAACGCCATGACGCTGCCGACGCGCTACGGCGGTGGCGGCGACACGATGGAGCACGCGCTCGGCGTCATCGAGGAGCTCGGCGTCGGCAGCGCGGCGCTCGGCGTCTCGCTCATCACAATCCTGCAGAGCAGCAAGATCATCGAGCTCTTCGGCACCGAGAGCCTCAAGGAGCGCGTGCTGCCGCGGTACGCCGAGGGGCTGCGCGCGTCGTACGCACTCACCGAGCGCGGGCACGGCAGCGACATCCGCAGCCTCGACACCAAGGCCCGCGGCAGCGTGGCGCAGGGCTGGGTGATCAGCGGCGAGAAGGCGTTCATCACCTCGGGCTCGCGGGCGGAGTTCTTCGTCGTGCTCGCCGAGACGCCCACCGGGGTGTCGACGTTCGCGGTCGAGCGCGACACTCCCGGCGTCAGCACGCTGCAGACGCGCGAGGCCCAGACCTTCGGGCTGCGCAACGGACCGCACGTCGACCTCATCCTCGACGACGTCGAACTGCCCGGCGACGCCCTCATCGGCACCGAGGGCAACGGCCTGCGGCAGGCGCTCGTCACCCTCTCCAACAGCCGCACCCTGGCCGCCGGGATCTCGCTCGGCATCGCCCGCGCCGCCTTCGACGACGCGCTCGCCCACGTCCGGCAGCGGCCGGCGTTCGGCGGCAAGGTCATCGACTTCCAGGGCATCCAGTGGTACTTCTCGCAGGCCGCAGCCGAGCTCGACGCCGCGCGGCTGCTCTGCTACCAGGCGGCGCGCGATCTGGACCAGGACGGCGATTATCGGCGCTCGTCGTCGGCGGCCAAGCTCATCGCCGCCGAGCTGGCGACGCGCGTCGCGTCGATGGCCGTGCAGGTGTGCGGCGCGAGCGGCGTGCAGGAGACGAGCCCGTTCGGCCGTTACCTGCGGGACGCGAAAGCGTACGAGGTGGCGGGCGGGTCGTCGGAGGTGCTCAAGAACACGATCGCGAAGAGTCTGCTCAAGGCGGCCGAAGCACAGGATGCAGCGGGCACCGCCGGAGCGGAGGCACCGGCATGAGCCTCGTCACCACGACCGTCGCCGACGGCGTCGCCGTCATCGAACTGAACAACCCGGCCCGCCGCAACGCGATCGACGTCGCATGCGCCCGCGCGCTCGTCGCGGCCTGCGACGCCGTCGACGCCGACCCGGCCGTCGGCGCCGCGGTGATCCGGGGCGCCGGCGGGCACTTCTGCTCGGGCGGCGATCGCGACGACCTCGACGCCGCCACCCGGGCACCGCTCGACACCGCGAATCTCGATCGCATCTCCGCGCTCTACGACGCCTTCGTACGCGTCGGCGCGCTGGCGGTGCCGACGGTCGCGGCCGTCCGCGGCGCCGCCGTCGGCGCGGGGCTCAACCTCGCCCTGGCCGCCGACCTGCGCGTCGTCGCCCACGACGCGAAGCTGGTGCCGGGCTTCGTCCGCATCGGCTTCCACCCCGGCGGCGGACACATGCACCTGCTGCACCGCGCCGCCGGACCCGATGCCGCCGCGGCGCTCGGCATGCTCGGCCTCGCGATCAGCGGGACGCGCGCGGCCGAGATCGGGCTGGCCTGGGAGGCCTGCGACGACGCCGACGTCGAATCGCGCGCAGCGGCGCTGCTGGCGGCCGCGGCGACCGACCCGGAGCTCGCCCGGCACACCAAGGCGAGTTATCTCGCCGAGACCCGGTCGGCGTCGATGGACTGGCCGACGGCTCTGCGGATCGAGCGCGTGCCCCAGCTGTGGTCGTTCGGCCGCGCCGGCGCTCGCGCCGCTGCAAGCGAGGGCTGAGCCGTGGACCTCGGCCGCGCCGACGAACTCTGCCCGCCACCCCTCCCCGACCCCACCGGTCCGTCGACGTACACGATCCCGCCGGGCGCCGTCGACACGCACGCGCACGTCGTCGGCACCGAGTTCGTGGCGAACCGCAGCTACACGCCGCCGCCTGCGTCCGCCGAGCGGTACCTGGCGATGCTCGACGCGACGGGGATGACGTACGGCGTCCTCGTCCAGATCAGCGTGCACGGCACCGACAACCGCGTCATGCTCGACGCCGTCGCCGCCCACCGGGACCGGCTGCGGGCCGTCGCCGTCACGTCGCCGGACGTCTCCGATCGCGAGCTGGCCGATCTGGCCGCCGCGGGCGTCGTGGGTCTGCGGCTCAACACGACGTCCGGCGGCGGCTACGGCTTCGACGCCATCGACCGGTACGAGGCGATCTGCCGCGAGATGGGCTGGCACCTGCAGCTCTTCACCGACACCCGGCGGCTGCAGCAGATCGCCGGCCGGATCGGCCGCGCCTCGGTGCCCGTCGTCGTCGACCACCTGGGCGACGCCGACGTCACACGCGGCACGGACGCCCCCGATTTCGCGACGCTCGTCGCGCTGCTCCGGGACGGCGCGTGGACCAAGCTGTCGGGCGCGTTCCGGCTCGCGGAGAACCCCGCCGACACGATCCCGTTCGCCCGCGCGCTCGTCGAGGCGGCGCCCGGGCGCTGCGTCTGGGGCTCGGACTGGCCGCACGTCGGCTTCTGGGGCGCGATGCCGCGGATCGGCGACCTGCTCGACCTGCTCGGCGACTGGGTGCCCGACCCGGGCGTGCGCGCGGACGTCTTCACCCGCAACGCCCACACGCTCTACGGCTTCGACACCCCGAAGGAGGAACGGTGAAGATCGTCGTCATCGGCTGCGGCGAGGTCGGCCGCGCCTACACCGCCGCGGCACACGCCGCCGGCCACGAGCTCGTGCTCGTCGATCCGGCACCCGCGCCGGCGACGGTCGAGCTCGCCGAGCGGCTGGGTCTCGCGATCGCCGCGTCGCCGGGCGGTCGCGTCGCCGACGCCGACCGGGTGTGGCTCTGCGTCTCGGGCGATCTCGTGACGCGGATCTGCGCCGGTCTGGCCGACGAGCTCGCGCCGGGCCCGATCGTCGTCGACCTCACGACGGCGTCCGCCGACGACAAGCGCGCCTGCGCCGAATCGTCGGCCGAGCGGGGCGTCGACTATGTGGACGTCGTCATCATGGGCGCGATCGCCACCACCGGAGCGCGCACCGCACTGCTCGCCTCCGGCGCCCGGGCCCGCGACGTGCTCGCCGATTTCGCCGCGTTCGGCGCCCCCGTCACCGCGATGCCCGACAGCGCGCCGGGCGACGCCGCGGCCGTCAAGCTGTTGCGCACCATCCTGACGAAGGGCCTCGAATCCCTGGCCGTCGAGTGCTTCGTCGCCGCCGACACGCTCGACCTGCGTCGCGCGCTCTACGCACAGCTCGGCGACGTCGACGCCACCGGCTTCGTCCCGTTCCTCGAGATGCTCGTGACGAGCCACGTCCAGCACGCCGGCCGCCGGCTGCACGAGGTGCGGCGGGCACGCGGGCAGCTCGCCGAGATCGGTTGCGGCTCACTCGCTCTCGGCGGTTCGGAACACCGTTTCGAGCAGACCGTCGACGCCCTCGGCCGGCGTCCGCCGACGCACGCGCCGGGCGACGTCGACGGGGCCGTAAGGTGGCTGCGCGAATCGGCCGAGTGATCGTGCGGCGGGCGGATGCCCATCGGCGGGCCGCTGGCATCGGGTCTGCGAAGGGATGAGGTGAGCGTGACGCGCGAGACGCGGTCGATCGCCGTCCTCGTCACCGCGACGGTGCTCGCCTCGTTGGCCGTCGGCGTCCCCAACGTCGCGCTGCCGGTGCTCGCCGACGGTTTCGGCGCGGGCCTGCACACCGTCGAATGGGTCATCCTCGTCTATCTGCTGGCGTCGATGGTGCTCGGCGTCGGCGTCGGACGGTGGGGCGACGTCGTCGGCCACCGCCGCGTCTTCCTCGGCGGGCTGGCCGTGTCGACGGTCGCGGCCGCACTCTGCGCGTTCGCCCCGTCGCTGTGGGCGCTCATCGCTCTGCGCGCGGTGCACGGCGCGGGCGGCGTGATGGTGACGGCGACGACGATCGCGCTGGTCCGCGAGCTCGTTCCGGTGCGCCGGACGGGGACCGCGATGGGGCTGCTCGGCACCGCGACGGCCACCGGATCGGCGCTCGGGCCGGCCATCGGCGGCGTCGCGATCGCCGCCGCGGGCTGGCGTTTCGCGTTCGGAATCCTCGCCGTGCTCGGGGTCGGCGTCCTCGCCCTGGCGTGGCTGACATTGCCGCGCGCGGCACACGCGCTCCCCGCCGGCCGCCCCCGGTTCGACTGGACGGGGTCGGCGCTGATCGGCGTCTCGGTCGGTGCCTACGCGCTGGCGGTGACGGCCGGCGCCGGCCTCGTGACGGTCGTCGCGGCCGCCGTCGCCCTCGCCGGGACGGCCCTGTTCTGGCGCTCCCAGACCCGGTCCGCGCATCCACTGATCGAGCCGGCCGCGCTCCGCGACGGCGTCCTGCGCCGGGCGCTCATCCTCAACGTGCTGGTCCCGACGGTGATGATGGGCTTCTTCGTGCTCAGCCCGTTCTATCTCTCCGGCGCCCTGGGATTGACGGACGTCGCGCTCGGCGCCGTCATGTCGGTGAGCCCGATCATCTCGGCCGTCAGCGGGATCGTCGCGGGCCGGACCGTCGACCGCCTCGGTGCGACGCCGATGGTCACCGCGGGTGTCGCCGCCATGCTCATCGGCTCGATCGCCCTCGCGCTGGCGCCGGGATGGTTCGGCCTCGCCGGATTCCTCGTGCCGCTGCTCGTCTTCACCCCCGGCTACCAGCTGTTCCTGGCCGCCAACAACACGGCGGTCATGGCCCGGGCGGACGATTCCCGACGCGGCGTGACCTCGGGCATGATCAGCCTCTCCCGCGGCTTCGGGTTCGTCACCGGCACGGCCGCGATGGGCGCGCTGTTCGCGTCCGCGCCCGACGCCGCGTCCGGAATGCGGCTGATGATGTCGGTTTCGGCAGGACTCATGCTGCTCGGCGTGGCGCTCTCCCTGCGGCATCGCGGCGGCCGGCCGAACTGACCGACCAGTACCTGTCGCTGAGCGGGCTCACGCGACGTATATCGTCGCGTCGGCCCGCATACGGTAGGTTACGGACGCGTCGCGCGGTACGCCGCCAGCCACAGCGCGAATTGCAACGCCGGGCGGACGGTTCCGTCCCGCAGATCGACGCCGGTCGACGCCTGGATCCGGTCCAGCCGGTAGTACAGCGTCGTCCGGTGGATGTGCAGCGCGGCGGCCGACGCGGCCATGTCCCCGCCGTGATCGAGGACGACGCGCGCCGACGTCAGGAGATCGCCCCGCGGATGTTCGGCGAGCGCACTCGCCGCCGGATGCACCTGGTCCGGCGTCAACGCCGCCGGCGCGTCGACGATGAGCCGCCAGGCGCCGAGCGCGTCCCAGGACGGCTCCGGCAAGACGGCGCCGGCGGCGAGCGCCCGCCGCACAGCCTCGGCCCGGCGCACCGCCTCGGCGAGCTCGACCAGCGGCAGCGGCGTCCCGCTCGTCACGGAATCCGTTGGCGGACAAGGCGTTTCACCGACCGAAGCGGACAGTCCACGGGGCAGCACCCAGCCGTCCGATCCTTCCGACACCGTCACCCGCACATCGACCGGCAGCCCGTGCAACCGGGCCAGCTCCCGCGCGGCGTCGGCGTCGGGGCCGGCCAGCAACCGGTCGACGAGGTCGTCGCGCCGGCGTCCGCGAGCGAGCTCGGATTCGGCGACCGCGGCGATGGCGTCGGCGGCCAGGGCCGCGAAGTCGACCATGGCGTCGAGGGCTCCGGGGCCGAGCGAGTCGGCCGGGTCGAGCACCCACAGGTAGCCGAGCAACCGTCCGTCGCGCCGTACCGGCAGGCACCAGCGCGCCCACATGTCGGCGGCAGGCAGGGCCGGGATGTGCACCGGGCGGTCGGCGTCGACGATGCCCAACCGCGCGGCCGTCGCGAGCGGGTCGACGTACCGGTTGACGATGCTGCGCATCCGCATCTTGTCGACCGAGCCGATCGTGCTCCACCACAGCGGATGCTGGTCTGCGTCCTCGACGAGCACCGACTGCCCGACCGCCGCCGCCAACTGGTCGACGGCGGCCTGCATGTCGATCGCTCCGCTCACGGTCCCCTTCCGGCCGGGCGTCGTATCGTGCGCCGCACAGGCCCGTCGCGACGATTATCTCCTCGACGACGCTCAGGGGCGCTCGATATGACGCTCGCCCGCGAGCCGTCGGTAGTACCCCGCCGTCGACGGCGCCGGCGGCGCCACACCCTTGATCCGGTCGGCCAGCTTCTCCGCCATCATCATGACCGGTGCATAGAGATTGCCCGTGATGACCTTCGGCATGATCGACGCGTCGACCACCCGCAGCCCCGACACGGCCCGCACGCGCCCCTCCCCGTCGACGACGGCCTCGTCGTCCGCGCCCATCCGGCAACTGCCCGACATGTGGTACGACGTGCCCGTCGCCCGCCGGACCCACTCCTCCACCTGCGCACGGGTCTTGACGTCGGGCCCGGGGTTGAGCTCCGCCTTGCAGAATCGGGCGAGACTCGGCTGCGCCGCGATGTCCCGGGCCTGGTCGACGGCATCGATGACGTCCTCGATGTCCTGGCGCACGTCGTAGGTGTTGAAGACGATGCTCGGCTTGTCGTCCGGACGCGACGAGCGCAGCGTGACGGCGCCGCGACTCTCCGGTCGCGAGAGGTCCGTCCACACCTGAAAGCCCGGCACCGGCACCAGCCGGCGTCCCTTGAGCTGCCGGGTGAGCGGCAGGAACTCGTACTGCATGTTCGGGAAATCGACGTCGTCCCGGGTACGCAGGAACGCCCCGGCCTCGAAGAAGTTGCTCGCGCCGAGCCCGCTGCGCCGCAGCGCCCATTCGGCGCCGATCCGGCCGCGTCCGACGACGCTCAGCTCGGACGTCAGCGAGTCCTCGGCCGCCGTCGAGAACTGGATGTCGACGCCCGGATGGTTCTGTAGGTTCCGGCCCACCTCGCGCGATTCGGCGACCAAGCCGATGCCGTGCTCGGCGAGCTGATCCGGGTCTCCGACGCCCGACAGCATGAGCCACTTGGGCGTCTGCAACGCGCCGGTGCACAGGATCACCTCGCGCCGGCAGGCGATCCGTGCCGGCGAGCCGCGACGCCTGACCTCGACGCCGACGGCCTCCCGGTTGGAGAACAGCACCCGCTGCATCGTCGTCCGCTTGAGAACGTGCAGGTTGCGCCGGTCACCGTGCGGGTCGAGGTAGGCGCGGGAGCCGTTCACCCGGCGTCCGCCGGAGATGAAGGACTGCGCGATGTGCATGCCCTCCTGGCGCCGCCCGTTGTGATCGGCGGCGATCTCGTGGCCCGCCTCGACGCCGGCCTGCAGGAAGGCGTCGTACAGCTTGTGCTCGGCCTTGGCCCGCGTGATCTGCAGCGGCCCGTCGCCGCCGCGCCACGGGTTCGCGCCCTCTTCGAACGTCTCCATCTTGCGGAAGTACGGCAGGCAGTGCGCGAAGTCCCAGTCGGTGAGTCCGTCGTCGGCCCAGCCGTCGTAGTCCATCGGATTGCCGCGGTTGAAGATCATCGCGTTGATGGACGACGAGCCGCCCATGATCTTGCCGGCCTTCTCCTCGATCCTCTTGCCGTGCAGGTGCGGCTCCGGCCCCGATTCGAACCCCCACTGGATCAGCTTGTTCTGGTAGACGAACGGCAGCGCACCGGGCATGGCGACGATCGGCAACCGATCGGTGCCGCCGGCCTCGATGAGCAGGACCTGGTTGTTCGGGTCCTCGCTCAGCCGCCCGGCGATGACGCTGCCGGCGGCACCGGCGCCGACCACGATGTAGTCGTACTCGGTCTCCATGCGAACTCCTCCATGCGCGGTGTGATCGAGCCCACGATAGGGCGCGCCGACGCGAGCCCCGTCAGCCGAAGAGCGGAACTCTGAGCTCGGATTTTCATCAATCGTCGAATGCTCCGGCGCTGCGCCGGGCCGTAGCGTGACGGCCACATCGACGACGAATGAAGGGACCGCCGTGACACCTCCGCCGGAGAACACACCGATGCGCGACTACAGCCCCGGCTCCCCCTGCCGCGCCGACCTCGACGCCGCGCTCGCCGCGACGCGCACCGCATCCTTCGACGTGCCCAGCGTCATCGGCGGCCGCGAGATCCGCACCGGCCGCACCCGGCCGATCGTCCCGCCGCACGATCGGCACACCGCCCTCGGCGTCGTCCATTCCGCGGACACCGCGCTGGTCGGCGAGGCGATCGACGCCGCGACAGACGCCGCCCGCACCTGGTCGCGGCTGCCCTTCGAGACGCGCGCCGAACCCTTCCGGCGCGCCGCCGACCTGCTCGAGTTCGGGCCGTGGCGCGAGCGCCTCGTCGCCGCGACGATGCTCGAGCTGTCCAAGACCGTCGACCAGGCCGACGGCGACGTCGCCGAGGCCGTCGACTTCATCCGGTTCAATCTCCACAACGCCGCCACGATGGCGACTGTGCAGCCGGCGTCGACGTACGGGGTGAGCAACCACGTCGAATACCGGCCGCTGGAGGGCTTCGTCCTGGCGCTGACCCCGTTCAACTTCACGTCGATGAACAACCTCGCCCTCGGCCCGGCGCTGCTCGGCAACACGGTCGTCTGGAAGCCGGCGGAGACCGCGTCGCTCGTCGCGCATCTCACGATGGAGCTCATGCGCGCGGCGGGGTTGCCGGACGGCGTCGTCAACGTGGTGTACGGCAGCGGACGCGAGATCGCCGGCGCGGCGCTGACGCATCCCCACCTCGCGGGCATCGCGTTCACCGGGTCGACGGCCACCTTCCAGCACATCTGGCGCACCGTCGGCGAGAACATCGCGAACTACCGCGACTACCCCCGCGTCGTCGGCGAGACCGGCGGCAAGGACTTCATCCTCGCCCACCCGTCGGCCGACGTCGACGCGCTGGCCACGGCCTGCATCCGCGGCGCCTACGAGTACCAGGGCCAGAAATGCGCGGCGGCCTCGCGACTGTACGTGCCGGCGAGCCTGTGGCCGGAGCTGCGGGAACGGCTGGTGCGCATCACGAACGAGGTCGTGGTCGGCGATCCGACGGACCCGCGGACGTACCTCGCGGCCGTCATCAGCGAGCAGCAGTTCCGGCAGCACGAGGCCGTACTGGCGCAGGCCCGCGAGGAGGGGATCGTCCTCGCCGGCGGACGCACCGACGACTCCGCCGGCTGGTTCGTCCATCCGACGCTGCTGCAGGTCGATGACCCGCTGTCGCGGTTCATGACCGAGGAGTTCTTCGCCCCGATCCTCGCCGCCCACGTCTATGACGACGCCGACTGGGAGGCGACGCTCGCGCTGGTCGACGGCTCCAGCGAATACGGCCTCACCGGCGCGGTCTTCGCCACCGACGAGCGCGCGCTCGCCCAGGCCGACGACGCGCTGCGCTACGCGGCCGGCAATTACTACGTCAACGACAAGCCGAGCGGCGCGTCCGTCGGGCAGCAGCCGTTCGGCGGCGCCCGGGCGTCGGGCACCAACGACAAGGTGGGCACGGTGTGGAACCTCATCCGCTTCGTCAGCCCGCGCACCGTCAAACGCAATCACGCCCCGGCGCAGCCACCCGTACCCGCATCTCTGACGTCAACTCCGCTAAAAACTGCCGATTCTCGGGGGTGTAGCCCGTATACGGGGCTACACCCCTGGATATCGGCAGTTATTAGCGCCGAATCGCGAGGACTCACTCCTATGAGTACCGACATCGTCATCATCGGCGGCGGCGTCATGGGCGCCGCGACCGCCTGGCACCTGCTGGAAGCCGACCCCGGGCTGTCCGTCGTCATCGTCGAGCCCGATCCGAGCCATCGGCAGGCCGCGTCGTCGACGGCCAGCGGTGGCGTGCGGCAGCTGTTCACCCGGCCCGAGAACATCCTCATGTCGCAGTACACCCACGAGATCATCGCCGGGTGGGCCGACTGGACGGCGCCGGACGGCACGGCGACGGCCGCGGACACCGTCGACCTCGGCTTCAAGGCGCAGGGCTACCTGTTCATCACCGACCCCGCGCGATCCGACCAGCTGCGACGCGATTACGAACTGCAGCGGGGGCTCGGCGTCGAATCGCTGTGGCTGGAGCCCGAGCAGCTGGCCGAGCGCTACCCGGACATCTACACGGGCGACCTCGGGCCGGCCATCCTCTCGTATCGCGACGGCTGGCTCGATCCGCACGCCTTCCTGCGCGGCATGCTCGCCCGGGCCCGCCACCTCGGCGCGGAGCACGTCATCGACGCGGTGGTCGGCTTCGAGACCGGCGGGAACCGCGTCACCGAGGTGGTTCTCGCGTCCGGCCGGCGGCTCACGGCCGAGCACGTCGTGAACGTGGCGGGCGTCTGGGGTTCGGGGCTGTCGGCGCAGCTGGGTCTGACGCTGCCGGTGGAGCCGATGCGCCGCTACGACCACTACGTCGTGACGGCCACCGACTTCTCGAACTACCCGTTCATCAAGGATCCGTCCGGGCTGGCCGTGCGGCCCGAGGGCGACGGTCTGACGGCGGCGCGCGTCGACTTCGACACTCCGGCCGCGGCGCCCGTCGCGGGCGGCGGTTTCGATCTGTCGATCGATCCGGCGTACTTCGAGGACGAGGTGTGGCCGCGGTTGGTCGACCGCGTGCCGTCGGCCGACCAGCTCCGACTCGAATCGACGTGGTCCGGCCACTACGACCAGAACCGGCTCGACGGCAACATGATCCTCGACCGCTGGACGGGGCACCTCGACAACTTCTACGTCGCGACGGGCTTCTCCGGGCACGGACTCATGCACGCGCCGGCCGTCGGCCGCGCGCTGACCGAGCTCATCCGGCACGGCGAGTTCCAGACGATCGACCTGCACCGGATGGGGCTGGCCCGGGTGGCCGCCGGCGAGCCGTACCGGGAGCTCTCCGTTCGCTGACGATCCGGTGACGGGTCCGTCGACCTCCCGGACGTCGGGTGGCCGGTGGCGCGGCGGGGAACCCGCGCGCCGCCCACTCGATGTCCGGGTCGCAGACGCGGGTGGCCGGGGTCCGCCGACCCTGGCCCTCGGCCACCCGCCCGCGTCGGACGCGCGGTCCCGGCGTTCGTCGCACGGCGTTCGCCGCACAGCGTCGGGCGTCGGGCGTCGGGCGTCGGGCGTCGGGCGTCGGGCGTCGGGCGTCGGGCGTCGGGCGTCGGGCGTCGGGCGTCGGGCGTCGACAGATTGTCGAACGCGGCGCCCGTCGACCATCCTGACCACCTCGGCAGGTCCCGGCGATGAGCCCAGGAGACACTTCTGACCTGCTGCGACACTTCTGTCACCGGTGTCCGATTGTGGTTCCCGTGACAAATCTCTCTTTTATTAATCGAACATGCTCGGTAGAATCGGGGCATGACGATCAACCCGCCCGCACACGTTCTGGAACCGGTCCCGGTCCCAGAACACGTTCGCGTATGGCTTGACGGGTTGAATGTGGCCGAGCTTGCGGGCGTGCAGTTGGAGGCCGGTCGGTTGATGGCCGGGATGTCGATGATCCCGTTGGCCGACACCGATATCGAAGCCGTGGTCGCGGCGACCGAACAGGTGTCCCGCTACGGCGACGGCATCCAACTGCGAGCCGTCACCGAGGGCTTGATCCGCGGGTTGCCCGGACAGCGGGGTGCGCGGCCGGGCGCCTGGCTGCGCGGGTTGGCGTGGATCGCCGGCTGCGAAGCGAACCAGCGCGTCCGGGACGCTGCTGTGTTCGGGCCCCGGACCGGGATGTACGGACAGGCCCAAGACCCGGTGCATCCGGTCACCGCGCAGGCGGTGTTCGACGGCCGCTGCTCGCGTGTCGCGGCACGGTCGATCGCGAAAGCCATCGACACCGTCCCTGCCGATAAGGCTGAGATGGCTGACGAGATCCTAGGGACCGCCGCCCGCCACGTCACCCCGGACGATGTGAAAGGACTGTGCGCGAAAATCCTGAACCTCGTCGACCCCGACCGCCAGCAGGCCGATGAGATCTGCCGCCGGAAACGCGGCCTCACGCTGGGGAAACAAGACGCCTACGGCATGAGCAAACTGTCCGGGCATCTGGACCCGGAAGCCCGCGCCCTGCTGGAACCGATCCTGGCGAAATACGCCCGGCCGGGGGTGAACAACCCCGCCGACGACCAGCCGCTCGGCGCCGACACCTCGAGTGAGGACGTGCTCGACGCCGCACGGCGGGATCGGCGAAACAACGCCCAACGCCAACACGACGCCCTCGCCACCGCCCTACGCGATGTTCTCAGGTCGGGCGAGCTGGGTGTGCACCGTGGGCTACCCGTCATGGTCATCGCGACCGTCGACGTCCACGATCTGGAACGGGAGACCGGCCTGTCCTGCACCGCCTCGGGTGGATCGTTGCCGGTCAAGGATCTGGTGCGGATGGCCGAACCGATGCACCCTTACCTCACCGTGTGCGACCAACGTCGACCGCTCGATCTGTATCGCGGGAAACGCCTGGCTTCCTTCGATCAGCGCGTCGCGTTGTATGGCGCCGAGCGTGGCTGCTCCCGGCCCGGGTGTGACGCGCCCGCCACCCGAACGCAGGTGCATCACGTGGTGGAATGGCGTGACGGCGGGTTGACGAACATCGAGTATTAACCCTGGTGTGCGACGGCTGCCACCCGATGCTCAACCCCGACGGCACCTGGCGCACCGACCTCGTCGGACCCGACGGCAAGCCGATCACCCACACCACCGCCAGCGATCCCGCACACGCACCCGGCGACCGGGTAGGCGCCGACGTGGCCGAGAGCCGCGGCGATCCGCCCGAGGGTCCGGCCACTACCGACGCGACCACCAGTCGCGGCGATACCACCTGTCCGAACGTCGGCGCCGATGGATCCGGCGACAGCACGGGGGTGCCGTCCTGGCAGTTCGTCGACGACGCACCGCTGCCCGACAGCGACACCCACGCGTCCGCGAACACCGATGCGTCCGACGCCGACGACCTCGACCCCCGCCGCCGCTGCACCACCCCGCGTGTCCTCTGGAAACGCACCGGCGCCGCCGGCTACGAACCGCTCAACACCCGCCACCACCCGGAAGAAGAACTCGCCGAGTACACCGCCATCGCCGAACGGGACCGTCGGCGATGACGGCCCGCCGACACGAATCGGGCCGGCCGACGATCCGAAGCCGGCTACTCCGGAACGAGTTCCAAGTCGTTGACGTGTCCGGCGACGCGAACCCGCTCCACCGCGCGCATCTTGTTCACCGCGTCGAGCGCCGCCACCTTGTACCCCTCTGCCAGGGTCGGGTAATTGAAGACGCTGTCGACCAGGTAGTCGACGGTCCCGCCGCATCCCATCACCGTCTGGCCGATGTGCACGAGTTCGGTGGCATTGGTGCCGAAGGCGTGGACGCCCAGCAGCGTCCGGTCATCAGCGTGGACGAGCAGCTTGAGCATGCCGCACGAATCGCCCATGATCGCGCCGCGGGCGAGTTCGCGGTAGCGGGCGATGCCCACCTCGAAAGGCGTGTTCGCCGTCGTCAACTCGTCCTCGGTCTTGCCCACATAGCTGATCTCCGGAATCGAGTAGATCCCGATCGGCGTGGTGTCGGAATGATTGCCCACCGGCTCACCGAACGCGTGGTAAGCCGCGCGGCGGCCCTGTTCCATCGACGTCGCGGCGAGCGCCGGAAAGCCGATCACATCGCCGACCGCATAAATGTGCTCCGCCTCGGTCCGCCCGTCCGCGTCGACGGAGAGTCGGCCGCGCTTATCGGCGCTCAGACCCGCGGCATCGACGCGCAGTTCATCGGTGACGCCCTGTCGGCCGGCCGAATAGAGCACCGTGTCGGCCGGAATCTTCTTACCCGACGCCAGCACCGTCAGCGTTCCCGACGGATGACGCTCGACCGTCTTCACTCTTTCGGAGAAACGGAAGGTGACGCCGCGCTCGCGCAGCTGATATTGCAGCGCCTCGACGATCTCGCGGTCGCAGAAATCGAGCATCGACGAACGCGATTCGATGACCGTCACCTTCGTACCCAAAGCCGCGAACATCGACGCGTATTCGATGCCGATGACGCCCGCACCGACGACCACCATCGACGTCGGAACGCGATCCATGCCCAGGATCTGGTCGGAATCGACGATCGTCATCCCGTCGAACTCGACCGTGGACGGACGCGCCGGCCGTGTGCCGACCGCGATGACGAACTTGTCGCCGGTGATCTTCTTCAGATCGCCGGTCGCGTCCTCCACCTCCACCTCATGGGTGCCGGAGAACCGCGCGCTCCCCAGCATCAGGTTGACCCTGTTGCGCGCGAGCTGATTGCGGATGATGTCGATCTCCTTGCCGACGACGTGCATCGTGCGCGCGGAGAGATCGGCCACGGTGATCTCGGATTTCAGCCGATAGGACTGACCGTAGAGTTCTCGCTGATTGAGTCCGGTGAGATACAGCACGGCTTCGCGCATCGTCTTCGACGGGATCGTCCCGGTGTTGATGCATACGCCGCCGACCATGTCGCGGCGCTCGATGACCAGAGCTCGCCTACCGAGCTTGGCGGCCGCTATCGCCGCCTTCTGTCCCGCGGGACCAGAACCGATGACGACCAGATCGTAGTGATCCACGCGGTACTCCAAACGTCTCAACTGCTGCCGGTCCGGCGTCCTACGCGGATCGCCGACGCACACAGTGTTGCGCACCGGCGTCGCGCGTGCGTGGTGAACGCCGCAGAACAACGCGGATCGCCGCGATGCCGATCGCCGCTACGCCTTCGGGCTCTGCCGGATCTCCAACGTCACGCCCGCCTCGGGCGTCTGGAAATAGGTGAAGCCCGTGCGATCGGGGCGGCGGCCGTACATCCAGGTCTCGGCGCCGAGTGCGTTGACCCGCTCCGTCGACGAGTCGACGTCGTCGACGACGAACCCGAGATGGAAGACGCCGCCGCCGGTGCGCTGCAGGAACTCCCACTGCGGCGAGCCGCCCGGCACCGGCTCGCAGAGCTGCAACTGCAGTCCGGGCTCGTCGGTATACATGTACTTCATCGCCATGAAGCCCTGCTCGTCGGCGACCTTCAGGTCGGTGTAGTCCGTCAGCGGCGGATACTGCCGCCACCCGGTGATGCCGAGGGACTCGTAGTAGGCGAGCGCCTTCTCGATGTCGGGAACGACGACGCAGACGTGGTGTGCCGTGCCGAACGGGTTGGTCATGAATCCTCCTGGTACGGGTCGATGGTCAGACCATCCCATCGCCGCCCGGCCCGGGACAGACCGCGTACGTTCCCGGAGCGCGAAGCGACCCTTATGGCCGCGACCGACACGGGATCCTGACCGGTTCGGCGTAGCGTCGGCAGCCGTCGCCCTGGGCGCCACGTCCCGCACGACCTACGCCCTCGACGACGGCACCGTCACCCTGCCGCTCAGCGCGCTCGCCGTGTAGCCCGGCGACGCCGCCAACGCCTCGATCGACGCCGCCATGTCCGCGACGAAGGCGTCTCGCCGCTCGGCGTCGAGCACATCGAGCGAGAGATAAGGATTGAGGTCTTCCAGCTCGACGAGCAGCAGGTCGTCGCCCACACGGCAGGCGTCGACGCGCTGGATCCCGTGGTCGACGTCGTTCCAATCGACGAATCGCCGGGCGAAATCGAGGTCGGCCGCGGTCGGCCGGTAAGGCCGGAGCCGCCAGCGCTGCGCCGGGTCCGGGGCGTACAGCGCGTACTGGAAGGTGCGATCGACGAAGTAGAAGGACACCTCGTAGCGGAAGTCGACGCAGGGCTGGACGAGCAGGGTTTCCGCGGCGTCCGCATCGAGCACCTCGGGCAGTTCGGCGCGTCCGACGAATCGCAGCCCGATGGAATCGGAACCGTGCAGCGGCTTGACGACATACCGCTCCACCGCCGGCAGCCGATCGAGCGCGGCGAGCCCGTCGCGCCCGTCGACGGTCGGGATCACCGGATACCCGGCGTCGTACAGCTCCGGCAGATAGCGCTTGCCCTGCTGGTCGGCCTTACCCGTCAGCTCGGTGAAGACGCGGGCACCCGTCGCGACGGCACGTTCCCGGAAGGCGACGTGCTCGTCCCGATAGTGGATCGCCGGGCCGCTGTTGCGCACGACGACGACGTCGAACGCGTCCATCAGCGCGGCCGCGTCCTTCGGGTGACACAGCGCGAGGTCGAAGCGCGTCCGCAACCGGGACGACAGCTCGATGTCCTCGTCGCAGTATCGACGCCCACGCGCCTCGTAGGACAGGTCGGTGACATACAGGACGCTGGTCCGCGCGGGCATGTCAGCGCGCCCAGATGTCGGCGACCGTCAGCCCCTCGGGGAACGGGTCGGTGGGGTCGAGGACGTAGTTGGCGAAGCCCGTGATCCAGCCGTGGCCGGTGATCTCGGGGATGATCGCGGGCGTGTCGCCGAGCATGGTGGTCGCCACGATCCGGCCGGTGAAGACGGTGCCGGTGATGCTCTCGTGGCGGAACTCCTCGCCGACGGCGAGCAGGCCGCGGGCGTGCATCGTCGCCATGCGGGCGGACGTCCCGGTGCCGCACGGCGAGCGGTCGATGCAGCCGAGGAAGCTCTCCGGGGCGTCCCACCGCGCGACGCCCGACGGCATCGTGACGGCGTTGCGCCGGTGGTTCGCCGGCGAATGCGCGGGGCCGGAGAGCTGCGAGATGGAGACGCCGGCGAGCGTCGGGTCCAGCGGGTGCCGGACGTCGTACTGCTCGCTCGCCGCCAGCGTCAGCATCTGCCCGTACCTGACGATCTCCCGGCCCTCATCGGGGGTGAGCGACAGCCCGAACCGGGCGGCGTCGGCGATGACGTAGCACATGCCGCCCCAGGCGATGTCCGCCGTGACGGTGCCGACGCCGGGGATCTCGACCGGAACGTCGAGGTGGGCGGCATAGGCGGGCTGGTTGCGGAAGGTGATCGAGGTCGCCTTGCCGTTCTCGACGGTCGCGCGGATCCCGATGAGCCCGGCCGGGGCCTCCAGGTTGAACTCGGTGACGGGCTCGGTGACCTCGACCATCCCCGTCTCTACGAGAGCCGTCGCGACACAGATCGTGTTCGACCCCGACATCGCCGGGTACTCGACGTGCTCCATGATGACGTAGCCGAAGTCGGCGTCCGGATGGTTCGACGGCAGCACGAGGTTGCAGCACATGCCCGGATAGCCGCGCGGCTCGTTGAGCATCAGCCGGCGCAGCCCGTCGGCCTCGTGCTCGAGATACCGCGCCTTGTCGAGCATCGTCTCGCCGGGGACGTTCCCGACGCCGCCGACGATGACCCGTCCGGGCAGTCCGTCCGCGTGCACGTCGACGGCGTTGATCATGCGTCCGAGCCTCATGTCTGCGGGCCTCTCGTCTTAGGCGGCACCGACGACCGCACCGATGAATGATGTGACCTGTGACATGCTATAGCGCCGAGCGGCTACTCCGCGGAGATCGGAGACGAGGCGTCGGCCGGCAGGCGGGCCTGCGAGAGCATGGACCGCGCGCAGCCGTCCATCTTGCTGCGCCAGGCGTCGACGGCCGCCTCGGGATCACGCCACCGGATCGCGGCGATGATCCTGCCGTCGTCGGCGACGATCTCGTCCGTCGGACAACGATGATTCAGCCCGAACATCGCGAGAAACAATCGCAGATGCAGCGTGAGCCGGGTGAACATCGCCGCGATCCGCGGCATGTCCGCCGATCGTGCGAGTTCGTCCAGCAACTCCAGGTCGAGCGCCCCGCATTCCGACGTCAAGCCCAGCTCGTCGCACCGCAGGATCCCGGCGTAATGGTCGTCGATCGACGCCGGAAGCGGGACGGCCGACGAGGCGATCCGCCGGACGACGGCGGTGCCGAGCAGCCCCAGCGCCGTGTGGATCTCGACGATGTCACGGTGCGTGGGGACCCGGAGCAGCCACTGCCCGCCGCGGTGCTCGAAGAGCCCCTCCTCGGCGAATCGCGCCAACACACCGGCGACGCGTCCCGGAGGAACCTCCGACCGTTCGGCGACGCGCCGGATCGGCACGGGCTCCCCCGCCGCCGGTTCGCCGTCCGCGACCACGGCGCAGAGCGCTCGAATGACCACGCCGAGTTCACCGACCGGACGGTCCGGCTCGCCGCGGTGCGTCTCCCGCCGGATCGGCGGCGAGCCGCTCGGCGCGCGGGTCCAGACGAACTCGTCGGATCCACGGCGACACGCCAGGCGGATCCGGCGCTGGACGTCGCGCAGTTCGGCCAGTTGCCCGGGATCGACCGCCGTCGCGATCCGGTGCAGCAGCGCCGGCCACTGCCGCGGGGTCACCGCATGCACCGTGATCTCGGGGTGGGCTCGCAACCAGCGTTGGACCTGCGCGTCCACGGCGATGTCGACGACGAGCGTGACGGGCACCGCGGGCAGGTCGGCCGTGACGCGACGAAGGAATCCGACGGCTCCGGGCGTCGCGTCGTCGACCGCCGCGTCGCCGTCGGGCTTGAAGTGCAGACGGGCGCACAGGATCGTCTCGATGACGTCGACCGCCACCTCCGACACCGGCGAGCGGCGCACCCCCGCGGCGGCGTGGAAGACGAGTGCGCTCCCCGCCGGCCCGATGTCGATGCCGGCCAGCACAGAGGCGGCGGCCTCCGACAGAATCACCGCCTCGTGCTCGGCGCGCGGGAAGCACCGTTGCCTGATCCGGCTGACCGTCGCCTGACTGACGCCGACGGCGTCGGCGACCGAGCGCGTCGTCCACCGCGCACTCCCCTCCGGCGGTTCGTCGAGCACACACCGCAGCACGACGTCGTCGGAGATCTGCGACTGTCCGGCGCGCGGCGCGTCGCACAGGCCTGCGGCACCGGCCGCGGCATAGCGCGATCGCCATTTCCAGGCGGTCGCCTTGGCGACGGACGATCGCTTGGTGCCCTCGACCGGACCGAGCTCGTCATGGTCGAGGATGATGCGCGCACGAGAGGCGACACCGGCCAGGGTCCGCCGCGATCGCGCGATGTGTTCCAGCTCGGCGCGTTCCTCGGGGGCGAGTCGGGAGATACGGCTGCGCGTGGTCACGTTTCTCCTCATCGATCGATGGCACGACTCGCGCGGACGTACGCGAATCTGGAAGCGACGTTATTCGGCGCCGCGACGTCAGCCGTCGTCCTGGCGGACAACGACTTCCCGAGTTCTTCGTCGGATGAGACGAAGCCTCCCCGGGCTGTGGCAGTGTGTGCGCACATGAGTGAGCAGAACCGAATGACTGTGGGCTTCGTCGGCGTCGGCGCGATCGCGGCGGATGTGGCGACCGCGATCCTGGGCGGGCCGAACGCCGCGGCGGTGGACGTCGTGCTCTCGCCGCGGTCGGCGGCGCGCAGCGCGGCGCTGGCCGCACGGTTTCCGCAGGTACGGGTGGCCGCCGACAACCAGACGGTCGTCGACGCGAGCGACGTCGTGGTCATCGCCGTGCTGCCGACGCAGGTCGCCGACGTCTGCGGGGAGCTGCGGTTCCGCGCCGACCAGGTGGTGGTCGGCCTGCCCGCGGGATGGCCGCCGTCGAAGCTCACGGCCGTCGTCGCACCGGCGACGACCGTGTGCCAGGTGATCCCGCTGCCGATGATCACCCTCGGCGTCGGCCCCGTGGTCCTGTACCCGGCCGTGCCGGCGGTCGAGGAGTTGCTGGCCGGCTGCGGCGAACTCGTCGTCGTGGAGCACGAAGCGGATCTCGAGGTGCTGAGTTCGGTGTCCGGCGCCATGTCGAGCTTCTTCGCCTTCCAGAACACCCTCATCGACTGGGCGGTCGAGCAGGGAATGGCACGGACGCTCGCCGCGAACTATGCGTCGTCGCTGCTGCAGGGGCTGGCCACCGAATCGGTGGCGACGGACCCCGCCGTGCTGCGCGACGCGGTGCCGGCGCACGAGACCCCGGGCGGTCTCAACGAGTACGTCCGGCGCTCACTCGAGGACGACGGGACGTTCACCGCCCTGTCCCGTCACCTCGACCACATCCACGCCCGGCGCCGGACGTAACGACACGGCGCGACGAGGCCGCCCCGACGACATCGGAGCGGCCTCGCGCAGACCGCAGCGGGTCTACTTCGCCATGTTCACCGAAGCGTTCTCGGCTTCGATCTCGGCCAGGGTGCTCTTGACGACCTGGTCCATCTCCCACGTCCGATAGCCGGACTTGACGGCCCAGATGTACGTGCCGATCGCGAGCGCGATCACCGCCAGGGCGTCCATCCCACTGGTGAGCACCGGATCCGGTCCGGATTCACCCCAGTACGCGAGGAACGTCGTGCCGACCAGTGCCGGCAGGATCCACAGACCGGCTTGGATCTGCTGACGTCCCTCCGCGTTGGAGATCGCCCACAACGCCGCCACGAATCCGGCGGTCAATCCGACGAACGCCACCAGGTACACCCCGATGCTCCAGTTCGCGTCCTTGAAGCTCGCCGCGAACAGCCAGCCCGAGCTCATCCCGACGAACACCCACACCACCGCGAACACCACCGACATCGCCGTCGACAGCGTCCGCGGCGACCAGCCGGCCCGCACCGACGCGTACGCCGCGTACACCGGCAGACCCAGGATGACCATCGTCATGATGTTCACCATCGTCATCCAGCCCGCGTAGTAGCAGAGCAGCAGCGAGCAGATGTACCCGGCCGCACCCCAGAACGTGCTCCCCGGGATGTTGATCGGCTTCGGCAGCTCCGGCGCGACCTTGCGGAACACGGCCATCGCCGGACCGGCCATCAGATAGTTGAGCACCATCGCCGTCGACACCATGCCGACGAACGTGTACCACGACGGAACGGGCAGGAAGAGCAGGAACCCGACGGCCGTCGAGACCACCAGGGCGACCCACGGCACGCCCCACTTGTTCATCTTCTGCATGCCGGTCGGCAGTTCCTTGTTGACCGACATCGAATACAACACCCGGCCGCCCATGCCGACGAACACCCAGCCCGTCGCCGCCGGCGAGAGCGCCGCGTCCGACAACAGGATCAGCGCGAACCAGGCGAACCCAGCCGCCTTCACCGCCGCCAGCAGCGGCTCCGACGCCCAGTGCGAGGTGAACAACCCGGCCCAGTTCCCCGGCGACACCTCGGCGGCCTGCCAATCGATGGCACCGACGAACGCGACCTGCAGCGTGGTGTACAGCACCAGCGGCACGATCAGACCACCGATGATCATGGCCAGCGGGATGTTGCGCTTCGGGTTGATCACCTCACCGCCGAAGTCGACGATCTGCCGGATACCCGCGTAGGCGAACACGATGCCGCCACCCGAGACGGCGCCGAGCACCGCGCCCCAGCCCATCGGCGCGAAGCCGCCGAAGTCCATGAAATTCTCGGATCTGAACGCGGTGAACATCAACACACACGTGATCGCCGGAATGACGAGCTTCCAGACCGTGACGATCTTGTTCGACTCCGTCAGCAACTGCGCACCGAAGATGTTCAGCGCGAAGAACACCACCAGCAGCACCCAGCCCACGATGATGCCGTTCGGCCACGCCAACATCACCGGGCCGTCGGCCTCCTGCTTGAGGAAACCCAGATGCCCCCAGTGCCCGCCGATGTAGGTGAGCACCGCCTGCACCTCGATGACCGGCATCGCGATCACGGCGATGAGGTAACCCCAGCCGTTGAGCCAGGACAGGAACGCGCCGTGCGTCATCCGCGGATAGCGGACGCCGCCACCGGACCGCGGCAACATCGTGCCCAGTTCCATCCACGCGACGCCGATGATGCCGAAGAACACCGCACCGATCACCCAGGCGACGATCGCCGCAGGCCCCGACCGCGACACCGCCGACAGCGTCGCCAGCAGCCAGCCCGACCCGACCTGGATGCTGACCGCCAGACCGATCAGGCCGAACAGCCCGATCGTCCGTTTCAAATGTTTGTCACTCGCCTCGTACTCGGTATCGAGCCCAGCGGACATGAACTTCACTCCTCGAATTCATTGGGTGGAGGGATGGCAAGGAGAGGCACGGCAGCGAACCGCAACGTCGCGCCGAGTCCCGCGGAGGTCCCCGGTCACCCGGGGCCGCCCCTGCACGCTCGGCCGACGATCAGGTGGTGGCCGCGACCCTTCCCGCCCCACCTGCTGTGTCTCCGGTCGAATGGTAACGGCCGAACCTCTGTACGGCAGGCGGACACCGATGTCTCCGACCGACGCCGCCGACGAACCGCCGCCGAATGAAGCTCCGCTTCCGGCTCCCTTTCGATTCCCTTCGTCGGTCGGCGATCCGGAGCGGCCGCGACACCACTACTTGCCATGTGACATTACACACCACCTGACGTGACTCGTCCAGAGTTTCAACGCCTCAGAATTCGACGGATCCCCGTCGTCGTGCTAGGCGCCCGGCGGCGCGGTCAGCTCGTCGTTCGACAGGTAGCCCGAGAGCCTGTCCATGCGGCTCTGCACCGAACCGATCTGGCGGACCGCCTCGGTGATGACGCCCCGGTCGATCCGGCTGAGCCGATCCCGCCGCAGGACGTCGGACGGCGGCCGCCCCTCCTCCAGCGCGGCCAGCTGATACTGCAATCGCAGGTGCTGCAGCACGTCGAAGACCTCGATGAGCCGTTCGGCGTGCCCCGTGGGGAGGATCTGCGAGCCGGCCGCCGCGCGCAGCCGCTTGGTCGTCTGCAGTTCCGCCGAACCGGCGGCCAGCGCCGCCCATCGCGCGATGTTGACCACCGGCAGCAGTGCCGCCGTCTTGATGTCGACGTCGCTGCGCCGGCCGCGCAGCACGTCGCGCATGGGGCGGAGCCGCGCGCGCTGGGCGAGCGATCCGTCGAGCAGCAGCCGCACGGTCTCGGGGTGACGCCGGAAGTCGCCGAAGACGCTCGTCACCTCCGGCAGCCCGGGGTCGCCGTGGATCGGCCGGGCGTCGACGAGCAGCGACCCCATGATCGCGCCCTCGCCCTCGCCGGCCCGCGAGAGCCAGCGCAGACCCGCCCGGCGCCATTGTGCATTGGTGCGCGCGAACGCCGCCCGCTGCGGCGTGACGCCGTGGGTGTCGATACTGATCCCGGCCCGCGCGATGACGGCCATGACCTCGGCGAACGCACTGCGATAGCGCAGCTGCTCGAGATCCGACAGGTCGTCGGAGAAGGCCACGGCGGCGTCGACGTCGGAGCTGAGCACCGCCTCCCGCCTGCCGTTGCTGCCGAGCGAGAGCCAGGTGAAGGCGTCCGTCGACAACTCCGGGTGTTCGTCGAAGACGAGGACGATGGCCCGCCGCACGATCGAATCGACGATCGCCGAATACGCCGCGATGACGCGCCCCGAGGCCAGCCCGCGGCGGAGCACCGCGTCGAGCATCGTGGGCACGCGCCGGCTGCGCTGCACCAGTTCGTCGATGTCGCTCGCCCCGCGGATCTGATCGCGCAGCGGGATGCCGGTCGTCGACGACGACAGGACGAAGTCGCGCCAGTCGAGTACGCCCAGCAGTTCACCCGCGCGGCCGATGACGAGCAGGAACTCGGTGCCGTCGTCGATGAGGTCGCCGAGCGCGTCGGCGGTGGATTCACCCGATTCGACCGCGGGCACCGGATACTGCATCAACTCGCGCGCGGGGGTGTCGGCCGAACGCCCCTCGACGACGACCTGCCGCAGCAGCGTCGACTCCGTGACCAGGCCGTACTCCCGCGGCCCGACCCGCACGGCGGCGCACGGCCAGCGCTGCTCGGTCATCAGCCGCGCCACCTGCGAGACAGGCGTCCCGGGGTCGACGACCAGCGGTTTGGCACCGATCAGATCGTCGACCACGAGGTAGGACGGCGGCACGATCGGACGCCGGTACCCCTGCGAGACGTGGCGAGCCAGGAACCGCGCCCCGGTATAGGAGGTGAAGGCCTCGGCCACCACGGCCGCCGGGATCCGCGCGACCGTGGTCGCCGTCGCGGCCACGGCCCGCGGACCGACCGCGCTCTCGGTGAGCATCGCGGAGAAGCCGAAGATGTCGCCCCGCCGCAGCCGCTCCTCGGCGGCCTGTTCGGCCTGGTCGGGATCGTGCCAGACCGCGACCTCGCCGTCCATGACGACGAAGACCTCGGTCGCCGGTTTGACGAACGCGTCCAGAATGAGCCGGCCCGAACGGAACCGTTCGACGACGGCGGCCTCGGCGGCCGCGTCGAGCGCCTGGGAATCGAGTGAGTCCAGCGGTGGGCAGTGCGCGAGCAGATCACGCAGACTCTCGATCATGCCCCTCGCCTACGTCGATGATCTCCGGACCTGAAGGATAACGCCCGCGCCGCGTTCGTCGGTATCGAAGTACGTGAAGCCGTTGCGGTTCGGCAGCCTGCCGTGAAGCTTAGGCGCGATGCCGGCGGCCCGGCCCCGCTCCTCCGCGGCGTCGACGTCGTCGACCGTGAAACCGAGGTGGAAGACGCCGGGTCCACGCTCGTCGAGGAACCGTCGCTGCGGCGTGTCGCCGGGCGGCGGACAGCAGAGTTGCAGCTGCACATTGCCGAGATTCGCGAAGCGGTAGCGCAGCTTCATGAAGTCGTCGACGTCGGGCACCTCGAGCTCGTGTTTGAACGGCTCCAGCGACGGGAAGTCCTGCCACGGCCCGATGCCGACGGACTCGTAGAACGCGACGGCGGCGTCCAGATCATCGACGACGATGCAGATGTGATGCAGCTCGTCGAACAGGGGTGATTCGGCCATGTCAGGGCTCCTAGGGGTTGACGTCGCGGGTGTACTCGTCGGCGGCCGAGACGAAGGTCTGGCCCGCCCCGGGGTTCCACTGCACGCCCGAACGCGCCTTGACTCCGGGCAGCAGGCGCTGCGTGCGGTCGTAATCCGACCAGGGGTGGAAGTAGAGCGGCTCGATCGCGTCGAGCCCGCCCAGCCGCTCGGCGTAGTCGTCGAGATACCCCTGTCGCTCCTCGGCCGTGACGGCGCCCGGCTGCCAGGCGACCGTCGGCGGCAGCACCGTGAACCCGGTGTACGCGAGGATGCCGTTGTGGATCGGCCACAGGACGTGCAGGACGTCACCGTCGATGCCGTTCGGCTCGTACAGCGTCGACGCCGTGCCCGTGGTCAGCACGAGCATCGCCTTCTTGCCGACGAAGTGGCCCCGGCCGTACTTGCGCCCCTTCGAGTAGGCGAAACCGCGGGAGAAGACGCGATCGAACCAGCCCTTGAGGATCGCCGGCATCGAGAACCACCACACCGGGAAGTGGAAGATCACGAGATCGGCGGCGGCCACCTTCTCCTGCTCGGCGAGGACGTCCGGCGCCTCCCGCCCCACCGCGAAGGCGTGCTCCTGCTCGCGCGAGACGTCCAGGCGGTCGGCGTCCTCCCGATCGGCGAAGTCCTGCTCGCCGATCACCGCCTGCCAGCCCATGCGATACAGATCGCTGACGGCCACCTCGTGGCCCTGCTCGCGCAGCGTCCGGATCGCGGTGTCGGCGAGCGCGCCGACGAACGACCGCGGCTCGGGATGAGCGATGACGACGAGGATGTTCACGTTCGGCCTTCCAAGCGGGTTCGGTCTCGCATGACTAGAACACCAGGCCGATCTCGTCGTCGCGGCGGTCGGCGAACCGCCGGACGTCGAGGTGGGAGACGTCGGCGCTGGTGATGGCGCCGTCGACGATCTGCTCCGCGACGAGTTCGCCGGCCACCGGCGCCTGGATGAGGCCGTGGCCGGAGAAGCCGCACGCGTCGACCCAGGTCGGCTGCCCGGGCGCCGCGCCGAGGATCGCGTTGTGATCGGGGGTGTTCTCGTAGGTGCCTGCCCAGCAACCCTTGCGATCGATCGGCAGGTCGGCCAGCCACTCGAAGCGCTCGACGGCCATGCCGAGCAGTTCTTCGAGCCAGGGCCAGTCGACGGTCAGGTCGTACCCGACCTCCCCCGGCTTCGCCCCGCCCATCAGCAGCCGTTCGCCCTCGGTGCGCATGTAGAAGCCGGTGCCGAAGTCGACGGTCATCGGGACGAACCGGTCCAGCGCGCCGTCGGCCGTCGAATAGATGTTGCGGCGGGAGTGCACGATCGGCAGGTCCCGGCCGACGAACGCGCCGATCTCCGGCGCCCAGCCGCCGGCGGCGTTGACGACGTACGCCCCCGACACCGTCCGGTCACCGGACGAGACGACCCACCGCTCCCCGACCTGCTCGATGCCGTCGACCCGGAAGGTGTAGAACACCCGCGCGCCGTGCGCCTTCGCGAGGTCGAGGTAGGCCACGGTGACGCCGTGGGCGTCGACCTTCCCGTCGGCCGGCCCCCACGTCGCGCCGCCGATGCCAGCCGGATCGAACGGCACCTTGGCCTGCGCCTCGGCGACGGTCAGCACCTCGACCGGCACACCGTACGAGCGCTGCAGGTCGACCGCCCGCAGCTGCGCCTCCCACGCCTCGTCCGGGATGAGGAAGAGGTAGCCGCTCGGCACGTACCCGACGTCGATGCCGTGCTCGGCCTGGAAATCCCGGTAGGCCCGGACGCTGCGCCAGGACAGGTCGATGTTCGGCCCGTCGGACCACTGCGCCCGCACCGAGGCGAAGCACAGGCCGGTACTGCCCTCGGCCGGGCCGGCGAACGCCTCGACGACGGCCACCCGCAGGCCCCGCCGCGCCAGCTGGAACGCGC
Organism: Mycobacteriaceae bacterium; assembly: GCA_044222225.1. Classification (GTDB taxonomy): domain Bacteria; phylum Actinomycetota; class Actinomycetes; order Mycobacteriales; family Mycobacteriaceae; genus JBGANR01. Next base: position 178,736 of record JBGANR010000007.1, read on the forward strand.
AGCTCGCCCCGACTGCGCCGGCACCGATGACGACGACGTCGAATTCATGGTCGGACACGACGGTTCTCCTCGGCTCGTCCGGTCAGCCCTGCAGGTGCGGGTAGCGGTAGTCGGTGATGCGGGTGTGGTTCTCCTTCGTCGTGTGCGGGCTGGCGAAGCGGATGAGGTTCCACACCGTGCCCGCCTTGTCATTGGTGCCCGACGCCCGCGCACCGCCGAAGGGCTGGTGCCCGACGACCGAGCCGGTCGGCTTGTCGTTGACGTAGAAGTTGCCCGCGGTGTACCGCAGCGCCGCGTCCGCCTCGCGGACGGCGGCCCGGTCCTGCGCGAAGACCGCGCCGGTGAGGCCGTACGGCGTCGAGGAGTCGACGAGCTCGAGGGTCTGCGTCCAGTCCTCGTCCTCGTAGACGAAGACGGTGAGGATCGGCGCGAAGAGCTCGGTGGTGAGGAACTCCGAATGCGGGTCGTCGACCAGCAGGATCGTGGGGTCGACGAACCAGCCGACGCTGTCGTCGGTGTTGCCGCCGACCACGACGATGCCCTGCTCACGCGCCTTGGCGAGCGCCGCCTCGTGCTTGCGAAACTGCTGCTCGTTGATGACCGCACCGACGTACGTCTCCGGGTTCTCGACGTCGCCGACCACGACGTCGTTCGTCATCGCGACGAGACGCTCCTCGACATCCGCCCACAGGCTGCGCGGGATGTAGGCGCGCGAGGCGGCCGAACACTTCTGGCCCTGGAACTCGTAGGTGCCGCGGATGCAGGCGGCGGCCAGCGCCTCCACGTCGGCCGACGGATGGGCGACGATGAAGTCCTTGCCGCCGGTCTCGCCGACGACGCGCGGGTAGTTGCGGTAGATGTCGACGTTCTCGCCGACCGTCTTCCACAGCTTCTTGAACGTGCCCGTCGAGCCGGTGAAGTGCACGGCCGCGAGGTGCTTGTCGTTCAGCGCCACCGGGCCGAGCTCGGCGCCGTCGCCGTAGACGACGTTGATGACGCCGTCGGGCAGACCGGCCTCCTTGAGCAGCTGCATCGACAGGTGCGCGACGAGCGAGGCGCTCTCGGCCGGCTTCCACACCACCGTGTTGCCGAGCACCGCGGGCCCGAACGCGAGGTTGTTCATGCAGGTGAAGTTGAACGGCGTCACCGCGAAGACGAAGCCCTCCAGCGGCCGGTACTCGAGCCGGTTCCACGCGCCGGGGTTGGAGCCGGGCTGGACGTCGTACATGTCGAGCATGTTCTTGACGTTGGCGCGGATGAAGTCGACGGTCTCGCAGGCCGCGTCGATGTCGGCCTGGTAGGTCGTCTTGGAGAGCTCCAGCATCGTCGCGGCGTTGAGCTTCGCCCGCCACGGGCCGTGCTCGAGCATGTCGGCGGCGCGCAGGAACGGCGCGGCGCGCTCCTCCCACGGCAGCGCGCCCCACCAGCGCGCGTTGGCGACCGCGGAATCGACGGCCGCCCGCATGATCTCGGCGTCGCCGAAGTCGACGTCGCCGAGCACCAGCTCGTGGTTGTGCGGGGCGCGGATCGGCTGGGTACGGCCGGTGCGCCGCTCCTGCCCGTCGACGACGCTCGCGACGTGCCACGCCGTCGCCTTGATGTCGGCGACGGCGGCGTGGTGGTCCTTGCGCTCCTGCGAACCCGGCGCGTAGTCGTACGGCGGGGTCGGTCCGATCGGGAACAGAGCGGTGCGGCCGGCGGGGCTCATACGTGTCTCCTGCAGCTGGTGTAGACGTGATGGTCGATGGTCTGACCAACAGAATGCGACGTCACATGACGCTCGTCAACGGGTGCGGCAGACAAACCGCGCCAGCCGACACCGAGACCCGGCCAGCAGTAAGCAGAACTTCATTCCGCCTGGATCTGTGGACAGTTTCGCAACCACCGCATCTTCGCCAAGATGACGTCATGGCCTCGAACCTCGTCCACCTGCTCCTCGAGAAGTCGCGCGCACGCCCCGGCCTCGTCATCGGCACCGTCGACGACCAGCTCCCGCTCGCCGACGCCCTGGCGATCGCCGCCGGGCACGTCCCGGAGGTGCTGCGAGAAGTGGCGGTACGGCGGGTGGATGACCCGTCCGGGCCGCTGGCATCGGGCTTGGCGGGAGGGCCGCTAGGTGTTCTTCCCACGGACGTTGTGGACGCGGTCGATGGGTGAGAGGCCTCCGATGCCGGTGTGGGGGCGATGGTGGTTGTAGTGGTGTAGCCAGGCGTTGTAGGTCTCGGCGCGGGCTGCGTCTGAGAGGTAGT
>JBGANR010000008.1:0-178987 GCA_044222225.1 Mycobacteriaceae bacterium
CAGGTCGGAAGGTTTCCAGGCCGTGCGCGCCCGAACCGAGCGCGCACGGCCGGCGTCAGCCCCCGATGTAGGCGCCGCCGAACGACTTCTTGCCGCGCCGAACGACGAGCCAGTGGCCGTGCAGCAGATCAGTGGCGGCCGGCGTCCAGTCCACGTCGTCGATGCGCACGTTGTTGACGTACGCACCGCCCTCCCCGACCGCCCGGCGCGCCGCTCCCTTGCTCGGCGTCAGCCCCGCGCCGACGAGCAGGTCGACGATCGTGGCGTCCGGCAGCCCGGCGAACTCGCCGATCGAGGTCTCCCGCAGCGCCGCCGCGAGAGTCGCCTCATCGAGACCGCCCAGCTCTCCCCTCCCGAACAGCGCCGCACTCGCGGCCTCGACGGCGCGGGTCGCGTCGGCGCCGTGCACGAGCGTGGTGAGTTCCGCCGCGAGCGCCCGCTGGGCGTTCCGCAGATGCGGACGGGCCTGCGTATCGGCGACGAGCGCGGCGATCTCCTCGCGACCGAGGAAGGTGAACCACTTGAGGTGATCCTCGACCACGGAATCCGCGGCGTTGAGGAAGTACTGGTACCAGGCGTACGGCGTCGTCAGCTCGGCGTCGAGCCAGAGGCTGCCGCCACCGGTGGACTTGCCGATCTTGTTGCCGTCGCCGTCGGTGACGAGCGGCGTCGTCAGCGCGTGCACCTCGACGGATTCGGTGCGACGGACGAAATCGACGCCGGCGATGATGTTGCCCCACTGATCGGAGCCGCCGATCTCCAACACACAGCCGTGCCGGCGGTACAGCTGCAGGTAGTCGTTGGCCTGCAGAAGCATGTAGCTGAACTCGGTGTAGCTGATGCCGTCGGTGGCCAGCCGGCGCTTGACCGTCTCCCGCGCGAGCATGACGTTGACGGAGAAGTACTTGCCGACGTCGCGCAGGAAGTCGATGGCGCTGAGTCCGCCCGTCCAGGCGATGTTGTTCTCCTCGATCGCCGCGTTCGCGCCGTCGAGATCGACGAACCGGGCCAGCTGCTCCCGGATGCGCGCGGCCGCGGCGGCGACGGTCTCCGGCGTCTGCATGACGCGTTCGCCGACGTCGCGCGGATCACCGATCTGGCCCGTCGCCCCGCCCGCGAGCAGGATCGGGCGGTGCCCGGCCCGCTGAAGGCGGCGGAGCGTCAGGATCGGCACGAGATGACCGGCGTGCAGGCTCGACGCCGTCGGGTCGAAGCCCGCGTAGACGGTGATCGGCCCCTCGTCGAGTCGAGCGCGCAGCCGCTCGAGATCCGTGGACTGGGAGATGAGCCCGCGCCAGGCCAGTTCGTCGACAATGTTCTCGGTCACCGCACGATCTTCACCCATCCCGAACGCGGCGGTCCAATCAGTTCACCGGGGCTTTGGGATGCCGCCGGTACACCGAGACTCCCCCGCCGCCCGGAATCCAGGCGCGCCACGGCCGGTCGGCCTCGCGGCTCACCCCGGTGCGCGGCCCCCACGCCACGGCGCCGTCATGCCCCGGCCCCTCGAGCCGGACGGGACCGGCGCCGGCGAACAGGTCGAGCCCGTCGTCCTCGGCCACGATGCCGGCGGCCTCGCCGAGATTGCCCGGACCGCGCGCGAGGAGCACCGATCCATGACGTCGCACAGCCGCGACGGCCGCACCCTCGACAACGTCCGCACCCCGCAACAGCACACCGCCGGCCGTCCCGTCGGGGCCGCACGTGATGTTCGCGCAGCGATGGATGCCGTACGAGCGATACACGTACAGGTGCCCCGCCGGGCCGAACATCGTCGCATTCGCCCGCGACCGGCCCCGGAATCCGTGCGCCGCCGGGTCCGGCCACGGGCCGTCCGGCGGTCCGCCGTAGGCCTCGACCTCGACGATCCGCAGCGTCACCTCGCCGTCGGCCTTGGTGACGCGCAGCAGGCGTCCGAGCAGCAGCCGGGCCGCGCCGGGCGGGTCAGACGCGGCCAGGTCGGTGCGCCGCAGCGCCCGATACAGGGGCACCGACGTGACGGTCAGCTCGCCGCCCGGGCGAGCAGCTCGTCGTGCTCGGCGTCGGACACCGTGCGGGCCTCGTCGACCAGCAGCACCGGGATGCCGTCGTCGATGCGATAGGCCAGTCGCAGCCGCGGGTTGTAGAGCACGTCCCCGGCGAGCAGCAGGGGACCCTTGTCCTTCGGGCAGGCGAGCAGCGCGAGCAGGTCGGCGTCGATGACGGGCATGTGCCGAACGCTACTGCACCCGCGATTCATTCCAACAGCTCGGGATTCACTCGAACAGCTCCGTGCGGGCCGCGCGCGTCAGCCGCTTGTAGCGTCCCTCGGCGTCCCGGTACCAGACCCCCGGCCCGGGCTTCGGCAGTCCTCGCCGGCGCAACGCGTCGGCGCGTGGGCGCCACGTGCTCGACAGGGGGATGTCGTCGACGACGCAGATGAGATGTGGCCGCTGACTCGGCGGCAGTTGCGCGAGCGCGAGCCGCAGTGCCGAACCGTCCGGTGGCGAGCCGGTGTGCGAGACGGCCGCCACCGAGAGCTGCGCACCGCGGGTGCCGAGCGGGTAGCAGACGGCGTGCCGGACCTGCGGCATCCGCGAGAGCGCGTCGACGATCGGCTGCGGGAAGACGGCGCCGTCGGCGCTGTACGCCACGGAGTTGACGTGGCCGAGCAGCCAGTAGTCGCCCTCGTAGTCACGCCGGAAGAGGTGATCGGCCACCTCCCAGCGGTCGCGCCGGCCGAAGACGTCGCGCAGGACGAGCGAGCCCGTCTCGTTGCGCTGCGAGGCCTGCGTCAACAGCAGGCCGGGCTCGTCCGCGCTCGCCTCCCGCACGTACCCAGTCGCACCGGTGACGAGCCGGTCGCCGTCGAGGTCGTAGGCGGCGAGCCGCACGGCGTTGGTCGCCGGCAACGGTTTGCCGACGGCGCCGATCTTCGTACTCGTGACGTTGCCCAGGATCGCCGAGCCGTCGGCGGTGGCGAAGAACTCCAGCACACGGGCCTGGGGGAACCGCTCCTCCACGCGCTCCCACAACCCGGCCGGCATGCCGGAACCGAAGAAGAGCCGGATCGTGTTCTGTTCCGGCAGCCCGCGCTCGTCCTCGACGATGTCCGTCAGCATCGACCACGTGTAGGAGACGACGGTGATCCCGTAGCGCCGCACCTCGGAGGCGAACGTCGGCGGGTCGAGCCCGTCCGAGAGGGCGATCCGCGCGCCGCCGACGACCGTCGCGCCGAGCGTCGTGAGCAGGCCGGACGCGTGGTGCAGCGGCGTCAGGCAGAGCACCGTGTCGGCGCGCGAGAGATTCGCCGACGACGCCGCGGAGAACGCGGACAGCGCCCACCGGTGGTTGGTGATCGGCCACTTCTCGACGGTTCCGCCGCTGCGCGTGAAGAGGACGTAGGCGAGGTCGCCCGCCAGGCCGGGATCCGGCCGGTACCAGCCGGGCAGACTCACCTCGGCGGGATCGATCTGCTCCATGTCGACGATCCGCGCACCGTCGGCCTCGGCGATCGTCCGCTCGTCACCGCCGCCGAGCACGAGTGCGCGGTCGGCGTGCGGCGTGACGGCCGCGAGGTTCGGCGGATCGACGATGACGGTGGCCGTCTCCCCCAGCCGCAGCTCGGCGGCGGTGTCGCCGTCCTCGCGGAGGATGACGGCGACGGCGCCGAGCCGGGACAGCGCCGCGACGACGACGAGGGCCGACGGGCGCGTCTGCATGAGGACGCCGATGTGCTGGCCCGGACGCACCCCGCAGGCGATGAGACCGCGCACGACGTTGTCGATGCGGTCATTGACGGCCCGATGGCTGAGCACCCTGTCCTGGAACAGGAACAGCTCCGCGTCGCCGCCGCGACGGGCGTTCTCGTTCATGATCTTGCCCAGCGAGACGCGCGTGCCCGGCTGGATCTGGCCGAGACGGACGAGCCGCGGCAGCGTCCGCACCGATTCCCGCAACACGGCCTGCGATGTGCGGCGCAGACCGTCGGCGACGTCGAGGGCCTCACGCCCCGCGACGGCGCCGACGTCGATCGCCGCCCCGAGCCCGCCGGCGAGGATCGACCGCACGCTGATCCCGGGCCCCTCGCTCGGGTCGACCTCCGCCATCGAGACCACGTCGTCGGGCAGTTCCCCGTCGCCGGCGCGCCAGTGGATCCAGCCGGCGACCGTCGGCCACGTCACGCGTCCCGAGAGCGAGCCGACGACGAGCCCGAAGTGGCCCGCCGGCAACGTCCGCTCGTAGACCGCGGCGGAGCTCGCCGCCGCGAGGATGCCGCGCACCGACGCGGGCTGGCCGATCTCGTCCGCGGTGCCGACGAACGCGAGGATCGGGCAGGTGATGTCGGAGAGGCTGACCAGCTGCCCGTTGATGACGAAGCCGCCGGACACCATGCGGTTGTTGGCCACGAACTGATTGAGCAGTTCGGCGATCGCCGGGCCGGACCACGCCACCCAGCCGTCGTTCTCGAGGAACCTGCGCTGGTCCTCGCGGCGCATGAGGGCGTCGCGATCGTGCAGCTGGCGCAGGAAGTCGAGCCGCGACTTGGCCGTCTTCACCGGGTCGACGAGCTGGAAGCCGGTCCGCGCCATCCAGCTGGGCAACGCCAGCCGGTTGAAGACGTTCTCGGCGAGGAACTGCGCCGCCGGCATGACGACGTTGGTCGGCAGACCGAGCGGAGCTCCGGCGTTGAAGTCGACCGGGCTGCCGAAGGCGATGACCGACTCGATGTTCTTCGAACGTCTGTACGCCGCCGCCTGGTAGCAGAACATGCCGCCCTGCGAGTAGCCCGCGAGGTGGACGCCGTCGCGGCCCGTGTACTCGCGCACCCGGTCGACGATCTCGTCGATCGCGACGATGTGATCGGCGAGCGTGCGCTCCATCCCGCCGGTCTCCTTGTCCGGAGACCCGAAGTCGACCACCCACGGGTCGACGCCCCCGCGCCGGAGCAGCGTCACCGCGCTGTTGGGCGACACGTCGTAGACGTTGGCCGACACCATCATCGGGTGGACGAGGATGACGGCCGGGCCGATCGCCGGGTCGTCGGGGAAGTACCGGCGCAACCGGTACATCGGCTCGGTGTCGACGACCTGGTACGGGGCGGGCTCGCTGCCCGTATCCAGACCGCCGAACCGGATGACCTCCAGGCCGTTCTGGGCCGTCGCGACGACACGGTCGATGAGACCGCCGACCACGGGGACAACGGGCACGATGCGCTCCTCAGCTCCACCTATCGACGATTCCGCAAGCTTCGTCTTCCTGCAGACGCTCGTATATTACTCGTCAGTAATGCGCGGCAGTGCGTCTCTGCGGGTCCGTGAGCCATTCCACACCCGCGTCAGCTGTTCTGCGACACGAATCGGCGCCGTGCCCCCGCGGGAATCCCGGGAGGCGATGGAACCGTCGACCGTCAGCACCTCGCGGACCTCGGGCGTCAGCGCCGGGTCGACGGCCGCCAATTCGGCGTCCGTCAGCTCGTCGAGCCCCGCTCCCCGCGCCTCGGCGACGCGCACGCATCCGCCGGCCGCCTCGTGGGCGACGCGGAACGGGACGCCGCGGCGCACCATCCACTCCGCGATGTCCGTGGCGAGCGTGTAGCCGGCGGGCGCCAGCTCGGCGAGCCGCGTCTCGTGGAAGGTCAGCGTCGAGACGAGACCGGCCACCGCGGGCAGCAGCAGTTCGAGCTGCGCGACGGAGTCGAAGACCGGCTCCTTGTCCTCCTGCAGATCGCGGTTGTAGGCCAGCGGCTGCGCCTTGAGCGTCGCGAGCAGCCCCGTGACGTTGCCGATGAGCCGGCCCGACTTGCCCCGGACGAGCTCGGCGACGTCCGGATTCTTCTTCTGCGGCATGATCGAGCTGCCCGTCGACCAGGCGTCGGCGAGCGTGACATAACCGAACTCGGCGGTGCTCCAGGCGATGACGTCCTCGGCCAGCCGCGAGAGGTCGACGGCGATCATGGCGAGCACGAAGGCCGACTCGGCCGCGAAGTCGCGGGACGACGTACCGTCGATCGAGTTGTCGGCGACGGCCGAGAAGCCCAGTTCGGCGGCGATCGCCTCCGGATCGAGGCCGAGCGACGAGCCGGCGAGCGCACCGCCGCCGTACGGCGAGACGTCCAGCCGCCGGTCGAGATCGGTGATCCGGTCGACGTCGCGCAGCAGCGGCTGCGCGTGGGCCAGCAGGTGATGCGCCAGCAGCACCGGCTGCGCCGCCTGCAGGTGCGTCTTGCCCGGCATCGCCGTGAGCGGATGCCGCTCGGCCTGGCCCGCGAGCGCGTCGACGACGTCGAGGACGCCGGCGGCGATCCGGCGCACGGCGTCGCGCAGCCACATCCGGAAGAGCGTCGCCACCTGGTCGTTGCGGGACCGGCCCGCCCGCAGCCGGCCGCCCACCTCCGGTCCGACGCGTTCGATGAGTCCGCGTTCGAGCGCGCCGTGCACGTCCTCGTCCGATTCGGCCGGCGCGAACGCGCCCGACGCGACGTCGGCCGCGAGCCGGTCGAGGCCGTCGAGCATCGATGCGAGATCACCGTCGGTGAGCAGGCCGGCGCGGTGCAGCACCCGCGCATGCGCCTGGGACGCCCGGACGTCATAGGGCGCGAGCGCCCAGTCGAAGTGCGTCGACTTGCTCAGCGCCGCCATCGCCGCGGCCGGGCCGTCGGCGAATCGGCCGCCCCAGAGCGCGCCCTCGTTCGTCTGCCCTCTGGTCGATTCCGCAAGCTCCATCTCCTCGCTCCGCCGCTGCGTCACAGGCCGAGGTCCCGCTTCGCCGAGATCTTGGACGACAGACCGTGCAGCTGCACGAAGCCCTTGGCGTAGGACTGATCGAAGGTGTCGCCCTCGTCGTAGGTCGCGAGGTTGAAGTCGTACAGCGACTCCTGCGAACGGCGTCCGTTGACGGTGATCGCACCGCCGTGCAGGACGAGGCGGATCTCGCCGGAGACGTGCTCCTGGGTATGGCCGACGAAGGTGTCGAGCGCGCCCTTGAGCGGCGAGTACCAGAGGCCGTCGTAGACCAGCTCGGCCCACTTCTGGTCGACGTGCCGCTTGTACCGGCCGAGCTCGCGCTCTAGCGTGACGTGCTCGAGCTCCTCGTGCGCGCGGATGAGCACCATCGCGCCGGGCGCCTCGTAGACCTCGCGGCTCTTGATGCCCACCAGCCGGTCCTCGACGACGTCGAGCCGGCCGACGCCCTGGGCGCCCGCACGCCGGTTGAGCTCGACGATCGCCTCGAGCACCGACACCGGGCGGCCGTCGATGGCGACGGGACGGCCCTTGTCGAAGGCGATGACGAGCTCGTCGGGGGCGCTGAAGTTGAGCGTCGGATCCTCGGTGTAGTCGTAGACGTCCTTGGTGGGGGCGTTCCACAGGTCCTCGAGGAAGCCGGTCTCGACGGCCCGGCCCCACACGTTCTGGTCGATCGAGAACGGCGACTTCTTGGTGACGTTGATCGGGATCGCATTCTCCTCGGCGAAGGCGATGGCCTTCTCCCGGGTCCACGCGTAGTCGCGGACGGGCGCGAGCACCTCGAGCTCGGGCGCGAGCGTGTTGAAGCCGACCTCGAAGCGCACCTGGTCGTTGCCCTTGCCGGTGCAGCCGTGGGCCACGATGGTGCCGCCGTGGTCGCGGGCCGCCGTCACGAGATGCTTGACGATGAGCGGCCGGCTGATCGCCGAGACCAGCGGGTAGCGATCCATGTACAGCGCGTTCGCCGTGATGGTCGGCAGGCAGTACTCGTCGGCGAACTCGTCGCGGGCGTCGACGACGACGGCCTCGACGGCGCCGCAGTCGATGGCGCGCTGCCGCACGACCTCCATGTCCTCGCCGCCCTGGCCGAGGTCGATCGCCACGGCGACGACCTCCTTGCCGGTCTCCCGGCCGATCCAGCTGATGGCGACGGAGGTGTCGAGGCCGCCGGAGTAGGCGAGGATGACGCGTTCGGCCATGATGAATTGCTCCTTGTGGGGTCGTGATCGGTCTGCTGGGCCGCGGGGCCGCGGCCGGCCGGGCATCCGGCAGGGTTGAGAGAAGTCTGTCAGGGACTGCGGGTCGTCACGCGAGGGCCTCGAGGTCGGCGGCGAGCTCGGCGCCGGTGCGCGGTTCACGCGCGATGACCACCACGGTGTCGTCCCCCGCGATCGTGCCGACGACGTCCGGCAGCACCGCGCGGTCGAGCGCGCTGGCGAGGAACTGGGCCGCGCCCGGGGGCGTCCGGAGCACGGCGAGATTGCCGCTCGCGTCGGTCGCGACGAGCAGCTCGGCCAGCAGCCGCGCCAGCCGGTCGGTGCCGCCCGTCACGCCGCGGACGGGCGAACCGTCCTCCGGCACGACGTAGCGGCCCGCGCCGTCGGGCGCGCGCAGCTTGACGGCGCCGAGCTCCTCGAGGTCGCGGGACAGCGTGGCCTGGGTCGCCTCGATCCCCTCGCTCGCGAGCAGCGCCTGCAGCTCGGCCTGGCTGCGCACCGGATGCACCGCCAGCAGGGCGACGATCCGGGCGTGGCGGCCGGCGCGCGTCGCGGCGACGGCCCGCCGGTCGGTCACCGGCTCTCCTCGACGAGCCACGTCAGCAGCGCCTTCTGCGCGTGCAGCCGGTTCTCGGCCTCGTCGATGACGACGCTGCGCGGACCGTCGAGGACGGCGTCGGTGATCTCCTCGCCGCGGTGCGCCGGCAGGCAGTGCAGCACGATCGCCGCCGGGTCGGCATGGGCGAGCAGCTCGTCGTTCACCTGGTAGGGCCAGAACGGCCCGCGCCTGTCCTTGCCGTCGTCCTCCTGCCCCATCGACGTCCACGTGTCGGTGACGACGACGTCCGCGCCGGCGACGGCCGCCGCCGGATCCATCTCGACGGCGACGCGGGCGCCGGTCAGCGCCCCCCGCGCCTCGGCCGCCGCGACGACCTCCGGCGCCGGCTGGAAGCCCGCCGGACCGCTCACCGTCACCGAGATCCCCGCCGTCGTGCAGCCGACGAGGTACGACGCCGCCATGTTGTTCGCGGCATCGCCGACGTACGCCAGGCGCAGCCCGGCGGTGCCGCCCTTGTGCTCGGTGATCGTCTGCAGGTCGGCGAGGATCTGACACGGGTGGAAGTCGTCCGAAAGGGCGTTGACGACGGGAACCGTCGCCGCCGCCGCCATCCGGTCGAGCCGGATCTGCGCGTGCGTACGCCAGACGATCGCCGAGACGTAGCGCGAGAGCACCTGCGCCGTGTCCTCGATCGTCTCCTCGCGGCCGAGCTGCGTGGACGTCGCGTCGACGACGACCGGGTGGCCGCCCAGCTGCGCGATGCCCACCTGGAAGGAGAACCTCGTGCGTGTCGAGTTCTTGTCGAAGATGACGGCCACGCCCTGCGGCCCCTCGAACGGCCGCCGCGAGTACGGCGCCGGCTTGAGCTCGGCCGCCAGCGCGAGGATCTCGGCCTGTTCGGCGGCGCTGACGTCGTCGTCCCGAAGGAAATGCCGGAGACGAAGCGTGTTCAGTCGACTGGACGAGGTGTTCATGATGCCGCTCCCGCCGCGTCGAGGATCGCCGGCAGGTCGGCGATGAAGGCCGCCGCCTGCGCGTCGGTGAGGACGAGCGGCGGCGCCAGCCGCAGGACGTCCGGGGCCGGTGCGTTGAGCAGATAGCCGGCCGTGCGGGCGGCACGCTCGACGGCCGCCGCCCGGTCGGCGGTGAGCACGACGCCGAGCAGCAGACCGCGACCGCGGACGTGCGAGACGAGCGGATGGCCGAGGCCCTCGATGCCAGCGGCGAGCGTCTTGCCGAGGGACCGCGCCCGGTCGGCGAGCCCGAGCCGCTCGACCTCGTCGAGGACGGCGTTCGCCGCGGCCGCGCAGACGGCGTTGCCGCCGAAGGTGCTGCCGTGCTGGCCGGGTTCGAGGAGGTCCGCGGTGTCGCCGGTGGCCAGGACCGCACCGATCGGCAGTCCGCCGCCGAGTCCTTTGGCCAGGGTCATGACATCCGGAACGATCCTGATATCCGATCCGGTCGATTCCGCAAGCTCGATCTCCGCCTGATGCGCGTAGAAGGTGCCGGTGCGGGCGATGCCCGTCTGCACCTCGTCGAAGACGAGCAGCGCGCCGTGGGCCGTCGTCAGCTCGCGCGCCGCGGCCAGGTAGCCGGCGGGCGGGGTGATGACGCCGCTCTCACCGAGGATCGGCTCGAGGAAGAGCGCGGCGGTCTCGTCGTCGACGGCCGCGGCGAGCGCGTCGACGTCGCCGTAGGGCACGAACGTCACGTCGCCCGGCAGCGGCGCGAACGGCGCCTGCTTCGCCGGCTGTCCGGTGAGCGCGAGCGCCCCCATCGTGCGGCCGTGGAAGGCCTTCTTGGCGGCGACGATCTTGGTCCGCCCGGTGCGGCGCGAGATCTTGAACGCGGCCTCGTTCGCCTCGGTGCCCGAATTGCACAGGAACGCGCGCGCCGGGACGCCGAGCGCCGCGACGAGCCGCTCGGCCAGCCGGACGCCCGGCTCGGTGACGTAGAGGTTGGACGTGTGGCCGAGCGTCGCGAGCTGGCCGGCGACGGCGTCGGCGACGGCCCGGTTGCGGTGACCGACGATGTTGACGGCGATCCCCGCGAGGAGATCGACGTAGCGCTTGCCGTCGGCGTCGGTGACGACGGCGCCGTCACCGGCGACGAGCGCGATCGGCGGCACGCCGTAGTTGTTCATCATCACGGCCTGCCAGCGTTCCTGCAGCGCGGCCGTTCCTGCTCCGGTGGCGGTCACGTCGCGTCTCCTCCCGTCGGGGCGCCGCCGGCGGAGGCGTCGGCGACGGCCTCGTCCGGCAGCACCATCGTGCCGATCCCCTCGGTGGTGAACAGCTCCAGCAGGATCGAGTGCGGCAGCCGGCCGTCGATGACGTGCGCGCGCGGCACCCCGCCCGTCACGGCCCGCAGGCACGCCTCCATCTTCGGCACCATGCCGGATTCCAGCGTCGGCATGAGCTCGGCGAGCCGGCTCGCCACGATCTCCCGGGCCAGCGAGGACCGGTCCGGCCAATCGGTGTACAGCCCCTCGACGTCGGTGAGGACGACGAGCTTCTCGGCGCCGATCGCCTCGGCCAGCGCGGCGGCGGCGGTGTCGGCGTTGATGTTGTAGACGACGCCGGCGGCGTCCGGCGCGATCGACGAGACGACCGGGATCCGCCCCGCGGCCAGCAGATCGTCGATGGCCGCCGCATTGACCGTCGTCACATCGCCGACGAGGCCGATGTCGGTGTGCTCGCCGTCGACGAGCGCGGTGCGCTGCGTCGCGGTGAACAGGTGGGCGTCCTCGCCGGTGAGACCGACGGCGTACGGGCCGTACGAGTTGATGAGGCCGACCAGCTCACGTCCGACCGAACCGAACAGCACCATCCGCGCGACGTCGAGCACCTCCGGCGTCGTCACCCGGTAGCCGCCCTTGAACTCACCCGCGATGCCGAGTCGTTTGAGCATCGCGCTGATCTGCGGCCCGCCGCCGTGCACGACGACGGGGTGGATGCCGCAGCTGCGCAGGAACACCATGTCCTGCGCGAACGCGGCCTTGAGCTCGTCGTCGACCATCGCGTTGCCGCCGTACTTGACGACGATCCGCTTGCCGCCCCACCGCTGCAGCCAGGGCAGCGCCTCGGCGAGCACGTGCGCCTTGTCCAGCGGCGACAGCGCGTGCAGCAGCTCGGTGTTGAGTTCCGTCATGAGCTGTACGCCGAGTTCTCTTCGACGTACGCGTGCGAGAGGTCGGTGGTGCGGATCGTCGCCGACGCCTCGCCGACGCCCAGGCCCACGGACACGGTGATCTCGTCGCCCGAGAGGTCGACGTCGCGGGCACCGGCGACGCCCGTCGAGGCGCGGGCGACGGGCTCGCCGTTGAAGTCGACGCTGATCCCGAACGGATCGAGGTCGACCGGCGCCATCCCGACGGCGGCGAGCACCCGGCCCCAGTTGGGATCGCTGCCGAACAGCGCCGTCTTGACGAGGCTGTCGCGCGCGATGACGCGCGCCGCGGTAACGGCCTCCTCCTCGGTGCGGGCACCGGTCACCGTGATCGCCACTCGCTTCGTGACGCCCTCGGCGTCCGCCTGCAACTGCGCGGCGAGGTCGTCGCAGACGGCGAACACGGCGTCGGCCACCTGCTCGGCCGTCGGCTCGACCTCGCTGGCGCCGTTGGCCAGCAGCAGCACGGTGTCGTTGGTCGAGCACGAGCCGTCGACGTCCAGCCGGTCGAAGGTCCGCCCGGTGGCCTGCCGCAACGCGGCGTCGAGCACCTCCGGAGCGACCTTGGCGTCCGTCGTGAGAACGACGAGCATCGTCGCCAGCGACGGGGCCAGCATGCCGGCACCCTTGGCCATTCCGCCGACGTTCCAGCCGTCGGCGTGATGCACGGCGGCCTGCTTGGGCACCGTGTCGGTGGTCATGATCGCGTAGGCGGCGTCGGTGCCGCCGGACAGGCCGCCGCCCATCTCGTGGACGATCTCGGTGACGCCGGCCCGTACCTTGTCCATCGGCAGCCGGTCGCCGATGAGGCCCGTCGAGCACACCGCGACCTCGATCGCGCCGGTCTCGGTGCCCCACTCCGACAACTCCGCCGCCACGGCCTCGGCCGTCGCGTGCGTGTCGCCGAAGCCCTCCGGGCCGGTGCAGGCGTTGGCGCCACCGGAGTTGAGGACGACGGCGCGCAGCCGGCCGTTCTCGAGGATCTTGCGGGTCCACTGCACCGGCGCCGCCTGGATCTTGTTCGCCGTGAAGACGCCGGCCGCCGAATACTCCGGTCCTTCGCTGAAGACGAGCGCCAGATCCTCCTTGCCGGACGCCTTGATGCCGGCGGCGATACCCGCCGCGCGGAAGCCGAGCGGCGCGGTGACCCCCTGGCCGCGGGTCAGCTTGTTGCCACCGCCGATCTCGACGGGAAAGACATCCGAATCGTGCCTGCGCGTGGGGCCTTCGAGCGGCTGCTGCGTCACGGAGCGACTCCTACTGTGCTCAGGCCCTCGGTCTCGGGCCAACCGAGGGCGATGTTCATGGACTGGACGGCCCCGCCGCCGGTCCCCTTGGTCAGATTGTCGATGGCGCCGACGGCGACGAGCCGACCGGCCCGCTCGTCGACGGACACGGCGATGTGCACGGCGTTGCTGCCGTAGACGTGCTGGGTCTCGGGCAGCTGTCCCTGCGGCAGCACGGTGATGAAGGGCTCCGCGGCGTAGGCGGCCTCGTAGGCGGCCTGGGCCTCGGCGGCCGTCGCCGTCGTCGGGGCCGAACACGTCGCGAGGATGCCCCGCGACATCGGCACCAGCACCGGCGTGAACGACACCGACACCGGTCCACCGGTGATCGCGCTGAAGTTCTGGATCATCTCCGGGGTGTGTCGGTGGCCGCCGCCGACGCCGTAGGCACGCGCCGAACCGATGACCTCGGAGCCGAGCAGGTTCGTCTTGGCCGCCTTGCCCGCGCCCGACGTTCCACTCACCGCGACCACGCTGACCTGCGGCTCGACGAGTCCCGCAGCCAGCGCGGGAAGCATCGTCAAGGTGGCGACCGTCGGATAGCAACCGGGGACCGCGATCCGCTGCGCCCCTGCCAGGATCTTGCGGTTTCCGGGCAGTTCGGGCAGGCCGTAGGGCCAGCTGCCGGCGTGCTCGCCGCCGTAGTAGCGGGCCCACTCGCCGGCGTCGTGCAGCCGGAAGTCGGCACCGCAGTCGACGACGAGCGTCCCCGGCGGCAGGGCGTCGGCGACGGCCGCCGACGCGCCGTGCGGCAGCGCGAGGAAGACGACGTCGTGCCCGCGCAGGACGTCCGGGGTGGTGGGCTCGACGACGCGGGCGGCGAGCGGCACGAGGTGCGGGGCGAGCGCGCCGAGCGGCGTCCCGGCGTTGGACGCGCCGGTCAGCGCGCCGATGGTCAGTTCGCCCCGGGCGTACGCGGGATGCCCGAGCAGCAGTCGGAGGACCTCTCCCCCGGCGTAGCCGCTCGCGCCGGCGACGGCGACGGAAACAGTCATGTAGAAATTATGCATCCCGCCGCAAGTTCATACAAAAGCCGGGTGGGTCGCGAGCTTTCCGACCGGATCACGACCAGGCTGCGATCATGTCATCTGTTCGACCGACATCCTCGACAGTTCGACCTCCGCCCGCAACCGTCGTGTCAACTCGTCCCACATCGTCAGCGGTACACGATCCCGCCGTCGATGAGGCCCGACTGTCCCGTCATGTAGGCCGCGTCGGGGCCGGCGAGGTACGAGACGAACGCCGCGACGTCCTCGGGCGTCTGCGCACGTCCCAACGCGATGCCTCCGACGAACTTCTCATACGTCGCGCCGACCGGCGCACCCGTGAGATCGGCGAAACGGCGGTCGATCTCGACCCACATGTCGGTGCCCACGACACCCGGGCAGTAGGCATTGACGGTGATGCCGTGCACCGCCAGCTCCTTGGCGGCAGCCTGGGTCAACGCTCGGACGGCGAACTTCGTCGCGCTGTAAGCGCCGAGCATCGCGAAGCCCTCGTGCCCTGCGATCGACGACGCATTGATGATCGTGCCGCCGACACCTCGCTCGATGTACGACGCGGCGGCGGCCTGGATGCCCCAGAGAACGCCGTCGACATTGACCGACCAGAGCTTGGCGAGTTCGGCCTCGGTCACGTCGGAGACCGGCCCGACGAGAGCGACGCCCGCGTTGTTGACCATGACATCGAGCCCGCCGAGCGCCTGCACCGCACCGGCGACAGCCCCGAACACCGCAGCGCGATCCGACACGTCGGCGGCAAAGGCCTCTGCCCGTCGGCCGAGAGCCCGCACCTCGTCGGCGACGGTTGTCGACTCGGCGAGGTCCACGAGCGCCAGATCGAATCCGTCCGTCGCCAGACGCCGCGCGATTCCCGCGCCGATCCCACGACCCGCCCCCGTCACCAGTGCCACGCGCTCCGCCATGATGTCCGCCTTCCGTTTCCGCACGTCAGGCCGGTCGGCCCGTCGGCGTCAGTTCTAAGACAGACGGAGGTTCCCGGACAGCGTTGCAGGCCGTTGCACGCCACGGGGATCGCCGATCGGGTGCGACACCCGCTGGGCACGCGACACGCTCGGTGGTCGGCTGTAATCAAGATCGGCGAATGCGGCCTGTCAGAAGGGTGGCGGGTCGTCGTTGTAGGCGGCGACCGCGGCAGCTCGTTCCGCCGCCTCCCGTTCCGCGGCGTCGGCCTGGTCGGATTCGCGGATCATTCGGCTGTAGGCGCGTTCAGCCCGGACACGGGCCTGCCACTCCGCCAACCGATTCCGACGCACCGGCCTGCCGGTCGGGGTCGCGCCCGGGGTGTCATCGAACACCACACCGGCTAATCCGGGGAACAGATCGACGCCGGTGTACGCCGGGCCCGGATAGCACCCGCCGAGCGGACTGACGAACACCACACCACCAGCGCGCCCACGACGAACGCCGCCGCTCGCAGCGACCTCACCGACACGCACGGCGCTGTCGACGTGTTCGACACGCCAACCGTGATGAGTCTTCCCCAGATGGTGACGCCGACACAGATGCCCCATGTTCGCCGTCGTCGTGTTCCCGGCCTGGTGGTTGTCGACATGATCGACATCACACCGCTCGGCCGGGCGGCTGCATCCCGGGAAACGACACACCAAGTCCCGGACCTGCAGAAACCTCACCACCGCGGCCGTCGGACGATAATCATCGGCGGCTCGAGACGCACGCGGCGCCGACGTATCTGACGCCGACGCACTTCCGGGAGTCGGGCACGTCGCGGCGCGATCGGTCGCCGACCCCGACCGGGCCACCCCGGCGCTGTGCCGGCGTGGCCGTGACCGAGACGAACACCGCCGACGTTCACCAGCCGACCGAGCACCACCCGCCCGGCCACCACCATCGCGCCGGCCACCATCAGGCGGTCCGTCACCATCGGGTGGTCCATCACCAGTCGGATAGGCGCTGTCCGGGAGCAACGGCGCTATCCGGCCCCGGCCGGCGAGATCACGAACATGATCAGCCGTGATCACCCCATAGCCGGGGAGAAACCCGGGCTGCAGGTCGGTCGGATCATCGACCGTCGACCGATTCGCGACCACATGCACCACGACCCGCCCCGCGACAGCCTCCAACGCCGCCACATCCGCAGCACGCCGCACCGCCTGCCGGGCCGCATCCTCCTCGGCGGCACGCCGCGCATCCTCGACGTCCGCCTGCACAGCGGCATCAGGCGCCGCGATCGACCCGGCAGGATCAGCCGACCCGGCCGCCACCGAACCCGCAGCCGACGGCACCACCGGCGACACCGTCACCGGGGCCGGCGCCCGACCCAACAACAACGCCGCCGTCGCGACATCCGACATCGCTTGAGCCTGCGTCCGCACATCACCACCAGCGACCAGACCACGAGCAGCAGCCCGCAAAGCACCCTCCGCCGTCCGACCCACGACGGCATCACACGTGATGGACAACTGCGCCATCCCATCACCGATGTTGCGACACCACACCGCACGATCAGCCAACGCCACCCGACGCCTCACCCGCAACGCATCAACATCGACCTGGCTGATGATCGCATCGATCATCGCCTCCAACCGCGCCCTCGACCACCCCGAACCCGCCGCAAGCGCGACATCCACCCGACGATCCACCTCACCCGCCAACTCAGGGGTGACGTTCAACGCCCGCTGCGCCAACTGCTCCGCCTGCAACGGCGTCAACCGACCCGACGCCACATGAGCAAGCACCGACGGCAACAGATCACGAAACAACAGCGCGTACCGGATCAACCGATCAGCCTGAGCCGAACCCCGACCCAACAATGCGGCGATCTCATCCCCGGCCGCCTGCACCGGGTCCTGGTACACCTCGTTCCGGTGCCGGCCGTCGTATACCGCATACACGTCAGCGACCGCAGCCATCTGATCCACATAACCCCGCCCATGCGCCCGCGTCGCAGCCTCAAGCCGACCAAGAACCGACACAGAACACGAACCACCAGAACCAGAACGACCGCGAGTGCGTACAGCAACAGCAGACATTGTGAGCTCCCCCCGGAGTGCATCGAACGCAACATCGATAATACGCCCACTCAACGCACTGATGCCAGCATGATTCCCGCCAGAAAAGGTCCGTTTAGCGCCACGAGCACAAGGCGCCGGGGCATGAGTCGACCTTGTCCTTCGTTCGCGCGAAGTCCTTCGTTCGCGCGAACATCGCGTCGCGGGACCACGCAGGCCGCCGCGCCGTGTCAAGATCGCCGGAGGCGAGCTGAATCCCGGCATGCCCTCATCGAGGAGTTGTTGAATGCCGATCGCCCGCCGCGCGACGCCGGTCGTCGTCGCCGCCGCGCTGATTCTCATTCTCGCCGCCTGCGGAGACTCGTCCGACACGGCCGAGTCGGGCAGCCAGACCTCGTCGCCCGCCGGCTCCGTCGCCACACATCCACCCATCTCGGGCACGACCACCTCGGCCGGGCCTCCGAGTACGCCCGCAGCCGCCACGTCGGCTGCGCCCACTCCCACACCTGACGGCCCCGGCGCGCGGTGCGGCCCGGTGCAGACTGCGTCCGGGACCGGGCAGGTGATCATCGCGTCCGGTCGCATCGTCTGCGCCGAGGCCCTCGCGGTCGTGCAGAAGTACTACGACCTGCCCACCGACCCTGACGGCGGCAACACCGCTCCGAAGCGATTCGACGGGTGGTTCTGCCTCACGGCCACGGCAGCCTCGGCCGAGGCTCGGGGATACGGCACCGAATGCTCTCGCGGCGGAATCGAACTGCGCGTCGTCATCGGCTGAAACAGCCCGTCGGCGCCGATCGAGACGGGGCACGTCGTGAAGCCTCTTCTCGGCGCTCCGGCCACCGGTTTCTCCGGCGTCTCCATCGATATGGTTTCGTCGGAGCGAGCCTCACCGCGCCGGCGAGGTGTGATTCACAAGGGAGCGACGACGTGTCCGAGGTGAGCGCAGAAGACTTCGAACCGATCCTGTCGCAGGTACGGCAGTGGATCCGGACGCGCGTCGTGCCGCGGGAGCAGGAGATCGCCGACACCGACGCGATACCCGCGGACCTGCGGCGGCAGGCACGCGAGATGGGCCTGTTCGGCTACGCGATCCCGCAGGAATGGGGCGGTCTCGGTCTCGACCTCACCCAGGACGTCGAGCTGGCGATGGAGTTCGGGTACACGTCGCTCTCGCTGCGATCGATGTTCGGCACGAACAACGGGATCGCCGGCCAGGTGCTCGTCAACTTCGGCACCGGCGGACAGAAGGCCGAGTGGCTGGAGCGGATCGCCTCGGGCGAGGTGGTCGCGTCGTTTGCGCTCACCGAGCCCGGCGCCGGGTCGAACCCCGCGGGGCTGCGCACCCGGGCCGTCCGCGACGGCGACGACTGGGTGATCGACGGCGAGAAATGTTTCATCACCAACGCGCCGCTGGCCGACCTGTTCGTCACCTTCGCACGCACACGGCCCGCCGATTCGTCGGGTCCGGGCATCGCGGTGTTCCTCGTGCCGGCCGGCACTCCCGGACTCGACGTCGCGAAGAAAGACAAGAAGATGGGCCAGGAAGGCGCATGGACCGCGAACGTGAGGTTCGATGGCGTCCGCATCCCGGGAACCGCGCTGGTCGGCGGCGACGAGGACGCCGGCTACCGCGCCGCCATGACGTCCCTGGCTCGCGGCCGGGTGCACATCGCCGCGCTCGCCGTCGGCACCGCGCAGCGCGCGCTCGACGAGTCGGTCCGCCACGCCGCCACGACCACCCAGGGCGGCACCGCGATCGGCGATTTCCAACTCGTGCAGGCGATGCTCGCCGACCAGCAGACCGGCGTCCTCGCCGGACGGGCGCTGGTCCGCGACGTCGCCGCCAGGTATGTCTCGGGCGAGGACCGCCGGACGGGCCCGTCGGTGGCCAAGCTCTACTGCACGGAGATGGCCGGCAAGGCGGCCGACCTGGCCGTGCAAGTGCATGGCGGATCCGGCTACATGCGGGACGTCGCGGTGGAGCGGATCTACCGCGACGTCCGCCTGCTGCGGTTGTACGAGGGCACCAGCGAGATCCAGCGCCTCATCATCGGCGGCGGTCTGGTTCGGCGGGCGAAGAAGGACCTGTCATGAAGAACGGCCGCGGCTGACGCACGCGGCCGTTCAACTCAACCGCGCAGTGCCGCGCCCGTCCGCTCGGCGGCCACCGCCACGGCGGCGTCACGAGCCGCACTCGCCTCGTCCTCCGTGAGCGTGCGATCGGCCGCCCGGAAGACCAGCGAGAAGGTCAGCGACTTGCGCCCCTCCCCGATCTGCTCGCCGGTGAAGACGTCGAACACCCGGATGTCCTCGAGCAGCTCGCCTGCGCCCTCGCACAGCGCACCGCGGACGTCCTCGGCCGCCACCTGCGCGTCGACGACGACACTGACGTCTTGCAGTACCGGCGGGAACGGCGAGACGTGCGGCGCCGGCAGTCGCTGGGCCACGGCGATGGCGTCCAGGTCGATCTCGACGGCGCACATCCGCTTCGGCATGCCGGTGCGCTCCAGCACCGCCGGGTGCAGCTCGCCGGCATGCCCGACGACGACCCCGTCGACGACGACCGCCGCGCAGCGTCCGGGATGCCACGGCGCCTCCTGCGCGGCGCGCAGTTCGACGTCGACCTGTGCCAGCCGCCCGACGGTGCGGGCCAGCTCGAAGGCGTCGACGGCGTCGGCCGGACGGCCGCGACCCCACGGTCCCGCAGGCTCCCGCAGGCCGGTGAGGACGGCCGCGACGTGCAACGGCTGGCTCGGCAGCGAGCCGACGAGTTCGGCGATCGTCTCATCCGACGGCCGGCGGTCGACGGCGACGGGCGGCACGGCGTGCGTCGCATCCGTCGGCAGGAACACCTGCGCCACCGTGTACAGCGAGAGGTCGCGCTGCCCACGGGCGACGTTGCGGCCGGCGATCTCCAGCAGACCCGGCAGCAGCGTCGAGGCCAGCTCGGCGCGGTCGGACTCCAGCGGGTTGAGCACGGACGCCGTCCGGCGTCGCCGGTCGTCGCCCGGCAGACCCCAGGCGTCGAAGACACCGGCGGGCAGGAACGGGTACGGCAGCACCTCGACGTAACCGGCGGCGGCGATACCGGCGGTGAGCGCACGGCGCCGGCGCTGGCCCTGCGTCAGACCGCGACCCGCGGGCGCGCTGGGCAGCACGGACGGGATCTGCTCCAGTCCCTCCAGCCGCAGCACCTCCTCGACGAGGTCGGCCTGCTGTAGCAGGTCCGGACGCCAGGACGGCGGCGTCACGCTCAGCACGGCGTCACCGGCGACGGCGCACCCGATCTGCTCCAGCCGCCGGCGGGTGGTGCCCGGCGCGTAGTCGACGCCGGCGACGCGACCGGGCCGGTCGGCGTCGATGCCGATGACGACGGGCTCGACGGCCGTGCCGACGTCGCTGAGCGCGTCGTCGACGGTGCCGCCGGCGATCTCGACGAGCAGCCGCGCCGCCCGATCGAGCGCCACGACCTGCAACCGCGGGTCGACGCCGCGCTCGAAGCGGCGCGCCGCCTCGCTGAACAGCTTGTACCGGCGGGCGCAGCGCAGCACCGCGACCGGCGAGAAGCAGGCGGATTCCAGCAGGACGTCGGTGGTCGCGTCACCGACCTCGGTCGCGGCGCCGCCCATGACGCCCGCGAGCGCGATCGGGCCGGACTCGTCGGCGATAACGACGTCGTCGGCGACCAGCGCGCGGTCGACGCCGTCGAGCGTCGTCAGCTTCTCGCCGTCGACGGCGCGCCGAACGGTGATGCCGCCAGTCAGCGTGGAGGCGTCGAACGCGTGCAGCGGCTGGCCGAGTTCGAGCAGCACGTAGTTGGTGACGTCGACGGCCGGCGAGATCGTGCGGATGCCGGCGGTGAGCAGACGCCGCTCGATCCACCACGGGGTCGCGGCCGTAGGGTCGATGCCGCGCACGAGGCGTGCGGTGTACCGGCGCGCGTCCGACGCCGGGTCGATCGTGACGGCGACGCCGCCCACGCCCGCGGGCAGCGGCTCGTCGAGCGTCACCGGGTCGACGTAGTCGAGGTCGAAGGCCGCCGCGAGATCACGCCCGAGCCCGCGCAGGCTCGACGCGTAACCGCGGTCCGGCGTGATCTCCAGCTCGATGACGTTCTCACCGGCACCGAGCAGGGCGATCGCGTCCGCGCCGGGCTCGGCCGTACCGGGCCGCAGCACGAGGATGCCGGCCGAATCGCCCACGAAACCGAGTTCGGCGGTACTGCAGATCATGCCGTCGGAGACGTTGCCGTAGGTCTTGCGCGCGCTGATGGCGAAGCCGCCGGCGAGCACGGCCCCGGGCAGCGAGACGACGACGAGATCGCCCACCGCGAAGTTCCGCGCCCCGCACACGATCTGCCGGTCCTCGGCCTCGCCCACGTCGACGCGGCAGAGCCGGATCGGCTTGCGGAACTCGGTCAGCTCCTCGATCGTGCTCACCCGTCCGACGACGACGGGACCGGACAGCTCCGGCTGCGTCGTCAGCTCCTCGACCTCATGCCCCAGGTCGATGAACGCGCTCTCCAGCTCGGCGCCGGTCACCGTCCAGTCCGGCGCCCCGCGCCGCACGACCTCGTTCAACCACGACTGTGGAACTCGCATCTCCCCTGATCCCCTAGCTGCCCGCGCCGAACGGCAGGCTGAACCGAACATCGCCCTCGACCATGTCGCGCATATCCGGGATGTCGTTGCGGAACTGAAGCGTGCGCTCCAGCCCCATGCCGAAGGCGAACCCGCCGTAGACGTCCGGGTCGATGCCCGACGCCCGCAGCACATTCGGATGCACCATGCCGCAGCCGCCCCACTCGACCCAGCCGGCACCGCCCTTCTTCTTCGGGAACCACACGTCGACCTCGGCCGACGGCTCGGTGAAGGGAAAGAAGTGCGGCCGGATCCGGGTGCGCGTCTCCGGACCGAACAGGGCCCGGGCGAAGGTGTCGAGAGTGCCCTTGAGATGCGCCATCGTCAGGCCGCGGTCGATCGCGAGGCCCTCGACCTGGTGGAACACCGGCGTGTGCGTGGAATCGAGCTCGTCGGTGCGGAACGTCCGCCCCGGACAGGCCACGTAGATCGGCAGCTCACGGGAGAGCATCGCGCGGACCTGCACCGGCGAGGTGTGCGTACGCAGCACCTGCCGCGAGCCCTCGGGGGCCACGTAGAAGGTGTCCTGCAGCGAACGCGCCGGGTGATCCGGCAGGAAGTTGAGCGCGTCGAAGTTGAAGTGCTCGGTCTCGAGCTCCGGCCCCTCGGCGATCTCCCAGCCCATCGCGACGAACGCGTCGGCCGCCTGCTCGGCGATCACGCTGATCGGGTGCCGGGCGCCCGCCGGGGTACGACCGGACGGCAGCGTGACGTCGACGGCCTCGGAGACCAGCACGGCGGCGTCCCGCTCGGCGAGCAGCTCGACGCGGCGCGCGTCGAACGCGGCCTGCACACGCCCGCGCACCTGGTTGACGGCCTTGCCCGCATCACGACGCTGCTCACCGGGCATGCCACCGAGGCTGCGCCGGAACAGGGCGATCGGCGACTTGTCACCGAGATGCGCGGTCTTGGCCGCCGCGAGTGCGTCGAGGTCGGGGGCCGCGGCGAACGCCGCCTCGGCGACACTTCCCGCCGCGTCGAGACCTTGAAGGTCGGTCACATGCTCTGCCACGCCGGACGATGTTATCGGACGCGGCCTGCCCGCTACTGCGAGGCCGGGGGGCGCGAGCGCCCGGCCGACCTCGCGCGACGCGCCCGCGCTCCGGCGTACAGGCAGATCGCCGCGGCGGAACCGACGTTGAGGCTCTCGGCGCGGCCGACGAGGGGGATGCGGACCCGGACGTCCGCCGCGGCCTGCACCTCGGGCGCGAGCCCGTGGGCCTCGTTGCCGAGCAGCCAGGCCACAGGGCCTGCGAGCACGTCGTCGGCGTCGTCGAGATCGACCTCGCCGTCGGCGGCCGTGGCGACGAGCGTCAGGCCCGCGGCGCGCGCCGCCGTGAGCACGGCGTCGACGTTCGACTCGCGGGCGATGGGGAGGTGGAACAGGCTGCCCGCCGACGCCCGGACCACCTTGGACTGGTGCGGGTCGACGCTGTGCCCGGCGAACACGACGCCGTCGGCACCCATCGCGTCGGCGGTGCGGACGAGCGTGCCGGCGTTGCCCGGGTCGTTCATCTCCACGGGGACGACGACGAGGTCGGCGCCGGGCGCCAGCACGTCGGCGACGGGGACGTCGAGGAGACCGCACACCGCGAAGAGACCCGTCGGGGTCACGGTGTCGGTGATCTTGACGGCCGCGCGCTCGGTGAGCATGTCGACCGGGACCGCCGTGCGCGACAGCATCGAACTGTGCCGGCCGATCGCTTCGAGCGTGGCGAGCAGCCGGACGGCGCGACCCGATTCGAGGGCGGCCACGACGGAGTTCGCACCCTCGACGAGGAACTCCCCCTCGGTGCGACGGACGGTGCCGCGCTTGAGCTTGGCGTATCCGATGACCCGCGGCGACCGCTCCGTGAGGATCTCACGGGCGGCCGCTGCGGGTTCGGGACGCGTCATGTCAGGCAGCGGGTGCGTTGACGTCGGCCGGGAGCGCGTTCTTGGCGACCGCGACGAGACCGGCGAAGCCCTGCGGATCGCTGACGGCGATCTCGGCGAGGTTCTTGCGATCCACCTCGACACCGGCGAGCCCCAGGCCCTGGATGAAGCGGTTGTACGTCATGTCGTTAGCGCGGGCCGCGGCGTTGATACGCGCGATCCAGAGCTTGCGGAAGTCGCCCTTACGCGCCCGGCGGTCCCGGTAGGCGTAGCCCAGCGAGTGGAGCTGCTGCTCCTTCGCCTTGCGGTAGAGGCGCGACCGCTGCCCGCGGTAACCCTTCGACGCCTCGAGGACGCTCCGACGCTTCTTCTGGGCGTTGACTGCCCGCTTCACGCGTGCCATGTGTGTTGTTCCTTAACTAGCTGGGTGGATGCGCCCGACGGTCCGGCTTCCGGCCGCCGTCGGGCGGAGAGAATGGGGGCTGCTCAGCCGTTGAGCAGGCGCTTGATGCGCGGCGCGTCGACGTCCGCGACCACGGTGCGGCCGTCGAGACGACGGGTGCGGGTGGTCGGCTTGTGCTCCAGGAGGTGGCGACGGTTCGCCTTCTGGCGCACGATCTTGCCGCTGCCGGTCACCTTGAAACGCTTCGCTGCACCCTTGTGGGTCTTCGCCTTGGGCATATCTGATTCCTTACCTCGTGATGGCGCGCACCGGCACGACATGCCGCGGACGCGCGTCTGCCCCGCCCGGTATCACCGGGCGGCGACAAACCGGATCTGGACTTGTTACTGGCGGGTGGGCGCCGCGTCCTGCTGCGCCTTGGCCCGGGTCTTCGCGCCCTTGTGCGGGGCGAGGACCATGGTCATGTTTCGACCGTCCTGCTTGGCGGAGGTCTCGACGAATCCGTATTCGGCGACGTCGTTGCCCAGTCGCTGCAACAGCCGGAACCCCAGCTCGGGGCGAGACTGCTCGCGGCCGCGGAACATGATCGTCACCTTGACCTTCGACCCGGCCTCGAGGAACCGGACCACATGGCCCTTCTTCGTCTCGTAGTCGTGGTCGTCGATCTTCGGGCGGAGCTTCTGCTCCTTGATGACGGTCATCTGCTGGTTACGGCGCGACTCGCGCAGCTTCTGCGCGGCCTCGTACTTGAACTTGCCGTAGTCCATGATCTTGCACACCGGCGGCCGGGCCGTCGGTGCGACCTCGACGAGATCGAGATCAGCCTCGAACGCCAGGCGCAGCGCGTCCTCCACACGCACGATGCCCACCTGTTCCCCGCCGGGACCGACCAGTCGGACCTCGGGAACGCGGATGCGTTCGTTGATGCGAGCCTCGTTGCTGATAGGGCCTCCTTAGTAGGTGCGGCCCGCACGGATTACGGCCCGCAGTTCGCGGCACCCACTCCTCGCAGAAAGGCCCCGCAGGAGACTCCTGCAGGGCCCGTCACCGACCGGTCTACCAAGGGCGGGTGCACGCACCAGACCTCAACACAAAGCCGGCCAGGGTTTGTTCCCCGTGGCCGGCGACCGGACCACCCTGACATGATCGAAGCCTGCCGGGCGGTGGGAGCGGACTCCACTTGATGGCCCCAGCCGAAGCCAGGGCGGTCGTACGTGACACTCTAGCAGGCATGACCCAGAACTCCCAGTCGCCCGTCCGCGAGCTCGCCGAGGTGCCGGCCGTCGAGGTCACCACCCGCGCGATCGTCATGCTCATGAGCGCAGCCGCCGAGAAGCTCGGGCTCGGTGAAGACGTGCCCGAGGACTCCCCGTACCGCGACCTGCCCGAGGCGCGCGCCCTCATCACCGCACTCGCCGGCCTAGTCACGGCGGCCGGCCCGGACCTCGGCCTGCACGCCCGCCCCGTCCGCGACGGCCTCAAGAACCTCCAGCTCGCCTTCCGCGAGGCAAGCGCCTACCCGGACGCCCCGGGCGAGGGGCCGGGCGAGAAGTACACGGGGCCGGTGCGCGGCTGAGCGGGGCCGGGACTTACGCCCCGACGGCCGCCGGCTCCCGGTCGACGCCCAGGATGCCGGCCAGGAAGGCGCCCGTGTAGCTGCCCGGGACCGTCGCGACGTCCTCCGGGGTGCCGGTGGCGACGACGGCGCCGCCACCGGAACCGCCTTCGGGTCCCATGTCGACCACCCAGTCGGCGGTCTTGATGACGTCGAGGTTGTGCTCGATGACGATCACCGTGTTGCCCTTGTCGACGAGGCCGTTGATGACGACGAGCAGCTTGGCGATGTCCTCGAAATGCAGGCCGGTCGTCGGCTCGTCGAGGATGTAGATCGTCCGTCCAGATGAACGTTTCTGCAGCTCGGCGGCCAGTTTGACGCGCTGCGCCTCACCGCCCGAGAGCGTCGGGGCGGGCTGGCCGAGCCGGACGTAGCCGAGGCCGACGTCGACGAGCGTCTTGAGATAGCGGTGGATCGAGGAGACCGCCTCGAAGAATTCGGCGCCCTCCTCGATCGGCATGTCGAGTACCTCGGCGATCGTCTTGCCCTTGTAGTGCACTTCGAGCGTCTCGCGGTTGTAGCGGGCGCCGTGGCACACCTCGCAGGGCACGTAGACGTCCGGGAGGAAGTTCATCTCGATCTTGATCGTGCCCTCGCCGGTGCACGCCTCGCAGCGTCCGCCCTTGACGTTGAAGGAGAACCGACCGGGCTGATACCCGCGCACCTTCGCCTCAGTGGTCGCGGCGAACAGCGTCCGGATCTTGTCGAAGACGCCCGTGTACGTCGCCGGGTTGGAACGCGGCGTGCGGCCGATCGGCGACTGGTCGACCTGGACGAGCTTGTCCAACTCCTCGACGCCGGTGACGCGGGTGTGTCGCCCGGGCACCTGCCGGGCGCCGTTGAGCTTGTTGGCGAGCACCTTGGCAAGGATGTCGTTGACGAGCGTCGACTTGCCGGAGCCGGAGACGCCCGTGACGGCCGTCAGCACGCCGAGCGGGAACGTGACGCTCAGGCCTGTGAGGTTGTGCTCACGCGCGCCGACCACGCCGACCATGCGCTTGCGGTCGATGGGACGCCGCAGGTCGGGGACCTCCAGCCGGCGTCGGCCGGAGAGATAGGCCCCGGTGAGCGACGCCTCGTTGGCGAGCAGTCCGTCATACGTGCCGCTGTGCACCACCTTGCCGCCGTGCTCCCCCGCCCGCGGCCCGATGTCGACGATCCAGTCGGCCGCGGCGATCGTGTCCTCGTCGTGCTCCACGACGATGAGCGTGTTGCCGAGGTCGCGCAGCCGCGTCAGGGTGTCGATGAGCCGGCGGTTGTCCCGCTGGTGCAGCCCGATCGACGGCTCGTCGAGCACGTAGAGCACGCCGGCCAGGCCGGAGCCGATCTGCGTCGCGAGCCGGATGCGTTGCGCCTCACCACCCGAGAGCGATCCGGCCGCGCGGTCGAGCGACAGGTACGACAGGCCGACGTCGAGCAGGAACCGGATGCGCGCCTGGACCTCTTTGAGCACCCGACCGGCGATCGCGGCCTCCCGTGTGCCGAGCGCCAGACCGTCGAGGTAGACGGCGCAGTCGGCGACCGACAGCGCGCAGACCTGCGCGATCGACTTGGCGCCGAGCGTCGGATGCGCGAGCGTCACCGACAGGATCTCCGGACGCAGGCGCGCACCCGCACAGGCCGGGCACGGCACGTCGCGCATGTAACCC
The DNA here is from genome assembly GCA_044222225.1 of Mycobacteriaceae bacterium. Classification (GTDB taxonomy): domain Bacteria; phylum Actinomycetota; class Actinomycetes; order Mycobacteriales; family Mycobacteriaceae; genus JBGANR01. The sequence goes on from JBGANR010000008.1 coordinate 27,132, forward strand.
TCGTACCGATCCTTCATGGCGTCGGAATCGGTCTGCTCCATCCGCCGCCGCAGGAACGGCAGGACGCCCTCGAACTCGGCGTTGTACGACCGCGTGCGCCCGTACCGGTTGCGGAACTTGAGGTGCACCTGCTCGCTCGACCCGCCTAGGACGGCCCGACGCGCACGGAGCGGCAACTCCTGCCAGGGCGCCGTCATCTCGAAGCCCATCGCGTCGGCGAGGCCGGAGAGCAGGCGGCCGAAGTACTCGGCGCTCTGCCCCACCGACCACGGCGCGATGGCGCCCTCGGCGAGGCTGAGCGACGGATCCGGCACGACGAGCTCCTCGTCGACCTCCTTGCGGATGCCGAGGCCGTCGCATTCCGGGCAGGCGCCGTAAGGCGAGTTGAACGAGAACGAGCGCGGCTCGAGGTCGTCGATCGCGATCGGATGCAGGTTCGGGCAGGCCATCTTCTCCGAGAACCGCCGCTCGCGATCCGGATCGTCCTCGGCACGGTCGACGAAGTCGATGACGACGACGCCGTCGGCCAGCCCGAGGGCCGTCTCGATCGAGTCCGTGAGCCGCTGCTTGGCCGTCGCCTTGACCGCCAGCCGGTCGACGACGACCTCGATGTCGTGCTTCTCCTGTTTCTTGAGCGTCGGCGGGTCCGTCAGCGGATGGACGACGCCGTCGACGCGCACCCGCGAGAAGCCGCGCTGCTGGAGCGTCGCGAAGAGGTCGACGAACTCGCCCTTGCGGGTGCGGACGACCGGTGCGAGCACCTGGAACCGCGCACCCGTCTCGAGATCGAGGATCTGGTCGACGATCTGCTGCGGCGTCTGCTTGGCGATCGGCTCGCCGCAGACCGGACAGTGCGCCTGCCCCGCCCGGGCGTAGAGCAGGCGCAGGTAGTCGTAGACCTCGGTGATCGTGCCGACCGTCGACCGCGGATTGCGGTTGGTCGACTTCTGGTCGATCGACACCGCAGGCGAGAGTCCCTCGATGAAGTCGACATCGGGCTTGTCCATCTGGCCGAGGAACTGCCGGGCATAGGCGGACAGCGATTCGACGTACCGCCGCTGCCCCTCCGCGAAGATCGTGTCGAAGGCGAGGCTCGACTTGCCGGAGCCGGACAGGCCCGTGAACACGACGAGGGAATCGCGCGGCAACTCCACGTCGATTCCCTGCAGATTGTGTTCACGTGCCCCGCGCACGATCAGTCGGTCGGCCACGACCGAACCCCCTTCGCTCCTCTGACGGTCTGTCCGGCGGGCTCGCCGACGGACGGTCGATCCGCGGACCTGCCGGGCCACGAACCGTCATCATGCTAGGACGGACCACCGACAGAATCGCGTATGCGCAGGTCAAAGGCACAAAAGTACGGTCCCGGTCGAGGTTGTTCGCCTCGGCCGGGACCGTTCTTCGTGGCGGATCAGTGTCCGACGACGACGGTCGCCCGGTCGCCGCGTGCGCCGATCCGGACGGACGCCCGGTGCGCCGTGCCGGCCGCGAAGACGACCACGTCGTAGACGCCGGCGCCCGCATCCGGGAGGGCGACCTCGCCGCCGGCGTCGGTGACCATCGCGATGTCGGGGACGTCGCCGGGCGCACCGGCGACACTGACGACGGCGTCGGCCACCGGCCGGCCCGCGGAATCGGTCACGACGAGTATCGCCACGTCTCGTTCCTCTCGTCGTGACCGCGGCCTACAGGCCGAGGTTCTTCCAGTTCATCATGTTGTCGAAGACCTCCTGGGTGATCCGCGTCGCCGAGTTGCCCGCGCTGCTGCCGTTGGTGTGGACGCCGACGCCGTAGCGCTGCCCGTCCTGCAGCACCCAGACCGGCGCTCCGCTCTGCCCGCCCATCGTGTCGATGTCGTAGGTGATGACGCGCGCCGAGACCGACTTGGGCTTCTGCGCCATGAACCACTGCTGCCGTCCGCCCTTGTCGCCGGGGTAGCCGGAGAGGTTGAGCACCGAGTTCATGAGGAACGAGTCGTTGCGCACGGCGCGGCCGAAGGTGCCCGTCTGGTCGCCGGGCCGCGTCGACAGGATGATCGCGGCGTAGTCGTATTCGCGGTTCTTACTCGCGGTCCAGCCAGTCACGCTGCGGAACGTCCGGCTCACGTGCCGGCCGTACGGCTCGCTGCCGTCGTTGCAGCCGGGGATGACGGTGATCTCGCGCACCCAGCCGCCCGCGTCGTGCATGAAGACGCAGTGACCCGCGGTGATGACGGTGCGCGGGCTGATGAGCCAGCCCGTCCCGATGAACCGCCGACCGTCGGCGGCCGTGATGGCGAGCGCACAGATCGCCCGCCACGGGTAGACGGTCGTGTTGCCGACGCGGACCCGGTCGTCCGGGAAGATGATGACCTCGGGTGCGTTCGCGAGTTCCGGGTAGCTGCCGACGATCGCGTCGACCACCGCCTCACCTCCCCCGGTCTCGGCGAGAGCGCCGGTCGTTCCGGCCTCGCTGAGCCCCGCCTCGGCCGGCGCTGCGTCGCCGTTGGACGACTCGCGGTCGGGCTCGTCGTTGTTGAGGTTCAGCCCGTCCGGCGCCTCGTACTCGGTGGCGCCGCCCTCGCCGGTGCCGCCCTCCCCCGTGCCACCGGGCCCCGAGGCGCCGGGCTCCTCGTGTTCGGTCAGCGCAGCACTGTCGGCCGGCGCGGTTCCGTCGGTCGTGATCGTCGCGGTCATGGTGTGACTCCTCGTTGCTCGTCGAGTGGGTGTCTCCATCGAAGCGAGCGGTGCGTGACCACGGCGTTATCGCCGCGTCATCCCGGCGCCGGACAGCGGCGGCATGGTCTCGGCGGCGTCGTCGAGAGCCTCCAGAAGCATCCGCTGCATCCGTGTCGAGGCGCCGATACCCAACTCTTCGCGGGCGATCCGGCAGTAGCGGTGGTACTGCCGGATGGCCTCGGACGGGTTGCCCTCCCGCAGGTGGGCGTACATCAGCGCACGGTGCGCGGACTCGCGGAGCGGGTCGCTGGACACGCCGGCCAGCCCGGCGAGGACGGCCTGCGCGAAGCGTCCGGCATCGGCCTGGTCCCGGCACAGCGTGTCGAGCGCATGCAGCCGCAACTGACGGAACCGGCGCCGCTCGTCGTCGAGCCACTCGTCGGACGACCCCGGCAGCAGGTCGGCGGAGAGCAGTCCGACGGTGTCGCGATCGGCTCGCCCGGCACACCCGTCGATGATCGCCGTCGCCGCGGCACGGGCGTCCCGGAGATCGCAGCCGACGGCCGGGTCGAGCATCAGTGAGTCGGCCGTCACGAGCACCGGCGACCAGGCCGAACGCGTCAGCCCCCACACGGTCGCCCGCAGGCTGGCGCAAGCGCGTGAGGTGACGACGTCCGGCCACAGGCGTTCGGCCACCGTGGTTCGCTCCACCGGTCCGTCGTGGACGGCGAGCAGCACGATCAGGCGCCGGGCGCGGACCGGCGGACACAGCCGTTCGCCGTCGCGGATCAGGTCGAATACGGGCAGCAGCCGAATCCGCGTCGTGCCGGTGCCGCTTACGCTGGTCATCCGTTCACCTCCGTACACCCGCCGACTCGATGGTGTTCCGTGAGCCCGCGGCGAGTCACGCGTAGCCGGTTACGCGAATCGCGCCGGCGGCCGGTCGCTACCGTGACATCCATGAGCGAGCCCGTGACGATCACCGTGTCCGACGACTACACCGGCGAGATCGCCGACCAGGCGATCGCGCAACGTTTCACCGGCGGCGACGTGAGCCGAGCCGGCATTCGCGGAATCGACCCGGTCATCGTCAAGTTCTCGGTCGGCCCGATGGACAACAACGCCTACCTCGTGACCGCCGGTGACTCGGCCGTGCTGGTCGACGCGGCGAACGACACCGACCGCATCCTCGAACTGCTCAGCGGGCTCGGCGTCGAGCTGGACGCGATCATCACCACACACCGCCATCCCGATCACTGGCAGGCCTTGGCCGCCGTGGCCGAGGCGACCGGCGCGCCCACGGTCGCCGACGCCGTCGACGCGGAGGGAATCCCCGTCGCCACCGCTCATCCGCTCGCGGCCGGCGAACCGCTGATCGTCGGCGACATCACCTTCCGCACTCACCGGATCGTCGGCCACACGCCGGGCTCGCTCGTGCTCGCGCTCGACGTCGCGGGCACCACCCACCTCTTCGTCGGCGACACGCTCTTCCCCGGCGGCATCGGCCGGACGACGTCACCCGAGGACTTCGACTCGCTCTACACCGACGTCACCGAACAGCTCTTCGGCGGCTACCCGGACGACACGATCGTCCACCCCGGCCACGGCCGGGACACGACGCTGGGCGCCGAGCGGCCGCAGCTCGCGGAGTGGCGCGCACGCGGCTGGTGACCGCCCGCCCGCCACTGGCCGGAACGCGGATCGAAGACTAGCCTTGTATAGGCATTTTCGCCCCCGACCAAGGGAGAGAGTCATGCTCGTCCGCAGGATCGCCCGTCCTCTGCTCGCCTCGATCTTCGTCGTCAGCGGCGCCGACGCCGTCCAGAACCCCGCCGGCCGCGCCGGTGTCGCGACGCCGTTCTTCGACTCGGCGCTCGGTAGGCTACCGGTCGTCGTCGACGCCGAGACGCTCGTCCGCGTCAACGGCGCCGTCCAGACGGCCGCCGGCGTCGCCCTCGCCGCCGGGGTGCTGCCGCGCGCGGCGGCCGCCGTACTCGCCGGCAGCCTCGTCCCGACGACGCTCGCCGGGCACGCGTTCTGGCAGGCGACCGACCCCGCCACGCGCAGCGCGCAGCAGGTCAACTTCCTCAAGAACCTCTCGATCTTCGGCGGCCTGCTGTACGTCGCCGGCACCGGTACACGTTCCACCGGGCGCGGCTGACGACGGACGCCGTGACGACACCACACACCACTTCGCCCACACTCGGGACGTCGGCCGCCGGCGCGTCCGACTCCCGGCTCGCACCCGAGCAGACGCACCTCGACGCGGTGTACGCGCGCCTGGACGCCCAGCGCGCGACCGCCGAGCGCCGCCGTGCCGAGGCGCTCATCGACACCAGTGACACCCCGCAGGCCCGCTCGGAGCGCGAGTCCTACAACCGGCGCTACACCGAGGAACTCGCCAAGTACGACGCGTCCGAGCACAACCTTTATTTCGGCCGCATCGACCTCGACGACGGCGACGTGCGCCGCATCGGCCGGATCGGCGTGCTCGCCGACGACGCCGAGGCGACGACGCTGCTGCTCGACTGGCGTGCACCGCTGGCCCGCCCGTTCTATGTGGCGACGCCGGCCTCGCGCGAGGGCGTCGAGCTGCGCCGGCATCTGCGGACGCGCTCTCGCCGCGTCCGCGCCGTCACCGACGAGCTGCTCGTGGCCGGCGACGGGGCGCCCGCCGCACACGGCGACGTCGTCAACGAGTCGGCGCTCGTCGAGGCGCTGACGGCGGCGCGCACCGGCCGGATGACCGACATCGTCGAGACGATCCAGCGCGAGCAGGACGCCATCATCCGCTCGACGCACCGCGGTGTGACGGTGGTCCAAGGCGGTCCGGGGACGGGCAAGACGGCGGTGGCGCTGCACCGCGCGGCGTATCTGCTGTACACGCATCGCGAGGTGCTCGGCCGCAGCGGCGTGCTCATCATCGGGCCGAACGACACCTTCCTCCGCTACATCGGCCAGGTTCTGCCGTCGCTCGGTGAGACCGGCGTGCTGCTGTCGACGATCGGCAACCTCTACCCCGGTGTCCGGGCCACTCGCTCCGAGTCGGCCGAGACCCGCGCCATCAAGGGCTCACTCTGGATGCTCGAGGTGCTCAAGGACGCCGTCCGCGACCGTCAGGAACTTCCCGACGAACCCGTCCCGGTGCACTTCGACGGCTATCGACTCGACGTGGACGCCCGGCTCGTGCGGCGCGCCCGCGGCCGGGCGCGGTCGTCGCGGCGACCGCACAACCTGGCCCGGGACGTCTTTCTCCGGGCCGCGATCGAGGGCCTGGCCGACGCGCACGCCGCGCAGATCGGGACGTCGGTGACGGACGGATCGTCGCTGCTCACGGCTCGGGATCTCGCCGATATCCGCGACGACATGGCCGCCGACGACGACATCGTCGCCGTCTTCGACCGGTTCTGGCCGCAGCTCACACCGCAGCGGGTGCTCGCGGAGCTGTTCACCTCGCCGGCCCGGCTGCAGGCGGCGACCTACGGCTGGGACGAGGACGAGCGCGCGCTGCTCGCGCGCACGGGCGGCGGGTTCGCGGCGTCGGACGCGCCGCTGCTCGACGAACTCGCCGAACTGCTCGGCATCGATTCCGACGAGGCGGAGGAGGCCGAGCAGCTGCGCTGGCGACAGCGGCTCGCCGACGCGCAGGACGCGCTCGACATCCTCACCGGATCGGCGCCGCAGGACATCGAGGACGAGCTCGACCCCGAGATCCTCATGGCGTACGACCTCATCGACGCCGAACAGCTCGCGGCGCGTCAGGAGCAGCGCGAATCGCTGACCACCGCGCAACGGGCGGTCGCCGACCGGACCTGGACGTACGGGCACGTCATCATCGACGAGGCGCAGGAGCTCTCGCCGATGGACTGGCGGATGGTGATGCGGCGCATCCCGAACCGATGGATGACGGTGATCGGCGACACCGCCCAGACGGGCAGTCTCGCCGGCGCCGACGACTGGTCCGAGGTCCTCGAGCCGTACGTCGCCAAGCGGTGGCGGCTGGAATCGCTGACCGTCAACTACCGAACGCCCGCCGAGATCATGGACGTCGCCGCCGACGTGCTCGCCGTGATCGATCCCGACGCCGAGACGCCGCGCTCGATCCGTTCCGGCGGGATCGTGCGCCGGCTCGACGGCCCGGTCGCGGACGTCCCTTCGACACTGTCGGCCGTCGCCGCGGTACTCGAGGAACCGGTGGACGGGATCACCGCGGTGGTCGTGACGGACGCCCGGGCCGGCGATCCCGCGCTGGCGGCCGCCGTCGCCGACGCCGCGGACGCGTCGTTGTACGCCGTCGGCGAGACGAAGGGACTCGAGTTCGACCGGGTCGTCGTCGTCGACCCGGAGGCGATCACGCGGCAGTCGCCCCGCGGGTCCAACGATCTCTACGTGGCGCTCACCCGGGCGACGAAGGAGCTGGTGCTGATCTCGTAGTGCCGCTCAGCCGACGGTGTGGACGATGAGGACGTCCGTGCGCGACTTCTTCGACACATCGGACGGCACCGAGCCGAGCAGGCGTCCGCTCAGCGAGTTGAGCCCCTTGTTGCCGACGACGATCAGCTGCGCCTTCAGGTCGGCGGCGAGCCGCAGCAGGGCGTCCACCGGCTGACCGGCGATCGGCCGCTCGGTGATGTTCGTCGCGCCGGCGGCCTTGGCCCGGGCGGACGCGTTGCGCAGGATCTGACCGGCGGGCGAGCCGCCGTGCAGCTGGTACGCCTCGTCCTTGAGCGCGTCGTCGGCGGCACCGAGGCGGCGCTCGTCGGCCGGCTCGTAGGCACAGGCGATGACGAGCGAGCCGTCGCCCGCGATCCGGGCCGCCCGCTCGACCGCCCGAAGCGAGGATTCAGACCCGTCGGTACCCACGACAACCGTCTCGTATGCGCTCATGCCACTCCTTAGGTCGATGTCCCGTTGCAGCCTATCCGGGTGACCAGGCCGTATGGAATAGATGTCACCAAGGGCCACACCTACCGGTCGGACGTGACGGCCATCAAATGAGTCGACCGGCTCCAGCGAGACAACGCCTCAACCGTACAATGTACGGTAAGGTGTCCGGATATACACGAACCCGGGAGGACAGCTGCACACGCCTGCGCCGACGATTCCGTTCACCTCCTCGCTCCAGGCCACCTATCTGCCCGATCGGCACGCCTTCGCGCTCTGGTCGCCGCCGGGCGACGGCCCATTCGGGGCGTCCGACGAGGCCGTCGTGCTCGCCGTGCCGCAGCCGGACGGCACCGTCGCGCCGACCGAGGTGCCGTGTCGCGTCGTCACCGCCGATGCCCTGCCGCCGCCGACCGACCGGGAATCGGAGTCGTTGACGGCGTGGCGGCGGCTACTCGCCGATCCCGCCGCCGAGGTCGTGCTGCCGCCCGCCGCTCACGCGGTCCCGGACGCACTCGGCCACGCGATGACGTCCGCGCGGTACGCGTCGGCGACGCTCACGTCCACCGTGCGGCTGACCGGCGAACTGCGGACGGGCGTGCGCGCCGACCTGCGCGGCTATCAGGTGCGCGGCGTCGGCTGGCTCACCGAGACCGTCGCCGAGTTCGGCGGCGCCGTCCTGGCCGACGAGATGGGACTCGGCAAGACCCTGCAGGCCATCGGCCATCTCGTTCACACGGCTCCGGAGCGGACGGCGCCGGCGCTCATCGTGTGCCCGACGTCGCTGGTCACCAACTGGGTTCGCGAGATCGAGCGCTTCGCCCCGCAGTTGCGCCCGGTCCCCCACCGGGCGGGCGGCCGGGATGAGGCGGGCGTCGTCGTGATCGGATATCCGACGCTGCGGCTGCACGCCGCGGCGTTCGCCGCGACGCCGTGGTCGACCGTCGTCTTCGACGAGGCGCAGTACCTCAAGAATCCGCGCACCCAGGTGTCGAAGGCTGCGCGATCCTTGCCGGCGTCCGCCCGGATCGCGCTCACCGGCACCCCCGTCGAGAACCATCTCGACGAGCTGTGGGCGCTGCTCGATCTCGTCGCGCGATCACGATTCGGCAACCGCGCGCTCTTCCGGCGGCGGTACGCGCTCCCGATCCAACAGGGCTCAGCCGACGCGATGCGGCGGCTCCGCGCGGCCATCGCCCCCATCGTTCTCGGCCGCAGCAAGCGCACCGTCGCCGGTGATCTGCCCGCCAAGATCCACACGGACGTCACCTGCGACCTGACCACCGAGCAGGCCGAGCGCTACGACCGTCTGTTGGAGGAGGCCGTCGACGCCGGGTTCGGCGACGGCGCGCAGCGGCACGGGCGCGTCCTGGCCCTGCTCACCCGGCTCAAGCAGGTGTGCAATCACCCGGTGCTCGCGGCGAGCGAGCCGAGGTGGCACACCGGCACCCTCGCCGGACGTTCCGACAAACTCGACGCCTGCACCGACATCCTGGCCGCGAACCTCGAGGCGGGTGACGCCACCATCGTGTTCACCCAGTACCGGCAGACGGGCGACCTGTTGACGGCGCACGTCGCCGAGCAGTTCGGCGTGCGCGCCGTTTCTGCACGGCGGGTTGAGCAGCCGCGAACGCGATGCGATCGTCGACGAGTTCCAGTCCGGCGCCGGGTGCGGACTGCTCGTCGCGAGCGTCAAGGCCGCCGGCACGGGGCTGACGCTGACCCGCGCCGCCGACGTCGTCCACTTCGACCGCTGGTGGAATCCGGCCGTGGAGGCGCAGGCCACCGACCGGGTGCACCGGATCGGGCAGACGCGCGTCGTCACCGTGACGACGCTGACGACGGCGGGGACCGTCGAAGAGCACATCGCGGCCATGCACCGGCGCAAGTCGGCGCTGCGCCTGGATGCCGATTCGTCGGCGCTCGCCGCGCTCACCGCGCTGTCCGACGAGGGACTCATCGAGGTCCTCCGCCGGACCCGGACCGAAGGAGCGACACCGTGACCGATCCCCGCAAGCCCGGTTCGTCGGCCCGAGCCGAGCACCTCGCCGCCGCGCGGGCGAGAAACGAGTTCGGCTACACCGCGTGGGGTGTCGACTGGCTGCGGCTGGCCGAGCCGACGTCGGTGACGCGCCCCGAACCGCTGCTGCCGCGGGCGCGCAGCATCGCCCGGAACAGCGGTGTGCGGACGACGATCACCGAGCGCCAAGCACGGGCGACGATCCATCGCGGCGCCGAGGCGTCGGTCGCCTTCGTCGAGTTCGCGCCACTCTCGCGGGACGTCACGTGCGCGATCCGCAAGCTGGCCGGCGACGCGCCCGACCATGCGCTCACCGACGACGTGCACGCGCGGCTGGTGGCCGACGGCCACTCGCCCGCACCGACGCTGGTCGCCGCCGACTGCTCGTGCCGCGCCCGCACCGCTCGCTGCCTGCACGTGCTGGCCATGCTCTACGACCTCGTCCGCCGGGTCGACGAGCACCCGTCGACCGCGCTGACGCTGCAGGGCTTCGGCGCGGCGACCGTCGACGTCGCCGAGGCGGACGCCGCCGAGACCGCGCCGCCGCGCTGGACCCCGCTCACCGAGATCGATCCGCGGCGGTTCTACACCTCCGGCGTCAGCTGATCCCGGCGGCGTCCATTCCGCGCAGCTCCTTCTTGAGGTCGGCGACCTCGTCCCGCAGCCGGCCGGCCAGCTCGAACTTGAGCTCGCGGGCCGCGTTCATCATCTGCTCGGTCAGCTGAGCGATGAGGTCGGCCAGCTCGGCGCGCGGCATGCCGTGGACGTCACGCGTCATGACGCCCGCGCTGCGGCCCGGCTCACCCTGCGCGCGCCGGCCCCGGCTGGCGTTGCGGCCGGAGCCGCCGACGGGCGTCACCTCGTCGTCGGCCTCCTCGTAGACCTGATCGAGGATGTCGGCGATCTTCTTGCGCAGCGGCGTCGGATCGATGCCGTTGGCCTTGTTATAAGCGATCTGCTTCTCCCGGCGCCGCTCGGTCTCCTCGATGGCGGCGGCCATCGAGTCGGTGATCCGGTCGGCGTACATGTGCACCTCGCCGGAGACGTTGCGCGCCGCACGACCGATGGTCTGGATGAGGCTCTTCGTCGATCGCAGGAACCCCTCCTTGTCCGCGTCGAGGATCGCGACGAGCGAGACCTCCGGCAGGTCGAGCCCCTCCCGGAGCAGGTTGATGCCGACGAGGACGTCGTAGTCGCCGAGTCGCAGCTGCCGCAGCAGCTCGACGCGGCGCAGTGTGTCGACCTCCGAATGGAGATAGCGCACCCGGACCCCCATCTCCAGGAGGTAGTCGGTGAGGTCCTCGGCCATCTTCTTCGTCAGGGTGGTGACGAGGACGCGCTCGTCGCGCTCGGTGCGCAGCCGGATCTCGTGCAGCAGGTCGTCGATCTGTCCCTTCGTCGGCTTGACGAGGACGTGCGGATCGACCAGCCCGGTCGGGCGGATCACCTGCTCGACGAACTCGCCGCCCGCCTGCCCCAGCTCGTAGTTGCCGGGAGTCGCCGAGAGATAGATCGTCTGCCCCACGCGATCGACGAACTCGTCCCAGGTCAGCGGCCTGTTGTCGACGGCGGACGGCAGCCGGAAGCCGAAGTCGACGAGGTTGCGCTTGCGGGACATGTCGCCCTCGTACATCGCCCCGATCTGCGGGACGGTGACGTGCGACTCGTCGATGACGAGCAGGAAGTCCTCCGGGAAGTAGTCGATGAGCGTCGCGGGCGCCGATCCGGCCGCGCGACCGTCGATGTGCCGGCTGTAGTTCTCGATGCCGGAGCAGAAGCCGACCTGCTTCATCATCTCGATGTCGTAGTTCGTCCGCATCCGGAGCCGCTGCGCCTCGAGCAGCTTGCCGCGTCCCTCCAACTCGGCCAGCCGCGTCTCGAGCTCGGCCTCGATGCTGTCGATCGCCTTGGCCATCCGGTCCGGCCCCGCGACGTAGTGGGTCGCCGGGAAGATCCGGACGGTGTCCACGTTCCGCACGACGTCACCGGTCAGCGGGTGCAGGTAATACAGTGCCTCGATCTCGTCGCCGAAGAACTCGATGCGGACGGCCAGCTCCTCGTAGGACGGGATGATCTCGACGGTGTCGCCCCGCACCCGGAACGAGCCGCGGGTGAACGCCATATCGTTGCGGGTGTACTGCACGTCGACGAGCAGCCGCAGCAACTGATCTCGGTCGACCTCGTCGCCGACGGTGAGCGGCACCGAGCGGTCGAGATACGACTGCGGCGTGCCGAGGCCGTAGATGCAGGACACCGACGCGACGACGATGACGTCCCGGCGCGACAGCAGGCTGGACGTCGCCGAATGCCGCAGCCGCTCGACGTCGTCGTTGATCGAGCTGTCCTTCTCGATGTACGTGTCGGTCTGCGCGATGTACGCCTCGGGTTGGTAGTAGTCGTAGTACGACACGAAGTACTCGACGGCGTTGTGCGGCAGCATCTCCCGCAGCTCGTTGGCGAGCTGCGCGGCCAGCGTCTTGTTCGGCGCCATGACGAGCGTCGGCCGCTGCACCTTCTCGATGAGCCACGCCGTCGTCGCCGACTTGCCGGTGCCGGTGGCGCCGAGCAGGACGATGTCCCGCTCGCCCTCCCCCAGGCGGCGCTCGAGCTCGGCGATGGCGGTCGGCTGATCACCGGCCGGCGTGTACTCGCTGACCACCTCGAACCGCGCGTCGGTGCGCTCGACGTCCCCGATCGGCCGGAACGCCGAGTGCGCGACGATGGGTTGTTCCGCTGCGAAAGCCATGCGACAAGGTTATCGACGGGCACCGACAGAATCCGTCCGCCGACCGACCGTCGCCGCGGCGCTCGGCGCGATCACTCTCCTCGCCCGGCTCGACGACCCGCCCCGCGGCGGGCCGTCGAGCGTCAGGTCATACGGACGCGGTGAGGTAGCGCAGCGCGAGGATCCAGTGTTCGACGAGTTCCCGGATGTCGTCGGCGTCGACGACGTCCGGGACGTAGCCGATCATCGCCCGCACGACGGCGCCGTCCGGGGTCGGGATCGTCAGCGACTGGATGTCGATCTCGGCCTGTGCCGGCATCCGGTTGACCTGCGGCAACTCTCCGGCGTCGCCGGCCGAGCCGAAGTCCGGCAGCCACGGCAGCTCGCCGGAGGCCTCCGGGCCGGGACCCGCCGCGGCGTCACCGACGGAACCGATGTAGTTGAACACGATCTGCGGCTCGGCGTACGTGCGCAGCACCGCCGCCGACTCCTCATCGAGGTAACGCAGCATGCCGTACCCGATCCCGCCGTCCGGATGCCCCGCCCGCGCGTCATGCGCCCGGTCGATCACGGCTCCCGCGATCGCCGGATCGCCCAGCCGCGCCAGTTCCATCCCGGCCAGATCGATGCGGGTCGGGAACATCGTGGTGAACCAACCCACCGTCCGCGACAGATCCGCACCCTCCAACACCCGCTCCTCGCGGCCGTGTCCCTCCAGGGTGAGCAACGCCGAATCGTGCTCGATCCCACGATCGGCACGCCACCCGGTGAGCGCCACGGCCAGGCCGGCCGTGAGGACGTCCCCGGCCGTACGACCGGTGCCCGCGGTGCGAGCGACCGCGGCCGTCACGTCCGCCGGGATCACCGCCTCCGTCCGGGCGATCGTGTCCGCACGATCGGTCACGGGATCGAGCCGTCGGCGACCCAGCGCCGGGTCGTCGCCGTCGAGGACGCCGCGCCAATGATCGAGCTCGCCGCGACGCTGCGGCGCCTGTGCGGCCAGGTGCCGGGCCCACACACCCCACGGTGTGCCCACCGCATCCAGGATCGGCGACTCCCCGGCCGCGATGGCCGCGCCCGCCGTCACCAGATCCGTCACCAGGATCCGCCACGACACCGAATCGACGACGAGGTGATGCGGAACCAGCAGCAACCGCCCCGCCGTATCGGGGCCGGCGTCGAGCCACGCGACGCGCAGCATCTCCCCGGCCGCCGGATCCAACTCGTCGGCGGCAGCGACAAGGGCGGCACCGACAGCCGACAGGTGCGCCGACTCGCCCGGACGCTCGCCCTCGGCGAGGACCCGATGCTGCAGCAGCGCGTCCACATCCACGGCGTCCCTCGGCACGAGAGCGTTGCCGTCGAGGGTGCTGCGCAGGATCGGATGCCGGCCGATGACGGCCGACAACACCGCCACGATCTCGGTGCGGTCGATCCCGACCGGCAGGACCAGGGTGACCGGCATGACGAACCCGGACCAGTCGCCGCCCCGTTCCAGCATCTTCACCGCCACCGGCGACAACGGCGCCGGCTCCACGTCCACGACCTCGACGGCCGAGTCGTCGACCGTGCCCGCACGGGCCGCCAGCAGGCGCACCGTCGGCGCCTCCAGCACATCCCGCGCCGTGAAACCCACACCTTCGCGGCGCGCCCGGGACACCAACCGCATCGCCATGATGCTGTCGCCGCCGATATCGAAGAACGACTCGTCCACGCCCACCCGCGGGGCACCGACGATCTCCGCCACGATCGACGCGAGGATCACCTCGGTGTCCGTCGACGGCGCGGTGAACGCCCGCTCCGCCTGCAGCGGCTCCGGCAACGCGCGGCGATCGATCTTGCCCGACCGTCCCCGCGGGAAGGCGTCGAGCACGGTCAGCGTCTCCGGCACCATGTAGCCCGGCAACACCGACCCGGCGAACCCGCGCAACTCGGCGGTCGAAACCGAATCCGGCTCGGTCAGCGTGACGTAGGCGTCGATCCGGTTGCCGTGCACGACCGCGGCCGCGCTTGTCACACACCGATGCCGCTCGAGCACCGCCTCGATCTCGCCGAGCTCGATCCGCAGGCCACGCACCTTCACCTGGAAATCGGCACGTCCGACGTAGTCGAGACGCCCGCCGTGGCCGGCGCGCACCAGATCGCCCGTCCGATACATCCGCGCACCCGAACCAGTGAACGGGCAGGCGACGAACCGCTCCGCCGTCAGCTCCGGCCGGCCGACATAGCCGCGCGCCAACTGATCCCCGACGAGATACAGCTCGCCCACCGCGCCCACCGGCACCGGACGCAACCGGGCGTCGAGGACGATCGCCCCCGTACCGGCGACCGGCATACCCAACGGCACCGACCCGGCGCCCGGCTGCGCGACGGCGAACGTCGAGTTGATCGTCGCCTCCGTCGGCCCGTACAGATTGACCACCGACGCGCCGGGGCAACGCCCGGCCACCCGGTCCACCAGACCCGCGTTGAGCGCCTCACCACCGGCGAACCACCAGCGCACCGACGCCAACCGGCCCGGCTCGGCCTCCTCCATCAGCAGGCTGAGCACCGACGGCACGAACTGCGCCACCGTGATCTGCTCCCGCTCGATGAGATCGGCCAGGTAGCCGACGTCCCGGTGCCCCTCCGGAGCGGCGATCACCGTGCGCGCACCGCACACCGCGCCCGTGAAGATCTCCCAGACCGACGCGTCGAACGTCGCGGGCGTCTTGTAGACGATGCCGTCGGCCGGGCCGAAGCCGAACTCCGACACCAGCCAGCGCAACTGCGACACCAACGCCCGCTGCGACACGCCGACGCCCTTCGGCCGCCCCGTCGAACCCGACGTGTACAACACATACGCCAACGAATCCGGCCGAGCCACACCGCGCAGCTCCGAGGGACGCAGCGGCCCGCCGCCCATGCCGCGGAACATCCGCGACTCGAGGTCGACGCATTCGGCGTCGACGTGCGGTCGCAGCGCGGCGATGCGCTCGGTGTCACCGACGACGAGCCGAGCGCCGGATTCCGCCACGATGCCGGCCAGCCGCCCCGCGGGCGCGTCCAGATCGAGCGGCACGTAGGCGGCCTGCGCACGGGCGATGGCCTGCAACGTCACCACCTGCTCCACGCCGCGCGGCAACGCCACCGCGACCCGGTCATCGACCCCCACACCCAACGCCAGCAGTCCCCTGGCGCGGGCGTTCGCCGCGGCGTCCAATTCCGCGAACGACAGCTCGACGCCGTTGTCGTCGCGGTACGCGACGGCCGCCGGGAACCGCGCCGCAGCAGCCGCCAGCAACTCCGGCAACGTCTCCCCGACCAGCGAGGACTCGCCGGTGGCCGGCGTCGCCAGCAACCCCTGGCCGTCGGCGACGTCGATGTCCCGGACACGCCGGGACGCCGCCTCGGTGAAGGAGTTCAACACGCCGCTGAGCCGTTCCAACAGGGTCTGCGCGTGCTGCTCGTCGATGACGGACGGCAGGTACTTGAGCGTGATCTCCAGGCCGGTGTCCACGTGCGCCAGCAGCGTCAACGGATAGTGCGACGCGTCCTTGACATCGACCGAGGTGACGGTCATGCCGTCGATATCGGCCGACGCCGACAGCCGTTCCCGGTCCACCGGATACGACTCGAACACCGCCAGCGTGTCGAACAGGGTCGGCAGACCCGTGTCCCGCTGAATCGTCGACAGACCCACGTGATGGGCGTCGAGCACCGACGCCTGTTCCGCCTGCACCCGGTCGAGGAAGGAAAGCACCGGCTCGTCCTCATCCACCGTCACCCGCACCGGAATCGTGTTGATGAACAACCCCAGCATCCGAGCCACACCATCGAGCTCCGGCGGACGACCCGACACCGTGGCCCCGAACACTACATCATCGACACCCGACGACCGCGCCAACACCAGACCCCACGCGGCCTGGACCAGCGTGTTCAACGTGACCCCGCGATCACGCGACAACTCCACCAACCGCTCCGACACCCGGGCCGGCAGCGGCAGCGGTGCCGCGACCGGCACGTCGCCGTCGGCGCCCCGTCGACCGGCCGCGACGAGCGTCGGCCCGGCGAGGCCGGCAAGACGCTCGGCCCACGCGGCACGCGCGGCGTCCATGTCGCGCTTGGCGAGCCAGCGCAGGAACACGTCGAACGTGCGGTCCTTCGGCAGCAGTGAATCGTCACCGGCCGTCGCGTACAGCACGAGCAACTGCTCCATGAGCAGCGGCATCGACCAGCCGTCGAGCAGGATGTGGTGACTCGTCACCGACAACCGCACGCCGCCGTCGGGCATCCGCAGCCACAGGAACCGCATGAGCGGGGCCGTCGCCATGTCGAACCGATCCGCGCGATGTGCCCGCAGCAGACTCGCCGCCGACGCGTCAGCGGCGGGGTCGGCCGTCAGGTCGACCTCGCGCCACGGCGCCGCGACACTCTCGGCGATCACCTGCAGCGGCGTCCCGTCCGCCGATTCGGTGAACGACGCCCGCAGCACCGGATTCCGCGAGATCAGCGTGTTCGCCGCCGCCCGCATCCGCGCGGGGTCCACGGTCCCCGCCATGCCGAGCACGATCTGCGCCGTATAGATGTCCGAGGTCTCGGCCACCGACGCGTGGAACAACATGCCCGCCTGCAGCGGCGACAGCGACCACACATCCGCCACACCACCGGGGCCGGCGGACAGTCCGTCGAGCGTCGTCTGATCGATCCGCACCAACGGGACGTCCGACGGCGTCAGGCCGCCGAGACGACCGTCCGCCGCGATGTCCGACAGCGCCGCGACCCAGGCATCGGCCAACTCACGCGCCCGCGCCGCATCGACGGCACCCGGCGCGAACGCGACACTCGCCCGCAGGCGGGCGCCGTCGACGTCGTCGACCGTGGCCGCGTTGATGCTCAGCACCGCGGGAACCACCATGCCGGCGTCCATCGCACCGCCGAGCCGACCACCGTCGGATGCGGCCTGCCAGCCATATGTAGCCCCTTCCGCCGACGCGGCGGACGAGCGACCGAGGTAGTTGAACGCGACCTGCGGTTCCGCGGCGGCCACGAGCGTCTCGTCCGGGTTCGGCCCGAAGCGCAGCAGCCCGTAGCCGACACCGTGATCCGGGACCGAGGCCAGCGCCTCCTTGGCGGTCTGGACGGCGGCGTTCGGCGCGCCCGAGCCGGTACCGATCCGTACCGGGTACATCGTCGTGAACCAGCCCACGGTCCGCGTCACCTCGGCGCCGGGCGCCAGGGCGTCCTCCCGGCCGTGGCCCTCCAGCGCGACGAGCACGCCCGGATCGGACTTCTGGCCGATTCCGCCGGCTCCATCTTCGGTGCCCGATTCGACCTCGCGTTCCCGCAGCCTGCGCACCGCCAGCGCGACGCCGGCGAGCAGCACCTCCGTCGGACCCGTCCGATGGGCGGCCGTCACCTCCGTCAACAACGCCTCGGTGACGTCCACCGGCAGCTCGACCTCGAGCCGCTCGACCGTTCCCGCGGTGTCGACGGCCGGGTCGACCCGGCGCGTTCCGAGCACCGGATCATCGGCCGACACGACGCCGCGCCAGTAGTCGAGCTCCGACGCGCGCCCCGCGGCGCCGTCGGCCACCGCATGCGCCCATGTCCGCCACGACGTCCCGGTCGGCGCCAACGGCGCGACACCCGATCCGTCCGGACCAGCGGTCGACCACGCCGCCACCAGATCCGGCAGCAGAATCCGCCACGACACGGCGTCGACCACCAGGTGGTGGATGAGCACGAGCAGCCGCCCCTGCGCCGACGCATCGACCGGGTCGAACCACACGACCTGCACGTTCACACCCGCAGCCGGATCAAGCCGGGCCGCGGCCGCGGCCTGCTCGGCCTCGGCCAGGGCGACGAACTCGTCACCACCCGGATCGATCTCAAACGACACCCGGCGCAGCACATCGGCGACATCGACCGAACCCGGCGCCGGCACCCGCGACACGCCGGCCTCGACGTCCAGCACCGCGCGCAGTGCGTCGTGGTGATCGAGCACCGCCCGCACCGCCGCCACCAACCGCTCCGCACCCGGATCAGCAGGCAACGTCACAAACGAACCCTGCGAGAACTCCCGGAACTCGCCCCGCGTCTCCACCAGCCACCGCGCGATCGGCGTCAACGGCGCCTCACCCACCGCACCCAGTTCAGCAAGGACTTCACCGGCGTCCGCCGTCGCCACCCGAGCCAACTCAGCGACCGTCCGGTGCTCGAACACATCCTTCGGCGAGAAATGCAGACCCTCCGCACGCGCCCGCGAGACGAGCGTGATCGCGATGATGCTGTCGCCGCCCAACTCGAAGAACGACTCGTCCACACCCAGCGACTCGACCCCGAGGACCTCGGCGAACATCGCCGCCAGACGCTTCTCCGTCGGCGTCCCCGGCGCCCGGCCGCTCGACCGTCCGCTGCTGAACACCGGCGCGGGCAGCGCCCGCCGGTCGATCTTGCCGGCGAAGGTCAGCGGCACCTCGTCGAGCACCGTGATCGACGCCGGAACCATGTACGACGGCAGTCGCCCGCCGACGTGCATGCTCAACACGGCCGCATCGGGCACCGCGTCGCCGCGCACATAGGACGCGAGCACCTTCTGCCCCGTCACCGGGTGGTCGACGCCGATCGTCAGCGCGAAGTCGACGCCGGGGTGCGAGCTGAGCGCCGCGTCGATCTCACCGGTCTCGATGCGGAAACCACGCACCTTGATCTGGAAATCCGTCCGACCGGCGAATTCGAGTTCACCGCCGCGACGGCGGACGAGGTCACCCGTCCGGTACATCCGCGCCCCGGGCACACCGAAGGGGTTCGCGACGAACCGCTCCGAGGACAAGCCCGCCCGACCCAGATAGCCGTGCGCCAACGCCGGACCGGCGATGTACAACTCACCCGCGACCCCGTCCGGCACCGGATGCAGCCGGTCGTCGAGCACCATGATCTCGACGCCCGTGATCGGGCCGCCGATCGTGATCGGTTCGTCGGCCGCCATCGGGCCCGTCGCGGTCGACACGATGGTCGCCTCACTCGGCCCGTAGAGGTTGAACATCCGGCGCATCCCGGTACCCGTCCAGCGGCGCACCAGTTCGGGCGGGCAGACGTCGGCGCCGACCGCGATCACCTCGAGATCGTCGAGGCCCGTGGGGTCGACCGTCATGAGCGCGGCCGGCGTGACGAAGGCGTGCGTGACGCGATGCCGGCGCAGCGCGTTCGCCAGATCGTCGCCGCCGTACACCGTCGGCGGCACGATCACCTGCGTCGATCCCGCGGCCAGGGCCATCGCGATCTCCAGCACCGACGCGTCGAAGCTGGGCGAGGCGAAATGCAGCACCCGCGCATCGGCGCGCAGCGCGAACCGCTCCCGCAGCTCGGCCACCAGATTCGCGACGCCCCGCTGCGGCACCGCGACACCCTTGGGCCGGCCCGTCGAACCCGACGTGAAGATGACGTACGCGAGATCGTCCGGATCGGTGACCTCGGTGGGATCGAAGGCGGGCGCCGCCCGGTGGCCGCTCCAGGACTCGGCGAGCAGATCGTCGAGCGTGAGCCAGCGCGGGCCCTGCGGCAGAGTGCCGGCCAGCTCGGCGGTCGTCACACCGACGGTCAGTCCGGCGTCCTCGATCATGTGGCCGATCCGCTCGGCCGGGTAGTTCGGATCGATCGGCACCACGGCCCGTCCGGACCGGACGATGCCCCAGAACGCGATCATCGACTCGACCGACCGGCCCATCGCCACACAGACCGGACCGTCGCCGTCCGCCAACGCGGCGGCGACACCGTCGGCCGCGTCGGCGAGCTGGGCGTAGGTCAGCGACTGCTCCCCGCACACCACCGCGACCCGGTCCGGGCCGGCGGCGACGGCGTCGGCGAACAGCGAGCCGAGCGTGGCGTCCTCGCCCACCGACGGCACGCCCGTCACCGAGACGGCGACCCGCTCCGCGGGATCGAGCATGTCGATGTCGCCGACGACGGCGCCGGGATCGGCGGCCGCCACCGTCATGATCGCCACCAGCCGACGGGCGAAGGACGAGATCGTCCCTTCGTCGAACAGCGCGGTCGCGTAGGTGAAGGACGCGTCGAGCCCGCCGTCGGCGGCCTTCGCGATGGACAACTGCAGATCGAACTTCGACGTGCCCGTATCGGCAGCGACCGGGGCGATCCGCAGACCGGGCAGCGTGACGTCGCCGCCGGAGGCATCGGCGAAGTTGAGGACGACCTGGAACAGCGGCGAGTAACTCGTCTCCCGCGCCGGAGCCAACACCTCCACCAGGCGCTCGAACGGCACATCGGCGTGCCCGAAGGCCGCCACATCGCCGGCGCGTACCTGATCGAGCAGCTCGTCGAACCGCATCCCCGGATCGACCTGCGCGCGCAACACCAGGGTGTTGACGAACATGCCGACCAGATCGTCCAGCCGCGCGTCACCGCGACCGGCGATCGCCGTGCCCACCGCCACATCATCGGTGCGCGCCAACCGCGCGAGCAGCACCGACAACGCCGCATGGACGACCATGAACATCGTCGCCCCGTGCGCGGCGCCGACCTGCTCCAACGGGCGCATCACCTCCGCCGGCACCGAGAACGCGTGATCCGCCCCGGCCGTGGTCTGCACCGACGGCCGCGGACGATCCGTCGGCAGCTCGATCACCTCCGGCAACCCCGCCAGCTGCCGCTGCCAGAACGCCAGCTGACGTCCCGCCGGCGAATCGGCGTCGGCGTCGTCACCGAGCACCGCGCGATGCCACAGCGCGTAATCGGCGTACTGCACCGCGAGCGGCGCCCACCCCGGCTCGTCGCCGGCCGCACGCGCGACATACGCGCCGACGAGATCACGCGCCAGCGGACCGACCGACGACGCGTCACCGGCGATGTGATGCAGCACCACGGCCAGCACGTACTCGCTCTCCGCGGTCCTCTCGATCTCCGCGGCGCCCTCGATCCGGACGAGCAGCACCCGCACGGGCGGCTCGTCCGCCACGTCGAAACCACGGCCGATGAAGGCCACCAGTTCCGTCAACGCGGCGGCCTCGTCGGCCACGGAGACCACCGGCATGTCCACCGGCGCCGGCGGCAGGATCTCCTGCCGCGGCCCGTGCCCGTCATCGGGGTAGTACGTGCGCAACACCTCATGCCGCGTCACCACATCCCCGACCGCCGCGCGCATCGCGGCGACATCCAGATCGCCGGTCAGTCGGATCGCCAACGGAATGTTGTACGCCGCCGAAGAGATGTCGAACTGATTGACGAACCACATCCGCGCCTGCGCCGGAGACAGCGGAATCCGCTCCGGACGCACCCCCGCCGCCAACACCGGACGACCCGGATCACGGCCCGACTCCTCCGCCCGCGCGGCCAAACCGGCCACGGTCGGATCGGTGAACAGATCACGGATCGCGATATCGGACCCCAACGCCGTATTGATCCGCGCCACCAACCGCGTCCCCGACAACGAATTGCCACCGAGCGCGAAGAAGCTCTCCGTCACCGACACCCGCTCCATACCGAGCAGATCGGCCACGACCCCCGCCACCACCTCCTCGGCACCGTCCCGCGGTGCGACGAAGACGTCCGACGCGCTGAGAACCGGAGCAGGCAACGCCTTCCGATCCAACTTGCCGTTGAGGTTCAGCGGCAACGCATCCAGGCGCACGAGCACCGACGGCACCATGTACGACGGCACCGCCGCACCCGTGAACCGGAGCAACTCCTGATCCGACGTCCCGGCATCAGCCACGACGTAGCCGACGATCCGATCACCCACCCGCTCATCGTGATGCACGGACACCGCCGTCTCCGCCACCGCCGGATGAGAGAGCAGAACACGCTCGATCTCACCCAACTCGATCCGGAAACCACGCACCTTCACCTGGAAATCGCTGCGACCGACATAGTCCAACGTCGGCACCGCGCCCCGGCGCCAGCGCACCACGTCACCCGTGCGATACATCCGCGAACCGGCGACGCCGTAGGGATCGGCGACGAACCGGTCCGCCGTCAGATCCGCCTGACCGAGGTAGCCACGCGCCAGCTGAGCACCCGACAGATACAACTCACCCGCGACACCGTCGGGCACCGGATGCAGGCGCTCGTCGAGCACGTAGACGCCCGAATTCCACTCCGCACGCCCGATCTCGACGACACCCGACACCGTCTCCGGCACCTCGGTATGCGTGATCGACACCGCCGTCTCCGTCGGCCCGTACAGGTTGTGCACCCGCGCATCCGACACCGCGCGGAACCGATCCACCACATCCGCAGGCAGCGCCTCACCGATGCACAACACCTGACGCAGTCCCGCCAACTGCTTCCGCGTGGCCGCCCCCAGGAAGGCCCCGAGAAGCGACGGCACGAACGTCACCGACGTCACGCCGGTATCGGCGATCAACTCGGCCAGATACACCGGATCACGATGACCGTCCGCGGACGCGATCACCAGGCGCGTCCGCGCCGTCACCGCCCACCAGTACTCCCACACCGAGAGGTCGAACGTGGCCTGCGTGCGCAGCAGCAGCGCGTCACCGGCGGCCATCGGCAACGCCGACTGCAACCACCGCAACTGATTCACCACCGCCGCGTGCGGCAGCACCACACCCTTCGGCGTGCCCGTCGAACCCGACGTGAACAGCACGTACGCGGCCGTCTGACCGGTCACGACGCCCGAACGATCGGCATCCGACAGCGGCGCGGCCGAGAACGCGGCGTCCCCGCCGTCGAGCACATCGACGATGCCGGCGGCGCCCGCCACCGACTCGGGCACGACGCCCTCCACCAACACGACGGCCGGCCGCGCACCCTTGAGCACCAACGCCGTCCGATCGGCCGGATGATCCGGATCCACCGGCACATACGCGCCACCGGCGACCGTCACCGCGTACATCGACACCACCTGCTCCAGCGACCGGTGCATCGCGATGACCACCCGCGACTCCGGCCCGACGCCCAGCCCGATCAACCGCCGGGCCCGACGATTCACCCGCGCCGCCAACTCCCCGTACGTGACCGACACCCCGTCGGCGGCCGTCACCGCCACGACGTCCGGATCACCGGCGAACGCCGCCGACAACACATCGGCCAACGTCTCGTCACGCATCGGGACGAGCGCGCCATGCCGGCCGTAGGTGAGCTCGATCGACGTCGGCACCGACAGCGTCGAGGCATCGCCGACGGCCGCATCCGGTGCCGCGATGAGCGCGCCCAGCAGCGTCTGGAACTGCTGCGCGACATCCTCGACCGTGCTCTGGTCGAACAGGTCGGTGGCGTACCGGAAGACGGCGTCGAAACCGTCGCCGTCGTCCCGCGGGGAGACGATCAGCTGCAGGTCGAACTGCGCCGTGTCGAGCTCGCCGCCGACCTCCTCGACGGTGACGCCGGGCAGCGCGAACTCGCGCCGATCGAGGTTCTGGAACGAGAGTCCCACCTGGCAGATCGGATGATGCGCCGTCGAGCGCACCGGATTGAGCACCTCCACCAGACGCTCGAACGGCACGTCCGCGTGCTCGAACGCGTCGACGTCCGAGACGGCGAGCGTCCCGATGAGGTCGTCGAAGGAGACGGCCGGGTCGACGTCGACCCGCAGCGCCAGCGTGTTGACGAACATGCCGACCATCGGCTCGAGCACCGGGTCGGGACGTCCGGCGATCGGCGTGCCGACCACGATCTCCCGGACACCGGACAGCCGCCGGAGCAGCACCGCGTAGGCGGCGTGCACGGCCATGAACGGCGTGCCGCCGTGGCGACGCGCGGCGGCCTCGAGGCCGTCGCGGGCATCGCGTCCGATCCGGAACGACACCGACGACCCGCGCATCGACTGCGCCGGCTGCCGCGGCCGGTCGAACGGCAACTCCAGCTGGTCGGGGATGCCCTCGAGGTGCCGACGCCAGAACTCCACCTGCGCGTACGCGAGGCTGCCCGGGTCGTCCTCCGCGCCGAGGTGCTCGCGCTGCCAGATCGCATAGTCGGCGTACTGCACGGTCAGCGGTTCGACGTCCGGGGCGTGCCCCTCGCGACGAGCCGAATACGCGACCATGAGGTCGCCGATGAACGGCGCGAGCGACTGCCCGTCGACGGCGATGTGATGCGCCGCCAGGGCGAACACGACGTGGCTCGCAACCGCATCTTCGATGTCGCCGTCCACGACGAACAACCCGATCCGCACCGGCACCTCGGTCGTCACGTCGAACGGCCGTGCCAGCAGCTCGCCGACGCGGCCGAACACCTGCTCGGCGCCCACCTGCTCGACGACGATCCGGTCTCGCACGCGGCACACGGGCAGCACGAGCTGACGCGGGCCGCCGTCGCCGTCGGGATAGGTGGTGCGCAGCGATTCGTGCCGGTGCAGCACGTCCTCGACGGCGGCGCGCAGCGCGGCCACGTCGACCTCGCCGCGCAGCGCCAGCGCCGCGGGCACGGTGTACGCCGCCGACGCCGGATCGAAGCGGTTGAGGAACCACATCCTGGTCTGGGCCAGCGACAGCGGCACGGCCGCGCCGCGGTCCCGCGGCTCCAGCGGCACCGCGCGCCGGACGTCCCGCTCGGCGGTGATCGCCGCCGCGAGCTCGGCGGGCGTCGGCGCCGCGAAGAGCAGCCGCACCGGAACCTTGCGGCCGATCTCGCGGCCGACCCGGCCGACGACCTTCGTCGCCGACAGCGAGTTGCCGCCGAGCTCGAAGAAGTCGTCGTCGAGTCCGATCCGCTCGACTCCGACCACCTCGGCGAAGGCCGCCGCGATGCGCTGTTCGAGCACCGACACGGGTTCGCGGTGCTCCCGCGTCGACGCCGCGAACTCCGGCGCCGGCAGCGCGCGCCGGTCGAGCTTGCCGATGGGCGTCAGCGGGATCTCGTCGAGGAGGACGATCACCGCCGGCACCATGTGCTTGGGCAGCCGCTTTCCGACGGCCCGCCGCAGCGCGTCGACGTCGGGCGTCATCCCCTTCTCGGGCAGCACGTACGAGACCAGCTCGGTGTCGCCGCTCGGGCCCGGCACGCCGAGCGTCGCGGCGAAGGCGACCGCCGGATGCTCGTCCAGCGTCCGGTCGATCTCGCCGGTCTCCACCCGGAAGCCACGCACCTTCACCTGGAAGTCGCCGCGTCCGAGGTACTCGAGCGCGTCGCCGCGGCCGGTGCCGTCCGGCACCATCCGCACCAGATCGCCGGTCCGGTACATCCGCTCGCCGGGCCTGCCGTACGGGTCGGCCACGAAACGCTCCGCGGTCGTCCCCGGCCGGCCGTGATAGCCGCGCGCCAGGCCGGGGCCGGCCAGATACAGGTCGCCGACGACGCCCCGCGGCACGAGCCGCAGCCGCGAATCGAGCACCCGGATGCCGACGCCGCTCATCGCCGACCCGATGGTGATCGGGTCGTCCGCCGAGAGCGGCGGCGTGATGGTGACGATGACCGTCGTCTCCGTGGGGCCGTAGGCGTTGCGCAACGCCCCCGACCAGCGATGGGCCAGTTCCGGCGGGCACACGTCGCCGCCCACGACCACCGATCGCACCGGGCCGAGCCCGAGCGGACCGGCGGTCCCGTCCGGCGCGGCCAGCCCCGCCGGATCGACCGTCATGAGCGCCGCCGGCGTCATGACGACGTTGGTCACCTGCTCGGCCGCGATCAGCTCGGCGAGCTCGTCGCCGCCGAAGACCTCCCGCGGCGCCACGATCAGCGTCGCCCCCGCGGTGAAGGCGGCGAGCAGCTCACCGACCGAGGTGTCGAAGCTCGGCGACGCGACGTGCAGGAACCTGCTGTCGACGTCGACGTCGTAGTGCCGGCGCAGGTCGGTCGCGAGCGTCGAGAGTCCCTCGTGGGTCACGACGACGGCCTTCGGCGTCCCCGTCGATCCGGAGGTGTAGATGAGGTACGCGGGATGGCCCGGCAGGACCGGTGCGATCCGGTCGGCGTCGCCGACCGGCGCCGCCGAACGCGAGGCGGACTCCTCGGCCAGCGCCTCGAGCGTCCGCACGGCGACGCCGAGCCCCGCCGACGCCACCGCGTCGGCATCGGCGTCCGCGGTGAGGACGAGCAGCGCGCCCGAGTCCGCCACCAGGTCGCGGATCCGTTCCGCCGGATACTCGGGATCGATCGGCAGATACGCCGCGCCCGTCTTCGCGATGGCCCACGTGCCGACGATCGACTGCAGCGACCGGGAGACGGCCAGCCCGACGACGGTCTCCGGCCCCGCCCCGCGCGCGATGAGTTCGCGGGCGATGCGGTTCGACAGCGCGTCGAGCTCGCGGTAGGTCAGCTCGGTGTCGCCGTGGCGCACGGCCGAGCCGTCGCCACCGCGCTCGACGCCGAGCGCGAGCAGCTCCGGCAACGAGACCGGTTCCTCCCGCGGGCCGCCCGCCACGGCGAGCGCCGCGACCTCGTCGGCGGACAGGATCTCGATGTCGCCGACGCGGACGTCCGGATCGGCGGCGATCGCACCGAGGATCCGGCCGAGCCGCTCCCCGAAGACGACCATCGTCCCGGCGTCGAACAGGTCGGTCGCGTAGTTCAGCGAGCAGACCAGGCCTCCCCGCGCACCGGATCCGGCGTCGATCCGCTCGGTGACGGTCAGCTGCAGATCGAACTTGGCGGTGCCCAGCTCCGGCTCCACCGGCGTCACGACGAGCCCGGGGAGCCGCAGCGGCGGCGTATCGCCGGCGCCGAACGAGAGCGCCACCTGGAACAGCGGCGTGTGCGCCGTCGACCGCGGCACCTCGAGCTTCTCGACGATCTGCTCGAAGGGCAGATCGGCGTTCGCCATCGCGTCGATGTCGGTCCGCCGGACGGCGGCGACGAGTTCGCCGGCCGTGATCGCCGGGTCGACGTCGGCGCGCAACACGACCGTGTTGACGAACATGCCGACGAGCGCGTCGAGGTGCTCGTGCCCGCGGCCGCCGACCGGCGTGCCGATGAGCACGTCGCGGTCGCCGCTGAGCCGTTCGAGCAGGACGGCGAGTGCGGCGTGCACCACCATGAACATGCTCGCGTCGAGCTGCCGGGCCCGGCGGACGAGCGCGCGGTGCACCTCACCCGGGACCTCGAACTCGACGGTCGCGCCGCGCAGGGACTGCACGGCCGGACGCGTCCGGTCCGTCGGCAGTTCGAGCGCCTCGGGCGCCCCGGCGAGCTGCTCCCGCCAGAAGGCGAGCTGCCGGGTCGCCTCTGCGTCCGGATCACCGCCGTCGCCGAGCACCTCCCGCTGCCACAGCGCGAAGTCGGCGTACTGCACCCGCAGCGGCGGATTCGACGGCGCGGTACCGGCCGCCCGGGCGGCATAGGCCGCCATGAGATCGGCGGCGAGCGGCGCGAACGACGCGCCGTCCGCGCTGATGTGATGCAGCAGCACGACGAGCACGTACTCGCTGACGCGGCCGCCGGCGGCCGGCGCCACGCGGAGCAGCGTCGCCCGCATCGGCACCCCCGACACGACGTCGAACGCGACGCCCGCCAGCCGACCGACGTCCGCGGCCACCCGCGACTCGTCGGTGTCGACGACGCTGTACACCTCGTCCACGACGGCGGCGGCCGGGTGGATGATCTGCTGCGGCCCGTCCGGCGTATCCGGGTACGACGTGCGCAACGCCTCGTGCCGCTCGACGACGTCGACCAGCGCAGCGCGCATCGCCTGCTCGTCGAGCTCACCCGAGAGCCGCAGCGCGAGCGGCAGGTTGTACGTCGTGGACGACGGCTCGAACTGGTTGATGAACCACATGCGCTGCTGCGCCAGCGACAGCGGGATGTGGTCGGGCCGCTCGTACGGTCGCAGGTCCGGCCGGCGCCGGCGCAACTCGGCGCCGTCGTCGATCGCCGCGGCGAGATCGGCCACCACCGGGTGATCGAAGACGAGCCGCACCGACACCTCGTAGCCGAGCGCGGAGGTGAGCCGGGCCGCGACGCTCGTCGCCCCCAGCGAGGTGCCGCCGACGTCGAAGAAGGAGTCCCGCAGGCCGACGCGGTCGGCGCCGGTCACCGTGGCGATGACCTCGACCACCGCCTGCTGGGTGGGCGTCTCCGGCGCCACGTAGAGCGCGAGCCGGGCGGCCCGCAGGTCCGGGATCGGCAGCGCCTTGCGATCGATCTTGTCCGACGACGCGAGTGGGAACTCGTCGAGGACGACGATCGACGTCGGCACCATGTACTCCGGCAGCCGGAGGGCGAGTTCGGCGAGCATGTCCTCCTCGGTCAACCCGCTGCCGGACCGCACGACGACGTGCGCGACGAGATACTGCTCGTCGGCCTGCTCCACCACCTGCGCGACCGCGGCGGTGACGTCCGCGAAGTCGGTCAGCTTCACCTCGACCTCGGCGAGCTCGATCCGCAGGCCGCGCAGCTTGATCTGGAAGTCGCTGCGACCGATGTACTCGAGCTCCCCCGACGAGCGCCGCCGCACGAGATCCCCGGTGCGGTAGAGCCGGGCACCCGTGTGCGAGAACGGGTCGGCGACGAACCGCTCGGCCGTCAGACCGGGGCGCCCGAGGTAGCCGCGGGCCAGCTGCGTCCCGCTGAGGTAGAGCTCACCGACGACGTTGTCCGGCACGGGCCGCAGCCGCGCGTCGAGCACATGCGTCCCGACCTGCGCGTTCGGCAGGCCGATCGGCACCGTCGAGGTGTCCGCGGCGCTCACCTCGTGGCCGGTGACCTCGATCGCGGCCTCCGTCGGCCCGTACTCGTTGCGCAGCCGGACGCCGAACCGCTCCATGAACCGCTGCGCGACGGCCGGGGCCAGCGGCTCGGCCCCGACGATCACCGTCTCCACCGAGCGCAGGGTCTCCGCGGGCACGTACTCGGTGAACACCGGCAGCATCGACGCCACGGCCGCGAAGTGGGTGACCTCGGCCTCGCTGATCAGCCGGCCGAGATAGACCGGATCACGATGCCCGCCCGCCTCGGCGATGACGACGGCGGCGCCGACCGACAACGGGTAGAGCGTCTCGTGCACCGAGACGTCGAAGGTCGTCGCGCTCTTGAAGAGCACCCGCGAGCCCTCCCGGACGCCGTCGGTGCGTGAGGCGTTGCGGGCGATGATCGCCCGGTGGCTGATGACGACGCCCTTCGGCTCCCCGGTCGAGCCGGAGGTGAACAGCACATAGCAGGCGTTGTCCGGATGGACGCGACGGTCGGCCTCGGTCAACGGCGTGTCGTCGGAATGCGCCTCGAGCAGCTCGGCCACGTCGACGGCCTCGATCCCGCCGACGACGGCCGAGCGGGACACGACGACCGACGGCCTCGCCTGATCGATGATCTTGGCGACGCGTTCCGGCGGCGTCTCCGGATCGACCGGGACGAACGGCGCCCCGGCCACGACCGTCGCGACGATCGCCACGAGATGGTCGAGCGAACGCTCCAGATGGAGCAGCACCGGCGCCTCGGGTCCGGCACCGGCGGCCAGCAGCGCGCGAGCGATCCGGCCGGCCCGCGTATGCAGCTCGGCGTAGGTCAGCTCCACCCCGTCGGCGACCACCGCGACGGCGGCCGGCGTCCGGGCGGCCTGCGCGAGCAGGATCGAGGCGACGGTCTCCGTCTGCGGCGTGGCGTCCGAGCTCGCCGCGTCGATGACGCGCCGCAACGTGTCGGCGAAACCGACGCCGTCGTCGACGAGCCCCGGGACGAGCGTCGTGACGGCGAGAGCGATGGCCGCCTCCGGTCCGACGCCGAGCGGACCGAACGTCTCCATCAGCGCCGTCGCCTTGACGTGCCACTGCCGGAACGTGACGACGATGCCGTCGTGCTCCAGCGCGACGCCGTCGGGATTCTCGGTCGCCGCGCGGTCCAGCCGCTCCGGCAGCGACGCCGACGTCTCGACCTGAGCGTTGGACAGCTGGGTGAGCGCGGCCGAATCGTCCTGCCGGACCCGCTCGGCGTCGAGCAGCAGATCGACCTCGGCCACCGTGCACTGCGGATCGTCGGCGACCTGCGCGAGCAGCGCGATGAATCGGTCTGCGACGGCCTGCACGGTCGCCGGATCGAGGATGTCGGTGGCGTACTCGATCATGCCGGTGATCCCCTTGCCGCGACTGTCGGCGCCGTGGCGTTCGACGAGCGTCAGCTCGAGATCGTTCTTCGCCGCGGTGACGTCGATGTGATACGGCTCGACGGTGAGGCCGGGCAGATCGATCACCGGGGTCGCGATGTTCTGCAGTGTGATGCCCACCTGGACGAACGGCAGGTAGGCACCCGACCGCGGCGGGTTGAGCAGCTCGACCACGCGCTCGAACGGGATGTCGCCGTGCCCGAAGGCGGCGAGGTCGACGTCCTTGGCCGCATCGACGAGATCGATGAAGCGCGCATTCGGGTTCACCGGCAGCCGCAGCACGAGGGTGTTGACGAACATGCCGACGAGGCCGTCCGTCGCGGCGCCGGCACGGCCGGCCGTCGGAGTGCCCAGCGCGATGTCGTCGCTGCCGGACAGCCGGGACATCAGCGCCGCGAAGGCCGCGTGCAGCGCCATGAACATCGTGGCGCCGCGGTCGGCGACGATCGCCGCGAGCCGGTCCTGCGTCGACGCTGGGATCGCGAACTCGACGGTCGCCGCGACGCCGGTGCGCTGCGGCGTCCGGGGCCGGTCGGTCGGCAGGTCGAGCAGGACGGGCAGTCCGGCCAGCTCGCGCTTCCAGAACTCGCCCTGCTGGGCGAAGAGGGAGGCGGGATCCTCGGGATCACCGAGGATCTGCCGCTGCCAGATGGCGAAATCGGCGAACTGCACCGGCAGCGGCGGGAAGGCCGGCGCCGCACCGAGCGCACCGGCACCGTCCCGGGCGGCCCGCGCGAGGTAGGCGCCGACGAGATCGGTGGTCAGCGGCACGAGCGAGCTGCCGTCGGCCGCGATGTGATGCACCACGAGCAGCACGACGAGTTCGCCCGGCGCCACGTGCAGGATGTGCACCCGCAGCGGCGGCTCCACCAGGATGTTGAAGCCGACCGCGCCGAGCTCGGCGAGCAGCCGGTCGGCGTCGGCCACCTCGTGGTGGACCGTGACGTCGACGGCCGCGGCCGCACCGGCCGGCACCTCGCCGATCTCCTGGTACGGGCCGTCGACGGAATCGGGGAAGCGGGAGCGCAGCACCTCGTGCCGGGCGACGACGTCCGACAGCGCGACCCGCAGGGCCTCGACGTCGACGGTGCCGCGCAACCGCAGCGCGAGCGGGATGTTGTAGTCCGCCGATCCCGGGTTCTTCCGGTTGAGCACCCAGATCCGCTGCTGGGCGAGCGAGAGCGGGATCCGCTCCGGCCGCGGCCCGGCGACGAGCGGTGCGATGTGCGATCCGCCGTCGGCGTCGATCGCCGCGGCGAGCTGCGCCGGGGTCGGATGATCGAACAGAACCCGCACCGGAATCCTCCGTCCAAGGGCGTCGCCGATCCGATTGACGACGCGGGTCGCGGCGAGCGAGTTGCCGCCGAGCCCGAAGAAGTCGTCGTCGGCTCCGACGCGTTCGGCCCCGACGACGGCGCCGAAGGCCGCCGCGATCGCCGTCTCCAGCGGGCCGACCGGCTCTGTGTACGTCGACGGCGCGAGGAACTCGGGCGCGGGCAGCGCCCGGCCGTCGAGCTTGCCGACCGGCGTCAGCGGGATCTCGGTGATGAGCGTGATGGAGCTCGGCACCATGTACGCGGGCAGGAACTCCCCGGCGTACGCGGCCAGCTCGGCCGGCGTGACGGTGCTGTCACCCAGCAACCGCACGTAGGAGATGAGGACGGTCTCGCCGGCCGGTCCGTCGGCTCCCCGGCTGTGCGCGAAGTCGACCGCCGGATGCCGGCGGAGCACGGTGTCGACCTCGTCGAGCTCGATCCGGAAGCCGCGGATCTTCACCTGGTGATCACTGCGGCCGTGGTAGACGAGCTCCAAACCGCGATCTCGCCGCAGCCACGACACGACGTCACCGGTGCGGTACATCCGCTCACCCGGCTTCCCGTACGGGTTGGCCACGAACCGCTCGGCCGTCAGGCCGAAGCGATTGCCGTACCCCAGCGCCAGGCCGTCGCCCGCGATGTACAGCTCGCCAGGGACGCCGATCGGCACCGGCCGCAGCCGGTCGTCGAGCACGATCTCCCGGACGCCCCGCACCGGCCCGCCGAGGGTCAGCGACGCCTCCGGGTCGGTGATCGTCCCGATGTTGCTGGCGATGGTGGCCTCGGTCGGGCCGTACGCGTCGTACACGCGCCGGCCGCCGACCGACCAGCGCCGGGTGAGGTCGGCGGGCACCGCCTCACCGCCGATGAAGACGTGCGTCAGCGGCGAGGTCTCCGGATCGAGCTGCGCGAGCGCCGACGGCGTGATGATCGTGTGGGTCGCCCCACCGGCGGCGATGACGTCGGCGAGCTCCTGCCCGCCGTAGACGTCGGCGGGCACCACCACGAGGCAGGCACCCACCTCCACGGCGAGCAGCAGCTCGAGCACGGAGGCGTCGAAGCTGGGCGACGCCATGAGCAGCGGGCGCGAATCGAGGGTCAACTCGTACCGGATCCGCTGTTCCGTCGCCAGCGGCCCGAGCCCGGCGTGCGTGATGTAGACGCCCTTGGGCTTGCCCGTGGTGCCGGAGGTGAAGATGACGTAGGCCAGGTCGGCCGGCGTCACCCGGCGACGCTCGTCGTCGCCGATCGGCGCCGCGGAGCGGTGCCGGGCGGCTTCGGCCGCGACGTCCACCCAGTCGACCCCCGCCGGCAGCAGTCGCTGCAGCAGCCCGGTGGTGACGCCGACCGTGGCGCCCGTGTCGGCGACCATGAACGCCACCCGGTCGGCCGGGTAGTTCGGATCGATCGGTGCGAACGCCGCTCCCGCGCGGGCGATCGCCCATTCCGCGACGAGCGATTCGATGCTCCGCGTCACGGCCATCGCCACGACGTCCCCGGTGCCGACGCCGCGCGCGATGAGCTCGCGCGCCAGCCGGTTCGACCAGGCGTCCAACTCGGCGAAGCTCAGCTCGCGGTCGCCCTCGACCGCCGCCGGGCGGTCCGGCGCACCCGCGGCGACGGCGTGATCGAGCATCTCGACCAGCGTGCGCGGCGTACCGGCGTCGCCGCCCATCACCGGCAGCAGCTCCCGGTGCTCGGCCGCCGACAGCAGGTCGACGTCACCGATGCGCACGTCGGCGTCGATCGCCAGGGCCGTCAGCATCGCGACGAACCGGTCGACGATCCGGCCGACGGTCTCACCGTCGAAGATGTCGGCCGCGTAGCCCGCGTAGACCTCGATCCCGGCGAGCTCACCGCTCTCGTCGCGGGACTCCGTGAGTTCCAGCATGAGGTCGAACTTGCTGAACTGGGTGTCGACGGCGCGCGGCTCCACCAGCAGGCCGGCCGCCTCGATCGTCTGGTCCACCGCGGGATTGACGCCGAGCACCACCTGGAACAGCGGCGTGTAGGCCTGCGTCCGCGTCGGCGCCACGGCGTCGACGACGGACTCGAACGGCACGTCCGCATGATCGAACGCCGCGAGGTCGCCCTCACGCACCGCGGCGAACAGCTCCGCCGCGGTCGCCTGCGGTGACACGTGCGTCCGCAGCGCCAACGAGTTGACGAACATGCCGACCAACGGCTCCAACGCCTCGTCCGGCCGCCCACCGATCGGAGTGCCGATGACGATGTCATCCTCCCCGGTGTGCCGAGCCAGGACGGCCGCCAGCGCGGCGTGCGCGACCATGAACGGAGTCAGCCCGTGCCGCTTCGCGGCCCGGTGCAGCAACCGATGGATCTCCGTCGGGAGGTGCGT
Organism: Mycobacteriaceae bacterium; assembly: GCA_044222225.1. Taxonomy (GTDB): domain Bacteria; phylum Actinomycetota; class Actinomycetes; order Mycobacteriales; family Mycobacteriaceae; genus JBGANR01. The sequence continues at coordinate 61,082 of JBGANR010000008.1, forward strand.
CATCCGCGCACCGCCCTCGCCGGAACGACGCGCGGTGCGCGGCCGGTCGGTGACCAGGCCGGTCACCTCCGGGGCCCCGGCCAGCTCCTTCTCCCAGAACGCGATCTGCGTGCCGGCCACCGACTCCGGATCGGCCGGATCGCCGATCGCCTCATGCTGCCAGCGGGCGAAGTCCAGATACGTCGCCGGCAACGGCGCGAACTCCGGCGCCCGGCCCGCCGAGCGCGCCTCGTAGGCGCGCAGCACGTCGGCCACGAACGGCCGCATCGACAGGCCGTCCGCCGCGATGTGATGCATGACGAACACGATGACGTGGTCGTCCTCACCGAGCCGCCACAGCGCGACCCGCAGCGGCAGCGACGTCGTGATGTCGAAACCGACGCGCGCGAACTCGCGCAGCCGGTCGAGCAGATCGGCCTCGTCGACGACGTCGACCCCGAGTCGCGGCAAGGCGTCGTCGGTGGCCAGCACCTCCTGCCGCGGACCGTCCCGGCCGTCCGGGTAGATCGTGCGCAACGTCTGCTGCCGCTCGACCAGGTCGACGACGGCCGCGCCCAGCGCGTCCACATCGAGCGGCCCGGTCAACCGCAGCACGAACGGGATGTTGTAGGTGCCCGATTCCGTGTCGTACCGGTTGAGGAACCACAACCGGTTCTGCGCCAGTGACAACGGCGTCCCCTCGGCCGGCGGCACGACGAACCCGCGTCGCTGCGTCCGGCCCTCGGCCCGGCGCGCGTCGACGAGCTTCGCGAGCTCGGCGACGGTCTGCGCCTCGAACACGTCGCGCAGCGAGATGTCGGCCCCGATGCCGGCACCGACCCGATTGACCAGCCGGGCCGCAGCCAGCGAGTTGCCGCCCAGATCGAAGATCGACGTCGTGACGCCCACTTCGGGCAGGCCGAGCACGTCGGCGGCGATCTCCGCGATCGCCCCCTCGAGCGGGTTGCGCGGCGCCACGACCTCGGCCTCGACGCCGAAGGCGGGCGCGGGCAGCGCCTTGCGGTCCAGCTTGCCGTTGGTGTTGAGCGGCATCGCGTCGAGCACCACGACGGCGTCCGGAACCATGTAGTCCGGCAGTGCCGACGCCGACGCCGCGCGCAGCACGGCCGGTTCCGGCAGGTCGGTGCCCACGACGTACGCGACGAGCCGCTGGTCCGCACCGTCCGCCGCGGCGACGGCCACCGCGGAGCGGACACCGGGCTGCTTGAGGAAGGCCGCCTCGATCTCGCCGAGCTCGATCCGCAGGCCGCGGATCTTCACCTGGAAATCGGTGCGACCGATGATCCACAGGTCGCCGTTGCGGTCGAGCCGCGCCAGGTCGCCCGTGCGATACATCCGGTCGCCGGGCGCCCCGAAGGGATCGGCCACGAATCGCTCGGCCGTGACGTCGGCCATGCCGCCGTAGCCGCGCGCGAGGCCGGCGCCGGCGAGATACAACTCGCCCTCGACGTTGGCGGGCACGGGGTTGAGGAACCCGTCGAGCACGTAGACGTCCATGCCGTCGATCGGCTTGCCCACCGACAGGGACGTGTCGCCGCCGGAGAAGATCCGGCGCCGGTACTCGGCGACGGTGATCGGCAGCACCGTCACCGTGTCCGACCCCTCGGTCGGGCCGTAGCTGTTGAAGACGATCCCGTGCTCGACGGGCAGCGCCGCGAACGGCGCCGGACGCAGCGGCTCGCCGCCGACGCACAGCTGCGTGATCCGGCCCATCGTCTCCGGGTCGGCCTCTACGAGGAGCTCGTACGCGCTCGGTGCGCCGGTCATCAGCCGCGCGTCCTCGCGTCGTGCGAGCGCGGTGATGGCGACGGGGTCGAAGCCCTCGTCGGGCAGGATCAGCGTGCGGCCCTGCGCCAGAGCCAGCCAGGCCGGCCGCTGCGTCGCGTCGAACCGCACCGACAGGGCGAGCAGCAGCGCGCCGTCGACGCCGTCGGCGACGCCGGTGGCCCACCGCATCATGTTGCGGAAGCCGCGCATCGGCAGCAGGGTCGGCTTCGGCGTCCCGGTCGACCCGGACGTCGTGATGACGTACGCGAGCCGCAGGTCGGCGCCGGGCTCGGACCACGGATCGACGGGCAGGACGCCGCCGCTCGCCGCGGCGGCCTCGGCGCTCTGCCGCACGGACACCCAGCGGCCCGCCCAGCCCTCGGCCGCGATGTCGGCTTCCCGGTGTTCTCCGTCATAGACCGCGACCCGGCTCCCGGATGCGCTGAGCACGGCGGCGACGCGCCCGGCGGGCGCGGTCGGATCGAGCGGCAGGTAGGCGGCGCCGGCCTTCCAGCAGGCGAGGATCGCGACGGGCCAGTCGATTCCGCGGCCGACGTGCAGGCCCACGACGTCGTCGCGACCGACGCCCGCCGCGGCGAGGACGCGCGCGAGCGAGTCGGCCCGCTCGTCGATCTCCGCGCGGGTGGCCGACCCGTGCTCGCCCACGGCGGCGACCGCCGTCGGATCGGCGGCGACGGACCGGTGCCAGGACTCGAGAAGCGGCAGGTCGCCGGCAGCCGCCGGCGCGAGACCGCCGGCCGCGACCACGGCGGCGCGCACGACGTCGTCGAGGACGGCGCCGAAGTCGGCGGTGAGGATGGCCGGGACGAGCCCCGACAGGATGACCGACGCGATGGTCTCGCCGTCCCAGCCGCGTGCGGTGAGCGACGGCGCGAGCGCCGCGTAGCTCGTCGCGATCTCGCCGAACGTCACCCGGCGGCCGTCGAGTTCGAGCGCGACGACGTCCGGTTGCGCGGTGCCGGCCGCGGCGAACACGCCGGGCAGGTCGGCGGGGTCGACGACGGGCAGGCCGAGCTCGCGCGGCGTCCGGATCTCGATGGCGCCGACCGGCGCCGCGGGATCGGCGACGGCGGCGGCGGCGAGCAGCGTCAGCCGCTCCGCGAACTCCTCGACCGTGACGGCGTCGAAGACGTCCGTCGCGTACACGATCTGCACGATGAGCTCGCCGCCGCGCTCCTCGACGTTGAGGGCGAGGTCGAACTGGGTGTCCGTGCGGTCGACGTCCTCGACGGTGACGGTGACGCCGGGCAGTTCGACCACCGCGGCGTCGTTGTTCTGGAACGCCAGCAGCACCTGGAACAGCGGCGAGTACGACGTCTGCCGCCCGCTGACGAGCCGGTCGACGAGCGTGGTGAACGGCAGCTCGTCGTGCGCGAACGCGTCGAGGTCGACGTCGCGGATCCGGGCGAGCGTGTCGCCGAAGCCGGCGCCGGTGTCGATCGCGGTGCGCAGCACGACGGTGTTGACGAAGATGCCGACCAGCGGCTCCAGCGCGGCGTCCGGCCGGTTGCGGACCGGCGTGCCGATCGAGATGTCCCGGCTGCCGGACAGCCGCGCGAGGAGCACGGCGACGAGCGCGTGCACGGCCATGAACAGCGTGGCGCCGCTCTCCTGGGCCAGCCGGTCGAGGCCCGTCACGAGCTCGGCGGGCAGTCGCAGATCGACGGCGGCACCCTCGCCTACCCGGCCCGCCGGGCGCGGCCGGTCGAGCGGCAGGCTGAGGACGTCGGGCGCGCCGTCCAGGGTGTGGCGCCAGTATTCGAGTTCGGCCGCGGCGGCCGACGTCGAATCGTCGGGATCGCCGAGACGCGCGCGCTGCCACACCGCGTAGTCGGCGTACTGCACCGGAAGCGCGACCAGCCGCGGCGGCCGGCCCTGCGTGCGGGCCGCGTAGGCGGCGACGAGGTCGGCCGCCAGCGGCGCCAGCGACGCCCCGTCAGCGGCGATGTGATGGATGACGACGATGAGCACCGCCTCCGAGGCGCTCTCGCGCAGCAGCAGCGCCCTGATCGGCGGCTCGGCCGTCAGATCGAAACCCTCGGCCGCGAACTCACGGGCGGCGTCCGCGGTACCGCTAGGCGAGATCTGACGCGTCTGCACCGTCACGTGATGCTGCGCCGACACCTCGGCGACGGGTCCGTCGGCGGTCTCCGGGAAGCGCGTGCGCAACACCGCCTGCCGGGCGACGACGTCGTTCATCGCCGCGGCCAGCGCCTCGGTGTCCAGATCGCCGGTCAACCGCAGCGGCAACACGATGTTGTACGCGCCCGACGCCGGATCGAGCCGGCCCATCAGCCACATCGACTGCTGCGACAACGACAACGGGAACGGCCCCTCACCGGCCGCGAGCCCCGCCACCAACGACAGTCCCTCCGTGACGACGTCCGCCGCGTCCACGGCGCGGGCCAGCGACTCGACGGTCGGGTTCTGGAAGATCTCCCGCACCGCCAGCCGGCGGCCCGTCACCGCTGAGATCCGCGCGGCGGCCTTGGTCGCCACCAGCGAGTTACCGCCCAGATCGAAGAACGAATCGGTCACGCTCACCGCGGGCAGCCCCAGAACCTCGGCGAACACTCCCGCCAACAGCTCCTCCGTGCCGTCGGCCGCGGCCCGGCCCTCCGTCGCGATCGACGCGAAATCCGGTGCCGGCAACGCCCGGCGATCCAACTTCCCCGCCGACGTCAACGGAATCTCCTCCAACTCGATCACCACGGCCGGCACCATGTGGGCCGGCAGCAAGCGGGCCACATGGCTCCGCAGTTCTTCACTCGACACCGGCTGCGACGTCGTCACATACGCCGCCAGCGCGGTCACCCCCGAGGGCATCGGCGCGCCGACGGTGGTGACGAACTCGACCGCGGGATGCGCCGCGAGCGCGGCGTCGATCTCGCCCAGTTCGATGCGGAAACCCCGCACCTTCACCTGATGATCCCGACGACCGACGTAGAACACCTCAAGACCGCCATCACGGTCGCGCACCCAGCGCACGACATCACCGGTGCGATACATCCGCTCCCCCGGCTCGCCGTAGGGATTCGCCACGAACCGCTCCGCCGTCAAACCGAACCGGTCGTGATAGCCGCGCGCCACGGCCGGCCCCGCCAGATACAGCTCACCGTCCGCGCCCACCGGTACCGGACGCAGATCCCGACCGAGAACCAGTGACCGCACACCGCGCACCGGCGAACCGATCGTGATCGCAGCACCCGGCGTCATCGGACCGGCCAGATCGGAGAAGCAGGTCGCCTCGGTCGGGCCGTATCCGTTGAACATCCGACGCCCCGGCGCCCACCGCTCCACCAACTCCGGCTGACACGCCTCACCACCGACGACCACGCATTCGAGCGCGTCGAGCCCAGCCGGATCGACCGACGCCAACGCCGCCGGCGTGATGAACGCATGCGTCACCCGCTCCTGCGCGAGCAGGGCGTGCAGCTCTTCCCCGCCATACACGTCCGTCGGCGCGACCACCATCGTCGAACCGTTCGCCAACGCGAACAACACCTCGAGAATCGAGGCATCAAAGCTCGGCGACGCGAACTGCAACGTCCGCGAACCCGCCGTGATCCCGAACCGCTGCGCCTGCTCAGCCAGAAGATTCCGCAGACCACCATGGGTCACCGCGACACCCTTCGGCTCACCCGTGGTGCCCGAGGTGTAGATCATGTACGCCACACTCGACGGCAGCGGAGCCGGAATCTCATCCGCTGCGATCGCGGCGTCCGACCGCTCGACCCGATCGGTATCGAGGAGCAGCCACGGAACGTCCGCCGGCAGCGCGTCGGCCCACGCCGACGTGGACAGCCCGAGGACGGCGCCGGAATCGGACAGCATGTCCTTGACCCGGCTCGTCGGATAACGCATGTCGATCGGGACGAACGCGCCACCGGCCTTCGCGACGGCCCACCACCCGACCAGATAGTCGACCGAGCGACCCATCGCCAACGCGACCATCGACTCCCGGCCGACACCCCGCGCCACCAACTCCCGAGCAAGGGCGTTCGACCGGCGATCCAACTCCGGGTAGCCGATCGACCCGTCTCGGGTCACCGCCGCCAGACGATCCCCGGCGGCGGAGACCGCCGCGGCGAGCAGATCCGGCAACACCGCGACGTCGACGTCCGGATCGCCGACCTGGCCGAGCAACTCGGCCCGCTCCGCCTCGGAGACCAGCTCGATCGAGCCCAACGAGTCCTGCGGACGCGCGGCGATCGCCAGCAGCACCCGCTCGAACGCCGCCGACAGACCCGCGACGGCCGCGGCGTCGAGCGCCGACGGCAGATACTTCGCCGTCACCGCGAGCGTCGGCTCGCTCGTCACCACCAGCGTCAACGGATAGTGCGTCGCGTCCTGAACGGCGGCGTCGACCACCGCCATCCCGTCGACCGCGGCCGCCCCCGCGAGCGCCTCGCGATCGAGCGGATAGGACTCGTAGACGAGCATCGTGTCGAACAGCGCGTCCACCTCGGCGGCGTCCGTGATCGCCGCCAGACCCACATGATGAGCGTCGAGCACGGTCGTGGCCTGCTCCGCGAGCGCCGCCACCAGCTCGCCCGCGGACGTCGCCAGGTCGACCCGCGCCCGCACCGGCAGCGTGTTGATGAACAACCCGACGATCGACTCCACACCCGCGACGTCCTCGGGCCGTCCGGAGACAGTCGTCCCGAACACGACGTCGTCACGACCGGTGAACCGCGCCAACACCAACGCCCACGCCGCCTGCAACAACGAGTTGACCGTGACACCCGCGCCACGCGCAGCCGCGGCCACAGCCGCCGAATCGGCCTCGCCGAACCGCACGACCAGTTCGGCTGGCACCCGATCGGCGCCCGACGCCCCAGCGGGAACGAGCAGCGTCGGCTCGTCGACGCCGGCGAGCACCTGACGCCACGTCTTCGTCGCCTCGTCGACGTCCCGGGACGCCAACCACGCCAGATAGTCGCGATAGCCGGTGTCGGCCCCGGCATCGACGGCTCCGGCACCGTCGGTCGCGTACGCCGAGATGAGATCGCCCACGATCAACGGCAGCGACCAGCCGTCCACCACGATGTGGTGATTCGTCACCACCAACCGCTGACCCGCCGCACCCAGGTCCACCAGGGTGAACCGGATCAGCGGCGGCCGATCGAGGACGAACGGCGCCGTCCGATCCGCGAGCAACAACTCCGCGTACCGGCGATCGGCGTCGGACCGTCCTGAGAAGTCGACCGTGCGCCACGGCACCTGCACCGATCCCACGGCGGCGACGGCCTGCCGCACCACACCGTCGGCGCCGACGACAAAACCGGCCCGCAACGTCGCATGCCGCGCCACCAGCGTCTGCGCCGCCCGCCGCATCCGATCCGCGTCGACCCCCGACAACGACAGGACGAGCTGCGCCGAATACACGTCGTGCCCACCCGAACCACCGGCGGCGTAATCGGCATGAAAGTACAGCCCCTGCTGCAACGGCGACAGCGACCACACGTCGTCGAGCCGGCCGATCCGGCGCTCCAGTTCCGCGAGTTCGGCCGAGCCGGTGGGCACCGACGTCACATCCGACGGCGTCAACGCCCCGGCGTCCGGCGACCCGACGTGCTCGGCGATCCCCGTCAGCGCCGCCTGCCACCGCTGCACGAGGCGTTCGGTCTCGGCCTCCGACAGCACCGACGGCAGGTGATCGACCGTCACCGACAACACCGGGCCGCCCACACCGTCGACCACCATCGCGTTGATCTCGAGACCCGAACGCACCCGCGCCGACGCGCCGCGATCACCGCGCAACGCCGCGTCGCCGTCCGGCGCCCACGCCGAGACCGGCACATGCTCGACGCGCCCGAGGTAGTTGAACACCACCTGCGGCACCGGCAGCTCGCCCAACTCGGCGTCGCCGGCGAGGTACCGCAGCACCCCGTAACCGACGCCGCCGTGCGGCACCCGCGATGCCTCCTTCGCCGCGACGAGCAGCTCGCGAGCGGCTGCGCCACCGGCGGCCACCGCCCCGGCGTCCGCCGTCGGCAGCGCCACGGGGTACGCCGTGGTGAACCAGCCGACGGTCCGCGACAGCTCGGCCCCCGCAAGAATCTCCTCGGCCCGGCCGTGCCCCTCCACCAGCACCGACACCGAACTCTCGGTGGTCAGCGGCGCCAGGGCGGCCCCCAGCCCCGCCAGCAGCGCATCCGCCACATCGGCTCGGTACGCCCGCTGCGCGTCCACCGCCAGCCGCGACGCGACCGCGGCCGGCAGCGTGAACGACGTCCGGCGCAACTCCGCGACCGAGCCGGCGGCGTCCGGCAGCCCGAGCCGGCCCGCCGAGCCGGCGGCCAGCCATGCCTGTCGCTCCGACTCGAAGAAGCCCTCGGACGCGAGCCCGGCCAGGCCCGTCGCCCAGCGCCGCACCGACGTCCCGACCGGCGCCAGCCCGGCACCGCTGTACGCGATCGCCAGATCGGGCAGCAGAATCCGCCAGCTCACCCCGTCCACCACCAGGTGGTGCAACACGAGCAGCAGCCGCGGATTCGCCCCGGTCGATTCCGCAGGCTCCATCTCGTTCGACCCAGTCGATTCCGCAGGCTCCATCTCACCGTTCCGGCCGTCCACCACGACGGCGCGCACGACGTCACCGGTGAACGGATCCAACGATTCCGTCAACTCGCCCGCCAGTGCATCGACGGCCGCCGCGAACTCCGCGGAACCGACCGCCGCAGCGACCGTCCGCCGCTCGACGCGCACCGGAGCGGCGGACTCGTCGACCACCACCGACGTTCCGGAGACCAGCCGCGCGCGCAGCATGTCGTGCCGGCGACGCACCGCGTCGATCGCCTCGCCCAATCGCACGATGTCGACGTCCGCCGGCAACACGATCCGCGCCGACTGCGAGAACGGCCCGATCAGCCCTTCCGCCTCGGCCGCCCACGTCACCACCGGCGAGGCCGGGAACTCGCCGACGCCGCCGCCCGGCAACTCGGCGAGCACGTCGGCCGCCTCGGCCCGTGCCGCGGCGGCCAACGCGGCGACGCTGCGATGGGCGAACACGTCGCGGGACGTGAAGTGCAGCCCCTTCACCCGGGCACGCGAGGCCAGCTGAATGGCCATGATGCTGTCTCCGCCGAGCGCGAAGAACGATTCGTCGACGCCGATCTCCTCCACACCGACCAGCTCGGCGACGAGTTCGGCGAGGATCCGCTCCCGCTCCGACGTCGGCCCGCGCCGCGCGCCGACGGCGCCGGCGGGTTCGGGCAGCGCCGAGCGGAGCACCTTGCCGTGGCTGTCGACGGGCAGCGACTCCAACGGCACGACGACCGCCGGAACGAGCGCCGCCGGCAGCGTGGCGACGAGCCGGTCGAGGACGGCATCGGCGTCGAACTCCTCGGCGTCGGCCACGACATAGGCGACGAGCGACGAGCGGCCGCCCCGGCGCCACACCGTGGCCGTCGCCTCGCTGAAGCCGAGCTCGGTCAGCGCGACTTCGAGCTCGCCGAGCTCGACGCGGACGCCGCTGATCTTCACCTGGGAGTCGCTCCTGCCGAGGTACTCCAACTCGCCGTTCTGCAGCCGGCGGACGAGATCCCCCGTGCGATACATCCGGGCGCCCGGGATGTCGAGATCGGCGACGAAGCGCTCGGCCGTCAGCGCGGTCCGGCCGTGATAGCCGACACCGACGAGCTCGCCCGCGAGATAGAGCTCGCCGACGGCCCCGAGCGGAACCTCCCGCAGCCGCCGGTCGAGCACGCGCAGCGTCGTCGCCGCGACCGGTCCGCCGATCGGCACGACGCCTGCGCCGTCGTCCAGCACGTGCGCGGTGGCACCGATGGTCACCTCGGTCGGGCCGTAGTGGTTCTCGACGACGACGCCCGGCAGCGTCGCCCGCATCCGCTCGGCCAGCGGGCGCAGCAGCGGCTCGCCGCCCAGCCACAGCCGGCGGACCGACGGCATCTTCCGATCGCCGAGCTCGTCGAGCAGCACCCGCATCGCCGACGGGACGACGCCGCAGAAATCGGTGATCTCGTGCTCCGTGACGAGGTCGACGATGTGGTCGGTGTCGAGGTCGTGGCCGGGCGCCGTCACGACGGCCGTGCCGATCAGCGGCGACAGCAGCTCCCGCAGCGACGGATCGAACGTCGGCGCCGTCTTGACCAGCATCGTCACCGGGCCGGCCGCCAGGCTGTCGGAGTAGAACCACGTCAGCTGCGTCAACAGCGCGCGGTGCGAGATCGCCACGCCCTTCGGCGTCCCCGTCGACCCCGACGTGAAGATGATGTAGGCGACGGCCTCCGGCGGGACGTCGGGCCAGTCCGTCGCGGCCGACTCGGTTCCGGCGCCGAGCAGCGCGGCGATGTCGAGTTCGCCCGGCTCGTCGCCGAGGGACACGATGACCTTCGGATCCACCGTCTCGAGGATGTTCTCGACGCGCCGCGGCCCCTGCCCCCGGTCGAGCGGGACGTACACGGCGCCGAGTCGCATCGTCGTCAACGCGGTGACGATCAGTTCGTAGGACCGCGGCAACGCGGCCACGACGGCGTCGCCCGCATCGACGCCGCGGCGGCGCAGTTCCGCCGCCAGCACGCGGCTGTCGCGCTCGAGACCGGCGACCGTGTGGCACGCGCCGCCGTCGATCACCGCCGACTCGTCCGGCGCCGCCGCCAGGCGACGCTCCCAGGCGTCGCCGACCGTGACGTCGGTCGGCGACGTCGCGGGCGCGGCCGTCACGGATTCGAGCAGTTCCCATTCGGCGTCCGTCCCCACCCGGACGTCCTCCAGCGGAGTCTCCCCCGCGGCGAGGAGCCGGCCGAGGAGGTCGACGAACCGGTCGAGGTGTGCCCGCAGCGTCGGCTCGTCGTAGAGGTTGGGGTTCGCCTCGAAGGCGACGCGGGTCGCCGCACCGTCGGCACCGGGATAGACGTTGAGGGACAGATCCTCGACGGGACCCGTCGTCAGCACCTGGATCTCGCCGGAGGCTGCGCCGAGGCGCACCGTCGGCGTGAACATCATGAGGTTGACCGCGGGACCGAACAAGCGTGCGTCGCCGGTGCCCTCGCCGGCGTCGCGGCGGATGTCCTCGTGCCGGTACAGCTGACGCCGCAACGCGCCGGTCAGCTCTGTCGCGGTCGCGGCGCGCAGGCCGGCGGCGGTCGCGCCCTGGCCGGTCCACAGCCGCAGCGGCACGACGTTGGACACCATGCCGCCCGCGGAGCGCAGCTTGGCCGTGTTGCGCGCGCTCACCGGCAGGCTGAGCACGACGTCGTCGGTGTCGGTCATCCGCCCCAGGTACGTGCCGAACGCCGCGACGATCGCGGGCGCGACGCTGCCGCCCGCCTCGGCGGCGGCCACCCGCAGCGCCGCCTCGACGTCCGCGGGGAGCACACGCACCACGGTCCGGGAGTACGCCCCCGGCGCGCCGACCGTGCCCGCGAGGCTCACGGCGGACGGCAGCCCCACCGTCCGCTCCGCCCAGTAGCCGCCGTCGGCGACGAACCTCGAAGACTCTCGATACGTCCGCTCACCGGCCACGATCGCCGAGAGCGGCGCCGCCCGCGCCGGCCCCGGATCCGCGCCGCTGATCTCGGCCTCGTAGAGCTCGCAGATGCGGTTGGTCAGCACCATGGCGCCGAATCCGTCGAGCGCGATGTGGTGCGTCCGCAGATACCAGTGGTGGTGGTCCTCGCCGAGCCGGATCAGCGTGCTGACGGCCAGCCGGTCCGCGAAGAGATCCAGCGGACGGCTGTACTCCGCCCGCATCCAGTCCTGGGCGGCGGCCCGCGGGTCCGGCTCGTCCGACACGTCGAGGAGGTCGACCCGGTGGTCCATGTCCGGATCGACCACCTGTACCGGCAGGTCACCGTCGGCGACGAGCCGGACGGAGACCGATTCGAGTTCGTGTGACGCCGCCGCCGTGGCCCGGCTCAACGCCGGGTGATCGATCGGGCCGTGCAACTCGACGCTCTGCGCGATGTTGATCGGCCGCATACCCAGCGCCTGCTGCGCGAACCAGATGCCCCGCTGGGCCACGGTCAGTGGAAACGATTCTCCGCGACGTGCCGAACTGCGAAACCCAACCGTGGTCAACCCGCTACTCCTCTACCCGCTTTTAGAGCGCACCTCGCCGACGGCGGTCGATCGACCGACGCCTGCCGACGTTCGCGACATTCGGACGGGGCTGCCGTCCGAAAATGCACGACACCCGACGATCCCCGATGCTCTCCGAAAAGAGGAATCGCCTATTCAGATGACATACGCGCGACGACGAGCTGATTCGTCGATCATGAGAATTCGGACCGTCGAACGTCATGGTAGGACGGTTCATACGTTTCGCGATCGCCTCGACGAGCTCAGCCATAGGCAAATATCAAAAGCCCATCAGCAGATCTTCAACCCCGGGAAAAGTCATATTTGACGGGTCAGCAGACGGGGCGTAAAGGATCGTCGATATCCGACATGACGGATATCGGAGGAAGATAGTCTCGGCTCGGGCTGAACGCGACACCGTGCCGCGGCACCGCGCAACTCTCTCGGCAGGATCCGGACGTCGGACGCCCGGCCCCGGAGATTCCATCATCTTCGCACGTCAACGGGGTGAGCGGAAGAGGATCCGACGTTCGCCCACAGACCGGCGCCCGGCCCGGCATGACATCCCGGCGCGGTCCGGACCGAGCACCGATCCGCCGCGATGATCGCGGGGGTACCTGTCGTCTCGACTCTCGAATGGCATCGATTCGATGCCGAATATCTCTGTCGCCATTTCGACGACAACACCACGGCGGATCCGTGACCGGTCGCCCATTCGGACGACATTCCCGCGCGCCGCGCGTCCGCCGACGCGTCGGCGGCGCTCACGAGAGGCCGCGGACTACGCGTCCCGGGGCTCCATCGCGCGGACCAGGCTCCGCGGCCGGAGGTCCGTCCAATTCTTCTCGATATAGGCGAGACAGGCCTTGCGTGAATCCAATCCGAAGACCTTCACCCAGCCCACGGGAATCTCGGAGAAGGCCGGCCACAGCGAATACTGTCGCTCGTCGTTGACGAGAACATAGAAGTGGTCGTCGTCGCTGTCGAAGGGGTTGCTCACGTCAGAAAGCCTCTCTGTGCCGTGGGTCTATTCACCACGCCGGGCAAGTCGAGCGCGAGACTACCGCACTCGACGGGCGGCGGCCGTCGGCGACTGCGACGATGAAGGCGTGCACCCTCCGAAGGTCGAGAGCTTCGACATCGCCGCGGGCGTCAACGTCGACAACAAGGGCATCGTCCGTCGCGGCGCGCGCTACCGGCGTGCGGCATGGGGGCTGCACGTCGACAGACCCGCCGACCATCCCCTGTTCCATCGCCTCGAATCGTGGCTCGTCCCCGACCTCGGGTTGCGGGTGTCGATCTTCCATCCGACGCCCGGCACCGAGCGGGGCTTCGACCGTTACCTCGACGTCGGCGTCGTCACACCCGGCGCCGGCGCCTGGGGATGGACCGACCACTATCTCGACATCACCGTGGCCACGGGCACCCACGCCCGGCTGCTCGACGTCGACGAGTTGATCGAGGCACTGGGCGCGGGGCTCGTCGATCCGGCCGCCGCGACGGCCGCCGTCGAGAACGCGGCACGGGCCGTCGACGGCGTCGCGGCCCACGGCTACAGCGTCGAACGCTGGTTCGCCGCCCTCGGCAGGCCGCTCACCTGGGGTGACGGCTAGGGACGCGGCTCGTCGGCAGCGGGCCGCGGCTCGAGCTCGGCGTCGACGATCTCGAGCTCGGCCCTTCTCGTCTCGACCGGCTCGGCGACGCGCGTCGTCTCGACCGGTTCGGCCGCACGCGCCTCGTCGGCGGCGGCGAGCTTGGCCGCCTCCCGCATCTCGATCCCGTCGGACACGATCTCGCCTACCTGGCGCGTGACGCCGGCCACCGCACCGGTGATGATCTTGACGATCTCCCCCACGTGCTCGGCGGTCGACGCGACGAACTCCTGCGTCATGTCCTTGTTGCGCTCGAACCTACCCACCACGGCTCACACCTGCTCTCGCCTCGACGCTCCGGTCGGCCCACTGCCGACTCAACCTACTCCGGTTCCGACGCCCGGCCTACGCGGCGGAACGGGCCGGATTCCGCTCGATGCGGACGACGAGCTCGGGCTCGGCCGAGAGCCAGCCGTTCGGCAGCGAGAGCCGCGCGATCTTCTTCCACGTCGAGCCGATCTGCCGGAAGAACCCGCCGGTGTTGTACGGCAGGCCGTACTTCTCGCACAGTCCACGCACCTCGACCGCCATCTCGGGGTATCGGTTCGCCGGCAGATCCGGGAACAGGTGGTGCTCGATCTGGTGGCTGAGGTTGCCGCTCATGATGTGGAACAGTCGGCTGCCGTCGATGTTCGCCGAGCCGAGCAGCTGCCGGATGTACCACTCGCCACGGGTCTCCTCGGCCGTCTCCTCCTTGGAGAAGGTCTGCACACCGGACGGGAAGTGGCCGCAGAAGATGATGGAGTAGGCCCACAGGTTGCGCACGAGGTTCGCCGTCGCGTTGCCCGCCAGCGTCGTGACGAACAGCGGCCCGGTGAGCACCGGGAAGATGACGTAGTCCTTGAGCACCTGCCGGCCCGCCTTGCGCCACATGCCCTTGACGAGGCCCTTGACGTCGCGCCAGCCCCGCTTGCGGGCCACGATGTTCTCCACCTCGAGGTCGTGCAGCATGACGCCCCACTCGAAGAACACCATGAGGCCCGTCGCCCACACGAGGTTGCCGAGGTAGTACGGATTCCACTTCTGCTCGGGCGCCATCCGCAGGATGCCGTAGCCGACGTCGCGGTCCATGTCGACGATGTTCGTGTAGGTGTGATGCAGGTAGTTGTGGCTGTGCTTCCACTGCTCGGCCGGGCACACGGTGTCCCATTCGAACTCGCGGGAGTTGACCCCCTTCTCCCGCATCCAGTCGTACTGGCCGTGCATGACGTTGTGGCCGATCTCCATGTTGTCGAGGATCTTCGACACGGACAGCGCGCCGACCGCGGCGAGCCAGAACGGCGGCAGGAAGCCGAGGTACATGAGGCCGCGGCCGGCGATCTCGAATCCGCGCTGCGCCTTGATGACCGAGTAGATGTAGTCGCGGTCGCGGTCTCCGAGATCGGCGACGATGCGGGCCCGCAGCTCGTCGAGCTCGCGGCCGAGCGCCTCGACGTCGGCGGCGGCGATGACGATGTCGGCGTGCGGGGTCTTGCCGGACGCCGCGTCTCCGGTCCGGACGGGCAGGAAGTCGGTGATGGTCACGATGGTCTCCTCAAGCTGTGGGTGACACGAGATCGGGGCTGTCGAGCGTCGGGGCAGGTCAGGTGTTCGAGAGCAGGTCAGATGGCGAGGTCGACGTCGCCGACCGGCGCGGTGATGCAGAGCTGGACGTGGCGGTCCGGGTCGTCGTCGACGTCACCGGTCAGCACGTTGCGGGTGCAGCCGGACGTCTTGACGGCGACACAGGAGAAGCAGATGCCCATCCGGCAACCGGATTCCGGCGTCAGGCCCGCGGCCTCGGCCTGCTCCAGCAGGGTGCGGCCGTCGTTCTCCGCGGTGACGCCGGACGCCGCGAACCGGAGCGTGCCGCCGGCCTCGCCCGCCGCGACGGGCGCCGCGGGGACGAACTCTTCGGTGTGCAGCCGGTCGGTGAGACCCCGCGCGGCGAACACGTCGGCGACGGCGTCCATGAGCGGCGCCGGTCCGCACAGGAAGGTCTGCGACTCGGCGGCCCACGGGGCGACGGCGTCGAGATGGTCCGGGCCGAAGTGGCCCGGGCGCAGCGGGGCCGCCAGACGGCCGATTCCGCGAGCCCCATCTCCTGCGATACCCGCCTCCGGGTAGACGCACCGCACCGTCACCGACGGGATGTCGGCGAGCCGGGCGAGCTCCTCGCGGTACGGGTTCGCCTCGGGACTCGTCGCGTAGTAGAGCAGCGAGAGCGTTCCGGGATAGCCGTTGCCGACCAGGCTTCGCGCCATCGAGAGCACAGGTGTGATCCCACTTCCGCCGGCGATGAGCAGGATCCGCAACGGCCGCGGCTCGGGCAGCACGAAGGTTCCGGCGGCCGGGCCCAGCGTGTAGACGTCGCCGACGGCGGCTCGGGAGTACAGATGCTCGGAGACGAGCCCGTCCGGGCGGCGCCCGACGGTGAGCTCGATGGTCCGCCGATCGGAGTCGGCGCCGGCGGGCGAGAAGCAGCGGACGTGCCGGACGCCGTCGATCACGACGCCGAGCTGCACGAACTGCCCCGCCCGGTAGCCTTCGAACTGCCTGGTGGTGCGCAACGTCAGCGTCACCGACCGGTCCGTGCGCCGTTCGACGCGCGTCACCTGGGCGCGCGCCTCCTCCCACGTGATCATCGGATCGACGAGTTCGAGGTAGCGGTCGACGGCGTGCGGCGTCAGCGCGGCGGCCACGAGGCGCCCGAACACGGAGTCTCTCAGCATCACGGTTCTCCATTCGAGTGAACGTTTGTACACTGCAATTGTGAACCCAGGAGCCACCATCGAGTCAAGGCTCGATCACCGTGTCGGTCATCACGTGCCCGCCGGGCTTAGGGTGAGGAGCATGAGCGCCGCGTCGACGTCCCGCACGGAGCAGAAGGCTCGGACGCGGACGGCTCTGCTCGACGCGGCGCTGGACCTCACCCGGGACCGCGGGTTCTCCGGCCTGTCACTGCGGGACGTCTCCCGGGCCGCCGGCATCGTGCCGACGGCGTTCTACCGGCACTTCGCCTCGCTCGACGAGCTCGGTGTCGCGCTGGCCGAGGAGGGCATGCGGGTGGCCCGCGGCATCTCCCGCGAGATCCGGCGACGCGGCCCGGCGACGCTCGCCGACGCGGTGGCGATCCTCGCCCAGCAGGCCGCGGCGCACGCCGCGGAGCTGCGGTTCGTCGTCACCGAGCGGTACAGCGCGCCGCGTGAGGTGCGCCGGACGCTCGCCACCGAGATGGAGCTGCTGACGCGCGAGGTGGCCATCGACCTCGCCCGCCGCGACGGCATGCGCGACTGGGACAGCGATGATCTGACGTCTGCCGCGACGGTGCTTCTGGCCGTCGTCACCGCCGCCGTCGCCGAGCTCGTGCAACCCGACGCCGACGCCGATCGCGTCGTCGCCACCGCGACCGAGGCTCTGCGCATGACGTTCGTCGGCCTCGACAACTGGCGTCCGGCGCACTGACCGTCGCCGCTACGGCCGCCCGGCGATCCGGGCGAGTGCCAGCGCGGTGAGGAAGATCCCGAGCGCCTGCCAGCCCGCGGACGCTCCCAGTCCCTCCTTCGCTGTGAGCAGGATCGCCACCCCGGCCACACCGACGAGTGTTCCCACCAGCGCCGAGCGCACCGGACCGAGCCGCACGGGGAGCGGCGCGTCCCACCACGGCAGCCGGCGGTGTTCGAGCGGCAGCAGAGCGACGAACATCACGGCCATGACGACGGCGAACACGAGCACCCGCAGCGCCATCCGCAGCCCGAAGTCCGGGCGGTGCACGTCGAAGGCGTCGAGATCGGCCAGGTGCAGCAGACCGATCGCGGCGGCGATCGCCGGGATGTGCCACAGGTACAGCGTCATGGCGCCCGAGTTGCCGACCGCCACCGCGTGCCAGACGCGCGGCCGCCGGGCCCAGCGGTCGAGCCGGCCGGCGACGGCCACGAATCCGAACCCGAACACCGTGGCGTGCAGCGCGAGGACGACCGTCGGGGGCGAGACGTTGGAGAGCTCGTCGCGCCCCGTCGTCGCCAGCGACAGGGCGTACGGCCCGGCCGCGACGATGCCGATGTTCAGCGCGAGAGCACCCAGCGCCACGACGCCCGCGACCCTCGGGGCGACCAGCCGCTTGGCGTAGCCGACCCCGATCGCCGTCGGAATCAACCAGGCGAGCAGGAAGTTCACGTAGCCGTACTCCCGGGCGCCCGTGGCGATCCGGGCGGCGTCGAACACCGCGGTGGCGCCGATGAGCGCGATGAGGACGCCGGCCAGCGCGCCGGCCGTGCGGATGCGGCAGAGCGCGGGCACGAACCCGAGCACCACGAGATAGACGCCGACGAACCACAGCAGCGCGACGCTCTCGTTGCCCATCCGTGACGCAGACGCCTCCCCCGCCAGCGCCCGGACGGCCGCCAGCAGGACGGCCCACGCCGCGAGATACCAGAGGACGGGCCGCACCAGCCGTTGCGCCCGGGTGAGCAGCCACGGCCCCCACGCCGTCCCGTCACGCCATCCGTACGCCGCCGCGGCACCGCCCGCGACGAAGAACAGCGGCATGATCTGCAGCAGCCAGGTGACGGGTTCGAGCGCGGGCAGTTCGCCGAGCAGGTTGCCGGTCTCGACGCCGCCGGAGCCGATGGTCGCGAGCAGCAGCACGCAGTGGGCCGCCATGACGACGACGAGCGAGGCGATCCGCGCGACGTCGACGGCGCGATCGCGGCGGTCGGGGGTGGCCGCGGCGATCGCGGCGCGGCCGGGGAGCAGACGTGATGAGGGCATGCGTCCAGCGTCGTCGGACGAGGCCGCCTGCGAATGAGTAGTCCTACCCGGATCGCCCCGGGAACTCGCTCGGGCGGTGCCGTCCGGACGCGAGGCCGCACCTCCGATCAGCGCCGGCGACCGGCCCGGGCGGCGAAGGCGTCCAGCGCGGCGAGCACCTCACTCGACTGCCACATGCGATTGCGCCTGAAACCGGTGAACTCGGTCAGCACGCCGGCGTCCACCAGCGGCGCGATCACCCGCGGCACGTTCTGCGACGCCACGCCCAGCTCTCCGATGACCGTCGCCGCATCGATCACCGGGTGCCGGAGAAGCAGGTCCGCCAACCGCCACGACGCGGCACCCCGCCGAACCCTGATCCGTTCGTCCCAACCCGACCGGACCGCCCGCAACTCGGCCACCAGCTGCCGGCCGTTCGCGATCGCCAGCCACGACGCATCGGCGAAACGTCCGACGATCCGCGACGGGTCACCCTCCCGGTATGCGGTGAGCGCGTCGAAGTACCCGGCCGTGTCCGTCAGCAACCCCGCCGACACCGGCACCGTCACGTTCCTCGTCAGGCCGTGGCCACGAAGCATCGCGTGCACCAGCGCCCGCCCCGTCCGACCGTTGCCGTCCGGGAACGGATGAATCGTCTCGAACTGCGCGTGCGCGATCGCCACCTGCGCGAGCAACGGCAGATCGACCCGCTGAACGAAGCGGATGAGATCGTCCATCAGCTCCGGCACGCGATCGTGATACGGCGGCACGAACGACGCCTCGTGCGGACCGTACGACGATCCGCCGATCCACACCTGCTCCGGCCGCCAGCGCCCCGTCAGACCTGGCGCCACGCCGACGAGCAGCGCGGAGTGCATCGCGATGACCGCTTCACCGTCGAGCCGATCGGCCAGTTCCAATGCCGCCCGCATCGCGGCCACGTTCCCGACGATCTCCGTCGCGTTCCGTTTCTCGGTGCTGCCGAGCTCGGCCAACGCGATCGACTTCGCCCCCGACGTCAGGTTCTCGATCATCGACGACGACGCCGACTCCGACCGCAACAGCACGAACGCGAACGGCGCCACTTCGGCCCCGAGCTCCGCATCGAACCGTGCGATCTCGGCGCCGGCCTCGTCGGCCACGGCAAGAATGTCTGCGGGCAGGATCAGTGTCGACTCCGCGATCGGCGGAACGACCGCAGCGCGATACGGCCCCGAATGCCGGCGACGAACCGACGCCGACACCAGATCGCCCGGGATCTGCGACACCCAGGGCCGCTCCTCCCAACCGATCCGCGGCCACACCTCTTCTGAGAGCATGCGCCGACCTTACTCTCAGATATTCGATAAGTGAGAGTAAGGACCCGACTTACTCTCAGTTACGCTCCACGATGACCCGCGTCGCCTGGCCGGGGTCGGCGCCCAGATACACGCCCTCGTCGCCGATGAAGCCCGCCGCAGCGAGCCGCTCGACGACGTCCGCCTCCGTCACGTTCGGCGCGAGCACGACCTGCGCCTCGACGACGTCGAGTGCGGGGGCGTCGGGGTCGGGCCCCGTCGCGACGACGTTCGCGGCATCGGCGCCGAGCGCGACCCACAGCCGGCCGACCAGGCGGTCGCCCGCCGTGGGCCACGCCGGACGGACGCCGGTCGCCGCCGCGGGTGCCGACGCCGCGACTCCGGCGAGGATGTTCGCGTTGTACGGCGCGATCCGCTCCGTCCACAGCCGGCGGACCTGCGGGATCAGCGCCTCCGGCGTGCCCGAGTTGTCGAACCACACGTCGGCGACAGCCCGGCGTTCGGCGGTCGACGCCTGCGCCCGGATCCGCGCGCGGGCGTCGTCCTCGGTCAGGCCGCGGTACTCGACGAGCCGCGCGACCCGCGTCTCGACGTCGGCGTCCACGACGACGACGAGGTGGAAGATCGGCGCCATCCCGCCCTCGACGAGCAGCGGCACGTCCTGCACGACGATCGCCTCGCGAGGCGCCGCGGCGATGAGCTCGGCGGTCCGGGCACCGATCCGCGGATGCGTGATGCCGTTGAGCGTGGTGCGGGCCTCGTCGCTCGCGAACGCCTTGGCGGCGAGCGCCGGACGGTCCAGTTCGCCGTCGGCGGTGACGATCTCCGGCCCGAACGCCGCGACGAGCTCGGCGAGCCCGGCACTGCCGGGTGCGACCACCTCCCGAGCGATCCGATCCGCGTCCACGACGACGGCGCCGAGGTCGGCGAACACCCTCGCGACCGTCGACTTGCCCGCACCGATACCCCCGGTCAACCCCACACGCAGCACGTCAGTGATCTTGCCAGCCCGCCGCCGAAACCACACGACGCAGTCTCGCCCGATCGGCGCAGGTTCAGCCGCGGCCCTCGCCCTGTCGCCAGGACCCGCCGGTCTCACGCTCGAAGGCCGGGCGCACGTCGACGGTGTCGTACACGATGCGCAACGCCGCGATCCGGCCGTCGTCCGCGAGCTCGGCCAGATCCACGACGTCGAACGGCGCCGCCGCACCCGAAGGCAGCCGCCAGTCGAAGTGGAACCAGAACGAGATCAGCGCGGCGCCCTCCCGGCTCCGCCCCTCCATGACACCGAGCAACGTCAGTTGCGAACCACTCGTGTCGGCGAAGAGCTCGGGATAGAACTCGGTCGCCGGTCTGGGTCCGTACAGCGGCGAATACACGGTCGCACCTGGGGCGAACAGCGCCAGGACGCCCTCGGTGTCGGCGGCCTCCAGGCCGGCGAGATAGGCCGAGACGAGATCCGTTGCGTTCATGGCGACAGTATTCACGGCGCACGTCCCGGGAAACGTGCGCCGTGAGGGGTGTCGCGGTTACGGCGTCCCCGACGCCGACGACGGGGCCGACGATGACGGGGCCGGCTGCTGCGGAGCATCGACGTAGCCGCGCGGCCCCGGGCCCTCGCCACGCAGGCCGGGTGCTCGACGCTCGCGGACGCCTGGGCCGCCGCGCTCCATCTCCCGCATCATCACCCTGTCACCGCGATGGTGATGCCCGCCGTCGGACGCGGCGAGCGCGATCATCCCGCCCGCGACGCCGCTGAGCAAGAGCGCGACGAGCACACCGCCGGCGATGAGCAGCTTCTTCGCCGTACTGAGCGCCGGCCACCCGGACGCAGTGGCCGGCGGAACCGCCGCCACCGGCACCGTCGCCACCGGCGGCTGCAGCGCGGGCCCCGGCGGTGCGGGGTTCGAGGGTGCGGGGTTCGGCGGTCCGGGGTTCGAGGACGCGGGGTTCAAGGGCACCGGGCCGGCGTTCTCGCTGTCGCCGGACGGTGTCGGGCTCGTGGTCACGTGTGGTTCTCCTTCTGCTGAGGTCTGGTCTATCGGGCAGTCAGGCCGGCGGGGCGAGCGCGAACGCCCGGGACAGGTCGTCACCCGCGTTGAGGTACACCGGCATGGCCAGCCCGCCCGCACGCGCGTCATCGCGGTGGTTCCAGCGGGTGATCGGCCCGCCCGGCGTCGGCGGGGCGTCCGGGTACGACTCCCCCGCCGCGAAGGCGGCGCCGATGAGCGTCCAGGCGCCGTTGCCGGCGTAGCGGTACAGCAGGGCCTCCGGCGCGGCCGGATCGAGCACCTTCCCGTCGGTGAGATGTGCCCTCGCGACGACGCGCAGCACCGGGGCCGTCGCGCCCTGCGTCTTGGCGTCGACGGCCTGCAGCCGCCGCGCGAACGCCGGCTGCCGCTTGGCCGCCGCCACCGCCGCGTCGACGTCGAAGCCGGCGGCCTTCGCCTTGGCCGTGTCCGTGTAGCCGGCGGTCGCGGTCCGCAGTTGCTGCAGGAGCGTCGACGCCGCGGCGCGCTGCGCGTCCGTGGCCGATCCGACGTCGGGTCGGTCGGCCGCCGTCGACACGTCCTGCCCGTGCTCCTGCGCCCATTGCCGACGCTCGTCGGCCATCGCCAGGCGACCCTGCCGACCGCCCGCCTCCTGGCCGGGCCGGGCCCGCTCGTGCGTGCCGCGATCGGCGGCCGACAGCGCGACGACGGCCCCGATGCCGCCGGCGACCAGCACCGCCGCGACGACGGCCGCCGCGACGAGCACGATCTTCTTCCTGTTCCGGGGCGCCCGGATCGGCCCGGACGCCGCGACCGGCGGAGCGACGGCCGGAGCGGGCACGGGTTGCACCGGGATCTCCTGCGTCGGCGGATCCCGGTCGATCGGCAGCTGTTCTGTCGTGCGGTCGGGATCCGGACCGCCCGGCCCCTGTGTGTCGCTCATCGGTTCCTCCTGACAGCCGCCCGCGACGCGCAGACGTCGACCCGTCCGATGATCCGGGGCGTTCCTGGAGATTCGCTGTGAGCAGCCGGGCAGTTTCCCACCAGCCCGGGCCGCCGACCGGCACAGCCCGGAGATACGACGACGCCCCCGCCGTGGGCGGGGGCGTCGTGGTTCGGTTACGCGTCAGACGCGACCGGAGAGATGTCAGGCGTTGCCGGACAGCTTCTCGCGGAGCGCGGCCAGCTGCTCGTCGCTCGCGAGCGAGCCACCCAGGGAAGCACCCTGCGAGCCGGCCTGCGTCGAATCCGACGAGTAGTTCGACGCGGCGGCCTTGCCGGTGTCGGCGGCGGCACTGGCGGCGAACTTCTCGATCTGGGCCGTGTGCATCTTGTGACGGCGCTCGGCCTCGGCGTACCGGGCCTCCCACTCCTCACGCTGCTTCTCGAAGCCTTCGAGCCACTCGTTCGTGTCGGCGTCGAAGCCCTCGGGGAAGATGTAGTTGCCCTGATCGTCGTAGCTGTCGGCCATGCCGTACTTCGAGGGGTCGAACTCCTCGGTGTAGTCCTCGTTGGCCTGCTTGAGCGACAGCGAGATGCGGCGGCGATCCAGGTCGATGTCGATGACCTTGACCATCGCGTCGTCGCCGACGGAGACGACCTGGTCCGGCACCTCGACGTGGCGCTCGGCCAGCTCCGAGATGTGCACGAGGCCCTCGATGCCCTCCTCGACGCGGACGAACGCGCCGAACGGAACCAGCTTGGTGACCTTGCCCGGAACGATCTGGCCGATCGCATGGGTCCGGGCGAAGTGCCGCCACGGGTCCTCCTGCGTCGCCTTGAGCGACAGCGACACGCGCTCGCGGTCGAGATCGACGTCGAGCACCTCGACCGTGACCTCGTCGCCGACGGTGACGACCTCGGACGGGTGGTCGATGTGCTTCCACGACAGCTCGGAGACGTGGACGAGACCGTCGACGCCGCCGAGATCGACGAACGCGCCGAAGTTGACGATCGACGAGACGACACCCTTGCGGACCTGGCCGCGCTGCAGCTGGTGCAGGAACTCGCTGCGGACCTCGGACTGGGTCTGCTCGAGCCACGCACGCCGCGAGAGCACGACGTTGTTGCGGTTCTTGTCGAGCTCGATGATCTTGGCCTCGATCTCCTTGCCGATGTACGGCTGCAGATCGCGGACACGACGCATCTCGACGAGCGAGGCGGGGAGGAAGCCGCGCAGGCCGATGTCGAGGATGAGGCCGCCCTTGACGACCTCGATGACGGTGCCCTTGACGGCCTCGTCCTTCTCCTTGAGCTCCTCGATCGTGCCCCAGGCGCGCTCGTACTGGGCGCGCTTCTTGGACAGGATCAGCCGGCCCTCCTTGTCCTCCTTCGTGAGGACAAGGGCCTCCACCTCGTCACCGACGTTGACGACCTCGGACGGGTCGACGTCGTGCTTGATGGACAGCTCCCGCGACGGGATGACGCCCTCGGTCTTGTAACCGATGTCGAGGAGGACCTCGTCACGGTCGACCTTGACGATCGTGCCTTCGACGATGTCGCCGTCGTTGAAGTACTTGATCGTGGAGTCGATGGCGGCGAGGAAGTCCTCGGCGGTGCCGATGTCGTTGACGGCGACCTGCGGCGAGGTGATGGTGGTGGAGGGCATTGTGTTGGGTTGCTCCGGACGGATTACTCGTGAAGATGGACAGGGACTCGCACGCCGCAGCCCGCCCGGATCGGACACCCGATACAGACGTACTCAGGGCCATGACACACGTGCCGTATAAGACTACGCGGGCCGCTCATCCAGAGCAATCGGCGGGGCTACCGTGAGCGGGTGAACGAACAGCTCGATGGAGCTTGCGGAAACGATTCTGTGCAGCTCGATGGAGCCTGCGGAATCGATACGGTCCAGGTAGACAGCGCGACGGCGGCCCGCGCGAGCCGTTCCTGGTGGGACGGCGACGCCGATGCGTACCACGCCGAGCACGCCGCCTTCCTCGGCGTCGACGACCCGGACGGCGATTTCGTGTGGTGCCCGGAAGCGCTTCGCGAGGAGGACGCCGGCCTGCTCGGCGACGTCGCGGGCAAGGACGTCCTCGAGATCGGCTGCGGCTCGGCACCCTGTTCGCGCTGGCTGGCCGGACGCGGCGCGCGGGCCGTCGGCCTCGACCTGTCCGCCGGGATGCTGCGCCGCGGCGCCGACGTCATCGCACGCGGCGGGCCGGCTCCGCTGCTCGTGCAGGGCGAGGCCGAGCGCCTGCCGTTCGCCGACGGGTCCTTCGACATCGCCTGCTCGGCGTTCGGCGCGGTGCCGTTCGTCGCCGAGCCGTGGCGCGTCATGACGGAGGTCGCGCGGGTGCTGCGCCCCGGCGGGCGATGGGTGTTCGCCGTCAACCACCCGATGCGCTGGGCGTTCCCGGACGACCCCGGCCCGCGCGGCCTGACGGTGACGATCCCCTACTTCTCCCGCGAGCCGTACGTCGAGCGCGACGACGACGGCGTCGTCACCTACGTCGAATACCACCGCACCCTGGGCGACCGCGTGCGCGACATCGTCGGCGCCGGTTTGGAGTTGCACGATCTCGTCGAGCCGGAGTGGCCGGACTGGCTGGAGCAGGAATGGGGCCAGTGGAGTCCGCTGCGCGGACAATACTTCCCCGGGACGGCGATCTTCTGCTGCCGCAAGCCGGACTGATCGGCCGGATCCCGCGGAGGGAGAGCCCGCCACCGGCTCGGTCGGGGCCGACTACGCTCCATCGGCATGGCTCCCGCTCCGTACACCATCAGCCGCGACATCGTCGTGGCCCGCAAAGCCGACTCGATCCTGCCGCTGCTCCTCGATTTCCGCCGCTGGCGCGACTGGTCCCCGTGGGACTCCGCCGGTGACGACCGTCTGCAGCGCACGTACTCGGGCGCGAAATCGGGTCTCGGCGCGCACTACGCATGGCGCGGCGATCGCAAGGCCGGCGCCGGCTCGATGACGATCACCGGCGTCGACAAGGGCCGGGTGGCCCTCGACCTCGTCTTCATCAAGCCGTGGAAGGCGAAGAACAAGGTGGAGTTCACCCTCGCCCCGGAGGGCAAGGGCACCCGCGTCACGTGGACGATGCACGGCGAGCACCGAGGCCTGAGCAAGTACGTCGCCAAGATCGTCCCGATGCACAAGATCGTCGGCAAGGACTTCGAGCGCGGCCTCGAATCCCTCAAGGAGCGCGCCGAGAAGAAGCGGTAGCCGGACGTCAGTGGGCCGCGTCGTCCCAACTCGGGCCGAAGCCGAGGGAGACGTCGAGCGGAACCGACAGCTCGATGGCGTCCGCCATCGTGTCCCGGACGAGCCGGGAGACCGGCTCCCGCTCGCCCTCGGCGATCTCGATGATGAGCTCGTCGTGCACCTGCAGCAGGACCCGGGAGGCGTGGCCAGCGTCCCGCAACTCCCGGTTCAGGTCGATCATCGCGACCTTGATGATGTCGGCCGCCGTGCCCTGGATCGGCGCGTTGAGGGCCGCCCGCTCGGCCGACTCGCGACGCTGCCGGTTGGCCGAGTCGAGGTCGGGCAGGTAGCGGCGGCGGCCGAACAGCGTCTGGGTGTACCCGTCCCGACGCGCCTGGGCGACGACCTCGTGCAGGTAGTCGCGCACCCCGCCGAAGCGGTCGAAGTACGCGTCCATCTGCTCCTTCGCCTGGTCGCGTGAGATGCCGAGCTGCGCCGCGAGCCCGAACGCCGACAGCCCGTAGGCGAGGCCGTACGACATCGCCTTGACCCGCCGCCGCAGCTCCGGCGTCACCTCGTCGATCGGCACCGAGAACGCCCGTGAGGCGACGAAACTGTGCAGATCCTCCCCCGTGTTGAACGCCTCGATGAGGCCCGCGTCGCCGGAGAGGTGCGCCATGATGCGCATCTCGATCTGGCTGTAGTCGGCGGTGAGCAGCGTGTCCCAAGCCCCGGCCGCCGAGCCGCCGGGGGGCGTCACGACGAAGGCCTTGCGGATCTCCCGTCCGGCCTCGGTGCGCACCGGGATGTTCTGCAGGTTGGGATCGGTCGACGAGAGCCGCCCCGTCGCGGCGATCGTCTGGTTGAACGTGGTGTGCACGCGCGAGTCGTCGGAGACGGTCTTGAGCAGGCCCTCGACCGTGACGCGCATCCGCGTCGCGTCGCGGTGCGCGAGCAGGTGCTCGAGGAACGGATGACCGGTCTTCTCGAACAGCGACGCTAACGCGTCGGCGTCGGTCGTGTAGCCCGTCTTGGTCCGCTTGGTCTTCGGCATGTCGAGCTTGTCGAAGAGCACGACCTGCAACTGCTTCGGTGAACCGAGGTTGATCTGCTCCCCGATGACCTCGTACGCCGCATCCGCCGCCGCGCGCACGCGCTCACCGAACTCGCCTTCCAGCCGGCGCAGCCGATCGACGTCGATCGCGATGCCGGCGGCCTCGAGGTCGGCGAGGACAAAAAGCAGCGGCAGCTCCATCTCCGTCAACAGCCGGCGCGATTCGATGTCATCGAGCGCCACGTCGAGAGCGTCGGCGAGATCCCGCACCGCCGACGCCACGAGCAACTGCGCGCGCGCGGCCTTCTGGTCGTCGGCGTCGTCGTCGAGAAGCGACAGTTGCTCATCAGCCGGCTCGTCGTCGATCTTGAGCTCACGATGCAGGTACCGGACGGCGAGGTCGTCGAGGGCGAACGCCCGCTGCCCCGGCCGCACGAGGTATGCCGCCAGCTCGGTGTCACTCGTCACGCCGGCCAACGTCCAGCCCCGGCCACGAAGCGCATGGATGGCCCATTTGGTGCCGTGCAGCGCCTTCGGCCGCTCGACGTCCGCCAACCACACACCGAGTTCGACCTCATCCTCGGGCGTGAGCTGCGTCGTCCGGACGTACGCGGAACTGCCGTCGGCCGCGGCGATCGCGACGGCCTCGGCGTCGGAGCCGTAGACGCGGTGCGGTGAGACGACCGTGACGCCGCTGCGGCCCGTCGCGGTGTGTGCGGCGAGCCACGCACCCAGCTCGCCCGGTTCGACGACGCCGCCGTCGACGTCGAATCCGCCCTCGGCCTCCGGCTCGGGTGCCACCAGCGTCGTGAACATGCGCTCGCGCAGCACCCGGAACTCGAGATCGTCGAAGAGCTGGTGGATGGCGCCGCGATCCCACTGCTTCAACTGCAGGTCAGCCGGGGTCAGCGGCAGGTCCATCGTGCGGACGAGCTCGGTCAGCTCGCGGTTGAGCACGACGGACGCCAGGTTCTCCCGCAGCGCGTCGCCCATCTTGCCGCGCACCTCGTCGACGCGGTGGATGAGCTGCTCCAGGGAGCCGAACTGCAGGATCCACTTGGCGGCCGTCTTCTCACCGACCCCCTTGATCTGCGGCAGGTTGTCGCTCTGATCGCCGCGGATCGCCGCGAAGTCGGGGTACTGCGCCGGGGTGAGGCCGTACTTGGCCTCAACGGCCTCAGGCGTGAACCGCGTCAGCTCCGAGACGCCCCGGATCGGGTACAGGACCGTGATGTTCTCGTTGACGAGCTGCAGCGAGTCGCGGTCGCCGGTGACGACGAGCACCTTGTAGCCCTCGGCGTCGGCCTGCGTCGCGAGGGTGGCGATGATGTCGTCCGCCTCGTAGCCCTCCTGCGCGAGCACCTCGATGCCCATCGCGCCGAGCACGTCCTTGACCAACTCGACCTGCCCGCGGAACTCGTCGGGCGCCGATTCGCGCTGCGCCTTGTACGCGGGGAAGCGCTCGGCGCGGAACGTCTTGCGTGAGACGTCGAACGCCGCCGCGACGTGCGTCGGCGCCTCGTCCCGCAGCAGGTTGATGAGCATCGACGTGAAGCCGTAGACGGCGTTGGTCGTCTGCCCGGAGGCCGTCCTGAAGTTGTCGACCGGCAGCGCGAAGAAGGCGCGGAAGGCCAACGAGTGCCCGTCGAGGAGCATGAGGGTGGGGGCGGTCGTCGGGGCCTGCATCGTCTCCGTCACGGCCCCGAGTCTAGGGACCCCCACCGACAGAAACGGCCGGGACCGCGCCGACGCTCTCCTTCATCTCCGCCCACACCACATCGAGGGAGAGGCCGAGGACGTCGGCGATCGCGGCGATGGTCGGGAAGGCGGGAGTCGCGACGCGGCCCGACTCGATCTTGCGGAGCGTCTCCGGCGAGACGCCCGCATCCAACGCCGTCGTAAGCATCGAGCGCTCCCCTCTGGCACGACGCAACAGCGCGCCGAGGCGTCGTCCACGTTCGACCTCGGCGGGTGTGAGCGGCGACCTGACCATGATCCGGATACTAATACCGGGATAACATTGCCGGGATAGTTATCGGTTCGCGAGAAGGGCGCCGCATGATCGAGATCCTCAACCCCGCCGAACTGGCCCGTGCGAAGGAGACGGGCGCCCTGGTCGCCGACATCCTGCAGACGCTGAAGCGCCGCAGCACGGTCGGCACGAATCTCCTCGACATCGACCGGTGGACCGCGGCCATGATCGCCCGGGCCGGAGCACAGTCCTGCTATGTCGACTATGCACCGTCCTTCGGACGCGGACCGTTCGGCCACTACGTCTGTACGGCCGTCAACGACGCGGTGCTCCACGGACGGCCACACGACTACGCGCTCGCCGACGGCGATCTGCTGACGCTCGACCTCGCGGTCTCCCTGGACGGAATCGCGGCAGACGCCGCCATCAGCTTCATCGTCGGCGACTCGAAGCCGCCGGCGAGCGTCGCGATGATCGACACCACCGAGCGCGCTCTGGCCGCGGGGATAGCCGCCGCCGGCCCCGGGGCTCGCGTCGGCGACATCTCCCACGCCATCGGCTCGGTGCTCAGCGCGGCGGGCTACCCGATCAACACCCAGTTCGGCGGTCACGGCATCGGCTCGACCATGCACCAGGACCCACACATCGCCAACACGGGACGTCGCGGACGTGGCTATCGATTGCGCCCCGGGCTGCTGCTGGCACTGGAACCGTGGGTCATGGCCGACACGGCCGTGCTCGTCACCGACCCAGACGGGTGGACGCTCCGAAGCGCGACGGGTTGCCGGACGGCACACAGCGAGCACACGATCGCCATCACAGACGACGGAGCCGAGATCCTCACCCTGCCGCGATCGTGAGCTGGAAGCCGCGCCCACCTCGCCTACCACCGAGGTCGTCGTAGTCGGCGGCTGAGCGGAGTAGCCCCGGGCGCTTGTTGCAAGTCCGGAGCGCCGCAGAGCCCGCACCTGCCGACTCGTTACACCCCGCGACGGCGCCACCGGGACACCCGAACGTCAGAAGGGTGGCGGGTCGTCGTTGTAGGCGGCGGCCGCGGCAGCGCGCTCCGCCGCCTCCCGCGCCGAAGCATCCGCCTGGTCGGACTCGCGGATCATCCGGGCATACGCGCGTTCGGCCCGGACACGGGCCTGCCACTCCGCCAACCGATTCCGACGCACCGGCCTGCCGGCCGGAGTCACGCCCGGCGTGTCGTCGAACACCACACCGGCTAATCCAGGAAACAGATCGACACCGGTGAACGCCGGACCCGGATAACGCCCGCCGAGCGGACTGACAAACACCACACCACCGTTGCCACCGCCACCGCTCACGTGGACGTTCGGACCATCGGCGACGTGCTCCATGCGCCAGCCATGGTGGGTCTTCCCCAGATGGTGACGCCTGCACAGATGCCCCGTGTTCGCGGTCGTCGTGTTCCCCGTCTGGTGGTTGTCGACATGATCGACATCACACCGCTCGGCCGGGCGGCTGCATCCCGGGAAACGACACACCAGGTCCCGGACCTGCAGAAACCGCACCGCCGCGGCCGTCGGACGATAATCATCACCTGCTTGAGACGCACGCGGCCGCGCCGACGTATCTGACGCCGACGCGCTTCCGGGAGTCGGACACGTAGCGGCACGACCCGCCTCCACTCTCGTGTCACGCTGACGTGGCCGAGCCCGAGACGAACACCGCCGGCGTTTCCCGGTCGGCCGACCACCACCCCCAGACCGTCCATCACCGCCGGGCGATCCATCACCATCGAGCGGCCCATCGCCGTCGGGCGGCCCGTCACTGTCGGGCGGCCCGTCACTGTCGGATGGTCCATCACCGGTCGGATAGGCGCTGTCCGGGAGCAGTGGCGCTATCCGGCCCCGGCCGGCGAGATCACGAACATGGTCAGCCGTGATCACCCCATAGCCGGGCAGGAACCCGGGCTGCAGGTCGGTCGGATCGTCGATCGTGGAGCGATTCGCCACCACATGCACCACGATCTGGCCGGTGACGGCTTCCAACGCCGCCGTATCCGCAGCCCGCCGAACAGCCTGCCGGGCCGCATCCTCCTCGGCGGCACACCGCGCATCCTCCGCGGCGGCGCGCTGCTCGACATCAACGACATCGGACGACGCAACCGTCCCGGCTGGACCAGCCGACCCAGCCGCCACCGAACCGGCGGCCGACGGCGACACATCCGCCGCCGACGACCCGCCCGGAACAGGCACTACCACCGGGGCCGGCGCCCGACCCAACAACAACGCCGCCATCGCGACATCCGACATCGCCTGAGCCTGCGTCCGCGCATCACCATCGGCGACCAGACCGCGAGCAGCAGCCCGCAAAGCGCCCTCGGCCGTGCGGCCGACCGTCGCGTCGCAGGTGATCGACAACTGCGCCATCCCATCACCGATATTGCGACACCACACCACACGATCAGCCAACGCCACCCGACGTCTGATTCGGAGGGCGTCAGCGTCGACCTGGGCGATGATCGCGTCGATCATCGCCTCCAACCGCGCCCTCGACCAGCCCTTCCCCGCCGACAACGCGACATCGACACGGCGGTCGACCTCACCGGCCAACTCGGGGGTGACGTTCAGCGCCCGCTGCGCGAGCTGCTCGGCCTGCAACGGCGTCAAACGACCAGACGCCACATGGGCCAGAACCGACGGCAACAGATCACGAAACAGCAGCGCGTACCGGATCAACCGATCAGCCTGAGCCGAACCCCGACCCAACAACGCGGCGATCTCATCCCCAGCCGCCTGCACCGGATCCCGATACACCCTGTTCCGATGACGACCGTCATACGCCGCGTACACGTCAGCGACCGCAGCCATCTGATCCACATACCCGCGCCCATGCGCCCGGGTCGCGGTCTCAAGCCGACCAAGCACCGACGAAGAACACGACCCACCAGAACCAGAACGACCGCGAGTACGTACAGCAGCGACAGACATTGTGAGCTCCCCCCGGAGTGCATCGAACGCAACATCGATAATACGCCCGCTCGACACACCCCGCAACGCTCAACCTGGACGTAACGTCCAGGCTCTCACCCGACGGCCGACGCTCCGACCAGCGTGCACGGGCGAAACCCCGCCCGTGCACGGGCGAACCCGGCGGCCGGGTTGCACGTCGAGCGTGACCGGGGCGAAACCCCGCCCGTGTACGGGCGAACCGGCCCCACCCGATCCGTCAGCGCTTGGGTTCGCCCAGAGTCTCGATGACGACCTCGGCGACGGCCTTCATCGTGGTCCGGCGATCCATCGCGGCGTGCTGGATCCACCGGAAGGCGGCCGGCTCGTCGAGCCCCTGCGAGCGCATGAGCAGCCCCTTGGCCCGCTCGACGAGCTTGCGTGTCTCCAGCCGGTCCGTCAGCTCGCCGATCTCCTTCTCGAGGACGCTCAGCTCGGCGTACCGGCTGACCGCGAGCTCGATCGCCGGCACGAGGTCGCCCTTGGTGAACGGCTTGACCAGGTAGGCCATCGCCCCGGCGTCGCGCGCACGGTCGACGAAGTCGCGCTGGCTGAACGCCGTCAGCATGACGACCGGCGCCAGCCGATCCCGCGCGATCTCGGCCGCGGCGTCGATGCCGTCCCGAACAGGCATCTTGATGTCCATGACGACGAGATCGGGCCGCAGCTCACGGGTGAGTTCGACGGCGACCTGCCCGTCCGGCGCCTCACCGATCACCTCGTAGCCCTCCTCCCGCAGCATCTCCACCAGATCCATGCGGATGAGGGAGTCGTCCTCGGCGACCAGAACCTTGCGACTGCCACCGGCGGAGACGTCGGCCATGGAGGATCCTTCCTCGTTATGCGAGAGACGCGGCCGCCGATTCGGTGACCACCCGCCCGGTATCGATCCAACGGAGTGAGCCGCGACCCACCGTTCCGGGCCGGGCGACCTGCCCTCCTCGGGTACGACGGGGCCCCGCAAGAGTACCGACGCCGGGGCCCGGAGCGCAGCGCCGGCAACGGATTCCGCGATCCGCGTCACGCCGTCGACCCCCGTCCCGACGGTCCGCACCGGCCCCACGCACCGCCGTTCTTGCGTGTCAGGCGAGGATGGCGGTCATGCTCGATGCATTGACCGACCGCGCCGGACGACTGTGGTCGCTGACGACATCGCCCGCCCGACCGCCCCGGCGGACGCCGCACGTCGTCGTCGCCCGCGGACCGCATCGGACGCTGCGGCGCTACGCCGATCCCGCCGCGGCACGGCCGGGCACGTCGCCGCTACTGTTCGTGCCCCCGATCGCCGCCCCGGCGTCGTCGTACGACCTGTCCCCCGAGTTCTCGCTGGTGGCGCACCTCGCCGGGCAGGGCCGGACGCCGTACGTCGTCGATTTCGGTGAGATCCGCTACGGCGACCGGCGGCTCGGCTTCGACGACTTCGCGCTCGACATCATCCCGACGGCGATCTCCCAGGTGCTCGCGGATTCGGGCGCCGATTCGGTCGATCTCCTCGGCTGGAGCCTCGGCGGAACGCTCTCGTTCCTGACCGCCGCCGGATGCCTGCCGCAACGCCGCCCGAACACCCGGACGACCCCGGAGGACGGCCCGCCCGCGCACCCCATCCGCTCGATCACCGCCTTCGCCACGCCGCTCGACTACGACGGCTACCCGGGGATGTCGCTCGCCGGCTCGATGCTGCGACCGTTCGGCGGCGAACCGGTCTCGACGTCGCTGCGACTCTCCGGCGGCGTCCCGGCGCCGCTCGTCCGGCTCGGCTACCGGACGACGTCGTGGAAGCGCGAGCTGACGAAGCCGTGGTTCATCGCCACGCACCTCGATGACGCCGAGGCGCTGGAGCGGATGCGGGTCGTCGACCACTTCCAGCGCACCTTCCCCGGCTACCCCGGCCGCCTCGTCGACCAGATCTGGCAGCGCTTCGTCCTACGCCGGGAGCTCGCCGAGGGCCGCGTCCACATCGGTGGGCGACGCTACGACCTGCGGGCCGTCGACGTCCCCGTCCAGCTGTTCGGCAGCCACCACGACACGCTGTGCCCGTGGCGGGCAGCGCATCACGGCGTGGAGCTCTTCAGGGCGTCGCCGCGGGTCGAGTTCACCACCGTCGACGCGAGCCACCTCGGGCTGCTCGCCGGACCGGCGGGCGTCGAGCAGACGTGGCCGGTGCTCGACGCGTTCCTCACCTCGCTCGACGCGCCCGCGCCGGCGACGGCCGGTCCGCGCTGAAACCACAGCGACCACGCCGCCCCACACCGGATCTCGGTGCGGGGCGGCGGCGATTCAGACGTGCGTCAGCCGGTGGTGTGGGCGATGACGACGTCGCAGGTGGCGCGGTGCGCGATATCGGCGGGAACGGAACCGAGCAGCCGGCGCGAAAGCCGGTTCATGCCGCGATTGCCGATGACGAGCAGCGTCGGACCGTCCGCGGCCGAGGCCTCCAGCAGCGCCTCGACGGCGTCACCCTGGACGGCCTCGGTCGCCACCGAGGCCGCGCCCGCATCCAGGGCCGTCCGTCGTGCGGCCTCCAGCGCCTCGGCGGTGGCCTCGGTGCCGGTCACCCGGTACTTCGTATCGCCGAGCCCGGTGGTGATGACGGCCTGTTCCCGCGCCGTCATCGGGTGATAGGCGCAGACGATGCGCAGGTCGGCCGAGAAGGCGACGGCGAATCTCGCCGCGGCGGCCACGGCGCGAAGGGACGTGTCCGAGCCGTCGGTACCGACGATCACGGTGCGATAGGTCATGGCTGTGACTCCCTCTCGACCTCAGTGGTGGTGGCGCATCTGCTCGGGCAGATCGTCGTCGCTCACGGCGTGCGTCTCCGGCGGCAACGGCGGCCGCAGCAGCACCCACCCGATGAAGAACACGCCCATCGCCAGCATGATGATGCCGACGAGCAACGACAGGTTCATGCCCGCCGACTTCTGGATGTCGGCCTCGCTCGCCGTCGCGCCGACGATCGTGACGATGACGCCGAAGACGAGGAACAACGCCCCGGTGAAACTTCTGATGTCGAACGCGATGTCGAGCGGATCGGCCTTACGCGGACCGGCTCGGTTCTCACTGTTGGTCATGGCGATCTCCTTCCGGTCAGATCAGGTACAGCGACCCGTACATGGCGGCACTGAGGATCAGTACGCCGATACCGAGAACCACGGGCGACCGGAACCAGACCTGCTTCACAGTCTCGGACGCGTCCTTGATCTCCATGCCGTAGACGAGGCCGTGCAGTTCCTCGTCGGTCTTCGGCCGCTCCCGCAGTGAGATGACGACCATACTCGTCGCGCCGACGCCGAAGGCCGCCACGGACGCCCACATCGTCTCCTGTAGATCGCTGCGGAAGGTGAGGACGCCCTGGTTGTACAGCACGTAGAAGCCGATGGACGTCGCAGTTCCGGTGAGGATTCCCCAGAAGCCGGCGCTCTTGGTCGCCCGCTTCCAGAACATGCCGATGATGAACGCGCAGAACAGCGGCACGTTGAACCACGAGAACAACGTCTGCAGGTAATTCGAGATGTTGCTGAAGCTCGACGCGAGTAGTGCCGTGCCGATGGCGAGTGCGACGCCGCCGACTGTCGCGATGCGGCCGACCTTGAGGTAGTAGCTGTCCGGCCGGCCGGGCTTGATGTAGTCCTGCCAGAGGTCATAGGTGAACACCGCGTTGAAGCTGGAGACGTTGGCCGCCATGCCCGCCATGAACGCGGCGAGCAGGCCGGTCACCGCGACGCCCAGCACGCCCGATGGCAGATACTTCTCCATGAGCGCGGGAATCACCTGGTTGTAGGCCATCCCGTCCTCCGCCCCGACGTTCGGCAGCAAGATGATCGCCGCCATGCCGGGCAGCACCGTGATGAGCGGAACGAACGCCTTCGGGTACGCACCGATGATGGGCGTCAGCCGGGCGGCGTTGCCGTCCTTGGCCGCCATCGCGCGCTGCACCTCGGCGAAGTTCGTCGTCCAATAGCCGAAGGAGAGGCAGAAGGCCAGGCCGAGGATGATGCCGATCCAGTCGCCGATCGGGCTGGCCCCGCCGATGCCGGTACCGTCCCAGGGGCGGACGAACTCGTCGCCGTGCTTCTCCGACAGCGTCGCGAACAGCTTGCTCGGGCCGCCCGTCTCCTTGATGGCGATGATCGTCAGCGGGATCATCGCGATCATGATGACGAAGAACTGCATGACCTCGTTGTAGATGGCCGAGGTCAGGCCGCCGAGAAGGATGTAGGAGAGGACGAACACGGCCGACAGCACGATCGCGACGATCAGCGGAATACCCAGCAGGGCCTCCAGCACGATCGCCAGCGCGTACAGGTTGACGCCCGCGATGAGAATGCTGCCGGCGACGAAGGTGATCGCATTGATGAGATGCGCCTTCTTGTCGAAGCGCAGCCGCAGATACTCCGGCACGCTTCGCACTTTCGAGCCGTAGTAGAAGGGCATCATGACGATGCCGAGGAACACCATGGCCGGCACCGCGCCGATCCAGAAGTAGTGCACCATCGCGGCGCCGTACTGCGCGCCGCTGGCCGACTGTCCGAGCAGTTCGACCGCACCGATGTTCGCGGAGACGAAGCCGATGCCCGTCACCCAGGCCGGCAGCGAGCGTCCGGACAGGAAGAAGTCCAGCGAGGACTTCACCCGCCGCTTGAGCGCGAAGCCGATGCCGAGGACGAAGGCGAAATAAATGATGATGAGGGCGATGTCGACCGCGCCCAGGTGAAGGCTCAGCTTCACCGGCTCGGCACCCTCGGCGAGCAGCACGCTCAGCCCGTCGGTCTCGTTCACGTCCTCGCCTCGCGCTCCACTCGCCGCAACAGCGATAGATCAGGCGTCATACGACTGCCTCCCTCAATGATCGGTGTCCGCCTCTTCCGCTGCCGGACGGACAGGAGAGCCGGTGGCGATCCGGGCGAGCGCGATCGAACAGACTCACTCACGGATTCCCGAAAATCCCCGACCCTGGGTGTGACGCCGATAACAGAATCACAGCACTCCGCCGGTGTCAACGGGACATCGTTCCTCCGGCATCACTGCACTGTGCTGGGCGGACGGAGCAGGTCGGCCGCGCAGCGCACCAGATCGGCCTGCAGCGTTAGACTCTCAGACTCAAACAGTTTCGATCACTTCTTGTGCGACACTGTGACCGTGACGACATCGCGGAGTTGGCCCACGGCGGGACTCTCTTACGGCGGCGACTACAACCCCGAGCAGTGGCCGGAGGAGATCTGGCGACGCGACGCGCAGCTGATGCGCGAGGCGGGGATCGACTTCGCGACCGTCGGGGTCTTCGCCTGGGCGCGTCTGCAGCCGACGCCGGAGCAGTGGGATTTCGGCTGGCTCGACCGCGTCCTGGACCTGCTGCACGAGCACGACGTCCGCGTCGACCTCGCGACGGCGACGGCGTCTCCGCCGCCGTGGCTCACCGCGCGGCACCCCGAGGTCCGGCCCGTCGACGAGCGCGGCTACCGCTACGAGATCGGCAGCCGGCAGACCTGGAGCACCGCGTCGACGGCCTACCGCGAGCATTCGCTCGTCCTCGTCCGGCGCCTCGCCGAACGCTACGGCGACCATCCGGCGCTGGCGATGTGGCACGTCTCCAACGAGCTCGGCTGTCACAACTCCCGCTGCTACTCCGACGCGAGCGCCGCCGCCTTCCGGGCGTGGCTCATCGAGCGCTACGGCGACCTCGACGAGCTCAACGCCGCCTGGGCCACGACCTTCTGGAGCCAGCGCTACAGCGACTGGGCGCAGATCCGGCCGCCGGCCGTCAGCACCGCCCTCGGCAATCCCACACAACTGCTCGACTGGCGTCGCTACTGCTCGGACGCGCTGTTGGCGCAGTACCTCGCCGAGCGCGACGTGCTGCGCGAGATCACCCCGGACGTCCCGATCACGACGAATTTCATGGTCGGCATGGGCAACACGCTCGGCGCGCCGATGGGCGACATGGACTACGCGCAGTGGGCCCCCGAGCAGGACATCGTCTCGACGGATCACTATCTCGTCGGGCCCACGGACGGCGAGTACGGCGCGCACAGCAGACTCGCGTACGCCGCCGATCACACCCGCGGGCTCGCCGGCGGACGCCCGTGGCTGCTCATGGAGCACTCGCCCAGCGCCGTCAACTGGCAACCCGTCAACCTGGCCAAACGCCCCGGCGCCATGCTGCGCGACAGCCTCACCCACGTCGCCCGGGGTGCCGACGGGATCGCCTTCTTCCAGTTCCGGCAGTCTGTCGCCGGAGCCGAGAAGTTCCACTCCGCACTGCTCCCCCATGCCGGCGAGGACTCAGCGCGGTGGCGCGAATCCGTGGCGCTCGGCGCCGCGCTGCGTTCACTGGCCGAGGTGCGCGGCAGCCGGGTCGACGCGCCCGCGGCGATCGTCTTCGACTGGCCGTCGCAGTGGGTCAGCGAGCAGGAATGCCGGCCGTCCGCGCTCCTGCAGCACGACGACATGGCCTTCCGCGCCCACCGCGCCTTCACGTCCATCGGGGTGACCTGCGACGTCGTCGGATGGGACGGCCTGACGGCGGACTCCGGTCACCGCGTGGTCGTCGTGCCCGCGGTCTGTCTCGTCTCCGACGAGCACGCCGAGCGGATCACCGAACTCGCTCGCGCCGGGACGCACGTGGTGGTCACGGCGTTCTCGGGGATCTGCGACGAGCGCGACCACGTCCGGCTCGGCGGCTACCCGGGGGCCTTCCGGGAGCTGCTCGGCGTCCGCTCCGAGGAGTTCTTCCCGCTGCTCGCCGGTGACCGCGTCACACTCACCGCACCCGACGGCACAACGACGGGCGACGCGTCGCTGTGGACGGAAGACCTGACGACCGGCCCCGACACCGACGTGCTCGCCCGGTACGCCGACGGGCCGCTGCCCGGCGTCGCCGCGCTCACCCGCCGGACGGTCGGCGAGGGCGCCGCGTGGTACCTGGCCACGGTCCCGTCGGCGCAGACGTGGCGGTCCATCGCCGCGGCCGTCGCCGAGGAGGCGGGTGCGCCGCGCCTGCCCGCCACGCCGGAAGTGGAAATCGTGCGGCGCTCGGGCGAGCATGGCAGGTGGCTGTTCCTGTTCAACCATTCCGAACAGACGGCCACCGTCCATGTGCGCGGCCACGACCTCCTGACAGGCGTCGACGCGCCCGGTCCCGTGCAGCTGCCTCCCGGCGGCTGCGCGGTTCTACGCGAGGAGGCGCCATGCTCGCCCACGAACGTCAACAGGTGATCCTCACCAGAGTCGCGGCGCAGGGCAGCGCCAAGGTCACCGATCTCTGCGCCGCACTCGGCGTGTCAGACATGACGGTCCGCAGGGACCTCACCGAACTTGTGGAGCAGGGATTGGTCGAGCGAGTCCACGGCGGGGTGAAGCCGCCCCGCGCGGCCACCCTCAACGAGCCTGGTTTTCTCACGAAGTCGACCCAGGCGCTCGCCGAGAAGCGAGCGATCGCCGTCGCCGCGGCGCGTCTGGTCCATCCGGACACGTGCGTCGGGATCTCCGGCGGCACCACCACCTACGCACTGGCGACGGCACTGCTCACGGTGCCCCGGCTGACCGTGGTGACCAACTCCCTGCCCGTCGCCGAGAAGTTCTACGACTCGGGACGCGCCGACCAGACGATCCTGCTCACCGGCGGGCAGCGGACGCCGTCGATGGCGCTCGTCGGTCCGCTCACCGTGTCGAGCCTGGAGACGCTGCGCCTGGACGTCCTGTTCCTCGGCACGCACGGCTTCGACCTCGACTCCGGGCTGACCTGCCCGAACCTGCTCGAGGCGCAGACCAACCAGGCGATGGTCGCCGCCGCGAACCGCGTCGTCGTCCTCGCCGATCACAGCAAGTGGGGGGTGCGGGCGCTGGCCCGCACGATCCCGATGTCCGCCATCAACATCCTCATCACCGATTCGGGCATCGAGTCGAGCATCGAAGCCATGCTCCGCGAGACCGTCGACGACCTCATCATCGCCGAGACCGTGCCGACGCCCGACCCGCCGACCATGGAGAGACCCCCTCGATGACACCTCCCGGTGCGCTCCGCGTCCGCAAGACCACGACGACCCTGGCCGACGGCCGCGACCTCATCTACTTCGACGACTCCGAGCCCTTCGCCTCGGGCGCCGCGACTCGCGACCTCGTCGACACCCGCCCCCTGCCGCCGGCCGGCTCGGCCGCGCAGTTGCGGTTCGACGTCCTGACCGGCGAATGGGTCGCCATCGCGGCCGAGCGGATGGATCGCACCTTCCTGCCGCCGGCGGACGCCTCGCCGCTCGCCCCGACGACGCCGGGCCGGGCACCGACCGAGATCCCGGCCGCGGACTACGACGTCGTCGTCTTCGAGAACCGCTTCCCGTCGCTCTCCCGGCTCGCCGACCCCGACCTTCCGACGTGCGTCGACGGGGAGGCGCTGTGGCCGCTCGCCCCGGGCACGGGCCGCTGCGAGGTGGTCTGCTTCACGAGCGATCCGGACGCGAGCTTCGCCTCGCTGAGCCCGGCGCGAGTACGCACCGTCATCGAGGCGTGGGCCGACCGGACGGCCGCGCTCTCGGCGCTACCGGGAATCCGGCAGGTCTTCTGCTTCGAGAACCGCGGCAAGGAGATCGGCGTCACTCTCACCCATCCGCACGGACAGATCTACGCCTACCCCTACCTGGCGCCCCGGACCCAGCAGCTCGTCGCGCGCGCCGGAATCCACCGGGCCGCCACCGGACGCAACCTGCTCGCCGACGTCCTCGCCGCCGAACTGCGGTCGGGCCGGCGCATCGTCCACGCCGGCGAGCACTGGGTGGCCTACGTCCCGGCCGCCGCGCGCTGGCCGCTGGAGCTGCAGCTCGCGCCGCGCCGCGACGTCCCCGACCTCGCCGCGCTCGACGAGGCCGAACGGGACGAGCTCGCCGTCGTCTACCTCGACCTGCTCGGCCGCGTCGACCGGTTCTTTCCCGGTGTCGACACGACTCCTTATATCTCCGGTTGGCATCAAGCGCCCGTCGGCGACGACCGCGAGCTCGGCCGGCTGCACCTGCAGCTCTTCTCGCTCATGCGCTCGCCGGGCCGGATGAAGTTTCTCGCCGGCTCCGAATCGGGCATGGGCGCGTGGGTCAACGACACGACGCCGGAGCGGATCGCCGACCGGTTCCGCGAGGTCGCTCCGTGACGGCGCCGACCGAGGCGGAGGTCGCGAACCGCGCCGCCGAGCTGTTCGCGCGGGCCTTCGGCGGCGCGCCCGACGGCGTCTGGCTCGCGCCGGGGCGCGTCAATCTCATCGGCGAGCACATCGACTACGTCGGCGGACGCGTCCTGCCGTTCGCGCTGCCCTACCGGACAGCCGTGGCCGTGCGGCTTCGGGCGGACGACGCCGTCCGCTGCGCGTCGACGACGGCCGGCGAGATCTGGTGCGGGCGCGTCGGCGACATCGGTCCGGGCACGCCCGCCGGCTGGCCCGGGTACGCCGTCGGCCCGCTCTGGGCGCTGATCCGGCGCGACGCGCTGCCCGCGCGCGGCGTCGACATCACGATCGACAGCAGCGTGCCGCAGGGCTCCGGGCTGTCGAGCTCCGCGGCGCTCGAATGCGCCGTCGCGCTGGCCCTCGCCGAACTGACCGGCCTGCCCACCGACGACGCCGGCCGCCGGGATCTGGCGCGGGACTGCGTCGACGCCGAGAACATCGTCGCGGGCGCGGCGACCGGCGGCATGGATCAGGCGATCGCCCTACGTGCGCGGGCCGGCCACGCGATGCTCCTGGACTGCGCCGATTCGTCGGTCGAACACGTGCCGCTCGACCTCGCGGCCGACGGGTTGACGCTGCTCGTCATCGACACCCGGGCCCCGCACCGGCTCGCCGACGGCTCCTATGCGGCGCGACGCGTCTCGGTCGAGGACGTCAGCGCGCGGCTCGGCGTCGAGTCGCTCCGATCGGCGCCCCTCGAGCAGACCGTCGCCGGCCTCGACGCCGACACGGCCGTCCGGATGCGGCACATCGTCACCGAGCTGCGACGCGTCGACGAAGTGGTCGCGCTGCTGCGCGCCGGCCGGGCCGCCGACATCGGCCCGCTGCTCACCGCCTCGCATCTCTCGTTGCGGGACGACTACGAGGTGAGCTCCCCCGAACTGGACTGCGCCGTCGACGCCGCCCTGCGCGCCGGGGCCCTCGGCGCCCGGATGACGGGCGGTGGCTTCGGCGGGTCGGCCATCGCCCTCGTCCGCTCCGGTGACGCCCGCCGCGTCGCCGACGCCGTCGAAGCGGCCGCGCGGGCCGCCGGGTTGCCGATTCCGCGGTTCCTCACGGCGTCGCCGGAGGGCCCGGCGCATCGCGCCGGCCGGACGCCGGACGAAACATCTCACATAAGTGTCTCGATATGATCCCCGTCGCTGGAGACACTTGCTACCGTTCACGAACCTGAACACAACCTCACCTTGCGCGCGTCGCCGTCCCACCGAGCCTCACCGGCCCGGGCTCGCGCAGGGTGGCCGACCGCCTCTGGAGGCAACGTGGCCACCGACCAAGAATTCCTCCCCGACGGCACCAAACCCCGGGTGCTGCAGGCCTCGAACGCCTGGCGCATCCTGCTGCTGCTGTTCCTGGCCAACACCTTCAACTTCTACGACCGCACCGTTCCCGCGATCCTCAACGAATCGCTCAAGATCGAGTTCTCCCTCAGCGACACCGACATCGGCATCCTGAGCGGCGCCTTCACGGTCATCTACGCGATCTGCGGCATCCCGCTCGGCCGGCTGGCCGATCGCATGTCCCGCGGCAAGATCATGGGCTACGGGCTCGGCGTCTGGAGCCTGCTCACCGCCGCCACCGGCGCGGCGTGGAACTACTCGTCGCTGCTGCTCATCCGGCTCGGCGTCGGTGTCGGCGAGGCGAGCTACGCGCCCGCCGCCAACTCGATGATCGCCGACCTGTTCCCCGCCAACAAGCGCGCCCGGGCGTTCGGCATCTTCCAGCTCGGCCTGCCGATCGGCCTCATCCTCGCCTACTTCACCGTCGGCGCCATCGCCGAAGCCTTCGGCAGCTGGCGTGCCCCGTTCTTCCTCGCGGCGGTGCCGGGCCTGCTCCTGGCGGTGTGCTTCTTCCTGATGCGCGAGCCGCTGCGCGGTGCGTCGGAGGTCACCAAGGTCGCGACGACGCCGATCGACCACCCGTTCCGCCGGATCCTCTCCATCCCCACGATGTGGTGCCTGATCCTCGCGGGCATCGGCGCCAACATGGCATCGTACTCGGTCAACACGTTCATGGTTCCGATGTTCATGCGGTACTTCAAGCTGTCGCTGACCCCCGCGTCGCTGCTCGTCGGCGTCGTCGTCGGCGTCACCGGACTCTTCGGCCTGCTCCTCGGCGGCTGGCTCGCCGACAAGGCCGACGCGCGCGGTGTGAAGGCCCGTGTTCTCGTCGGCGCGGTGGCGACGCTCGTCTCCGCCCCGCTCTGCTTCTTCGCCCTCAACCTCGGCCCGGACTCCGTCGCGCTGTTCGTGGTGATCTTCAGCGTCGCCTGGTTCCTGCAGTACTTCTACTTCACGTCGGCGTACCCGACCGTCGCCGACGTCGTCGAGCCGCGCCTGCGGGCGACGGCGGTCGCGATCTTCTTCGCGGCGTTCTACCTGCTCGGCGGGGCCGTCGGCCCGATCATCGCCGGCGCCCTCTCCGACTACTTCGCCGAGGCGTCCGGTGCGGCGACGACGGCCGCAGCCGCGGCGATCGGCCTGCGGAACAGCCTCCTGGTCCTCGTTCCGGTCACCATGTTCATCGCGTCGGTCGGGCTGTTCCTCGCGTCGCGCACGGTCACCCGTGACAACGCCAAGATGCGCGAGGAGTCCCAGGCCGCCGCGGCGATCTGACGACACCCGCATTCAGCAAGACGGTCAGGCCCCGGGAGGATTCCCGGGGCCTGACCGGCTTCGGTGACCGAATCACAGCCCACGGCGGCCCGCCACCCGAGCCGGGTAGTCTCCGCAGTGGCGCCGTCGGCGCGACCGGGGAGGGACGGGGACGATGGAGAGGCCGAGTTGGGCGCCGGAGGGCGTCGACATGACGAAGCCGAGCCCGGCGCG
Organism: Mycobacteriaceae bacterium; assembly: GCA_044222225.1. Taxonomy (GTDB): domain Bacteria; phylum Actinomycetota; class Actinomycetes; order Mycobacteriales; family Mycobacteriaceae; genus JBGANR01. Next base: position 104,776 of record JBGANR010000008.1, read on the forward strand.
CATGTATGACGCGCTGCTCGGCGGCTCACACAATTTCGAAGTGGATCGCCGGGCCGCGGAATGGGCCGTCTCGCGTGTTCCGGATCTGCCGAATCTGGCGTTGAGCAATCGCGCCTTCCTGCGTCGGGCCGTGCGATATCTGGCGAGTCGCGGAATCCATCAGTTCGTCGATATCGGCTCGGGCATTCCCACGGCCGGAAACGTCCACGACGTCGCACAACGGGCCGATCCGGAATGCCGCGTGCAGTACGTCGACATCGACTCGGTGGCCGTCGCGCACGCGTCCGCGATGCTCGCCGGCGATCCGCTGACCGCGGTGATGGCGGGCGACATCCGCACACCGACGGCGCTGCTCGGCGACGTCCGGTCTCGCGGGCTCGTCGACCTCGATCAGCCGGTGGGCGTCCTGCTCGTCGCGGTGCTGCATCTGCTCAGCGACGCGGAACGTCCGCAGGACGCCGTGGCCGCGATCCGCGACGCGATCGCGCCGGGCAGTTACATCGTCATCTCGCATCTGACCAGCGCTCAGCGCCCCGCCGACGCCGAACAGCTCGGCAAGTCCGACAGCGGCGTCGGCATCCGGTTCCGCTCGCGCGACGAGATCGCCGCGCTCTTCGACGGTCTGACCGTGGTCGACCCCGGCGTCGTCGAACTGCCGCAATGGCGCCCGGAATCGGCAGGCGACGTATATGAGCAGCCGGGTCGGTCGTTGGGCCTGGCGGGCGTCGGCAGAAAGGACCGCGCCGACCGGACCGATTGACACGCGCGCTGACCCGGTCGTCGGGTCCGCCCGGATCAGCGCGAAGCCATGAAGGGGGAATGTGATGTCGGATCTGATGCGATCGGCCGATGTTCACCGGTTCGCCCGGCGTTGGGCGCTGGCACTCGGCGGGATGGTGTCGCCTGCATTGACCCACGCCGGGGTCGAACAGTTGCTGCGTCGGTTGACCGCCGATCTGCTGACGGCGGCACGCGCCGGCGATCCGATGCTCGCGCGCGCCGTGGGTGCCGCGTTGATCGAGGCCAACTATCGCGACGCCGCGGTCTGCGATCGCACGGTGCAGCTGCTGGGTGAGCATTTCGTCGGCGATCTCGGCGATGACGCGGCCGGCCACATGGCGATGGTGCAGGGCGCCGTCGCCGGCGGATTCGCCACCGCGATGCGCACGCAGGTGCTCCGCGAACAGGAGGAGACGCAGCGGGCCGCCCTCACCGCCACCCACCTCGCGGAAGAACGGCGATGGACCAGCGAGGCCCGATTCGCGGCCGTGTTCGCGGAGGCGGCCGTCGGCATCGGCATGGTCGGACTGGACGGGGTGATCACGGACGTCAACTCGGCGATGGCAGACATGCTCGGCGTCCCTCCGGAGCGCATCCGGGGTCGCACCATCGCCGACGTGATCGGACCGGCGAAGCTCGGCAGGGCGTTCGCCGACTACGAGCGGCTGGCCACCGGGCGGATCGATCGTTTCCGCGCGGAGACCGCACGGACCAGACCGGACGGCCGAAAGGCGTACCTGGATCTGTCGATGTCGGTGGTCCGCGACGGCGCGGGCGCACCGGCCTTCGTCATCGGTGTGGCCGTCGACATCACCGAGCGGCGCGGACTGCAGGACCGGTTGTGGCACGAGGCGCGGCACGATCCGCAGACCGGGCTGCCCAACCGCACCCTGTTCTTCGAGCGACTCGCCGCCGCGCAGGAGCCGTTCGGCGTGTGCTACCTGGACCTGGACGGCTTCAAGAACATCAACGACAGCCGCGGGCACGGCGTCGGCGATCAGTTGCTGGCCGCGGTCGCGTACCGGCTGAGCACGGCGGCCGCGACGCAGGGCGATCTGGTCGCCCGGCTCGGCGGCGACGAGTTCGCCGTCCTCGTGCAGCATTGCGACGGTCTCGATCAGCTGCGGTGCCACGCCGAGGCGATCCATCAGGCCCTCGCCCAGCCGATCCTGCTCGACAAGGAGGAGGTGACGGTGACGGCGAGCATCGGCGTCGTCCATTCGGCACTCTCGGGGACCGCGCCGGAACAGCTCATGCGCGCGGCGGACATCGCGCTGTACCGCGCCAAGGCCGGCGGGAAGGCGCGCTCGCACACCTACGATCCCGCCGTCGGAGCCACCGACGCGACCCGTGGGGATCTGGCGACCGTCATGCCCGCCTCGCTCACCCGCGGCGAGTTCCACGTCGAGTACCAGACGATCGTCTCCCTCGCCGACGGCACGGTCAGCGGCGTCGAGGCCCTCGTCCGGTGGAATCACCCCCGGCTCGGCCTCCTCTCGCCCGGCCAGTTCATCCCGGTGGCGGAGCAGAACGGCCACATCGAGGCGCTCGGGTCGTTCGTGCTCCGCGAGGCCTGCCGGCAAGCCTGGCGATGGTGCGATCGGCTGCCCGATCCACCGGGCTACATCAGCGTGAACGTCGCGGCGAGTCAGCTGCACCGGTCGACGTTCGCCGCCGAGGTGCTGCGCACACTCGACCTGTCGGGCCTGCCGCCGAACCGGCTCCAACTCGAACTGACCGAGAGCGCGATCGCCGGCGATACGGACTCGGCGCTCGCGGCTCTGCGGGAACTGGCGTCCGCGGGTGTGCGGCTGGCGATCGACGATTTCGGCACCGGCTATTCCAACCTCGCCCACCTCGGTCGTCTCCCGGTATGCCAACTCAAGATCGATCGCGTCTTCGTACAGAACCTCCAGACCGACCGCACCCAGGACAAGATCATCGCGGCCACGGTGTCACTGGCGCATTCGCTCGGCCTCGAGGTCATCGCCGAAGGCGTCGAGACGACGGCCCAGGCCAGACGCGTCCGTCAGTTGCACTGCGACGGGGCGCAGGGCTGGCTGTTCGGCCGGCCGTCGTCGGCGGAAGCCCTCGAGGAGAGCCTGCGGCGGCACCCGGACCTGCGCACCGTCGACATCCCCGGGCTCAGCGCGGAGTGATCGGCGTCGGCAGACCGGGGCGGCGTTCGCTCGGCCCGGCCTGCCGGTATGCTCGTCACCGCACGCCCCCGTAGCCCAATTGGCAGAGGCAACGGATTCAAAACCCGTCCAGTGTCGGTTCGAGTCCGACTGGGGGCACCATGTCCTTTGAGCCGTAGTCCGGCCCTGATACCACCTGAAAAAGGCCATGGGCCCGATCGGCGAGTACCGACGGGCCCATGGCGCAAACGTAACAGGGAGACCCGCCCCTGCTTTCGCGGTCTAGTCTACTGCACGTGACGTCAGCAGTCGATGGGCAAGATACCTCGCTTTACGGAGTCTTGGAACGCACTTCGCGGCCACTCGCCTTGCGCCCTACCTGGCCGCCGCAGACGGCAATCGCAAGCACGCGATTCAGTTGTACCGGTGGAACATCGGGCTGTCCGGAGCCGTCTACGAAGCCCTCCACGTCGTGGAGGTCGTATTGCGCAACGCCGTGGACACACAGCTGTGCGCATGGAACGCGACCCAGATCGACGCGAACTCGGGGAACCGACACGATCGCGACTGGCTGATCGACCCTGCCCCTCTGCTGCGGCGCCTCGTCCGCGAACAGGAACTGACGAGGGCTCACGAACGTGCCAAGCATGCGATTCGGCGCCATCAACGCACGGTCACTCATGCCGACCTACTCGCGCAACTGTCCTTCGGCACGTGGCGTTTCCTCCTCCCCGACCACGACCCTGGACGTCGGCGACTGTGGAATGACGCGCTGCACTCCGCGTTCCCTCATGTGAACCGGCCTCCTCAAGAACTCGTCATCTCCGTACACGGTATCTACCAACTCCGTAATCGAGTCGCCCATCTCGAACCGCTCCTACGCTCCGGCCACGTACGCGCCCAGTTCACGAACATGCACATCGTTCTTCACGCGATCGATCCGGCTATCGAGCGTTGGTTCATCTCCAATCAGCGGGTCACCGCCGTCCTACGCTCACGTCCGTGAGCAGAATCGCGAGACGCTCACGGACTCCGCCTACCTCGCCAACGCCGCCATCGGGTCGTCCCGCAACGCCGCCCGCGCAGGCAGCACCGCGGCCGCCACGCCGACGACCGTCCCGGCGACCACGAGCAGCCCGGCGGACACCCACGGCACAGCGCCGAGCGACACCGCTCCGACGACCGACCGCGCCCCGAGCACCCCGTACAGCAGCCCCAATCCGACGCCGACGGCCGCGGCCACCGAGGCGATGACGGCCGATTCGAGGGCGAACATCCGCACGATGTCACGGCCCGCGGCACCGACGAGCCGGAGTGTCGCCGTCTCGCGCCGCCGGTCGATGACGGCCAGCCGGGTTGTGTTGACCAGACCGATGACGCCGACCAGCACGGCCACGGCACCGAGCCCCAGCACGATGGCAAGCAGGACGTCGAGGGTGTTCTCGAACTCCGCGCGCAGGTCGACGAGCGACGTCGCGGTGACACCGGGACCTGCGAGCTGGGCGATCTCCAGGACGCGATCGGCGACCGCCTGCCGGTCGACGTCCTCGGCGATACGGACGTAGAGCATGTCGACGGACCGGGCGGGCCCGAGGTCGGCGGCGTCGACGACGGGGCCGAGGAGCACCGACTCGACGACACGCAGCCGCCGGAGTCCCTTCTCGGACTCGACGTCGACGACATCGCCGACGGCGACGCCGAGCCGGTCGCGCACATCTCGCGGCAGGCCGATCTCACCGCGTCCGGGCGGCCGGATCCCGCTGCGGACGGTCCGGGCGAGGGCAGCCGTGTCGAGGGAGCGCACGTCGACGGGCTGCCCGGCGACGACCACCTGCGGCAGCGGACCGGCGACGACGGCACCGACGACGCCGGGTTCGGCCGCGACGGTGCCCGGTACGCCGCCGGGGATCCGCCCGCCGACGATGACGTCGACGGCGGTCTCCCGGTCGACCTTCTCCGCACCGGCGTCGCGCAGGACGGCCGCACCGACGAGCATCGTCGTCACGAGTGTCACCCCGACGACGACAGCGGTGGCGGTCGCCGCCGCGCGTCGCGGATGCCGGCGCAGATTGCCGACGACGACGTCGGCCATCCCGGCGGCGCCCGCTCCCCGGCCGGACAGCCGGCGTCCGACGGCGGCACCGGCGCCGGCCAGGCCGCGGAACAACCTCGGAAGCAGCCGGGCGAAGACGAGCAGCAGCCCGGAGAACATGACGATGCAGCCGAGCGTCGCCGCGGGGATCGACGCGGCCAGTGCCCCGAACACGAGCAATGCTCCCCCGCCCACCGCCGCCGCGCCGCCGGCCGCGGTCCGCAGCCAGGAGCCGGCGGGTGACTCGTCGTCCGACGCACTCGAGGCGACGGCGCCGAGCGGATCCCCGGCGGCCGCCCTGGCCGCGGCACGCCACGTGCCGAGCACGGACGCCGCGATACCGACGATGAACGCGGCGACGGGCGCCCACCACGGCACGGCGAGATACCCGAATGGCAAGGCCGGCGCGACATTCCGCACGACGGCCGACGCACCGAACCCGAGGACGGCCGCCACCAGGAGTCCGACGGCCGATGCGAGGACGCCGAGGACAAGCGCTTCGAGCCGGACGGCGCGTCGCACCTGGCGCGGCGTCGCCCCGACGAGACGCAACATGCCCAGCTCACGTCCGCGCGAGGCGAGGACGACGGCGAAGGTGTTGCCGACGACGAGCACCGCCACGAAGACCGTCACCGCGGCGAAGCAGGACAGCGCGATGCTCAGGGCGCCGGCACCGCCGGTGAACCGGCCGACCTCGGCGCGTACCCGCTCATCACCGGTCGTCACCGTCGTGCCGGCAGGCGCGATCCGGCGCACGGCCTGCGCCGCGGTGGCCGCGTCACCGTCCACGGCGAGCCGGACGGTCGTCTCGACAGCCTCGGCCGACCGCATCGCGGCGACCGTCGCGGCGGGCGCGTAGACCGGCGGCGGTTCTTGCCCGGAGACGAGCTGCTCGGCCGCCATCTTGCCGACGACGACCGCCGACACCACCCGACCGTCGAACGTCGACAGCCGCAGTCTGTCGCCGACGTCGAGTGGATTGGCATCCGGGACGAGCAGCTCGCCGTCGGTGATCGGAAGGCGACCGTCCGCGACGTTCTGCCAGCGCAGACCGTCTTGTCCGGCCAGCTCGGTGAGCATCACGACGCGGGACGGTCCGGTGCCGTCCTCGCGCCGCACCGACACCGGCGCGAGGGCGTCGACGGCCGCCGATGCGCCGAGTTCGCGGCCGGCCCGCTCGGCGACCGCGCGAGCGGTCTGCTCGTTCGGTGCCGTGACGACGACGTCGGTACCGCCGAACGGCGCTGCGACGGCCCGGCTCATGCCCGCAGTCACCGTCGGGGCGGCGGAGAGGATGAGCGCGACGAACGCGACCGCGACGGCGATCGCCGCCGCGCACGGCACGTATCGGCCGCGGTTCGCGCGCAACATGTCCCAGGTCAGCGACGTCATCGGGCCACCGCCGCCGTGCCGCGCGTCGCCACCGGGGCGGCCGACTCGTCGAGCCGCCCGTCGCGCATCGTCAGCACGCGGTCGCACCACCCGGCCGCGACCGCGTCGTGCGTGACCATGACGATCGTCTGCCCGTACTCGTCGCAGCTGCGGCGCAGCAGCCGCAGGCACTCCTCACCGGTAGTCGAATCGAGCGCGCCGGTCGGCTCATCGGCGAAGACGACGTCCGGCCGGGACAACAGCGCCCGCGCGATGGCGACGCGTTGCTGCTGCCCGCCCGACAGCTGGGCCGGCCGATGATCGAGACGGTCGGCGATGCCGAGCCGCGTGGCGAGTTCGGTGAACCACGCCTCGTCCGCCCGGGTGCCGGCGAGGGTGAGCGGCAGCAGGATGTTCGCCCGTGCCGACAACGCGGGCAGCAGGTTGAACGCCTGGAAGACGAAGCCGAAGCGCTCGCGCCGCAGCCGCGCGAGGGCGTCCTCGCCGAGCTCGGTGAGCTCGACGTCCCCGACGGACACCGACCCGGACGTCGGACGGGCCAGCCCCGCCAGCACGTGCATGAGCGTCGACTTCCCGGACCCCGACGGGCCCATGATCGCGGTGAACCCGCCCCGCGGGATGTCGACGCTCACCCCGTGCAGCGCGTGCACCGACGCTTCTCCCGCTCCGTACGACTTGACGATCTCGCGTGCTCTGACGACGACGTCGGCCACGACGCCTCCTTCCGTTGACGGTCGTCATCGACGCTAGGAAGGGACGCCGCCGAGATCGTCAGCCCGCGACGCGATCCCGGGTCATACCGGGGTCTGACACGGCCCGCGGCAGCCTCGACACGCCGATCTTGAAACGTATTCACACCAAAGTGTGCGTTACATGCCTACTGTGGTGTGATGATTACTCACGACGTGAACGGGCTCCGGCTCTCGTACGACCGCACCGGCGAGGGCCCGGCCGTGATCCTGTTGCACGGGTGGCCCGGCGACCGCACCGACTACCGCGCCGTCGTCGACCGCCTCACCGGCGTCGACGTCGTCGTCCCGGACCTGCGCGGCTTCGGCGCCTCGTTCGCCGGCCGCCGCCCCGCCGAACCCGCCGCGTGCGGCGCCGACGCCCAGGCCGACGGCATCATCGCCCTCATCGACGAACTCGACCTGCACCGCCCGATCCTCGGCGGCTACGACATCGGCAGCCGCATCGCCCAGACCGTCGCCCGACGCCACCCCGACCTCATCGCCGGACTCGTCGTCTCCCCGCCGCTCCCCGGCATCGGGACGCGCATCCTCGACCCGTCGGCACAGCACGAGTTCTGGTACCAGCCCTTCCACCAGCTCGATCTGGCCGCCGACCTCGTCGACGGCCGCCCCGACGCCGTCCGCACCTACCTGCGTCACTTCTGGACCCACTGGTCCGGCCCGGACTTCGTGCTGGACGACGCCCACCTCGACCATCTCGTCGCCGCCTACGCGCGGCCCGGCGCCTTCAACGCGTCCGTCGACTGGTACCGAGCCGGTGCCGGCGCGGTGGCGCTGTCGGTCGCCGAGCAGACCCCGGCGCCGGATCAGCGCATCACCGTGCCCACCACGGTGCCGTGGCCCACCGACGACCCGCTGTTCCCGCCCGCGTGGTCCGATCGGCTCGACCTCTTCTTCACCGACGCGCGCGTGGTACCGCTCGACGGCGCCGGGCATTTCGTCCCGGTCGAGCGGCCCGATGAGTTCGCCGCCGCGCTCCACGGGGTGATTGCCAGATGACGGCTCGTTCTACGGTGACCGCGTGGGTGGCCGGGATCTCTCGGCAGATCAGTCGAGGGCGAAGATCTGACCGGTCTGGACACCCTCGATGGAACGCACATAGGCCTGCGCGACATCCGCGAGGTCGACGGCGGGAAAGCCCGGAAAATAGTCGCCGTAGGCGTCGAGGGCCTCGGTGAACACCGTCGGACTGATCGCGTTGATGCGTTGCGGGGCGATCTCGACGGCAGCGGCGCGCACGAAGGCCTCCACGGCGCCGTTGGCGAGTGACGCGGCGGTTCCGGTGGCGATGGGGGTACGCGCGAGGATCCCGGTGATGAGGGTGAACGACCCGGCCGGGGCGATTCGGTGAATGCCCTGACGGACCAGTTCGACCTGACTGCGGACCTTGCCGGCGTAGGCGGCGGCGTAGTCGTCGGCGGTCATCTCCTGAATGGTCTTGTAGGGCACGGTCCCGGCGGCGCTGGCAACGGCGTCGACGGGGCCGACGCTGTCATAGAGCGCGCCGACGGAAGCGGGGTCGGTCAGGTCCACACGGAAGTCCCCCGAGTTGCGGCCGGCGGTGAGGACCTTGTGGCCGCGGTCGGTGAGGGCGGCGTGGACGGCGGAGCCCAGGTGGCCGGACGATCCGATCAGCAGAATGTTCATGAGGGCAACGCTAGCCACGTCACGCGCCGATGAGAAATGCTGATTCATGTGGCGTTATGCTTGACAGTAATGAATATCGAATTGCGGCACCTGCGGGCGCTCGCCGCCATCGGCGACGAGGGCAGCATCACCGGCGCGGCGGCGGAGTTGCATGTGACGCAGCCCGCGCTCTCGCGCACACTCGGTCAGCTCGAGGAACGGATCGGGACGAGACTCGTCGACCGCAGCACCCGGCACCTGGAGTTGACCGTGCAGGGGCAACTGCTCTGGGAGCGCGCACATCGGATCCTGCAGAGCGTGGACGAGGCCGTCGCCGAGGTGCAAGCGGGCCCGGCGCCTCTACGGGTCGGGTTCGCGTGGTCGGCCCTCGGCCGTCACACGGTGGCATTGCTGCGTTCCTGGAAGGACGACACCGGGACCGAACTGGTGGTCCGCCGAGTCGACGACCCCGCCCTGGCATTGCGGAAAGGCGAGATCGATGTGGCGTTCTTCCGCGCCAAGCCGGGGCCATCCGCTTTCGAGCATGCCCTGCTCGGGCACGAGGCCCGGATGCTCGCCCTCGCCGACGACAACCCGCTGAACCGCAAGGCTGCGTTGTCGCTCGACGATCTGGTGCCGCACCGAATCGCCCTGTGTTCCAATGCAGGCACGGCCGACCTTCGACTGTGGCCGAAGCACAACCGCCCGAAGACGACGGTCGTCGTCGCGAACGTCGATGAATGGCTGACGACCATCGCCACCGGTGCAGCGATCGGCTTGACGAGCGATGCCACCGAGTACAGCCATCCCCACCCGGGGGTGACATATCTCCCGCTGCCGAACACGAGCCCCGTCCCCGTCTACCTGACCTGGCCGCGCCGCGACCAGCACCCGATGACCGGCCGATTCGTCGCACACGCCAAGCAGATTCTGCACGGGGCAAGACCTGACACAGCTCGGCACCGAGCCTGACGAAGTTTAGTATCATCCGGGCAGCTGGAATGCTATCGCCGAAACGGCCATCACATTCGACGGCTCGGTGTCATTGCCGCGCTTTCTCCCGGCACGTTTGTTCTCGGTCACGACACGTTCCCGCCAGCTCCTCTTGTCTCGATGTAGGTCTTCAGCCGTTGCAGATGATCTCCATCTTCCTTCTTCATGATCGCGGCGACCAGCGGGAGCATGATCTTGCGTAACCCGACGGCTTCGAGTTCACAGGTCCAGTCAAGGCGTGTCCCACTGCTTTCCGGCGTCAGACGATAGTGATAGATCACCGAGATTCCTTCGGCTTCGCTGCTGATGGCGACGTGCGTGTCCGGGTCGTGCGCCGTGACGAGAAGGTCGGCGGTGGCCTCTTTCCCATTCATGACGCGGGTTTCGCGGAACGTCGTGCCCACCGCGATCGGCCCGCCGGTGAGCTTCTTGCTCTCGGTGATGTTGTCGAGGAATTTCGTCGCCTCGGTCGGGTCAGAGATCACGGCGAATACCTGCCGCGGCGGTTTCGCGATGTACTCGGTGAACGTGAAGCCTTTCATCGGTCTGATCCTCCATGTGGTGATGTGGTCGGTTCGAGGGGAACGAATGCGTCGGTGTGGAGACGTTCGATGCGCCCGCCGGTGGTGATCGCACAGCGGTAGACCTCGAATGGCGGTCTGGCGCGAAGGCCATAACCTCCAGCGGGAAACCATTCCACGCCGATGTTGGCGAAGGTCTTGGCGATCTCTTCCAGACCACCCGTATGGCGGCGCACGACGCACAGATCGGGCGACAGATATCGGTAGCCGACGGGATGGTCGGCTACCACTCGGCCGGCGACCGGCAAACATGCATCGAACCGGATCTTGGGCTCGTCCGTGACGTACGGGTCGTCGTGGGTGATGCCGACGAGTAACTCCGGGGCGTACTCGATACCGTGGGCGTCCGCGTAGGCGAAGAGTCGGTCCCAGAGGCTGAGAAAGTCTCTCCCGCCGGCGAGCAGATGCTCGAACCCGTGGTACCGCACGAACAGCAGGTGACGCGGCGGCGTTCTCGCCACCGTCACGGGGTCTTTGACGAGATCGAAGCGCAAGGTGAGCGGCGTCTCGTCGGTGAAGCCGGCGAACGTGCGGCTGCCCATCGCGATCTCGACATGCTCCCGATACGCCCGCATCACCGTGCGGAACTCGGACGGCCTGATATCGAACCGGCGAACGAATGCACGCGTGAACGTCTCGGGTGTCGCGAAGCCCGACTCCAGCGCGATGCGGAGCACGTCGTCCGGGCTGACCTTGAGCCGGTGTACGGCGCGCTCAAGCCGCAGCCGCCGGAGATACTCTTTGGGTGCTTCGCCCATCACGCTGCGAAAGACGCGATGAAAGTGGTGCGGAGAGAATCCCGCGATCGCCGCAAGTTCGACCAGGCCCAGGTCGTCCTCGAGATGCTCCTCGCAGTGCAGCAGCACCGGCAGCACACACTGCTCATGCCTGCTGGCCGTCTGCGCGCGGACCGGTTTGAACACACCTCAAACCTATAAGCGCGTCAGATGGGAGTCTCGACATTCTTTGCGAAATGAGCGGTCCTGTCTATGGACGAGCCCTGCCCCCTGGCACCGACGAGTCCACGCGAGCGGCGTTGAACTTCTCGTCGGCGCACAATGATCGAGTGCGACAGGACACGCCGCTCGATCTGCTCCTCGATCCACAGGCGCTCATCGCCCGGGCTCGGACGGCGCTCGAGGCCGGCGACCCGCTCGACGCGTATCTGTACACCGCCGGGCTCGGGCAACTCGTCGACGACGCCCTCCACCCGGATCCCGGGCAACTGCACCGGGCCGCCGGATTCATCCGGGACCGGCGACCCCATACCGCGAGAGCACTGACGCTGACGGCCCGCGCATTGCGCCCGGCCGTGCTCGCCCACCGCGGGCCCCGGCTGCACGCCGCGAGCCGGCAGCTGACGGCGGCGACCACGCTTCTGGCGGGCGCCGTCCTCGGCCTGCATCCGCTCGATCCGGCAGCGATCGCCCCGGTGCCGGCGGATCTGCCGTCGCTGCTGGGGCCCGAGCCCGTCCGCATCCCCGCCTGCTTCCGCAGCTTCGAACAGCATCCCGACGACGTCGCCGTGCTCGCGAACCGTTGGGCCGACGCGGCACCCACCGGGCGGCCGGCGCTCGTCGTCGGAATCCGTACCTCCGGCAGCCATCTCGCTCCGTTCGCCGCCGCGGTCCTCACCGATCGCGGCATCCCTACGACGTTGCTCTCCTACCGCCCCGGCAGACCGTGGACGGTCGCCGAGCGACGCCTGGCCCACGGGGTGACGTCACGCGGCGGCGACGTACTCCTCATCGACGACCCGCCCGTGACAGGGACCGCGCTCGACCGCGCCGCCACCGAGATCGTCGCGACCGGCATCCGTCCAGAGTCGATCGTCATGCTGCTCGCCCTCGACCAGGACGGGGTGCCCCCGCGCCTCGACCGGTGGCGCGGCATCCACCTGGCCTGGGGTGACTGGAGTGTGCACCGGCGGCTCCGCTCGCCCGCGGTCGCGGCTGTCCTCGCCGAACTCCTCGGGCCCGATCACCGCGTGACGGCCGTCGAACTGCCCTGGCCATCGCCACCCGAAGCACGAGCGCGCTCACGGTCACGCCACGCCGTCCGGATCCACGCCGCGGACGGATCGGCGACCGACCACGAGGTCGCCGTCGAAGGGGCCGGCCTGGGGTATCTGGGCCGGCACGCCGTCGCGATCGCCGACGCCCTCGGTCCACTGGTTCCACACACATACGGCCACCGTGACGGCCTGCTCTACCGCGCCTGGCTTCCAGACGGTGAGCCCACGGATTCCGACGGCCTCGTCGCCGCGATCGCCGAATACACGGCGACGCGCGCGAGCGCCACGCAGGTCGAACCCCGTCCACTAGATGTGCTGCGCGGCCGCGACCCCGCCTGGGAGGTCGCGAGCCGGTTGCTGAGCTCGCAGTTCGGCCGCCTCGCGCCCGTGGCGCAGGCCGCGATCCTCGGTCGGGCGATGCGCGCGATGCTGGCCACGACGGCAAGCAGCGTCCCGGACGGTCGGACCGCCCCGCGTTACTGGCGGCCCGGCCCGGACGGTGTCCTCGTCAAGGCCGAGTTCCATCAGGGCGCGTTCAGCAACACCGAACTGACCTGCTACGACCCCGTGTTCGATCTTGCAGGCGCGGCCGTCTCAGGGCTGTCGGCCGGATTCGCCGAGGCCCTCCGCGTCTCCTATGAGGCACGGACATCCACGCGGATCGCGCCCGAACGCTGGCTGCTGTACCGACTCGTCCAGCTCGCCCGGCCGACTGTCGTGGCCCGCGACCTCCTGCGTCCATATCGATCGGACGCCGTCAACGACTTCCTCGCCACCGTCTTCCCTCCGGCGACGCCGGACGCCACCTGTCCAGGAGCCGCCGACGGCACTCCAGACCGGATCTGCGCTGTCGATCTCGACGGTGTCCTGGAATCGACGCCACTCGGTTTCCCCTGCACGACGCCCGCCGGCGCACTCGCGCTGCGGGCACTGGGCGCGCACGGCCTGCGACCCGTCTTCGTGACAGGCCGCTGCCTCGACGACGTCCGGACCCGCTGCCGGCAGTTCGGCGTCGAATCGGCGGTGGCCGAGTACGGGGCGATCGTCTACGACGCCGCGACCGACACCGTCACCGACCTGCGAACCGTCGCCGAACGGGAGGCCGTCGACGCCGCGCGGGCCATCGCACTTGGACTCGACGGCGTCGACGTCGACCCCCGCTACCGCCACGTCCTGCGCGCCTCCTACCGCGGCGGCGCCGTGCCCGGCACCGCCGTCGAGACCATTCTGCGCCGCGCCTGGGGCACGCTGCGGACGGTCCACGGTGAAGGCCAGACCGACTTCGTGCCGGTCTCGGTCGACAAGGGCCGGGCGATCGACGTGCTGTTGCGGGACCGTCCGGCACGATTGGAACTGGCCGTCGGCGACACGTCGGAGGATCTGCCGATGTTGACCCGAGCCGTGCACGCCCGAACCCCGCGGAACACGTCGGTCACGAGTCCGCCGAAGGCGCTCCGGATCACCGCCGGCGCCTACCAGCGCGGTCTCGCCGAGGCGTGCAGCGATCTCCTCGGCCACTCACCGGGAGGTTGCCCGATCTGCCAACCACCGCCTCGTACCGATGGCACCGAGCTGATGTGCGCAGCGCTGCGGCTGCGGGAGGACGGACTCCGAGGGCTGCCGAGAGGCCTGATCGATGTCCTCGGCACGCTCCGGCGCGCACAACGTCGTCAAAGGCGCCTACGCTGATGAATCCGGCCGTCAGTGACCGACCATCCCGCCGGCCCGGTCATCGCAGTTCCTCGACCGCGACGGCGCCGCTCGCCACGGCGTACAGCGCGGCCTGCACCCGATCGCGGGAGCCCGTCTTGGCGAGCACCCGGGAGACATGGGTCTTCACCGTCGCCTCCGAGACGAAGAACCGCGCCGCGATCTCGCCGTTCGTCCAGCCGAGCCCGATGGCCCGCAGCACCTCCGTCTCGCGGGGCGTCAGCGGATACGGCAGCGGCGGCGGGGCCTGCCGGGCCGGACGCACGTGGGTGAGCAGCCGCGTCGTCGCACGCGGGGCGATGACGGCGTCACCCGCGTGAACGGTGCGGATCGCCGCGAGCAGCGCCTCGGGCTCGGCGTCCTTGAGCAGGAATCCGCCGGCCCCGGCCTCGATGGCGCCGAGCAGGTACTCGTCGTCGTCGAACGTGGTGAGCACGATGACCCGCGGCAGCCGCCCCGCCTCGGTCAGCCGGCGCGTCGCCGCGATGCCGTCGAGACCGCGCATCCGGATGTCCATGAGTACGACGTCCGCGCGATGCTCACGCGCCGCGGCGATGCCCGCGAGCCCGTCGGACGCCTCGCCGACGACGGCGAGATCCGGTTGCGAGTCGATGACCATCGCGAATCCCGCCCGGACCAGCGGCTGATCGTCGACGAGCACGACCCGCACCGGAACCGTCCCGCCGCCGGCCGTCAAGCCGCACGCTCCAGCGGCAGCCGGGCGTGCACGGCGAACCCGTCGGCGCGGCGTCCGGCGTCGACCGTGCCGCCGAAGAGCGCCGCCCGCTCGCGCATGCCGAGCAGCCCGCGGCCGGCGCCCACGTCGTCGTGCCGCCCCCGGCCGCCCGAATCGACGACCGAGACGGCCAACTCGTCGTCGCGCCAGCGCACGACGCAGTCGACACGGACCCCGGCGCCCGCATGACGCAGCACGTTGGTCAGCGACTCCTGCACGATCCGGTACGCCGCGAGCCCGATCCCCGGCGGCGGCTCGACCGGCTCGCCGTCGACGGCGAAGCGCACGTCGAGCCCGTGCGCCCGCGCCGACTCGACGAGCTGCGGGACGTCGACGACCCCCGGCAACGCCGCGTACGAGCCGTCGCCACCGCCCTCGTCGCGGAGCACGCCGAGCAGTGATCGCACGTCGCCGAGCGCCTGCCGGGCGGTGCCGGAGATCGCCTCGAGCGCCGCGACCGCCCGGGCCGGGTCGGCTCGTGCGGCATAACGTCCACCGTCGGCCTGGGCGATGACGACGGTGAGCGAGTGGGCGATGATGTCGTGCATCTCGCGAGCGATCCGCGTCCGTTCGGCGGCGGCCGCGCGGTCGGCGACGGCCGCGGCCTCGGCGCGCTGCGATCGCCGCAGCATGCCGAGCGCCCAGGCTCCGGCGAAGAATCCCACGACGACGACCGCCGACACCGCCCGGTCGGCGGTCGCCGCCCCCTGGGAGACGGCGACGGCGGCGCCACCGGCCATTCCGAGACCGAGCGCCGCCCAGGCGCCGATCCGGCTGCCGTAGGCGGCCATCGAGTAGCAGCCGAGCGGGCCGGCGAGCATGGCGCCCGGCGCCGGGATCTCCGCTGCGGCGGCGATCGCCGCGAAACAGATGACCGCCACCGCGACACCGGACGCGTCGGGACGAGAGCGTCGCCAGGCCAGAGCGGCGAGCGACGCCGCCCCGAAGAAGGTGTTCCAGCCGATACGGTCGTGGCTCAGAGCCTCGGGAACGACGAAGAAGAAGATCGCGACGAATGAGAGACCGCCGTCGACGAGCAACGGGTGTGCCCGGCACCATGCGCCCGACCTGGCGAGCGGCATCTGACGGGGCGAAGCGGTCACACGGCCACCGTAGCGACGGATCGGGGCGGGGGCGTCATCCCGGCGTCTGATCCGGTGGTGCGGTATGCGCGACCGTCAGGAGCCGGCGACGACGACGCCGTCGGTCAGATCCAACTCACTGAACGCTCCGACCGGGCGTTTCGGCCCGGTCCGCGGGCCGACGGACACGTAATAGCGGTCCTCGAACCGGGGCACCCCGGCCACCTCGAAGCCGAAGACGCACGCACCGCCGCGCGGACGGCCGCCGTCGGCCGCGACGCTCGTCCACGTCGCCCCGGCCTCGTCACCGATGACGACGGCGTAGTCCTGCGGCAGCGTGCACGTCTGCTCCCCCTCGACGGCGACGTCGACGCGCGCGGTGAACGTGACGCCCGAGACCAGCATCGCGGCGAGCACGACGATGACCATGACCACGGAGCCGATGACCGTCGCGATGAGAATCCAGATCCGGCCGTCGCGCTGGAAACGCCGGCGCGGCAGCGGCGGCCCCGGCGGCAGCCAGTACTCGGGCCGCTGAGCCGGCCCCTGCTCCCACCGAACCGGACCGGACGGATGCACCGGACTCGTCATCGCCGACCTCTCCTCCTCGCCACGACCGCCGACGCTACGCCCTCGCGGGGAAGTGCCGGATCAGCCCTTCCTGCACGACCGTCGTCGCCAGCGCGCCTTCGCGGGTGAAGAACCGCCCCGTGGCGAGGCCGCGCGAGCCCGTCGCCACCGGCGACTTCGTCTCGTACAGCAGCCACTCGTCGAAGCGGGACTCCTGGTGGAACCACATCGAGTGGTTGACCGTGGCCGCGAAGATCCGGTCGAAACCCCAAGACAGGCCGTGGGTCGTGAGGATCGAGTCGAGGACCGTCGTGTCCGAGGCGTAACACATCGCGGCGACGTGCAGCAGCGGGTCGTCCGGAAGCTCGCCGTCGGCCCGCATCCACACCCGGTTGTGGTCGAGCGACTCCCCCGCCTCGCGGAGCTTCCACGCCGGGTCGTTGACGTACCGCATGTCGATCGGACGCATCGCGTTGACGAACGCGGCGATGTGCTCCTCGTAGCCGGCGAAGTGCTCGTCCAGCGGCGGCAGTTCCTCCGGAAACGGCACCTCCGGAACCGTCACGGCGTGCTCCAGCCCGGCCTTCGGATCCTGGAACGCCACGAGCGCGACGTACAGCACCTCGCCGTCCTGCGTCGCCGTGACCTGCCGGTTGGAGAACGCCCGGCCTTCACGCAGCCGCAACACGCGGTACTCGATCGGCCGCTTCGGATCGCCGCCCCGGATGAAATGCGCCGACAGCGCGTGCACCGGAGTCGCCTCGACCGTCCGGCCGGCCGCGATCACCGACTGCGCGAGCAACTGTCCGCCGAACGTCCGGGCACCGACCTCCGCGGGATGGTGACCGACGAAGAGGTCGGGTCCAGCCTCGTCCAGATCCAACAACCGCAGGAGTTTCGGCAGGTCGGAGACGGTGATGCTCACTCGGGTGTCGTCCTCTCGGCGGCCCGCGGCGATCACCGCGGGCCACCGGCGTCAGTGATCGTCCTCGCCGATCCGGTGAACGTGGATCAGGTTGGTCGAGCCGACCGTGCCCGGAGGCGCACCGGCCACGATGACCACCTGGTCGCCGTGCTTGTACCGGCCGATGGCGAGCAGCGCGTGGTCGACCTGCCGGATCATCGCGTCCGTCGAATGGACGAAGTCGACGATGAACGTCTCGGTGCCCCAGCTCAGCGCGAGCTGGCTGCGCACCTCCGGCGTCGGCGTGAACGCGAGCAGCGGCAGCCGCGAGTGCAACCGGGCCAGACGCCGCACGGTGTCGCCGGACTGCGAGAACGCGACGAGCGCGGTCGCCTCGAGCCGCTCGCCGATGTCGCGGGCCGCGTACGAGATGACACCGCGCTTGGTACGCGGCAGGTGCTCCAGCGGGGGCACCAGCCGGCTGCCCGACTCGATGAACGTGACGATCTTCGCCATCGTCGCGACCGACTCGACCGGGTACGCGCCGACGGACGTCTCGCCCGACAGCATGACGGCGTCCGTGCCGTCGAGCACGGCGTTGGCGACGTCGGACGCCTCGGCGCGCGTCGGCCGCGAGTTCTCGATCATCGACTCGAGCATCTGCGTCGCGACGATGACCGGCTTGGCGAACTCCCGCGCCATCTGGATGGCCCGCTTCTGGACGAGCGGCACCTCCTCGAGCGGCAGCTCGACGCCGAGATCACCGCGAGCCACCATGATCGCGTCGAAGGCCATCACGATGGCCTCGAGGTTGTCGACGGCCTCCGGCTTCTCGAGCTTCGCGATGACGGGCACCCGACGTCCAACGCGGTCCATGACCTCGTGCACGAGATCGATGTCCGAGGCCGAGCGCACGAACGACAGCGCGATGAAGTCGACGCCGAGCCGGAGCGCGAACTCCAGATCCTCGATGTCCTTCTCCGACAACGCCGGCACCGAGACGTTCATCCCCGGCAGCGAGACACCCTTGTTGTTGCTGACGGGGCCGCCCTCGGTGACCTCGCAGACGACGTCGTCGCCGCGCACGTCCGACACCGTGAGGCCGACCTTGCCGTCGTCGACGAGCAGCCGGTCACCCGGGACGGCGTCGGCGGCGAGCTGCTTGTACGTCGTCGAGACCCGGTCGTGGCTGCCCTCGCAGTCGGCGACGGTGATGGTGACGGTCTCGCCCGCCGACCAGACGGTGCGCCCCTCGGTGAAGGTGCCGAGCCGGATCTTCGGTCCCTGCAGGTCGGCGAGGATGCCGACCGCCTTGCCGGTGGCATCCGAGGCGCGGCGGACACGGTGGTACATCGCCTCGTGGTCGGAATGGGCGCCGTGGCTGAAGTTGAGCCGGGCGACGTCCATTCCGCTCTCGATGAGCTTGGTGACGATCTCGTCACTGCCCGTCGCGGGGCCGAGCGTGCAAACGATCTTGGTACGTCGATTCACTCGGTACACAGTAGTCTCCCGGCGGCGATGAGGCAGAGCAACAAGTCCCCGCCCCGACCCGCCACCGGGAAACCCCGCATTACAGTCTCCCGGCGGCGATGAGGCAGAGCAACAAGTCCCCGCCCCGACCCGCCGCCGGAAAACCCCGTACTACGTACCAGACTTCGGCTTCTCGTCCGCCGGATCCTCGACCTCGTCCGCCTCGTCCGCCGCCGCGATCTCCGCCTCGTCCGCCGCCGCGATCTCGGCCGCGACCCGCTCCCGCTCGGCGGGCCGGTACACCTCGAGGCCCTGTTCACGGCCCTTTCTCGCCAGCACGACGTACGCGACGGCCAGCGCGAAGACGATCGCCGCGGTGAACACGTTGATCCGCACCCCGGCGACGAGGGTCGCGTGATCGGTCCGCATGAGTTCGATACCGAAGCGTCCGACGCAGTAGCCCGCGACGTACAGCGCGAACAACCGGCCGTGGCCGATGCGGAATCGCCGGTCGACCACGACGAGCAGCGCCGCGATCAGCAGGTTCCACAGCAGCTCGTAGAGGAAGGTCGGGTGGACGACCGCATACACCTCGCCCGTGGAGACGCCGTTGATCGCACCGGGCGAGCCGCCGGTCCGGTAGAAGATCTCCAGCCCCCACGGGACCGACGTCTCGGCGCCGTACAGCTCCTGGTTGAAGTAGTTGCCGAGCCGTCCGACGGCCTGGGCGACGATGATGCCCGGCGCGACGGCGTCACCGAAGGCGGGCAGGCTGATGCCGTAGCGCCGCGTGCCGATGTACGCGCCGAGCGTGCCGAGCGCCACGGCGCCCCAGATGCCGAGACCGCCGTCCCAGATGCGGAAGACGTCGGCGGGTGTCTTCTCGCCGTCGCCGAAGTACGTGTTCCAGTCGGTCAGGACGTGATACAGCCGGCCACCGAGGAGCCCGAAGGGCACCGCCCACAGCGCGACGTCGAGCACCTCCCCCGGACGTCCCCCGCGCGCGGTCCAGCGCCGTTCGCCCCACCACAGGGCGATGACGATCCCGGCGATGATGCACAGCGCGTACGCGCGGATCGGGACCGGACCGAGATGCCACACCCCTTGTGCGGGGCTCGGCAGATACGCGAGGTACGCCGAGGGGGCACTCACCCGCGGACTCCGGCGGCGAGCTCGGCGGTCAGCGCCCGCAGCGCCTCGGTGCCGTCGGCAGCGGCCGAGACGAGCGCCGAGCCGACGATGACGGCGTCGGCGTATCCCGCGATCTCGGCCGCCTGTTCCCGCGTCTTGACGCCGAGCCCGACGCCGATCGGCAGCGACGAGACCTCACGCACCCGCCGGACGAGTTCAGGAGCCGCCGAGGAGACGGCGTCCCGGGCGCCGGTGACGCCCATCGTCGACGCCGCGTAGATGAAGCCGGACCCGATGGCGCAGGTCAGCGCGATCCGCTCCGGGCTCGACGACGGCGCCACCAGATAGATGCGGTCGAGCAGGTTGGCCTCGGACGCCGCGAGCCAGGCCTGCGACTCCTCGGGGATGAGGTTCGGGGTGACGATGCCGCAGCCGCCGGCCGACTTGAGCTCGCGGGCGAAGTCGGCGACGCCGAACTGCAGGATCGGGTTCCAGTAGCTCATGACGACGGCCTCGCCACCGGCCGCCTTGACCGCCGCGACGACATCGAAGACGTCCTTCACCCGGAAGCCGTTGACCAGCGCCTCCTCGGCGGCCGCCTGGATGGTCGGGCCGTCCATCACGGGATCGGAGTACGGCACACCGACCTCGACGATGTCGCATCCGGCGGCGACGAGATCGGTGACGTGCCGGATCGAGTCGGCGACGGTCGGATAGCCCGCCGGCAGGTAACCGACGAGCGCCGCGCGCCCCTCGGCGCGGCAGGTCGCGAAGACGGAGTCGAGCTCGCTCATGCGTCGGTGTCCTTGTCTGCGGCGGGGCCTGCGGTCTCGGGAGCTGCGCCGTCGGCATCCGGGGCGTCGGGCGCGGGGTCGTCGAACAACCCGAACCAGTGGGCCGCGGTGTCGACGTCCTTGTCGCCCCGCCCGGAGACGTTGACGAGGACGACGGCGCCCTTCCCCAGCTCCTTGCCGAGTTCCAGCGCGCCGGCGATGGCGTGCGCGGACTCGATGGCCGGGATGATGCCCTCCGTGCGCGAGAGCAGCGCCAGCGCGTCCATCGCCTCGGTGTCGGTGACCGGCCGATACTCGGCGCGTCCGATGTCCTTGAGATGAGCGTGCTCGGGCCCGACGCCCGGATAGTCGAGACCCGCCGAGATGGAGTGCGACTCGATCGTCTGGCCGTCGTCGTCCTGCAACAGGTACGAGTAGGAGCCCTGGAACGCGCCGGGCCGCCCGCCCGTCATCGTCGCGGCGTGCCGCCCGGTCTCGACGCCGTCACCGGCCGCCTCGAAGCCGACGAGCCGAACACCGGCGTCGCCGATGAACGGGTGGAAGATGCCGATCGCGTTGGAGCCGCCGCCGACGCAGGCCGTGACGGCGTCGGGCAGCCGGCCGATCCGGTCGAGGATCTGCTCCCGCGCCTCCAGCCCGATGACCCGCTGCAGATCCCGCACCATGAGCGGGAACGGGTGCGGCCCGG
This sequence comes from Mycobacteriaceae bacterium, assembly GCA_044222225.1. Taxonomy (GTDB): domain Bacteria; phylum Actinomycetota; class Actinomycetes; order Mycobacteriales; family Mycobacteriaceae; genus JBGANR01. The sequence continues at coordinate 126,229 of JBGANR010000008.1, forward strand.
CGGCGGTGCCGAAGCAGTAGTAGGTGGTGTCGGCGTTGGTCACCCAGTCGCGCATCGCCTCGTTGATGGCGTCCTTGAGCGTCGCCGAGCCCGAGTCGACGGGCACCACGTCCGCGCCGAGCAGCCGCATCCGGGCGACGTTGAGCGCCTGCCGCTCGGTGTCGACGCGTCCCATGTAGACCACGCATTCGAGGCCGAGGAGTGCACAGGCGGTCGCCGTGGCGACGCCGTGCTGGCCGGCGCCCGTCTCGGCGATGACCCGTGGCTTGCCCATCCGCTTGGCCAGCAGCGCCTGGCCGAGCACGTTGTTGATCTTGTGCGAGCCGGTGTGGTTGAGATCCTCCCGCTTGAGGAAGATGCGCGCGCCGCCCGCGTGCTCCGACAGCCGCTGCGCCTCGTAGAGCGGCGACGGGCGTCCGGTGTAGTCCCGCTGCAGCCGGTCGAGCTCGTCGAGATAGCCGTCGTCGGTCCGCGCCTTGCCGTACGCGGACGTGACGTCCTCGATGACGGCCATGAGCGCCTCGGGGACGTGCCGCCCGCCGTAGTCGCCGAAGTAGCCGCGCTGCGACGGATCGCGGCCGTCGTCCATCCTCAGTCCCGCGCTGGCGGGCGGGAGCGTGTGGCGGGAGCTGCGGTCGTCCGCAGCGCTGGTCCGGCCTGCGCCGGCGGGCGGTTTCTGTCTCACGGAATCAGGTTATCGGTGGCCGCCGACAGATTTTCCGGCGGTCGCCGCCCGTGCCGCTGCGCCGGCGCGAGAAGCGAGCGTCAGCGAGCGGGCTTGGGGCAGGACGGGTGCGCGCCGGCGGTGACGAGTTCGGCGACCGCGATCCGCGGATCTCCGCTGGTCACGAGGCCCTCACCGACGAGCACCGCGTCGGCGCCCGCGCCGGCGTAGGCCAGCAGGTCGGCGGTGCCGCGGATCCCCGACTCGGCGATCTTGATGACGTCCGTCGGCAGCCCCGGCGCGATCCGCGCGAAGCAGTCCCGGTCGACCTGGAGCGTCTTGAGGTTGCGGGCGTTGACGCCGACGACCTTCGCTCCGGCCCGCAGCGCGCGGTCGGCCTCCTGTTCGGTGTGCACCTCGACGAGAGCCGTCATGCCGAGCGACTCGGTGCGGTCGAGCAACGATTCGAGCGCGGGCTGCTCGAGCGCGGCCACGATGAGCAGGATGACGTCAGCGCCGTGCGCCCGCGCCTCGTGGATCTGGTACGGGCCGACGATGAAGTCCTTGCGCAGCACGGGCAGGGAGACCCGGGCGCGGACGGCGTCGAGATCGGCGAGCGAGCCGCGGAACCGGCGCTCCTCGGTGAGGACGCTGATGACGCGCGCGCCACCGGCCTCGTAGGCGGCGGCGAGATCCGCGGGATCGGGGATGTCGGCGAGTTCGCCCTTGGACGGGCTCGCTCGCTTGACCTCCGCGATGACCGCGATGCCCGGCGCGCGCAGCGCCGCCATCGCGTTCTTGGGATCCGGGGCCCGCCGCGCCGCCTCTTTGACGGCCGCCATGTCGACGATCGCCTCACGCGCCGCGGCGTCCTCGCGGACACCCGCGATGATCGAATCGAGAACCGATGACACTACAAGGTCCTCCTGTTTCGTGTCGCCGCCGGTCTGACGCGGCCTGCGTCGATCGACGGCCGAAGTGGGATAAGAGTAACCCCGCCTCCGAGGCGGGTTCAGCCAGGGCGGCCGGTCGTCGGATCGTCGCCGGTGTCGAGCGATTCCCAGAGCTGCCGCTCGGACAGCTCGACGTCCCGCTCGCCCTCCCTGTCGGCGAAGACGGCGCGTTCCAGCTCGGCCCGGCGTGCCGCCGGCGTCTCGTACCTGGCGCTCATTCCGGACGCCGCACGCGCCGATCGCAGGGCGACGACGGCCGCGACGACACAGGCGAGCCCCGCCGCGCCGACGAGCAGCTGCGTCCAGCGATGCGGCTGCACGGACTCCAGCTGATGCGCCGCGACGCCCGCGTGCTGCGCGGCCGCGATCACCGTCTGATCGTCGACGACGAACCACACCGCCGACGCGAGTGCGAACGCACCGGCCAGCGCGACGACGACCGCCACGATGCGGCGGCCGAGCTTCTTGGTCGCCGCCGTCGCCGCGACGCCGGCCAACAGGACGAGCGCGAGCGGCGTCAGCCACGGCGACCAGTCGGCGCCGGACATCTCGCCGGCGTGGCTCGTCGTCAGGTCGGCGGCGACGGTGTACGTGACCCAGGCCAGGCGCGTCGACCCCCACAGGAGCGCCGCGGCGGCCGCGAGCAGCACTCCGACGACGACCAGTGCGCGCCGGTCGCCACCGGCACGCTCGGGCGCCGGAACGGCCGATTCGTCGCTCGGCGCGGCGGCCCCCTCCGGATCGGTCATCGGGTCGTCGCGGGCCGCGGCTCCCCGACCCGGCGCATCGTGCCCGCGGCGGCGATGGCGGTCAGGACGGTGCGGGCCTTGTTGTTGGCCTCGGTGTACTCGTAATCGGCGTCCGAATCGGCGACGACACCGCCACCGGCCTGCACGTACGCCTTGCCCCGCGCCATGACGGCGGTGCGGATGGCGATGGCCGTGTCGGCGTTGCCGGCGAAGTCGAGGTAGCCGACGACGCCGCCGTACAGGCCGCGCCGGGTGAGCTCGGCCTCGTCGATGAGTTCCATCGCGCGGACCTTCGGCGCGCCCGTCAGCGTCCCGGCCGGGAAGCAGGCGAGCACCGTGTCCAGCGCCGTGCGCCCCTCGGCCAGCCGCCCGGACACCGTCGACACGAGATGCATGACGTGGCTGTAGCGCTCGATGTGGCGGTAGTCGGCCACCTTGACGGTGCCCGGCTCGCACACCCGGCCCAGATCGTTGCGGCCGAGATCGACGAGCATGAGGTGCTCGGCGTTCTCCTTCTCGTCGCCCTCGAGCTCCTTGCCCAGCAGCACGTCCTCCTCCGGCGTGGCCCCGCGCCACCGGGTGCCGGCGATCGGATGCGTCGTCGCGACGCCGTCGGCCACCGTGACGAGCGCCTCCGGGCTCGACCCGACGATCGTGAACGCGTCGCTCGCGCCCTCGATCTCGGGGATCCGCAGCAGGTACATGTACGGGCTCGGGTTCGTGGCCCGCAGCACGCGATAGACGTCGACCGGATCGGCCTCGGTCGTCATCTCGAACCGCGACGACGGCACCACCTGGAACGCCTCACCCGCCTCGATGTCGCCGACGAGCCGGCGGACGATCTCCCCGTACTCCTCGCGGCTGCGCTGCGCGACGAACTCCGGGGCGGGCGTGTCGTACATCGACACCGTCGACGCCGCCGGCGCGGCCAGCCGCTCGCTCATCGCGTCGAGGCGTGCCAGCGCGTCGTCATAGGCCTCGTCGACGCCGTCGTCCCGGCCGTCCCAGTTGACGGCGTTGGCGACGAGGACGATCGTGCCCTCGTGATGGTCGACGACGGCGAGATCCGTCGCAAGCAGCATGAGCAGCTCCGGCAGCCGCAGGTCGTCGACGCACGTGTCGGGCAGCCGCTCCAGCCGCCGGACGACGTCGTAGCCGAGGAAGCCGACGAAGCCGCTGGTCAGCGGCGGCAGGCCCGGGATCGGCTCGGTGGCCAGGATCTCCGTGCACCGGCGCAGCACGTCGAGCGGATCGCCGCCCGACGGCACCCCCGACGGGACGTGCCCCCACCAGAACGCCTCGCCGCCCTTCACCGTCAGCGCCGCCGGCGCGCCGGCGCCGATGAACGAGTACCGCGACCAGCTGCGCCCGTTCTCCGCGGATTCGAGCAGGAACGTGCCGGGGCGATCGCCCGCGAGCTTGCGGTAGGCCGACAGCGGGGTCTCCGAGTCGGCGAGGACGGTGCGGATCACCGGGACGACGCGGTGACCCGCGGCGAGCGCCGCGAAGGTCTCCCGCGACGTGGTGTCGTCAAGGGGCATGCTGACTGATTCTTCCCGTAGCAGACGGTCGGGTGGTCGGATGCGCCCGCCGGAGCTCCCGCCGGGCCGATCGCTCATTCTTCCCGGAGGAGGACGTCGGCGTCGAAGCAGGTGCGGGCGCCGGTGTGGCAGGCGGCGCCGGCCTGGTCGACGACGAGCAGCACGGTGTCGCCGTCGCAGTCGAGCCGCACCTCGTGAACGCGCTGCGTGTGGCCACTGGTGGCGCCCTTCACCCACAGCTCGCCGCGCGAGCGCGACCAGTACGTACCCTGGCGCGTCGCCAGCGTGAGGGCGAGCGCCTCGTCGTTCATCCACGCCATCATGAGCACCTCGCCGGTCCCCTTCGCCTGCGCGACGGCGGCGACGAGGCCGTCGGGGTTGCGCTTGAGGCGGGCGGCGATGGCGGGATCGAGCGTCGTCATGGCGTCGATCATCGCAGGTCGTGTCGAGTCGATATCAGCGCACCGTGACGCCATCGGCGCGCAGGGCGGCCTTGACGTCGCCGATGGTGAGCTCGCCGAAGTGGAAGACAGAGGCGGCCAGGACGGCGTCGGCGCCCGCCGCGACGGCCGGCGGGAAGTGGTCGGCGCGGCCGGCGCCGCCGCTGGCGATGACGGGCACGCCGACGGCCGCGCGGACCGCGCGCAGCATGGCGAGGTCGAAACCGTCCTTCGTGCCGTCGGCGTCCATCGAGTTGAGCAGGATCTCACCGACGCCCAGCTCCTGGCCGCGGCGGGCCCATTCGACGGCGTCGATGCCGGTGCCGCGGCGGCCGCCGTGCGTGGTCACCTCCCAGCCGGACGGCGTCGGCGGCTCGCCCTCCGGGACGGTGCGTGCGTCGACCGAGAGCACGATGCACTGGCTGCCGAACCGGCGGCCCAGCTCGGCGAGCAGCTCCGGACGCGCGATGGCCGCGGTGTTGACGCTCACCTTGTCGGCGCCGGCGCGCAGCAGGGCGTCGACGTCGGCCTCGCTGCGGACGCCGCCGCCGACCGTGAGCGGGATGAAGATCTGGTCGGCCGTCCGGCGGACCACGTCGATCATCGTCGCGCGGCCCGAACTGGACGCGGTCACGTCGAGGAAGGTCAGCTCGTCGGCGCCCTGGGCATCGTAGGCGGCCGCGAGTTCGACGGGGTCGCCCGCGTCCCGCAGGTTCTGGAAGTTGACGCCCTTGACGACGCGGCCCGCGTCGACGTCGAGGCACGGGATGACCCGCACGGCCAGGCTCATGACGTCTCCTTCACGTGATCGGCGGAGGACCGGCGGTTCACGACGCCTGTTCCTCCCGCACCCGGGCGACGATGGCGAGCAGCTCGTCGTGCACGCCCGGGGCGCCGGCGAGCATGGAATCGGAGTCGACGGTCCACGGCCGTCCAGCGAGGTCGGTGACGACGCCGCCCGCGGCGAGCACGAGCGCCGCCCCGGCGGCGTTGTCCCAGGCATTGCGACCGAAGACCACCGAGCCGCCCGTGAGACCGGCCGCCGTGAACGCCATCTCGGCGCCCGTCGAGCCGAGGATGCGGAACCTCCCGGCGCTGCGCGAGAGCTCCTCGAGCAGCGCCACCCGGAACCGGCCGGGGAAGCGGCCGCGGCTGTCGGCGTCGAACGTCCCGAAGGTGACGACGACGTCGACGAGCGAGACCGGCGCCAGCGGCGGCAGCGGCCGGTCGCCGTCGAACACGGGGCCGCCGACGACCGCGTGATAGCGCAGGCCCAGCTGCGGCAGCCAGGTGAGGCCCGCCTGCGGCAGGCCGTCGTGGAGCAGGCCGAGCAGCAGCCCGGAGATCGGCAGGCCGGCGGAGAAGTTGAAGGTGCCGTCGATCGGGTCGAGCACCCAGACCCAGCCCTCGCCGACCGGCGGGCCGCCGAACTCCTCGCCGTGCACGGCGATGCCGGTCTCGGCCTCCAGCCGCGCCGTCAACCGGCGCTCGAGCGCGAGGTCGACCTCGGTGGCGAAGTCACGACCGCCCTTGACGACGGCGCTGGGCGCTCCGACGCCGGCGAGGAACTCCTCGGTGACGGCGTCGAACGCGGCGGCGGCGGTGGCGACGAGTGCGGGGACGTCCATCGGCGCTAGCCCGCGACCGCGGCGAGGGCCTCGGGCAGCGTGAACCGCCCGGCGTACAGCGCCTTGCCGATGATCGCGCCCTCGACGCCGGCGGCCGACAGGCCGGAGATCGCCCGGAGGTCGTCGAGCGCCGAGATGCCGCCCGAGGCGACGACCGGCTTGTCGGTGCGGGCCGCGACCTCGGCGAGCAGTTCGAGATTCGGGCCGGTGAGCGTGCCGTCCTTCGTCACGTCGGTGACCACGTAGCGCGAGCAGCCGTCACGTTCGAGCCGCTCGAGCACCTCCCACAGATCGCCGCCGTCGGTGACCCACCCGCGTCCCCGCAGCCGGTAGCCGCTCTCGCCGCGCAGCACGTCGAGGCCGACGGCGATGCGATCGCCGAAACGGTCGATGGCGCGCGCACACCAGTCGGGGTTCTCGATGGCGGCCGTGCCGAGGTTGACGCGTGCACAGCCGGTGGCGAGCGCCGCCTCCAGCGAGGCGTCGTCGCGGATGCCGCCGGAGAGCTCGGCCGCGATGTCGAGTTCGCCGATGACGCGCGCGAGCAGCTCGCTGTTGCTGCCGCGGCCGAACGCGGCGTCGAGATCGACGAGGTGGACCCACCGGGCGCCGTCGCGCTGCCAGGCGAGCGCCGCGTCACGCGGATCGCCGTAGCCGGTCTCGCTCCCGGCGGCCCCCTGTACGAGCCGGACGGCCTGGCCGTCGGCGACGTCGACGGCGGGCAGCAGCTCAAGAGTCACTCCGGGGTCCTTTCGTGGAGCATCCGTGATCAAAGTCGGTTCCTCAGGCTTCGTCGTCGGAGCCCTGCGCCTCGCGGATGGCACGATCGACCATCCTAAGCGACACCGCCCGCGCCGCGACGACGGAGCCGACGAGCCCCGCCCCGGCGATCGCGAGCCCGATGCCCGGCGTCGGCCGCAGCAACAGCACCAGCAACCCCGACAAGGCGAGCACCGCCACCGCCGCGCACATCGAGACGACCGCGATGCGGCCGAGCGAGATGTCGCGGCGGCCACCGGCCATCAGAGACTCGCCACCCAGTTGGCGAGCAGCGTCGCGCCCACGTCCCCGGACTTCTCGGGATGGAACTGCGTCGCCGACAGCGGTCCGTTCTCGACGGCCGCCAGGAACGGTCCGCCGTGCTCGGCCCAGGTCAGCACGGGCGGACGGATCGGGCCGTCGGCCGGCAGCTCCCAGGTCTGCGCGGCGAAGGAGTGCACGAAGTAGAAACGCTCGCCCGCGCCGATGCCGTCGAACAGCACACTCCCCTCGCCCACGTCGACGGTGTTCCAGCCCATGTGCGGCAGGATCGCCGCCGGCAGTTCCGTGACGGCGCCGGGCCACTGCCCCGTGCCGGGCGTCTGCGCGCCGAACTCGACGCCGCGCTCGAAGAGGATCTGCATGCCGACGCAGATGCCGAGGACCGGCCGGCCGCCGGCGAGGCGTTCGTCGATGATCCGGTCGCCGCGCACCGCCATCAGCCCGGCCATGCAGGCCTCGAAGGCGCCGACGCCGGGCACGATGAGGCCGTCGGCGGCCAGGCACACCTTCGCGTCCGACGTCACGGTCACCTCGGCGCCGGTCCGCTCGGCGGCGCGCTGCGCCGAACGCAGGTTGCCCGAGCCGTAGTCGAGGATCGCGACGGTTCTCACAGCGTGCCCTTCGTCGACGGCACACCGGTCACCCGCGGATCCGGCTCGACGGCCGCGCGCAGCGCGCGGGCGACGGCCTTGAACTCGGCCTCGGTGATGTGGTGCGGATCGCGGCCGTAGAGCGTCCGGACGTGCAGCGCGATCCGCGCGTTGAGCGCGAACGCCTCGAACACGTGCCGGTTGATGACGGTCGAGTACGGCACGCCCGGGTGGCCGGTGATCTGCGCGGTGAGCAGGTGATCCGGCTCGCCGGTGTGGACGCAGTACGGGCGCCCGGAGACGTCGACGGCGGCGTGCGCCAGCGTCTCGTCCATCGGGATGAAGGCGTCGCCGAAGCGCCGGATGCCCCGCTTGTCGCCCAGCGCCTGCGCAAACGCCTGGCCGAGCACGATCGCCGTGTCCTCGACGGTGTGATGGGCCTCGATCTCGATGTCGCCCTTCGCCTCGACGGTCAGGTCGAAGCAGCCGTGCGTGCCGAACGCCGTCAGCATGTGGTCGTAGAACGGCACGCCCGTGGCGATGGACGTCGCGCCGGTACCGTCGAGGTTCAACTCGACCCGGATCGACGACTCCCGGGTGGTCCGCTCGATGACGGCGGTGCGGGTCACGGATTCTCCTTCAGGTCGGTGGAGATGGAGCTTGCGGAATCGACTAGATCGCTGCCGGCCAGCGTCTCGCTGACGGCGAGCAGGGCGTCGTTCTCGTGCGGCAGGCCGATGGTGGCCCGCAGCCGGCCGGGGATGCCGACGTCCCGGATGAGGACGCCGGCGTCGAGATAACGGCGCCAGCTCGCCGCGGCGTCGGCGAAACGCCCGTAGAGCAGGAAGTTCGCGTCGCTCGGCACGACGTCGTAGCCGAGCTCCGTCAGCGCGGCGGCCACGCGGTCGCGCTCGGCTGAGATGGCGGCGACCGATACCAGCGTCTCGTCGGCGTGCCGCAGCGCGGCCCGCGCGGCCGCCTGCGTCACCACCGACAGGTGGTACGGCAGCCGGACCAGCAGCAACGCGTCGATGACGGCCGGCGACGCGGCGAGGTAGCCGAGCCGCCCGCCCGCGAACGCGAACGCCTTGCTCATCGTGCGGGTGACCACGACCTTCGCCGGATACTCGGCGATGAGCGTGACGGCGCTGGGCCGCGCCGAGAACTCCGCATATGCCTCGTCGACGATGACGATGCCGGGCGCCGCGTCGAGCACACGCCGCAGCTCGTCGAGCGAGACCGAGCCGCCGGTCGGGTTGTTCGGGCTGGTCACGAACACGACGTCGGGCCGCAGCTCGGCGATCGTCGACTCGGCGTACGCGATGTCGAAGCCGAAATCGGCGCCGCGCTTGCCCGGCAGCCAGACGGTGTCGGTGCCCTCGGTGATGATCGGGTGCATCGAGTAGGACGGGCTGAACCCGAGCGCGCTGCGTCCCGGCCCGCCGAACGCCTGGAGCAGCTGCTGCAGGATCTCGTTGGAGCCGTTGGCGGCCCACACGTTGTCGGCGGTGAGCGCGACCCCGGTCGCCTTCGTCAGGTAAGCGGCGAGGTCGGTGCGCAGCGCGACGGCATCGCGGTCCGGGTAGCGGTGCAGGTCCATCGCGGCCTCGGCCACGGCCGCCGCGACGTCGGCGACGAGTCCCGGCGTCGGCGGGTGCGGGTTCTCGTTGGTGTTGAGCTGCACCGGCACGGTGAGCTGCGGCGCACCGTACGGGCTCTTGCCGCGCAGCGACTCGCGCAGCGGGAGATCGGCGAGGCGCCCGCCTTCCCCGGGCGCGCTCATCGGTCACCCTCGACGAGCTGCGGGAACCGGGCGAGCACGGCGTCACCGTGGGCCGGCAGATCCTCGGCGCGGGAGAGGGCGACGACGTGGCGCGCCACGCCTTCGAGCGCCTCGCGGCTGTAGTCCACGACGTGCACGCCGCGCAGGAAGGTCTGCACGGAGAGCCCCGAGCTGAACCGGGCCGAGCCGGCGGTCGGAAGCACATGGTTGGAGCCCGCGGCGTAATCGCCGAGCGAGACGGGCGCGAACGGCCCGACGAAGATCGCCCCGGCGTTGCGGACGCGCGCGGCGACCGCGGCGGCGTCGGCCGTCTGCACCTCGAGGTGCTCGGCGGCGTACTCGTCGACGACGCGCAGCCCGGCGTCGACGTCGTCGACGAGAACGATGCCCGACTGCGGACCCGACAACGCCTGCGCGACGCGTTCGGCGTGCTTGGTCGCGGCAGCCTGTCGCGCGATCTCGGCGTCGACGGCGTCGGCAAGCTCCACCGAGTCCGTGACCAGCACGGATGCCGCCATCGGGTCGTGCTCGGCCTGGCTGATGAGATCGGCCGCGACGTGCACCGGATCGGAAGTGGCGTCGGCGAGGATCGCGATCTCCGTCGGGCCGGCTTCGGAGTCGATGCCGACGACACCGCGGACGAGGCGCTTGGCCGCCGTCACGTAGATGTTGCCGGGGCCGGTGATCATGTCGACGGGCGCGAGCTCCGCACCGTCCGAGTCGGTGCCGCCGTGCGCGAGCAGCGCGACGGCCTGCGCGCCGCCGACGGCCCACACCTCGTCGACGCCGAGCAGCGCCGCGGCGGCGAGGATCGTCGGGTGCGGCAGGCCCCCGTTGTCCCGCTGCGGCGGGGAGGCGACGACGAGCGAGGTGACCCCGGCCTCCTGCGCCGGCACGACGTTCATGACGACGCTCGACGGATAGACCGCCTTGCCGCCCGGAACATAAAGGCCCACGCGCCCCACCGGCACCCAGCGCTCGGTGACCGTTCCGCCGGGCACGACGGTGACCGTCTCGTCGGTACGACGCTGGGCCGCGTGCACCGCCCGCGCCCGCGAGATCGACTCGACGAGCGCGGCCTCGACGTCCGGGTCGAGCCCCGCGAGCGCCTCCGCGAGCGCCGCGGCCGGCACCCGTACGGTCTCGGGCCGGACGCCGTCGAACCGCTCGCCGTACGACAGCGCGGCCTCCGCTCCGTGGGCGGCGACGTCGGCGACGAGCGGGGTGACGACGCCGAGCACGGCGTCCACATCGGTGCCGCCGCGCGGCAGGGCGCGGCGCAACCAGGCCGTGGTCGGGGTCTGTCCGCGCAGGTCGAGGCGGGCGAGGGTCACAGCGGAGGGCTCCTTCGAGTTCTCGGGCCGAAAGCCCTTCCAGGGTAGGCGGTGGGGCGTCGGGCCCGCGAACCGGTTATCGCCCCTCGTCAACGGGGCAGACGCAGCAGCGGCGGCGGGTCCCCGCCCGGCCGCCCGGCGTCCGGAACCGCCTGCGCGTTGCGGCGTTCCTGCCCCTCGATCTCCGCGACGCCGGACCGAGCGGCGGCGAGGAAATCGGCGAGCGTCCGCCGGTCGGCAGCACGGGCGGCGTCGAGCACGCCCGTGGCCGTCGCGAAGGCGCGGGCCGAGCGTTCGACGAAGCCGGAACGGCAGCCCGCCGCCGCACGATCGGCGGCCTCACACCGGCGGTGGGCGTCGTCGCCGGCACGTTCCACCCGCGCGACGTCGGCCCGCGCCTCGTCGACGAGAACTCTGACAGGACCTGGCATCTCTCCCCCTCACATGGGCCGTCTGTGGATGACGGCGACCGGATCGCGCATCCGCCCGACGTTCTCCCCAGGTGCCCGCCGACAGCGCTGCGCTGGGCCGACGTTATCGCCGACGCGCCCTAGCGTCCGTCCCACAGACACGACTCGGACACCTCCTGGGGGCGACGATGGATCTTTCGACGATCAGGCGCTGGGATTCCACAGCCCTGGACCGTTTCGCCGATGCGCTCGACGCTCGCGTCACGTCCCGGGACGGCCTGCGCAACGCCTATCGTCTCGCCGCGGGCACCCGGACGGTCGAGGGCGCCGTCGGCGAGCGGTATCGCGGTGCGGCCGTCGAACTGGAACGCACCGTCGCCCGGGGCAACGAGCGGCCGCGGCAGGTCGCCGGCACCGCTCGGGAGGCCGGCGAATCCGTCCGCACCCTGCAACGGGAGTTGCGGCGACTCGAACGCGCCGCGGCCGAGCACCGGCTGCTCATCGCACCCGACGGGCGGCTCACCACCGTCGGCGAACCCACCGTCGGCGAACCCACCGTCGGCGAACCCGCCGGCGGCGAGACCCTCCGGCGCCGGACGATGGCCCAGCTGACGTCGGCCGTCAACGCCCTGGTCGGACGCGCCCGCGCCACCGACGACGCCACCGCGTCGGCATTGGACCAACTCGACGAGACGCGACTCGCGGCGCCCGGACACCCGGTCCGAGCCGGCCTGCCGGCCGAACCGCCGCGCGCCGATCTGCCGCCGACCGAGGTCGCCGCCTACTGGCGGATGCTCACCGACGCGCAGCGCACCCGGCTCATCGACGCCGATCCGCTCACCGTCGGCAGGCGTGACGGGATTCCCGCCGCCGACCGCGACCGGGCGAACCGTCGCGCGCTGCCCGCCGTCCGGCGCGAGCTCCAACGGACCCGCGACGACCTCACCCGGCAGCTCGACGGCCGGCTCACCGGCGGGCTGCTGACGGACGCCGACGACAGACGCCTCGCGACGATCCGCAAGCTCGACGATCTCGACGCCGTCGAGCGCACGCTGCGCGAGCATCCCGACGCCCGCCTCATGCTCGTCGACCCCGCATCGGGGAACCGGCTGCGTGCGGCCGTGGCCGTCGGTGATCCCGACACCGCCGAGCATCTGTCGGTGGCCGTGCCGGGCATGCGGACGACGCCGTCCGACTCGCTGCCGAGCATGGTCCGCGAGGCCGCCGCGCTGCGCACCGAGGCGGAACGGCAACTCGGCGGCCGCGGACGCGTCGCGTCCATCGCGTGGATCGGCTACGAACCGCCCGGCATCCCGCAGTCCGGGTGGATCGAGGAGCGACTGTCCGAGCTCGACGCCACGTCGGAGACGACCGCGCTGCGCGCCGCCCCGGACCTCGCCCGTTTCTACGCCGGCCTCGACGCGGCGTCGACGCGGCCCGACCCGCACATCACCGCGCTCGGCCACTCCTACGGCTCACTCGTCACGGCGCAGGCGCTCCGGCTGTATCCGAGCGGCGTCGACTCGGCCGTGTTCAGCGGCTCACCGGGCACCGGCGACGGCGTCGTCGACGCCCGATCTCTGCACGTCGGCGACGCCTACCACCTGCGCGGCCGGCACGACCTCGTCCCGCTTGCCCGGTTCTGGCACGGCGCCGACGAACTGCCGATCCTCGAATCCCAGGCCGGCGTCGACGGCACCGGCCAGCCGCGCGAGGGCGCCGACCGGCACGCCGACTACACCCGTCCCGGCTCGGACGGCCGGCTGCGGATGAGCGGCTACAACATCGCGGCCGTGGTGGCGGGGCTCCAGGAGAATCTCGTGTTGGACGGGCGTCCACGGTGAGCCGCGCCGCCATACGGCGCCTCGACCGCGAGACGGCGTTCTGGGCGGCGCGTCTGTCACCCGACGAACGCCTGGCCATCCGCCGCTGGCAGGCCCGCGACCGGTACTACGAAACGATCCAGCACGCGGTCCTCCACCCGGACGACGCGACGGCCGAAGAACTGCTCGTCGCCACCCTGCTGTTCGACGCGACCGGACACGTACTCGACGACGACGTCCAGGCATGGCGCGGAATCCGCTCGTCCGCCCGCGCCTTCGGCGTCCGTGAGGACCTGCTGGGGCGGCTGGTCGGCCGCACCTTCTCGATCAGCCGCTTCACGTCGGTGACGATCAACCGGTCGATCGCCGTGGATCAGTTCACTCGGCCACCGCTCGACGGCGGACCGGTTCTGTTGCGCGTGACCGTACTGACCGGAACGAACGTAGGCTGGATCGCCCAGGTGGGAGATCCAGCGGAGCGCGCGCAGGCGGAACTACTCCTGCGGGCTGGACATACGATGCGTATCGTCAACGTGGACCGGACATACGACATCCCGATCATGGACGTGGAGATGAGCCGATGACCGATAGCCGATACTGGGACGACCGATTCTGGGACGACCTCGTGCTGGACGAGCCGATCAATCCCCCGTCGTACCGCTTTCTCGTCGCATACCTCGGCGTCGACCGAGCATCAGCCGCCGAGCAACGCGCGGCGGTCGACACATGGCTCCGCCAGAACACACCGTCGAACGCGTTGCGCGCCGATCTCGCGGCACGAGGATTCGCCGCCGCATAGCCGCGCGATCAACCGACCACCCGCCGCGCCGCCGCCAGGATCTCCTCCTCCGACAGCAGCACGTCGAGCGCCGCGTCACCGAGTGGGATGAAGCTGTCCGCCGACGTCACACGGGCGATGGCGCCCCGGAAGCCGTCGTCGACGAGCCCCGTGACGACGCCCTCGGACACCCCGCCCGAGCGTCGCGTCTCGTCGACGACGAGCACCCGGCCGGTGGCGTTCGCCTCGCGCAGCACATCGGCCCGCGGCAGCGGGGCCAGCCAGCGCAGGTCGACGACGCGCACGCCGATCCCCTCGCCGGCGAGCACCCGGGCGCAGCGCAACGACATCGGGACGCCGTTGCCGAAGGTCACGATCGTCAGGTCGGCACCGTCGCCGTACACGCGCGCCTCGCCGATCCGCGCGGTCCCGGAGCCCGGGTACGGCGCGAGCCAGGCACCGTCACCGGGTTCGTGCAGGTCACGGGTGTGGTAGAGCGCGATCGGCTCGAGGAACATGCAGACGACGCCGGCCGCGATCGTCGCCGCCGCGCATGCCTGCAGCATCGCCGCCGCGTCGTCCGGCCGGGACGGCGTGGCGATGACGATGCCCGGGATGTCGCGTAGCGCCGCGACGGCGTTGTCGTTGTGGAAGTGCCCGCCGAAACCCTTCTGGTAGCCGTACCCGGCCACCCGCACGATCATCGGATTGCGATACCGGCGTTCGGAGAAGTACTGCAGCGTCGCGCCCTCGCCGCGGATCTGATCGGCGGCGTTGTGCAGATACGCCAGGTACTGGATCTCGGCGATCGGCAGCAGCCCCGAGAGCCCGGCACCGAGTCCCATGCCGAGGATCGCCTGCTCGTCGAGGATCGTGTCGAACACCCGGGATCCGCCGAACTCCTTCTGCAGCCCCCGCGTGACGCCGTAGACGCCGCCCTTGCGGCCGACGTCCTCGCCGAAGACGACGGCTCCGGGATTCGCGGCCAAGATCTCGCGCAGCGCCCGATTGATCGCCAGAGCGACGGTCAGCGGCTCGCCGTCCGAGTCGTCCGCTTCCCCGGTGTCCCCGGTCGCGGCGACGGCCTCGTCCATCGCCGCCGTCAACGGGCCGGCGATCGCCGCCGCACCGGCCAGCCGAGGCAGCCGGGCCACGTCGTCGGCGACCTCGGCGACCCGCTCGCCGACGGCCTCGTACCGGTCGAGCACGTCGTCCGGCGTGAGGACACCCGCCACGACGAGCCAACACGCAGCGGCGAGCACCGGATCGCGCGCCTCGTCGGCGGCGATCTCCGACGGCGTCCGATAGGCGGCCTCGTAGTCGGAACCGGCATGGCCCATGAGCCTGACCGTCCGCAGATGCAGGAGCGCCGGCCGCCGCGTCCGCCGGACGTACTCGGCCGCCCAACACGCCGCGGCGTAGGAACCCGGCAGATCCGCGCCGTCGGCGGCGACGTACTCGAGGCCGTCGCGATCGCCGAGGCCGCGCTCGATCCAGCCCCGCGGCGTCTTCGTGCTGATGCCGATGCCGTTGTCCTCGCACACGAACAGCAGCGGCGTCGGAATACCCCGATAGGCGGTGTTGACGGCCGCGTTGATGGCCCCGACGGCCGTCGAATGGTTGGCCGAGGCGTCACCGAAGCTGCAGACGACGACGGCGTCCTCCGGCCACGGCGACGGCACGCCGAGCCGCGCGGCGAGGTCCATCGACACCGCGACGCCGACGGCCCGCGGCAGATGCGAGGCGATCGTCGAGGTCTGCGGGATGACGTTGAGCTCACGACGACCGAACACCTTGTGCCGACCGCCCGAGATCGGGTCCTCGGCCGCCGCGACGAGCCCGAGCAGGACGTCGCGCACGGCGTCCACCCCTGCCCTCCGCGCCCGCTGGACGTAGAAGCCACCCGACCGGTAGTGCAGCAGCGCCGGATCGGAGACGCGGGTGGCGGCCGCGACGACGCCGTTCGACTCGTGGCCCGACGAGCCGATCGTGTAGAAGCCCCGCCCCTCCGCCCGCAGTCGACGCGCCGCGAGGTCGAGATGGCGGCTCGTCGCATACGAGTCGAACAGCTCCAGCGCCGTCTCGGCCGACAGCCGGTCGTCCGCACCGTCGACGCCGGCCGCGGACGGGCCGCCGCGCAGCGCCTCGATCGCCGTGACGAAGCGACGCTCGACGGGGTTCACGGGGTCGCGACGCCGGGACGTGGACTCGGTCATGTGGCGGTGTCTCCTTGCAGCGGGCGGATGGGACGGGGCGTCACACGATATGGGATTCGCCGCAGCGGCCCTCGGTGAATCTGTCGAGCGAGAAATCGCTGATGTCGTAACCGGGTTCGACGCCGAGGTAGAGGTCCCGGATGATCTCGCCGGTCGCCGGCCCCATGAGGAAACCGTGGCCGGAATAGCCGGTGGCGACGAGCAGCCCCGGTACCGCGGAACAGCGGCTGATGATCTGGTTGCAGTCCGGCGTCATCTCGTAGAGGCCGGCCCAGCCGGTGCTGATGCCGTAGTCGAGGATCGCCGGCGCGCGGACGGCGGCGATCTCGCCGACGCCTTCCAGCCACTGGTCGAGCTCGAACTTGAGGTTGAAGCCGGGTTCCTGAGCAGGATCGGACCAGCCGATCAGCAGCCGGTCGCCTTCGGGGTGGAAGTAGAACGCGGACGGGAAGTCGATCGTCAACGACGGCGACCGCGCCGGCAGATCGGTGAGCGGCTCGGTGAACGCGATCTGCCTGCGCACCGGCGTGACCGGGATGTCGACGCCCACCATCTGCCCGATCTGCGCCGACCACGCCCCGGCCGCGCACACGACGGTGTCCGTGGCGATGCGTCCACGATCGGTGAGCACACCGGTGATCGTGCCACCCGAACTCTCGATGCCGGTCACCTCGCAGTGCCGCACGATCCGCGCACCCGCCCGCCGGGCCGTCGTCGCATAGCCCTGAACAACCGACTCAGGCGTGGCCTTGGCGTCGTCCGGCGCCCACGCGGCAGCGATCATGCCCTCGGTGCTGATCAACGGCGAGAGTCGCTGCGCCTCGTCGGGATCGATGATCCGGCTCGGAATACCGAGGCTGTTCTGCAACGCCACCGATTCGGTGAACACCGCAAGCGTCGCCTCGTCCGACAGCGTGAACAGGTAGCCGTCACGGGCGAAATCGATCTCCTGGCCGTAGTCGCGGGCGAACCGCGAATACACCTCCAGCCCGCGCAGACCGATGGCGATGTTCGCGGCCGTGCCGAACGACGCCCGCACCCCTCCGGCGGCTTTGCATGTCGAACCGCCGGCGAGTTCGTCGCGTTCCAGAAGCACGACGTCCCGCACGCCGGCGGCGGCGAGATGGCACGCGATGGACGTGCCGATGACGCCGCCGCCGATCACGACGACGGATGCGCGCTCGGGAAGATCGGCGCGCTTGGCTGTGGTCATGTCGTCAGCGCCCGTCTAGCCGAAGTCGACGCCCTGCGCGAGCGGCAACTCACGCGAGTAATTGACCGTGTTCGTGGCCCGCCGCATGTAGGCGCGCCAAGCGTCCGAGCCGGACTCCCGGCCACCGCCGGTGGTCTTCTCGCCGCCGAACGCGCCGCCGATCTCCGCCCCCGACGTGCCGATGTTGACGTTGACGATGCCGCAGTCCGACCCGTCGGAGGCGATGAACCGCTCCGCCTCCCGCTGGTCGGTGGTGAAGATCGCCGATGACAGGCCCTGCGGCACCCCGTTGTGCAGCGCGATCGCCTCGTCGAACTCGTCGTAGGTGAGGATGTAGAGGATCGGGGCGAACGTCTCCCGCCGCACCACCGCGGTCTGCGCCGGCATCCGGACGATCGCCGGCTCCAGGTAGTAGGAACCGTCGTTGCTGGTCCGGCGGTTGCCGCCGACGACGATCTGCCCGCCCTGCTCGACGGCGTCCGCCAGCGCGGCGGCCATGTTCGCCGCCGACCGACCGTCGTACAACGGGCCCACCAGGGTGCCCTCGGCGAACGGATCCCCGATCGGCAACCGGCCGTACACCTCGGCGACGCGGCCGACGAGCTCGTCGGCGATCGAGGAGTGCACGATCACCCGGCGCATCGTCGTGCACCGCTGCCCCGCCGTGCCGGCCGCGGCGAACACGATCCCGCGGGTGGCCAGATCCAGGTCCGCCGACGGCGTCACCACCGCGGCATTGTTGCCACCCAACTCCAAGATGGTGCGGCCGAACCGGGCCGCGACCCGCGGCGCCACCTGCGCGCCCATCCGCTCCGACCCCGTCGCACTGACCAGCGGCACCTTCGGGGAATCGACCAACACCGCCGCGTCCTCGGTCGACGCCGCCACCGACACGTTCAAGTTCGCCGGCGCCCCCACCTCGCGGGCGGCGCGGTCGAACACCGCCGAGCAGGCCGCGGCCGTCAGAGCGGCGCCCTGATGCGGCTTCCACACCACGGCGTCCCCGCACACGATCGCGAGCGCGGTGTTCCACGACCACACCGCCGCCGGGAAATTGAACGCCGAGATGACACCGACGACTCCCAGCGGATGCCAGGTCTCCATCAACCGGTGCCCGGGACGCTCGGACGGCATCGTCCGGCCCTCCAACTGCCGCGACAGACCGACCGCGAAGTCGCAGATGTCGATCATCTCCTGCACCTCACCGAGTGCTTCGGAGCGGATCTTGCCGACCTCGACGCCGATCAACGTCGCGATGTCCGCCTTGTGCTCGGTGAGCAACTCACCGAGCCGCTTGACGAGCGCGCCGCGCACCGGGCCGGGCACCGTCCGCCAGGTCAGGAACGCCTCATGCGCGGCGTCGATCGCCGCCGCCACACCGGCGGCGTCCGGCGCCGGAAACGCGAACAGCTCCTCGCCGGTCACCGGTGTGCGGGCCGTCAAAGCGCCCGCACCGGGGTCGGCATACGACGCCGGATCGACCCCGCACCTGGTCAACGCGACACGCGCAAGCTCACGCAACTCGTCGGTGGTCGGCAACGCAACAGCCGCGACAGCAGTACTCATACCCACAAAACTCCTCGGATCAGTCGGACGACGCGAACGACCGCGCACGAGCGCGGCGATCGTCGTCATTCGGGGTCGGGCGGGCCAGGGGTGGCGCCCGTCACAGAGAAGACTGTAGAACGGCACACTTCATCAGAACCAGCGATGGAATGTTCATCAGACCATGCAGCGATACTGTTTGATCACGCGTCAGAGGTCGAGCCCCAGATCGAGCGCCGCCACGGTATGGGTGAGCCCACCCACGGCCAGATAGTCGACGCCGGTGCGTGCGTAGTCCGCGGCGGTGTCGAGCGTCAGGCCGCCGGACGATTCGAGCAGCGTGCCGCCCCCGGCCGCGCGTCGGCGCTGGACGGCGATCTGCGTCTGCCACAGCGGGAAGTTGTCGAGCAGTACGAGGTCGACGCCGAGCGCCAGCGCCTCGTCCAGCTGCTCGAGCGAATCGACCTCGACCTCGCACGGCAGCTCCGGCGCGAGCGCGCGCGCCGCCGTGTAGGCCGCCGTCACCGACCCGGCGGCGACCACGTGGTTGTCCTTGATGAGGATCTCGTCGCCGAGGCCCATGCGATGGTTACGCCCGCCACCGACGCGCACGGCGTACTTCTGCAGCGCGCGCAGGCCGGGCAGCGTCTTACGGGAATCGCGCACGACCGCCGACGTCCCCGCCAGCGCCTCTACCCACAGCGCGGTGTGCGTCGCGATCCCCGACAGATGACACAGCAGATTGAGCGCCGTCCGCTCCGCGGTGAGCAGCCCGCGGGTGTCGCCGCGCAGCGCCAGCACGGTGTCGCCGGGTGCCACGGACGCGCCGTCGGCGACCCGGATGAGCACCTCGACGTCGTCGCCGAGCACCCGCCGGAACACCGACAGCGCCACGTCGACGCCCGCGACGACGCCGGCCACTCGCGAGCGGATCGCCGCGTCGGCGACGGCGCCGGCCGGCACCGTCGCGAGCGTCGTCACGTCGGGGCCGTAGCGGAGGTCCTCATCGAGCGCCGCCGCGATGACGACGTCGGTGTCGGCCGCCAGCTCGGCGGCGATGTCGGGCAGGGTCATGGATCTCCTCGATCGGGCGGCACGCGGCGACTGCCGGCGCCGGCGGAGTCAGGCGGGCACGCTCTCGCGCGCCGAGCCGGCGGAGGCGTCGAGCCACTCCCCGTCGGCCCACCGCGTCGTCACGACGCCGTCGCGCAGCGTCGTGATCAGGCTGCGGCCGGGCCCGGACGCGGCGATCCCGTCGACACGGGTATGGCAGCCGCGGGTCTCGATGCGGGCCTCAGCGGCCGCGAGCACGGCCAGCGCGGCGAGCGTCAGCGACGCGTCCTCGGACTCCCCCGGGCTCGCCTGCTCGATCGCGTCCCTGGCCGCCGCGAGTCCGTCAGCGCAACGCAACACGCCGGCACCGGCGCCCATCGCCCGGCGGACGACGTCCCCGGCGACCGCCGGACGACCCGCGCCCGCAGCGCCGCCCGACACGCGCAGGTGCCGCCGCGCCGCCGCGGACTCACCGGCTCGCGCGCCGGCGACGAGCCCCTCGGTGAGGCTGTTGGACGCGAGCCGGTTCGCCCCGTGCAGGCCGGTGCGCGCCACCTCACCGGCGGCGAAGAGACCCGGAACCGCCGACCGGCCCCGGCCGTCGACGACGATCCCGCCGCACGAGTAGTGCGCCGCGGGCGCCACCGGGATCGGATCGCGCGCCGGATCGACGCCGACGGCCGCACAGGACGCGGCGATGGTCGGGAACCGCGCGGCGAAGTCCGGGATCGACGTCGCGTCGAGAAAGACGTGCTCGGCGCCGGTCTCGGCGAGCCGCTGCGCGACCGCCCGCGCGACCACGTCCCGCGGTGCGAGATCGCCCGCCGAACCGGCGGTGACGCGGCGGCCGTCGACGTCGACGAGGACGGCGCCCTCCCCGCGGACCGCCTCGCTGACCAGCGGCCGGACGCCGACGGCACCAGCGGCGTAGAGCACGGTCGGATGGAACTGGATGAACTCCAGGTCGGCGACGGCCGCTCCGGCGCGCAGCGCGAGCGCGATGCCGTCGGCCGTCGCCCCCGCGGGATTGCTCGTGACGGGGAACATCCGGCCGAGCCCGCCCGTCGCCAGCACGACGGCCGGGGCCTCAATGACTTCGCCGCTGCGCAACACCACGCCCGCGACGCCGCCGGGCCCGACGAGGACGTCGTCGACGATCGCCGGCAGCACCGCGATCCCGGCGGTGTCGAGCGTCCGCTGCACCTCGGCGCCGGTGGCGTCGCCGCCGGCGTGCACGATGCGTCGCACCGAATGCCCGCCCTCACGGGTCAGCGCGAGACCGCCGCGGCCGTCGCCGTCGAATCGCGCGCCGAGCCCGATGAGATCGGCGAGCGCCGCCGGACCCCGGCCGAGGATCTCGGTGGCCGCGACGGCGTCGACGAGCCCGCCGCCGGCGGCGACGGTGTCCGCGACGTGCAGCGCCACGCTGTCCGGACGTTCCCCGGCCACGCCGCCGTCGAGCTGCGCGACGGCGATCCCGCCCTGCGCCAGCGACGTCGCCGTCACCCCGCCCTTGGCGAGCACCAGCACCCGGGCGCCCCGGCGCGCAGCCGCACGGGCCGCCGACAGGCCGGCGACGCCGGCACCCACGACGACGACGTCGGCCGCGTTCATTACTCTCCGCCTCCCGAATCACCGATCGCGATCATCCGCTGCACCGACGCCCGCGCCGCGTCGGCGACGTCCCGCGGGACGTCCACCTCGTCGCGGCCCTCGCGCAGGCAGCGCAGCAGCGCGGCCGGGGTGATCATCTTCATGTACTTGCAGGACGCGCGGTCGTTGACGGCCAGGAACTCGACGTTCGGCGCCGCCCGCCGCAGCTGGTGCAGCATCCCGATCTCCGTCGCGACCAGCACCTGTCGGGCGCCCGTCTCCCGCGCGGCGTCGAGCATGCCGCCGGTGGACAGGATCTTGACGTGCTCCTCCGGCACGGCGCCCTCGCCGGCCAGGTAGAGCGCGCTCGTCGCGCAGCCGCATTCGGGGTGGACGAAAAGCTCGGCGTCCGGGTGGCTGCGCGCCTGCGCCGCGAGCTCGTCGCCGTTGATGCCGGCGTGGACGTGGCACTCCCCCGCCCAGACGTGGATGTTCATCCGGCCCGTGACGCGACGGACGTGCGCGCCGAGGAACTGGTCCGGCAGGAAGAGCACCGTGGTGTCGGGGTCGATCGACGCGACGACGTCGACGGCGTTCGACGACGTGCAGCAGATGTCCGTCAGGCCCTTCACCTCGGCCGTCGTGTTGACGTACGAGACGACGACGGCGTCCGGGAAGTCGGCGCGCCACTCTCGCAGTTCGTCGGCGGTGATCGAGTCGGCGAGCGAGCAGCCGGCGCGGGCGTCGGGAATGAGGACGCGCTTGTCCGGTGCGAGGATCTTGGCCGTCTCGGCCATGAAGTGGACGCCGCAGAAGACGATCTCCGATTCCGGCGCCTCCGCGGCGATCCGCGAGAGCGCGAGCGAATCGCCCACATGGTCGGCGATGTCCTGGATCGCCGGCAACTGATAGTTGTGCGCAAGGATCGTCGCGTTGCGACGACGCGCCAGCTCCCGCACCTCCCGCGCCCATTCCGCCGTCGGCTCGACGCCGGTGAAACCGGCTGGGCCATCGGTGATCTCGATCGTGTCCGCGACGCTCATGGCGCCCTCCTCATGTTGCGGGTCCGGCCCGGGCTGTGGGCCGGCGCTGGTTGCCGCGCATGGCCGATGGTTTTCGATCTATAGTCGAAAACATGACACAGCGTAGCACCGGTCCGGCCGGCACGGACCCGGCCGACCGGGTCGCCGTCGACGTGCTCGCGGTCGTCTTCGCCGTCACTGATGACGGGATGTCGGTGCTGCTCTGGCGACGCGGACTGGAACCGGACTCGGGCCGGTACGCCCTACCCGGCGGTCCCCTTCCCGTAGGCGAGGACGTGGCCACGGCGATGCGTCGGCAGCTCGCCGAGAAGGTCGACCTGCGCGACGTCGCGCATCTGGAGCAGCTCAGCGTGTTCGGCGATCCGGCGCGTGTTCCCGGCCCGCGGACCATCGCGATCAGCCACCTCGGCCTCGTCCCCACCGACCGGTGGGCGCGGGCCGGCCTACCCGCCGACACCGCCTGGCATCGCGTCGACGCCCTGCCGGAGATGGCCTTCGACCATCGCGACATCGTGCTCGCCGCGCGCAACCGACTCGCCGGCAAGCTCTCGTACACCAACATCGGCTTCGCCCTCGCGCCGGAGGAGTTCCCCGTCTCCGAACTGCGCGCCGTCTACTGCGCCACGCTCGGCTACCAGGTGGACGCCACCAACCTGCTGCGCGTCCTGTCCCGCCGCGGCGTCATCGCGGCGACCGGACGCGTCGGCGTCCCCGGCCGGTCGGGCGGCCGCCCCCCGGCGCTGTACCGCTTCGTCGACCGCCGGCTGCGCGTCACCGACGAGTTCGCGGCCCTGCGACCACCGTCCTGACCATTCACACCTCGATCAGCCGGAGTGCGGGATCGAGCGACCGCAGATCGTCCGGGTCGGACGTGACGACGACATCGGCGCGCAGCAGCCGGGCGCATACGACGACGTGGGCGTCGACGACATCGGACGTTCCGGATTCGGCCAACAGCGCGCCGACGGCCAGTGCGTGCTTTCGATCCAGTTCGACAAGACCGACGCCGCCCGCGGCCAGCAACCTCGTCATCGCGTGCTGACGAGGACTGTTCCGCCAGACCTGCGCGAGCACCGTGGTCGGTACGCGAATCGACTCCCTCTCGTCGACGGCGTCCTCGACGATCGCGATCACGTCCCGCCGTCGCTTTTCGAGGCCGATCAAGGCTCCCGCGTCGAGCACGATCATGCGGCACCGTCCTGCGCATCACGGCGGAGCGCCGCTCGCGCCCACGCCCGGTCGTCGTCCGTGACGCCGGCCTCGGCGGCCAACTCGGCCATCACGGCTTTCGCCGCGACCCAGTCCGGCTCACGACGCGCGAGCCGCGAGAACCACGCCGACACCGACGGCGCGTCGCCGTTGGCCACAGCATTTGCCGCTTTCTCGGCGACGTCGTCGGGAACGCTGATCGTGATCCGCTTCATCGCGCCCACGCTACGCCCGGTATGAAGATCTTCATACCGCAGCGCACGAAGCTCGCTGCCGGTCCTGTTCCCCGAGCCCACATCGGCCCGGACTGCCGTTTCGCCGGTGGTCATGGACGACATCATCGACGCAACCACCGACAGAATTCACACACGGGATCTGCGCCGCCAACCCCGCGGACATCGGCCGACGTCATAGCGTCGGCCGGTCCCTAGCGTTGGCCGTCGCCCCGGCCGAGGTCCGGCGTCCGGGACGCGAGCGCGAGAAAGGCGACGACTGCCAGCGCACCACTCGGCAGCGCGAACACGAGCACGAACGGCAGCGGCACGCCCCAGAGCTCAGCGGCGCCGAGCCAGAGCGACGGCGCGAAGGTGGCGAACGAGCCCGGCGCCGGAGGCGAGTCGAACCGCCACCCGGCCACCAGCGTCCCGGCGCCCATCGCGAGCAGACCGGCGAGCACGCCGCCGACGCCGCAGATCGCGGCGAGCACCGGTCCGCGCAGGTCCCGCAACCGCCACAGCCCTGCCGCGAGCACCACCCCGGCGCCGAACGAGAACAGCCCGAACATCGCCTGCGCGTCGAAAGCATGGTCGTCGGCGTTGCCCACGCTGAAGACCCCCTGAGGCAGCGCGAACACCTGACGCCCCGGCGCGAGCAGCGCCCACACGACACCGAGCGCGACGCCCGTCAGCAGCAACGCCGCGACGACGACGCCGAAGCGCCGGGCGACCGTCACCACTCCCCCACGAGGAACGACGAATCCACCGATCCGTGGCGAGAGCAGCGCGCCGTCCACCCGGTCGGCACCACCTGCACGATCATCCGGCGTCCGCACTGTCCGCAGAACCGCGGCGGTTCCAGCCCCAGCACGGCTGCGGCGGGCGGGGCGACGGCCTCCTCGACCGGCGCACCGGTGTAGACGCCGAACCGCAGCGGCTCGTCGAGCGGACCCGGCACGGCGTTCATCCGAGCACCGACCATCAGAACGTCTCGTTGAGCGCCTTGATCGGCATCTGCAGCTCGATGAGCAGATCGAGATCCGCCTCCGCGGGCCGGCCGAGCGTCGTCAGATAGTTGCCGACGATGACGGCGTTGATGCCGCCGAGGATGCCCGAGCGCGCACCGAGATCGCCGAGCGTGATCTCCCGGCCGCCGGCGAAGCGCAGGATCGTGCGCGGCAGCGCCATCCGGAAGGCGGCGACGGCGCGCAGCGCATCGGCGGCGGGCAGCACGTCGAGGTCGCCGAAGGGCGTTCCGGGCCGCGGGTTGAGGAAGTTGAGCGGCACCTCGTCGGGAGCGAGCGAGGCGAGATCGGCCGCGAACTCGGCGCGCTGCTCCAGCGTCTCGCCCATGCCGAGGATGCCGCCGCAGCAGACCTCCATGCCGGCCTCGCGGACCATGCGCAGCGTGTCCCAGCGCTCCTCCCAGGTGTGGGTGGTGACGACGTTCGGGAAGTGGCTGCGGGCCGTCTCGAGATTGTGGTTGTAGCGGTGCACACCCATCGCGGCGAGCTCGTCCACCTGCTCCTGGGTGAGCATGCCGAGCGAGCAGGCGATCTGGATGTCGACCTCGGCGCGGATCGCCTCGATGCCCGCCGCGACCTGGCTCATCAGCCGCTTGTCGGGACCGCGCACGGCGGCGACGATGCAGAACTCGGTGGCCCCCGTCTTCTGCGTCTGCTTGGCGGCCTCGACGAGCGCCGGGATGTCGATCCATGCGCTGCGCACCGGCGACGCGAACAGGCCCGACTGGCTGCAGAAATGGCAGTCCTCGGGGCAGCCGCCCGTCTTGAGCGAGACGATTCCCTCGACCTCGACCTCGGGGCCGCACCAGCGCATCCGCACGTCGTGCGCCACGGCGAGGGCCTCCTCCAGCCGCTCGTCCGGCAGCTGGAGCACCCGCAACACCTGATCGCGCGTCAATCCTTCGCCGCGCTCGAGCACCTGCTCGCGGGCGACGGCGAGGATGTCGTCGGCGTCGGCTCCGGTCACGCCGATCTCGGTGGTGGCCTGGGTCACGGGGGAACTCCTCGGTCGGGGGCTGATGCGTGTCGGGTCCCGGGCATCGATCGAGGACGGCCCGAGCCACTGAACAGTGTTCAGGAGATGCTACCGCCGACGATCCGCGTCACGAAGGCGGCGTCGAACCAGCCCGGCGCGGCGGCCCGGAACTCCTCGCCCGCCATCCGGCCCGCACCCGCGGGGACGACGCCGACGATCGGCACCCCGACGAGGCCGGGCAGGTCCTCGCGGTTGGCGTGCTCGGCGAGTCCGGGCTCGGCGGGCCAGCTGCCCAGCACGATCCCCGCGACGTCGACGCCGGCGTCGCGCGCGGCGCGGACCGTCAGCTCGGTGTGGTTGAGCGTGCCGAGCGCAGGATCGGCGACGACGACAAGCGGCGCGTCGAGCGCGGCGGCGAGGTCGAGCACGGTGAACGGACGATCGCCGTCGAGCCCGAGCCGCACGAGCACACCCCCGGCGCCCTCGACCAGCGTCACCGCCCCCTCAGACGCCGCGGCCTCGCACAGGGCGAGCGCGTCGGCGAACCGCAGCGGGTCGGCCCCCTCGTTTCGCGCCGCGCGCACCGGCGCCAGCGGATCGCGGAACCGCGCGCCCTCCCGCGTCGGCACCCCGGCCAGCCGAGCGACGACCGCCGCATCGCCGTCCTCGCCGGCCACGACGCCGGTCTGCGCCGGTTTGACGGCCGTCACCGCGACGCCCCGGGCGACCGCGACCGCAGCCAGAGCGGCCGTCACGATCGTCTTGCCCACCTCGGTGGACGTCCCGGTCACGGCGACCACACGGCTCATGCCGGCACCCCCGCGGCCGCCAGGACGACGGCGGCGGCCCGCGCGATGTCGGCGGCCGTCAGGTCGGCGCGGGCCGTCAGCCGCAGCCGCGACGTCCCGACCGGCACGGACGGCGGCCGGAAGCACCCGACGACGACGCCCTCGGCCCGGCAGCGGGCCGCCGCCGCCAGCGCCCGCTCGGGATCGCCGAGGACCAGCGAGACGACGGCCGACGCGGGCTCCGGCGCCCCGATCGCGGCCGCGAGCTCTCGCGCCCGGGCGCAGACGGCCTCGGCCAGCCCCGGCTCGCGACGCAGCACACCGAGCGCGGCGTGCGCGGCGGCGACGGCCGCGGGCGCGAGCCCGGTGTCGAAGATGAAGGAGCGCGCAGTGTCGATGAGGTGATCGCGCAGCAACGCGACGCCCGCGACGGCGCCGCCCTGGGCGCCGAGCGATTTAGACAGCGTCACCGTCTGGACGAGGTCCGGCTCGCCCGCGATCCCGGCCTCGGCCGCCAGTCCGCGCCCGCCCGGCCCCCGGACACCGAGCGCATGCGCCTCATCGGCGAGCAGCACAGCGCCATGCCGCCGCGCCGCGGCGTACAGCTCGGCGAGCGGCGCCGCCGTCCCGTCGGCCGAGTAGACGCTGTCGGTGACCACGAGCAGCCGCCGGCGCTGCCCTATGGTCGATTCCGCAAGCTTCATCTCTGCCACAGCCCCGGCGAGCGCCGCGTCGACCGCCGCGACATCACCCCGCGGGGTCACGACGACGTCGGCCCGGGACAGCCGGCAGCCGTCGATGAGTGACGCGTGCGAGCCGCCGTCGCTGACGATGACGTCACCGCGCCCCGCCAGCGCCGCGATGGCGCCGATGTTCGCCGTGTACCCGGATGAGAAGACGAGCGCCGCCTCGGCGCCGAGGAAATCGGCCAGATCGCGCTCCAACGCGAGGTGCGGCGCCGTCGTCCCGGAGACCAGCCGCGACCCGGTGGAGCCGCCGCCCCAGGTCAGGGCCGCATCGGCGGCTGCCCGGACGACCTCGGGACGCCGCGCAAGCCCCAGATAATCGTTCGACGACAGATCCAACTCGCCGTCGTCGGGTACGGCGCGGACGACCGGCGACCGGTGCAGCCCCGCCGCCTCCCGCTCGGCCGCGGCGGCCGCCAACCAGTCCAACCCGCTCACGGCTGCACCCCCAGCGACGCCCGCACCGCGGCCGACATGCCGGCCGTGATCGTCGCGACGTCCTCGGCGGTGCTGATGTACGGCGGCATCGCATAGATGAGGTCGCGGAACGGCCGCAGCCACACGCCCGCCTCCAGCGCCGCCGACGTCGCGGCGGCCATGTCCACCGCTCGATCGAGCTGCACGACGCCGATCGCTCCGAGCACCCGGACGTCGGCCACACCGTCGACGCCGGTGAGCGGCGCCAGCCCGGCGCGCAGTCCGGCCTGGACGCGCGCGACGTCCCCGCGCCACGTCTGGCCCGTCAGGTCATCGCCGACGAGCAGCCGCGTCGACGCGAGCGCCACGGCCGTCGCCAGCGGATTGCCCATGAACGTCGGTCCGTGCGCGAGCAGCCCGGGGTCGCCGGCACTGATCGTCTCGGCGACCTCGCGCGTCGCCAGCGTCGCCGCCAGCGAGAGATAGCCGCCGGTCAGCGCCTTGCCGACGCACATGACGTCCGGCGCCACGCCCGCGTGGTCGGCCGCGAACAGCTCCCCCGACCGGCCGAAGCCCGTCGCGATCTCGTCGAAGATCAACAGGACGCCGGTCGCGTCGCAGATCCGGCGCAGCGCGACGAGCGCCGCCGGATCATGGAAGCGCATGCCGCCGGCGCCCTGCACCACCGGCTCGACGATGACGGCCGCGAGTTCGTGCGCGTGCCGGCCGATGACGTCGGCGAGCACCGTCTCGTAGCGCGAATCGCAGGAGACCGGCGGTTCCGGCGCGAAGACCTGCGCGTTGAGCACGTCGCCCCACAGCGAGTGCATCCCGCCCACCGGATCGCAGACGCTCATCGGGGTGAAGGTGTCGCCGTGGTAGCCGCCGCGCCACGTCGCCAGCCGCCGGCGCTGCGTGTCGCCGCGCGCCCGGTGGTACTGCAGCGCCATCTTGACGGCGACCTCCACGGAGACCGATCCGCTGTCGGAGAAGAACACCGTCTCCAGCGGCTCGGGCGTGATCGTGACCAGCGCCTCAGCGAGTTCGACGGCGCTGCGATGCGTCAGCCCGCCGAACATGACGTGCGACATCCGGCCGGCCTGCGCCGCGAGCGCGGCGTCGAGCACGGGATGCCGGTAGCCGTGCACGGCCGCCCACCACGAACTCATCCCGTCGACGACCTCGCGTCCGCCGGCCAGCCGCAGCCGGACGCCCTCGGCCGATTCCACGACGAGCGGATCGACGCCCGGCCGCGAGGTACCTGCCGACGCCGTCCGGAGGCCGCTGTACGGATGCCAGACGTGACGCGCATCAAGCGCTGAGAGGTCGTCGGCGGAGCGGTTCGGGGGCGTCACACCAGACGAGGGTAGGGGACGACGCCCGCGTCGACCGACACTGCCAGGATCGGCGGGTACCCTCATCGGTGCTCCGACGGAGAGGACCAGACCCACCGTGGCCGACCGCACACCTGAGCAGCCCGACACCGAGTCGCCGCCGACCCCGGCGACCACCGCGAAACCGGGCTACCGCATCGATCTCGACGGCCTGCGCGGCGTCGCCATCACCCTCGTCGCGGTGTTCCACATCTGGTTCGGACGCGTCTCGGGCGGCGTCGACGTCTTCCTCACCCTCTCGGGCTACTTCTTCATCGGCTCGCTGCTCAAGCACGCCATCGGCAGCCAGTCGGCGGACGTCGGCCTGTGGGCGACCGTGAACCCGTGGCAGCGGCTGACGCGCCTGGCGCGGCGCCTGCTGCCCGCGATGATCGCCGTCCTCGCAGCGATCATGGTGCTCACGGTGCTCATCATCTCCGATCTGCGCTGGTCCTCGCTCGGCGAAGAGGTGGTCGCCTCCGCGCTGTACTACCAGAACTGGCATCTCGCCGAGGCCTCGCAGGACTACGCCGCGGCGAACCCGGTGACGAGCCCGATGCAGCACCTCTGGTCGATGTCGGTGCAGGGGCAGTTCTTCCTCGTGACGATGCTCGCGGCGCTCGCGCTCGCGGGCGGCATCAAACTGATCGCGCAGGTCCCGGCGCTGCGCCGCACCGGGAGCCCGACGGGCGTCAAGGTGATCGTGGGCGTCTCGCTCGCCGCCGTGACGGCCGTCTCGTTCGCGTGGGCCTCCTACCGGCACGGCATCAACCAGCCGTTCAACTACTACGACACGATCGCGCGCACCTGGGAGCCGCTCGCCGGCGGCCTGCTCGCCGTCTGGCTGCCGCGCACGCGGGTGTCGAACGCCGTCCGCAGCGTGGTCGCGCTCATCGGGCTCGGACTCATCGTCAGCTGCGGCTGGTGGCTCTCCGGCGTCGACGAGTACCCCGCCGCCTGGGCGCTCGTCCCGGTCGGCGCGACGCTCCTCATCATCTGGTCCGGCGCGACCGCCCAGCAGGACGGGCCGCAGGTCGAGCAGCCCGTCGTCAACCGCATGCTCGCCCATCGGCGGATCGTCTGGCTCGGTTCGATCTCGTACTCGCTCTATCTGTGGCACTGGCCGCTGCTCATCTTCTGGCTGGCGTACACGAACTCGGCACACGCCTCGATCCCGGCCGGGACCGTGCTCATCGTCGTCTCGCTCGTCATCGCCTGGCTGTCGACGCGGTTCATCGAGGAGCCGCTGCGCGGGAAGCGCAAGACGAAACCGTCCGCCGTGGACGCGCCACAGAAAACGACACGCCGCTCCCGGCTCGCCTACGCCCCGGTGCTGGCGACGGTCCTGACCCTCGTCGTCGCCGGCGGCTACGCGGCCATCGACCGCTGGGACGCCTACGCCACGAGCCGCGACACGCCGCACACCGAGAACCTCGACGTCCGCTACTACCCCGGCGCCCGCGCGTTCCTCGACCCGGCGATCGAGGTGCCGAAGAACCAGCCCGTCCAGCCGGCCTACTTCCAGGCGCCGAAGGACTGGCCGCCGTCCTCCCCGGACGGCTGCATCGTCGATTTCACCGGCAAGCTCGGCAACGTGTACGGCACCGTCAAGCCGGAGTACGCCAACCCGACCTGCGAATACGGCGACGTCGACGCGACGCGCGTCCTCGCCCTGGCCGGCGGTTCGCACGCCGAGTACTGGCTGACGGCCCTCGACGCGCTCGGCAAGAAGCTCGGCTTCAAGGTGGTCACGTTCCTGCGGATGGGCTGCCCGCTCACGGCCGACCCCGCCCCGACGAAGCCGTCCTCGAGTTCGCCCGACGGCGCGACGCCGTATCCCGAGTGCGCCGAGTTCAACCGCGAGACCTTCGACAAGATCACCAAGCTCAAGCCGGACGTCGTCTTCACCAACTCGACGCGCCCGGCCCGCGGCGCCCCCGGCGACGCCACGCCCGCCGACTACACCGACATCTACGCCAAGTACCAGGCGGCCGGGATCAAGCTGGTCGGCGTCCGCGACACGCCGTGGACGCACAACGCCAAGGAACCCCCGATCTGCCTCTCGCAGCGCGGCACCGCCGACACCTGCGGCGCGCCCCGGGCCGGGGCGTACGCGCCGGAGGACCCCGCGATCGCGGCCTTCGCCGACAAGACGCGGTTCCCGTCGGTCTCGCTGCTCGACTTCAGCGACGCCGTCTGCGAGCCCGCGACGACGCCGAACGCGTACTGCCCGGCGGTCATCGGCAACATCCTCGTCTACAAGGACTGGCACCACCTGTCGGCCACGTTCGTCCGCAGCCTCACCCCGGCGCTCGAACAGCGCCTCGGCGCAGCGTTGCGCGACCTGGGACTGACCTGGTGGACACCGGAGGGCGCACGCGTCACGGGATAGGGTTGTCCGCATGCCCGACTCCCGCTCGCCGGTCGATTCCGCAGGCTCCATCTCCTCCAGCGACGAGGCGACCGGCGCGACGACGTCCACGTCCGAGCCGAAGGCCCACGCTTCGGCACCCGGACCGCAGCCGGTGCCGGCCCCTGCCGCACCCGCACCCGTGCAGGACGTCTGGCCCGGCCAGCCGTACCCGCTCGGCGCCACCTACGACGGCGCGGGCACCAACTTCTCGCTGTTCTCCGAGGTCGCCGAGTCCGTCGAGCTGTGCCTCATCGACCGCGAGGGCCGCGAGACGCGCGTCCGGCTCGAGGAGGTGGACGGCTACGTCTGGCACGCCTATCTGCCCGGCGTCGCCACCGGCCAGCGCTACGGCTACCGCGTACACGGCCCGTTCGACCCCGATCAGGGGCTGCGTTGCGATCCGTCCAAGCTGCTCGTCGACCCCTACGGCAAGGCTTTCGCGGGTGAGTTCGACGGCGACCGCAGCCTGTTCTCGTATCTGAGCCACGACGATTCGCTCGGCCACACCATGACGTCGGTCGTCATCAACCCGTATTTCGACTGGCAGAACGACCACCCGCCGCGGCGGCCGTACCACGAGACGGTCATCTACGAGGCGCACGTCCGCGGCATGACGATGACGCACCCCGAGGTGCCGGAGGCGATGCGCGGCACCTACGCCGGCCTCGCCCATCCGGCGATCATCGACTACCTCACCGGGCTGGGCATCACGGCGATCGAGCTCATGCCCGTCCACCAGTTCCTGCAGGATCAGACGCTGCTGGACAAGGGGCTGCGCAACTACTGGGGCTACAACAGCTTCGGCTTCCTCGCCCCGTACGACAGCTACCGCGCGTCGCCCAAGCCGGCCGACGCCGTCACCGAGTTCAAGGCGATGGTGCGGGCATTCCATCAGGCGGGCATCGAGGTGATCCTCGACGTCGTCTACAACCACACCGCCGAGGGCAACCACATGGGCCCGACGATCTGCTTCCGCGGCATCGACAACCGGGCCTACTACCGCGTCGTCGACGGTGACGCCGCGTACTACATGGACTACACGGGCACCGGGAACAGCCTCAATGTGCGGCATCCGCACACGCTGCAGCTCATCATGGACTCGCTGCGGTACTGGGTCACCGAGATGCACGTCGACGGCTTCCGCTTCGATCTCGCGTCCACGCTCGCCCGCGAGCTGCACGACGTCGACAAGCTGTCGGCGTTCTTCGATCTCGTCCAGCAGGACCCGGTCGTCTCGCAGGTCAAGCTCATCGCCGAGCCGTGGGACGTCGGCGAGGGCGGCTACCAGGTGGGCAACTTCCCCGCGCTGTGGACGGAGTGGAACGGCAAGTACCGCGACACCGTGCGCGACTACTGGCGCGGCGAGCCGGCGACGCTCGGCGAGTTCGCCTCGCGGCTGACCGGCAGCTCGGACCTCTACGAGGCGACCGGCCGACGCCCGGGCGCGTCCATCAACTTCGTCACCGCGCACGACGGCTTCACCCTCAACGACCTCGTCTCGTACAACGAGAAGCACAACAAGGCCAACGGCGAGGACGGCCGCGACGGCGAGAGCCACAACCGCTCGTGGAACTGCGGCGTCGAGGGCCCCACGGACGACCCGGAGATCCTCGAGCTGCGCGCCCGGCAGCGACGCAACATCCTCGCCACCCTGCTACTCAGCCAGGGCACGCCGATGCTGGCGCACGGCGACGAGATGGGCCGCACCCAGGGCGGCAACAACAACGTCTACTGCCAGGACAACGAGACGTCGTGGATGGACTGGACGCTCGCCGAGACGAACGCCGACCTCGTCGACTTCACCCGCGCCGCCATCGCGTTGCGCCGCGACCATCCGGTCTTCCGGCGCCGCCGGTTCTTCGCCGGCAAGCCCGTGCACGACGAGGTGAATCCCGACATCGCGTGGCTGACGCCCTCGGGCGAGCAGATGACCGAAGAGGACTGGGACAGCGGCTTCGGCAAGTCGCTGGCGGTGTTCCTCGACGGTGACGAGATCGCCGAACCCGACGAGCGCGGCCGGCATGTCCGCGACGCCAGCTTCCTGCTGTGCTTCAACGCGCATTTCGAGGACCTCGACTTCGTCCTCCCGGGTAAGCCGGGCACCGTCTGGGAGGGGGAGCTCTCGACGACCGACCCCCGCGGACGCTGCTCGCTCTCGGTGAAGCCTGGCGAGATCATCTCCGTCGGGGCGCGATCGCTGCTCGTTCTGCGACGGGAGAAGAAGTGACGATGACGGACCTCGACTCGCGCGCCGGCGAACGGAGGCGTCCCGGCGCATCCTGTCCCCCGGAGCATCCCGTCACGCCCGCGTCCGCGACGTACCGGCTGCAACTGCACGCCGGCTTCACGTTCGCCGACGCGATCGCGGCCCTCCCGACGATCGCCGCCCTCGGCGTCACGCACCTCTACCTCTCGCCGGTGCAGGAGGCGATGGCCGGCTCGACGCATCACTACGACGGCCTGCTGCCGCCGCGCGTCTCGCCGGTGCTCGGCGGATACGACGGGCTGCGGGAGCTGCGCGGCGCCGCCGCCGAGCTCAGCCTCGGCATCGTCCTCGACATCGTCCCCAATCACGCCGGCGTCGCCGACGCCCGGCAGAACGCCTGGTGGTGGGACGCCCTGCGGCGCGGCCCGGACTCGCCGCATCGGCGCACCTTCGACTTCGTCCCCGACGCCGACGGCCGGATCGCCTTGCCGGCGCTGGCCTCGGATGGTGACCTGTCGCCGCTGCGCATCGTGGCAGGCGACGACGGCGACGAGCTCGCCTATTACGACCACCACTTCCCCATCGCCCCGGGCACTGCGACCGACGATCCGATCGCGACGCACGCCGCCCAGCACTACCGGCTCGTGCCCTGGGATGCGGGGCTCATCGGCTACCGGCGGTTCTTCGCGGTCAACGAGCTGGCCGCCGTGCGTCAGGAGGACCCGGAGGTCTTCGACGCCACACACGCCTGGCTCGCCGGGCTGGCGGCCGAGAACCTGTTCGACGGCCTGCGCGTCGACCATCCGGACGGGCTCGCCGATCCCGCCGGCTACCTGCGCCGACTGCGAGACCTCATCGGCCCCGGGCGCTGGCTCATCGTGGAGAAGATCCTGACCGGGCCCGAGACGCTCGACCCGTCGCTGCCCGTCGACGGCACCACCGGCTACGAGGCGCTGCGCCTGTTCGACGGCGTCTTCCTCGATCCGGCCGGTGCCGAACCGCTCGCCGACCTGCATCTGCGCCGGGTCGGCGATCGCGGCGACGCCGCCTGGCTGCACGAAGCGGAACCGCGTGAGGCCCGCGCCGTCCTGCACGGGCTGTTCCCCGCCGAGCTGCGCCGACTCGCGGGTGCGCTGGGCGTCGAGACCACCGGTGCCGGCGACGCACTCGTCGAGCTCGTCGCCGCCCTGCCCTGCTACCGCGCCGACTACCGGCCGCTCGCGGGCACCATCACGCGGGTGCTCGGCGACATCGCCACCGCACGTCCGGACCTCGCGACCGGCTGCGAAGACGTCGCGGCCCGGATCGCGGCTTCCCCGCAGGCGTGGCCGTTGCTCGCCCAGGTCCGCGGCGCCGTCGCGGCGAAGTCGGTCGAAGACCGGCTGTTCTACCGCACGGCCCGGCTGACCTCGCTCAACGAGGTCGGCGGCGATCCGGGCCTCGTCGGCGTGAGCACCGGAGCGTTCCACCTGGCCAACGCCGAGCGTGCCGCCGGCTGGCCGCTGACCATGACGACGCGCTCCACCCACGACACCAAGCGCAGCGAGGACGTGCGCGCCCGGATCGGCGTGCTCGCCCAGGTGCCCGACGAGTGGGCCGCCCTCGTCGACGCCCTCGAGGACGTCTGCCCGTCCCCCGATCCGGCCGCCGGGCTGTTGCTGTGGCAGACGCTGTTCGGCGTGTGGCCGTCCAGTGGCGACGAGGGTGGCGCCGTCGTGACGCCTGCGCTGCTCGGCCGGCTGCACGACTACGCCCGCAAGGCTCTGCGGGAGGCGGAGGCGCGGACGTCGTGGTCGGCACCCGACGCCGACTTCGAGGCGGCCGTCGACGCGTGGCTCGACGCCGCGACGTCCGGACCGGCGGCGGAACTGCTCTCCGCCTTCGCCGAGCGCACCCGCGAACTCGCTCGGGCCGCGATGCTCGGCGCCAAGGTGCTGCAGTTGCTCTCGCCCGGCGTCCCCGACGTCTATCAGGGCACCCAGTGGCCCGACGATTCGCTCGTCGACCCGGACAACCGGCGTCCCGTCGACTACGCGCGCGCCACGAACGGCGAGAAACACCGTCTGACGTGCGCCGCACTGCAGGCGCGTCGACGACCGGGATTCGGCGGCTACACCCCGCTCGCCGCCTCCGGCCCGGACGCCGGAAGGCTTCTCGGCGTCGGCCGCGGGTCGGCGGCGGCGGTCGTGACGATCCGCGGCGCCGGCGGCTGGGACGAGGCGACCACGATCGACCTACCCGACGGCGTCTGGCTCGACCCGCTCAGCGACCGTCGCTACGAGAAGCAGGCGCCGGCGGCGCAACTGCTCGCGGACGCACCGGCCGTCGTGCTGCATCGCGTCTGACCGCCGGTCGCCGCAGCACACGCCGCTACCACACCGATCTTCTCGAGGCGGTCGAGGATCGCCGCACGCTGAACGCGGACGCGGCACGATCCCGGCCGGCTCACCGACCAGACCGTCGAGCCCGCGGCCTGTCAGAAGGGTGGTGGGTCGTCGTTGTAGGCGGCGGTCGCGGCAGCGCGTTCGGCCGCGGCTCGTTGCGCGGCATCGACCTGGTCGGATTCGCGAATCATCCGGCTGTACGCCCGTTCGGCCCGGACGCGGGCCTGCCACTCAGCGAGCCGGTTCCGACGCACCGGTCTGCCGGTCGGGGTCGCGCCCGGGGTGTCATCGAACACCACACCGGCTAATCCGGGGAACAGATCGACACCGGTGAACGCCGGGCCCGGATAACGCCCACCGAGCGGACTGACGAACACCACACCATCACCACAGTTCCGCCCGCCGTCACCGACGGCGTCACCGCCACTGCTCGCGCGGACATTCGGACCGTTGTCGAGGTGTTCCATGCGCCACCCGTGGTGGGTCTTCCCCAGATGGTGACGCCGACACAGATGCCCCATGTTCGCCGTCGTCGTGTTCCCGGCCTGGTGGTTGTCGACATGATCGACATCACACCGCTCGGCCGGGCGGCTGCATCCGGGGAAACGACACGTCAGGTCCCGGACCTGCAGAAACCGCACCGCCGCGGCCGTTGGCCGATAGTCATCGGCTGCTTGAGACGCACGCGGCGGCACCGACGTCACAGACTCTGACCCGCCACCTGCAGTCGGACCCCCCGAGGCACGATCGGGTACCGACCCCGACCGGGCCACTCCGGCGCTGTGCCGGCGTGGCCGTGATCGCGACGAACACCGCCGACGTTCACCAGCTGACCGAGCACCACCCGCCCGGCCACCACCATCGCGCCGGCCACCATCAGGCGGTCCGTCAATATCGGACGGTCCAAGGCTGTCAGTCGGGTAGGCGCCGTCCGGGAGCAGCGGCGCTATCCGGCCCCGGCCGGCGAGATCCCGAACATGATCAGCGGTGATCACCCCATAGCCGGGCAGAAACCCGGGCTGCAGGTCGGTCGGATCATCGACCGTCGACCGATTCGCGACCACGTGCACCACGACCCGCCCCGCGACAGCCTCCAACGCCGCCACATCCGCAGCACGCCGCACCGCCTGCCGGGCCGCATCCTCCACAGCCGGCCACGAGTTCCCGACGTCAGCCTGCGCAGCGGCATCAGGCTCCGCGGTCGACCCGTCAGAATCAGCCGACCCGGCCGCCACCGAACCCGCAGCCGATGACGACGCCTCCGCAGCCACCGAACCCGCAGCCAACGACATCACCCGCGAGGGCGTCACCGGCGTCGGAGCCCGACCCAACAACAACGCCGCCGTCGCGACATCCGACATCACCTGAGCCTGCGTCCGCCCACCACCATCGGCGATCAACCCACGAGCAGCAGCGCGTATGGCGCCTTCCGCCGTGCGACCGACCGCGGCGTCGCAGGTGATCGACAACTGCGCCATCCCATCACCGATATTGCGGCACCACACCGCACGATCAGCCAACGCCACCCGACGTCTGATTCGGAGGGCGTCAGCGTCGACCTGGGCGATGATCGCGTCGATCATCGCCTCCAACCGCGCCCTCGACCAGCCCTTCCCCGCCGACAACGCGACATCGACACGGCGGTCGACCTCACCGGCCAACTCGGGGGTGACGTTCAGCGCCCGCTGCGCGAGCTGCTCGGCCTGCAACGGCGTCAACCGACCAGACGCCACATGGGCCAGAACCGACGGCAACAGATCACGAAAAAGTAGTGCGTACCAGATCAACCGATCAGCCTGAGCCGCACCCCGACCCAACAACGCGGCGATCTCATCCCCGGCCGCCTGCACCGGATCCCGATACACCTTGTTCCGGTGCCGGCCGTCGTACACCGCGTAGATGTCAGCGACCGCAGCCATCTGATCCACATACCCGCGCCCATGCGCCCGCGTCGCAGCCTCAAGCCGACCAAGAACCGACACAGAACACGACCCACCAGAACCAGAACGACCGCGAGTGCGTACAGCGACAGACATTGTGAGCTCCCCCCGGAGTGCATCGAACGCAACATCGATAATACGCTCGCTCGACACACCCCGCAACGCTCAACCTGGACTTAACATCCAGACAGCCTGGTCCTCTCTTGCCGGGCTCGATCGAACGACCGACTGATCGCGCCACAATCGTCCGCCCCCGGCCTGCGCCTTGCCGGCAACGCAGCCGAATGCCCCGAAAACGCTTCGACAAGCCTCTTCCGTCTCGGCATATATCGCTTGCGGAAAGACCCGGGCTCCCCTCACAATGAGCGGCCGATGCCAGAACCTGAGAATTCGGATTCATGAGACGTACACGCACGTACAGCCTGACGACAACACACACGGTGCAACGTGGGAGGACTAGGCGAATGGACGGTTCATGTTCGATGTGATCATCGCCGGGTGCGGGCCGACCGGTGCGACACTGGCGGCCGAACTGCGGCTGCACGATGTGCGGGTACTCGTTGT
Organism: Mycobacteriaceae bacterium; assembly: GCA_044222225.1. Taxonomy (GTDB): domain Bacteria; phylum Actinomycetota; class Actinomycetes; order Mycobacteriales; family Mycobacteriaceae; genus JBGANR01. The sequence goes on from JBGANR010000008.1 coordinate 164,882, forward strand.
GGAAAAGGAACCCGCACCCGTGGCGTCGATGGTCCGCGTCGTGAGTCTGCATATGCGGAGCCTCGAGCTGATGGCGATGCGTGGACGGCTCGATCGTCTTCTCGAACACGGAAGACGGCGGCCTGTCGGAGGCATCTTCGCCGCCATCGCCAAACCCGCACCCGAAGGCCTGGATTCCACGCACCCTTACCTGTTGGGGATTCCGCAGCCGGTCATCGATCAGCTGCTCGAAGACATCGCGATCGAGCTGGGTGCGCAGGTGCAGCGGGGTTGTGCGGTGACCGGTCTCGACCAGGACGAGGAAGGCGTGACCGTCGGGCTTGCCGACGGGAAGCTGCTGCGGGCCCGCTACCTCGTCGGCTGTGACGGCGGACGCAGCACGGTGCGCAAACTGCTCGGCGTCGGCTTCCCCGGCGAGCCCTCGCGGGCCGACACGCTGATGGGCGAGATGGAGATGCGCGCCTCGCAGACAGAGATCGCCGCCAGGATGACCGAAATCCGCAGGACCAATAGAGCATTCAGCCTCGGACCTTTCGGTGATCGAACCTATCGAGTCGTGATTCCCGCTGCCGACGTCAACGAAGATCGCTCCGAACCACCCGCCCTCGATGAGGTCAAACAACAGTTACGCGCCATCGTCGGAACCGATTTCGGCGCGCATTCCCCGCGCTGGCTGTCCCGTTTCGGCGATGCCACCCGACTCGCCGAGCGGTATCGCGTCGGGCGGGTACTGCTGGCCGGCGATGCGGCGCACATCCACCCGCCCGCCGGCGGTCAAGGCCTGAACCTGGGCGCTCAAGACGCATTCAATCTCGGCTGGAAGCTGGCCGCACAGATCCGCGGCCAAGCGCCGGATACATTGCTGGACACTTACCAGGCCGAACGTCGTCCAGTAGCAGAAGACGTATTGAACAACACCCGCGCCCAGGTGGCATTGCAGTCCGACGAACCGGGTGCGCAGGCCATGCGCCGGCTGCTCACCGAACTGATGGACTTCGACGAGGTGAACCGATACCTGATCGAGAAGATCACCGCGATCGGCGTCCGATACGACGTCGGCGGAGCCGGAGATGTGCCCGACGACGCCGACCTGCTCGGCCGCCGCCTGCGCGACATCGAACTGAACCGGGGCCGCATCTACGACCGACTACATCGGGGCCGCGGCCTCGTGCTCGATCGCACCGAACGCCTGAGCGTCGAAGGCTGGTCGGATCGAGTCGACCTCATCGCCGATTCCACTGCGGCACTGGATGCTCCGGCCGTGCTCCTGCGCCCCGACGGGTACATCGCCTGGGTCGGCGAGCACCAACGGGACCTGAACGACCACCTGACCCGTTGGTTCGGCAAGCCCGCCGACCGATCAACCTGAACGGCCGACAACCGGTCCCGGCTCAGCCTCCCGGCTGCGGCGCGACCGGCGTCGTCGGCACGGGCACGACCGGGGACGTCACGCCCGGCTGCGTCGGGTTCGCAGGATCCGGGGCCGTGACGTCCCGCGGCGGCGCGATCTCGTCCGGCCAGTTCCGCGCGGCGGACGCGAGCCATTTGCCGTCGACGCGGCTGAGCGTCAGCTCCAGCGGCATCGGGTAGTAGCCGTCCTGACGCAGACTGCTCTGCGCCTGCAGCATGACGAGCAGCGCGACGACAGCGGTGTCGCCGTCGAGCTTCTGCAGCCCGTGCAGCCACGGCTTGGCCGTCGCGCGGACGCCGTTCTGCTGCCGCCAGTCGGTGTTGTCGGCGGCCAGGCTGTCGTGCAACGTCCCGGTCGAATGGCCGAGCAGGAAGTCGCGACGCGCCGTGACCGACGTCGGATCGTCGGCGGCGACGGTCATCATCTGGGTCGCGAACTCCGTCGCGGCCTCGACGGCCGCGTGGCCGGAGTCCCGCTCGTCCTTCAGTGCCTCGTTGTCTCGCCACAGCAGCACCGACACCACCGCGAGTGCGACGACCAGCACCGCCGCCACGCCGGTGACCACGATCGCCCACCGCGGGCGCCGGGCCGCGCCGATGTCGTCTGCGGCGTCGGCCCGTACGGGCGCGCTCTTGGCCGGCACCGTCTCTGCGGTGGCCTTCGGCTGCGCCTTCTTCGCCACGACCTTCTTGGCCGCCACCTTCTTTGCCGGAGCAGTCTCCGCGGCTACTTTCTTGGCCGGCTTCTTGACGGGGGCCTTCTTCGCCGGCACCTTCTTCGCCACAGGGCGCTCGACGGTCGCCGCCGCCTCCGGCTCGGGGCCGGTCTCCGCGCCGGCGGCCTCCCGTGCCGCGTCGACGTCGGTGGTCGGCTCGTGATCCGCGCCGTCCTCCAGGCCGGCGCCGTCCTGCTTCGATTCGTCTGCCATCTCGGCCACCTTCGCTAACCGGCCGGCGGGGCCGTCGGGGCGGGCGCCTCGGGATTCGGCACCTGCGGATTCACCGGCGGAGCCGGCTCGGTCGTCGGCGCGGCCGGATCCGTCGAGCCCGGAACGCCCGGCGTCGTCGTGGCACCCGGCACCGGCGGCGCGGCGTTCGGCGCGAGCGCCGACGAGACGATCTCGACGTTCTTGACCAGCCACGTCCCGCCCGACTTCGTGAGCGTGACGCCGAAGATCCAGTCCGTCGTCGTCTTGGCCGCCACCTTGCTCTGCGCGTCGACGGCGACTTCGACGAGCACCTTCGCCGTCTCGGTGTCGACGCGGTCGATGCCGCGCGACGGGACACTCGTCACCGTCGCGATGACCTCGCTCTCCTCGATGACGGCCGTGGTCGCCGGGCTGTCGTTGGGCAGCGCCGCCTTCCGGTCCGGCGTCGAGTGCTCCTTGAGGTATTCCTGCCGATCGGCCGCCGCCTGCGGATTGCGGTAATCGATCGTCACGCCCTGCTTGACGTATTCGACGGCCAGATCGATCGCCGCGACGGAGCTCGACCGCTCCTCCTCCAGCGCATTCTTGCCGGTCCAGAGCACGCCGATCGCGGCCGCGGCGCCCAACACGACGGCACCCACCGCGACGCCGGCGACGATCCGCTTGACCCGGCCGTCCGCCGCAGTGTCATCCGAGCGCCCGGCCGAACGGCTGGCCCTCGACCGGCCGGCCGCCGACCGATCCGCCTTCAGCTCGGCCTTGCTCAGCTTGCCGATCTTCCGGTTCGCCTGGGCAGACCGGACCGGCACCGTCGGCTCGTCCTCAGCCTCGACGTCCTCCTCGGCATCGTCCTCAGCCAGATCCTCGTCCTCGGCCAGATCCTCGTCCTCGGCCAGATCCTCGTCCTCGGCCAGATCCTCGTCCTCGGCCAGGTCTTCGTCGTCGGCCAGATCCTCGTCGTCGGCCAGATCCTCGTCCTCAGCCAGGTCCTCGGTCTCCGCCGCGACGTCCACCGTCTCCTCGTCGTCGGGTCGCCGCTGCGAGTCGTCTGCCATACCGATACACCTTCGTCTCGTCGTCGCGGGCAAGTCAAAACGCGGCCAGCCCGGGCCGTGGCCCGGGCTGGCCGATACGCGTCAGTTCACTCGAGCGGCGTCGACATCTGCCGCTGGTTCGGGCCGGGGATCTGCGTGTCGTCGCCCGGCGGCCGCGGCGCGTTCCAGGCGCCCCGGACCTGCGTCGTCTCGTACTGCGAGGCGCAGTAGAGGTTCGTCGGCACCGTGAGCCGCGTGATGTCGTTGGGCGACGTCGGCGTGATCTGGTAGTCGCAGTACGGCCGCGGCAGGATGTCCAGAATGATGTACAGCGCCCCGTCGCGCAGCGCGGAGCCGAGCGCCGTCGCACCGTCACGCATCGACGGCATGAGCTGAGTCAGCGCCGGCGCCCGCAACGCACCCTGCCGCGAGATCTCGACGAGCACCTTCGTGATCGACGTGATCGGGTCCTGCAGCGTCGTCAGCGAACCCGTCAGCGACGTCAGCCGACCCGGGCCGCGGGCGAACAGCTCCCGCAACTGCGCGTCGGCCTTCCGCAGCCCGTCCACCGCCGACGAGAGCGCCTTCACGAGGCGGCCGAGGTCGGGTTGGATGTTGCTCGTCGTCTCGAAGATCGTGCCGGCGTCGCGGATGAGCCGGATCGTCTCGGGCGTCACGCTGGACAGCTTCGTCAGCACCTCGCCCGCCGAATCCAGCAGCAGCTTGAGCGGCTTCTGCGTCTGGCCCGGGCGCAGGGCCACCTCGGTGCCGTTGCCGTTGAAGCCGGCATCGAGCGCCGTGACGATGGAGTCGAGCTTCTGCGAATCGATCTGCTTGACGAGGCCGACCGCGTTGGAGAGCACGTCGGCGAACGGCAGCGAGTCACACGCCACCGCGCCCGCGGTGTTGGCCGGGTTCGGCGCGGTCGCGTCCGGGACGGCGCAGCGCGCGTCCTTGATCTGACCCGGCTGCACCGAATCGCCGTCCTCCAGGTACGGACCGTTGTCGGTGTTCGGCCGGATGTCGACGTACTGCTCGCCCGCCGTCGACAGCGCGTGCGCCTGGATGATCGAGTTCGCGCTGATCTTGTACTTCGATTCGATCTCGGCGACCACGTCGATCGACTTCGCCGACGTCCGGATCTCGGTGACCTTGCCGACCCGCGCGCCACGCAGATTGACCGACGAGCCGACCTGGACGCCGCCCGAGTTCGGGAAGTGCATCGTGACCGAATACGTCGACAGGAACGGGTTAAGACCGAGCGCGTTGAACACGATGTAGTACGTGCCCACCACGAGCGTCACGACCAGGCCGAGCGTCGACAGCTTGAACCTGTGCTTGCTCAGAAGATTCTTCATCGCGGGCAGCACCCATTCGTTCCGGTGATGCGCGAGTAGACGCGCATCAGAGTGTCTCGGATGGAGTTCTGTGCGGCCGGGATGTCAGAGGGCTCCCACAATCGGCTCCCGCTGTCCTGACCGAAGCCCGTCGTCAACCACTGCAGCCGCAGCGAGCCGGCGAGCGAGTTGCCCTTCGTCGACCGCGCCAGCGCACGATCGGCGGCGGCGAGGTTCTCGGCGAACGGCCCGAACTGCGCCGCGGCGCGATCGAGCTGGATCGCGAAGGTGTTGAGCTGCCGGAACAGCGACTCCGTGTTGCCCTTCTGGGTGCTGAGGAAGTCGTTGAGCGCGGCCGACGTCGCCCGGGTCTTGGCGAGCGTCGTCTGGATCGCGTCGATCTGGCCGTTGATCGTCGTCAACGCCGGGTTGAGGGCCGTGAGCGAATCGATCAGCTGCTTGCGGCCGTCGGCGAGATCGCGGCTCACTGTGCCGAGCGCGCGGATCGACCGGTCCAGCTCGGCGGTGTTGGCGTTCATCTTCTGGAACGCCGACGTGAACTCGCGGACCAGCGTCTGCAGCTCGGGGGCGCGGCCGCCGACGGCGTTGTTCAGCTCATGCCCGATCTGCACCAGGCCGTCGAACACACCGTTGCCGACGTACGTCGACAGCGAGACCAGCAGGTCTTCGATCGTGGCGGCGGCACCGGTCTTGTCGAGACCGATCGTGTCGCCGTCGGCCAGGAGCAGCCCCGGATTCGTCGGCGTCGCCGGCGGCTCCAGCGCGAGGAAGACGTCGCCGAGCGGGGTGGCCTGCCGCAGCTCCGCGCGCGTCTCACGGGGCAGCTGCAGACCCTTCTCCAGCGACATCTTCACCCGCGCGACATAGCCGTCGACGACGATCGCGTCGACCTGCCCGACGATGTTGCCGTGCAGCTTCACCTTCGCCTGCTCCGGCAGGTTGAGCGCGTTGCGGAACTCCGCCGACAGCGTCATCCCGCCGGAGAGACCGCCGGGTTTGGGCAGCGGCACCTGCTCGACGGTCAACGCCGGGAGCAGACTGCAGCCCGACAACGCCAGAGTGGCGACGAGCGTGAGGGCGACGGCGATGCGCCGAAGAAGGCCGCCGCGCGCCCGGCGGCGAGTCACGGGGATCGTCGTCATCGTTTCCTCCCTCACCGCGTCAGCCCCATCATCGCGGCGAGGATGCCGAAGTCCGGGCCGAAGTCCTTGAGCTTGCCGGTGCGACAGCCTTCCTTACGCATCTGCACCCTCTCGCAGAACATGTTCACCATCTCGCCGTCCAGCAGGTCCTTGTCCGTGAGGACGTGGATGCGCAGCGCACGCTGCTCCTTCGAGACGGCGTTCGCGATGTTCGAGAACGTCAGCGGCGCGACGTTGACGAGCTCGACCGCCTGACGCGAGTAGTCGCCGAGGTTCTTCAGCGTCGAGGCGAGACGGCCGAGAGCGCCGCCGAGAGTCGCCTTGTTCTGGCTGAGGAACGTCGACAGATCGCCGAGGACGCCGTTGAGCGAGCGGACCGTCGCCTCCAGACCCACCGACTGGTCGCCGAGGAGCGTGAACAGGCCGGTGACGTCCCGCGAGAAGGCCTTCATCTTCTCCTGGTTGTTCGCCAGCACCGTCATGAGCTTCTCCAGCCGCTTGATCACCTCGGCGAGCTTCGGCGAGTTGTTGGCGGTGATCTGGACGGCCGACGTGAGGTCGTTGAGCGCCCGGCGCAGCCGGTCGCCCTGCCCGCCGAACATGCCGGCGCCGAGATCGAGGAAGTCCTTCACCGGGCCGTGACCCTGGCCGTCGCCGCCCAGGTCCTTGGTCAGGGTGTCGAGCGTCTTGAGCAGGTTGTCGATCTCGACCGGCGTCTTCGTCTTGACGACGACGGCGCCGTCCTTGAGCTTCGGGCCGCCGGTGTAGGGCGGCGTCAGCTCCAGGTGGCGGGTGGTCACCAGCGAGGTGTTGACGATGACCGCGGTGACGTCCTCGGGGACGTCGATGTCCGCGTCGAAGGTCATCGTCACCTTGACCCGCTCCCCCGCCGGGTCGATCTGCTTGATCCGGCCGACCGGCATGCCGAGCACCGACACGGTGTTGTCGACGAAGAGACCGGCCGAGCTGTCGAAGTAGGCCGTGATCTGGTCGATCGAGCCGATCGCGCGCTGCACCGACGTCGGCAGCAGCGAGCAGCCGCTCACCACCGCCGCGACGAGCGCCGTGACGATCGCGGCCTTCGCCGCGCCGGCGCGCCCCTTGGGCGATTCCACAGATCTCATCGCTGTCCTCAGCATCCGGCCACCAGCCTCGCGGCGCACATCCAGTTGTCGGGGAACAGGCCCGCCGGCAGGTAGTTCTCCACGCCCTGGCCGTCACCGGTCGCGTTGGCGAGGTAGCGGGCCGTCACCGGCGCGATCTCGAGCAGCCGGCGCAGGTTGGTGCGGTTCTTCTCCAGGCCCTGGGTGATCGTGTTGATGCTCGTGACGAGCGTCGCGAACCGACCGTCGTTCTCGGCGCCGAGCGCGCGGAGTTCACCGCTCAGCTCCGCGAGGCCGTCGAGGAGCTTGTTGACGACCGTCTGGTTGGTGACGATCTTGTTCGACAGCACCTGGCCCTGGCCGATGAGCGTCCGCAGCGCCGCCTCGGAGTCGCTGAGCACGCCGACGACCGTGTCGAGCGAGGTGAGCAGCTGGTTGAACTGGTCGGCGCGGGTCGAGATGATGCCCGAGAACTTGGCCAGGTTGTCGAGCAGGCCCGGCATCACGGCCGGCGCGTCCCGGAACTGGTTGTTCAGGGCGGCGATCGCCTGCGTCAGCTGCTTGGAGTCGATGCCGGAGATCTTCGGCGTTCCGACGTCGATGAGGTCCTGCAGGTTGTAGGGCACCTGGGTGCCGCGGCCGTCGTTCTTGAAGTGCTCGTCGGCCAGCCGCTCCGACGCGATGCCCGGCACCAGCTCGACGTAACGCTGGCCGAGGATCGTGCTGAGTTTGATCGACGCGACGCCGTCGGAGTTGATCCGCACCTTGTTGTCGACGTCCATCGTCACCTTGACGTGGTCGCCCTCGAGCTCGGTCTTCTTCACCTCGCCGACGTTGACGCCCGCGAGCTGCACCTTGTCGTTCGGCGCCAGGCCCGCGGCCTGGGCGAAGTCCGCGGTGTACGTCGTCTTGCCGATGGCGAGCGCGCCGATGCCGAAGACGACGGCCAGCACGAGGACCGTGACGAGGACGCCCGCCACACCCGTCCAGTAGTACTTGTTGTCCGCGAACTTCTTACCGATGGCTTTCTTCATCACTGGCACACCGCCGATTGCCTCGTTCCACCGATCTGATTGAACGTGTTCTTCGGGAAGAGAACCCCGTACAGCGAGACGTCGAGATCGCAGATGTACATGTTCAAGTAGGCGCCCGTCGACGTCGTCTTCGCCAGCCGCGCCAGCACCTTCGGCAGGTTGACGGCCACGGTGTCGAGCGGGGCGCCGACCTGGATGAGGTTCCGCGTCGCCTGGTTGAGGTTCCGGTTCGCGTCCTGCATGGTCGGCCGGATCGTCGCGAACAGGTCGCCGAGCCCCGTCACCGCGTTGCCGAGACCGGCAACGGACGCGCCGAGGCTCGCCGACCGGCTGTTGAGTCCGGAGATGACGTTCGCGACGTTCGTCGCCGTCGACTTGATCAGGTTGCCGTTCTTGGCGAGATCGCCCATGAGCACGGCGAGGTTGTCGATCACCTGCTTGAGCAGCTCGTCGCGGTCGCCGAAGACCTTGGCGGCCCCGCCGAGCTGGCGCAGCGTGTTCGACAGCGACACCTCGTTGCCCTGGAACGCCTGGACGAGCGTCGCCGAGAGCTGATTGGCCTCGTTCGGGTCGAGCACGTTGAACACCGGCCGGAACCCGTTGAGCAGCACCGAGACATCGAACGAGGGATCGGTGCGCGCGATCGACCAGCCCGGCTTCATCTTCTCGCCGCGCAGCTGGTCCATCGGCAGCGGCAGACCGTCGTTGCCGACCTTGATGGGCACCTCCAGGCCGAGGTACCGCTGGCCGACGAGGTTCTGGTACTTCACGGTCGCCTTGATGTTGCTGTAGAGCGGCTGCTCCTTGAGCACCTCGAAGGTGACGCGGGCCTGCTGGTCGTCGTCCAGCTCGACGCTCTCGACCCGGCCGACGCGGACGCCGGCCATGCGGACGTCGTCACCGACCTTGAGGCCGGAGACGTTGGTGAACGTCGCGCTGTAGCTCTCGGTGTCGCCGGGCACGGCGCGCTCGAGCGTCGACCAGATGATGTAGGTCACCAGCAGTGCCAGGACGGCGAACAACGAGAAGCCGATGATCGGCTTGGCGTGTCGTCTCACGGGTCACCTCTCCCCTTCGCCGGCGGCACCGGCCGTGTAACCGGACACGAGCGGACCGAGCAGGAACGTCTCCGAACCCGTCGCCTCGCGGCCGAAGGTCCGCGACAGCGTCGCCGCGTCGTCCGGCGACGTGATCGCCGCGACGGGCGCCGCTCCCCCGGGACGCGCCGGCATGCCGGGACCGCCGCAGTTGGCGCCGCGGGCGACGCCGTACGGACCGCCGTCGTAGACCGGGCAGTCACCGGACTTGTAGAGCTTCATCGGCGTCAGCGACAGACCGGCCTCGAGCTGGACGTGGCCGTTGCGGCCGTTGTTCACCGACGCGAGCCGGCGGAACAGCCAGCTGAGCTGCGCCACCGCCTCCGGCAGCGCGTTCGGGCTGTAGACCATCGCGCCGAGCATCGTGTTGAGATCGCGCACCAGCTTGATGCCGTTGTCCCCGTTGGCCGCGAACAGCGAGTTGGTGCGGTCGAACATGCCGCCCAGACCCGAGATGAGCCCCGCCAGGTTGCGTTGGTTGTCGGCGATCGTGCGGGTGGCGAGGATGGAGCGGTCGAGGGTCGCGAACAGCTCCGGCGCGCTCTGGCTGAGGCCGAGCATCGACCGGCTGAAGTTCTCGAACCCCGGCGGCGCGCCGGCCGGGAACTGCTGGTTGATCTGCTTGAAGTACTCGCCCAGCGGCGTCACGAACTGGCCGAACTTGGCGCCGCCGCCGCGGAACGCGTCGGAGAGGGAGCCCACGACGGCGCCGATCTTCTCCGGCGGCGTCTCGGTGAAGAGCTGCCGCAGGTCGTTGAGCGCGTCCTGCAGCGCGATCGTGCCCTTCGAGCGGTCCTCGAGGATCGTCGCGCCCGTGGCCAGGACGCCCGAATCCGGACTCTCCGGCGCGACCAGCTCGATCGCGTTGACGGCGAAGATGTTGCTCGGCACGGCGCGCGCCGTGACGTTCTTCGGGATGCCGCTCGCCAGCTCCGGCGTCAGCTGCAGGTTCACCTTGTTGGACGTGCCGCCGTCGGTCGATTCCACCGACTCCACGACGCCCACGATGTAGCCGCGGTAGCGGACGTCGGCCGACTTGTCGAGGCCGTCGCCGATCGTCGACATCTTGACCGAGACGCCGACCTTCTCCTCGAAGAAGCCGGAACTGCGCAGGTAGAGCACCCCGGCGAAGAGCGAGAGCACGACGAGGAAGGCGACGCCGCGCAGGGTGTACTGCGTCGCGGACGGATTGCGGCCGCTCGTATCGATGTTCATCCGCTGCTACCCCGAGATCCTGAATCCGGCCGACGAACCCCAGAAGATGATGGTCATCACGAGGTTCGCGAACACGATGGAGATGATCGACAGCCGGATGGCATGGCCCGCCGCGACGCCGACGCCCTCGGGGCCACCCGACGCGAAGTAGCCGTAGTAGCACTGGATGAACGTCGTCAGCAGCGCGAAGACCACCGCCTTGATCACCGAATAGACCATGTCGATCGAGATGACGAAGGTGGCGAAGTAGTGCGAGTAGGAGCCGGTGCCGTCCGTGCTCTGCACCTCGTACATGAGCTGGCTGGCGATGAACGCGCCGGCCAGGGCCACCGTGTAGAGCGGGATGATGGCGATCGCGCCCGCGATCATCCGCGTCGTGACCAGGTACGGCAGCGGGCGGATGGCGATGGAGTCGAGCGCGTCGATCTCCTCGTTGATCCGCATCGAGCCGAGCTGGGCGGTGAAGCGGCAGCCGGCCTGCGCGGTGAACGCGGTGGCCGCCAGCAGCGGGGCGATCTCGCGCGTCGTGGCGAACGCCGACAGGCCGCCGACGACCGGGTCCATCCGCAGCAGGTGCAGCGCGGCGTAGCCCTCGATGCCGACCGTCGCGCCGGACATGACGCCGAGCAGCAGCATGACGCCGAAGGTGCCGCCGCCGACGAGCAGCGCGCCGTTGCCCCACGTGATGTCCGCGAGCAGCCGCCAGACCTCTTTGCGGTACTGCCGCATCGTCGTCGGCGCCGCCGCGAACGAGCGGACGAGGAAGGTGATGAAGTGGCCCATCGACATCAGGCCGGACTTCGGCCACTGCGCGGCCTTCTTCAGCCACTGCAGAGGTCGCAGCAGCGGCGGTGTGTAACTACTGGCGACCATCGCACCGCTCCTTCCCGACGCCGCACGCGTCCGACCGGGTTGCCGTTATCACGTGCATCAGACCATCTTTCCGGGGAACAGCAGCGCGTAGATCTGCGTCAGCGCCACGTTGACCGTGAACAGGAGGATCACCGAGTTGACCACCGCGGCGTTGACGCAGTCGGCGACACCCGCGGGGCCGCCTCTCGCGTTGAGGCCGCGATCGCAGGCCACGACGGCCACGATCGCCGAGAAGATCAACCCCTTGAAGATCGCGAACATCAGGTCCGCGGGCGTCGCGAAGGAGGCGAACGTACCGGTGTAGCTGCCCGCCGTCCCGCCCTGCAGGTAGACGTTGAAGACGTAGCCGGTGATGAAGCCGACGAAGCACACGAAGCCCGTGAGCAACACGCCGACGATCATCGTCGCGATGAGCCGCGGACCGATGAGCCGCTGCACCGGGTCGACGCCCATGACCCGCATGGCGTCGACCTCTTCGCGGATCGTCCGGGCGCCCAGGTCGGCGGCGATGGCCGAGCCGACGGCGCCGGCGAGCAGCACGGACGTGACGAGCGGTGCGCCCTGGCGGATGACGCCGAGGCCGGTCGCGGCGCCCGAGAACGCGTTGGCGCCGACCTGGCCGGCGATGTTGGAGACCTGGATCGAGACGATGACACCGATCGGGATCGACACCAGCAGCGTCGGCAGCACCGAGGTGCCGGCGATGAAGACGCACTGGCGGATGAACTCACCGAACGGGAAGCGTCGTTTGACGACGTCCTGGACCAGGCATTTGAACACCTCGGCGAACAGCAGCAGCTGACGGCCGAAGGTCTCGAACGACTTCGAGACGTGATTGGAGATCCATCCGCGGCCCCAGCTCAGGAGGCCCGCACCCCGACGCGCGGGCTTGGCACCCTCGTCGGTCGTGTTCGCTGTCGCTGCTGTCATAGCCCAATCTCAGTGGTCGAGGCCACATACCCGCAGGGCAGTGGCTGCGATCGTAACGCGGCGCGGCGTCCCGGCTAGACCCCTCCGATCGGCCGCTTGAGGACGGTCGATCGATACCGGAGCGCGTGATGACCATAACCTAGGTATCTATGACTCGGGTAACAGTGTCTTCGAATCGGGAACCCCGGCAGGGATCGATGCGTTCGCTCAGCGTCTGGGCTCCTCGGGCGTCGCACGTCGACGCGCTCGTCGACGGCACCCGGATCCCGCTTTCGCCCTCGACCGGCGGCTGGTTCGCCGGGCCCGAGGTCGCGCCGGGCACGCGATACGCCTTCGACATCGATCGGACCGGTGACGCTCTGCCCGATCCCCGCTCCCCGCGTCAGCCCGACGGCGTCCACGGCCATTCGGAATCCTGGGAGCCGACCACGGCCGACCACGGCGACTGGTCCGGGCGGGACGTCCGCGGCGGCGTGATCTACGAGCTGCACCTCGGCACCTTCACACCGGACGGCACCTTCGCCGCGGCCGCCGCGCGCCTCGATCACCTCGTCGACCTCGGCGTCGACGCCGTCGAGATCATGCCCGTCAACGCGTTCAACGGCGAGTACGGCTGGGGCTACGACGGCGTCGGCTGGTACGCCGTGCACGAGCCCTACGGCGGACCCGACGGACTCGTCGAGTTCGTCGCGGCCTGCCACCGGCGCGGACTGGCCGTCGTCGTCGACGCCGTCTACAACCACCTCGGGCCGTCCGGCAACTACCTGCCGCGGTTCGGCCCGTACCTCACCGAGCAGCGCAACACGTGGGGGCAGTCGATCAACCTCGACGGCCCCGACAGCGACGAGGTGCGCCGGTTCATCGTCGACGCCGCGCTGCACTGGTTCACCGACTTCGGCGTCGACGCGCTGCGCCTCGACGCCGTCCACGCCCTGCGCGACAGCCGCGCAGTGCACATCCTCGAAGAGCTCGCGACGCGCACCGACGCGCTGGCCGGGCGACTCGGCCGGCCGCTGACGCTCATCGCCGAGAGCGACCTCAACGACCCGCGGCTCGTCACCTCCCGGGCCTTCGGCGGCTACGGACTCGGCGCTCAATGGGACGACGACGTCCACCACGCCGTACACACGGCCGTCTCCGGCGAACGGCAGGGCTACTACGCCGATTTCGGCTCGCTCGAATGCCTTCGCAAGACGCTGACCGGCGGTTTCTTCCACGACGGCAGCTACTCGTCCTTCCGCCGGCGCCACCACGGCCGCCCCGTCGACCCCCGGAACGTGGACACGTCTCAGCTGGTCGTGTTCACCTGCGACCACGACCAGATCGGAAACCGGGCGATCGGCGACCGGCCGAGCGCCTACCTCACCGACGGTCAGCTCGCCGTGAAGGCGGCGCTCATCCTCTTGTCGCCGTTCACACCGATGTTGTTTCAGGGTGAGGAGTGGGGCGCCCGCACGCCCTTCCTCTTCTTCTCCTCACACCCCGAGCCGGAGCTCGCGAAGGCCACCGCCGAGGGCCGCAGGGCCGAGTTCGCCGACCACGGCTGGGCCACCGAGGACGTCCCCGATCCCCAGGACCCGGCGACCTTCGCCGCGTCGAAACTGGACTGGACCGAACCCGCCGAGCCCTCCCGCGCCCGGCTGCTGCAGACGTACCGCGATCTCATCGCCCTGCGCCGCACGCTGGTGCCCGTGAGCTTCGGCGGCTACGACGTCGAGGTCGACGACGAGCGCCGGCTCGTCACGCTCCGCCGGCCGGGAGCGACGCTGGTCTGCAACCTCTCCCGGACGGAGGCAGCGCTCGACCCGACCGGGCCCGTCGTGCTGGCCTTCGGCGACACCGCTCCCCTCCCCCACCGGCTCCCGGGGCACTCGTTCATCGTGTTCGGCGGCTGAGCGTTCGGCGGGAGGGGTGTCCGATCGGGGCCGCCGGCATCGGGCCTCGCGGGAGCGACGCGCGAGGAACGAGCCGGCGCGGGGGA
>JBGANR010000041.1:0-5928 GCA_044222225.1 Mycobacteriaceae bacterium
CGGCACGAGCATGGGTAACGTACGACATGAGGACCTCCGTGGATCGAGTGAGTGTGGTAACCCACATCGATACCGGAGGTCCTCACCTCATTCCGCCACGCCACGCTGCTCACAACGTCCGTGGGAAGAACACCTAGCGGTGGGGTGCCCGGGTGCAAAGGGGATTTCCCGTGCGCCGGAACCCGTCGTGAGGGGTTCCCGGGCACCCGAGGCAGGTCTAGGGTCGAAATCATGAGCGAGTCGACGTTTGTGATCGTCGGTGCTGGGCTGGCCGGAGCCAAGGCTGCGGAGGCCCTGCGGGAGCGCGGGTTCGAGGGGAGGCTCGTCCTCATCGGGGACGAGCCGCACCGTCCGTACGAGCGACCGCCGCTGTCCAAGGGCTACCTCATGGGCTCGGCCGAGCGGGACAGCGTCTTCGTCCACGACGCCGGCTGGTACGCCGAACACGACGTCGAACTCCGCACCGACACCCGCGTGACGGCGCTCGACCGGGCCGCGCACGAGGTCGTGCTCGCGGACGGTAGTCGTATCGGTTATGCGAAGCTGCTGCTCGCCACCGGATCACGCCCGCGACCGTTTCCGGATGCCGACGGCGCGCTGTATCTGCGCCGGCTCGACGACAGCGACCGGCTGCGCGAGGTCTTGGCGGCGGGCGGGCGGCTCGTGCTGGTCGGCGGCGGCTGGATCGGGCTCGAGGCCGCCGCGGCCGCGCGGCAGGCCGGGCTGGACGTGACGGTCGTCGAGCCGCTCGAGCTGCCGCTGCTGCGGGTGCTCGGCCCCGAGGTGGCCCGGGTGTTCGCCGACCTGCACACGGCGCACGGCGTCGACCTGCGGCTGGGTACGAGCGTCGACGCCGTCGGCGGCGGATCGGTGCGCCTCGAGGGCGGCGAGGTGATCGAGGCGGACGCGGTGCTGGTCGGCATCGGCGCGATTCCCAACGTCGAACTCGCCGAGGAATCCGGATTGTCGGTGTCGAACGGAGTCGACGTCGACGCCGGGCTGCGGACGTCGGACCCGGACGTCTTCGCGGTGGGGGACATCGCCGCGGTGCTGCATCCCGTTCTGGGCCGGCGGATCCGCGTCGAGCACTGGGCCAACGCGCTCAATCAGCCGACGATCGCGGCGGCGAACATGCTCGGCGGCGACGAGACCTACGCCCGGCTGCCGTACTTCTTCACCGACCAGTACGACCTCGGCATGGAGTACGTCGGCGACGGCTCGGACGCCGACGAAGTCGTGCTGCGCGGCGATGTGGCCGGGCGCGAGTTCGTCGCCTTCTGGTTGCGCGACGGCCGCGTGCGCGCCGGGATGAACGTCAACGTCTGGGATGTCGGCGACGACGTCAAGGCGCTCATCGCGTCCGACCTTCCGGTGGACACGACGCGGCTGGCCGATTCCTCGGTCCCGCTTGCCGAGGTCTTGCCGGGGGCCTGAGCCGCCCGTCCGCCGGGATCGGTCACTCGACCGGATCTCTCGCTCTGCCGGGCCTGTCCTCTGCCGGAACTTCGTGTCCTGATCTGCGGAAACCTCTTCCGCTCCGTTGTCTTGTGTGGTTATAGTATGACCACACAATAGGGAGTGATGTGGAACACGATGGAGGTTTGCCAGTGAGTTGTGACGTGACAGAGGTCGGCGTCATCGGCCTGGGCGCGATGGGCTCGGGCATCGCCGGATCGTTGCGGTCGGCGGGCTTGACCGTCGGTGTCTTCGACATCCGCAAAGAGGTGGCCGACGCCTTCGCCGCCGACGGCGGACGCGCCTACGCCTCGCCCGCCGAGGTGGGCGGCGCCGTGGACGTGCTCGTCGGCGTCGTCGTCAACGCGGCGCAGGTCGAGTCGATCCTCTTCGGCGAGAACGGCGCCGCTGCGGCGATGCGACCGGGGTCGGTCTTCGTCATGTGCTCGACGGTCGATCCGGCGTTCACCGTCGACGTCGAGCGTCGGCTGGCCGAGCTCGGCGTCCTTTATCTGGACGCCCCGATCTCGGGCGGCGCGATCAAGGCCGCCGCGGGCGAGCTGACCATGATGACGTCCGGTTCGCCTGCGGCCTACGAGAAGGCCGGGCGTGCGCTCGACGCGATGAGCACGAGCTGCTATCGGCTGGGCGACAAGGCCGGGCCGGGAACGACGATGAAGATCGTCAACCAGCTGCTCGCCGGCGTCCATATCGCGGCCGCCGCCGAGGCGATGGCGCTCGGCCTGCGCGCGGGGATAGACGCCGCGCAGATCTACGAGGTCATCACCCACAGCGCCGGCAACTCGTGGATGTTCGAGAACCGCATGGCGCATGTCGTCGCGGGGGACTACACGCCGCTGTCGGCGGTCGACATCTTCGTCAAGGATCTCGGCCTCGTCCTCGACACGGCCCGGCCGCAGAAGTTCCCCTTGCCCCTGACGGCCACGGCGCACCAGATGTTCATGCACGCCTCGTCCGCGGGGTTCGGGGGCCAGGACGACAGCGCCGTCATCAAGACCTTCCCGGGCGTCGACCTGCCGGCGCCCGCCCCGACCACGAACACGGAGGAGACCGCGTGAGCATCACGCTGGGTTGCATCGCCGACGATTTCACCGGCGCCACCGACCTCGCCAACAACCTCGTCCGCGCGGGTATGCGTGTGGTGCAGACGATCGGCACCCCGGTCGGCCCGCCGGCGCCGGACACGGACGCCGTCATCGTCGCGCTCAAGTCGCGCACGATCCCGGCCGACGAGGCCGTCGCCCAGTCGCTCGAGGCGCTCGCCTGGCTGCGCGCCGCCGGTGCCGAGCAGATCTACTTCAAGTACTGCTCGACCTTCGACTCGACCGCCGCCGGCAACATCGGGCCCGTCACGGACGCGCTCATGGCGGCCCTGGGCACCGACTTCACCATCGCCACGCCGGCTTTCCCCGACAACGGTCGCACCGTCTTCAAGGGCTACCTCTTCGTCGGCGACGTCCTCCTCTCCGAGAGCGGGATGAAGGATCACCCGCTCACGCCGATGCGGGATCCGAACCTCGTGCGAGTGCTGCAGGCGCAGACGCCGACGCGCGTCGGGCTCGCCGACCATCGCGTGGTCGCCGACGGGGCCGACGCGTTGCGCGCGCGGTTCGCCGAGCTGCGCGCCGACGGCGTCGGCATGGCGATCGTCGACGCCGTCGACAACGACGACCTCGTCCGCATGGGCCCGGCGCTCGCGGACCTGCCGCTCGTCACGGGCGGCTCGGGCGTCGCCATCGGGCTGCCGGCCAACTGGGGCATCGAGCCGTCGGAGGGGGCGGCGGCGCTGCCGCCGGCCGACGGTTACGCGGCGATCGTCTCCGGCTCGGTCTCCGTTGCGACGAACGGGCAGGTCAAGGCGTTCCGCGACGCCGGCGGGCCGGCCTTCGCCGTCGACCCCCTCGCGATCGCCGCGGGGGAGGACGTCGCGGGCGCGGCCCTCGCATTCGCCGAAGCCCACCTCGCCGACGGGCCCGTCCTCGTCTACTCGACGCAGACGCCCGATTCGGTACGGCAGGTGCAGGGCGCACTCGGTGCGGCCGAGGCGGGCGAGCTCGTCGAGCGGACGCTGGCCGCCATCGCCCGGGGGCTCGTCGATCGCGGCGTCCGGCGGCTCGTCGTCGCCGGCGGTGAGACGTCCGGCGCCGTCGTCCAGGCGCTCGGCGTCTCGGCCTTGCGCATCGGACCGCAGATCGACCCGGGCGTGCCGTGGTGCGGGGCGACGCTGATGGGCGGCGACACGCTGCACATCACCCTGAAGTCGGGGAACTTCGGCACGGCCGACTTCTTCACCAAGGCGCTCGACCGGCAGAAGGTGCGGCCGTGACGACGCTGGACGAGGCGCGAGCGGAGATCGTCCGCGTCGGGTCCAGCCTCTTCGCCCGCGGCTACGTCCACGCGTCGGCGGGCAACATCAGCGCCCGCGTCGGCGACGACTACCTCGTCACGCCGACGGACGCGCCGATGGGTTTCCTCGACCCGGACCGGATCGCCGTGGTCGACGTGTCCGGCACGCAGACCGCCGGCGACCGCGCGAGCAAGGCGCTGCTGCTGCACCGGCGGATCTACGAGTCCGATCCGACGGCTCGGTTCGTCATCCACACCCATTCGACGAACCTCGTCGCGGTGACGCTGACCGGTGCGTGGCGCGACGACGATCTGCTGCCGCCGATCACGCCGTACTTCGTCATGAAGGTCGGCCACGTGCCGCCGGTGCCGTACCGACGACCGGGCGATCCGGCCGTCGCCGAACACGTCGCCGGTCTCATCGCCGCACGACGCGACGCGGAGCCAGGGCGTCCGGGCCTGCGCGCCGTGATGCTCGAACGCCTCGGGCCCGTCGTCTGGGGGCCGACGCCCTCGGCGGCGATGGCCGTCCTCGAAGAGCTCGAGGAGACGGCCAGGCTCTGGCTGCTCTCCGGCCGCGGTGTCGCGCCGCTGCCGGACTCGGCGATCGCCGAACTCAGGGACGTCTTCGACGCCCCCTGGTGAGTCGACGACCGTCGTCTCACCCAGCAACACCCACCCCGAACGGAGGTCGCCATGGCGACACCTTCCGAAGCCCCCGTCGCTGACGTCGTCCACGAGGACGCCGTCTTCCGCAAAGTGATGTGGCGCCTCGTCCCCTTCCTCATCCTCTGCTACGTCGTCTCGTACCTCGACCGCGTCAACGTCGGCTTCGCCAAGATCCAGATGTCGAGCGATCTCGGTTTCAGCGAGGCCGCCTACGGTCTCGGCGCCGGCCTGTTCTTCATCGGCTACTTCACCTTCGAGGTGCCGTCGAACGTCCTGCTGCAGCGCTTCGGCGCTCGGATCTGGATCGCGCGCATCATGATCACGTGGGGCCTGGTCTCCGCGTCGTTCATGTTCGTCACCAACGAGACGGTCTTCTACATCCTGCGGTTCCTCCTCGGCATCGCCGAGGCCGGTTTCTACCCCGGCGTCATCCTCTACTGCACCATGTGGTTCCCGGCGCACCGCCGGGCACGCGTCATCGCGATGTTCATGTCGGCGATCCCCGTCGCGGGAATCTTCGGCAACCCGCTGTCGGGCTGGATCATGGAGGCCTTCGACGAGAAGGGCGGCCTGCACGGCTGGCAGTGGATGTTCGTCCTCGAGGCCATTCCGGCCGTCGCCATCGGCATCTGGTGCCTCTTCTACCTCGACAGCACCGTGCGCGGCGCCAAGTGGCTCACCGACGATGAGAAGGACATCGTCGAAGCGGCCGTCGCCAAGGACAGCCAGCATACCTCGCACGGCTCGGTGTGGTCGTCCTTCACCGATCCGAAGGTCGCCCTGATGTCGCTCATCTACTTCTGCGTCGTCATGGGGCAGTACGCGTTGACGTTCTGGATGCCGACGTTCGTCAAGTCGACCGGTATCGACAGCGCGCTGACCATCGGCTTCCTCAGTGCCATCCCGTATCTCGCGGCACTGGTCGCCATGAACCTGTTCGGACGGTCCGCCGACAAGCGCCGGGAGCGCCGCTGGCACCTCATCATCCCCGCGCTGATGGGTGCGGTCGGTTTCGTCCTCGCCTCGATGTGGAGCGGCTCGACCGTGCTGTCGCTCATCGCGCTGTCCATCGCGGCGGCCGGCGTCCTCACCTGCGCGCCGCTGTTCTGGTCGCTGCCGACGTCGTTCCTCGGCGGTGCCGCCGCCGCGTCGGGCATCGCGATCATCAACTCGGTGGGCAACCTCTCCGGCTTCGTCAGTCCGTACATGATCGGTGCGGTCAAGGACGCCACCGGCTCGACCACCGTCCCGATGCTCATCCTGTCCGCCGCTCTGGTGCTGGGTGCGGCATGTGTGCTCATCACCAAGAAGGACGTCGTCAACCGCTGACGACCGAATGACACCGCCGGCGGGAGGATGAACGGCCCTCCCGCCGGCCGGTTCGAAAGGAGTGACCATGCCGAAGTTCGCTGCGAACCTCTCGATGATGTACACCGA
>JBGANR010000033.1:0-38113 GCA_044222225.1 Mycobacteriaceae bacterium
GGCCCGGGGGTGATTCGGCAGCTTGTCGGTACTCTGAGCCGGTGAGGACCCCAAGGCGCAGGCGGCAACTGGCCCGCAAGCCTGCGCTGGGTGTGCCCGCAAGTCATCTGGAACGATGCGCGCAAGCTGCGTCGTATGTCGGTTCACCAGAGCATAAGTCGACACCGTCGTTCGCCGGCCAACCGAGATTGCGGTCCGATGCGAGCCGTTGCCCCACCGATCTCAAGGACGCTGCCGAAATCACCGGCTGGTTGGCGACGGCCATCCGCGCAGGTCTGGTGAGCCACGATCCAGGCGAAGACGGATTCCCCAAATACGTCTGGGCCTTCAGGCGGGACACCTGGTTCGAAGGACGCCTTGTAAACGAGGTCCAGGGAACCTACAAGGGCTACCCGTTGGCCGCCGACGAAGTGGCCCGAGGTTTACGCAGCCGCGAGCCCGGTCTGCGCGAAGCGCAGGAGACGCCGTGACCTTGCGCTTCAAGTGGGAGTGGGAGCCGGCGCCGAATGTGCGAGTCCCGGAACTCGCCGCCACATGGTCTCGACTGAACATCGACCTCGACGACACGCCTGTGACTTTGGTGGAGCGACGCGACGGTTCAGGCGGACTACGCCACGGCCTCGACGTACCGGTCTATCCGTTGGCCGAGTTTCTGGCGCTCAACTGGTGGCGGCTCAGCGCGACCTCTCACCTTCCGACGGATCGTGGCGTCCGATTCGTCGACGCGGGAGACGGATTCGCGTGGCCGGATCTGACGCTCCGCAACGATCGCGGGCTCATGTGGGCAAACCTGCGGCAGCGTGACAAGGCGCCGGAACACGTCCGCTTTCTCACGCAGGCCTCGACTGTCATCGAGGCCGAAACCGTACTCACGGCCGTTGCCGGTCTCGTTGACGACACTGTGCGCAGGCTTGAAGACAAGGGCGTTTCTGGTACCTTGCTCCAAGAAGAATGGGCTGCCATCCGACAGGCGGACTCGCACGAACATGACTATTGTCTGGTCGCTGCTGCATGGGGGCAGGATCCTTATGATACGCCGACCGATGTGGAGCGAGTGCTGTTCGACGCAGAGAGAAGGATAGGCGGTGCGGCGTTGCTTGCGGATCTTTCCCGGGCTGTGCCTTTCGATCGCATCACTGCCTCGACCGGTTGGCTCGGTGAAGCGATCGACTCTCTTGATCCATTCACAGTCGGCTTCCCGTCGGTAGAACCGGTCGATTGGCCTTCCACGGCTGGAGCCACGCCCTGGAAGATCGGCTATGAGCGTGCGCGCAGGCTCAGGCGGCTTCTCGACCTGGAACCCCATAGGCCTGCCCCGGTCGAGAAGATGGTGCCGGTGAGCCAGACGAGCTCGTATGCACCGATGAATGTCGACGCGCTGATCAGTGCTGAAGGCTCGTCGTCCTTGGCGGTCGTGGTCGGCGCCGGCGCGAGCCCGACGACCAAGCGCTTCGCCTCGGCCCGAGCGATAGGCAGGAACAGCCTGTCTCAGATTCGAGGGATGTCCTTGCTGACTCGCGCGCCGCAGTACACCGAACAAACCGAGCGCGCGTTCGCCGCCGAACTTCTCGCGCCGGCCGACGGTATCGCTGATGTTCTCGCCGGCGACTACTCCGACGACGCTCTGCTCCGAGCGGCCGAGCACTTCGACGTGAGCGTGACTCTCGTTCAGCGTCAGGTCGAGAATCAGATCGCCGCCTGACGGTTACCGTGCGATGCTCGTCCATCGCACCTCAGTCCGAGCGGTTGCGGTGTGCGCGCAGCTTCGCGCGATTGCCGCAGTTGCGCATCGAGCACCAGCGTCGAGCGTTGGGACGAGATGTGTCGTAGAAGACGAGCCCGCAGTCCTCGGCCGCGCAGCGGCGCAGCCGTAGGGGCTCGCCGAGTACGGTCACGGCGTCGCGCGCCACCGAGGACAGAGCGGCCGTCACCGTCAGCGGTTCCGGCTCTAAGCGTCCGCCGGGCAACTGTGGGGCGGGTGCGGGTAGGCGGGCGGTGAGGTTGACGGCGTCGATGGCGTCGGCGTTCGGCGACGAGTCGTCCGCCGCGGCGATCGCGAGCGTCGTGATCGCGGTGCGCAGCCGGCGCGCCGCGTCGAAGTCGGCCGTGGTCGCCGCGACGGGCGCACCGAACCTCTCTCGGATCCACACGTCGAGGTCGACGGGCGTGTGCAGTCGTTCCCAGGCGGCGACGCCGTAGCCGAAGTCGCCGGTGTAAGCGAAGTCGAGGGCGAGTGAGCCGGTTTCGAAGAACCAGCTCGTGCCCCGATGGTTGCGCATCCATTGACCCGACGTCATGTAACCACTATAACCAGTTACATGACTGGACTGACGAAAGACGCCGGCTGGCAGCTCGGTATCCGCCGCACCCTGCCGGTCTCACCGGAGGAACTGTGGGATCACCTTCTCGGCGACGGGCTGCCGCTCTGGCTCGGGGACACGGTGCTCGGTGACAAGGGGGCGTCGTTCACGACGCCCGACGGCGGCGCAGGAGAGATCCGCGGCAGGCAGGAGGGCCGCAAGGTGCGCCTCGTCTGGCGGCCGGCCGGCGCAGACCACGAGACGACGATCCAGGTGACCGTGACGCCCGCCGCGTCGGGCGCCACCCTCGGTATCCATCAGGAACGACTGCTCGGTCCCGACGAACGGGAGCGCATGCTCGTGCACTGGAGGTCGGTGATCGACGCGATCGCCGGCCTATCGCCGCAGGTTGACCCGGCCTGACGGCGCGACGGGCCGAACCGCCGCCGATCGCGCATGTCAGACGACTCTCCCGGCCCGAATCGAGCCTCGGGCCGGGAGAATCGCCGGGACGACGGCGTCAGCGCAGGGGCGGACTCCCGTCGCCGATCTTCGGCAGTGACGGTGGATCGAGGTCGGGGTCGCTCGGCGGCGGCACCGGCTCGGGTCCCGGCACCGGGAGCGGGTCCGACGTCGTCGGATCGGGATTCGGATCGCGGTCAGGCGGCGCGGGACGCGGCTCCGCGGGCGTCATCGGTCCGGTCACGAGGCGGCCCTCCGTCGAACCTGGCCGCGGCCGGTTCTACCGCGTGGCGCGGCGGCCGCCGCTTTCGCCTGTAGCTCCAGCATCCTCTCGGCGACCCGCAGGGACAGCGTGCGACGCGGGCCGCCCGCCACCGGTTCGAGTTCGACATAGCAGAAGGGGGCGTGTCTCACGGCGACCACCCGGCACGGTAGGCGGCGGCCTGTCCGCAGCGTCATGACCAGTTCGGTGCCGAGCGTGACGACCGTCGTGATCACATCGCTCCGACGGTCGTCAAGGCGTTCGTTCCCGTTCATGGTGGCGGTCATCTCCGTGCCGCCGTCCGGAGGACGTCGGCCGCGGTGTGGACCGGTCGGGGAGCGGCGGAGATCACGAATTCAGCAGAACACATGAGTGGACCTCGCTCTTTCATGGAGGAGGGATCGTCGGTCCGTGCGCACCCGGCTCACAGACAGACGCATGAGGGTGGGGTGGCTGCAGTGTTCAACCGCCTTCGAGCGTATGCCCGCCCGTGGGGCGCGTCAACGGGCCGACGAGACTCACCTAAAGTGCCCGCGAAACACCCTCGATGCCTCACGTAAAGATGCCCGCGAAACTGGTGACCATGACGGGCATGGGGAGCGAGTTCACGGTGGGTGCCAGGACGGAGATCACCCGGAGATACGCCCAGGGGTATGCGCGGGCGTCGAAGAAGGACAAGGGACGGCTGCTCGAGGAGGTGGTCGCGGTGACGGGCTGGTCGCGAGACAACGCCCGGCGTCGGTTGGCGAAAGCGGCGAAGCCGGGGCCGCGGCCGGTGAGTCGGGCCCGGAAGCCGCGGGCACGGAAGTACTCCTACGATGCGACGAAGGTGCTGCAACGGGTCTGGGCGGCCACCGGCGGGCAGTGCGGGAAGTATCTGGCCGCGTCGATGCGGTTGCAGTTGGACGCTCTGGAACGTCACGGGGAACTCGTCGATGGCCGGGGCCGCTACTCACCGCTGGTGCGCGCCGAGTTGCTGGCGATGAGCCCGGCGACGATCGACCGCTACCTCGCCCCGGCCCGAGCGAAAGGTTCGCTGCGTGGCATTACGGCGACGAAGCCGTCACCGCTGCTGCGATCCTCCATCCAGATCCGCAAGGCCGGAGACGAGACCGAGGACGAGCCGGGTTTCTTCGAGGGCGACACCGTTGCGCACTGCGGTCCCACGTTGAGGGGCGAGTTCGCCCGGACGCTGAACCTGACCGACATGCGCACCGGATGGGTGTTCACCCGCTCGATCCGCAACAACGCTCACGTCCACATCCTCGACGGGCTGACCACAGCGGTCCAGACGATCCCGTTCGAGGTCACCGGGCTCGACTTCGACAACGGATCGGAGTTCATCAACCACGACGTCATCGACTGGGCGGCGGGCCGCAAGATCTTCTTCACCCGGTCACGGCCCTACAAGAAGAACGACCAGGCCACGATCGAGTCGAAGAACAACCACCTCGTGCGCCAGTACGCGTTCCACTGGCGCTACGACACCCCGCCGGCACTGCAGTGGCTCAACCAGCTCTGGCCGCTGGTCAACGATCGGTTGAACTACCTCACTCCCACGATCAAGCCGATCGGCTACGCCACCGACCGCAACGGCCGCCGCAAACGCCTCTACGACGCCCCACGCACCCCCCTCGACCGGCTCCTGACCGCCGGCGTGCTCTCCCCAGGACAAGCCGGCGAACTGACCGCCCACCGCGACCGGCTCAACCCCGCCGACATCGCCCGCCGCATCCACACCATCGAGGACCAACTCACCGCAGTGGCCCGCCAGACCACCCTCGACCGCCAAGCGGCCACCAACAGCCCCCTGCCCGACACCACCCGAGGCATCCACCGCAAAGCCAGCTGACCCGGACCGGTTTCGCGGGCATCCCTACGTGAGGCATCGACACGATTTCACGGGCAACTTGACGTGAGGCATCTCGCGGGCACGCCGGCGTCGCCGCGGCGACACGTCTTCGTTCGAGCACGTTTCCCGCCCGGCCGAACCGGGTAGTCGATCGGTGCAAGCGCATGACACATCGAGGAGAGGAAACAGACATGGACGAGACGTCGGGACCCATGGAAGCCGCCAAGGGAGTCGCCGAGGGGGTCAGGGGAAGCTCAAGGAGGTCGCCGGCGCGGTGACGGGGCGGGACGACCTGACCGATGAGGGCCGCGCGCAGCAGGCGAAGGCCGAGGACCAGCGCCAGGCCGGCGAGTACGAGGCGAAGGCCGAGGAGAAGCGGGCGCAGGCGAAGGTCGAAGAGATCGGGCAGAAGGCCGCTCAGCGTCGCTGAACGGCGTCGGCCCGAAGCGGAGGCGAGGCGCCGACGCGTTGATGCACGGTGAGCAGGATGTGATCGAACTTCTCCCGGGTGTCACGCCGGACGAGTTCGCCCGCCTCCGCTTCGACCTCGCTGATCAGCTGAGTGGCGATCTCGCGGAGTTTGACGTTGGCCTCCTGCGATCTCCATCGAAGTATGTCGAAAGCCCGCTGGGCGGATACGCCGTATACGAACATGAGTATCCCTTTTGCTTGATCGATCACCTCTCGGGAGTCGGCAAATTCCGGCATAACCCCGCTCAGCGACGAGCGGACTTCGGATTCGATCGTGTCGGTGATATCGATGTAGAAACCTTCGGAGCCGACGACCTGGCCTGCCTCGGCGTACAGCCGGTCGGCGACCACGATGATGTGGTGGATGGTGCCGCCGGTGTCGATGATTCGGTGGCGGCTGCTGAACGGCGCGCCGGTGGCGAGCATCCGGCGGACCTTCTCGGCCACTGCCGGAACGTCGTCGGGGTGCTTGTGAGACATGATCAGCGCCGTCGTCGGGGTGACGGAACCCGGATCGTAGCCGTGCATCCTCGCGACCTCGTCCGACCACTCCCACTGTTCCCCGGAGAAGAAGAAACGGAAGCTACCGAAGCGCTGGGGAGTGCCGTGGCCCACCACCTGCTCGAGGGCCTCGGGGCCACGTGTGTCCATTTTCGGAGTGTACTACCGCCCGTGTCGGAGACCCCGCGACGGCCGCCGCACGACGAGCGCCGCCCGAGATTCACAATCGGTCGGTGAGCTGGAGAAGAAAGGATGACAGGCATGACGGCAAAGGCTGAAACGCGCGGGGTGTTCGGTCATACTGTCGCGCATGCCCGCACGGACCGAGATCGCGTCGATCGATGACCCCTCCGAGCGCACGCGCGCCGTGCGCGACGCCTTGATCGAGGCCGGACATCCCGACACCGTCCGCCGTCTCGATCCGTCGCCGACGGCGGCCGCCGCGGCGGCGGCACTCGGCTGCGAGGTGGGCGCGATCGCCAACAGCCTCGTGTTCATGGCCGACGGCGAGCCGCTTCTCGTGATGTCGAGCGGCGCGCATCGCGTCGACACGGCAGGTCTCGCGGCCCGGATCGGCAAGCGCTCGATCACTCGCGCCACGCCCGCGCAGGTCAGGGCGGCGTCCGGGCAGGTGATCGGCGGCGTCTCGCCGGTCGGTCACCCCGCTCCGTTGGAGACGGTCGTGGACGAATCGCTTCGCGACCATCCCGATCTGTACGCGGCCGCGGGCGAGCACGACACGATCTTCCGCACGACGTTCGACGATCTGGTGCGGCTGACGGGCGGGAGAGTGGTCAAGACGGCGCCATGAGCGACCGTCGTGTACGCTGTGTACACAACCGGAATGGAGGGGTCATGCCTGCTCAGGTCGAATACCGCAGCGCACGAGAGGGTCGTGAGCATTTCAAGAACATCCTCGACGCTGCGGACTCTGGGCGGCCGACGACCGTCACCCGTGACGCACGTCGGGTGGCAGCCGTGGACGCCGACCGGCTGGTGCACTTCCTCGTCGGAGTCCGTCCGTCGGGAGCTCAGGTCGTGGCCGAGAACGACGGCTGGTCGATCTTCATTCCGGGGATTCCCGTCGCTGCGGACGGGGCGACGCTCGATGAGGCCGTCGAGGACATGATCGACGCCTTGCGAGACTACGCGGAAGCATGGTCCGATCGCCTTCGGCTCGCTCCCAATCACGTCGATAATTGGGGGCTCGTGCAGATCATCGCCTTGGCGTCCGACCGTCAATTGCGCGACTGGCTACTGGCGTAGCGCCGTCGTGAACGAGCGGCGCCGGCCCGCCACTCGGGTCGATCATCAGAATTTCTGTGTGATCGAGGAATGGGATGAGCGTAAGCGTGCGACGGGAAAGCGTGGGACGCATCATGTCAACTATGAGTTGACATTACCGGATGGCGGTGTTCTGCACACGAGAATCAGTCACCCGGTCGATCGTACCGATTACGGACCGTCGATATGGGCGCATATCCTTCGCGATCAACTCTCTGTCACCGCCGCGGAATTCTGGGCCTGCGTCGAACATGACGTTCTGCCCGACCGTGGGTCGCCGCCGATCCCCGTCGATGCGATTCCCGCGGGAGTCGTGAGCGTACTCATCACTCAGGCGCACATTCCTGAAGCGGTGGTTCACGCGATGACCAAAGCCGAAGCGATCGAACGGCTCGCTCGCTTTTACACGACAGGGCGCTGATCGGGGAACGCCGGCGTATGTCAGGCTCCTCGCATGACGGTCCGCGGTGATTCCGCCGAGCTCGGGGCTTTCGCCGGGGTGTCCGGTGATCCGGTCGTGCTGGCCGACCGGCGAGACGTGACGACGGTGCGCGTCGCCGATCGGGTGGTGAAGCTGCACGCCCCTGGCACGACCCGGGAGGATCTCGAACGGCGTCTGCGTATCGCGGCTGATCGTTCCGCGGTGTTCGCGGCTCCGATCCCGTTCGGCGACGGCCGCTTGACCGCGTCGTCCGGTGATCGGGCGGTGACTCGTTGGCCGTACGGCCGTCCCGTCGATCCGGATGATCCCGACGCCGCCCCGTGGATTCAGGCGGCGCGGCTTCTTGCGCGATTGCATGCGTCGCCGGCGCCCGCCGACCTGCCGCCGATGCGCGGCGTCGCCCGGCTGCACGGGGCGCTCGACCGCCTGCGTGCCTCGGCGTACGCCGATTCGGCGGATACAGACGCCGTCGTCGAGGCGTATGACGCCCTGCCGGCGTGGACGCGCGGCGACGTACCGCCGCCGTCGACCCAGCCGATCGGATGCGCGCACGGGGACTGGCACCTCGGCCAGCTCGTCCGGACGGCCGCGGGCTGGCGGCTCATCGACGCCGACGATTGCGGACGCGGCCCGATCGCCTGGGATCTCGCCCGTCCGGCGGCCTGGTTCGCGATCGGCATGCTCGACGCGTCGACCTTCGGGTCCTTCCTCGACGAATATCTGGCCGCCGGTGGACGCGCCGTGCCGCCGGCGGATCCGTGGGCGGTGCTCGACGCACCCGCCCGCGCTCTCACGGTGCAGGCGGGTGCGATCGCCGTGGTGAATGCGGCCCGCGACCGTCGTGAACTCGATGAGATCGACGAAATGGTGCTGGAATCCTGTCGGGGAATCGCGGCCCTGAGTAGGCTGCGGTGACCGAGTAGGCTGCGATGACCCTCGTGCGGATGCCGGGGGCGCCGATGGAGGAGAATTCCCATGAGTCAGCAGTTCACCTGTCCGAAGTGCCGAGGCTATATGCGAACGTACTCGCGGGCAGGGATTCAGATCGAGCAGTGCGACAGTTGCCGCGGCATCTTCCTCGACTACGGCGAACTCGAACAGCTCACCCGCGCCGAGTCCCAGTGGAGTCAGCCCGCCCCTCCGCCGCCGCCCGCCGGATATCCGCAGCCCGGATACCCGGCGCAGCCCGCCTATCAGCAGCCGGCGTGGGGTGCGCACGGCGGCCAGTACGGCCACGGCCACTACAAGCGCAAGAAGAGTTTCGGAAAGATGCTGTTCTCGTCGTGATTCCGGTGGTCCGGTTCACACGGTCAAGCCGAAACTCCGTGTGATTCCGGCGAGACCGTCGGCGAATCCCTGACCGACGGCGCGGAATTTCCAGTCCGCGCCGTACCGGTAGAGCTCGCCGAAGATCATCGCCGTTTCGGAATAGGCCTGCTGCGTGAGGTCGTAACGCGCGATCTCACGCCCACCGGCGGCGTCGGCCACCCGGATATACGCATTGCGCACCTGTCCGAAGTTCTGTCGGCGGACCTCGCCGTCGTGGATCGAGACGGCGAAGACGACGCGCTCGGCCTCCGGGTTCAGGTGCCGCAGATCCACGAAGATCTGCTCGTCGTCGCCGTGGCCGACGCCCGTGGCATTGTCGCCACCATGCCGAACGGCGCCGTCGGGGCTGCTCAGATTGTTGAAGAACACGAAATACTCGTTCGAGAGCGTGCGTCCGGACGCCCCCAGGACCAGCGCCGACGCGTCGACGTCGATCGCGGCTCCTGCCCCGTGGGTGTCCCAGCCCAATCCGATGGTGACGGCCGACAGGCCCTGGGCCTCGCGGCTCAGGTTGACGTTGCCGCCCTTCGACAGGTTGATCGCGCCGCCCGGCGTCGCGGGTGGGCTCGGCGGGGGTGAGTAGCTCGGCGCCGGCGGGCTCGGCGGGGGTGAGTAGCCGGACGCCGGCGGGGTCGGCGGGGGTGAGTAGCTCGGCGGGGCGGAATGGCTCTGCTGCTGATGTCCGGGCGCCGACGGATATCCGGGCTGCTGTGCCGGATATCCGGGAGTGGGCGCCGGATATCCGGGAGCGGGTGCCGCGTAACCGGGCTGCTGTGCCGGATAGCTGTGTGCAGACGCTGGATATCCCGGCGCGGGCGCGGCATAGCCGGACGGCTGGGGTGCGGTGGCGGGTGGGGTGCTCAGCAATGGCGATGCGTGCCGATCGACTCCGCCGCCGAAGAAGCCGCCGCCGCCCATGATCCGTGTGAGATGGTCGTCGAGCACGGCCGGCCAGTCCTGACGTTCCGCGGTGGCGAAATCGACGGTGAACCGATTCGTCTTATCGCTGCTGCCGCCGAAGACGCTGCGTCGATCGATCTCCAGAACGACGTCCATCGCACCGGGGCGCGTCACGAATTTGACTTCGAGTTCGTTCATCTGGCCGCGGAAACGGCTTGCCGGATGGAATTCGACCTCTTGATAGAACGGCAACGGCGATCCGGCGAGCCGGCCGCGTTCGAGATCGGATCCCTTGAGCCCGAATCCGATCTGTGCGAATGCGCTGACGATCTGCTCCTGCGCGGGAAGCGCCAGGATCTGAATCGGATCCACATCGCCCTTGTCGATCGACCGCGCGATGTCCAACTCTGTGCGGACGCCGATCCGCACTCCGTGCAGCGATTGGCCCGCGACCTCGTTGAACGGCGCCTCCCACGGGACGTCGAACACGAACGGGATCTGGAATCGCGCGCCCGAATCCAGACGGAACGGCCCGCTGATGCGCTTCTTGTTGAAGACGACGTTCGAATCGTATTCGGAGTCCTCGGTCTCCACCTCGACCCGTGCCGTCAGCGAGAGCTCGACGAAGTTGACGGCGACGTCCTTCGTCCCGCCGCTCACATTGACGACACCCTGCACGGCGCCGCCGGGGTAGACCCGGTTGCTCGCCAGCACCGTGTCGACGCTCGCACCGCCGCCGAACAATCCTTTGAACACCATGCGCGACAGCATACCGAGGCGTGACCTGTGTCATATGCCGATTGATCCGCGCGTCGACAGCGAGCGGGCGAGCGGGCGAGTGTCGGTAATCCGGTGGTCGGTGGCAGAC
Source organism: Mycobacteriaceae bacterium (assembly GCA_044222225.1). Lineage (GTDB taxonomy): Bacteria > Actinomycetota > Actinomycetes > Mycobacteriales > Mycobacteriaceae > JBGANR01. Next base: position 10,672 of record JBGANR010000033.1, read on the forward strand.
GTTCGACCATCGCCGAGCATCGTCCACAGCGGCGCTGAATGGTGCGGCATAATTCGGATATGTTGCGTTCGGTGGCGGTGATCGTCACGGCTCCGGTGGCCGTATTCGAGTTCGGCGTCCTCACGGAGGTCTTCGGCACGGATCGCACCGCCGACGGCGTTCCGCCGTTCGACTACCGGGTCTGTTCTCCGACGCCCGGCGTGCTGCTCGAGGTGGAGGGCGGCGGGCAGATGCTCGTGCCGCACGGCCTGGACCAGGCGGTCGATGCGGATCTGATCGCCGTCGCCGGCGGTGATCCGGACGGCCCGTTCGACCCGGCGGTCCTGGACGCGGTGCGCTCGGTCGTGGACCGCGGCGGCCGCGCTCTCTCGGTGTGCACCGGCGCGTTCGTGCTGGCGGCCGCGGGCGTGCTGGACGGGCGACGCGCGACCACCCACTGGCTGTGCGGTGCCAAGCTGGCGGCGGAGCATCCGGCGATCGACGTCGACACCGATGTGCTGTTCGTCGAGGACGGGCCGGTCATCACCAGCGCCGGAACGGCCGCCGGCATCGACGCCGCGCTGCATCTCGTCCGCACGGAGTACGGTTCGCGCGTCGCCAACGCCATCGCCCGGCGGATGGTCGTCGCGCCGCATCGGGACGGCGGGCAGAAGCAGTTCATCGAGGCCGTCGTCCCGCTGCGCGGCTCGACGTTCGGCGTCCTGCTCGACTGGGCGCTGTCCCGTCTGCATCAGCGGATCACCGTGGCCGACATGGCCGCGCGGGTGCACATGTCGGAGCGGACGTTCGCGCGCCGATTCGTCGACGCCGTCGGCGCGACGCCGCACAGATGGCTCACCGAGCAGCGGGTGCTGCGCGCCCGCGAACTCCTCGAAGTCTCGGATCTCACCGTCGACGAGACGGCCCGCCGCGTCGGCTACACATCGGCCGGGCTGCTGCGCGCCAACTTCACCGGCATCGTCGGCGTGAGTCCCGCCGAATATCGGCGGCGATTCGTCGTACCCGGCGGCCGGACGCCCGAGCCCGCGGCGCTGTCGATGCAGCGGGTCAAGCGGGCACACCGGACCGGTTGACGGCTATCCGGGCAGCACGAACAATCGCGCGACAGCCATCGCCCCGACTCCGAAAGCGATGGTGAGATGGAAGTTCCGCGACAGCACGGCGACGGCCAGTGTCGCGAGCCCGACCATCAACTCCGGGTTCGTCACGGAGATCTCCAGGTGGCCGCGCGGCGTCAGCAGCGCCGGCGCGACGATCGCGGCCATGACCGCCGGCGGTACCTGCCGCAGCCATCTCCGCGTCCGCGGGCCGGGTGCGACTCGGGCGGCGAGAACAACGGGCGGGACACGGGACAGCAGCGTCACCGCGGCCATTCCGGCGATCATGACGAGGAGACCGGCGGTGCTCACGGATGTTCGGCTCCCTCGCCGATCACGTCGGCGGCCGGCTCATCGCGGTCGACCAGGAATCCGACGGTGGCGGCCACGATCGTCGCGACCACGACCGCCCACAAGGACGATCCGATGCAGGTCAGGCCGACGGCGAATCCGCCGCCGAGAACGGCCACGAGAACGTCGATGATCCTGGTGATCGCGTCTTGCACGAGAATCGCGAGAAACATCGCCGACAAGGCGAAATCGAGTCCCATGCGATCGATCGCCGGGATCGCGCCGCCGAACGCGATGCCGATGGCGGTGCCGCCGATCCAGGAGAGGTGAACCGAGGCGTTCATGGCGAAGACCTCTGTTCGGGGGCGCGTCGGACGGGCGCTGAACTGCGTCGAATGCACCGCGAAGCACTCGTCCGTCAATTGCGCGCCGAATGCGGCCGCCCCGGCCGGACTGTAATCGCGGACGCGTGGCGCGATGGCCGCGGCGAGTAGGAGATGCCGCAGGTTGACGACGAAGGTCGTGGTGATCACCGAGCCGATTCCGCCGCCCGTCGCCAGCAGCTGCAGTGCCGCGAATTGCGACGCGGCGCCGTACACCACCGTCGACATCGCGATGGCCGCCCATGCCGGCAGCTGTTGGACGCCAGCGAGCACGCCGAAGGCGACGGCAACCGGGAGATAGCCGAGCATCAGCGGAATCGCCAGGGCGAATCCGCGGCGCGCGTCGGCGACGGCCTCAGACGGGTGGCGGCTCGTGGAGGTCACGTTCATAGGTCCTTTCGGGCGCGGTGCACCGGAAGCCGTGGCGCTCCCAGAACCGCTCCGCGGCGTCGTTTCCGATGGTGGTGAAGAGGAATATTCGGCGGACGCCACGTGCCGCGAAGGCGCTCAGCACGGCGTCCGCCAGGCGGGACGCGAGCCCTGTCCGCCGGCTGTCCGGCGCGATCGTGAGGTGGCTCACGGTGCCGCGAACGCCGAAGCACCCGGCGACCAGCACTCCGACGAGCCGGTCGCCCCGGACGGCGGCGAGGCACAGATCGGGCTGTTCGGCGAGGTGGGCGGCCAAGACGGGAGGCTCCCAGTCACAGAATCCGGTGCGGACGTCGTCGGCGAGCAGGCGGGATGCCGCGTCGATCTCGGTGCTCCGCAGCGACCGCACGGCGACCGTCGGCGCCGTCAGGGTGTCGATCATCGGACGGTCTCGTGCTCTGTTCCCGGCAGGGAGAAGGAGATGGCGAGAACGTCCCGGACACCGCCGTCCGGGCCGGCGGTGATCGGAGACGCGTAGTGCTTCAGCTTCTTGTCCTCGAACAGCAGGCTGTCGAGTGGTGCGTCGAGAGTTCCGCGTGCGAGTTCTGTCTCCGCCCAGTCGAAGACGACGCTCTCGCCGCCGGTCAGTCCGTCCTTTCTGATGAGATGCAGGCCCGCGAACGGATACCCGTCTGAATGTATTCCCTCCGGCACGACGTCATAGGTACGGCCTGGGTTCACGGTGATCCGGATCTGGTGGACCTGGCACACCCAGAGTCGAGAAGAGTATTCGGGCTCGAGCGGCAGGTTCTCGAAATCGAGGCGCACCAGTTCCGCGAACGCGGAATTGGCCACGGTGCTCAATGCCACGTCGGCGAAGTGCCGTTCGGTGCCGCCGACGAAGGCGTTCATCTCCCTGCTCTGAAAGTAGGGGACGTGTGCGAGCGGAGTGAGAGTGTGGGTGGCCGGATCGTAGCCGAAATCGCTGTACCGACGGGTGCGCGTGGCGGCGTCGCCACCACCGAAGAACGGGTCTTCGCCCAGGACGTTCCAACTGTTCTGCAACGTCTGCAGATCTGTTGTCGTGATCCGTGTCCGGTCGAATTCCGTCGCCGGAATCATGGCGTAGCGGTCGCGGCGGAGTCGCTCACGGACGTCTACTCCGTATGCGTTCCGAATGGTCGAGGTGCTGGTCATGGTTCTTCGTCCCCGTCGGTTCGTGCTGTTCGGTCGACCACAACCTGCCACCGCGAGAGTCTGGCGATGGCAGAAATCAGGTCGTGGCGGATTTCGCCTGCGGCATCGACGGCCCGCCAGGTGGAGTGCGCCCGTCCGCTCGACCGGATGGCGTCGAGACGCCCGGGCATCGGTATGATGAGTTCGTCAATTCATCATGACCCGATGTGGAGGCCCAGCTGTGTTCAGCGACCGGGAGGCGCCGCTCTACGAGATCAAGGCCAACCTGTTCAAGGGGCTGGCGCATCCGCTGCGCATCCGGATCCTCGAGATCCTCGCCGCGTCACCGGAGCAGTCCTGCGCGGTCAGCGATCTGCTGGCGGAGACGGGGATGGAGGCGTCGCATCTGTCGCAGCATCTCGCGACGCTCCGGCGGCACGGCGTCGTGACGAGCGTGCGGGCGGCGAACACCGTGACGTACTCGCTGAGCAGCCCGAAGGTCGCCGAGCTGCTGGCCATCGCCAGGGCGTTCCTCGTCGACGCGCTCTCGGGGGCACGCGAGCGGCTGGAGGCCGTCGCCGAGCTGCCGACGGTCGGAGCATCCGAAGACGCCCCCGCGCCGGTCGGTGCCGGCGGGTCGAGATGACGAGGCGTGGCGTCGGGACGGTGCGCGCGTTGCTGCCGGGGCGTTCGGACTACGCGTCCGTGCGGCGCACCTGGCGGCAGGACGTCCTGGCGGGCGTCACGGTGGGGATCGTCGCGCTGCCGCTCGCTCTGGCGTTCGGCGTCAGTTCAAGTGTCGGCGCCGCCGCGGGACTGGTGACGGCCGTCGTCGCCGGCCTCGTCGCGGCGGTGTTCGGCGGCTCGCACGTGCAGGTCTCCGGCCCGACGGGCGCGATGGTGGTCGTGCTCGCGCCGATCGTCGCGAGCCACGGCGTCGGCGCCGTCGCCATCCTCAGCGTGTTCGCCGGGCTGCTGCTCGTGCTGCTCGGCGCGTCCCGGCTGGGGCGGGCCGTCGGGTACATCCCGTGGCCGGTCGTCGAGGGCTTCACGCTCGGCATCGGCCTCATCATCGGACTGCAGCAGGTGCCGCTCGCGCTGTCCTCGCCCGTCGAGCCGGGGCTCAACACCGCGGTCGCCGCCTATCGCTCGATCGTCGCGGCCGACTGGTCGACGGCGGGGCCGAGCCTGGTGGTCGTCGTGGTCGTCACGGCCGTCATGCTGCTGGTGCCGAGGCTGCACCGGGCGCTGCCCGCGAGCCTCATCGCCATAGTCGCGGCGACGGTCCTGGTGTGGGCCGCCGGGCTCGACGTCCCGCGGCTCGGTGCGCTGCCGGAGTCGCTGCCGGCTCCGTCGCTGCCGGACTTCTCGCCGGGACAGCTGTCTGAGCTGCTCGGCCCGGCGTTCGCCATCGCCGTGCTGGCGGCGATCGAATCGCTGCTCTCCGCGCGCGTCGCATCCGGTTTGCCCGGCCCGGATGGAACGACGACGGGCCCGTACAACCCCGACCGGGAACTGTTCGGGCAGGGACTCGCCTCCATCGCCGCGGGGCTGTTCGGCGGCATGCCGGCGACCGGCGCGATCGCGCGGACCGCCGTCAACGTCCGGTCCGGCGCGCACACCCGGCTCGCCGCCGTCGTGCACGCGCTCGTGCTGCTCGGCGTCGTCTACCTGGCGTCGGGGCTGGTGGCGCACCTGCCGTTGGCGGCGCTGGCCGGCGTCCTCATGGTGACGGCGGCGCGGATGGTGTCGTTCGGCGTCGCCGGCCGCATCCTCCGGTCGACGCGGCACGACGCCGTCGCATTCGTGCTGACGGCCGTCGTCACCGTGTCGTTCGACCTCATCGTGGCGATTCAGGTCGGCGTCGTCTGCGCCGGACTGCTCACCCTCCGCAGGTTCGCGCAGCTCGCCGGTGGGCGTCGCGAACCGATCGCCGGCCCGGCCCATGACGGCGACGAGCGCATCGCGGTCATCCGCCTCGACGGGCTCATGTTCTTCGGTGCCGCCGAGCGGGTGCTGCAGGAGTTGACGGACGTGCGGCACGTGGAGGTCGTCGTCTTGCGGCTGTCGCGGCTGACCTATCTGGACGCGACCGGGGCCCAAGCGCTCGTCGAGGTCGTCCGCGAACTCGAGCGGCGCGGCATCACGACGCTGCTCAAGGGCGTCCGCGACGAACACCTCGAGTTGGTGACGCGCGTCGGTGTCATCGCGGAATTGCGGCACCACAAACACCTCTTCGATGATCTCGATGCGGCCGTCGAGCACGCCCGCAGCCATATTCGGCGGAATGCGGAGCGTGCTACGGGTCCGGGGCGTGCATTGGAGTAGTCCGCTACGCGGGCGCCAGGCGCCGGAACGGGCCGAGAATCTCAATCGGTGGGGATGTACGTCCGCGGAAATGCGGACGTGCCCCTTTTCGGCCCGAGGAGATCGATATGAAACGCGGCCCTCTCATCACCGTGGCGCTTGTCGTCGCGCTTGCCTTCGGCCTGCTGGCGTTCAACATGATCAGTGATCGGAGCGACGATTCGGCGCCCGCCGCGGCGACGACGGCACCGTCGAGCGGGGCGACGACGTCCGCGCTTCAGACGTCGGCCGCCTCGACATCGGCGCCGGCGGCCGTGCCGTTTCCGGCGACGGCCGACTACGTCGGCACCGTCCCGCTCGCGGGCGGAGGCGTCATGACCCTCTCGATCGCCGTCAAAGGCGACAAGGCGACCGCCTACGCCTGTGACGGGAACACCGTCGAGGCCTGGTTCCAGGGTCCGGCGAAGGCCGGTGACCTGCGGCTCGACGGGAAGAACGGCGCCCGTCTGACCGGGGTCTACGACGGCACCGCCGTCACCGGGACACTGCTCATCAACGGCAAGAGCTGGAACTACGCCGCCAAGTCCGTGCGGGCTCCGGGCGGGATGTACATGTACCGATCGGCGACGACGCGGACCAGTTGGATCGTCACCGGTGAGGGAATGGTCACGGGTGTGCAGCGCGCTCCGAGCGGCCTGACGTCGCCGGCCCCGACGCTGACCCCGGCGAACGCCACGGCCGTCATCGACGGCCGCACGGTGACCGCGACCAGGGTGAACGGAGACTCCGATGTCTTTTGATCGCCGGCATGACGCCGGCCGGCCGGAGCGCCGCGCCGACCACGACGAGCCGACCGTGGCGCGTGACGCCTACGCCCGGCCGACGGCCCCCGCCCCGATCGCGCGGCCGGCGCCCCCGGCGCCCCGGGCGACGGTGTGGGCGATCGTGGTGCCGATCCTGGTCGGCGCCGCCGTCGCCGTCGCGATCGGCGCGTACGCCAACATCCACGACCCGCGGTTCTTCTCGGTCAACGTCGCGGGCTTCTCCAGCCCGACCGCGGTGAAGGCCTGGGTCGCCACCGTCGCGGCCGTGCTCGCCGTGGCGCAACTGGGTTCGGCGCTGCTCATGTACGGCAAGATCCCGGGCCTCTCCGCGCCGGGCTGGATCGGCGGAGTCCACGTGTGGACCGGACGGCTCGCGGTGCTCGTCAGCGTGCCCGTGGCCGTGCATTGTCTGTATGCGCTGGGTTATTCGGATTCGACTACTCGAACCATGGTTCATTCCCTGCTCGGTTGCTTTCTTTACGGCGCGTTCGTCGCGAAGATGCTATTGCTGTCCAAGAAGGGTCTGCCGGGGTGGGCGATTCCGATCGCGGGTGGTGCGCTTTTCACCGCACTCATCGGAATCTGGTCCACCTCGGCCCTGTGGTTCTTCCAGACCACCGGATTCACCTTCTGAACGGAGAACGGACGCCCCAGCCCGGCGTCCCGACGAGGATCAGGCGCCCCAGCCCGGCGCCCGGTCTGAGAAACAGGAGACGATATGAACCCCATCTCTGACCCCACGCGGCGCACGCTGCTCATCGGTGGCGCCGCCGCGACGATGGCGGCCGCGGCGGCCTGCTCGACCTACGGTAAGAACGACGCGCCGGCGAGCCAGGCCTCGACGCCGGCCGGCTCGGGGACCCCCGGTGCGCCGGGCGCGAACGGGATCGCCAAGACGGCCGACATCCCCGTCGGCGGCGGCAAGATCATCGGTGACACCGTCATCACCCAGGCGACGGCGGGGTCGTTCGCTGCGTTCTCGGCGACGTGCACCCACCAGGGGTGCATCGTTACCGAGGTCAAGGACGGCACCATCGACTGCCCCTGCCACGGCAGCAAGTTCAAGCTCGACGGGTCGGTCGACACCGGGCCGGCGACGCGTCCGCTGGCGTCGAAGACGGTGCGCGTCGAAGGGGACTCGCTGGTCCTGGGGTGACGCGTCTACCGCAGCACCGACAACAGATAGTCCAGGCTGCGGCGCACGTCGGCGACGGGGCCCTCGCCGTCCGGGGCTCCGTCGAGCATGACGTCCTGCTCGAGGACGTACCAGCCGTCGTAGCCGGCGTTCTCGAGGGCCGCGACCAGCGACCCGATGCCGACGATGCCGGAGCCCAGGGGCAGGAAGAGCCCGCGGCGGACGCCGTCGGAGAAGGTCAGTTCGCCGGCGACGACGCGGGCGGCGAGGTCGGCGTCGACGTCCTTGAGGTGGACGTGCTTGACGCGTTCCGGTGCCGAGAACGTGATCGCGACCGGGTCGGCGCCCGCGGCGGCGAGGTGCCCGGTGTCGATGCACAGCCCGATCCGCGAGCCGTCGAGCACACGCTGCACGTCGGCGGCGTTCTCCACGAGCGTGCCGATGTGCGGGTGCACCACGGCGAGTCCGCCCAGCTCGGCGACCCTGTCAGCGATCCGGTCGAGGTTCGTCAGCAGCGTCGACCACTGCTCCTCGTCCAGCTCCGGACGTGCGTCATAGCCGTCGACGCCGGTCGCCGCGGCCAGCACGACGATGCGTCCGCCGGCGGCCAGGGTCGTCGCGAGGTACGCCTCGGCGCCGGGCACCGGATCGACGTCCGCGCGATGCAGCACGACCGGCAGGAAGCCGCCGACGGCGCGCAGGCCGTGGCCGCCGAGGACGGCCGAGCGTTCCGCGGAGTCGTCCGGCAGATACCCGACCGGCCCGAATTCGGTGGCGGCGAGCCCGATGGCCGCCATCTCGCCGAACACCTGCTCGGGCGTCAGCTGATGTCCCCAGCCGGGCACCTCGCAGACGCCCCACGAGATGGGGGCGCCGGCGATGCGGTCGCGGGTCGTTGCGGTCATTCGTGCACCTCCGTGGTGGGTTCTTCGCTCGGCCGCAGGAAGCCCCGCTGCCGCTGCTGCTGATCGAGGTAGACGCGATAGGCGTCGGCGGTCGACGCCAGCTCGGCCACCTCGCTGACGGGCACGTCCCACCACGACTCGCTGTCCGGGGCGTGGATCAGCGGGTTCGTCGTCACGTGGATGACGACGGGCCGGTCGTCCGGACCGTCCTTGGCCAGCCGGATCGCCGCCTCGAGCTCCTCCTGCGAGGACACCTCGTGCACGGTGACGCCCAGGCTGCGCGCGTTGGCCGCGAGGTCGACGGGCAGGACGTCGCCGTCCAGGCGTCCGGCGTCGCCGCGATACCGGTAGGACGTGCCGAAACGCTGCGAACCGAGCGCCTCGGAGAGCGAGCCGATGGAGTGGAAACCGTGGTTCTGCACGAGCACGACGATCACCTTGATGCGCTCCTGCACGGCGGTGACGAGCTCCGTCGGCATCATGAGGTAGCCGCCGTCGCCGACCATCGCGAAGACGTCGCGGCTCTCGTCGGCGAGCCGGATGCCGAGCGAGGCCGGGATCTCGTAGCCCATGCACGAGTAGCCGTACTCGACGTGATACGCCCGCCGCTCCCGCACGCGCCACAGTTTGTGCAGGTCACCGGGCATGGAGCCGGCGGCACAGAGCACGACGTCGCGGGGATCGGTGAGCTCGTTGACGGCGCCGAGCACCTGGCCCTGGGTGAGTACGCCGGGGTCGAGTGCAGCGGTGACCTCGGCGGCCGGGTGGTAGGCGGCCTCGACGCGCGCGTCCCATTCGGCCCAGCGTTGCACCTGCTCGGCGCGGTAGGCGTCGTCGACGCTCCAGCCGGCCAGCGCGGCGGTGAGCGCGTCGAGCGCCTCGCGGGCGTCGGCGACGACGCCGAGCCCCGACTGCTTGCCGGCGTCGAAGTTCGCGATGTTGATGTTGACGAACCGCGGCGTCGAGCCGTCCTCGTTCGTGAAGGCCGTGCGGGAGGCCGTCGTGAAGTCCTCCCAGCGGGTGCCGACGCCGATGACGACGTCCGCGCGCCGTGCGAAGGCGTTGGCGGCCGTGGTGCCGGTGGAACCGATGGCGCCGAGCTCCTGCGGATGCTCGTGCGGCAGTGAGCCCTTGCCGGCCTGCGTCTCACCGACCGGGACGCCGGTGGCCGCGCAGAACCGTGCCAGGGCCGCCTCGGCGCCCGAGTAGTGGACGCCGCCGCCCGCGACCAGCAGCGGACGCTTCGCCGAGCGGATGACCTCGGCCGCCGCCGCGATCCGCGACGTCTCCGCCGGTGGACGCGCGACGTGCCAGGTGCGGTCGGCGAAGAACTCGACCGGCCAATCGTAGGCCTCGGCCTGCACGTCCTGCGGCAGTGCGACCGTCACCGCGCCCGTCTCGACGGGATCGGTGAGCACGCGCATGGCGGACAGCAGGGCCGACGGCAGCTGCTCGGCCCGCGTGACGCGGTCGAAGTAGCGCGAGAGCGGCCGGAAGGCGTCGTTGACGGTGATGTCGCCGGCGTACGGCGCTTCGAGTTCCTGCAGCACGGGTGAGGCGCGCCGCGTCGCGAACGTCCCCGAGGGGAGCAGCAGCACGGGCAGCCGGTTGATCGTCGCCAGCGCCGCGCCGGTGAGCATGTTCGTCGAGCCGGGGCCGACGGACGCCGTGCACACCCAGGTCTGCAGCCGGTCCTTCTGCCGCGCGTACGCGACGGACGTGTGCACCATCGCCTGCTCGTTGCGGGCCAGGACGTACGGCAGCTCGGGGGTGCGGCCGGCGTCGAGGGCGGCGGTCTCGTGCTGCAGCAGCGCCTGCCCGATGCCGGCGACGTTGCCGTGACCGAAGATGCCGAAGCAGCCGGCGAACAGCTTCTGCCGCTCCCCGTCGCGCTCGCTCCACTGACGGGCGAGGAACTCGACGGTGGCCTGGGCGACGGTGAGGCGGACTGTCGCCGCCGCGACGGTGCGGCGAACGGTGTCGGCCGTCATCGCGCGTCTCCTTCCGGATTCGTCAGGCGCCGGTCGATCTCCTGGGCGTCCCAGGTGCCGCGCACCCAACCGTGGTTCGGGTCGTCACAGATCAGCCAGGCGCGCGTCTCGCCCGGGCCGGCCATGACGTTGAGGTAGTAGAGGTCGTAGCCGGGCGCGGCCATCGCGGGCCCGTGCCAGCCGTGCGGGACGAGGACGACGTCGCCGGAGCGCACCTCGGCGAGCACCTCGATCGGCCGCTCGGCCGTGCCGTAGACACGCTGGTAGCCGATCGGATCGGTGGCCGAGGCCGGCGCTCCGGCCTCGGCCTGCACCTCGAAGTAGTAGATCTCCTCGAGCTCGGTCTCGACGCCCGGCCGCTCCTCGTCGTGCTTGTGCGGCGGCCACGAGCTCCAGTTGCCGCCGGGGGTGATGACCTCGCAGGCGATGATCCGGTCGGCGTCGAGCACACCCGGCACGCCGAAGTTGCGCACCTGCCGCGACGCGACGCCGGCGCCGCGCAGCTCGACCGGGACGTCCGCGGCCGGCACGTACTGGAACGGCGCGGCCGCGGTGCGGTCGCCGAGGTTCGCCGCGCAGACCGCGATGACGGACGTCCCGGTCGCGGTGATGGTCAGCGCCGATCCCGCGGGCGCGAAGACGACGTCCGTCGGCCCGGCGAAGACGTCGGCGCGGCCGGTCAGCTCGGCGTACTCGCGCCGGCCGTCGGCGTCGACGGCCGTGACGTGCGCGCCGCCCCGCAGCGGCACGACGACGTACTCCCAGGCGCCGGCGGCGAACTCCGCGACCGCACCCGTGTCGAGCTCGACGACGTGCAGGCCGGTGTGCCGCCAGCCGGGCGTCGCGTCGTCGATGGCGATGCGGCGGCCGTCCCGCGCCGCGGTGCCGGACGGGTAGACCCAATCGGTCATGAGGATTCCCCTCTGGTCGATTCCGCAAGCTTCATCGGTTCCTCCCTGGTCGATTCCGCAAGCTTCATCTCTGCACCCCGTGCACGAGCTCGGCGGCGATGTCGACGGCCGCCGCGACGTCGCCGTCCGGCGGGTAGAGCAGCGCGCGCCCGACGACCAGCCCGCGCACCGCGGGGATGTCGAGGGCCTTGCCCCACGAGGCGTAGGTCTCCTGCGGGTCGCCCTGCGGGTCGCCGCCGAGCAGCAGCGTCGGCATCGTGGTGGACGCCATGACGCGGTCGAGCTCGTCGACGACGGGCAGCTTGAGCCACGTGTAGGCGCTCGACGCGCCGAGCCCGGACGCGACGTGGATCGACTTGATGGTGCTGTCCGGATCGAGCAGGTTCTTCGCGCGGCCGTCGACGCGGGCCGACCAGAACGGCTCGACCATCGCCATGAGGCGGTGCGCGGCGAGTCCGGAGATCGCGTCGGCCGACGCCTGCATGGTGGCGGCCGTGCCCGGGTCGTCGAGGGCGATGCGGGTGAGCATCTTGCCGCCGTCGAGGCCGCGGGCGGCGATCTCGTCCGGGGTGTAGCCGGTGAAGCGGTCGTCGAACTCGAAGGACGCGCCCTGCAGGCCGCCCCGGTTCATCGAGCCGATGACGACCTTGTCTTCGAGCGCACCCATGAGCAGCAGGTCGTCGAGGATGTCCGGGGTGCCGAGCACGCCGTCGACGCCGGGGCGGGACAGCGCCGTCGCGAGGCGGTCGAGGAGCTCGCCGCGGCTCGCCATGGCGATCGGATCGGTGCGGACGCCGAGTGCGCCGCGGGCGGGGTGGTCGGCGGCGACGATGAGCAGGCGTCCGTCCGCCCCGAGCAGGTCGCGGTGCCGACGCGCGGCCCAGCTCTCGGCGATGCGATGCGGCTCCCGCGCCCGAATATCGGTGATATCGGCCAACGTGGTCATGGTGTGTCCTTTCCGGACTCAGTCGGAGGGGCCGGAGCGCGCGGGCGCGACGACACGGCCGGCGAGCGCGGCGAGGACCTCGTCCTCGTGCGGCATGGCCGTGGAGCATTCGAGCCGTCCGGCGACGATGGCGCCCGCGACGTTGGCGAACTCGAGGATGCGGCGCAGATCCCAGCTCGCATCCGGGTCGATTCCGCGAGCTCCATCTCTGCTGAGCAGGCCGTGGAGGAGGGCGCCGCCGAACGCGTCGCCCGCACCGAGGCCGTTGACGACGTCGACGAAGTGCGGCGGCACCTCGACGCGCTCGTCGGCGGTCGCGGCGAGCACGCCCTTGGGGCCCTGCTTGACGACGGCGAGCTCCAGGCCGCGCTCCAGCAGCGCGTCGGCGGCGCGGTTCGGATCGGTCTCGCCGACGGCGACCTCACACTCCTCGCGGTTACCGATCGCGATGCTGACGTGATTCAGCGCTTCGCCGACGACCTCGCGCGCCTCGGCGGGATCGCTCCAGAACATCGGCCGGTAGTCAAGGTCGAGCACGGTATGCGGGCGCCGACCGCGGGCCTCCCACGCGGCGAAGTGCGTGCCGCGCGAGGGCTCCTGGCAGAGTCCGGTGACCGTCGACCAGTAGACCTTCGCATCGCGGATCTGCTCGAGCGGCAGGTCGTCGACGGTGAGCTGCAAGTCGGGCGCCGTCGGGTAACGGTAGAACCAGAGCGGGAAGTCGTCCGGCGGGAACACCTCGCAGAAGGTGACCGGCGTCGGCGGGCCGTCGCCGGAGCGGATGAACGACGGGTCGACGCCCAGGCGCTCGGCCTCCAGCTTGACGTAGCGGCCGAACGGGTCGGCGCCGGTGCGGGTGATGAGCGCCGCGGAATGTCCGTAGCGGGCGGTGGCGACGGCGACGTTCGTCGCGCTGCCGCCGAGGAACTTCTCGAAACGCTTGACGTCTTCGAGCCCGACGCCGTGGTCGAGCGGGTAGATGTCGACGCCGGAGCGTCCGATGGACACCAGGTCGAACACTGCGGGTGACGGCACGTGTGCCTCTCTCGTTTCGTCGGGGGAGGTGGGGTGGTGGCTGTGGCCGTATCCGCTCGTCGACGCCGCTGCGCCGCCGCGGTGCGGCCCGGCGGGATTCATGATGCTCCGCATCTCTCCGCCAGTCAATCGTTTGTCAGGACAACATGACTTAGATTCAATGGTTCGAACTGCCCGTAACATGTCCCCATGCGTCAGACCCCGCTGGAGATCGCCGTGACGATCGACAGGACGTCGCCGGTACCGCTCTATCACCAGCTCGCCGAGCACTTGCGGGGGGCGATCAGCGACGGTCGACTGCAGCCGGGAGACCCGTTCGAGAACGAGATCGCCGTCGCCGAGCGGCTCCGGCTCTCGCGCCCCACGGTGCGCCGCGCCATCCAGGAGCTCGTCGACCAGGGACTTCTGGTTCGCCGGCGGGGGCGAGGCACGACGATCGCGAATCGTAAGGTGCACCGTGGCGTCGAACTGACCAGCCTGTACGACGATCTGCTGCGTGACGGCCAGGGCCCGACGACGACCGTGCTCGAGTGCGAGACCGTCACCGACGAGCGGGCGGCGTCAGACCTCGACCTGCCGGCGGACACGCCGATGCTGCGCATCGTGCGGCTGCGCTATGCGGCCGGCCGGCCGCTCGCTTTGATGCACAACTGGGTGCCGCGGGACCGTGCGGACCTCACCCGCGAGGAGCTCGAGGAGACCGGTCTCTACGCGGCGCTGCGGGTGCGCGGCCTGCGTCCGGTGGTCGCGCGGCAGTCGATCAGCGCGCGCAAGGCGACGGCGGCCGAGAAGGAACTGCTCGAGATCCGCGGCTCCGAGCCCGTCTTGACGATGACCCGGATGGCCTTCGACGCCGACGGCAACGCCATCGAGTTCGGCGATCACTCGTATCGGGCGAGCGACTACTCGATCGACGTGGTGGTCGACGAGCGCTGACGGACGTAGCCTGAGCGGGCGCAGCAGGAGAGGAGGGGGCGGAAATCAGCCGAAGTCTGACGCTGAGAGGGACGAGGCGGCGATATACGTCGCCACATGTCCATCCCCGACAGATTCCGGCGGGATCCGGATCATGCGCCCTCGAGGCCATGACCAGCCCTTTCGACGCTGTCGACCCTACGCGGCCTCGGTGACCGCATGCTTTGCCCGCGCCCGCCCGCCGGTCCGGGGAACCTGAGCTCCCCGGACCGGACGCGCCTGTCAGGCGGGTTCGAGACTGAAGCGCTGACGCTCGGGATCGATCGCCAGAATGCGCATCGAGACCTCGGTCCCGACGGGCATGAACTGCTGATGCGCCAAGCCGTGGACGCCTTCGGCGGACTCGACGAACGAGCCGAACGGCATCTCTTGGACGACGACGCCGTCGATCACGTCACCGACTCGGCGATGCGCGATGAATTCCTGCCAACCCATGTTTCACCTCCTCTCCGTCACGAATGGCCGTTGAACGAGCTCTGTTCGTGACGGCGGCGGGCTTCGTGCCCGCGGGGTGATCAAGCGATGGCCGGGGAACCGTTCTGTGCACGGCGCGAGGCCGACCCGGCAGTCATGCGGCTCATCTTAGTCGCCGGATGGTCGGAGCCTGTCGCACAGCCGACCACCACCAGGCATCAATCATCTAGACGGATCCGGTCGCTTCCGGAAGTCGAGGTGGGATGTCGGTCGACCTACGCGTCGGTGCGGTCGATCCGGCTGGGCCACCAGAACCGGCCGCCGAGGTCGACGGCCAGGGCCGGAACGAGCAGGGTGCGCACGAGCAGCGCGTCCAGAAGCACGCCGAACGCCACGAGGAAGGCGATCTGGGCGAGGAAGATCAGCGGGATCACCGCGAGCGCCGAGAACGTCGCCGCCAGGACGATGCCTGCGGACGTGATCACGGCGCCGGTGGCGCTCAGGCCGACCACCACGCCGCGACGGGTGCCGATCCGGCGGGTCTCCTCGCGCACCCGCGTCATGAGGAAGATGTTGTAGTCGATGCCGAGCGCCACGAGGAAGACGAAGGCGAACAGCGGCACCACCGGATCGGCGCCCGGGAAGCCGAAGACGTGCTCGAACAGCAGCGACGACACCCCGAGCGTGGCCGCGAACGACAGGATCACCGTCGCCATGAGCAGCAGCGGTGCGAGCAGCGACCGCAGCAGGGCGATGAGCAGCAAGAACACGACCAGGGCGACGAGCGGAATGATCACCGTCCGATCGCGCGCGGCGGTGTTCTTGGTGTCCAGGTCGACCGCGGTGGGACCGCCGACGAGCGCGTCGGCGTCGGCGACGTCGTGGACGGCGGCCCGGATCCGTTCGACGGTGGCTTCGGCGGCCGTCGAATCGGCCGGGTCGGTGAGAACCGCCTGCAGGACGGCGCGGCCGTCGACATCGGCGGCGCCGTCCGGCGCGCGCACCGGGAGTACCGACGCGACGCCGCGCACCTGCGTTGCGGCCGCGGCGACGGCGTCGATGCGGGGCGCCGCGGCGACGATGACGGTGGGCGCGCCCGTGCCCGCGTCGAAGTGGCGGCTGACCGCGCTCTGGGCCGCGACGGAATCGGTGTCGACGAGGAAGACCTCCGACGCCGCGACGCCGTCCGCCTCGAAGGTCGGTGCGAACGCGGCACCCGCGAACAGGATCAGGGTGCAGACGATCCAGATCGGTCGCGGGCGCGCCGCCACCCGGCGGGCGAGTCGTGGCCACACGCCGTCGGAGGTCTCGGCCGCATCGTCGACGGCCGGGGCCGACGTCCCCGCCCCGGCGTCGGAAGCGCCGGCCGTGTCCGGACGGCGCTGCGGCCGTCGCGGCCAGAACGCCGCGCGGCCGACCAGCACGAGCACCGCGGGCAGGAAGGTGAGGCTTGCGAGCAGGGACGCCGCGATCCCGAGCGCGGCGACGGGGCCGAGCCCGCGATTGGAGTTCAGATCAGACAGCAGTAAGCACAGCACGCCCGCGATGACGGTCCCCGCCGACGCCGCAACCGGCTCGACGGTCGCGCGCCATGCCGCCGCCATCGCCGCGAACCGGTCGTCGTGAACGCCGAGCTCCTCGCGATACCGGGAGACCAGCAGCAGCGCGTAGTCGGTGGCGGCGCCGAAGACGAGGATGAACAGGATGCCCTGGGACTGCCCGTTGAGGTCGATCACGCCGGAGTCGGCGAGCAGGTAGACCGCACCCGCGGCCAGCGCGAGCGCCACGACGGCCGAGGTGATGACGATGAGCGGCAGCAGCGGGCTGCGATAGACGACGAGCAGGATCAGCAGGACGACCGCGCCCGCGACGAGCAGCAGCAGCCCGTCGATCCCGGCGAAGGCCGCCGACAGATCAGCCGCCTGGCCTGCCGGTCCGCCGATGTGCATGGTCAGCCCGGCCGGCGCGGCGTCTGTGCGCTCGCGCAGCGTCGTGACGGTGTCGGCGACCTCGTCGTCGGCGGGAATCGGCAGCACCCGTTGCAGGGCGCGGCCGTCGGCCGAGACGACCGGGGGAGGGCCCGCGCCGAGCCCGGCGAGGAAGGCCCGGTCGGCGTCGGTGACGGGGCCGTCCCGCTCGGCGACGATCACCGCGGGGATGCGGGTGGTGTCGGTGAACGCGGCGGCCCGCCGGTCGGCCTCCGTCGACTCGGCCGAGGACGGCAGGAACGCGCTCGCCGAGTTCTCGCCGACCGACGAGAGCTTGCCGGTCAGCGGGCCGCCGACGGCGCCGATGGCCAGCCACGCGACGATGACGAGCGCGGGCAGCAGGATCCGGGTCGCTCGTCGCACGGTTGTCCTCCTGGGACCTCGGTGTTCGGCTCGGTGTCGGAGATGAGGTGCTCGGCTTCGAAAGCGGGTACGTCCCGGCGGGGAGCGGGTCGGACCGTTCGTCGCATCGTAGGAGCGGGTCGTCGCTCCAGTCGAGGAACGCGTGGACGACGAGGCCTGGATCGTGTCAGTAGGCTCTCGCTCGACCCGAGAGGACGGTGCCCGATGCCCGAGCCGTCGCGGCGTCCGACCATGGCGGACGTCGCCGCCGAGGCCGGCGTCTCGCGCTCGCTGGTCTCGATCGTCATCCGCGGCGCGGCCGGAGCCAGCGAGGAGACCCGTCGCCAGGTGCTCGCTGCGGCGCAGCGGCTCGACTATCGGCCGGACGCCCGCGCCAGGCTGTTGCGCAGTGCGCGAAGCGGCCTGCTCGGCGTCGTCTTCGCCGTCGACGGCGCCTACCACGCCGAACTCATCGAGGCCCTTTACCCGTCGGCCGCGATCGCGGGGTTCGACGTGACGCTCAGCGCGCGCGGCCCGCGGCGCCCGGAGGCGGAGGCGATCCGGTCGTTGCTCGATCTCGGCGTCGAGGCGCTGCTGGTCATCGCGCCGACGTCGACGCCCGCGGCGTTGGCCGCGCTACCGGTGCCGGCCGTGTCCGTGTTGCAGCCGCAGACGGATGATCGGCTGCCGAGCGTCGCCACCGACGAGCCCGCGGGAATCCGGGCGGCGATCGCTCACCTGCGCGAACTCGGCCACGCCCGGATCGCCCACGTCGACGGGGGCGACGCCGTCGGTGCCGCGGCGCGGCGGGCCGAGTACGAACGGAGCTTGATCGCCGATGGCCGAACGCCGATCGTGGTCGCCGGCGGCATCACGGCCGCGGACGGCATCGTGGCCGGCCGGGACCTGCTCGAGGTATGGACGCGCGCATCCGCCGCCGAGCGTCCGACGGCCGTCCTCGTGTTCAACGACGAGGTCGCACTCGGCCTGCACCACGCGCTCCGGACGGGCGGCGTCGAGATCCCGGCCGGCGTTTCGCTCGTCGGCTTCGACGATTCGCGCCTGGCCGGCCTCGCCCACGTCGATCTGACGAGCGTCCGGCAGGACACCGAGCGCCTCGCCGCGGCATCGGTCGAGGCGGCGTCCGCGGCCCTCGGCGGGAAGGTCGACCATGTCCTCGTGCGGCCGACGCTCACCGTCCGGGGGAGTACCGCGTGCCCCGGGACGGTGAGCGTCGGCTGAGGCCGTCGAGCCAGGGGTCATATCGCTCTTATCGGATGGCGGATTGGAGCTTGCGCCGCGCACCCTCCCCGGATGTCCGTCTGAGCGGGCCGCCGCGGCAACTATCTCCTCGGCGGGGCGTGGAGGCGGACATCCTGGGAGGCGCCGTCCGTTCGGCTATCCGGTGACGCGGATCATCCCGCCCGGCAGGTTGTCGAAGGCGCTCGACTTCGGCTCTTCGGGCAGCTTGACGGCGAGCACGGGGACCGGGCTGTGCAGCAGCAGGCGTTGGCTGACGCTGCCGAGGATCGCCTTGCCGACCGGCGTCCGGCGCTTGACGCCGATGACCAGGCGCGTCGCGCCGCGCTCGGTGATCTCCTCGAGGACGGTGTCCGCGGGATCGCCCTTGGCCTCACCGTCGACGACGGTGAGTTCGACGTCGTCGATGTCGAGGCCGCTGACGTCGAGCTTCTTGGCGGTGAGGTTGACGGCGACGAGGTCGGTGCCGAGCTGCCTGGCCTCGGTGACGGCCTCGGCCAGCGCGTGCCGGCCCTCCTTGTTGTCACTGACGGCGACGATGATGGTCATGTCATCTCCCGATGATCGTGGGGTGCAGAGAGCGCCGCGACGCCGAGGCGGCTTCATTCTGCATGAGCCGGGCCGCCGCGTCGACACGCGTCGCGGGCCGCCGGGATCGTGCTCGGGTTCGGCGGAGGCGCCGTTTCGCGGCCCGATCGGCGCGTGAGCAGGGCCGATCGGCCTCGTCGAGTGGTGTGCGCCAAGTCACAGTCAGAAGATATGTCTTGACATATGCACGTGCTAACTCGGAGTATGAGCTTCGTCACCGCATGAGACAGTGGCTTGAATCACACGTGGCGCCGTCCGGATTCCTCTCGCGGACGCCCGCCACGGACGGCGCTCGCCGCGTCGGCGACCGACCGTCACAAGAAACGAAGGAGTCCCACGTATGAGCGGACACGGCGCCTCGGCGGCCGAGGCAACGCTGCCACCGCTGACCAAAGGCCCGCACAGCAAACGGATCGGGTTGATCTCGATCGTCGCGTGCTTCGGCGGGTTGTTGTTCGGCTACGACACCGGCGTCTCGTCCGGCGCCGAAGGGCCGATGGTCCACGAACTCGGCTTCACCGATCTGCAGACGGGCTTCGTCATCGCCTCGCTGCCGTTCGCCGCCGCGATCGGCGCGTTCATCGGCGGCCGGATGTCGGATGCCATCGGCCGGAAGAAGACGATCCTCGTCCTGTCGATCATGTTCTTCCTCGGGGTCGTGTTCATCGTCGCCGCGCCAGGCTTCGCGGTTCTGGTCGTCGGCCGCACGATCCTGGGGCTGGCGGTCGGTGGTGCATCGACGGTCGTGCCGGTCTACCTCGCCGAACTCGCCCCGTTCGAGATCCGCGGCTCGATCACCGGCCGCAACGAGTTCGCGATCGTCTTCGGCCAGTTCGCCGCGTTCTCGGTCAACGCCATCCTCAACGCCATGTTCGGGCACGTCGAGGGCCTGTGGCGGGTCATGTTCGGCGTCTGTGCGCTGCCCGCCGTCGCCCTGTTCGTCGGCATGCTGCGCATGCCCGAATCCCCGCGCTGGCTCATCGACAAGGGCCGCACCGACGAGGCGCTCGTCATTCTCAAGACGGTCCGCTCCAAGGAGCGGGCCCTCGCGGAGTTCGCTCAGGTCGAGACCGTCGCCGAAGAAGAGAAGGGCGCCGACGCCGACCGGCTCGGCTTCAAGGACATCCTGGCCAACAAGTGGCTGCGCCGCATCCTCCTCGTCGGCATCGGTGTCTCGTGCACACAGCAGCTCACCGGCATCAACGCCATCATGTATTTCGGTCCGCGCGTGCTCGAATCGTCCGGCTTCAGCGAGTCGAAAGCCCTCGTCGCCGCGACCTTCTTCGGCCTCGCCTCGGTGATCGGCGGCGTCATCGCACTGCGCAACATGGACCGCCTCGACCGTCGCAAGACGTTCATCATCGGCCTGAGCCTCACCACCGTCTGTCATTGCCTCGTCGGCGTCGCCGGCATGGTGATCCCACAGGACGCCTCGGCGCGTCCGTACATCGTCGCGGTGCTGGTGTTCTTGTTCGTGCTGTCGATGCAGTCGTTCCTCAACGTGGCCGTCTGGGTGTGGCTGGCCGAGATCTTCCCGCTCAACATCCGCGGCCTGGCCATCGGCATCGCCGTGTTCTTCGGCTGGTTCTGCAACGGCGTGCTGTCGATGTACATCCCGACGCTGGTCACCTCGCTCGGCCTGGCGACGTTCTTCATCTTCGCCGTGCTCGGCGTCATCCTCCTCGGCTTCCTATGGCACGAGGTCCCCGAGACCCGCGGCCGCTCGCTGGAAGCGCTGGAGGAAGACCTGCTCGACGGCTCGATCTACAAGTCGCTGCCGCGGCGCCTGCCCTTCGCCGGCTTCCTGTACGACCGCAACCGGGGATAGCGGCCGGCGCGAACGGCCGATCGACCCGAATCAACTCCGACACATGGTGAGGAGACAACCATGACCATCATCGTCGCCGTCCCCGACAGCGAGGAAGGCCGCCACGCGCTGGCCGAAGCCGTCGCCGAAGCCAAGAGCCTCGGTACGGACCTCGTCGCCGTCAATCTCGGACCCCAGAAGAAACTGGACGCCGCAACCGTCGACGCCGACGGTGTCGACGTCACCGTCGTCCAGGGCAGGAGCGGTAAGGGTAAGGACGACCCCGACCCGACCGAGGTCGTGCTCGAGCAGATCGCAGCGCGGAACGCGACGCGACTGGTGATCGGCGTCAAGCGCCGGACGCCGGTCGGCAAGGCGATCCTCGGCAGTCTCAGCCAGCGGCTGCTGCTGCACAGCCCCGTCCCGGTGCTCGCGGTGAAGCTGCCCGAGGAGGTCGAGTCGGGCGGTGGCCTGCCCGGCGGCCTGGTCCGGGTCACCGGCTGACCGAGCCGACACCGACGGCGCCCGGGACGATCGTCCCGGGCGCCGTCGGCGTGCGCGGGCCTCTTCTCCGGGGTACGCCGGATCGGCCGGGCCGCGGCTGCGGTGCGACTAGAACGATCTAGACGCCAACGCTGATCCGTGCCAGACTGGCGCCGAAGGTCAATGGATCGATCTAGAACCATGAATCACGAGAACCTCGAAAGGACAGCGATGCCCTACGTCTCCGTCGATCGGGCTCAGCCGGAGCCCGTCCGCGTCGGCCTCATCGGCGCCGGTTGGATGGGTGCCTACCACGCTCGCAGCCTGGCGCTGCGGGTTCCGGGAGCGCGCCTCACCGCGATCGCCGACCCCGCCCTGGACACCGCGCGCGCCGTCGCCGCCGAGTGCGGCGTCGACCGGATCTCGGCCGACCCGGCGGACCTGCTGTCCGATCCGGACGTCGACGCCGTCGTCATCGCGGGTCCCGCGCGGTTCCACGCGCCGCTGTCGATCGCGGCGGCCGAGGCCGGTAAGGACGTGTTCTGCGAGAAGCCCGGCGCCGTCGACCTCGCCGAGCTGGCGAGCGTCGAGACCGCCGTTGAGGCCGCCGGTGTGCACTGGCAGATCGGCTTCAACCGGCGCTACGCCGCCGACTTCCTCGCGGCGCGCCGGGACGTCGAAGCCGGGCTCGTCGGGACGCCGCAGCTGCTCCGCTCGCTGACGCGCGACCCCGGTACGGGCAGCATCCCGACCGCGGCGAAGGTCCCGCCCAACACGATCTTCCTCGAGACGCTCATCCATGATTTCGACACGCTGAACTGGTACAACGCCGGCGCGGAGCCGACCTCGGTCTACGTCGTCGCCGACGCCCTCGTCGAGCCCGGCCTGCGGTCGGCGGGCTTCCTCGACACGGCCGTCGTCACCATTCGCTACGACAACGGCGCGATCGCCGTCGCCGAGGCGAACTTCTCGGCGCTCTACGGCTACGACGTGCGCGGCGAGATCTTCGGCTCGGCGGGCATGGTCCAGGCCGGACGCGCCACGGAGACCGCCGCCGTCCGATACGGCGCCGACGGGCTCGGGGCGCAGACGCCGCGGCTCAACATCGAGCTGTTCGCCGACGCCTACACCGACGAGCTCGTCGACTTCGTCGCGCACGTCCGGGCCCGGCGGGACGGGGTCGCGGCGCCCGACGCCGGCGTCCCGCTGACGCCCGGCATCGCCGACGCCCGGCGCGCGCTGGTGCTGGCCCACGCGTGCATCGAATCGCTGCGCACCGGGCTCCCGGTCACCGTCGGCGCGGGGGTTTCGGCATGAGACTGGCCGTCTGCGCGGAGATGGTGTTCACCGAGCTGCCGTTCGTCGAGCGCGTCCGGCGCATCCACGAGCTGGGCTTCGAGGTGGAGATCTGGGATTCGCGGACCAAGGACGTCGCGGCGCTCCGGGCGACCGGTGCGCGGTTCTCGTCGATGACCGGCTACGCGACGGGTTCGCTCGTCGAGCCCGATACCGCCGATCTTGTCGTCAGCACGGCCGAGGAACTGATTCCGACGGCCCTCGAGCTGGGGGTCGAGCGGCTCGTCGTCCATCCGGCCGAGCTGATCGACGGGCGGGCCGCCCGGCCGCACCTGCGTTCGGACGGCACGATGTGGCTGACGGCGGCCCGGACGCTGGAGCGGCTCGGCGACCTGGGTGAGCGGCACGGGCTGACCTTCTGCGTGGAGAACCTCAACACGATCGTCGATCACCCCGGTATCCCGCTGGCGCGGGCGAAGGACACGTCGGCGCTGGTCGCGGCGGTCGACCATCCGCGGGTGCGGATGATGCTCGACCTGTATCACGCGCAGATCGGGGAGGGGAACCTCGTCGATCTCGTCGGACGCACGCTGCCGTGGATCGGCGAGATCCAGGTCGCCGACGTCCCCGGCCGCTGCGAGCCGGGCACCGGCGAGATCAACTACGCCGCCGTCGACCGCGCGTTGCGGACGGCGGGCTACGACGGTGTCGTCGGGATGGAGGCCTACGCGGCCGGCGACTCGGCGACGGCGCTCGCGGCCTTCCGGGCGGCGTTCGGCGGATCGGAGGGCTGAAGGCCGGCGTCGTCACGGGGCCGTGGGCCGGCGCGCGTAAGCTCTCCGCGGTCGGCGTCGGCCGGTTCGTCCTCGTCGCGGCGTCCGAGTGCGCCGGTCGAAGGGGGTGTCGTGTCGGGTCTCGGGTCTTTTGTGGACGGAACCGCCGCCTGGCTGCTGGTCGGCCTGGCGGCGCTCATCGTCGGTTTCTCCAAGACCGCCGTCGGCGGGTTCGCCGCCGTTGCGGTGGCGATCTACGCGTCGGTGCTGCCGACGCGCGAGTCCACCGGAGCGGTGCTGCTCGTGCTGCTCATCGGTGACGCCGTCGCGATCGCGCACTACCACCGGCACTGCGACTGGAAGGTGATCCGTCAGCTCCTGCCGGGAGTGCTTCCCGGGCTGGTGCTCGGGGCCGGCGTCCTCGCGGTGATCGGCGACGACGTCCTGCGCGTCGGCATCGGGGCGATCATCCTGTCGCTGGTGGCCCTGCAGCTGTGGCTGCGCCGGCCCGGCCGCGTCGAACCGTCGCGGGACGCCGACCGGTCGGGCGGCGTCGGGGAGTCGGGCGGTTGGGGGCGGCCCGCGCGGGTGGCCAGCGGCGTCGCGGCCGGCTTCACGACGATGGTCGCCAACGCCGGCGGCGCTGTGATGACGCTCTATCTCACGGCGCAGCGCATCGACAAGCTGCGCTTCCTCGGCACGGCGACGTGGTTCTTCCTCTTCGTCAATCTGGCCAAGCTGCCGTTCAGCATCGGTCTCGGGCTGATCAGCATGTCCGCGCTGGTCACGGCTTTGATGCTGGTGCCGCTCGTCGTCGCGGGCGGGCTGTTCGGCGCCTGGGTGGCGCGCCGCATGAACCAGCGGACCTTCGAGATCGTCGTGCTCACGGCCACCGCGATCAGCGGGGTGGCGCTGCTCGTCGGGTGACGCCTCCGTCCGAGCCAGATGTTCGGGTACCCTGACGGGCATGCCCGGAGTCGTCCAGTTCGATCGCGACGCGCTCGCGACGGCTTGTGTCGCTCACGGGGTACGCCGCCTCCGATTATTCGGATCAGCGCTGACGGACGCATTCGATGCGGAGCGGAGTGATGTCGATCTGCTCGTCGATTTCCTGCCCGGTCTCGAGGACGTGTTCGAGGCGTACTTCGGCCTGCGAGACGACTTGGAGCGCGTGTTCGACAGGGGGGTCGATCTCGTGATGGCCGACGCCGTGACCAACCGCTTTTTCGTGGCGGCGGTATTCGGTTCGGCCGAGGACGTCTATGCGGCGTGAGGCGCCGGTACTGCTGGAAGACGCACGGATGGCGGTCGCCCGCATCCGGGAGTTCATCGATGGGGTGGGGCTCGTCGAATATGAAGCGGACGTCTTAAGGCGATCGGCGGTGGAGCGGCAGCTGGAGATCCTCGGTGAGGCGCTCGGCAGATTGCGTCGAGTGGATCCGGAGACCGCTGCCCTAGTGCCGGATGTGAACCGGATCATCGGTATGCGCAACGTCTTGGCTCATGGTTACGCGGTCGTCAATAACCGTGTCGTTTGGCTCGCCGCTACGTCGCGAGTGCCGGAAGTCGCCGCCGTCATCGACGAACTGATGGCAGCGGTGGATGCGGGTGTGGCGGACTCGGAAGGAACGGTCGACCAGAGTTCTTGAGTCGACCCGAGTGTCGGTTCCGATGTTCATGGCCTGGCGCGAGCATGTGCGTACATCTTGACGAAGTGGGGTGTCGTCCGTCACGCTCATGGAATTGAACCGGTTCAACACGCGTCTGAGAAGCAGCGCGTCGCTCACCCCGACACGAGGAAGACACACATGACATCTGGATCGATCGGCGTCGCGGTCGTCGGCGGCGGACCCGCCGGACGCGCCCACGCCGCCGGCTACCGCATGGCGTCGACGCTCTTCGGCATCGACGGGCCGCAGGTGCGGCTCGTCGCGATCGCCGACGCGCAGCCCGCCGTCGCCGAGGACGCCGCGCGTCGCTACGGCTACGAGCGCGCCGAGACGAGCTGGCAGGCGCTCGCCGAGGCGGACGACGTCGACGCCGTGAGCATCGTCGTCGCCAACCGGCTGCACCGGGAGATCGCCGAGGGCCTGCTGGCCGCGGGCAAGCACGTGCTCTGCGAGAAGCCGCTCTCCGATTCGCTTGCGGACGCCGAGTCGATGGCCGACGCCGCCGACGCGTCCGGGCTGGTCAACGGGATCGGCTACACGCTGCGCCGCTCGCCCGCGGTCCAGGCCATCCGGCGTGAACTCGACGCCGGAACGCTCGGCGCCCCGATCCATTTCGACGGCCGCTATCCCGCCGACTACGGCCTCGATCCGGAGAGCCCGATGACCTGGCGCTACCGCGGCGGTCCGGGCAGCGGGGCGCTCGGCGACCTGGGCAGTCACCTCGTCGACCTGGGCGAATACCTCTTCGGCCCGGTCGCCGAGGTGAGCGGCGCCGTCTTCGCGACCGTCAACAAGACCCGCCCGATCCCGCTCGGCGTCACCTACGGCCATGAGAAGGCGGCCGTCTCGGACGAGCGCGAGGCCGTCGACAACGAGGACGTCGCCACCTTCACCGCACGCTTCGAAGGCGGCTCGGTCGGCACGTTCTCCGTCTCGCGGGTCGCGCACACCCACGCCGACGGCCTGTCCTTCGATCTGTACGGGACGGGCGGTTCGGCGAGCTGGCGGCTGAGCAGCCCGGCCGAGTTCCAGATCTCCACCGGCGGCATCGGCGACGCCGTCAACGGTTCGCGACGCGTCGTCATCGGGCCGAATCACCCACTCATCAAGGGCGGCCTGCCGATGGACTCCGGCGGCGCCGGGCACGGCAAGGCCGAGTTCTTCGCCTACCAGGCGCGGGCGTTCCTCGACCAGATCGCGGCGCACCGGGGCCGGGCCGTCGAACCCCTGCCCGGTCTCGAGCCGCTGCCCGACTTCCGGCACGGACTGCGCGGCATGAAGCTCGCCGCCGCGATCGCCGAGTCCGCGCGCTGCGGCGGCGCGTCCGTGGCCGTCTGACCCAGATCCTCCCGAACAGAAAGCGAGCACACCCGTGTCCAGCCCGATGCAGATCGGTGTCTACACCGCGATCCTGCACGACCTGCCCCTGCCCGAGGCCCTCGACGTCATCGCCGGCCTCGGCCTGCAGGGCGCCGAGATCAACGCCGGCGGCTTCCTACCCACCCCGCACCTGCCCGTCGACGCGCTGCTGGCCGGCACCGTCGAACCCGCCGAATACCTCGCCGAGTTCGAGCGCACCGGTATCGCGCTGGCCGGCCTCAACTGCAACGGCAACCCGCTGCACGCAGACCCCGAGGTCGGCCTCGAAGACGCCGATGACCTGCGTAAAGCCATCCGGGTCGCCGGGCTGCTCGGCGTCGACCGCGTCGTGACGATGTCCGGTCTGCCGCAGGCCCACCCGGGCGGACGGTGGCCGGCGTGGCACGTCAACACCTGGGACTCGGGCTACCTAGACTCGCTCGACTACCAGTGGGACGAGGTCGCGGTGCCGTTCTGGAAGGAGATCGACGCGCTCGCCCGTGACAACGGCGTCAAGGTGGCCATCGAGATGCACCCGCAGAACCTCGTCTTCAACCCGCCGACGCTGGCGCGGCTGGTGGAGAAGACGGGCGCGACGAACGTCGGCGCCGAGATGGACCCGAGCCACCTGTTCTGGCAGGGCATCGACCCGGTGCTGGCGATCGAGTGGCTCGGCGACCTCGTCGTCCACGCCGCCGCCAAGGACACCCGGATCAACGAGAACTGCCGGATCTACGGCGTGCTCGACGAGCGCTTCACCCGCGTTCCGGCCGATCAGCCGCAGACGGGCCTCGGCGGGCGGCACGTCGTCAACGCCTGGCCGAAGGATTCGGCGTGGGACTTCGTCGCCGTCGGACGCGGGCACGACGTCGACTTCTGGACGCGGTTCCTGGCGGCGCTGCAGAAGGTGGACCCGAAGATGGCCGTCAACATCGAGCACGAGGATGTCGAACTCGGGAAGATCGAGGGGCTTCAAGTGGCCGCCGACACGTTGTTCGAGGCGTCGGCGCGAATGTAGGCCGGGGAGGGGTCGGGGGTCGGGGTGGGGGGGGGGGGGGGGGGGGGGGGGGGGGGGGGGGGGGGGGGGGGGGGGGGGGGGGGGGGGGGGGGCCGGGGG
>JBGANR010000009.1:0-160136 GCA_044222225.1 Mycobacteriaceae bacterium
AGATTCCCCGCGACGTCGCCGCCCGACGGCGGACCCTGGTACAGCGTGACGCGCAGCGCTGCGTCGGGCATCAGGCCGACGCGTTGACCGCGAGCACCGAGAGAAGCTCGTACGCGACGTGCGCCGCGGCGACGCCGGTCAGCTCGGCGTGGTCGTAGGCCGGCGCGACCTCGACGATGTCGGCGCCGACGACGTCGAGACCGACCAGCGCGCGCAGCGTGTTGAGCAGCTCGCGGCTCGTCATGCCGCCGGCCTCCGGGGTGCCGGTGCCGGGGGCGTGCGCCGGATCGAGCACGTCGATGTCCACCGAGACGTAGACCGGCCCGCCCGAGAGCCGCTTGCGCATCTTCTCGATGACCCAGTTCAGGCCCTGGTTCTCGTAGTCGTCCGAGCGGATCACCTGGAAGCCGAGCACCGCGTCGTCGGTGAGGTCCTGGTCGCTGTAGAGCGGGCCGCGGGTGCCGACGTGCATGGAGCGGGTCATGTCGATGAGCCCCTCCTCGCTGGCGCGGCGGAACGGGGTGCCGTGCGTGTACGGCGCGCCGAAGTAGGTGTTCCACGTGTCGAGGTGCGCGTCGAAGTGCAGCACCGCGACGGGGCCCACCTCCCGCGCGATGGCACGCAGGCTGGGCAGCGCCAGGGTGTGGTCGCCGCCGAGGATGAGCACCTTGGCGCCGTCGGCGCGCAGCTCGGTGAGCGCGTCGTCGGCCGTCTGCAGCGCCTCTTCGATGTCGAACGGGTTGACGGCGATGTCGCCCGCGTCCGCCACCTGCTGCACCCGGAACGGCAGCACGTCGAGCGACGGGTTGTACGGCCGCAGCAGCTTCGACGACGCACGGATGTGCCCCGGCCCGAACCGCGCACCCGGGCGGTAGCTGACGCCGGAGTCGAACGGGATGCCGACGATCTTCACCGCGGCGGACTCGACCTGGTCGAGTCGGGGAAGACGGGCGAACGTCTCCGGACCGCAGTAGCGCGGCACCTTGCTGGCGTCGACCGGTCCGATGGGCTGCGAGTCGTGAGTCACGACACAATCCTGTGGTGCGGGCGAGCCGGCTGTCAACTAATGTTTCATAGCAGCCGACGGGCAGGAGGATCCGATGTCCGACGACGCCACGGGCCGCGATGCGGTGGCGACCAGACCCCTCATCGGTCCCACGCTCAAAGCCGCCCGGACGGCGCAGCGCCGCACCCTCGACGACGTCGCCGCCGAGGTGGCGATCACCAAGGGCTACCTCTCCAAACTGGAACGCGACCTCGTCACCGCGTCCGTCAGCACCCTCGTCCGGCTGTGCGGGGCACTCGACATCCCCATCGGCGCCCTCTTCGACGGCCCGCCCGTCGGCCGGGTGGTACGCGCGGGCGAATATCCGCGCATCGCCTTCGGCGGCCCCGGCAGCCGCGAGTACGCCCTCACCCCTCATCGCGAACGCCGGCTGCAGGCCATCCTGTCCGAGATCACCTCGGGCGGCGGCGCCGGCGGCGAACCCTACGAGCTGCCGACCGAGGTCTCCTTCGCCTACGTCCTCGCGGGCCGGCTGCGGGTGACCTTCACCGGCCCGCCCGAGACGACCATCGACCTGGCCGAAGGCGATGCCTTCACCTACGACCCCTCCCGCCGGCACACCTTCGCCGCCGCCGAATCGGGCACCCGCGTCCTCTGGGTGCTGGCGCCCGCGCTGCCGAGCTAGCCGTTGAACACGGCCGGGTCGGGGCCGATCCGCGTCCCGCGGTCGAGGGCGTCGATGGCCGCCACCTCGGCGGCCGTCAGCTCGAAGCCGGTGATGTCGAGGTTCTCGCGGATGCGCGACGGCGTCACCGACTTCGGGATGGCCACCCGGCCGGCCTGCAGATGCCAGCGCAGCAGCACCCGGGCGGGGCTGACGCCGTGCGCCGCGGCGGCGTCGGCGACGGCCGCATCGTCGAACGGCCTGCCGCGGCCGATGGGGCTCCACGCTTCGGTGACGATCCCGCGCTCGGTGTTCGCGGCTTCGTTCGCGGCGTTGCGCAGATACGGGTGCAGCTCGATCTGGTTGACGGCCGGCGTCGCCCCGCCGACCTCGGCGAGCCGCGCCAGGTTCTCGGGCAGGAAGTTGGAGACGCCCAGCGCCTTGACGCGGCCGTCGGCGAGCGCCGTCTGCAGCGTCTCCCACGTGGTCAGGTAGGCGTCGGTCGCGGGGGCCGGCCAGTGCAGCAGGTAGAGGTCGACGGCGTCGAGACCCAGCTTCTCCAGGCTCACGTCGAGGGCGGCGAGCGGATCACCGAAGTCCGACGGCCACAGCTTCGTCGTCACGAACACCTCCTCGCGGGGCAGCCCGCCCGCCGCGATGCCCTTGCCGACGCCGCGCTCGTTGTCGTACAGCGCCGCGGCGTCGATGCTGCGGTAGCCGATCTCCAGGGCGGTCTCGACGGCCTCGGCCGCCTCGCCGTCCGGGATCTTGTAGGTGCCGAAGCCGAGCGCCGGGAGCTGCGCACCGGTGTTGAGGGTGATGTTCGGGACGTGTGCCATCAGCCCACGGTAACGACGCCGCACCCGCCCGTCCGCCCGACCCGCCCACCCGGCCGGAGGCGGTCGGGCACGACGCGCCGGGGCTCGCGGGTCCTCTACCATTCCCCCGGAGCGCCCGACATCGGCCGGGCGACGGCCTGTCGGCGTGACCCGCCCGGGGCTTGGAAGGTATCGACGGATCCGGCGGACGAGTTCGGGGGTGTTCGGAATCGGTGACATGACGCCGTCCCGGTCGCCGTCGCCGATGGACTCAGGCCGGGCGACCCGTCTGGCGTGGGCGTTCGCCGCGCTCGCGGCGGTCGCGGCGGTCGGCGTCACCGCCGCCGGCCTGAAGATGGACGATCTACACGTCTACCAGCTCGGCGGACAGGCCTGGGTCGACGACGTCCGCCTCTACTCATCCGATTTCCACGCCCCGCTCGGGCTGCCGTTCACCTATCCGCCGTTCGCGGCGATGACCTTCGCGCTGCTCGCCCCGCTGCCCTGGACCGCGGCGGTCGCGGTCGTGACGGCACTCGGCGTCGCGGCGCTGGCGGCGTCCTGCGTGCTCGTCGCCTCGACGTATGTCGACGTCCCGCGTAACAGAGCCGGCCCCTTCGGCCTCCCGCGTCCGACGCCGCAGGCGACGGCCCTCGGGCTGGGGGTCGCCGCAGCCGGACTTCTCCTGGAACCGGTGCGGTCGACGCTCGGCTACGGGCAGATCAACCTCATCCTGCTCGGACTCGTCATCGCCGACTGCCTCCTACCCAAAACCCCCTGGCCACGCGGCCTGCTCATCGGCATCGCCGCCGCCGTCAAACTCACCCCCGCCGTCTTCGGCCTCTACTTCGTCGCATCCCGACAATGGCGCCCCGCAGCCGTCATCGTCGGCACGTTCATCAGCGCACACGCCCTCGCCTGGGCCGTCGCACCCCGCGAAAGCCGCGACTACTGGTTCGGCGCGCTGAGCGACCCGGCCCGGATCGGCGGGCTCGAGTTCGCCGGCAACCAGTCGGTGCGCGCGCTCGTCCACCGCTGGGGCGTGCCCGCCGGCACCGAGACCCTGCTGTGGGGCGCCGCGGTACTCGCCGTGGTCGCGGTGGCCTGGCTCGCCGTCGCCCGTTGCCGGAAGACCGGCGACGACGTCCTCGCCCTGCTCGCGACGGCCGTCGCGGGCCTGCTGTGCTCACCGGTCTCGTGGTCGCACCACTGGGTGTGGATCGCGCCGGCGGCCGTCGTGCTGCTCGTCGCCGCACGTCGCGCGGCCCGGCCCGGCGTCTGGGCCGCGGTCGGCGCCGTCCTGCTGGTCTTCGCGGTCGGGCCGCAGCGGCTGCTGCCGAACTCGGCGTGGACCTCGCTGGCCGGCACGACCCCCGAACTGGACTGGGCGGCCTGGCAGCAAGGGATCGGCGCGTCGTACGTGGTGCTCGGCGCGGTGTTCCTCGGCGCCGTCGCCTTCAGTGCACGGTTTCGACGGGCCCTGGGAACCTCACCACTCAGAAATGTCAGATAGCCGTGGCACCCTGAGAGGGCTTGGACGACAG
The DNA here is from genome assembly GCA_044222225.1 of Mycobacteriaceae bacterium. Lineage (GTDB taxonomy): Bacteria > Actinomycetota > Actinomycetes > Mycobacteriales > Mycobacteriaceae > JBGANR01. The sequence goes on from JBGANR010000009.1 coordinate 4,033, forward strand.
GGTTCGACGAACGATTTCGGGGGGTGTGTTCGACATGGGTGACATGACCTCGCCCGAGACCTCGACGCCGCGGGTCGCGACGGGCGCACGCCGGTCGACGCTCCTGGCGTGGACGTTCGCCGCGATCGCCGTCGCCGCCGCCGCGGGATACATCTTCTCCGGGCTCCAGATGGACGACCTGCACGTCTACCAGAACGGCGGACGGGGCTGGGTCGACGACGTCCGCCTCTACTCGTCGGACTTCCGCGCCCCGCTCGGGCTGCCGTTCACCTACCCGCCGTTCGCGGCGATGACCTTCGCGCTGCTCGCGCCGCTGCCCTGGAAGGCGGCCGTCGGCCTCGTCGTGGCGCTCGGCATCGCCGCGCTCGCCGCCTCCTGCGTCCTCGTGGCCGCTCGCTGCCTCGACGCCCCGCGCGCCCCGACGGGCCGCCTGTCGCGCGCCTTCGGGATGGCGCGTCCGACACCCGACGCCACCGCGCTCGGGCTCGGCGTCACCGTCCTCGGGCTGCTCACCGAACCCGTCCGCACGACGCTCGGCTTCGGCCAGATCAACCTCATCCTGCTCGGACTCGTCATCGCCGACTGCCTCCTACCCAAAACCCCCTGGCCACGCGGCATGCTCATCGGCATCGCCGCCGCCGTCAAACTCACCCCGGCCGTCTTCGGGTTGTTCTTCGTCGCGTCTCGACAATGGCGCCCCGCCGTCGTCATCGTCGGCACGTTCATCGGCGCACACGCCCTCGCCTGGGCCGTCGCACCCCGCGAAAGCCGCGACTACTGGTTCGGGGCCCTTCCCGACTCCGGGCGCATCGGCAACCAGGCTTATTCCGGCAACCAATCGCTGCGCGCCGTGGTCGAGCGCGCCGATCTCGGCAGCGCGACGACGATGCTGTGGCTGGCCGGCGTGCTCGTCGTCCTCGGTCTCGCCGCGCTCGCCACCGCCCGGGCCCGCGCCGCCGGCGACGACGTCTCGGCGCTCCTCGCCGTCGCGCTCGCGGGTCTGCTGTGCTCGCCGGTCTCGTGGTCGCACCACTGGGTGTGGGTCGTGCCGGCGATCGTCGCGCTCCTGGCCACCGCGATCCGCACGATGCGCCGGTGGGCGTGGCTGTCGACGATCGCGGTGACCGCGGTGTTCGTCCTCGCGCCGCACTGGCTCATCTGGCCCCACGACCCCGACCCGCGTGATCCGTGGACCGCCGCCGAGACCGTGGCCGCCGCGGGGTACATCCTCACGGGCCTGCTCGGGCTCGTCCTTCTGGCCCTCCTGCCCCGCCGCCGGACGGCCCTGACGTAAGGATTCACATGCCGAAGATCGAGCAGCCGACGCCACGCCGGGCGGTCGTCGATCCCACCGATCCGGCGTACAAGCCCTGGCCGGCGCTCTGGGCGATGGTCGTCGGCTTCTTCATGATCCTCGTCGACTCGACGATCGTCTCGGTCGCCACTGACGCGATCATGACCGATCTGCACGCCGACCTCAACGCCGTCGTGTGGGTGACCAGCGCGTATCTGCTGACGTACGTCGTGCCGCTGCTGCTCTCGGGTCGCCTCGGCGACATGTTCGGCCCGAAGCGGCTGTATCTGACCGGGCTCGTCGTGTTCACGCTGAGCTCGGCCTGGTGCGGGATGGCGACGTCCATCGGCACGCTCATCGCGGCGCGCGCCGCACAGGGCGTCGGCGCCGCGCTGCTGACGCCGCAGACGATGGCCGTCATCACCCGCACCTTCCCCGCCGAGAAGCGCGGCACCGCGATGAGCCTGTGGGGGTCGGTCGCCGGCATCGCGCTGCTGGTCGGGCCGCTCGCCGGCGGGCTGCTCGTCGACACCCTGGGCTGGGAGTGGGTGTTCTTCGTCAACCTGCCGGTCGGCGTCCTCGCGTTTGCGCTCGCCTGGCGGCTGGTCCCGAATCTGGCGACGCGCAGGCACCGCTTCGACGTGCTCGGCATCGTCCTGTCCGGCGCCGGCCTGTTCCTGCTGACGTTCGGACTGCAGGAGGGGCAGCGATACGACTGGGGCACGATCACCGGGCCGATCAGCGTGTGGTCGCTCATCATCGCCGGCCTCGTCGTGCTCGCGACCTTCGTGTGGTGGCAGACGCGGGCGCCCGAGCCGCTGATGAGCCTGTCGCTGTTCCGCGACCGCAACTTCACGCTGGCCAACCTCTCCATCGCGACGATGGGCTTCGCCGTGACGGGCATGTCGATCCCGCTCATGCTGTTCGCGCAGAAGGCGATGGGCCTGTCGCCGATGCGTTCGGCGCTGCTGATCATCCCGCTCGCCCTCGCCTCCGGGCTGCTCGCGGCGCCGTCCGGCCGGCTCACCGACCGCGTCCACCCCCGCTACCTGGCCGGTTTCGGCTTCGCGGCGACGTCGGCGTCGCTGTTCTGGCTCGGCCTCGTGGCCCGTCCGGACACGCCCGTCATCGGCGTACTGGCGCCGATCGCGCTCATGGGCATCGGCAACGCGTTCATCTGGGCGCCGGTGGCGGCGACCGCCAACCGCAACCTGCCGCAGGCCCTCGCCGGAGCCGGCGCGGGCGTCTACAACATGACGCGCCAGGTCGGCGCCGTCATCGGCAGCGCGGCTGTCGGCGTGCTCATGCAGAGCCGGATGGAGCACGAGTTCGAGCCGCTCGTCGGCGACCGTCCGATCGACGCGGGCGCCGGCGGTGCGGGCACCCTGCCGCCCCCGCTGCGGCTCCCGTTCGCCGAGGCGATGGGCACGAGCATCTTCCTCCCGGCTGCCGTCCTGCTGCTCGGCCTGGCCGCGGTGCTCTGTTTCGCCCGTCCGACGCACATGATCCGGACGCCGGCCGGCGATTGACCGGCGTATTGCACACAGACAGAACTCCAAGTGTGCAATACGCGAGTAGGGTGGGCCCATGTCGCTGACGAGCCTGACCATCAGCCCCGAGGACGTGGGCACCAGCCGGACCGGTACACGGCCCGCCTGGCTGGATCAAGTCGCCGCCTTCGTCCAGAAGGCCGCAGCCGACGGCGAGACCGTGACAGTGACGGCCGAGTTGCAGATGATGACGCCGGAAGAGGTCGCCGCCGCGATGGGGGTGTCGCGGTCGACGATCTCGCGAAGGATCAAGGCGGGCGAACTTCACGCGGTCAAGGTCGGCAACCGCAACCGGATCCCATACCTCGAGTTCAAGCGATTCTGGCGCGCGACAATGGCCGACATCGTGGACCTCACGAGCGACGACATCGAGGCCGATCTCTTTGACGACGAGTAGGACCGTCGTCTTCCTCGATGCGAACATCCTCGCCAAGCCTGTGACCCGCACCTTCCTCATGGCAGGCGGCATGCCGAGCGGCTTCCACGCGGTGTGGAGCGAGACGTCGGAGACCGAGGCCGTCCGGCATATGCGGCCGCGCGCGACATCTCCGGCGGTCATCCGTCGACGACTCGGCGCTGATCTCTCGCCGACCGGAGACGTCGCCGGCCGATTCCTCGCGACGAGAGCGGCCGACCGTCAGATCCTCGCCGACACGGTCGCGGCAGGTGCACGCTTCCTCATCACCGAGGACGTCGACGACTACGCCCCGGACGATCTCGCCCAGACCGGCGTCGCCGCCGTCAACCCCGACCTGTTTCTGGCCGAACGACTGGCGCGGGCGGCGTACGCGCTCGTCATCGAACTGTTCGCAGAGCGGCAGAACACGCCACGCCGCACGCAGGCGGAGTTACACGCGGCGGTGGCCCGACAGCATCCGCGATTGTTCGCCGCTCACGCCGACCTCATCCCCGACACCCGGCCCGGAACAGCCGGCCAGGCGGCGCCTGCCGTCGTCTTCCGTGGCAGACGGTGCCTCCGTTGCGAAGATCTGGTCGACGCCCCGACCGATGTCGTCGGCGGAGTCTGCGCAGCGTGTCGCCCGGCCCGTTCCTGCGCGCCGTCTCCGTTCCCGCGCGTCATATAGACCGAGCGGGAACGGAGACGACGTGCAGGAGCGGCGTCAGGCGTCCTTGAGGAAGTCGCCCACCACGCCGGCCAGCTCGTCGCGCATCGTCATGAGGCCGAGGTGGCCGTCCGGGTAGACGTGCAGGCGGCTGCCGCGGATCAGGCTGTGCAGGAGCCGGGCGTTGGCCAGCGGGATGATCGGGTCGTCGTCGCCGGCCAGGATCAGCGTGGGCTGCCGCAGCAGCGGCAGGAACGGCACGCTGGTCCAGCCGAGGCCGGCGAGGAGCTGGAACTCGTAGCCGTACTTCGAGCCGCCCTTCGCCCGCCGGGTGAGCAGCTGGGCCACGAGTTCCGGCTGATCGCGCAGCCGTCCGCCGTAGATCTCGCCGGCGATCGAACTGGCGTAGGCCGGATCCTTGTAGCGCCGCTGGTTGGCCATCTTGAGCAGAACGTTCGGCCGCGCCGGCACCATGATCGCGCCGGTGGCCGTGGCGACGAGGACGAGCCGCCGGCACCGCTTCGGGTTCTGAAACGCGAACTGCTGCGCGAGCGCCCCGCCCCACGAGATGCCGAGGACGTCGATCTCGTCGTAGCCCAGCGAATCGAGCACCTTGCCCAGGGCCGACGCCAGTGTCAGGAACGTGTACGGCAGCTTCGGCCCCGGCGACCCGCCGATGCCGGGGACGTCGAACGTGATCACCTCCAGCTCCGGATCGAGAGCGGCGACGAAGGGCTCGAACAGTTCCAGGCTCGCGCCGATGCCGTTGCACAGCAGCAACGGCCGCCGGCCGCCGGTCCCCGGCCGCACCGCGACCCGGAACTCCTGGCCGCACACCGTGATCTGCCGGATGCTCGACTCCACGTGGGCGATCACTTCTCGAACACGTACGTGCCGGGGGCCGGCGCGAGCGCCGGATACTTCGCCGTCTGCGGCTCCTTCGGAGCGGGCACCTCGTCACCGGAACGCGCGCGCAGGAAGTCGACCCAGGCAGGCCACCAGCTCCCCTTGCGCTTCTCGGCCGTGACGGCCCACCCGTCCGCCGTGTCGGCCGACGCCGGCGCCGTGCGGTACCAGGACTTCGGGTTTCCGGGCGGGTTGAGGATGCTCTGCAGATGCCCGGAGTTGGACAGGACGAACGTCGTGTCCGAGCCGTACAGCTGCGCGGTCCGATACACCGCCTTCCACGGGGTGATGTGGTCGGTGGTGCCGGCGACGATGAACGTCTCGAGGTCGACCTTCGACAGGTCGATCGGCACCCCGTCGATCGTCATCGCCCCGGCGTTGACGAACGGATTCGTCAGGCCGATGTCCAGATAGTCGGCGTGCAGCCGAGCGGGCAGCCGCGTCGTGTCCGCATTCCAGAACAGCACGTCGAACGCGGGCGGCTTGCGGCCCATGAGGTAGTTGTTGACCCAGTAGTTCCAGATCAGGTCGTTGGGTCGCATCCAGGCGAACATCTTGGCCAACTCGCCGCCGTCGAGCACACCGCGGAGCTTGGACGCCTGCTTGGCCGCCTTCAGCGTGGCGGGCGTCACCAGCGCCGCGAAATCGCTCTCGCTCTCGGAGTCGGCGTCGAGCACGCAGACGGCGAGCGTCACCGAGGAGACCTTCTCCTGCTCCTTGCCGGCCAGATAGGCGAGGTACGTCGACAGCGTGATGCCGCCGGAGCAGGAGCCGATGACGTTGACCTTGTCGGCGCCGGTGATGTCCAGGGCGACGTCCACGCCCTCGTCCAGGGCGGTGACGTAGGTGTCCAGGCCCCAGTCGGCCTGCTTCGGGGTGGGGTTGCGCCACGAGACGCAGAAGAGCTGCACACCGGCGTCGAGCAGGAACTTCACCATGCTCTTCTCCGGCGACAGATCCATCGAGTAGTACTTGTTGATCTGCGGCGGCACGACGACGAGCGGCCGCAGCCCGACGGCCTCCGTCGTCGGCGTGTATCGCACGAGCTCGAGCACCTCGTTGCGGAACACGACCGCGCCGGGCGTCGTCGCGACGTTCTTGCCGATCTCGAACTTCGAGGAGTCCACCGACGACGGCAGGCCGCCGTTGGTGGCCATGTCCTCGAGGAAGTGGATGAACCCGTTGACGGCGCTCTTGCCGCCGGTGTCGATCAGCTCCTTGACCGCGCTCGGGTTGAGCACCGGATTGTTCGTCGGCGCCAAGGTGTCGACGAGGATCGACGACAGCAGGCGGGCGCGCGCGGCGTTCTCGTCGGACAATTCGAGATCGGCGACGACCTCCTCGACCGCCCGGCCCCAGGCCAGATACGCCTGCATGAGGGAGCGGTGCGCACGGCTGGACGTCCACGCCTTGTCGAAGAAACGCTTGTCGCCGGGCAGCGGCGCGACGTCCGACGCCCCGGTGAGCACCTTGGCCCATTCCGCGGCCAGCGTCGAGACGTAGGTGCCGAGCGCCTGCGGCTGGGTGGCCAGCGCCTTCGCCGCCGCGCCCGCGGCGCCGAGCAGATCGTTCGGCTGCAGCGCGACGAGCGGGTTGAGGGCGAGCGTGTGGCCGGCGGCGTCCTTGCCGAGATCGTCGGTCATCGGCTCACACCGCCGGGAAGAAGCCGATGGTTGCGGGAGGAGGTCATGCGGTTTTCCGTTCGACGTCGATACGGGCGGATGGACCCGGCGTCGGACCGGCGCAGGTCTCCGGCGTCGACGTCAGGCGAGGTGTGCGCGCGGCCACACGCGTCGAGATCTGCGACAGACTCGACCGTAGACGGCACTGTGACACGTTGTCCATGGCTTCCCGAGACAAACGCCGACATGCGTCATCATCCTTCCGCGATATCGACATCCGACCGCCGCGATACCGACGTCGGACCCATATAAGCTGCGTTTGCCCCTCCCAAAGTACGGTTACGCTCGACGTGACGACGTTTGGCAGCGAAAGGTATGGCATGGACCGGCTGGCGCACCGGATCGAACGCCGCCCCTGGACGCCGACCGGGCGACAGGGCGACAGGGCGACCGCGCCGACCGCACGCTCAGCCATGTCGATACCGCCGTACCGCCGATGATCGCCGGGCTGCGCTACGAGCCGGAGGGCCCCGTCGCGCGGGCTTGCGAGGCCGCGACGATCGCCGTCGCGACGTTGGACGCCGGCCGCGGCCGGCACCTCGCGCCGCTCGCCGACTTCCTCTTGCGCAGCGAATCGGTCGCGTCCTCGAAGATCGAGCAGATCGACGCCGGCTGGCGCGCGTTCGGTCGCGCGCTCGCCGGCAGCAAGTCGACCCCGGAGGGCCGATCGCAGCTCGCCGCGGTCAAGGCCCTCATCTCGATGGTCGACGCCGCCGGCCTCGGCCCGATCACGGCGGACGGAGTCCTGACGGCACACCGGCTCCTCATGGCTCCGGACTACTCGGCCGCCCGCGAAGCGGCGCCCTTCGAGACGTCCAGAACTGGATCGGCGGCAGCGACTACTCGCCGATCGACGCGATGTTCGTGCCGCCCCCGCCGGGCCTCGTGCCGGATCTCGTCGACGACCTGATGGTGTTCGTCGCGCGTGACGACCTGCCGATCACGGCCCAGGCGGCGATCGCGCACGCCCAGTTCGAATCCATCCATCCGTTCACCGACGGTAACGGCCGAATCGGCCGCGCCCTGCTCAGCGCCGTCCTCCGCAGACGCGGCCTGACCAGGACCGTCACGGTGCCGATCGCGTCGGTCATGCTCGCCGATACGAGCCGCTACTTCGCGCTGCTCGACGGCTACCGCCGCGGCGACGCCGACGCCTTCGTCGAATACGTCGCGTCCGCCGCCGTGCACGCCTGCGCCGCCGCCGAGGAATCCGCCGACGAGCTGTCCCGACTGCCCGATCGGTGGCGCGAACAGGCGACGCCGCGAGCCGGTTCCGCCGACGAGGCGCTCATCGACACCCTGCTGGCCACACCGGTTCTCGACGCCGAGACCGCGCAGTCCATCACCGGAACGACGGACGCCAGCACATACCGCGCCCTCGGCAGGCTGGTCGACGCCGGCGTCCTCGAGATCCTCACCGAATCGAAGCGGAATCGCGTCTGGGCCGCAGGCGACGTCCTCGGCCGGCTCGACGCCCTGAGCGCAGCGATCGGGCGACGCGTCGCCCCTTGAACCGTCAGGCCCGCGTCGCCCGGGCCACGAACCGGAAGCGATCTCCCCGATAGGCCGAGCGCGTCCATTCGATGGCGACGCCGTCGGCGTCCCGGCCCTGGCGGTGGACCAGCAGCAGCGGGTGACCGATGGGGACGTCGAGCAGCTCCGCCTCGGCCGGGCTGGCCAGCGCCGTCTCGACGGTGTCCTCCACCGCGACGACCTCGCGGCCGTAGCGCTCCCGCAGCAGGCGGTAGAGCGAATCGGTGCTGCCGAGCCGCCGCCGCAGTCCCGGCAGCGGCCCGGGCAGGTTGGCCACCTCGATCGCGAGCGGTTCGTCATCGACGAGCCGCAGCCGCGTCACCCGGCACACGCTGTCCCCGGCGCCCAGCTCCAGACCGGCGATCACATCGGGCTCCGGTTTGACGCGTTCGATGGCGAGGATCGTCGACGCCACGGTCGAACCGGACGCCCCGAAGTCGTCGGTGAACGACGTCAGTTGCCGCACCCGCACCACCTTGGGCGGCGCGACGTATGTGCCGCTGCCGTGCGTCCGGCGCAGGACGCCCTCGGCCTGCAGCTCCCCGAGCGCCTTGCGCAGGGTCGAGCGGGCGACGCCGAGCTGCGTCGCGAGCTGTCGCTCCGCCGGCAGTGAATCCCCCTGCCGCAGCCCGGCGATGAGCTCCTGCACCCGGAGCTTGGTCTGGAAGTAGCGCGGCGTCTCACCACGGCCATGCGCGGCGTCGTCGGCGGGTGAGGCATTGCGCAGTGCGGCGGCGGGCACGGGTTCGGCGCTCATGTGGCTCATCGTACCTCTTGACGCGCCAAGTGGTATGTGCCACTCTATCGACATTGGTACGAACCAATTTCAGAACCACTTCCGAAGGAGAACCTCTCGTGACCAGCAGTTCGGCGCCCACGCGGACATCCCGCCTCGGGCTCCTCGTCGGCGTGGCAGCCGCGAGCGTCGGCGTGATCTACGGCTATGACGCCTCGAACATCGGCGCCGCCCTGAAGTTCATCGCCCGGGACTTCGGCCTCGGGGACGACGGCAAGCAGGCCCTCGCCACCGTCGTCGTCATCGGCGAGATCATCGGCGCCATCGCCGGCGGCTGGCTGGCCAACCGCTTCGGCCGCAAGCCGTCGATGGTCGCCGTCGCCGCGGGCTACTGCCTCTTCGCCCTGCTCAGCGGCCTGGCGCCGACCAACGCCACGCTCCTGGCCGCCCGCCTGTTCCTCGGCCTGACGGTCGGCGTCTCGATCGTCGTGGTCCCGGTCTTCGTCGCCGAGTCGGCGCCGCCGCGCAGCCGCGGCGCGATGCTCGTCGCCTACCAGGTCGCGACCATCGTCGGCATCATCGGCGGCTACGTGCTCGGCTACTTCCTCGCCGGTGCGGGCGCCTGGCGCTGGATGCTCGGCGTCGCCGCCATCCCCTCGGCGCTCGTCCTGCTGCTGCTGATCAAGATGCCGGATACGCCGCGCTGGTACGTCACCCGCGGCCGGATCGACGAGGCCCGCGCCGCACTGCGCAACATCGAACCCGACGCGGACGTCGACGGTGAGATCGCCGAGATGCAGCAGGCCCTCTCCCAGGAGACCGGCGGCGGGCTCGGCGAGATGTTCCGCAAGCCCTTCCTGCGCGCCACGATCTTCGTCGTCGGCCTCGGCTTCTTCATCCAGATCACCGGTATCAACGCCGTCGTCTACTACAGCCCCAAGCTCTTCGAGGACATGGGCCTGACCGGCGACTTCGCCACCCTCATGCTCCCCGCGCTCGTGCAGGTCGCCGGCCTCGTCGCCGTACTCATCTCGCTGTTCACGGTCGACCGCGCCGGCCGCCGGCCGATCCTCCTCGGCGGCATCGCCGCGATGATCGTCGCCACCGTGATGCTCATCGTCACCTACGGCGTCCTCGGCGGCACCGGCGACGCGGCGCACATCCTCGGCTTCGCCGGCCTCGTGCTGTTCACCATGGGCTTCTCGTTCGGCTTCGGCGCCCTCGTCTGGGTCTACGCCGGCGAGAGCTTCCCCGCCCGGCTGCGGTCCTACGGCTCCTCGGTCATGCTCACCTCCGACCTCGTGGCCAACGCGATCATCGCCGCCTTCACCCTGACGATCATCAACGCGATCGGCGCGGGCGGCACGTTCGCCCTGTTCGGCGCCTTCGCGATGGCCGGCTTCGTCTTCGTCTACTTCCTGGCGCCGGAGACCAAGGGCCGCAAGCTCGAGGACATCCAGCACTACTGGCAGAACGGCGGCAGCTGGCCCGAAGACGCCGCGCCGTCCGCGACGAGCGACAAGACCCCGCAGCTGTGAGCCGCGGCGTGATCATCGGCCTGGACATCGGGGGGTCGAAGACCCACGCGGTGCGCGCGGTGGACGGGATCGTCGTCGCCGAGGCACTGGCCGGCAGCGCGAACATCGCGTCGGTGGGGGTCGCCGAGGCGGGACGTCAGCTCGACATCGTGCTCGCCCGGCTCGGCGAGTCGGTGGACCGGCTCAGCGCCCAGGCGCCGGCCGGCCGGTCGGCAGGCCCGGTCCACGCCGTCTGCGCCGGTGCGGCCGGCGTCGAGACCGCCTCCGGGGCCGACGCCCTGCGCCGCCTGCTCGCCGAGCGGACCGGCTGCGACAGGATCCGGGTCGTCCACGACTCCGAGCTCATCCTCGCCGCGGCGGGCGTCGCCGACGGCATCGCGGTGATCTCCGGCACCGGCGCCGTCGCCTGGGGACGCGCCGGCGATCGGCACGCCCGGGCCGGCGGCTGGGGCTATCTGCTCGGCGACGAGGGCAGCGGCTACTGGGTGGCCCGCGAGGCCGTCCGGCGGACGCTGTCCCGGCTCGATGCCGGCGGCGACGTCGACCGGCTCGGGCAGCAGCTCGCCGCCGACTGCGGGCTGCAGTCGCCCGAGGACCTGCTCGATCACTTCTACGCCCAGCCGGAACGCCGCTACTGGGCCGGACGCTCCCGCGTCGTCTTCGAGACGGCCGCGGCGGGCGACCCGGTGGCCGCCGAGATCATCGACGCCGCGGCGCTCGCCCTGGCCGGCATGGCCGCCGCGGTCGCCGACCGGCTCGACGTGCTCGGCCCGGTCGTCCTCGGCGGCGGACTCGCCGCCAACCAGCCCGCCCTGCAGCGCCGCGTCCGGCATCACCTCGCCGGCTTCGGCCTCACCGACCTGCGCATCCTCACCGCCGACCCCGTCCGCGGGGCCGTCGAACTGGCCCAGCGGATGCTGGCCGCAATCGAACCCGTCACCCCCGCAACCGAAGCCCCCACGAAGGAGACCCGATGACCCCGACCGCCCCCGGTGCACTCATGGCCGCCGAGATCGCCGAGCAGCCGGACGTCTGGCGCCGCCTGCTCACCGACGGTCGCGAGCCGATCCGCGCCGCCGCCGCCCGGATCGCCGCGCGCGCACCCCGGTTCGTCCTGTTCGTCGCCCGCGGCACGAGCGACCACGCCGCGCTCTACGCCAAGTACCTCGTCGAGATCGAGCACCAGCTGCCCGCCGGCCTCGTCTCGCCGTCGACCATGACCGTCTACGGCGCCCGCCCCGACCTGCGGGACGTCCTCTACATCGCCGTCAGCCAGTCCGGCGGCTCACCCGATCTCGTTCAGTCGGTCGAGGTGGCACGCTCGCAGGGTGCGTTGACGCTGGCCGTCACCAACAACGCCGCCTCGCCGCTGGCCGAGGCCGCCGAGATCCACATCGACGTGCTCGGCGGCGCCGAGCGCTCCGTCGCGGCGACGAAGTCGTACACCGCCGAACTGCTCGCCCTGCACCTGCTGCTCGACGCCGCCCGCGGCGGCGACGGCTCCGCGGCGGCCGCACTGCCGGACCTCGCCGATCAGACGCTCGCCGCCGAACCCCGCGTCCGCGAGCTGGCCCAGCGCTACCGCTTCGCCCAGCGGCTGCTGACGACGGGCCGCGGCTACTCCTACCCCACGGCGCGCGAGGCCGCGCTCAAGCTGATGGAGACGAGCTACCTCTCGGCGCAGGCGTTCTCGGGCGCCGACCTGCTGCACGGCCCGCTCGCGACGGTCGACCCGCAGGTGCCGGTGCTGGCCGTCGTCCCCGAGGGCGCGGGCGGCGCCGCGATGGCGCCGGTCATCGAGCGGCTCGCCGAGCGGGGCGCGGACGTCGTCGGCGTCGGCTCGCCGGAGAACCTCGTCGGGCTGGCCGGCGGGATCGCGCTGCCGAGCGGTGCACCCGCGTCGCTGTCACCGCTGCTGGAGATCCTGCCGCTGCAGCAGCTCGCGCTGCACCTGGCCATCGCCCGCGGCGGCGACCCCGACACCCCGCGCGGGCTGCGCAAGGTCACCGAAACGCTGTAGCGGTACGCAGATTCGGGTACACGTCGTAGTCACCGCAATTCGAGGATGAAGGACACCATGACGATCGTCAGCGCCGGCGCCGCCGTGCTGAGTACGGACAGCGCCACCGAGCTGGTCCGGCCCGCCTGGATCGAGGCCGACGCCGGCCGCATCACCCGATGCGGCCGGGGCGCCCCGCCCCGCGAACCGGACATCAGCCTGCCCGACGCCGTACTCGTCCCCGGTTTCGTGGACATGCACACCCACGGCGGCGGCGGCGCGACGTTCGTCGGCGGCGACCCGGACGAGGTCCGGGCCGCGGCGGCCTTCCACCGCTCGCACGGCACGACGACGATGCTCGCCAGCCTCGTCACGGCGGCCCCGCAGCCGCTGCTCGACGCGGTCGTCCGGCTGGCGGCGCTCACCCGCGAGGGCGTCGTCGACGGGATCCACCTCGAAGGGCCGTGGCTGAGCTCGGCGCGCTGCGGCGCGCACGACTCGCATCAGCTGCGGGCGCCGGACCCGGCCGAGATCGACGCCCTGCTCGCGGCGGGCGCGGGCGCGATCCGCATGGTGACGATCGCCCCCGAGCTGCCGGGTGGTCTCGACGCCGTCCGGCAGCTCGCGGCGGCGGGCGTCGTCGTCGCGATCGGCCACACCGACGCGACGTACGCCGTCGCGTCCGACGCCATCGCCGCGGGCGCGACCGTCGGCACGCACGTCTTCAACGCGATGCGGCCGCTGCACCACCGCGAACCCGGCCCGGCGCTGGCGCTGCTCGACGATCCGGGCAGCGTCCTCGAGCTCGTCGCCGACGGCGTCCACGTGCATCCCGCACTCGTCCGGCGCGTCATCTCGATGGCCGGACCCGATCGCGTCGCGCTCATCACCGACGCGATGGCGGCCGCGGGGATGGCCGACGGCAGCTACCGGCTCGGCGAGCTGTACGTCGACGTCACGGGCGGCGTCGCGCGCGTCCGCGGCTCGTCGACGGTCGCGGGCAGCACGGCGACGATGGACCGGATCTTCGCGAACGCCCTGCGCGCGGCGGGCTCCGGCGACGAGGCGTGGGTCGCGGCGGCGCTGATGACGTCGTCGACGCCGGCCCGCGCGATCGGCCGGACGGACGTCGGGGCGCTGCGCCCCGGCCTTCGCGCCGACATCGTCGCCCTCGACGAGGAGGCAAACGTCATCCGTGTTCTGCCCGCCGCCGAATGGGCGTCGGAGGAACGTGCCCAATAGCCGCTGAAGTGCCGAACCGTGCAGACATTTCAGTTCTCGAACGGCTAGTATCGCATCGTGGATCGACGCGCCTTTCTCACGCTGCTCGCCGCCGGCACGGCGGTGGCTCTCGCGGGCTGCGACGCACTGAGCCAGACGAACCCCGTCCCGGGCACCCCGAAACCGGACCCGGCACTGCCACCGCCGCCGCCCAAGTCGGCGCGGCTGCCGGTGCCGATCGGCGCGTCGATCACGGACTTCCCCGGCGAGGGCCGGAGCATGGCGCTCACCATCGACGACGGCACCGACCCGGACGTCATCGCCGGCTACACGGAGTTCTGCAAGCGGACCGGCGCCCGGATCACCTTCTTCATCACCTCGATCTACCCAGGCTGGCGGACGCACGCCGAGGCGATCCGCCCACTGGTCGAATCCGGCCAGATCCAGTTGGCCAACCACACCTACGACCACCCCTATCTGACCAAGATCTCCAAGTCGGAGATCGCCACCCAGCTCAGCCGGTGCAAGGAGTTCATGCAGAACACCTACGGGGTCGACGGCACGCCCTACTACCGGCCGCCGTTCGGGGCGTACAACGACACCGTCACCGCCGTCGCCGCCGACCTCGGCTACACCGTGCAGGCGTTGTGGGACGGCGACATCAGCGACCACCTCATCCTCACCCCGGAACAGATCATCGAGAACGCGCGGAAGTACTTCCGCGAGCAGACGATCGTCATCGGCCACGCCAACCATCCGGGCGTGCTGGGCGCGTACGACGGGATGGCCGACATCGTCCGGGAACGCAACCTCTCGATGGTGACGCTGGACGACATCTTCGGCCCGGCGACGTAGCGTGTCGACGTCACAGCTCCCACAACGCGCTGATCGGAACGGCGCGCTTCTTCTCGCCGAACGGCAGCGTCTCCGTGCCCGCGTACAGCACGATGCCGACGACGAGATCGTCGCCGAGGCGCGCCGCAAGATGGTCGATGCCCCGGAAGTCGTCCGCCCGCGCGGTGGCTGACGCCTTGACGTCGATCGCGACGACCCGCCCGCGGCGATCCTCCAGCACGATGTCGACCTCCACCTTGTCCTTCGTGCGGTAATGGAACAGTTCGGCGCGCGTCCGAGACCAGGTGAGCTGCCGAGCGATCTCCATCGCCACGAAGCCCTCGAGCAGGCCGCCGAACGGCCCGTCGACGCGGGCCAGGCTGCTCGCGTCCTGACCGATGACGTTTGCGGCCACCCCTGAATCGACGAAGGCGACCTTCGCCGTCGACACCGCACGGCTGCTGAGATTGCGTGACCACGCCGGTGTCCGCTTGATGAGGAACACCTCGTCGAGCAGCCCCAGGTAGCGAGCCACCGTCGCCTGCGCCAGCCCCAGGTCCCCCACCAGGTTCCCGGGAACGAGGAGCTGCCCCGACCGCGCCGCGAGCAACCGGATGAGGGTCCGCATCTGCGCACCGTGTTCGATACCCGCGATCTGCATGACGTCGCGGTTGACGATGTCGGCGACGTAATTGTCGAAGAACGCCTCACGCCGCCGGCCGTGGCGAGCGACGGCCTCGGGGAAACCGCCTCGCACGACCCGCTCGATGTACCCGCTCCGCTCTTCGGTGCTCTCGACGCGCACCTCCGGTCCGCGGTCGAAGACAGCGTCGACGAACCCGTCCGGGGCGCCGTCGATCTCACCCTGCGACAGCGGCCAGAGCTCGATGGTCTCCATCCGGCCGGGCAGGGCGTCGGGCACCGAACGCAGACCGAGCACGCGGGCCGACCCCGTCAGCAGGAAACGGCCGGGCCGGAAGTCACCGTCCACGACCTCCTTGATGGCCAGCAGCAGTTCGGGCACCCGCTGGACCTCGTCGATGACGAGCATCGCGTCGTCCCGGACGAACGAGGTCGGGTCGAACTCGGCCGCCTGCCTGGTCGAAGCCCGATCGAGGCTCCGCCAGGTGCCACCTCGCTCGTCCTGGATCCGGGCGACGAGCGTGCTCTTACCGCACTGACGCGCACCGTTGATCAGCACGACGCGCGTGTCGGCGAGCGCCTCGTCGACGGCGAGCGCCGCGTGGCGCGGCAGGATCCGACCGACGGGTGACTGAGCGACGTTCATCCCTGCATCCTGCCACCTGACTTCAGTTTGGTCGCACCATCGGTGTCAGTTTGGTCGCACGGCTGACGTCAGTCTGGTCGCACTGTCGGAGTCAGTCTGGTCGCACTGTTGGAGTCAGTCTGGTCGCACGGTTGACGTCAGTCTGGTCGCACGGTCGACGTCAGTCTGGTCGCATCGTCGGCGTCAGTCTGGTCGCATCGTCGAAACCTGTCACCGAGCGGGCCGACGCGGCGAATACTGCCGCGAACAGCCGCACAGCGACAGGTTCCGGCCGACCGGCCTTGTAGTCTCATGGCGATGAGTTCCGACGACGCCCGCTTCCGGTAGCTCGTGGCCCCCGATCCCCGGGTCGGCACCCGATTCGGCCCCTACCGCATCGACGCCCTCCTCGGACGCGGCGGCATGGGTGCCGTCTACGACGCCTATGACACCGTCAAGGGCCGGCGCATCGCGCTCAAGCTGCTGCACGCCGAGCTCGCGCAGTCGTCCGACTTCGCCGAACGCTTCCGCCGCGAATCCCACACCGCCGCCCAGGTTGCCGAGCCGCACGTCATCCCCATCCACGACTGGGGCGAGATCGACGGCGTCCTCTACATCGACATGCGCTACGTGGCCGGCCACGATCTGCGCAGCCTGATCCGCGGCGCCGGACCCCTGGCGCCCGCGCGCGCCGTCGCCATCGTCACGCAGGTGGGCTCCGCGCTCGACGCCGCCCACCGCGCGGGCCTCGTCCACCGCGACATCAAGCCCGACAACGTGCTGGTCACCGACGACGACTTCGCCTACCTCGTCGACTTCGGCATCGCCCAGGGGGTCACCGACACCCGGCTCACCGCGGCCGGCAGCGCGATCGGCTCGCACGCGTACATGGCGCCCGAGCGCTTCGACGGCCATCCCGGCGACACCGCCGCCGACGTCTACGCCCTCGCCTGCGTGCTCCACGAATGCCTCACCGGCCGGGTGCCGTTCCCCGCCACCACCGCCGCCGGCGTCATGCGCGCCCACCTCATGGACCCGCCGCCGCGGGCGAGCCTGGTCCCGGGCGTCCCCGCCGCGTTCGACGCCGTGATCGCCACCGGCATGGCCAAGAACCCCGGGCAGCGCTACCCCACCGCCGGTGCCCTCACCCGCGCCGCGGCCGCGGCTCTCGCCGGTGGCGCGGCCGGTGGCGACCGACGCCGCGAGCCCCCGACGCGGGGCCTGCCCCCGGCGACCCTGTACGGCGTCGATCCGGCGCCCGGCTCCACCCGTCACGACTCCGGCCATACACCCGCGGCCACCCGCTACGACTCCGGTCCGACGCCCGGCGTCGTGGGCCCGGTACCGACCCGATCCGGCACCGGCTGGCCGCCACCCGGCACCGGCCACCCGGTGCCCGTGTACGCCGCACCGCAGGCGCCGCCGCCGCAGCGCCGCTCCGCCGTTCCCGCGCTGCTCGCGACGGTCGTCGTCGTACTGCTCGTGCTCGTCGGCGTCCTCGTCTGGTACGTCATGAGCAAGGAACGGGACACGGCCGGCCCGCAGACCGGATCGTCGACACGTACGGTCCCCGGATCGAGCGGCTCGACGTCCGGATCCCCGACGACACCCACCACGTCGTCCACTCCGACGACGGCCTCGACCCCGCCGCTCCTCGGCACCGTCTCCGGCACGGACGATCACGGCTTCGTCTCCAGTCTCGCCCGCTGCGACGGCGACGACCTGGCCCAGTTCATCCTGCGGACCACCGCACCGGCCGGCAAGGACGAGTCGCTCGTGGTCATCTGCCAGAACACCGACGGCGGTCTCTACTATCACGGCGCACGCGGCAGCGGCGATCTCCGGGTGGCCGACGTCGCACGGAGCGGCGACGGGTACATCGCGACGAACGGCTCCCACCGCTACGCGGTCTCACCCACCGGACTGCGGATCACCGAGAACGGCTCGCTGCTGGCCGACGAGCCGGTCGCGGAGTACGCCTACCGCCGCTGACGCCCGGCGCAGCGCGTCCGTCCCGCGACGATCACCTCGAGCGTCGGTTAATCGCGCGTTGGCTATCCTGTCGGACATCTGTCGATGTGACTGATGACACAGATCCGCAGGAGGTGAACGTGTCGATTCCCACCATGCTGCCCGCTCCCGCCGAAGCGCCCGCCCTCCCGGCCGCGGCCGACCGGCCGGGCCGTTTCGCGGGGTGGCGAGTGCTGGCTCGCACGACGCCCGGCCTCATGATCGGGTTCGCCGTCGCCGCCGTGTGCGCGAGCCTCGTGGTGGGCGGTTTCACCGCGGCGGCGCTGCAGAGCCGGGCCGACGCGCTCACCGACCTCGCCGAACGCACCGGCCCGCTCACAGCGGCCGCGCACGAGGTCTACCGCGGACTCTCCGACGCGGACGCCACGGCCAACAGCGCCTTCCTCGCCGGCGGTGCGGAGACCGCGGCCGTGCGCACGCGATACGAGACGGCCATCGCGCAGGCCCAGTCGGCGCTCGCCCTGGCGATCGCGGCGCGCGAACCCGCCGATGTGGGCGCCGGCAGCCGGCTCGCCGTGCTCGCCGCGAAGCTGCCGGTCTACACCGGTCTCGTCGAGACGGCGCGGGCGAACAACCAGCAAGGACATCCCGTCGGGGCCGCCTACCAGCGCGAAGCGTCCCACCTCATGCGCGGCGAGCTGCTCCCGGCGGCCGAATCCCTCTACGCCGACGAGGTGACCGCCCGCACTCGTGATCAGGATTCGGCGGGCACGTGGCCGTGGCTCGAAGTGCTCCTCGGTGTGGCGCTGCTCGCCGTCCTGGTCGCCGCGCAACGGTTCCTCTGGCTGCGCACCGGGCGGCGAATCAATGTCGGCTTCGCGGTGGCCTCGGTCGCCGCGCTCGTCTCGCTCGTCTGGGTCGCGGTCGCCGCCACCGTCGTGGTGACGAACGTCGAGGCCGGCGACGAGCGCGGAACCCGGCCCGCCGACCTGTTGGCGCAGGCGAGCGTCGCCGCGCTTAAGGCCCGCGGCGCCGAGACGTTGACGCTGGTCGCACGCGGCAACGGCGCCGAGTACGAACGCGATTACCAGCGGGTCCGCGCCGATCTCACCGACGTCATCGACCGGGCCGGACGGCTCGCGGGTGCGGCGCCCGTCGCCGACGAGATCGAGACCGCCCGCGCCGCCGAGCGGGACTGGTACGCCGTTCATTCGCGGATCCGGGGTCGGGCGCCGGCCGCGGCGCCGCGGCCGACTTCGACGAGGTCGACCGCTCGCTTCGGGCCGCCATCGCGTCGACGCACGCCGCGTTCGTCGACGAGACGGCGACCGCCCGCACCGCCCTCACCGGCGTGGCGCTCGGCGTGGCCGGCCTCTGCCTCATCTCCGCCGGCGGCGCCGTGGTCGGCGTCCGCCGGCGGCTGCAGGAGTACCGGTGAGGCGCGCGGCCGCGACCGTCGCCGCGCTCCTGGCGGTCGTGCTGCTCACCGGCTGCGGCGGCGAGGCGGCGGTGGCCGACCGCGACACCCGCACCGCCGCACCGCCGTCGCCCGAGGGCGCCACGGAGATCCGCGAGCTGCCCGGCGCCCCTGACGACACGTCCTGCGATCCGACTGCCAGCTACCGGCCGACCGGTGCCACGGTGCCCCCGACGACCGCGCTCACTCGGGGATGGTTCGGCCCCGACACGTCCACTCTGGCCGCGATCCGCAAGCGCGGCAGGCTCATCGTCGGCGTCGACCAGAGCACCTACAACTTCGGCTACCGCGATCCGTTCACGGGGCGCCTCGAGGGCTTCGACGTCGATCTGGGCCGGGCCGTCGCACGGGCGATCTTCGGCCGTGACGACGCCGTCCAGCTGCGCGCGCTGACGTCGAGCCAGCGCGTGGCGGCGGTCAAGAACGGCGACGTCGACCTCGTCGTGCGCACGATGCGGATGGACTGCGAGCGCTGGCGGGAGATCGACTTCTCGACGGCCTACTTCGAGACGGGCCAGCGCGTCCTGGTCCGCAAGGGCTCCGGCCACACCGGGCTCGACTCCCTCGGCGGCCGGAAGGTCTGCGCCACGGCCGGCTCTACGTCGATCCGCGACGTGCTGCGCGCGCCGTCCAAGCCGATCGGCGTGCAGGTCGCCGAGTGGACCGACTGCCTCGTCATGCTGCAGCAGAAGCAGGTGGAGGCCGTCTCGACGGACGAGCCGATCCTCGCCGGGCTCGCCCTGCAGGACCCGTTCACCGAGGTCGTCGGCCCGTCGTTCGCCGTTCAGCAGTACGGCATGGCGATCGCCAAGGGGCGCACCGACTTCGTCCGCTTCGTCAACGCGGTGCTCGACCAGGTGCGCACGAGCGGTGAATGGTCACGGCTCTACGACCGGTGGCTCACCCGCCTGCTCGGTCGTGACGCGAGCCCGCCCGCGCCGCGGTATCGGGACTGACGGCGATGCCCGGAACCCTGTACACGGCCCATCGGACTCCGGCGGAGGCCGCGAGTCGGACGATCGGAGATCGGATCATGAGCAACACCTTCAGTCGGGAGGACGTCGAGCGCTCGCTCGCGCGGCTGCAGGCCGACGTCGGCAGGATCGCCGACGCGCTGCTGGAGATGGACGGCCATCCCGGGCACGTGCTGCTGCGGGACGCGGTGCTCACCGGTGACACCCGACGCCGCTGGGCGCAGACGCAGACGACGATGACGACGCTGTGGGGCCGCTACACGACACTGCGGGAGATCCTCGATCGCGCGCTCGCGGTGCGGGCCCGGCGCTCGCGCCCGGGCGAGGCCGAACTCGCCGAGCTGACGGACCTGCTGGCCGGTCCGGTCGTCGAGTTGGACGCGCATCACGTGCCCATCGAGCGGCGCGGGCTGACCGGGGTGTCGGTCGTCTACGAGAGCGTGACCCTCACCGATCTCGTGGCACGGATGCAGACCGAGTTCGACGCCGTGATCGCCGTCCTCGTGGCCGCCCACACCACCTGGCGCGAGGCGGTGGACCGGCTCGACGCGGCCGTCACGGCACTGCGCGAGGTCACCGCACTGGCCGCCGCGTCCGATGCCGGCACCGGCCCGCCGACGGCGCTGTCGGCCGCGCTCAGCCGGGTACGTGAGGCGACGCTCGCCGACATCCTCGCCCCGACGGCCACGGCGGCCCTGGCGGACGTCGAACGCCGGATCGGCGCGCTGCGGACCGATCTGTCCCGCACGGCGGAGGCGCGCGCGGCGTTCGCCGATCGCGTCGCCGAGTTGGAGCGCATCGTGACCGTGCTCGAATCGGCCGAGGCGCAGGCCGAGACGGCGTATGCGACCGTGCTCCGGACGATCGCCGATCCGGGTGTTCCCGCGCCGGACGGCGGCGGGTCCGACCGGTTGCGGGCCCGGCTGGCAGAGCTGCTCGCCGGACGGCAGGCCGCGGGCTGGGACGCGACCGCCGCGGCCGCTGCGGCGCTGGAACGACTCGCCACCGAGACGCTCGCGGCGACGGCCGCATCGGTGCACGTCAGCACCGGTCTGCTCGATCGTCGCGCGGAGCTGCGCGGACGGCTGGACGCATACGAGGCCAAGGCCGCCCGGATCGGGCGCGCCGAGGACACGGAGCTGTCGCGGCTGCGGCACGAGGCGCGGCGGCTGCTGTACACGGCGCCCAGCGACCTGGCCGCCGCAACTCGGGCCGTCAACGCCTATCGACGGGCCGTCGCCGCTCCGCCGACAACGGCACCCGCGATGTCCGCACCCGCGATGTCCGTGCCCGGCGACACCGACCCGCTCGTCTCCACCCGACGGCGGCCGGGCGGGGTGGAGGCACCGTGACCGGCTGTCCACGCTCCGGCTGCGGCGGCACGTTCGACGAGGACGGCTTCTGCGACACCTGCGGCATGACCGCGCCGGCGTCGGCGCCCGCCGCATCTGCCCCGACTCCGGCGCCGGCCGAGCCCGTCGACACCGACCGCACCGCACGGACGGCTCCCAGCGGCTCGATGGCGGGCTCGCGACGCGGGTCGTCCCGCTCGTCGAACCGCGGGCTGCTCGGTGCCGGGCTGGTGGAGGTGCCCCGCGTCCCCTACCGCGATCCGCGGACGGCGATCCTCACCGATCCCCGCGTGCCGGAGTCGGCACGGTTCTGCTCGGCGTGCGGCGCACAGGTCGGCCGCGGCCGCGACGGCCGGCCGGGCCGCACCGAGGGCTTCTGCACGTCGTGCCGCACCCGGTTCTCGTTCTCGCCCAAACTGGCTCCCGGGCAGCTCGTCCACGGTCAGTACGAGGTGCTCGGCTGCCTCGCGCACGGCGGCCTCGGCTGGGTGTACCTCGCGCTCGACCGCGCCGTCGCCGACCGCTGGGTGGTGCTCAAGGGCCTGCTCGACACCGGCGACGCCGACGCCACGGCCGCCGCGGTGGCCGAACGCCGGTTCCTCGCCGAGGTCGAGCATCCGAACATCGTCAAGATCCACAACTTCGTCGAGCACCCGGATCCCGATGGCGCCGCCGTCGGCTACATCGTCATGGAGTACGTCGGCGGACAGTCCGTCAAGGACATGCTCAAGGAGCTTCGCGCCACCGACGGCCCCGACGCCTGCCTGCCGGTGCCCCGCGGGATCGCGTACGCGCTGGAGATGCTGCCCGCGCTGGGCCACCTGCACGCCCACGACCTCGTGTTCTGCGACTTCAAGCCAGACAACATGATCCAGACCGAGGAGCAGCTCAAACTCATCGATCTCGGCGCCATGCGCCGTCTCGACGACGAGGACGGCGCGATCTTCGGCACCGTCGGCTATCAGGCGCCGGAGATCGCCGAGGACGGCCCGTCGGTGGCGTCGGACCTGTACACCGTCGGCCGGGCGCTCGCGGTGATGACGCTGCCGTTCGACTTCCAGCGCACCTTCGTCGACCGCCTGCCGGACCCGGCCGACCAGCCGCCACTGGCCCGGTACGACTCGTATCACCGATTCCTGCTGCGTGCCACGGCGCGTCGTCCCGAGGCCCGGTTCGGCTCGGCGCAGGAGATGCGCGACCAGCTCACCGGTGTCCTGCGCGAGGTGCTGGCGGCTGACGACGGCGTGGCGCGCCCCGGCGTGTCCACCGAGTTCACCCCGGAGCGCCGGTCGTTCGGCGTCAGCGCGACCCTCGACCCGCCCACCGCGGCGACCATCGCCGGAGCGCTGCCGGTGCCGCAGGCGGACGCCGCCGATCCGTCGGCCGCCTTCCTCGCCACGATCACCGCCATCGCGCCGGCGATGGTCGCCGAACAGCTGAAGAACGCTCCGCAGGACAGTCCCGAAGTGCGACTGCGGCTCGTCCGCGCACACCTGGAAGCGGGCGAGACCGGCCCGGCCGGAACGCTCCTGGACACCTTGGCATCCGATCGCCGGCTCGACCGCCGGTGGACCGTCGACTGGTACCGCGGAGTGGCCGGGCTCATCGACGGCGACCTCACCGCGGCGGCGCGGCGGTTCGACGCCGTCTACTCGGCACTGCCCGGCGAGGCGGCGCCGAAGCTCGCGCTGGCCGTGTGCGCCGAGCTGAGCGGTGACGCGGCCGCGGCCGACCGCGGCCATCGCGCCGTCTGGCGCACCGATCGCAGCTACGACAGCGCGGCGTTCGGCGCCGCGCGGACGGCGGCGGCACGCGGGGACCGACGGTCGGCGTGCGACGTGCTGTGCACGGTGCCGGAGACGTCGCGCCATCACGTCACGGCCTCGCTCGCCGCCGCCACGGTCCTGGTCGTCGGCGACGAACCACGGCTCGACGAGCTCGTCGCCGCCGGCGACCTCGTCACCGGGCTCGGCGCGGACGTCGACACCCGCCGCGCGGCCTCCGTCTCGGCTCGTGTGCTCGAGGCGGCGCTCGGCTGGACGGCCGCGGGGCACGACGCCGGCGACTCGCGGGTGCTCGGCTGCCGGATGACCGAACCGGATCTGCGCGTCGCGCTCGAAGACTGCTATCGCGTTCTGGCCAGGCACGCATCGACGGCGGTCGAGCGCATCGTCCTCGTCGACCGCGCGAACCGGATCCGGCCGAGGACATGGGTGTGACGGGCCACGACGCGCGCCGGGCGGGCTGCCCCGGCTGCGGCGAACCGACAGACCTGCGGGACCGGTATTGCGAGAACTGCGGGCGCGACCTGCGGGCACCCGAGACGGCGCCGGCCGCGCTCCGCTCCCCCGTCGGCGGCGCCGCGGCGCCGCCCGCGCAGCACTGCACGGCATGCGGCGAGACCCGCGTCGACGCCGACGGCTTCTGCATCGACTGCGGACGCGCCCGGCCCGGCGGCCGCGACCGGATGGAATGCGATCTCGGCGCGGTGTGCGGCGTCAGCGACAAGGGCCTGCGCCGCACCCGCAACGAAGACGCGATGGCGCTCGCCGTCGTCCCCGGCGACCGCCCGGTCGTGGTCGCCGTCGTATGCGACGGCGTCGCCACCTCCGACCGCGGCGACGAGGCGGCGCAGCGGGCCGCCGACGTCGCACTCGACGTCCTGCTCGACGCCGTCACTCGGGATCCCCGCACCGCCTCGGGTCCGCGGGCGGCGGCGGCGATCGCCGCCGCCGTGGCCGCCGCGCTCGACGCCGTCGCGGCCCTCGCCGATCCGCGGGCGCCCGACACGGCTCCGGCCTGCACCTTCGTCTGCGCGCTCGTGACGCCGGCCGAGGTGACCGTCGGCTGGGTCGGTGACAGTCGCGCGTACTGGCTGGCACCGGACGCGGCGCCGGCGCCGCTCACCGTGGACGACACGCTCGCCGACGATCTCATCGCCAAGGGGGTGTCGGCCGAGATCGCGCGCACCGTCCCGCAGGCCGGGGCGCTCTCGAAATGGCTCGGTGCCGACGCGGCGGGCATCGCACCGCGGGTCACGACGCTGCACCCCGACGGCCCCGGGCGGCTCCTGCTGTGCAGCGACGGCCTGTGGCACCATCTGCCCGAGACCGCGCCCGGCGACGAACCCGTTCCGCCCATGGACAGCGAGGTGGGCGCGCCGTCGGCCACCGGTCTCGTGCGGCTCGCCCTCGACGGCGGTGGGCACGACAACATCACCGCCGTCGTCGTCCCGTTCCCGCCCGCGCCGCGATCCGTCGCGGCCTCGCCAGTGTCCGAAAGGAGTACATGATGACCGATCAGTCCGACTTCACCGTCGAGGTCTATCAGAACGAGTACCTGGCGGCGAACGCCACCGAGGTCAACGCCGTCGTGTCGGTGACCGCCACCGGATCACCGACCGGATCGGTGCCGGCCGCCGCCGAGGTCATCATCGTCGACTTCTCCGGATCGATGCGGGAATCCGCCGGCTCGACGAACCGGACTTCGACCCAGCAGGCCGACCGACCGGGACATCCGGCCATCACCGCGGCCAGGCTGCGGCCGCCGACCAAGCTGGCGGCGGCGCAGCAGGCGACGATCGCCGCCGTCAGCGTTCTGCGGGACGGTGTGGAGTTCGCCGTCGTCGCCGGCACCCACGACGCGAGCCTCATCTATCCGCCGCATCACGGGCTCGCCGTCGCGTCACCGCGCACCCCCGCCGAGGCCGTCGCGGCGGTGCAGCGCTGCGTCGAGGAGGGCGGCACGGCCATCGGGGAGTGGCTTCGGTTCGCCGGATCGCTGTTCGCGACGACGGCCGCCGGCATCAAACACGCGATCCTGCTCACCGACGGCCAGAACGTCAGCGAGACGCCCGAGGAGTTCACGGCCGCGCTGTGGGCCGTCACCGGCTCCTTCGTCTGCGACTGCCGCGGCGTCGGCACCGACTGGGAGGTCGCCGAGCTGCGGCGGATCGCCGAGGTACTGCTCGGCACCGTCGACATCGTCGCCGAACCCGCCGGGCTGGAGGCCGACTTCATCGCGATGACGCGACACGCCATGAGCAAGGCGGTCGCCGACGTCACCCTGCGGTTGTGGACGCCGCAGGGCGCCACCGTGGGATTCGTCAAGCAGGTGGAGCCGACGCTCACCGACCTCACCGGCCGGCGCACGGACGGCCCGCCGCGCTGCGGTGACTACCCCACGGGCTCCTGGGGTACGGAGACGCGCGACTACCACGTCTGCGTCCGAGTGCCGGCCGGTGCCCGGGGCGAACGGATGCTCGCCGGCCGGGTCGGTCTCGTCGTTCCCGGCCACGACGGCTCCCCGGACCTGACGCTCGGCACCGGCCGGATCATCGCCGTCTGGACCGACGACACGTCGCTGTCGACACGGATCAACCGCGAGGTGGCGCACTACACCGGGCAGGCCGAACTCGCGGCCGCCATCCAGGAGGGTCTGGAGGCGCGTAAGGCGGGCGATGTCGAGACGGCGACGGCCAAGCTCGGCCGCGCCGTCGCGCTGGCCACCGCGACCGGGCACGCCGACACCGCAAGACTGCTCGCCAAGGTCGTCGACATCGAGGACGCACGCGCCGGGACCGTCCGCCTCAAGCGCGACGTGGCGGCGGTCGACGAGATGACGCTCGACACCCGTTCGTCGAAGACGATGCGCGTGCGGCGGCGGGCGGACGACGCCGGCGCCGCTCCGGCCGGGGACGGCGCCCGCGCGACCCTCTCGACGCCCGGATCGGGGGCCTGACATGCCGGTGTGTTCCCGCGGCCATCGATCCGTCGACGACGAGTTCTGCGACGTCTGCGGGCACGAGATCGGCGATGAGACCGTCGTCGGCGCATCGCCCGGTGTCAGCGCGGCCCCGCCCGGCCGGCAGGCGACGACGCAGGGCCCCGTCCGATGCCCGGCGTGTGACGGTGAGCTCGACGGCCGCTTCTGCGAAGAGTGCGGCCACGACTCGCTCGTCCCCGCCCCGTCGCCACGGGCGGCGACGACGGCGCTGCCCGTCGAGACGGCAGCGGGTCCGGCCGAGCCGGCCGGCGGTGTCCACCCCTCACACGCCGCGGACGCGATCGCCGGCCCGCCCGGCGGCCCGGACACCGCACCGGGCGTCGGCACGTGGGTCGCCGTCGCCGCGGCCGATCGCGCCTACTTCGACACGATGATGGCGGCCGCCGGCCCGGACGCGTCCGGCATCGCCTTTCCGTATTACTGCCCGGACCGGCGATTTCCGCTGTCCGGCGAGCGGCTCACCATCGGCCGGCTCAGCCGCAGCCGGGGCATCGACCCGGACATCGACCTCGTCGGCCCGCCCGAGGACCCCGGCGTCTCCCATCTGCACGCATTACTGCTGGCCGGCGACGACGGCTGGTCGATCGTCGACCTCGGATCGGCCAACGGCACCCTCGTCGACGGCGAGCCGGTGCCGCCCAACACGCCGCGCCGGTTGGCCGACGGCGCCCGGATCCACCTGGGCGCCTGGACCGTCATCGTCATCGGCCGGGTGACGCGTCATATCGAGCGCCGTAGCGGGCCGTCGCGACAATAATCGTCGCGACGACCCGGATAGACGCTCGATATGACGGCGGGTCAGATGAACGCGCTCAATCCCGTGATCGATTTGCCGACGATGAGCGTGTTCATCTCGCGGGTTCCCTCGTAGGAGTAGATCGCCTCGGAGTCGGCGACGAACCGGCCGACGTTGTGCTCTAGGAGGATTCCGTTGCCGCCCATCAACTCCCGCGCCCAGCCGACCGTCTCGCGCATCCGGACCGTGCAGAACGCCTTCGCCAGCGAGGAATGCCGATCCTCGGCCTGCCCGGCGTCCTGCAACTGCGACAGCCGGGCGACCAGTCCCCAGGACGCGGTGATGTTGCCGAGCATGCGGACCAGGAGATCCTGCACCAGTTGGAAGCCGCCGATCGGCCGGCCGAACTGCTTGCGCTCGATCGAATACGCCAGCGCGTTCTCATAGGCGCCGCGCGCACAGCCGACGGCCATCCACGCGACACCGGCACGCGTCACCCGCAGCACCTCGGCGGTGGCGGCGAAGGAATTCGCCTTCGCGAGATGATCGGCGTCGTCGACCCGGACGTCCTGGAGCGTGATCAATCCGTTCTGCACGATCCGCAGCGCGAACTTGTGCTCCTGCTTCTCCACCGTGAACCCCGGCGAATCGTTGCGGACGACGAAGCCCTTCACCTGGCCGTCGGCCACGTCCTTCGCCCAGATGACGGTGATGTCGCCGATCGGGGCGTTGCCGATCCACTTCTTCTGCCCGTTGAGGATCCACGTGTCGCCGTCGCGTCGCGCGGTGGTGGTCAACCCGCCCGACGCGCCGGACCCGACGTCCGGTTCGGTGAGCCCGAACGAACCGATCAATTCGAGCCGCGACATCGGCGGCAGGTACTTCTCGCGCTGCTCATCGGAGCCGCACAGGTAGATCGACCCCATCGCCAGCCCGCTGTGCACACCGAAGAAGGTGGCGATCGACGCGTCGGTCCGGGCCAGTTCCATGGCCAGCATCCCGTCGAACAGATTGCTGCGCCCCGGGCAGCCGAATCCCTTATAGGAGTTTCCGACGATGCCGAGCTCGGCCAGTCCGGGGATGATCTGCCGGGGGAACTGCGCCTTCGACCAGTACTCCAACAGCAGCGGCTGCACCTCTTCGGTCATGAATGCCCGCACTCGATGCAACAACTCGAGCTCGTCGGCGGGCAGCAACTGCTCGAACGCGTAGAAATCAGCGGTGTCGATGGTGACAGCGGACATAGGGCGGGCCTCCGGGGTCAGATGATGCACCGTCGCGGCGGCCACCGATTCCGAGTGCGATGTCAGGACGTTCCGGGCGGGGCCGTCGAGAGATCCTCCGGCCGACGCCCGGGCGTCCTCATGGAATTAGCACTTTCGGGGCCCGCGCGTGGCCGGTTGCCACGATCGGGCCGGCGCGGCGGGCGCGAATCGACGGCGCCCGGGTCAGCCGCCCAGCCGCGGCGGCGCGCTGCGGTAGGTCACCGGAGTCACCGACAGACCGATCGGATTGGCCACCTGCGGGGCAGAAGCGCCCGGAACCGGCACGGCCGGCGCCAGTCCCAGGCTCTCGGCCAGGGCAAACGCCTCGGCGACGTCGTTGATCGGGCCGGCCGGGACGCCGCGGGCGTTGAGGTCGGCGAACCAGTCGTCGGCCGAGCGGGTGCGCAGCCGTTCGGTGAGCGCCGTCGCCAGCGCGTCCCGATTCGTCACCCGCGAGGTGTTGTCGGCGAAACGCGGGTCGTCGGCGAGCTCCGGCAGGCCGACGACGCCGGCCAGCGCCCGGAACTGCTTGTCGTTGCCGACGGCCAGCACCAGCCGCCGGTCGGCCGTCTCGAACACCTCGTAGGGCGCAATGCTCGGGTGCCGGTTGCCGAGGATGCCCGGCACCGCACCGGCACCGAGATAGCCGGACGCCTGGTTGACCAGCGACGACAGCAACGAGGACAGCAGATTGGTCTCGACGCGCTGGCCTTCGCCCGTCCGGTCGCGGTGCCGCAGCGCCGCCAGGATCCCGGTGACGGCGTGCAGCCCGGTGAGCACGTCGACGAGCGCGACACCGACCTTCGTCGGCTGCCCCGGCTCGGGCCCGGTGACGCTCATCAAGCCGCCGACGGCCTGCACGAGCAGGTCGTAGCCGGCCAGCGCGGCGCCCTCGCCGGAGCCGAAACCGGTGATCGAGCAGTAGACGACGTCGGGCCGCACGGCGCGGACGGCGTCGTAGCCGAGACCGAGCCGCTCCATCGTGCCTGTGCGGAAGTTCTCGACGACGACGTCCGCGCCGGCGACGAGGTCGAGCGCGGCGGCCCGGCCCTCGGCGCTCGCCAGGTCGACGACGACCGACCGCTTGTTGCGGTTGACCGAGTTGAAGTACGTCGCCCGGCCGTCGGCGTCGAACGGTGGGCCCCACGCTCGGGTGTCGTCCCCGGTGCCCGGCCGCTCCACCTTGACGACGTCGGCCCCGAGATCGCCGAGCAGCATCGTCGCGTACGGCCCGGCGAGCACGCGGCTGAAGTCGGCGACGACGACGCCGTCCAGCGCGCCGGGCGCGAACCCACCGCCCGCGATATCCGAGACGTCGGCCATCAGCGGAACGCCTGCTCTCCCGTCAGCGCCTTGCCGATGGACAGCATGTGCATCTCGGACGTGCCCTCGTACGTGAGCACCGACTCGAGGTTGTTGGCGTGCCGCAGCGGCGAGTACTCCAGCGTGACGCCGCTGGCGCCGAGGATCGTGCGCGCGGTGCGGGCGATCTGCAGCGACTCGCGGACGTTGAGTTTGCCCAGGCTGACCTGCTCCGGACGCAGCGTGCCCGCGTCCTTGAGCCGGCCGAGCTGCAGCGCGAGCAGCATGCCCTTGCCGAGCTCGAGCGTCATGTCGGCGAGCTTCTCCTGGGTGAGCTGGAAGGCCGAGAGCGGACGGTCGAAGACCTCGCGGGTGCCGGCGTAGGCGATCGCCGTCTCCAGGCTGTCGCGGGCCGCGCCGAGCGCGCCGAAGACGATGCCGAAACGCGCCTCGTTGAGGCAGCTCAGCGGACCGCGCAGGGACGTCGCACCCGGGAGCCGGGCCGAATCGGGCAGCCGGACGTCGTCGAGGATGAGCTCGGAGGTGATCGACGCGCGCAGCGAGAGCTTGCGGTGGATGTCACGCGTCGTGAAGCCGGGGGTGCCGCGGGGCACGAGGAAGCCGCGGACGCCTTCGTCGGTCTGCGCCCAGACGGTGGCGACGTCGGCGAGGCCGCCGTTGGTGATCCACATCTTGGTGCCGTTGAGGATCCAGTCGTCGCCGCTGCGACGCGCCCGCGTCCGCATACCGGCCGGGTTGGAACCGAAATCGGGCTCCGTGAGGCCGAAGCAGCCGATCGCCTCGCCCGCGGCGAGCTGGGGCAGCCACTCCTGCTTCTGCTCCTCGGAGCCCCACTTGTAGATGGAGTACATCGAGAGCGAGCCCTGCACGGAGACGAAGCTGCGGAAGCCGCTGTCGCCGGCCTCCAGCTCGGTGCACGCCAGGCCGTAGCTGACGGCGTTGGTGCCGGCGCAGCCGTAACCCTCCAGATGCATGCCGAGCAGGCCGAGCCGGCCGAACTCCTTGGCCAGCTCGCGCGGCAGCGACGCCGACTCGAACCAGCCCTCGATGTTCGGCCGCAGCGCCTCGTCGACGAACTCGCGCGTGAGGTCGCGGATCGCGCGCTCCTCCTCCGACAGGAGGGTGTCGATGCCGAACAAGTCGAGCGGGGCCTGGGCAGCCGTCACGGTGGGCTCCTTTGCGAATCGTGGGTCGCGCCGATGGCGCACGCCGACACCGCAGGTCGGCGCGTCCGGGGTCTCGGCGCCTGCTGTCGACGCTATGCCGTCATGATGACGCCACCCTATCGACGCCGTGTCGAGAATCCGGCCGGCTCATTGGACACGGCGTCTATAGGTTGGCGACGCCGGGCGCTATCGGATCCGCGGCCGGCGAGCGACGCCCGGGCGCGGCCTGCGATTGACGACCGTTTCGGAGATGGGCATACTCGACAGGGTCGACGACGAGCCGCCGCCGACGCTTGTAAGAAGGGCCCCCGCCGGTGCTGTCACACCGACGAAGGCCGACGGGGTCAAGATCCTGTTACAGGATCACGACCAGCACCACCGCGACGGACGCCGTCATTTGCGCTCGGATTCCGAGTCCGATGAGCGCAAGGACGGCGTTCTGTCGTTTTGGCGACAGTCGCCCCAGGTCACGCAGGTTCAGGCTCCGAACAAACCGGTCGTCCGCCGGACGTCGACGTGACACCTCGACATGACAGCGGCTGCGGCGATGGACAGGATGGTTCGCTGTTTGTCACGACGGACCTCCCCGATAGGTCAGATCCTTGGGGTCGGCCTGGTCCACGAACCTGTCGATGGGACCTTTTCCGACAGCGATGGAGGATTCGATGTTCCACAAGGATGAGGGCAGGACCCGCAGAGGGACCTGCAGGTCGCGGTGCAGCACGAGGAGGCGGAAACCGTGACCGCCGAACGTGACCTCATCGGCGACGAAGATGAGCCGTGACCGGAAGCCGGTCTTCTCGACGATGTCGGAAGGCTTCATCCGGTTGTACTTCTCGGAGGATACGAAGGCGACGTTGGCCCAGAAAGCCTCACCGCCGCGCGGGTACCGGTAGCCGCGCGCGCTGGCATCGACGAGTCGCGACCACGCTCCGTCGTCGTCGAAACAGGTGCGGATCAGCGGCGCGTAGTCGACTCGCTGGTCACCGGGAGGGTACGGCTCGTCCATGTACTGCGGGTCGCTGAATTCGGGGTCGTCGTAGCGGGGATCGCTGCCGTCAGGGAATCTCATGACCCGAGCGCCCTCGAGGTCGGCGCGCCGCACGTATCCGACTCTTCTTTACGCATGCCCCTGCCCCGTCCAGTCGTATGCTTCCCTTGAACAGTCATCAAGCTATTGAACAGTCATCAAGCTATCGCGCAAGACGCCCGGAATGGTCAACTATCAACGATTCGACCGAAAGGCGCTGGTCGGCACCAGCTATTCGCCCAAGGCGATCGGACCGCAGAGGATATCCATACCCTACGGAAGACGTGCCAGATACACGGTGAAAATTCGGGGGAGTTCATCCTCGATCGAGACCCGGTATCGCCCCTGCCTGGCGACCGGACGGGAGAACGCCTTGTCCTGGGGACTTGCACCCAACAACTGGATCACGAAGGCATCCTTCCCGAACTCGACATCGCACTCGACGAGACGCTGCTCCACATCATGGTCTTCTTCGACCACCACCCGTAGCAAGATGTAGTCAGAGGGCAGGCGGCGGCAAATGACAAAGGCGACGACACCATCCTGAGAGAACGCGTAGCTGCGGTCAGACTCTCGAACAAGGTGCCCCATGTCCGGCATGTCATTCGAGCCACTGATCGTGAACTGCCCGTATTCGAGAAGGACTTTCCCTGTGATACCGCTAGACGTCAACATGGAAGCCCTCTCCGTGAACCACTCCCTCGGTCGCATAGAAACTGCATCGTGCACCACCCTGATTTTGGTCCTGAAACTCTCGCACATTCATTCCAGTGTAGGTTCCACCTTACTCCGACGACAGTCATCAGCGAAACTGAACAAGAATAGTCGTACACAATCTGCGCCAATATTACTGCATGAATTGGGACCGTTTGGCGAGCCAGTCGCGGCGGCAGTGCGGTCTGTTCACATCCGCGCACGCCGCGCAAACGGGTGTGCCCGGTATCAGTTGTCTCGGGCCGCCGAGCGCGGAACGATCCGCCGCATCCGGCACGGCGTCTACGCGTTCACCAGCGCCGACGAGCACCCCTTCGAGGATCTCGCAGCGCAATGGTTGGCGTTCGATCCGGTGACGCCTGTCGCTCCCCGGCGGGCACGACCGGCGGAGATCGTCAGCCACGATTCCGCGGCGATGATGCACCGACTCGGTAAAACCAACGATTTCGGTACCCGACAGTTCACCGCGTTGCGGCGGGCCAACCTGCACGTTCCGCGTGTGCAGATGTATCGGGCGTTGTTCAGGCCGAGGGACTCCGTCCATCACCGCACCGGACCATCTCAACTCGGCTGTACTTCTCCTTCCCCACATAGACTGCTACTTGACGGGCACGGCAGTGTAATGAAGACCGTCTCGCCGATCTTATGCCACGGATACATCGGGTAGCGGTTATCGTACGGCGGCATTGAAGACCAGGTGGCGACGAGTCCTGAGGTCGACCCCACCGCTTCTCGGTTGTCACAAATCCAATCCGCTCCGTACTTCCCGTCAGGGCCGTCCCTGGAAATTTCAGCGCTGGTATGTTCGGCGACGGTTTGCCAGTTTCCACCGAACGCATGAGATTCGCCATTCACTGCAAGCGCGCACGCAATCGGGGTTTCCGTTTTATTGACAACCGAGAGGGTTACCGTGTTTCCGGCCACGGTAATGTTGGCCTGGACGTCCTCGGCCTTGAATTTCACCGACAAGGGTTCACCAACTTGATGGTATGGAACATTTTCGTTCGTCAGCGGCCGCCCACTTGATTCCTTCGGCCACGAGCCCCACTCCGTCGCGGGCTCGGTACGACTCAAACATATCCACGCAAGTTGATACTGCCCGTCAGGGCCTCGTGAAGAATATGATGCCTGGGAACCGGCCTGGATGGTGGTCGGCATAGGGCTGGTGGGAAACGGGATCGGACGTGCCGGGTCGGTGCCGACGAGGCCTATAGGAAAGGTGTAACAATCGATCGGCGAAGCCGAACGGTTCGTGACTGCGGTGGTGAAGACGTTCCCGGACGTCGTGATCTGCCCATTGACGTCGGCCGGGCCCGGCGGCGGTGCCGTCGTAGTCGGTGGAGTGCTCGACGACGGTGGCGAGGTGGTCGTCGACGTCGGTGGAGACGTCGAACTGGACGATGTCGCTCCTCCGCATCTGCGGAGAACTCGCCACAGCGGAGTCTCGTAGGGCGAAAGGGTGTAGGACCATTGAGATATCCAGACATCGGCCTCGACACCGAATGTAACACTTGCGGAAAGGTTGACCTCCAGGCACCGCCGTGGCCAGCTGATCTTCGCATTGACATCGACCTGCCCCGTTACGCCGGCACGCCCAGCCAGTTTTATTCCCACCTTGAACCCGGTCGACACTTTAACCGAACTCTCCGAGCCCGCCTGGACATCGCTCCCACCATTGACTGATCCGATCGGCCGAATATTTGACGATTCGACATGGAAACCGGCGGTGAACGACGGCGTGAATTTAGCCTTCACGGAGGAGTTCTTCTCCGCGCTGAGTGATATGACGGGAGAAAGCTCAGCTGTCAGCGGAGGAGTAGTGGGGATCGGCACCTTTATCTTCGCCAACTTTCCGACCTTCACGGTGCAGGCCAACGCAGAGTCGTCCGTATTCAGTTTCGCTGTGATGACCGGACGCGCCGTCGCGGTATAGTACATCTGCTGTTTCAGCAGGTTGAAGTAGAACTGCGTCGTGATCGATCCCCAGTCAATGTCAAACGATTCGATCTCCGTTGCATGCCCCGTACTGCACGAGAAAGCGTCGGAACCCAGCCCTACGCTCGGCCCGGCGGCCCACTCGAGCAGTGGCACCCCCGCACGAGCCCGGGTTACGCCGTCTATGGATCTCTCCCCGGCAGCTACCGGGCGGATGAGATCTGCCGGGCGCACATCATCGGGGTCGGGTACGGCTGCGATGGCCGGTCGGGCGTTCGGTGCTGCGCTGTCGTCATAGTTGACGACAAAATCTGAATACGCCTGATCGAGGTCGCCGGGCGAGTCGTCACGGTAGTGGTTCCATCGGGGTTCGTCGTGACGGCAGTGATCGCGCCGAGAAGTCCGTCGGGGGCGCCCGTGCTCGCCTCGGCCACGAGATAGCCGCCAACCGCCGGCACCCGCGTCCCGGCGGTCAACACGGTCGTCTGAGTGCCCGATGGAGTACCGGTCACGGATCGGACCTGCTCGGGCTTCGTGACCACCGTCTCCGGTTTAGGGATGATCTTCGTCGGCTCCGACGGCCGCGGAGGTACGTCGGTGGTGGGCGGTCCGGTCGGACCCGGGCCGGACGAGCCCGGGCCAGCCGATCCACTACCGGGCCAGGGGTCGGCGGCACTGATCGCCGCCGTACCGACCAGGAGCGCGACAACCATCGCAGCCATCAGAGCAGGCAACCCTGGTCGGCGAGACCACCCGTTCTGCAACCGCATCCACATTCCCTGGACCACAGATCCCGTCCTCCGGATCGCCATTACCTCGGCCTACGTCAGGCAGACCGCACCGAGCACGCGTCTCCTGAAGCGCACCGAGTGGAAGGTAACGACTTGCCGCCGACGTCGGTATCGGCGCAACAACCGAC
Organism: Mycobacteriaceae bacterium; assembly: GCA_044222225.1. Taxonomy (GTDB): domain Bacteria; phylum Actinomycetota; class Actinomycetes; order Mycobacteriales; family Mycobacteriaceae; genus JBGANR01. The sequence continues at coordinate 39,304 of JBGANR010000009.1, forward strand.
AGGACCAGGTTCTGTCGTTCAGTGACTCCGGGGCTCAAAACAGATCGCCCGCCGAACGTCGACGAACACGTCCGGCGGGCGACCTGTTTCCCGCTATCCCCGAACCCGCGCCCGAACATCCCCCAGCCCCCGGGCCACGAGGATCTCGCCCACCTCAACAGCGCGCCAATCGTGGGCGTCGACGTCCCAGCTGCGCAGGGCGCGGCGGTCGCAGACGACCTCCGCCTGCCGGGTCTGACCGGGTGCGACGTACACGCCCGTCCAGCCGACGAGCCGCACCGGATCGTCGCCGACAGGGTCGACGTAGACCTGCACGACCTCGCGGGACGTGCGCGAACCGGTGTTGGTGACCGGCACCGTCACCGTGAGGGCGTCGCCGTCGGCCTTGACGCGCGGCTCGCCGTACTCCCAGCGGCCGTAGCCGAGCCCGGCGCCGAACCAGAACAGCGGCTCGGGCGCCAACCCGGCGGCGTGCCCCTTGTAGCCGATGACGCGTCCCTCCGAATACTCCAGGACGCCGTCGGTCGGCACCGTGCCCCAGGCGGGAGCGGCGCCATCGGCGGCCGGCCAGGTGGTGACGAGCCGGCCCGCCGGTTCGACGCGCCCGGTGAGCACGTCGGCGACGGCGTGGCCGCCCTCCTGCCCGGGCAGGCCGACCACCAGCACCGCGTCGACGGCGTCGAGCCACGGCATGAGCACCGGGGTCGACGCGTTGACGACGACCACGGTCCGCTCCGCCGCGGCGGCGACGGCCGCGACGAGGTCGTCCTGCCTGCCGGGCAGCGCGAGCGTCGACTTGTCCTTGGCCTCGCTCTCCTGCTCCTCGGTGAGGCCCACGACGACGACCGCGGTGCCGGCCGCCGACGCCGCCGCGGCGGCCTCGGCGATGACCTCGTCGGCGTCCCGGACGCCCGGCCGCAGGACCAGCCCGAGCATGGCCATCCGGTCCGGATCGATCGTCGCGACGGCCTCCACGACCTCGCCGGCGGCGACAGTCGTCGAGGTCGACCAGCGCGGCGGGTTGAGGATCGACTCGGCGACGTCGTGTCCGCTGGTCGTCATGTCGGCGACGTGCTCGGTGCCGCCGGCCCGCAGCGTCCACGAGCCGATGCCGATGACGCCGACCTCGGCGGGCCCGTCGACGCCGCTCGTCGCGGAGATCGTCACGGTGCTCGGACGCCGCGGCAGGTCGTCGCCGAAGCCGAGCATCGTCGACCCCTGCGCGAGGTGTTCGGCGGCGATCTCGCCCTCGGCGTCGGAATAGACGACGCGGACGCCGGGCTCGCCGGTGACCGGGTCGGCGACGTACGGCGCGCGGGTGGCGACGTGCAGCGTCCGCACCTCGACGCCGTCGACCACGGTGACGGCGTCGCCGAGCTGCGCGCGCAGACCCTCGTCGATCGAGATCGAATACGGGGCGTTGACCTGCGCGGATCCGCCGCCCATCGTCGTCGTGTCGACGGCGGCCCGGCCGATGAGCGCCACCGGGCCGTCGGCGAGCGGCAGGACGTCGCCGTCGTTCTTGAGCACGACCATGCCCGCCGACGCCAGCCTGCGCAGCTCCTCCCTGCGCTTGCCGCCGGCGGCGGTGACGGGCTTCTCGGGCCACGCCCGGAACTCGCCGAGCGCACCGACGCGGGCCGCCAGCCGCAGCAGCCGCAGCACGTGGTCGTCGACGGTCGACTCCGCCACCTCGCCCGCCTCGACGGCCGCGACGAGCGCGTCGCCCCACGGCCCGACCGGCCCGGGCATGACGAGATCGAGACCGCCGTTCGCGGCGGGGGCGACGGTCTTCGTGGCGAACCAGTCGCTCATGACGAGGCCGTCGTAGCCCCATTCGCCCTTGACCAGGACGTTGTTGATCTCGTCGTGCTCGGTGGCCGCGACGCCGTTGACGTCGTTGTACGCCGCCATGATGGTCCACGCGTTCGAGTCCTCGACCGCGATCTGGAAGGGCAGCAGATAGAGCTCGCGCAGCGTCCGCTCGTCGACGTGGTTGTCGACGGTGTTGCGGTCGATCTCGGCCTCGTTGGCGATGAGGTGCTTGAGGCAGGCCCCGACGTTGGAGGTCTGCACGCCACGGACGTACCCGGCGGCGATCCGGCCGGTGAGCAGCGGATCCTCCGAGTACGCCTCGAAGAGCCGGCCGCCGAGCGCCGTCCGGTGCAGGTTGATCGTCGGCCCGAGGACGACGTGGATGTGCTGCCGTTCGGCCTCCTCCGCGACGATCCGGCCCACCTCTTCGGCGGCCCGCTCGTCCCACGCGCCCGAGAGCAGGGTCGCGTTGGGCAGCAAGGCGGTGGGCTCACCGCCGGTGAACTTGAGTCCACGCACGCCCGTCGGCCCGTCGGAGAAGGCCATCGCGTCGAGCCCGATCTCCTCGGCGCCGTGCAGGGTGAAGGCCGTCGCGCCCGTCAACAGACGGACCTTGGCCGCCAGGTCGAGCTTCGCGACGAGCGCCCCGAGCTGCTGTTCGTCGACCGCATCACGTCGTGCCATGGGCTACTTCACCTTCTTGACGAAGAGGATGACCGCGGCTCCGATGAGACAGAAGATCCCTGAGCCTATGAACATCGCGTTGTAGTTTCCGCCGCCGCCGAGGCCGACGAGCAGGCCGCCGATGCCCGGGGCGAGGGTCTGCGGCATGGCGTTGGCGATGTTGAAGACGCCGAGGTCCTTGCCCGAGTCATCCGGGTTCGGCAGGACGTCCATGACGAGCGCGAGGTCGACGCCGACGTAGATGCCGTAGGACAGGCCCATGATCGCCTCGACGATGAAGAACGCCATGACGGAGTGCGACACGGCCAGCCCGGCGCAGCCGACGGCGAAGATCGCCGCGGAGATGAAGACGAGCATCTTCCGCTTGCCGGTCTTGTCCGACAGCCAGCCGCCGAGATACCCGGAACCGACCAGCACGACGGTGTAGATGAGCACGCCCGTGCTGATCGTCGCGGCGGCCTCGTCGGCACTCAGATGCACGCGGTCCTGCAGGAAGAACAGCCGGTAGGTCGAGAACATGAACGAGCCGAGGGTGATGAGGAACCGCGAGAGCCACGCCCACGCGAAGTCCGGGTGCTTCTTGGGGCTGACCCAGAACGTCTGACCCCATTCCTTGAGGTCCATCTTCGGCGGCTTCTGCTTGAGCTGCTGATCCTTGAGCACGAACGCGTACACGAACATGACGAGGATCGCCGCGACGCTCGGGCCGACGAACAGCAGCACCATCTGCTTGGTCAGCGTGCTGGCGAGGTACACGCCGCCGAGGACGCCGACGCTCTGCGCGATACCCAGCAGGGCGCTGACCTTGCCGCGCTGCACCTGCGGCACCTGATCGGCGACCGAGGCGATGAACGGTGAGAAGCACGCGTTGGCGCCCGCCTGCGCGAGGAACCAGCCCAGCGCGAGCACCGGCACCGATTCGGTCGTCGCCATGACGAAGAAGGCGCCCGTCATGGCGATCGTGCCGCCGATGAGCCACGGCCGACGGCGGCCGAACCGGGAGGTCGTGCGGTCGGAGAACCGGCCGAAGAGGACGTTGCCAAGGAAGGCGGCGATCGCACCGACCGAGGTGACGAGCGAGAGCGCGCCGACCTTCTCGTCCTCGGGCACGATCTGCTGCACCTTGACGGCGATCGCGATGATCGCCGGGCCCAGCAGCGCGATGAAGAAGACGAGCTGCGCCACGACGAGCATCGCGATGTAGGCCGGGCCCACGGGCTTGGTCGGCGGCGCGAACCAATGGTGCTCGTGCGGATCCGCGCCGACCTCGTCCGGGCCGGGGCCGGCGTGCAGCGTCGCCGACACGGTCGCGCCGGCGCCGGCCATCACCGGACTCTTCGGACTCGCCGGCCGGTCGGGGCCGATCAGATTCTCGGGGCGCGAGAGGCGCTTCTCGAGATCGGGGGTTTCATCACTCATGGTGGCTCCAGTCATGTGTCCGGCCCGGGGCCGCGACAAGTCGACATCTCATGACTGCGGCCCGGATCGCGCACACCCGTTCCCCTCACAGCGCCACGCCGCGCCGCAGACCTGCACTAACACGTGTCAGTTGTAGGCTGCTGTAGCCTAAGTCACACTTGACTCGTGCACAACACTCCCGGTTCGCCAGACCCGCCTCGGGCCTCCGAATCGCTCCGGGGGCGTCGACGCGTCACAAGCGCGGATGTCGCCAGAGCGACCGGCCTATCACGGACGACCATCAGTTTCGTCCTCAACGAGGCCCCTAATCAGTCGATTCCAGAAACCACCCGCTCGCGCGTCTTCGAGGCGGCACAGCGCCTCGGCTATCGGCCGTCGCCGTCGGGGCGGACGCTGCGCCGCGGGCGCTCGGACATCGTCCTGTTCCTGCCGTCGGAGTTCCCCATCGAACTGCCGACGGGCAGCCTGCTGCGCGCGATGAGCGAGGAGTTCGACAAGCACGGGCTCACCGTCCTCACCCACCCGCGCGGCGACCTCACCGAGACCGAACTGTGGCAGCGCGTCTCGCCCGTGGCCGTCGTCTCGCTCGACGGCTTCGACGACGCCGAGCGCGAGGCGATGGCCGAGGCCGGCATCGCCGTGGCCGTCGGCCTGCTCGCCGAGACGCACGGGCCGTCGAATCACCTCAACGTCGGCATCGGGCACCAGCAGGTCGAGTACCTGCGCGAGCACGGCCACACCCGGCTCGGCTGGGTGGGACCCGACGACGAGGTGCTCGAGTTCTTCGCCGAGGGCCGCGAGCGCGGCGTCCGCGAAGCATGCGCCGCCGCCGGGCTGCCCGAGCCCCGCACCGTCCGCATCCCCCGCACCGTCGACGCGGCCCGGGCCGTCCTCGACGACTGGCGGCGCGGACCGGAACCGGTCACCGGCATCTGCGCCTACAACGATTTCTGGGCACTGGCGGTGCAGTCGGCCGCCAAGCTCCTCGGCGGGCCGCTGCCCGCGCTGATCGGCGTCGACGACACGCCGATCGCCGAGCTCACGACGCCGCCGATCCCGTCGGTCGCGCATCGCATCCGCATCCTCGCCGTCCACGCCGCCGACCGCGTCGCGGCCGCGCTGGCCGGCGAACCCCCGCCCGCGCCGCTGACCACGATCACCTACGTCGTCGACCGCTGACTCCGGTCTCTCAGGCGTCGAAGGTGGCGCCGCCGTCGACGCGTAGATCGTGCATCGTGACGTGCCGCGCGGCGTCCGAGAGCAGGAACAGGCAGGCCGCGGCGACGTCGTCGGGGTGCGCGACACGGCCGAGCGGGATGCCCAGCCGAAAGGTCGCCGGGTCGCCGGCGACGACGCGTCCGGTCTCATCGGCGGTCAGCGGGTCGGCGAGCGGGTCCGCGGGGCCGTCTGCCGCGTCGTCCCGATGCAGCCGGCGGAGCATCGCCGTGTCGGTGGAACCGGGCGAGACGGTGTTGCAGCGCACTCCGAAGGGCGCCACCTCGAGAGCGAGTGTGCGCAGGTAGGACTGCAGAGCGGCCTTGGTGGCGCCGTAGGCGGCCATGCCGGCGCGGGGCGTCGCCGCCGCATTGGAGGTGACGCCGACGATCGCCCCGGCGCCCCGCTCGGCCATGCCGCGGGCGATCGGCGCACACACGTTGACGGCGGCCAGCACGTTGCCCGCCCACTGCCCACGCCACGGGTCGAGATCGGAATCGAGCGCACGGTTGTCGGTGAGCACCCCCGCCGTGTGCACGAGTCCGTCGACCGGGCCGAGCGCGGCACACGCGGCGGCGGCGGCCGCGGCGTCGGTGAGATCGATCACATCTCCGTCGACCCCCTCGATCGACGTCACGTCAGGAGCGTTGTCCCAGGCCACGATCTCGGCGCCGGCGGCGACGAGCCTCCGGCACACCGCCCGGCCGATGCCGCCGGCGGCACCTGTCACGAGCACGCGAGACCTGATTAGGCTTACCTCCATAAATCTAGGCTAGCCTAACAACGCCCTCGGAAGCTCCGAGAGACGTGGAACCACGGAACCTTCCTCACGACGCCCCAGCCCGACGCAGGACCGCGAGGTCAAGCGGTCGGGTCAGCGCCGTGAACAACACACGGAGGTGTTGATGGCGATCCCGAAGATCGCGAATTACGACGTGCCGTCCCGCAGCGAGATCCCGGCCGACACCGTCTCCTGGCACCTGGATCCGGCACGGGCCGCGGTGCTCGTCCATGACATGCAGAACTACTTCATCGACGCCTACGATCGCACGGCTTCGCCGATCTCGGGCGTCCTCGCCAACATGGCGCACATCCGCGACCTGGCCGCGGCGCACGGGATCCCGGTGGTCTACACGATGCAGCCGGGCGATCAGCATCCGTCGCGCCGCGGCATCCTCGCCGACTTCTGGGGGCCCGGCCTGCGAGACGGCCGCGACACCGAGGTCGTCGACGAGCTGACGCCGGCGCCCGGCGACATCCAGGTGACCAAGTGGCGCTACTCGGCGTTCCAGCGCACCGATCTGCGCGAACTGCTCAACCATCACCGCCGCGACCAGCTCATCGTCACGGGCGTCTACGCCCACATGGGCTGCCTGCTCAGCGCCGCCGAGGCGTTCATGTCCGACGTCGCACCCTTCCTCGTGCTCGATGCCACCGCCGACTTCTCGCGGGCCGAGCACATCATGGCGGCGAGCTACGCGGCCAAACGCTGCGCCTCCGTCATCACGACCGCCGACGTGACGCGCGCCCTGGCGCAGCAGCCGGTCGGCGCGGGAGCGACGCGGTGAGCACGAGCTTCACCATGACCGGCGCGTTCGGCCGCGTCCGCGGCACCGGCCGGCGCCGCGCGTGGACCGACCCGGCGGCGGCCGTCGCGGAACAGGCGGAATCGGCGCGGCTCGTCGTGGGCGCGCTGCCGTTCCGGCCGGACCGGCCGGCGGCGCTGTTCACGCCCGACGGCTGGGAGCACGCGGCGTCCTCGCCCGGGCTTCCGGCGGGCGCGCCGCCCGAGGTCGTCTCGATCGTCGAACGGCCGGCGGCCGAGCAGCACCGCGCGCGGGTCGCCGCGCTCGTCGAGCGGCTGTCGACGGACCTCGGCCTCGCCAAGGTCGTGCTCGCCCGAGCGCTCGACGTCCACTTCGCCGACGCCGTCGACCCCGACGCACTGCTGGCCAGGCTCGTCGAGCAGAACGGCCAGGGCGGCTACCTCGTCGACCTCTCCGTCGCGGGCGAGGCGCACCGGGCGACGACGCTCGTCGGCGCCAGCCCGGAACTGCTCGTCTCCCGGCACGGCGACGCGCTCGAATCACACCCCCTCGCCGGGACCGCGGCACGGCACGCGGATCCCCGGCGCGACGCCCGCGCCGCCGCCGACCTGGCCGAATCGGCGAAGGACCTCACCGAGCACGGCTACGTCGTCGAGGCCATCCGCGAGGCGCTCACCCCGCTGTGCAGCGAGCTGCACGTGCCCGAGCGGCCGTCCGTCACAGCGACGCCGGTCGCCTGGCACCTCGGCACGCGGATCACCGGACGACTCGCGTCGCCGGACACGACGGCACTGACACTGGCCACGGCCCTGCATCCGACGCCCGCCGTCTGCGGTACGCCGACGGCCGCGGCCGCGGCCGTCATCGCCGATCTCGAATCCAGGCCCGACCGCGGCTTCTACGCCGGTGCGGTCGGCTGGTGCGACGCGGCGGGCGACGGCCGGTGGCTGGTGGCCATCCGCGGCGGTGTGCTCTCCGCCGACGGCCGGCAGCTGCGCGCGCACGCCGGCGGCGGGATCGTCGCCGCGTCCGATCCGGATGTCGAGCTGGCGGAGACGTCGCTCAAGTTCCGCACCGTGCTGCGGGCGTGCGGCGTCGACGCCGGCGTCCGATCGGCGGTGACGGCACTGTGAACACGTCAAGCGACGAGCCCGTCTGGGACCTCATCGGCGTCGGCTTCGGGCCGTCCAACCTGGCGCTGGCCATCGCCCTCGAAGCGCACAACGACGCGGCCGATCCCGCGCACCGGCTCTCGGCGGTCTTCCTCGAAGCACGCGACGAGTTCTCCTGGCATCCGGGGATGCTCATCCCCGGGGCGACGATGCAGATCTCCTTCCTCAAGGACCTCGTCACCCTCCGCGATCCGCAGAGCCCGTACACCTTCGTCAACTACCTCACCGAGCGTGGCCGGCTGGTCGACTTCGTCAACCGGCAGACCTTCTTCCCCAGCCGCATCGAGTACTTCGACTACCTCACGTGGGCGGCACGGCGCGTCGGCGCGGACATCCGCTACTCCCACCGGGTCACCGGCGTCGACCTGGCTCCGGACGGCGACGCCGTCGTCGTCACGGCCGGCGGGCGGCGGTTCACCGGCCGCAACATCGTCTTCGGGCAGGGACTCGTCCCCGCGGTGCCGGACGCCGCGATCTGCGCCACGACGCCGGCCGACCGCGTCTTCCACTCCCAGGAGTTCCTGCACCGGCTGCCGCGGATCGCGCCCGACCGCGCCGCGCCGCGCACCTTCGTGGTGGTCGGAGCGGGGCAGAGCGCCGCCGAATGCGTCGGCTACCTGCACGAACACCACCCGACGAGCGATATCCACGCCGTCTTCAGCAAGTACGGCTACACCCCGGCCGACGACAGCCCGTACGCCAACCGCGTCTTCGACCCGGACGCCGTCGACGAGTGGTACGGCGCCCCGCAGGAGGTGCGTGACCGCATGTTCCGTTATCACCGCAGCACCAACTACTCGGCCGTCGACCTGGCCGACATCGAGGCGCTGTACGAGCGGGAGTACGCCGAGAAGGTGGCCGGGCCGCGACGGCTGCACATCTGGCGGGCCCACGAACTGTGCTCACTGACCGGGGCGGACGACGTGCCGGGCGAGGCCGCCGAGCCGAGCCGTGTCCGGGTGCTGTTGCGCGACCTCATGTCCGGACGGCGCCAGACCCTGACGGCCGACGCCGTCGTGCTCGCGACGGGGCTGCGACCGAGCGATCCGGGCGCGCTGCTCGGCGCCGGCGCCGCGCGCTACGCCGCGACCGGGCCGACGCCGAACGTCAGCCGCGACTACCGGTTGCGGACGGTCGACCCCGCGGTCACGGCCGGCGTCTACTTCAACGGCGGCGTCGAACACACGCATGGACTGACGTCCTCGCTGCTCTCGAACCTCGCCGCACGGGCCGCCGACATCGCCGGCTCGGTGTTCCGGCACGAACGGCAGCGGACGGCGCAGGCGCCCGCCCCGGCTCAGGACTCGGTGACCGCATGACCGCCCCGCTGCTCGACGGCGTGGTCGGCTACCCCGAGGACGTCGCCGCCCGCTACCGGGAACTCGGCTACTGGACCGGTCAGACCCACTCCGACCTGCTGGAACGGGCCGTCACCGAGCACGCCGAGCGCGTCGCCGTCGTGGACGCCCACCGACGGGTGACGTACGCCGAGCTGGGCCGGAACGTGCGGCTGCGGGCCGGCGAGCTCGCGGCCCGGGGGGTGACGCGCGGCGACCGCGTCGTCGTGCACCTGCCGAACAGCGTCGAGTTCGTGGAGGTCGTGTTCGCGCTCTTCGAGCTCGGCGCGCTGCCGGTCTTCGCGCTCGCCGCACACCGGCGGGCCGAGCTGACGCACGTCGCCACCGCGGCCGGGGCCCGCCGGCTCGTCACGACGGGCCGCGACGGCCTCGTCGACTACGCGGCGATCGCCGAATCGGTCGCCGCGGCGGTGCCCGGGCTCGAACCGATCGTGGTGCCGCGGGGTGACTGTCCAGTACCTGTCGCCGGCAGCGTCGACGCGGCGTATATCGAAGGCAAGGCCCGCTCGGCGACAGATTCCGCCGGGACTCCACGTGGGGTGGCCTTTCTGCAGCTCTCCGGCGGCACGACCGGCACCCCGAAGCTCATCCCGCGCACCCACGACGACTACCTCTACTCGGTGCGCGAAAGCGCTCTGATCTGCGGAATCACCGCGGAATCGGTCATGCTGGCGGCGCTGCCCATCTCGCACAACTTCACGATGAGCTCGCCCGGGCTGCTCGGCATGATCTTCGTCGGCGGCTCGGTCGTCATGGCACCGGACCCCAGCCCGGAGACCTGCCTGCGGCTCGTGGCCGAGCACGGCGTCACCCACGCCCCGCTCGTCCCGCCGCTGCTCATGACGTGGCTCAACTCGGCGGCCCGCCGCCGGCACGACACGTCGTCGCTGGAGGCCGTCTGGGTCGGCGGCGCCAAGCTGACGGCCGAGGCCGCGCGCCGGGTGCGTCCGGAGCTCGGCTGCCGGTTGACGCAGGTCTTCGGCATGGCCGAGGGGCTGGTCAACTACACCCGCATCGACGACGACGAGGAGACCGTCGTCTCGACACAGGGCCGGCCTATCTCACCCCACGACGAGGTGCGCGTCGTCGACGACGCCGGGGAGCCGGTGCCGAACGGAACGCCCGGCCACCTGCAGACGCGCGGGCCCTACACGATCCGGGGCTACTACCGCGCCCCCGAGCACAACCGGGACTCGTTCACCGCCGACGGCTTCTACCGCACCGGCGACATCGTCGTCCGCGACGACCGTGACTACCTGCGGGTGGTCGGCCGGGCGAAGGACCAGATCAACCGCGGCGGCGAGAAGATCCCGCCGGCGATGGTGGAGAACCACCTGCTGGCCCACCCGCAGATCCACGACGTCTCCGTCGTCGGCGTGCCCGACGAGCAACTCGGCGAGCGCAGCTGCGCCTACGTCATCCGCCGCGACCCCGAGTCGAGCGAGCCGACGGCCGCCGGGCTGCGGGCCTTCCTCGCGCGCGAGCGCGGCGTGGCCCGCTACCTCGTGCCGGACGTCATCGAATTCGTGACCGTGTTCCCGACCACCTCGGTCGGCAAGATCGATAAGAAGAGCCAGCGCCGATGACCCTCACCGACGCCGATCGGGCCGGACGGCCCGCCGGTCCGCGCACCGAGCTGCTCCCCCTCACCGGGGCACAGCTCGGCATCTGGAACGCACAGCGCCTCGACCCCGAGTCGCCGTTCTATCTCGTGGGCGAGGTGCTCGAGATCGACGGCACCGCCGCCGAGGTGCCGATCGACGTGTCGGCGCTGGTCGAGGCCGTGACGGCGACGGTCGCCGAGACCGAGACGATGCGGCTGCGCTTCCTCGACGCCGCGCCGCCGACGGCCGACAGCTCGGCGCGCGGCGTGAACGCCGACGCCGGCCCGCGGCAGTGGATCGCCGAGCCCGCGCCGGTGACGGTGCCGATCGTCGACCTCACCGGCGCCGCCGACCCGGTCGCCCGGGCCGACGCCGAGGTCACGCGGATCCGGCGGGAGACCGCGCGTCGGTGCCGGGGCATGGTCGACCGGGAGCTGTTCGGCTACGTCCTGCTCTCGCTCTCGGCCACCCGGGTGTGGTGCGTGCAGCTGTACCACCACCTCGTCGTCGACGGGTACTCCGCCGCGATGATCTCCCGCCGGCTGGCCGCGCACTACACGGCGATCGTCACCGACGCCCCGGTGCGCGCGTCGACGTTCGGCTCGTTCCGCGAGCTCGTCGCCGAGGACGTCGCCTATCGCGAATCGCCGGCCGCCGCGGCCGACCGCGACTACTGGGTCGATCGCTTCACTCCGCTGCCCGCGCTGGAGCGGCCGGTGGCGCCGGACGCGTCCGGCCCGGTCGGCACACGCAGCGCGCGGGCCGTCCTCGACGCCGGCGCCGTCCGGCGGCTCAAAGAACTCGCCGACGGCCGGCGGATGAGCTGGGCGGACGTGCTCATCGGCTGCTTCGCCGGCTACCTCTCGCGGCTGCGCGGCACGGGCGACGTCGTCCTCGCGCTGCCGCTCATGGTGCGCACCACCCGCACCGCGACGACGACGCCCGCGATGGCCGTCAACGTCCTGCCGCTGCGGGTGCCCGTGGCGCCGGGCGACACCGTCCTCGACCTGGCCGCCGCCGTCGCCGCCGCGATGGCCGAGTTGCGGCGTCATCAGCGCTACCGCGGCGAAGACCTGATCCGGGCGCTGGCCACCCCGGAGGCCGGCGCGCTGCTGCACGGCACCGGCATCAACCTCAAGGCCTTCGACACCCGGCTCGACTTCGCCGGAGCCGCCGGGACCCTGCGCAACGTCGCCGGCGGCCCGCCGGAGGAGCTGGGACTCACCGTCACGCCGATCGCCGACGGCGCCCTGCAGCTCGGCTTCGAGGTCGACGCCGCGACGGTCGGCGAGACGACCGCCGCCGCCCGGATGGCCGCACTGGCCCGCACGGTCGAGAGCCTCTGCGGCGCCGACCTGCCGGCGATCGGCCGCGTCGACCTGCGCGCCGACGGCCCGCCCGCCGGCTGGACCCCGCCCGCCGTGCCCGGTGAACCGCAGGACATCGCCGAACTGCTGACGGACCTCGTCCGGCGGCATCCCGACCGCGTGGTGCTCGACGACTCGGGCCGGCGGATCACCGCCGCCGAGCTGGGCGATCGCGTGCACCGGCTGGCGCGCGTACTGGCCGAGGCGGGGGTCGGCGGCGAGCACGTCGTCGCCATCGCCCTGCCGCGCTCGGCGGATCTCGTCGCGGCGATGTTCGCGGTCTGGGAGGTCGGCGCGGCGTACGTCGTGCTCGATCCGGCGTACCCCGCCGAACGGATCGCCGAGCTCGTCCGGCAGTCGCGCCCCGTGCTGACGATCTGCCCGGACTCCCCGCCCGTGCCCGTCGACGGCGTCCTCGCGTTGGACGACCCGCGGGTCGTGGCCCGGCTCGCGGCGACGTCCGCCGAACCGCTGACGTCCGCCGAGCACCGCAGACACCCCGAGAACCTCGCGTACGTGCTGTTCACCTCCGGCTCGACCGGCGCGCCCAAGGGCGTCATGGTGCGCTCCGGATCGCTCGCGCGGCTCGTCCACCGGCAGCGCCACACCCTCTACGCCGACGCCGTCGCGCGGGCCGGCGGACGTCCGCTGCGCGTCGCGCACACCACGTCGTTCGCGTTCGACGCCTCGCTCGATCCGCTGCTGTGGCTGCTCGACGGACACCGCGTCCACCTCTACGGCTCCGACGTCCAGCGCGACGCCGAGCTGCAGGTGCAGACGCTGGCGGCCGACCGGATCGACGTCGTCGACACGACGCCGTCGATGGCGGCGTTCCTCGTCGAGGCGGGCCTCATCGGACCGGGCGGGACCGTCGGCACGGTCGTCCTCGGCGGCGAGGCGCTGCCGGAGTCGCTGGCGCACGCGCTCGCCGGCTGCGGGTCCGTCGTCGCCCACAACATGTACGGCCCCACCGAGGCGACCGTCGACGCCGTCACCACCCGGATCGGCGCGGGCCCGGTGCGCATCGGCGCGCCGCTGGAGGGCACGTCCGGCCTGCTGCTCGACGCGACGCTGCGGCCCGTGCTCGACGGCGAGGTCGGCGAGCTCTATCTGGCCGGCCCGCAGCTGGCTCGCGGCTACCTCGACCGGCCCGCGCTCACCGCGGAGCGGTTCGTCGCCAACCCCTTCGGCGCTCCCGGCGAGCGGATGTACCGCACCGGCGACCTCGCCCGCTGGCACGCCGACGGCTACGAGTTCCTCGGCCGGGCCGACGACCAGGTGAAGATCCGCGGCCACCGCATCGAACTGCGGGAGGTCGAGGCGGCGCTGACCGGGATCGACGGCGTGACGGCGGCCGTCGCGATCGTCACCGGCAGCGGTGCGACGGCCCGGCTCGTCGGCTACGCCGTCGGCGCCGGCACCGCCGAGGCGATCCGCGCCGACCTCGCGACGCGCGTCCCCGACTACCTCGTGCCGTCGGCGATCGTCGTGCTCGACCGGCTGCCGCTGACCGTCAACGGCAAGGTCGATCACGCGCGGCTGCCCGCACCCGCGGGTCCACGCGGCGGCGCCGCACCCACCACCCCGGCCGAGCGGCTGCTCTGCGAGGTGGTCGCCGACGTGCTGGGCGTCGACGCGGCCGTCGACACCGACTTCTTCGCGCTCGGCGGCGACAGCATCGCCGCCATCAGCGCCAGCAGCAGGCTGCGCGCCCGCGGCGCGATCCTCGCGCCCAAGGAACTGCTGGCCGGCACCACCCTCGCGACCCTCGCGGCGGGGATGCGCCGCGTCACCGACGACGACGCGGCCCCGGTCGCCGACGTGCCCGTCGGCCCGGTGCCCGCGCCGCCGACGATGCGGGCGGCGCTCGCCACCGACCTGCCGGCCGCGATCGGCGGCTACGCCCATTGGACCTGCGTGACGCCGGAATCGGCGCCGTCCGCCGAGCGGCTGCGCGCCGCGGCGTCGGCCCTGCTCGCGCGGCACGCCGCGCTGCGGCTGTCGGTGATCGACGCCGGGACGGTGCACATCGCCGAGACCGCCGACGAGTCGGCCGTCGTCAGTGTCGAATCGGAGATCGCCGACACCGCCGGTTGCGCCCGGCGGCTCGCCGCCCAGCTCGATCCGACCCGCGGCCGGATGCTGCGGATCGCGCTGCTGCCGGCGGCCGATGGGGCCGCGCGCGTCGTCGTGGTGGTCCATCACTTCGCGGTCGACGGCGTCTCCTGGCCGATCCTCGTCAGCGACCTGCTCGCCGCCTGCGCCGGACGGCCGCCGGCCGCACCGCCGCCGGGTTCGTGGCGGCAGCGCGCCGCCGACCTGGCCCGGCTCGCCGCCGAGGGTCGTTACGCCGACGAGGCCGGGCACTGGCTGCGGGTGCTCGCCCCCGGCTCGCCGCCGGTCGTCGGCGATCGACGGCCCGTGCCCGGCCGCGACACGCACTCCACCGCGCGCATCGACCGCACCGTCGCGGGAGTCGCCGTGACGCACGCGCTGCTCGTCGAACTCCCGGCGAAGTACCGGATCCGGCCCGACGAGGTGCTGCTCGCGGCCCTGACGCTCGCAGTCGCCGCATACCGACGTGAGCGCGGCGCCCCGGTCTTCGACTTCCCCGTCCTCATGGAGGGACACGGCCGCGACGACCTGCCGCGCGGCGCCGGCGGTTCGGACGTCTCCGGCACGGTCGGCTGGTTCACCGTCGAATACCCGGTGACGGCGCCGGGCGCACTCCTCGCCGGCGTCGACGCACTCGACGCCGTCGCCGGTCTGCTGCACGCCGTCAAGGCGTCTCGACGGGCCGGCCGCGACGGCGGCCTCGGCTACGGGTTGCTGCGCTGGTTCGGCGACGCCTCGGCCGACGTCCGCCGCGCCCCGGCGCCGCAGATCGTGCTCAACTTCCTCGGCCGGGGCGTCTCGGGCTCGGTCGGCGACGGTTTTGCCGTGATCGAGCCCGCCGAGCGCACGATGTCCGAGGCGCTGGCGCTCAACGCCTTCGTCCACGTCGCGGCCGACGACCGAAACCTGTCGCTGAGCGAGGCGACGCGACGACTATCGCCGCGTGAACCCGCAGGCGAACAGATTCCGTCCGGTATCCGGCAGGAACTGTCGGTCGAGTGGACCGTCGCGGGCGACATTCTGACGCCAGCCGAGGTCGACGCGCTGCAACGGCACTGGGACGACGCCCTCACCGCGCTCGCGGCGCACGCCGCGCTCACCGAGGGCGGGCTCTCGGCCGCCGACTACCCCGACGTCACGGTCGAGCAGGAGCAGATCGCCGAGATCGAGGCCGCACACGGCCCGCTCGCGGCGCTGCTTCCGCTGTCGCCGCTGCAGGCCGGGCTGCTGGCGCATGCCGCCCGCTTCGGCGCCGACGACGTCTACACCCTGACGGCCGTCGTCGAGCTCGCCGGCGACGTCGACGACCGGCGACTGCGCGCCGCCTTCGACGCCGTGCTGACGCGGCACCCGAACCTCGCCGCGAGCTTCCACTACGAGAACGTCGAGCAGCCGGTGCAGGCCGTGCCGCGCACGCCCCGGATGCCCTGGACGTTCACCGACCTCGCCGGACTGCCCGCCGACGCGGCCGGCACGGCCGTGGCCGCCGCGCGCCGCCGCGCCGCCGGGCGCGCCTTCGACGTCGCACAGGGTCCGCTGCTCGCGGCGCACCTGCTGCGGCTGCCCGGGAGCCGAGCGCTGCTCGTGCTCAACGCGCACCACCTGGTCACCGACGGCTGGTCGACGCCGATCGTCCTGCGCGAGCTGCTCGCCGTCTATCACAGCGCCCCGCTGACGCCCGCGCCCGACGTCGCCGACTACCTGCGGTGGCTCGCCGAGACGGACACCGAGGCGTTGCGGGCGACGTGGCGCACCCGGCTGGCCGGGCTCACCGAGCCCAGCCTCGTCGGATCGGCGTCCGGCTCCGGAGCGGTGCAGTCCGAGATCCCGCTGCCGCCGGACCTGCCGGAGCGGCTCGCCGCCCTCGGCCGGACGCGCGGTCTCACCCTCAACACGCTTGTCCAGGGCGCCTGGTGCGCGGCGCTCGCCGCGCTCGTCGGGCACGCCGACGTCGTCTTCGGCACCACGGTCTCCGGCCGGCCCGCCGAGCTCGCGGGCGTCGAGGGCATGGTCGGGCTGTTCAGCAACACCGTGCCCGTGCGGGTGCGGCTCGACGACCGGCCGATGAGCGACGTCCTCACCGACTCGCAGCGCGCGCAGTACGGTCTCGGCGACGCCGAGCACCTGCCGCTGCCCGAGATCGAGGCGTGCGCCTCCGGCACCGCACTGTTCGACACGCTCGTCGTCTTCGAGAACTACCCCGGAGACTTCGGTGCGCCGGGCGACGGTGGGCTGCACATCACCGGGATCGACAACCTCAGCCGCACCCAGTACCCGCTCTCGCTGCTGGCGCCGCCCGGCGAGACCCTGCGGCTCGTCCTCGATCACGATCCGGGCGTCGTCGCCGACGACGTCGCGGATCGGCTGCGGGCGGCGCTCGCCGACATCCTCGTCCGGTTCGTCGCCGACCTCGACGCCCCGGCCTCGGCGTTCGTACCGGCGCTGCCCCGGATCGGACGCGCCACCCCGACGCCCGCCGCCCCGGCTCCCGCCCCGACCCGGGCCTTCGCTCCGGACGACGACACGGCCGCCCGGATCGCGGCCGTCCTCACCGACGTGCTGCACGCACCGGTCGGCCCGGACGACGACTTCTTCACCCACGGCGGGCACTCGCTCGCCGCCATGACCGCCGTCAGCAGGCTCCGCAAGGCGGGGATCGTCGTCACCGTCGCCGACGTCTTCGACGCGCGGACCCCGCGACGGCTCGGCGCGGCGGCTCGGCCCGGGCGCAGCGCCGCACCGGCCGCGCCGCCCGCCCCGTCCGACGACGGGCAGCTCTCGCGCGCACAGCGACGACTGTGGACGGTCGAGCAGCTGCGCGGGCCGTCGCACACCGACGACGTCCCGGTCGTGCTGCGGCTCACCGGTCCGATCGACGAGGCCGCGCTCGCCGCCGCATGGCGCGACGTCCAGCTGCGGCACGAGATCCTGCGCACCCGCTACCCGGCAGACGCGTCCGGGACGCCGACGGCCGAGGTGCTGCCGACGCCGTCCGAGCTGCAGCTCCACGAGCTGCGCGGCACCGCCGAGGAGGCCGTGGCCCGCATGGTCACCGATCCGGCGACGGTCGTCGACATCACGGTCGACGCGCCCGCCCGCGCCCGGCTGCTCCGCGCCGCCGGCGCCCCGGCCGTGCTGATCCTGCTCGTGCACCACATCGCGATCGACGGCGCGTCGGTGCCCGTCCTGCTCGACGATCTCGCCGTCGCCTACCGGGCCCGGCTCGCCGGCACCACCCCGACCTGGGGTGACGCCCCCGCGCCGTACCGGCTGTTCGCCTCGGTCGACCGTCGCCGCGAGGACGAGGAAGGGCTCCGGTTCTGGCGTTCGACGCTCGCCGGGCTGCCCGCCGAGCTCGACCTGCCCGTCGACCGGCCCCGCCCGCGCGCCGCGTCCGGCCGCGGCCACACCGTCACGATCCCGCTGCCGGACCCCGCGGCGCTGCGTGCGGCGTCCGAAGCGCACGGCGTGAGCCCGCTCATGCTGCTGGAGACGGCCGTCGCCGTCGTGCTCGACGCCCGCGGCGCCGGGACCGACATCCCGCTCGGCACCACCGTCGCCGATCGCGGCGACGATCCCGAGCGGTTCGCCGGGACCGTCGGCTACTTCGTCAACACCGTCGTGCACCGCATCGACGCCGCCGGCGACCCGACCCTGCGCGAGCTGCTCGGCCGCGTCCGGGCCGCCGGGCTGGCTGCGCTCGACCATCGCGAGACGGCCTTCGACAGGGTCGTCGACGCCCTCGCGCCCGCCCGCTCGGCGGGCCGGCATCCGCTGTTCCAGACGCTCGTCGGCCACGAGGTCGCCGGTGTCCCCGTCGCGCTCGGCGACGCCGTCGCGACGCCCCTGGACCCGATCGATCCGCCGGCGCGGATGGACATGGCCGTCTGGCTCGTCGATTCGCCGGAGACGGGCGCGGTCCACCTGCGCGTCACCGCCGCGGCCGACCTCTACGACGCGGCGACCCTCCACGACGTGGCTGAGGAGTTCCGGGCGGTGCTCGACCTCGTCACCGCGGCGCCCGAACGACGGTTGTCGCAGGTCAGGCTCGGGGTCGAACCCGCCGATCCCCCGGTCCGGTCGGAGCCGCCACGCTCGGTGAGCGCGTCCTTCGCCGCCCGCGCGGCCGCCGACCCCGACCGTCCGGCGATCACCGCCGGCGACACCGTCCTCTCCTATCGCGACGCCGCCCGCCGCGTCGACGCCCTCGCGACGCGCCTGCTCGCCGCGGGTGTACGCGCCGGATCCGTCGTCGCCGTCGCCGTCGACCGGGACGAGACGCTGCCGATCGCGCTGCTCGCCGTGCTGCGCTGCGGCGCCGCCTACCTGCCGCTCGACGTCGACTATCCGCGCGCCCGGCTGGAATACATGGTCGACGACGCCCGGCCGGTCTGCGCGCTCGTCGGCGCGGACTCGTCGGCCCGGCTCGACTGGCTCGACGTCCCGCGGCTGCGCGCCGACGACACCGCCGCCTCGTCGGCCGTCACCCTGCCGCCCGTGCCGTCCGCCGGCGACGCCCTCGCCTACGTCATCCACACCTCGGGCACCACCGGGAAGCCCAAGGGCGTCATGGTGACGACCGAGAATCTCGCGGCGTTCGCCGCGAGCGTCGCCGAGCTCGGCTGGCTGACGCCCGACGACCGGCTCGTCGCCGTCACCACGGTGAGCTTCGACATCGCCGTGCTCGAGCTGCTGTGCCCGCTGACCGTCGGCGCGTCCGTGGCGGTCGTGCCGCGGCGCATGGTCGTCGACCCGCAGCTGCTCGCCGACGCGCTGCGTCGCCACCGGGCCACCGTGCTGCAGGCGACGCCGTCGCTGTGGCGGCTGCTGCTGGCCGAGCCCTCGCTGCCGGATCTGACGCGGCTGCGCGCCCTCGTCGGCGGCGAGGCGCTGGCCCCCGAACTCGCCGCCGCCATGACGTCCCGCTGCAGGACAGTATGGAACGTCTACGGCCCCACCGAGGCGACCGTCTGGGCCTGCGCCGCGCGTCTGACCAGCGACGATCCCGTCACCATCGGCGCACCGTGGACGGGCGTGCACGTCCGGATCCTCGACCGGCTGCTCCGGCCGGTCACCGACGGCGTGCCCGGCGAGCTGTACCTCGGCGGCGCCCAGGTGGCCCGCGGCTACCTCAATCGGCCGGCGCAGACGGCGACGCGCTTCGTCGCCGATCCCGACCGTCCCGGCCGGCGGATGTACCGCACCGGAGACGTGGTGCGCCGCCGGGACGGTCGCATCGAGTACCTGCGCCGCGCCGACGACCAGGTCAAGGTCCGCGGCCATCGCATCGAGCTCGGCGAGGTGGAATCGGCGCTGCGCAGCCTGCCCGGCGTCGCCGACGCCGCGGCGAAGGTCGTGCAGATCGCCGACGGCACCGGACGTCTGGCCGGATACGTCGTCGCCGCCACCGGCGCCCTGCTCGATCCCGCCGAACTCCGCAGAAACGTCGGTGAGCTGCTGCCCGCACAGGCCGTGCCGCAGACCGTGACGCTGCTCGACCGGCTGCCGACCACCCTCAACGGCAAACTGGACCGGGCCGCACTGCCGACTCCAGCGGTACCGGTGTCATATCGAGTGCCTCTGGGCGCCGAAGAGGAGATTATTGTCGCGAAGGCGCCCAGGGGCGCTCGATATGACGTCGAATCCATCGTCCTCTCCGCTGTGGCAGAAACACTCGGCATCGACGCCGCCCCCACCGATCGCTTCTTCGCACTCGGCGGCGACAGCATCGGCGCCGTCCGCGTCGCGGCGGCCGCCCGACAGCGCGGATTGTCGTTGTCGGTGGCCGACGTCTTCGAGGCCGAGACGCTCGGCGAGCTCGCCGGCCTCGGCGTCCTCGAAGCCCCCGGCCCGGCCGAGGTCACCCCCGACGCGATGCGTCCCACCTGGGACGATGCCGAGCTCGTCGACGACCGTTCCCGCGCACTGCTCGACGAGCACCACCCCGGCTGGGAGGCCGTCCTGCCGCTCACGCCGCTGCAGGAGGGCATGTACTTCCAGTCGCTGCGCGGTCGCACCGGCGACGCCGACGCCCGCGTCGTCGACACCTATCACGTGCAGCACCGCTTCGACCTGCCCGGCGGCGTCGACGGCGACGCGCTGGACCTGGCACTGACCGCGGTCCTGCGGCGCTACCCGAACCTGCGGGCGGGCTTCACCCACCGCGGATTCGACGCGCCCGTGCAGGTCGTCGTGCCCGGGGCGATCCCCGTGACGCGGGTGTCCGTCGCCGACGACGCGGCCCTCACCACGCTCGCGGACGCCGAGTTCGCGGCACCCTTCGAGCTCTCCCGACCCCCGCTATTGCGGGCGGCGATCGCCGACCGACCGGACGGCTCGGCGCGACTGATCCTCACCCACCACCACCTGCTCACCGACGCGTGGTCGCAGGCCGTGCTGTTCGGCGAGCTCTTCACGCTGTACGGGATCGCCCGGCTGCTCACCGGCCTCGCCGGAGACACGGCCGCACCGGGCACGGCCGCGCAGCTCGACCGCGTCCTCGACGCCCCCGCCGATTTCCGCGCCCACCTGCGGCGACTCGTCGCCACCGACCCGGCGGCGTCCGTCGCCGCCTGGGCGGAGTATCTGTCGGGGCTCACCGAGCCGACGCTGCTCGCCGCCGATCCGACGACGGCCACGCTCACCGTCTCCCGCAGGCACACCCGGACGCTCGACGCCGCCCGCGCCGCCGCCGTCCGCCGGTTCGCGCGCGAGACCGGCGTCACGCTCTCGACGGTGCTCGCCACCGCCTGGGGCCTGACGCTGCGCCGCGCCACCGGACGCGACGACGTCGTCTTCGGCACCACCGTCTCCGGTCGTGATCCCCGGGTGAGCGGCGCCGACCGGATCGTCGGACTGACGCTCAACACCGTCCCCGTGCGGGTGCGGGCCACCCCGGAGCTGCCGCTGCGCGAGCTCGTCGCGGGCGTCTTCACCGATCAGGGACGGCTGACGGCCCACCACGGCGCCGGGCTCGGCGAGATCTCCCGCGCCGCGGGCTTCTCGCTGCTCTTCGACACGCTGTTCGTCTTCCGCAACGACGGCGGTCCGGCGCGCAGCCGCGAGGTGTTCGCGCGGGCCGGCGTCACCGAGACGTCCGCCTTCGACGCCACGCATTACACCGCGACGATCGACGTCGACCCGTCCGGACCGGGCGGCGGCATCGACGTCAGCATCGAGAACCGGCCCGACCTGCTCACCGACGACGCCGCCGTCCGGTTGCTGGACACCCTGCTGGAGCTGGTCGCATTGCTGCCGACGGACGTCCGCGTCGCCGACACCGGCGCGGCTCCCGACGCCGCGCCGTCCCCGCTGCTGCCGGAGCGGGTGCTGCTGCCCGGGCCGGGCGATCCGTCGGGCAGCCTCGACACACTGCTGTGGGAGCTCGCCGCCGCCGATCCGTCCGCCCCGGCGCTGACCTGCGGCGATACGACGCTCACGGCCGACGAACTGAACCGTCGCACCGATGCGCTGGCCCGCTGCCTCGCGGCGCGCGGCCTCGGCCCGGGTGATGTCGTCGCCCTGGCGCTGCCGCGGATCGCCGATCACATCGTCGCGATCTTCGCCGTGCTGCGCACCGGCGCGGCCTATCTGCCGCTCGACCTCGAGCACCCGGCGCCGCGCCTGGCCGAGGTCGTCGGCGACAGCGGCGCGGCGGCGCTCGTCACGGTCGATCCCGACACCGGCCGGCCCGGCGAGCTCGTCGAGAGGCTCACCGGGATCGACGTCCTCGATCTGCGTTCGCCCGAGCTCGCCGCCGTCCTCGACGGCCGGCGGCCCGTCCCGGACGTCCCCGACGAGCGCGTCGCGGGCCCGCACCACCCGGATCAGCCCGCCTACGTCATCTACACGTCGGGTTCCACCGGCAAGCCGAAGGGCGTGCAGGTCGGGCATCGCGGACTCACCGCGATGTACCACAACCACCGCGACGAGATCTTCACGCCGACGCAGCGCTCGGTGGCCGCCGGCGGCGCGCCCCGGCAGCTGCGCATCGCGCACACCGTCTCGTTCTCCTTCGACATGTCGTGGGAGGAGCTGTTCTGGATGCTCGCCGGGCAGCACGTGCACGTCATCGACGAGACGGCCCGGCTCGACCCGATCGCCCTGGTCAGGCACTACCGCGAGATCGGCATCGACGTCGTCAACGTGACGCCGTCGTACGCCCGCGAGCTCATCGCCGGAGGGCTGCTCGACGGCCCGCGGCACCCCGCGCTCGTCATGCTCGGCGGCGAGGGCGTGCCGGCAGAGCTGTGGTCGCGGCTGCGCGAGCAGGACGGCGTCACCGGCTACGACCTGTACGGCCCGACGGAGTTCACCATCAACGCGATGGGCTCGGCGGTCGTCGACAGCGCGACGCCGTGCCTCGGCCGGCCGGTGCGCAACGCCTGCGCGCGCGTCCTGGACTCCGGGCTGCGGCCCGTGGCCGTCGGCGCGGCCGGCGAGCTGTACCTCTCCGGCGACGGCACCGCGCACGGCTACCTGGGGCGTCCCGATCTCACCGCCGCGTCGTTCGTCGCCGACCCGTTCACGCCCGGCGGACGCATGTACCGCACCGGCGACCTCGTCCGGCGCTGCGCCGGCGACCGCGTCGAGTACCTCGGCCGCGTCGACCGGCAGGTGAAGGTGCGCGGCGTCCGGATCGAGCTGGGCGAGGTGGAGGCCGCGCTCGAGTCCGTGCCCGGCGTCGCCCGGGCCGCCGCGGCGGTGACGACGTCCGGCCCGATCCCCCGGCTCATCGGCTACGTCGTCCCGGCGGCCGAGCCGCTCGGCGACGTCCGGCAACAACTGCGATCGATCGTGCCGGCCCATCTCGTGCCCGCCGAGATCGTCGTCATCGACCGCATCCCGCTCACCGTCAACGGCAAGCTCGACCGCGCCGCGCTCCCCGCGCCGCCGCGCCGGGCCGCCGGGACGTCGCTGCGCACGCCCACCGAGCGGGCCGTCGCCGCCGCGTTCGCCGAGATCCTCGGCCAGGACGGCATCGGCGCCGAGGACGGCTTCTTCGACTGCGGCGGCGATTCGCTGACCGGCATGCGACTGCTCGCCCGGCTGCAGCGCGACCTCGACGCCGACATCGACGTCACGGTGCTGCTGGCGCATCCGACGGTCGCCGGGCTGGCCGCGCGCATCGACGGACGGTCCCGCGACGAGCTCCCGGCCCCGCCGGGCGACGAGCTGGGAACACCCGGCGACCCGCCCGCCGCGACCGACGCCGAACCGGCCGGGCTCTCCCCGGAGACCGGGCTGCACGATCGGCACGTGCTCGTCCTGCGGCCCGACGGCCCGCGCGAGCCGCTGTTCTGCGTGCACCCCGTCGGCGGTTTCGCCTGGCAGTTCACACCGCTCGCGGCCCGGCTGCGCGCCGACCGCCCGGTGATCGGGCTGCAGCTGCCCGCCGCGACGCCCGCCCGCAGCGTCGCCGAACTGGCGGCCGAGTACGTCCGAACGATCCGGGAACTGGCACCGGAGGGTCCGTACCACCTGCTCGGCTACTCCTTCGGCGGCGCGGTGGTCCACGCGATGGCGGCCGCACTGGCCGAGGAGGGGCTGCGAGTCGGCTTCGTCGGCGTCATCGACGCGCATCCGCCGACCGCTCACCCGGCCGGCCCGTTCGACGCCGGACACCATCGCGTCGACATCCCGGTGCCCGACCTGGCCGACGCCGTCCGCCGCAACACGGCCCGCTGCCTCGCGCTGCTCACCGACACGGCGGTGCCCGGCTACGACGGCGCCGTCACCCTCTACACCGCCGACGCCCACGGCGGCGGCGACGCGCTGCTACGCGGCTGGCAGGCGGTGCATCCGCCCGAACTGCTCACCGTGCACCGCCTGGAGCACGATCACGACAGCATCGTCTCCCCCGCCGGGTGGCGCGACCTGACGCCGCTGCTGCAGGCGGCCCTCGACTCGCATGAGCGCTCTCCCCGGCTCACGTGCGACCCCCAAGTACACCGACATGAAAGGAACAACGGTGTCTGACACGACAACGACGCGACGACGGAGATTCCGCGGGGTCCGCCCGCTCGCCGCGTTGCTGCTCGCACTGCTCGGCCTGCTCACGGTGCTCACCGCGTGCAGCAGCGACGACGGCGGCTCCGACGGCGGCACCCGCGTCGTCAAGACGGAGAAGGGCGACGTCACGGTGCCGGCCGAGCCGAAGCGCATCGTCTCGCTCGCCGCGAGCCTGAGCGGTTACCTCTTCACCCTCGACGCCCCTGTCGCCGCCACCGACACCCGCGTGCTCGGCGTCACCAATCTCGACGGCGGCTTCCCGCCTGCGTGGTCCGTGAAGGCCAAGGCGCAGGGCACCACCGAGCTCCCCGCGGGCGAGGAACTCAACCTCGACGCGATCACCAAGGCCCAGCCGGATCTCATCATCGCCGGCGGCCAGGGCATCAGCGCCGTCCAGGCGGAGAAGCTGTACGACCAGCTCTCGAAGATCGCCCCGACCGTCTACATCTCGCCGAAGGTGACGAACTGGCAGGACCAGCTCAAGCAGGTCGCCGAGGCGACGGGCCGCAGCGACAAGGTCGACGGCCTGCTCAAGACATACGAGGACAAGGTGACGGCCGTCAAGGACGCGATCACCGTGCCGGGCAACCCGACGGCGTACTTCCTCTCGCTCTCGACCAACGAGCCCGCGCTCATCCCGCAGACCGCCGCCCTCCCGACGCTGCTCACCCGCGTCGGATTCCAGGCGGACGACGTGATGAAGAAGGCGAACAACCCGGAGCTGTACGGTTCGGGCGACTCGTTCATCTTCAGCAACGAACTGCTCTCCAAGGCCGCCGACGCGCCGGTCCTGTTCGTGCTCCCGGTCGCCGGTCGCACGCTCGAGCAGCTCAAGGCCGATCCGCTCTACGCGGCTCTGCCCGCCTTCAAGAACAACAAGGTCTACGAGCTGCCCGCGACGAGCTACCGCGCCGACTACGACGGCGTCATGGACACGCTCGACCGCATCCAGAAGCTCTTCGCCAAGTAACCGCCGTCGTATCGGGCGCCTCTGAGCGTCGTCGCGACAATTATTGTCGCGACGGTCGCCAGAGGCGCTCGATATGACGCCGTCCCTTCGAAAGGAGCAGCCGTGCTCACCCGAGAGACCGTCATCTCCGACATCGCCGATGCCCTCGACCAGGCTCCGGACGCCCTCACCGACGACATGGACCTGCTCGATCAGGGCATGGACTCCATCCGCGTGATGGGATTGGTGGAGAAATGGCGCGAGGCGGGCGCCGCCGAGGTCGACTACCCGACCCTGGCCGCCGACCCGACCGTCGGCCGCTGGGTGGACGTCGCCCTCGGCCGCAACTGAGCCCGAGCCCGGTGCCGGGTAACGCCGCTCCCGACCGCAACTGAGCGCTCGTGTCGCCCGGGGATGGCCACCGCCGAGCCGCTGGCATCGGGCCTGGCGGGAGCGCCGGCGAGGAACGAGCCAGCGCGGGGGACTGCGGCTCGGCGGTGACCGTCCCCGGGCGACACACACCACACACGACAAACCCCAAGGAGAGACATGCCCGCGACGGTGCGCGAATCATCGGTGTTCCCGATCTGCCTGCGAGAATTCGACATCCTGCAGGTGTCGGACGTGACACCGGGGATGCGGCGCATCGTCGTCGGCGGGCCGGCGATGGACGCGCACGTCCGCGACGGCGTCGCGATCCCGCCGGTCCGCTCGGAGGGTTTCGACGACGACATCAAGATCCTGCCGCCCGACCCCGTGACCGGCGGTTTCCCGTTCGCCGTGCCGCGCAACACGGATACCGGCGCCGTCGACTGGACACCGGGCAGCTTCGAGTACACGCGCACCTACACCGTCCGCCGGTTCGACGCCGAGAAGCGCGAGCTGACCATCGACTTCGCCCTGCACCGCACCGGGCTCGCGTCCACCTGGGCGCGCCGGGTGCGGCCGGGCG
This sequence comes from Mycobacteriaceae bacterium, assembly GCA_044222225.1. Lineage (GTDB taxonomy): Bacteria > Actinomycetota > Actinomycetes > Mycobacteriales > Mycobacteriaceae > JBGANR01. Next base: position 65,512 of record JBGANR010000009.1, read on the forward strand.
AGAAGATCCTCATCGCCGGGCCCAAGCACTCCGCCGGTCTGCCGGTTGGCGCCGACTGGATGCTCATCGCCGGCGACGAGACGGCGCTGCCCGCCATCGAGCACTGCCTGGAGAAGCTGCCGCCGACGCTGCCCGCGACCGTCGTCATCGAGGTCGCCGAGCCGTCGCACCGGCAGGAGCTGACGTGCGCCGCACCGATCGACGTCACCTGGCTGTTCCGCAGCGAGAACGGCGGCGAGTCCCGGCTCGTCGAGACCGTGCAGGCACAGCCCTGGCGCGAGGGGCGTCCTTATATATGGGTGGCCGGCGAGACCCTGACCATCAAGCCGCTGCGTCGCTGGGCCCGGCGCGAGCGCGAGCTGCCCGCCGAGTTCGTCGAGATCGCCGGCTACTGGCGCCATCGCGAGGTGACGAGCGTCGTCGGCGATCCCGAGCTCGTCGATGTGGCCGCGGAGGAGAACGCCGGCGCCCACATCCACGAGCTCGCCGAGTTGCTGCCGCCGCTGGCGCTGCGCACCGCCGTCACGCTCGGCGTCTTCGCCGCGATCGACGGCGGCGCGACGACCGTCGACCGGCTCGCGGCCGAATGCGGCGCGGATCCGGCGGCGCTCGGCAAGCTGCTGCGCCACCTCGCGACGCTCGACCTGCTGCGCCGCGACGGCGACGGATACGCACTCACCGACGCGGGCTCGATCCTCGCCGATCCGGACGGTTTCATCGCCGGGGCGCTGCACTTCGACAGCATCCACACCCGTCTCGACCTGGCCTTCCTCGGTCTGCTCGACGCCGTGCGCACCGGCGCCGCGACCGGCCTGGAGGGGATGAGCTTCACCGAGCGGATGCGCGAGCCGCGCTTCGCCGAGGACTACCACGGCGAGGCCGCGCACGACGCCGTCTACCGCGCCGCCGCACTGCCGGACGCCATCGACCTCGACGGCGTGACGAGCGTGGCGATCGTCGGCGAGGGCGCCGGCGTCTACGCCGACACACTGCTGCGGCTGCGCCCCGGCCTGCGGATCCGGCTCGTCGGGCTGCCGAGCGTGCTCGACCGCGCGTTCGCGGACGTCGCCGACGAGCGCCGCGGCCTCGTCGAGCGCGTCGACGCCAGCGAGTTCACCGCGCTCGCCGAGCCGGTCGATCTGGCGCTGGCCGTCGACGTCGTGGACACGCTGCCCGACGCCGACGCCCGGGTGCTGCTCGGTGCGCTGACGGCGTCGGCGGCCCGGGTCGTCGTCGTCACCGATCTGCTCGATCCGCAGACCTCCGACGAGCACGACACCGAGGACGACCTGCGCCGACTCTGCCTGCACGGCGCCGGCCGGCGCACCGCCGGGGAGCTGACGGCGCTCGCGACGGCCGCCGGCGCCGGCGAGCCGCGGACGGGTCCGCTCGGCTGGGGCGCGAACGTCGTCGAGTTCGCCGGGCTCACGCAGACGCCCGGTACCGCCCGGTTCGAGACGGCCGGCCGATGAGCCGATTCAGACCCCCGTACTTCACCGCCGCGCCGACGCCGCCCACGGCCGACCCGATCCGCGTCGACGCCGACACCACCCCGCGGCAGCTGGTGTGGCGCACGATCTTCGGGGCGCGCCGGCTGACCCTGCCGGCGGCCGTGCTCATGATCGGACACCAGGTCGGCGAGGCGCTCGTTCCCGTCGTCGCGGGCGCGGCGATCGACCGGGCCGTCGCGACCGGTGACGGCGGCGAGCTCGTGCGCTGGCTGCTGCTGCTCGGCGTGGTGTTCGCCGTCCTCTCGTTCTGCTTCCGGTTCGGCTCGCGCATCGGCTTCCTCGGCATGCACACCATCCAGCACCGGCTGCGGACGGCCGTCACCGATCGCATCCTCGATCCGCGCGGCATGGCCGGGCCGCCGCGCTCGCCTGGCATGCTGCTGTCCATCGCGACGTCCGACGTCGGGCGGCTCGCGATGACGGTCGCCGTCGGGCTCTACCCCGTGGGACAGCTCGCCGCAGTGGTGTTCTGCGCCGTCGTCCTGCTGCAGATCTCGTGGCCGCTCGGCCTCGCCGTGCTGCTCGGCGCCCCGGCGCTGCTGTGGCTGATGGATCGCGCGGGCGGGCCGCTGCGTCGGCGCAGCGAGCACGAGCAGCAGCTCGCCGGCGAGGCCGCGGGCTCGGCCGCCGACCTCATGACGGGCTTCCGCGTCATCGCCGGCATCGGCGCCCAGGACGAGGCGGCCCGCCGCTATCGCTCGGCGAGCGCCCGCGCCCTGACCGCCGTCATCCGCGCGCGCCGCTCCGAGGGCGCCTTCCTCGGCGTCATGACGTCGGCCGGTGCGGCGCTCGTCATCGCCGTCGGCGTCGCGGGCGGGCTCATGGCGGTCGACGGCCGGCTGACGATCGGCCAGCTCATCACCGTCGTCGGGCTCACGCAGTTCCTCCTCGAGCCGCTGTCGACGCTCGGCTCCAACCTCGGCGCGGTCTGGTCGGCCGGGCTGGCCTCGGCCAAGCGCGTGCTCGACGTCCTGCAGGCGCCGCCGGCCGTCGAGCCGGCCGGGCCGACCTCTTCCCCCGCCGACGCCGTCCTGCGCCTGCACGATGTCGCGGGCCTGTCGGCGACCGTCGAGACCGAGGGGATGACCGTGGTCGTCGCCGACGCGGAGACGACGGCGACGCTGACGGCAGTGCTCGCGCGGCGCCGCCGCCCCGAGAGCGGCTCGGTGACCGTCGGCGGCGTCGACCTCTTCGACCTCGACCACGCGAGCGCGACGAGCCTCGTCCGGGTCGCGCCGCACAGCGCGGACCTCTTCGAGGGCAGCGTCGCCGAGAACGTCGCCGGACCGCAGGGCGCCGACGCCGCCCGCGTCGACCGCGCGCTGCTCGCGGCCGGTTGCGAGGAGCTGCTCGAGGTGCTGCCCGACGGCTGGGACACCCCGGTCGGCGAGGCGGGCCGGATGCTCTCCGGCGGCCAGCGCCAGCGCGTCGCCCTGGCCCGGGCCCTCGCCGCCGAGACGCGGCTGCTCGTGCTCGTCGACCCGACCAACGCCGTCGACTCGGTCACCGAGGCCAGGATCGCCGACCGGCTCGCGGCCGTCCGGCAAGGCCGGGCGACCCTCGTCTTCACCGGCTCGCCCGCCTTCCTCGCCGCGGCCGACCACGTCCTCGACCTGACCGTCACGCTCGATCGAACGAAAGCGACCGTATGAGCACCGCCACGGAAGCAGCGACCATGCCGATCGCCGACGGCCGCCGTGTGCTCGCGCTCATCCGCGCCGAGATGCGGGGCCGGTGGCCGCTGACGGCGCTGGTCGTCGCCGTGCTCGCCGCCGCCGCAGCGCTCGGCCTCGCGACGCCCTGGGGCCTGGGCCGGATCGTCGACATCGCCACCACCGGTGACGGTGACCACGCCGGCGTCTGGCGCGTCGCCGCGATCATGGCGGTCGCCGCGCTCGTCGGCGCCGCGCTCACCGCGGTGGGCGCCGCGCTCACCGGCAAGCTGCTGGAGACGATGCTCGCCGACATCCGCGAGCGGATGATGACGGCCGCGCTGCGGCTGCCGCTCGGCCGCGTCGAGGCTGCCGGCAGCGGCGACCTCGTCTCTCGCGCCACGGACGACGTCGGTGTCGTCAGCACGGCCATCGCCAAGGCGATCCCGGCCGCGTCGGCCGCGGGCTTCGCCGTGCTGCTGACGGCCGTCGGCCTCGGCGCGCTCGACCTGCGCTTCCTCGCCGTCGTGCTCGTCACGCTGCCCGTCCACGCGCTGGCGGTGCGGATGTACCTGCGCATCGCGCCCCCGGTGTACGCCGCCGAGCGCGCGGCGATGGCGAGCCGCGCCCACCACGTGCTCGGCGGCATCCGCGGGCTCGAGTCGGTGTACGCCTTCGGACTGTCGACGCGCCTCGGCGCCCGCATCGCCGAGCACTCCTGGGCCGTCGTCGGCTGGTCGATGCGGGCGCGCGTCGTGCAGAACCGCTTCTGGGGCCGCCTCAACCTCGCCGAATTCCTCGGCATGGCGGCGATCCTCACCGTCGGGTACCTGCTGACGCGCGACGCCGCGGCCGGCGTCGGCGCCACGACGACGGCGATGCTGCTGTTCCTGCGCCTGTTCGGGCCGATCGGGACGCTCCTGCTGACCGTCCACCCCCTCCTAGCGCCCGCGGCGTCGCTCGGCCGGATCGTCGGCGTCATCGACGCGGCCGACGAGACCGCGCCCGCTCCCGCGGCGCCGGCGCGCACCACCGGGATCGTGGCCGCCGCCGGGCTCGGCTTCGGCTACCGCGCCGGGCATCCGGTGCTGCACGAGGTCTCGTTCACCGTCGCACCCGGCGAGCACGTCGCGGTGGTCGGCGGCTCGGGCGCGGGCAAGACGACGCTGGTCTCGCTCATCGCCGGCGTGCACCGGCCCGACTCCGGGACGCTGCACGTCGGTGCCCGCCGGACGGCGCTGCTCACCCAGGACGCGCACGTCTTCGCCGGGCCGCTCGCCGCCGACCTGCGGATGGCCGCGCCGGACGCCGGCGACGCCGCGATCGCCGACGCACTGCGCGTCGTCGGCGCCGACGGCTGGGTGCGGCTGCTGCCGGACGGCGTCGACACCGTCGTCGGCGCGCACGGCCACGAGCTGACGCCCGTACAGGAGCGGCAGATCGCGCTCGCGCGGCTGCACCTCATGGACCCCGACCTCGTCATCCTCGACGAGGCCACCGCCGAGGCGGGCAGCGCCGGCGCCGAGCTGCTGGAGCAGGCCGCCGAGGCCGCGCTGGCCGGACGGTCCGCCGTCATCGTCGCGCACCGGCTCAGCCAGGCCGCGGCGGCCGACCGCGTCGTCGTGCTCGACCGCGGCCGGGTCGTCGAGGACGGCACGCACGACGAGCTCGTCGACCGCGGCGGACGCTACGCGCGGCTCTGGGAGGCGTGGTCGCGCTACCGCGTGCCGCATCGGTGACCGCGACCCGGACCGGCACGACGCAGGCGAACGACACCCCGCGGCGGGGCGGCCTCGCGCGCAGCGCCGCCCTCGTCGCCGGCTGGCTGCTCGGCGTCGCCGTGCTCGTGCTGCTCATGTTCGCCGGCATCGCCATCGGCGCCCGCGGGCTGCCGTGGAGCGACGCCTGGGACGGCCTGTTCGCCTACAACGGCTCCGACACGCACCTCATCATCCGCGAGCTGCGCCTGCCCCGGACGGTGCTCGCCGTGCTGGTCGGGGCCGCACTGGCGGTGGCCGGCGCCCTCATCCAGGCCCTGACGCGCAACCCGCTCGCCGACCCGGGCATCCTCGGCGTCAACGGCGGCGCGGCGTTGTTCGTGGCGATCGCCGTCGGCACCCTCGGGCTCACCGACGTCTGGACCTACCTGTGGTTCGGCTTCCTCGGGGCGGCCGTCGCGACCGTCGCCGTCTATGCGCTCGGCTCACTGGGCCGCGACGGCGGCACACCGATCCGGCTGACGCTCGCCGGCGTCGCGGTGGGCGCGGTCCTCATGGGCGTCACCACCGGCCTCGTGCTGCTCGATCCGAAGGCCTTCGACACGATGCGCTCCTGGTACGCCGGTTCGGTGTCCGGTCGCTCCCTCGAGATCGCCTGGGCGACGGGGCCGTTCATCGCCGTCGGGCTGGTTCTGGCCTTCGCCGTCGCGCGCTCGCTCGACGCGGTGGCGCTCGGCGACGACCTCGCCCGCTCGCTCGGCACGAACATCCGTCGCACGCGGACCGTCGGCGTCATCGCCGTGACGCTGCTGTGCGGCGCCGCCGTCGCCGCGGCCGGGCCGATCGGCTTCGTCGGGCTCATGGTGCCGCACGCGGTGCGGATGATCGTCGGGCCGTCGCAGCCCGCGATCCTGGCGTATTCGCTGGTCGGCGGCCCGATCCTGGTCCTGTCCGGCGACATCATCGGCCGCGTGCTCGCCCAGGCCGAGGTGCCGGTCGGCATCGTCACCGCCTTCGTCGGCGCACCGGTGCTCATCGTGCTCGTCCGGCGCGGCCGGGCGGCGGGCCGATGAGCCGCACGACGGCCGGTATCGACTTCGGCCGGCGCCTGCTGGTCCTGCGGGGCCGAACCGTCTCCGGGCTCCTCGATCTGCGCGTCCTCGCCGTGGTGCTGGCGCTCGTCGCGGCGGCCCTCGCGGTGGCCGTCGTCTCGCTCGGCACCGGCGACCTGGAGATCGCCCCGAGCCGGGTGCTGGAGACGCTCGGCGGCGGCGGAACGCGCGTGGAGCGGCTGGTGGTGCTCGAGTGGCGGCTGCCCCGGACGCTGACGGCCCTGCTCATCGGCGCGGCGCTCGGCGCGTCCGGCGCGATCTTCCAGTCGCTCACCCGCAACCCGCTCGGCAGCCCGGACATCATCGGCTTCAACGTCGGCGCCTACACCGGCGCACTCGCCGTCATCCTCCTCGTCGGGCCGGGCTACTACGGCGTCGCCGCCGGCGCCCTCGCCGGTGGTCTCGCGACGGCCTTCGTCGTCTACCTGCTGGCCTTCTCCGGCGGCGCGACGGGCTTCCGGCTCATCATCGTCGGCATCGCCGTCACCGCGATGCTCCAGTCGATCAACACCTGGATCATCCTGCGGGCCGACCTGCAGACGGCGATGGCCGCCGCGACCTGGGGGGCGGGCACGCTGAACGGCATCTCCTGGGCGCAGGCCGTTCCGGTCGCCGTCGTCTTCGCGGTGCTGCTGCCCGCCGTCGTGGGAGTCGCGGGCCGGATGCCCGTGCTGGAACTCGGCGACGACGCGGCCGCCGCACTCGGTCTGCGGCCCGAGCGCAGCCGGATCGCGCTCGTCGTCGTCGGCGTCGCGCTGGCCGCGGTGGCCGCGGCCGCCGCGGGGCCGATCTCCTTCGTCGCGCTCGCCGCCCCGCAGCTCGCGCGCCGGCTCACCCGCAGCGCCGGGGTGACGATCGCCCCGGCCGCCGCGATGGGCGCGTTCCTGCTGGTGGCGAGCGATCACCTCGCGCAGAACCTCTTCGCCCCGACGCGGCTGCCGGTCGGCGTCGTCACCGTGTCCGTGGGCGGCGTCTACCTCATCTGGCTGCTGGCGCGGGAGACCCGCCGGCGATGAACCCTCGAACGGAGACGACGGCCATGCCCCAGACCCCCGCGGCCCGGCTGCGCACCACCGACGCGACCATCGGCTACGCCGGACGCGTCATCGGCGAATCGCTGTCGGTGGCGATCCCCGACGGCGCCTTCACCGTCATCATCGGGCCCAACGCGTGCGGCAAGTCGACGCTGCTGCGCGCCCTGTCCCGGCTGCTCAAGCCCACCGCGGGCGACGTGCTGCTGGACGGGAAGTCGATCCACTCGTACCCCTCCAAGCAGGTGGCGCGCACGCTCGGCCTGCTGCCGCAGACGTCGACGGCCCCCGAGGGCATCCGCGTCGCCGAGCTCGTCGCGCGCGGCCGGTACCCGCACCAGAGCATGATCCGCCGCTGGACGGCCGCCGACGAGGAGGCCGTGCAGTCGGCGATGGCCGCCACCGGCGTCACCGACCTCTCGGCGCGGCTCGTCGACGAACTCTCCGGCGGACAGCGCCAGCGGGTGTGGGTCGCGATGGTCCTCGCCCAGCAGACGCCGCTCGTGCTGCTCGACGAGCCCACGACCTTCCTCGACATCGCCCACCAGATCGAACTGCTCGACCTCTGCGCCCGGCTCAACCGCGAACAGGGCCACACGCTCGTCGCGGTGCTGCACGACCTCAACCACGCCTGCCGCTACGCCGACCACCTCATCGCGATGAAGGACGGCCGGATCGTCGCCGAGGGACCGCCGGCGGAGATCGTCACGGCCGACCTCGTCGAGGACGTCTTCGGCCTGCCGTGCCGGATCATCGACGACCCCGAATCCCACACCCCGCTGGTCATCCCGCTGGTCCGCTGAGCGGTCTCGTGCTCTCGCGTGCGGGCGTCAGGAGGGGAGGTCACGTACATAGGCCTCCGACGTCGCGCGGAGCTCCGCCAAGAAGGACTCGAATCGCCGTAAGAGGTCATCGGGATACGAGTCCATCATCGTCGCCAGACGCTCCCCCAACGGATCGAAGAAGGAGCCGGCGACCTGCCGCACCCCCGGAGTGGAGTGCAGCGTGACGATGCGCCGGTCGGCGTGGACGCGGCTTCGCTCGATGTGTCCGTTCGTCTCGAGCCGGTTGAGCAGCGACGACGTCGCACCGGAGGTCAGCCCGATCCGCTCGCTGAGCCGCGCGGGCGACAGAGGCGTTCCGCGCTCTTCGGCCTCGAGGATCTCGATCAGCGCCGACGCGTCCGTCGGATGCAGGCCGAGGCTGCCCGCGAAGCGCTTGCCGATCTCCGCGGAGATCGCGCCGTAGGCACGAAGCCCGTCCAGCACCCCGTCACGATGCGTCGCGGGGTTCGCCGCCCCGCCATCAGGATCGCGCCCCATCGGACCTCCGTTCATCGCCGGTTGACAAGATATCACGCGGCAAAGTAGCTTCACCGTGAAATTACTTGCCAATGAAGTTTTATGGAGGTCAGCGGATGGTGCATGTATCGACAGAGGTTCGACGGTGGCTGGGACTGATCGCCATCGCCCTGGGCGTGGCGCTGATCGTCGTCGACACCACGATCGTCAACGTGATCACCCCCTCGGTGATCGAAGACATCGGCATCGACTCGACCCAGGCGCAATGGATTCAAGAGTCCTACGCGATCATCTTCGCGGCCCTGCTGCTGCTCGTGGGCCGCGTGTCCGACCTGCTGGGCGCACGCGCGGTGTTCGTCTGGGGCGTCATCGGCTTCGGGCTGACCAGCCTCCTGGCCGGTCTGGCCACCAGCGGCGAGATCCTCATCCTCGCGCGATTCCTGCAGGGTGCGGCGGCGGCGCTGATCCTCCCGACGTCCCTGGCGCTGCTCAACCGCATGTTCACCGGCAAGGCGCGCGGGCAGGCGTTCGCGATCTGGGGTTCCACCATCGGCGCGGCGACCGCACTCGGGCCGGTCATCGGCGGGTGGCTGTCCGAGCACTGGACGTGGCGCTGGGCGTTCGGCATCAACATCCCGGTCACCGTCCTGATCCTCGTCCTGGCGGCGCTCTTCCTCGTTCCCACCCCGCGAAAGCGGGGACGGATCGATGCGTTCAGCGCGATGCTGTCGATTCTCGGCCTCGGACTGCTCGCCTTCGGACTCATCGAGGGACGGGTCTACGGGTGGGTCGTCAGCGAAAAGGCCTTCGACCTGCCCGGCTTCACCTGGGACTCCGGCCTGTCGCCGGCGTTCGTCGCCCTGGCCCTCTCGGTGATCCTCATGGCGGTGTTCGTGCGACGTCAGATCGTCACCAGTCGCCCCACCGACGCGCGTGAACCGTTCATGGACACGACGCTGTTCTCCATCGCCTCGTTCCGCAATGGGAACATCGCGACCACGATCATCGGGCTGGGCGAATACGGCATCATCGCCGTGCTCCCGCTCTGGCTCGTCTTCACGATGGACTACACCGCACTCCAGGCCGGGCTCGCCCTCGTGCCGATCGCCATCGGCAGCTTCGTCGCCAGCGGGATCAGCTTCCCGCTGATGGCGAAGGTCTCACCGCTCGGCCTGGTCCGTCTCGGGCTCGTGCTCGAAGTCGTCGGCCTCGCCGGCCTCGGCGCCGTCGCGGCCTTCACCGATGCGACCTGGTGGCAGATCTCCCTCGTGCTCTTCTTCTACGGTGTCGGCGTCGGCTTCGCGACATCGCAGGTGACGAACGTCGTGCTCGCCGACGTGCCCGAGGAGGAGGACGGCCAGAGTTCCGGCATCCAGAGCACCTTCCGCCAGCTCGGCTCCGCGCTCGGGATCGCGGCGCTCACCACCGTCTTCTTCTCCACGTTGAGCTCGAACCTGCGGGAGCGACTGGTCGACGCCGGGCTTCCCCCGGATCAGGCCGCCGCGTTCGGCGACGCCGTCACCGACAGTGCCGGGGCCACGATCGCACCGCTCGCCGCGGACTCCACCACCGCGTTCGTCGCCGATGCGGCACGGGAGGCCATGACGCACGGCCTCGCATCGGGCTCCTACCTGGCCGCGGGTTTCCTGATCCTGGGCGTCGTCGCGACCGCACTGATCCCGAACACCCAGAAGGCCCGTCCCGAACCCGCCGCGGCGGCCGACGACCCCGACGCCGCCACACCTCAGCGGCGTGCCGACCCGGTCGCGCCGTAGAAAACCGCCCGATACCGGCGGTGCTCAACGGCACCGTGGCGAAACCTGTCACTCCCCGGGGCGACGCGGCACATACGACCGCGTCGCCCCGCTCAGCGTCAGGTACCGGACAGTAAATTTTCGGACGCCGTCAGCCCGCCGGCTCGATCGGGTCGAGGAACGTCAGGATCGAGTGCGGCTCGACGATCAGGTCGTTCAGCGCGGCGTTGAACACCGCGCCGTACGGGGCCGCGATATGCGCGGCGAAGGCGTCGTCGTCGGCGTACACCTCGTAGACGAAGAACTTCGCCGGCTCCCCGGCCACCTGGCTCGCGTCGAAGACGATGTTCCCCGGTTCCTTGCGGACGTCCGCCGCCAGACCGGCGATCAGCTCCGCCACCCTGTCCTCGCTACCCGGCCGTGCCGTGAACTCGGCGTACAGCACCTTGGTCATGAACGCGCTCCTTACTCCTGGCGGCACCGGCCTGCCCGGACGCCCCGATGTCCGATCATGTCAGTGCGCGACGCCGCGCGGCCGGGTTTCGGCAGGTCAGCCCCGACGCCCGGACAAGAACACCGCCAGCGCCGCACAGGCGCAGACGCACATCGCGATCCCCATGGCGAGCGACTGGTCCGCCGGAATCACCCCGAGCGCCGACGCCGCGAGCCCGCCGACCAGGAACTGCGAGAGCCCCAGCAACGACGACGCCGCGCCGGCCGCCGAACCGTGGTTCGCGAGCGCCAGCGACGTCGAGTTGGCCAGCACCGGCCCGACCACCGCGACCGTGAGGAACAGACACGGCGCAAGCGCCGTGAACGGCAGCTCCAGGGCCGTACAGGCGAGGACGCCGATCGCACCGAGCGCCCCGGCCGCGAGACTGAGGGCCAGCAGCCGCCGCTCGGACGCGACGCGTCCCACGATCCGGCCGTTGATCTGCCCGAGCACGACGATGCCCAGGCCGTTGACGCCGAACACCAGGCTGAACTGCTGCGCCGACAGCCCGTACGTCTCCTGCAGCACGAAGGACGACGCCGCGATGTAGCAGAACATCGCCGCGAACATGAGCGCCGAGGATCCGATGGCGCGCATGTAATCGCCGTCACGGACGAGCATCCCGTAGACCCGCAACGTGCCGCGCAGACTGCCCGGCCGACGCGCCGCCTCCGGCAGCGATTCGGGCAGCCCGAAGACCACGGCCAGCGTCAGCAGCAGGCCGAGGACGCCCAGCACCGCGAACACCGCCGGCCACGGCGCGACGGTGAGCAGTTGGCCGCCGATCACCGGTGCGGCGACCGGCGCGACCCCGCCGACCAGCATCAACGTCGAGAAGAAGCGCGCCAGGGCGGGGCCCTCGAAGTGGTCACGGACGATCGCCCGCGCCAGCACCGTGCCGGCCGCGGCGCCGAGCGATTCGACGATCCTGGCGCCGATGAGCAGCGGCGCCGTGGTCGCGAGGAGGCAGCCGACCGAGCCCAGCGTGTAGACGGCCAGGCCGACGAGCAGCGGGCGACGCCGTCCCCAGGTGTCGGACATCGGCCCGACGACGATCTGGCCCAGCGCCAGCCCCACGACGAAGACCGTCAGCGAGAGCTGCACCAGCTCCGGGCTCGTGTGCAGGTCGCGGGCCATCTGCGGCATCGCCGGCAGGTACATGTCGATCGACAACGGCGGCAACGCGCTCATCGAGCCGAGGACGAGGGCGAGGCGGAGTCGCGAGGGTCCCTTGCCGGTCCCCGCCGAAGTTATCTGCACATAATTATGATGGCATAACCATGTGTAGGATGGCGACGTGCCCCCGACCGATCAGCCCGGCACCGCGGCCGCGGACTCCGACCTCGCCGATCTCGCGGACCTCGTCCTCGGCGTCGGACGCCTCATCCGCGCCCGGCTGCCCGAGGCCTCCGACGCGATCCCCATGACGGAGACCGAACGCCTCGTCATGCGGGTCGTCGACCTGCACCCCGCGTCGACGCCGTCCGCGATCGCCGCCCGCACCCGGCTGCAGCGGACGAACGTCAGCACCGCCCTACGCACGCTGGAAGAGAAAGGCCTGGTCACCCGCACCTCCGGTTCCGGGCGGCACATCGAGGTCCACCCGACGCCGCTCGCCGCCACCAACCTGCAGCGACTGCGCGCCGCCCGCGCCGGCGCACTCGCCCCGGCGCTCGGCGGGCACGCCGACGCCGCCCGCACCTGCGCCGACCTGCTGCTCCGCCTCGAAGCCGCCCTCACCACGGCCGACTGACGCGCGACACCTTCCCGGATGTCCGTCCCAGCGGGGCCTCGTGACAATAATCTCCTCGGCGGGCCGCACAGGCGGACATCCGGGAAGGTCCTCGCGGTAACGTCCCCTCGGCACGTCACACCAGCCCCAGGAGAGCCGCAGATGAAGACCCTCGTCCTGCCCGGCGTCGCGAATCCGGCGCCGTCAGTCGTCCTCGGACTCATGCGCATCCCGCAGATGAGCGACGACGCCGTCCGCACCCTCGTCGGCACCGCGCGCGACGCGGGCGTCGACTTCTTCGACCACGCCGACATCTACGGCGGCGGTTGGCATGCCTGCGAACGGCGGTTCGCCGAAGCGATGGCGCTGACGCCGTCCGAGCGCGAGCAGATCACGATCCAGACCAAGTGCGGCATCGTGCCGCCGTACGAGCCCGGGGCTCCCGGCGCCTACTTCGACTTCTCGTACGAGCACATCGTGCGCCAGGCCGAGGGTTCGCTGCGAGCGCTGCGCACCGACTACCTCGACGTCCTGCTGCTGCACCGGCCGGACGCGCTGGTCGAACCGGACGAGGTCGCCCGCGCCTTCGACGAGTTGGAGGCCGCGGGCAAAGTGCGCTCGTTCGGCGTCTCCAATCACACGCCGCGGCAGATCGACCTGCTCAAGACGGCCGTGCGACAGCCGATCGTCGCCAATCAGCTGCAGTGGTCGCTCACGCACGCGCCGATCGTCGCGCAGGGGCTGCAGTCGAACGTCGAGGGTTCCGCGCAGTCGACATCCGTCGACGGCGGTGGCGTCCTCGACTACTGCCGGTTGCACGACATCGCCGTCCAGGCGTGGTCGCCGCTGCAGGCGGGCGGTCGGCTGCGCCCGCAGACATCCGGCGACAGCCATTCCGGGACGTTCCTCGGCGCACCCGACCTGCCCGAACTCAACGCGGTCATCGACCGCCTCGCCGCCGCCTACGACGTCCCGCCCATCGCGATCGCAACGGCCTGGATCACCCGCCACCCGGCGAAGACGCAGGTCGTCCTGGGTACGACGACGCCCGGGCGCGTCACCGGCGCGGCCCTCGGCGCCGACCTGCCGTTGACGCGTCCGGAGTGGTACGAGCTGACGCGGGCGGCGGGCTATACGGTGCCCTGAGGAGTGACACGAGACGCACCGGGGTAATAAACTCGATCACGGAAAACGGCGGGCAGGATCTGTCGTTAACGGGACTACACATCGCAGAGGATCCTCCCCTCCTGGCTCCCGTCCGCTTAGTTTCGTATCGTCGAAATTGGCGTGCCGAGACCGGCGCCGACGGCAATGACCACGACATCGCCGCTCTCTACACATGGCAGACCGGACTGAACTCCGCATGGTCCGAAGTGCTCGCCTACACCGAGATGTGCGCGCGGCATCCTCCTCCAGCGCCCGGGGGGATGACTCACTCCGCCGACAACGGCGCCGTCCAGACGACGCGCGTCCCACCACCCGGACGACGATCGACGGCGAAGGTGCCGTCGACCACCCGGGCCCTGCGGTCGAGGCCGGCGAGCCCGCTCCAGCCGGCCACCTCCGGCAGGCCGACGCCGTCGTCGGTGACGTCGACGACGAGGTCGTCGGCGACCGAGAGCGTCACCGTCACCTCGGAGGCGTGCGCATGCCGGACGGCGTTGCTCACGGCCTCGCGGACGACGGCCTCGGCGTGCTCGGCGGTGGCGGCCGCGACGACGTCGAGCGGCCCCGTCATCCGGACCGACGCCCGGATCCCGGTGTCGGCGGTGAGCTCGGTGACGGCAGCCCGGACGGCGGCTCGCAACGACGTCTGACCCGGCCCGAAACGGTGCAGATCGAAGATCGCCGTGCGGATCTCGCCGATGACCTCCTGCAGCTGGTCGACGTGGTCGTCGATGCGGGTGGCGATCTCCGGCGGCTCGCCGCCGGGACCGGGAGCGAGCACGCGCAGCGCGCGCCGCCGGGTGCCCTGCATGGCAAGGCCCACGGCGAAGAGTCGCTGGATGACGTGATCGTGCAGGTCACGGGCGATGCGGTCGCGGTCGGCGAACAGATCGAGCTCATGCCGGTCGGCCCGCGCCTGGGCCTGCTCCAACGCCAGCGCCGCCTGATCGGCGAACGACTCGGCCAGCGATCGCTGCTCGACGGTGAACCCGGCCCCCCGATCGTCGCGCCGCACGAGGACGAGCACGCCGCTGACGATCTCGTGCCCGCGCAGCGGCAACACGAGCGCACCGGCCAGATCGACGCCGGTCGCAGCCGAGACGGCGTGGGTGAGGACGTCGATATCCGGCGGATCGGCGTAGAACACCGAGCGCGGCAGCGGCACGGCCTTCCCCACGACCTGACGGGCGAACGCGCCCACCCCGACCGCGACGACGAGCTCGGTGACGGACGGCGTCGCCCCCAGCGCGCTGCGGCCGAAATCCGCAGGCAGGGCGATGAGCGCGAGCTCGGCGTCGACGAGCGACCTGGCTCGTTCGGCGATGAGCCGCAGCGCCTCGTCCGGCTCGTCGGCCCGCAGCAGCGCCGCCCGGACCGCGGCCGCCGCCTCGAGCCACCGCTGCCGCTGCCGCGCCTGCCCGTACAGCCGCGCGTTGTCGACGGCGATCCCGGCCGCGCCCGCCAGCGCCCGCACGATCGTCTCGTCGTCCTCGGTGAACTGCCGTCCGCCGGCCTTCTCCGTGAGGTACAGCCGCCCGAAGGTCTCCCCGCGCACGACGATCGGCACACCGAGGAAGGTCTTCATCGGCGGATGGTTCGGCGGAAAACCGACGGACGCGGGGTGCTGCGCGATGTCCGCGAGCCGCAGCGGACGGCCGGCCCCGACGACGACGCCGAGCACACCGTGCCCCGTCGGCAGCGGGCCGATGAGCTCGCGCGTCGCGTCGTCGATCCCCTCGTAGACGAACTCGATGAGCCGCCGCGGGGTCGCGGCCGCCGGACCGTCACCGACCGGCGCGCCACTCCCCTGCGCCTCGTCCCCCGAAACCTCGTCCCCCGAAACCTCGTCGCCCGGCACCTCGTCCGGGCTCTCGTCGGGGTCGAGCACTCCCAGCGCCCCGTAGCGCGCCCCGACGAGCTCGGCGGCGGCGCGGACTATCCGGTGCAGCGTCAGATCGAGATCGAGCCCCGCCCCGACCTCGATGGCCGCATCCAGCAACGCGCCGACCCGCTCGGTCCACGGCAGCGGTGCCCGCCCGTCGGGATCCCGCCCGTCGGGCACCCGGCCGCCCGAAGTCGGCTCGTCAGCGGCCACGCCCGGGCTCCCGCTCGAGACGCGTCGCCAGCACCGCCGCCTGTGTTCGACGCTCGAGATCGAGCTTGGCGAGCAGCCGCGACACGTAGTTCTTGACGGTCTTCTCGGCGAGGAACATCCGCGCCGCGATCTGCCGGTTGGTCAGTCCCTCGCCGATGAGCGAGAGCAGCGTCCGCTCCTGTTCGCTGAGCGCGGCCAGCGGCGACGGCGCCTCCGGCGCGCGCAGCCGGTTCATGAGCACCGCCGCCGCGCGGGTGTCCAGCAGCGATTTCCCCGAGCCGACGGCACGCACCGCCGACACCAGGTCGAGCCCCTTGATGTCCTTGATGACGTAGCCGCCGGCGCCGGCCATGATCGCGTCGATCATCGCCTCCTCGTCGGTGAACGAGGTGAGCATGAGGCAGTTGAGGTTCGGCATGGCCGACCGCAACTCCCGGCACAGTTCGACGCCGCTGCCGTCGGGCAGCCGGACGTCCAGCACGGCGACGTCCGGCACCAGCCGCGGGATCCGCGTCAGCGCCTCGGCGACGCTGCCGGCCTGCCCGACGACGGTGAGGTCGTCCTCTTCTCCCAGCAGGTCGGCGACGCCGCGTCGGACGACCTCGTGGTCGTCGACGAGGAATACGGTCAGCATCGAATCAGACTAATCGAGTCAGTCGTGCTTCTCGTGCCGCACCACGAGCACCGGGCACGGCGCGTGGTGGACGAGCGAACGACTGACGGAACCGAGGATCGCGCCGGTGAGCTCACCGTGTCCGCGGCTGCCGACGACGATCAGCTGCGCGTCGTCGGCGTGCTCGAGGAGCACCCGCACGACCTGCCCGTCGGCGACGATCCGGCGCACGTGCACGTCCGGGTACTTCTCCTGCCAACCGGCGAGCCGCTCGGCGAGGAGCTGCGCCTGCTCGGTGGCTGCGGCCTGGATGTCGAAGCCCGCGAAGACGGCGTACTGCCTGGTCATCTCGGTCGGCGCGGTCGTCCAGACGTGCAGGGCCATGAGGTCGACCCCGCGGCGGGACGCCTCGTCGAAGGCGGCGGCGATCGCCTCTTCACTGCTCGGCGTGCCGTCGACGCCGAGGAGGACGTGGCCGGAGTCCCGGATCTCCCCGTCGGTGTCCGGGCGGACGATCGCGACCGGACCGTGCCCGTGGCTCACGGCCGACATCGCGACCGAGCCCAGCAGCATCGACCCGAATCCGCCGAGCCCGGTGGCGCCGAGCACCGTCACCGCGGCGTCCTCGGAGAGTCGGACCAGCTCCCGCGCCGGCAGTCCGCGCGGGTGGATCGACGCCGTCCGGACGTTCGGGTAGGCGTCCTCCACCACCTGCCTGGCGGCGGCGAGCACCGCCTGGCCGTCGGCTTCGAGGCGTCCGGAGTACTCGTCCGGCAGGCCGGAGAGCGGAGCCAGCTCGTAGCCGCTGAGGTCGATGACGTAGACGAGCAGCAGCGTCAGCCTGCGGCGGTCCGCCTCGGCCGCGGCCCACTTCACCGCCTGGAGAGCGGCCTTCGATCCGTCGACGCCGACGAGCACATACGGGGTGATCGGTTCTGCGGACATGGAATCTGACCTCCAGACGGCGAACCCGGCGTCCGCCTCTACCTCGACGGTAGGCCGATGCGGACGTCCACCACGACGGGCGAAGGGCACCGGTCCACCGGGACCACCGCGACCGGTCGGCGATGTGCGCGAGGACGAAAGTCCCTCGGTGCCCGGGCGGATCGGCCCTGGCCGGCCCGGAGACCAGCGAGCAGGGTGAAGACATCGCAGCGGAAGGAACCTCTGATGACCGCCACCGGAATCGCCACCGTCCTGACCGATGAGCAAGCGTGGGAACTGCTCGGCACCGAAGACCTCGGACGCCTGGCCACGACCACCCACGACGGCCGAACCGACGTCTACCCGATCAACTACGTCACCGGCGACGGACTCATCCTCATCCGCACCCGGCCGGGCTCCAAGCTGGCCGAGCTCGCGACGTTCCCGGAGGTCGTCTTCGAGACCGATCGCATCGACCGGGAGACCAAGGTCGCGTGGAGCGTCATCGTCCACGCGACGGCCACCATCGATCGCTCGACCGATGCCCTGCTCAAGGTGGAGGCCCTCGGCCTGAGTCCGCTCATCGAGACCGAGGGCGACGACGTCGTCGTGCTGCACCCGCACGAGATCTCGGCGCGCCGCTTCACGCTGAGCTGAGCGCTCGACCCCGTCCGCCGGCCGACGACCCGTGCCAACCGAATAGACGCTCCCGCCCCGGTGTCATCACCCCGGGGCGGGAGCGTATTCGTACCACCCGTGCGCCCCGGGGGAACCCCGGGGCGCGGATCGCGTCAGCTCGCGGCGTCGGCCGCGACGATCCGGAAGGTGCTGCCCGGCTTGAGGGTCGGCGCCTTGGCGTGCGGCAGGCAGAGATCGCCCGGCAGCTTGGCCTTGCGATCGCCGTTGAACTTGAGGTCGATGTGGCCGAGCGCGAGCAGGTTCGCCTCGGCGACGCCGCCGATGGCGAGGATCGGGTACGTACGGCCGTCGATCTCGACGATGTCGCCGACCTCGATCCCGCCCTTCTTGACGGTCGGGCTGTGCAGGACGCTGATGTCGTGCACGGCGGCCGGGGCCTGGTCGCCGAAGAGGATGAGGAGGCCCTTGCCGGCGAAGGCGGCGACCTGCTTGCCGACGCTGGTGACCTCGGTGGCGTAACGAACGCCCGCGTCGTCGCTCATCGGACGACCCCCGCACCCGTGCTCATGGTGATGGAACTGCTTTCAGACAAGGGGTCATCTCCTTCAACTCAGCGAGGCCGTGCTCTGCCGGTGACTGTCCGGCGATCGCGGCCCATCTATGAACAATTACGCGATTCGAGCGGCCGCCGGGTGATTATCGTCCGACGCGGCTCCGATCGCACACCGGGCTCCGCCGTTCCCTCAATTGCACATGACAGTCGTTTTCGTTTACGGTGTTCCGCATCGCCCTCCCAGGAGACATCCCGATGCCCAGCGCCACCGCCCCGCACCACCCCGCCGACACCCTCGTCGTCGACGACCTCACCGTCCGCAGCCGCACCGAGACGCTGGTCGACGGCGTCTCGCTGCGCGTCGCGCCCGGCGAGGCGGTGACACTGCTGGGCGCGTCCGGATCGGGTAAATCACTCACCGCGGCCGCCGTCCTCGGCACCCTTCCCGCCACCCTGACGGCCCGCGGACGCATCACCCTCGCCGGCCGCGACGTCCCGCCCGGCCGGCGTCCGCGCGCCCGCGCCGGGGTGGCCGCCGTCCACCAGGACACGCTCAGCGCGCTCAACCCGTTCGTCCGCATCGGCACCCAGCTCGGCCTCACGCTGCGGGCGCACGGCGCGGGCCGCGACGACCTCGCCCGCGCCGCCGCCGCACTGCTCGGCGACATCGGCTTCGAGCGGCCCGAGGCGACGCTGCGCCGGCTGCCGGGCGAGCTCTCCGGCGGTCAGCGACAGCGCGTCTGCCTCGCGCTCGCGTTCGCCTGCAAGCCCTGCCTGCTCATCGCCGACGAGCCGACGACGGCCCTCGACGTCGTCACACAGGCGCAGGTCATGGACCAGATCGGCCTGCTCCGCGAGCGGCTCGGCACGTCGGTGCTGCTCATCACCCACGATCGCGAACTGGCGGCGGCGCGCACCGACCGCCGGCTGCGACTCGCCGCCGGCCGGATCGCCGGCGAGCCGCATACGACCTCGATCTCCCCGGCCGCCGCATGACGACCGAACACGATGCGGGCGACTCGACCGGCCTCGTCGCCGCGGGACTCCACTACTCCTACCCGGCCCCGCAACGCTTGCGGCGATCCGGCGAACCCGCCGCGGACACCGCCGTGCTGCGCGGCGTCGACCTGCACGTCCGCCCCGGCGACCGGCACGCGCTCATCGGCCGCTCGGGCAGCGGGAAGTCGACGCTGTTGCGCCTGCTGCTCGCCCTCACCGCGCCCGACGCGGGCACGATCCACCTGGACGGACGCCCCGTCGCCCCCGGATCGATGCGCTCGCTGCGCTGGTACCGACGCGCCGTCCAGTTCGTTCCGCAGGATCCGATCGGCTCGCTCGAACCACGCTTCAGCGCGGAGCGTTCGGTGCTCGAGCCCCTCGTCCGGCTCGGCGTCCCCGGCGATCGGCTGGCCCAGGCCCGCGACGCCCTCGACCGCGTCGGCATCGGCGCGCGGCTGCGCGATCGCCGCCCCCGCGAGCTCTCCGGCGGGCAGGCGCAACGCGTCGCCATCGCGCGGGCGCTCGCGCTGCGGCCGGCGGTCATGCTCGCCGACGAGCCGGTGAGCGGCCTCGACCACGACCTGCGCGATCAGGTGCTCGACCTGCTCGGCGAGCTCGCGGCCGACGGCCTGGGCATCCTCTTCGTCTCCCACGATCTCGACGCCGTCGCCCGGCTGTGCGACACGGCGTCGATCCTCGCCGACGGCCGCGTCGTCGAGCAGGGCCCGACGTCGACGCTGCTGCGCAGCCCACGGCATGCGGCGACCCGCGAGCTCGTCGGCCTCTGACACCCAGACACCCACAAGGGCGCTGTTTCACGTGAAACACAGCCGTCTCCGCTGACCCCCACCCCCATCGATGAGGATCTCCATGTCACACACCCTCGCCCGCCGTCCGCTCGCTCTCGCTCTCGCGGCGGCGTCGGTCATCGCGCTCGGCGGCTGCTTCGCCGACGGCGGCACCACCGGCTCCGCCGACCGGATCTCGCTGGCCATGCTCCAACCGCCCCGCTCGGGGCTGACGCCGCTGTCCGACGACGCGTTCAAACTCTCCCGATGGAGCACCGCCGAGACGCTCATCAAGCTCGACGCCGACGGCGACGCGCAGCCCGGCCTGGCCACCTCCTGGCGTCAGACCGACCCGCTGACCTGGGGCTTCACCGTCCGTGACGGCGTCCGGTTCCACGACGGCACCCCGCTGACCGCCGAACGCGCGGCAGCGTCCATCGTCGCGGCGACGAAGGCGACGCCGGTACCGCGCATCCTCGACGGCGTCACGCTCACGGTCAGCCACAGCGAGAACACCGTGACCATCCGCACCGCCGATCCCGACCCGCTGGTGCCGCAGCGGCTGTCCAGCCCGCAGCTCGCGATCCTCGCCGCCAAGGCGTACGAGGGCAAGGTCGTCTCACCCGTCGGCACCGGCACGGGCCCGTTCCGGCTGACGGCCGTCGACGGCACGAGCGGCGCGACGCTGGAGCGCTTCGACGACTATTGGGGTGAGAAGGCCAAGGCCGCGGGCATCGACGTCACGTTCGTGCCGGACGGCACCGCCCGCGCCGCCGCACTGCGCACCGGGACGGCGCAGCTCGTCGAGGCGGTGCCGGTCGGGCAGGCCGGCAACGTCGACCCGTCGCTCATCCACGAGGTGCCGATGCCGCGCACCAACACGCTGTATCTCAACACCAAGCGCGGACCGTTCGCCGACCCGACCGTCCGCGCCGCCGCCCGGGCCGCGATCGACCGGGCGGCCGTCGTCGCCGGCGTCTACGAGGGCCGGGCCGACGTCGCCGCGGGCCTGCTCGGCCCCGCGCTGCCCTGGGCCGCCGAGGAGCGGGACGCCGCCTACGCCGCGTCCCTCGCCGACGGCCGGGCGCAGCCCGCCAAGGTCTCGGGCGTCAAGATCACCCTCGGCACCTTCACCGACCGCGCCGAGCTGCCCGAGGTCGCCGTCCTGCTCGCGCAGCAGCTCCAGGCCGCCGGCTTCGAGGTGGTCCAGGACGTCCGCGAGTACCAGTACATCGAGAAGGACGCCCTCGACGGCCGCTTCGACGCCTTCATCCTCTCGCGGGCGACCGTCCTCGACTCGGGCGATCCGGTGGCGTATCTGTTCAGCGACTTCGCCTGCGCCGGCTCCTTCAACATCTCGCAGTTCTGCGACGCGGGCGTCGACGCCGCGCTGAAGAAGGCCTCGGCCACCGCGGCCGGGCCGGAACGCCGCAAGGCGATCGCCGCCGCCGAGGCCCTCATCCTGCGCCACGACGCGGCCGTCCCGATGCTGCACGAGCGCGTCATCCAGGGCGAGGCGGCGGGCCTGTCCGGTGCCGAGCGCGACCCGCGCGAGCGCATGCTCGTCACCTCGGCCACGGTGCGGGCCGAGTGACGACGGCGGTGCGTTCGAAGATGAAGCCTGCGGAATCGACCAGACTGCCGGACGCCGTCGTGACGGGTGCATCCCGGCTGGTCGCGATCGCCGCCGTCGTGCTCTTCGTCGGTGCGCTGCCGTGGCTCTCCGGACGCAGCGCCGAATACACGATCCTGCGGGCGCGCTACGCCGAGCTCGAGGCCACCGAGGAGAACCTGCGGCACATCCGCGTCGAACTCGGTCTCGACGGCGGCCCGCTCGCCGTCTTCGCCCGCTGGGCGGCCGGACTCGCACGCGGCGACGCCGGCACGTCCTGGATCAGCGGGACGCCGGTGCTGCCGGGCGTCGTCTCGGCGCTCGGCGTCTCGCTGACGCTCATGGGCTTCGCCGTCGCGGTCGCGTCGGTCGTCGCGGTCGCGCTCGCGGCCCCGGCGCTCGTCGCGGGCGTCCGCGGCGAGCCGAACCGCGGCTCGGGCGCCGTCGCGGCGATGCTGACGGCACTGCCCGAGTTCGTCCTCGCCGCCGCCTTGCTGCTGCTCGGCTCGGTGTGGCTCGGCTGGTTTCCGCCGTACGGCTGGACGGGCCTCGACTCGACCGTCCTGCCCGCCCTGGCGCTCGGGGTGCCGGCGGGCGGACTGATGGGCCGGTTGCTCGCCGACGCCGTGACGGCGGCGTCGGCCGAGCGCTGGACGACGACGTGGACCACCGCCGGTATCGGCCGCGCACGGGTCGGCGCGGCGATCCTGCGCCGCGCGGTGCCGTCGATCCTCGGCCAGGTCGGGCTCGTCCTCGTGGGTCTGACGGGCGGCGCGGTCGCCGTCGAACAGGTCTTCGCGATCCCCGGTCTCGGCCGCGCGACGCTCGGCGCCGCGAGCTCGCAGGACATCCCGACGCTGCAGGCCGGCGTCCTCGCGCTGCTGCTCATCGCCGTCGTCATCGGTGTCCTCGTGGCACTCGGCCGACGTGCGCTGCTCGGCCCGGCGATGCGGGCGGCGGCCCTGCCCGTCGACGCCGCGCCGCAGACCACGGGCCGGCTCGCCTGGCTCGTCCCCGTCGGCGGCACGGCGATCCTCGCCGCGGTGGTCGCCGCCTCGCTGCTGCGCGACCCCTACGTCTCCGCCCACGGACGCCTCGCCCCGCCTTCGGCCGACCTGCCGTTCGGCGCCGACGCCGGCGGCCGCGACCTGCTCGCCCGCGTCGGCCACGGCACCGTGGCGACGCTCGGCACGGCGCTGGCCGTGACGCTCGTCTGCTTCGCGATCGGGCTCCTCGTGGGCATGGCGCCGCGGCCGGCGACCGGCCCGATCGAGGTGACCAACGCCGCGCCGCCGATCATCGCCGGCATCCTCGTCGCGGCGCTGTCGGGACCGTCGGTGTTCGGTGCCGCGATCGCCGTCGCGCTGGTCAGCTGGGCGCCGCTGGCCGCGCACACCGCCGCCCTCGTCCAGGAGGCCCGGGCCAGACCGAACATCACGGTCCTGCCGGTGCTCGGCGTCGGGCCCGGCCGGGCGATGTTCCAGCACGTGCTGCCGACGGTCGTCGGACCGGTGTTCCGGCACGCCATGCTGCGGCTGCCCGGCATCGCCCTGGCCCTGGCCGCCCTCGGCTTCCTCGGTCTCGGGCCGCGTCAGCCGTCGCCGGAATGGGGCCTGCTGCTGGCCGAGGGCATCGGCTACGCCGAACGCGCCCCGTGGACGGTCGCGGTCCCGACCCTGGCCCTCGTCATCACCGCGACGGTCGCCGTCTCGGCGTCGTCGCTCGGGTCTCGCCGCTGACGGCTGACGCGAGGTGCCGGAACCTGTTCATCAGCGAGCCTTCGCGAACATATGCGTCACGTCCCCGCGCTCGCTGACAAGTACCGGTCAGTCAGTTCGAGCAGATCGGCGTGAGTGCAAGAATGGCGGGCGGAGCCGGAGCTCGCGGAATCGGCGCAGCGTGGGATAGGGAGTACGGATGTCTCGGTCAATGACCCGGCGAATGCTCGATCACGAGCCGCCCATCGACGACATCGACGAGGGGGCGACCATCGTCACGGCTCCCAAGACCGCCGCCGCCGGCGTCAAGGCCGTCGCCGTCTCGCTGGAGCGGGCGTTCGAGCAGGCGAATCCGGTGCGCGCGAGCCGGGCGCTGGCCCGCGTCAACCATCACAACGGCTTCGACTGCCCCGGTTGCGCGTGGCCCGAGCCGACGGGCCGCCGCCGCCCGGCCGAGTTCTGCGAGAACGGCGCCAAGGCCGTCGCCGAGGAGGTGACGACGCGCACCGTCACCCCCGCGTTCTTCGCCGCCCACTCCATCGCCGAGCTGCGCGAGAAGTCCGGTTACTGGCTCGGCCAGCAGGGCCGGCTCACCCATCCGATGGTGCGCTATGCGGGCGCGGCGCACTACACGCCGATCTCGTGGGACGACGCCTATCGGCTCATCGCCGACGAGTTGCGCTCGCTCGCGAACCCCGACGAGGCCGTCTTCTACACCTCGGGCCGCACGAGCAACGAGGCCGCGTTCCTCTATCAGCTGCTCGTCCGCAGCTTCGGCACCAACAATCTGCCGGACTGCTCCAACATGTGCCACGAGTCGTCCGGCTCGGCGCTCACCGAATCGATCGGCATCGGCAAGGGATCGGTGTCCATCGACGACATCGTCGAAGCCGACCTCATCCTCGTCGCCGGCCAGAACCCGGGCACCAACCACCCGCGCATGCTGACGACGCTCGTCGAGGCCCGGCACCACGGCGCCCGCGTCATCGCGATCAATCCGCTGCGCGAGGCCGGCCTGCTCGCCTTCAAGGATCCGCAGCATCCGTCCGGCGTCGTCGGGCACGGCGCGGCGACCTCCGACGAGTACCTGCAGATCCGCATCGGCGGCGACATGGCCCTCTTCCAGGGGCTCGGCCGGCTGCTGTTGGAGCTCGAGGACGCCGCGCCCGGCACCGTCGTCGACCGCGAGTTCATCGCCGCCCACTGCGCCGGCTGGGACGAGTACGAGGCGCAGATCCGGACCGTCGACCTCGACGTCGTCCTCGAGGCGACGGGTCTGACCCGCACCCAGCTCGACGAGACGGCCCGAGACCTGGCCGCGTCCGAGCGAACCATCATCTGCTGGGCGATGGGTCTGACGCAGCAGCGCCACGGCGTCGCCACCATCCAGGAGGCGACGAACCTGCTGCTCATGCGCGGCATGATCGGCAAGCCCGGCGCCGGCGTGTGCCCGGTGCGCGGGCACTCCAACGTCCAGGGCGACCGGACGATGGGCATCTTCGAGAAGATGCCGGAGTCGTTCCTCGCCGCCCTCGACGCCGAGTTCAGCATCCGTTCGCCCCGCGAACACGGCTACGACACCGTCGCCGCCATCCGTGCCATGCGCGACGGCCGGGCCAAGGTGTTCATGGCGATGGGCGGCAACTTCGTCGAGGCCAGCCCGGACACCGCCGTCACCGAGGCCGCGCTGGAGAACTGCTCGCTCACCGTCCAGGTGTCGACGAAGCTCAACCGCAGTCACCTCGTCGCCGGCCGCACCGCGCTCATCCTGCCGACGCTCGGCCGCACCGACAGCGACATCCGCGGCACCGGCCGTCAGCACGTCTCCGTCGAGGATTCGATGTCGATGGTCCATCTGTCGACGGGCCGGCTCCGCCCGGTGAGCGACGAGCTGCGCAGCGAGGTCGCCATCGTCTGCGAGCTCGCCGAGACCGTGTTCGGCGCCAGGCATCCGGTGCCGTGGGCCGGCTTCGCCGACGACTACGACCTGATCCGCGACTCCATCGCCCGCGTCATCCCGGGTTTCGACGCGTACAACACCCGCGTCCGGCAGCGCAACGGCTTCGTGCTGCCGCATCCGCCGCGGGACTCCCGCGAGTTCCAGACGCACACCGGTAAGGCCAATTTCGTCGCCAACGAGCTCGAATGGGTGCCCGTGCCGCAAGGGAGGCTCGTGCTGCAGACGCTGCGCAGCCACGACCAGTACAACACCACCGTGTACGGCCTCGACGACCGTTACCGCGGCGTCAAGGGCGGGCGACGCGTCGTCTTCGTCCACCCGGACGACCTCGCCTCGCTCGGCTTCGCCGACGGCGCGCACGTCGACATCGTCTCGGAGTGGCGCGACGAGGAACGCCGGGTCCACGATTTCCGGGTCATCGCCTACGACACGCCGCGCGGCAACGCCGCCGCCTACTACCCCGAGACCAATCCGCTCGTGCCGCTCGACCACACGGCACGCAAGTCGAACACGCCGGTGTCCAAGGCCGTCGTCGTCCGGCTGGAACCGGCCACGCCGGATCCGCGCGCCGTCGCGGGGCACTGATGGGCCGCGTCACGGCGCGGCGGCCGATCCGCCGGATCACCGCGGACGGCAACCGCCGCCGGCTCGACTCGGTCATCGCCGAGGAGCCGCTGGAGCTCCGGGTGATCGCCCCCGGCGGGTCGTCGGCCCCCGACGACGCGGGCGCGCGGGCCGTCGGGCCGTTCCTCACCCCCGCGTCGCCCGACGTGACGAGTACCGTCACGATGCGCACCCCGGGCGACGACATCGACCTCGCGCACGGCTTCCTGTACGCCGAGGGCGTCATCAGCCGCGCCGACGACGTCGCCTCGATGAGCTACTGCGCCGGCCGCGGCGCCGACGGTGCCAACACCTACAACGTGCTCGACGTCCGGCTGCGCCGCGGCGTTCCGCGTACGCTGCGCACGGTCGCGACGTCGAGCGCCTGCGGCGTGTGCGGCACCCCCACCCTCGACGCGCTGCGCCTGCGGCCCCGCTTCGACATCGCCTCGAACCCGCTCACCACGGCGCCGACGACGCTCACCGCGATGGCGGCGGCGCTGCGCGCGGGGCAGCGGCTGTTCGAGGCCACCGGGGGGCTGCACGCGGCCGGGCTGTTCACCGCCGACGGCGAGCTGCTCGTGCTACGCGAGGACGTCGGCCGGCACAACGCCGTCGACAAGGTGATCGGCTGGGCCGTCCGCGAGGGACGGCTGCCGCTCGACCGGCACGTCCTCGTCGTGAGCAGCCGCGCGTCGTTCGAGTTGACGCAGAAGGCGGCGCTCGCCGGCATCCCCGTGCTCGCGGCCGTTTCGGCACCGTCGACGATGGCGATCGACACGGCCGCCGAAGCGGGCCTGACGCTCGTCGGCTTCCTGCGCGGCGCGTCGATGAACGTCTACACCCGGGCCGACCGGATCTCCTGACGCGGTTGAAAAGTATGGCTCGCCGCCCCCGGACGACGAATACGCCGTTCCCAACACCCGAATAGCCGTCTTCACTCCTTTATCTGGCCCCGCCGACTGACGAAGAAATACCGCTGACGGCCGCCGACGGGCGATCGCCATAATTATTCGGGCCGAGAAATTATGGCCTACCGCTGTTCGACGCCTCCGCCATCATTTCTCGCCGACCTCCCCGCTGAGCTCGCGGACGCCCGACTTCGGACACCGGTACCGAACCGATCGGCGGGATCGGCGATGATCGACGGATGCGCGCCGTCGTCATGGATCAGTTCTCGGGACCGCTCCGGGTCGAGGAGGTGCCCGAGCCCGTCCCACCCGCCGACGGCGTCGTGGTCGAAGTACACGCCACCGGACTGTGCCGCAGCGACTGGCACGCCTGGGCCGGCCACGATCCCGACGTCGCCCTGCCGCACGTGCCCGGCCACGAACTCGCCGGCGTCATCTCGGCGGTCGGCGCGGGCGTCACGCGATGGTCGGTGGGACAGCGCGTCACCGCGCCGTTCGTCTGCGGCTGCGGACGCTGCGTGTGGTGTCTGGCCGGCGACGCCCAGGTGTGCCCCGACCAGCAACAACCCGGCTTCACCCACTGGGGTTCGTTCGCCGAGCGCGTCGTCCTGCACGCCGCCGACACCAACCTCATCGCGGTCCCGGACGCGGTGTCCCTCACGGCCGCCGCGAGCCTCGGCTGCCGCTTCGCCACGGCCTACCGGGCGCTGACGGGCCGGGCCCGGCTGCAGGCCGGCGAGACCGTGGCCGTCATCGGCGCCGGCGGGGTCGGGCTCAGCGCGGTGATGATCGGGAAGGCGCTCGGCGCCCGTGTCGTCGTCGTCGACCGCGCACCGGCGGCCCTCGACGCGGCCGCTCGGCTCGGGGCCGACGACGTGCTGCTCGCCGGCGAGGGCTCCGTGCCCGACCGAATTCAGACTCTGACGGGCGGCGCCCACGTCACCGTCGACGCCGTCGGCAGCGAGCAGACCTGCGCTGACGCCGTCCACAGCCTGCGCCGACGCGGCCGGCACGTCCAGGTGGGGCTGCTGCCTCCGGTAGGCGGCCACCCACGCGTCCCGATGGACCGCGTCATCGGCTGGGAGCTCGACGTCCTCGGCAGCCACGGCATGGCCGCCGTCGACTACCCGGGAATGCTCGCGCTCATCGAGTCGGGCCGGCTGCGCCCCCAGGACCTCGTCGAACGTGTCGTCGGCCTGGGCGAGGCCGCGCGGCTGCTGCCGCTCGTCGATTCCGCTGCACCCGCGGGCGTCACGGTCATCGATCCGCGCCTGCACACTCGGCTCAGCTGAGGTAGGAGTCGATCGGGCCGTTGTCGACGTAGATGCGCTGGTCGGTGAATTTCCCGTCGACGATGGTGAAGATCGAGCACGCCCTGATCGTGACCTCGACGCCGTCCGGAAAGCGCCATACGCTGTCCACCTCGAAGACGACCACGCCGTCCTCCTCCTGCCAGAGGTTGACCAGCGGGTGTGCGAGAGAGTCGACCTTGCCGCCGATCGCGGCCATCTGCGCCAGGACGACGTCCTTGCCGGCGACGGTCGGCTTGTTCGCGAAGGTCAGGGTGATGTCGTCGGCGTAGTAATCGCCGAGGCGTTCGTAATCTTTCGCCTCCATGACGGCGAAGTACTCGTCGATGAAGTCGATCGTGGTCTGATCGGCACGAGACATGGGCGCTTCCTCAGCTGTGTCGGCGAAACGTGGATGGGGAATGGTGCGGGCTCAGTGGCGATCACCATCTCGTCCCGGCGACCGCGCAGGGCGTTCTACTTCCCGCGCATCGGGCGCGACGCCGAAGGTGGCGGTGCCCAGGTAGATCCGAGATACCCGGACGCCGGTGCGGCCGAGGAGCGCCTACTGCATATCGCGTTCCGTCGTCAGACGACGTCGGCGGTCAGCGCGGAGACGGCGTCCAGCTGCTCCGGCGTCAGCTCGACGTCGGCCGCCGATGCGTTGGCCCGGAGCTCGTCGACGTTCTCTGCTCCCACGATCACCGAGGCGACGGCAGGCCGGGACAGCAACCAGGCCAGCGAGACCTGCTGCATCCCGAGGCCCCATTCACGGGCCAACCGGTCGAGTTCGCGAGCGACCGCGATCTCGGTGTCCGAGAACCCGGGACCGCCGTAGCGCTTGTCTCCGGAGATCGGGCGATCCAAGACTTTCAGGTCAGCCAGCAGGCCGCCGTGCAGCGGCGCATAGGGCACGATCGAAACGCCGAAACGCTCGCACGCGGCGCTCGACTCCTTCTCCGCGCTCCGGTCCATGAGGCTGTACATCACCTGAACGGCGACGGGCGCGGAGACGAGCCGGCGGTCGTCGGCGATCCACAGCGCCTCGGTGAGTTGCCAGGCGGGATGGTTGGACAGGGCGACATACCGGAGCTTCCCCTGCCGGATCAGGTCGTCGTACACCGCGAGGGTCTGCTCCAGCGGCGTGTTCGGGTCGGGGAAGTGCGCGTAGTACAGGTCGATGCGATCGGTCTGCAGGCGGCGCAGGCTCTGCTCGACCTGCCGGATGACGTACCGACGCGACAGACCGGCGTCCGGATCGAAGCGGCGCTCACCGGACTTGGTGGCGAGCACCACCTCGTCGCGACGGCCGACGAGGGCGCGACCGAGGATCTCCTCGGCCGACTCGCGCTCGGACGCGGGCGGTGCACCGGGTCGATCGAAGGTCGGCGTCGAGCCGTACACGTCGGCGGTGTCGAAGAAGTTGATGCCGAGGTCCAGCGCACCACCGATGACGCCGTCGGCCTCCTGCGGGCTCGGAGCGACCCCGAACGTGGCCGTGCCCACGCAGATCTTGGAGACACGGACACCGGTCGGACCGAGTACGGAGTACTTCATCGGCTGGATTCCTTCCATGGATGCGAACCCGTCGAGCCGTCGCTCGGCGCGCTCTCGGGTGGCGACCACCGTCGTGAACGCTAACCGATCGGTCATAGTTGGTCAACGACATGAGATGGTGGGGACATGCCAGAGCACGCACAGGGCCGGGTGCGGGGGCCGTACCGCACGGGGATTCGCCGTCGGGAGCAGATCATCGCCGTCGCCATCGACGTCTTCGGCGCGCACGGCTACGTCGGCGGTTCCCTCCGCGCGATCGCCGAGCAGGCGGGCGTGTCCCATGCCGCTCTGATTCAGCACTTCGGCAGCAAGGAAGGCCTGCTGATGGCCGTGCTCGAGGAATGGGATCGGCGAACCGTCGAGAACGGCCTCACCGACGTCGTCGGTCTCGACTATTTCCGGCGCCTGCCCGAAGTGATGGCCGCTCATCAAGAGAATCGCGGTCTGCTCGAGTTGTTCACCACCATCGCCGCCGAGGCGTCCAGCCCGGCGCATCCCGCGCACTCCTTCATCGTTCGGCGTTACGCCACCAACCTCGCCACCCTCGCCGCTCACTTGCGCGAAGCGGTCCAGAACAACGACGTGGCGGCCCTATCGCCCGACCGGATCGATATCGAGGTGCGCTTGATCACGGCGACGCTGGACGGCATCGGGCTGCAGTGGCTCATCGACCCATCCACCGACGTCGCCGCGAGCGTCTCGGCGTACGTGGACCGCGCCATCGCCTCGTGGCAAGCGATGCGGTAGTCCCGGGCCGAGGCTCCCTTCCCGGATGTCCGGCTGAGCGAGGCGCCGAGGAGATTATTGTCATGGCGGTCCGCTCAGCCGGACATCCGGGGAGGTCTACCGGCCGAGCAGCGTCAGCGCCGCGTCGACGATCGCCGACGTATCGATGCCGTGCAGCCGATACGCGTCGCCGAGCGAGGAAGATTGCCCGAAATCGGAGACGCCGAGGCATCGGATGCGGTCGCCGCGGACGCCGGCCAGGAACGCCAGCGTGTGCGGATGGCCGTCGAGGACCGTCACGAGCGGCGCCGGGTGCGCCATCGGCAGCAGTTCGTCGGCGATCGCCCCGCCGACGCCTGCCTCGCGGCTGCCGCGCTGCTGCAACGACCGGAAGACGAGGTCGGCGCTGGTCAGGCACACGACACCGGCCCGGACACCCTGCGCGCGCAGAGCGTGCGCCGCGGCCAGCACCTCCGGCATGATCGCGCCGACGCCGACGAGCGTGACCTGTTCGTCGGCAATCGGGTGGCCTGCGGGCAACCTGTAGCCACCCGCGACGGCCTGCCGCCGACGCCGTTCGCGGCCCGCCGCGTCTTCGGGCACGAGCGCGGACGCCGGGTCGATGGGCCGCGTCGACAGCCGGAAGTACGCCGACGTCCCACCCGGCACACCCACCCGGGCGGCGGCCGCGAGGAAGCACCACTCGAGATCCTGCGGAAACGCCGGCTCCCAGGCGACGCAGCCCGGCTGTTCGAGGCCGATCGACGGCGTCGTGATCGACTGGTGCGCACCGCCTTCCGGCGCGAGCGTCACCCCGGACGGCGTGCCGACGAGGATCGACTGCCCACCCGCATAGATGCCGTACGACCACGGCTCGAGTGCGCGGCTGACGAACGGGTCGTAGATGGTGCCGATCGGGATGAGCCGTTCGCCCCAGCGCGACCACGTGGCACCCAGTTCACCGAGCAGGGAGACCAGGTTGACCTCGGCGATGCCGAGCTCGATGTGCTGGCCGCCGGACCGCTCGGACCAGCGCAGGATGCGCTGGGCGTCATCGGCGAACCAGTCCCGGCGATCGGCCACCGACCAGACGCCGACCTTGTTGATCCAGCCGCCGAGGTTCGTCGACGACGCGACGTCAGGGCTGCACGTCACCATCCGGGCGGCGACGTCCGGCGCGTCGCGGACGAGGTCGGCGAGCAGCCGGCCGAGCGCCGCCTGCGTCGAGATCGGGGTGCGGTACGGGTGCCCGAGCGACGTCGGGATCGCCGGCGTCCGCGGCGTCGGCACGGGTTCCCGACGCAGCGCCGCGGCCCGGTCGCGACAGAGCCGTCCGGCGCCGCTTTCGACGTCGAACCGCTGCCACGGCGCCCCGCGGTCGACGCCCGACGCACCGGCCAGCGCGTCCATCTGCGGGCCGGTGAGCAGCGCGGAATGGTTGTTCGGATGCCCCTCGGTGGGCAGCCCGCGCCCCTTGATCGTGTAGGCGAAGACGACCGTCGGCCGGTCGGCCGCCACCGCGCGATAGGTGTCGACGAGCAGTCCGAGGTCGTGTCCGCCCAGGTCACGGACGGCGACGGCCAACTCGTCGGTGCTCAGCCCGAGCACCAGCGCCCGCAGCTCGGAACTCACGGGATCGCCCGCGAGCAGCCGCTCGGCCACCTGCGCCGGATCGGCGCGCAGCATCCGCTGATACTCCTCGTTGGGCATCGACTCCAGGCGCTCGCGCAGCTCGCCGCCGCCCGGGCGCCGGAAGAGTTCCGAGATCCGGCGGCCCCATTTGAGCGTCACGACCTCCCAGCCCGCGGCGGCGAACATTCCGGTCAGCCGGGCGATCTGGATGTCCGGCACGACGCGGTCCAGCGACTGCCGGTTGAGGTCGACCACCCACAGCAGTTCACCGAGCCGGGCGACGGCCGGGTCGGCGACGGCCTCCCAGATCGCGCCCTCGTCGAGTTCGGCGTCACCGAGCAGGCTGATGAACCGCCCCGCCGGCGGCAGGCCCGCGACGTGTGTGGCGAGGTAGCGCCGCGACATCGCCGCCCACAGCGCCGCGGTCGCGCCGATGCCCACCGAACCGGTGGAGAAGTCGACGGTGTCGGGGTCCTTGAGCCGGCTCGGGTACGACTGCAGGCCGCCCTTGGCGCGCAGCGTCGGCAGGTACGACGCGTCGAGATCGCCGAGCAGGTAGTTGATCGCGTGCAGCGCCGGCGCGGCGTGCGGCTTCACCGAGACGCGGTCGACGGCGGTCAGCTCGGTGAACCACAGCGCAACCATGATCTCGACCATCGACGCGCTCGACGCCTGATGGCCGCCGACCTTGACGCCGGAATCGTTGGGCCGGCCGGCGTTCGCGGCGTCGACGACGGCCGCGGCGAGCCAGCGGACGCGCGTCGCCACCTCGGCGAGCACGGCGAGGTCGGGCGACTGCGCGGTGTCGGAGTCGGTCACGGTGGCCTCCCAGGGATCGGACGTGGTTCGATTCTCACAGGTCAGACGGGCGCGGCGACGGCCAGGCGCGCCGCGGGCGTCGTGCTCAACGCCTGCTCGAGATCGGCGATCAGGTCGTCGGGATGCTCCAGCCCGATCGAGAGCCGGACGATGTTCGTCGACGGCTTGGCCTCGGCCACGACCGGCCGGTGGGTCAGCGCGGCCGGATGCTGGATGAGCGAATCGACGCCGCCGAGCGAGACGGCGTGTGTGAACAGCCGCACCGACGACGTCAGCCGCCGGGCCGCGTCGTACCCCGACCGCAAGGCGACGGCGACCATCGCGCCGGTGCCCCGCATCTGGCTCGCCGGATCGTCGCCGATCAGACCGCGCGGATCGCCGTCGAACCCCGGGTAGTAGACCCGCTCGATCGCCGGATGCTCGCGCAGCCAGGCGGCCACGACGCGCGCGCCGGCCTGCTGGGCGCGGACGCGCGTCGGAAGCGTCGCGAGGCCGCGATGCAGCAGGTAGGCGCCCAGCGGGTGCAGCAGCGCGCCGGTGATCGCGCGCACCTGACGCAGCCGGACGGCCGTCTCCTCGTCGCAGGCGATGACGCCGCCGACCACGTCGCCGTGCCCGCCGAGATACTTGGTGGCGCTGTGCAGCGCCATCGTCGCGCCGAGCGGGATGGGGTTCTGCAGCACCGGCGTCGCGAAGGTGTTGTCGACGAGCAGCGGCACCGTCCCCGCCTGCGCCGCGACCGCCGCGATGTCGATGAGGTCGAGCGTCGGGTTGGCGGGCGTCTCCAGCAGGACGAGCGCCGTGTCCGGACGCAGCGACGCCGCGACCTCGTGCTCGCTGCAGAACGTGACGTCGACGCCGAGCAGCCGGGAGGCGAGCAGGTGGTCGGTGCCGCCGTAGAGCGGACGGACGGCGACGACGTGCCGCTTGCCGGTCAGCGACGTGCTCGCGATGATCGCGGCCGTCATCGCCGCCATGCCCGACGCGAACGCCACGGCCGCCTCGGCCCGCTCCAATCGCGCCAGCGCCGACTCGAACCGGGCCACCGTCGGATTCCACAGCCGTGCGTACACCGAACCGCCCGCCGGATCGGGATATCCACCGGTCGCCATCGCCTCGTACGAATCGCCGCCGCATTCGATGTCCGGCAGCGGGTTGGTGGACGAGAGGTCGATCGGCAGGGCGTGGACGCCGAGGTCGGTCAGGTCCTCGCGTCCGGCGTGGACGGCCAGCGAATCGAGGTGGCGGAAGGCGCTGTTCATGGCGGCAAGTCTCGTCGAATCCACAGCACTATCACCAGATCTGCCGCAGAATCACCAAGGCAGGAGACGAAACTCCCCGTCACAAACAAGACGTGCGGCCCGCCGGTGAGGAGACTTTGGTGAAGTCACAACCCGACGAGGTGGTCCTCGACGCGATCGACCTGCGGATCCTGCGCGCCCTCGACGCCCAGCCCGACCTCACCAACAAGGCGCTCGCCACGCGGCTCGGCCTGGCCGAATCGACCTCTGCCTACCGGCTGCGCGCGCTGCGCGACGCGGGCGTCGTCACACCCCGCCGGCTCGGGCTCGACGCGCGCGCCCTCGGCTTCGGGTTGCAGGCCGTCATCAAGGTGCGGCTCGGCAGCCACAGCGAGCAGCACGTCAACACGCTCTACGACGACCTCGTCCGCGCCCCGGGCGTCATCCAGGCGTTCCACGTGGCCGGCGCCGACGACTTCCACCTGCACGTCGCGGTCCGCGACGCCGAGGCCCTGCGTGACTTCGTGCTCCGTCACGTGACGGTGCACCGGGTCGTCCGGCAGACCGAGACGCAGCTGCTCTTCGAGCTCCGCGACGGCGTCGGCGTCCTGCCGCTGTGCTCACCCTCCACTACATGATCCGCCGTATATCCCGTCACCCCGATCACCGCTGTCGACGTCTCTCTCCTCTGACCTGCCCTTCTCGGTGACGCCGAGTTCCTCAGCAAACTCCGGATCAAGCAGGATGAAGGCTGCCGGACCGAACAGCGCGACGGACATCGCCGCCGACGTCGAACCGTACGTCGCATACGACGGCCGCCGCTGCGGTCGCAGATGGTCGTTCGACCTTCGAGCTTGAACCAACAGTCGACTGCCGAACGGTGTCGCCAACGAATCGGCCCACCACGCGGTGGTACTGGCCACCGCCGCCCCGAGTATTACGAACAGAACGATCAAGATGAAGAGAATCGCGATCGACCGACCCCCGATGACGTCGAGAAATAACCGGATCATGCCGATCAACACAACGACCGCAATCGGTGCCGCACACCATCCGATAGCTCGCCGATAGTCCGTTCCGACGATGAGCTTTTGCGCGACGAGATCACTGCGTATTCCATCCAAGGTGCCGCCTGCCGCAACACGCAACGACGGCATCCACATCACATGTCCCGCCGATATTCGGCGATAGACCTCCGCGGTCAACGGATCGACCTCCACCCGCAGACCGAGAACGGTCACACCCCGTCGATCGATGGCGCCGGCCACCCGCAACCACGCCAATGCAACCATCATCGCCCGCTGCTCGCCCACGAGCATGCCCAGTTCCGTCGGCGAAAGCGACGGTTCAGGTATCGGCGCCCACGACCGGACGACCGCCGCACGGCGCACACCAGACAGCACCGTCGCAACGATGCCTATCAGTAGATACCCGCTGAGAAACAACAGCCCAGCCTCATCCACCGCAACCCCCGCCGCCGCCACCGCACCCTCCAGCACCGCCGCCCGCGCCCCCGCAGCTTCCACCGGAACCCCCAGCCGAGCCCACCGCCGCGGCGAAACCGAGATCCGCCCCGAGTTCGGGGTCGAGGAGCAGCAACGCGGCGGGACCGAACAAGGCGACAGACATCGCGGCCGACATCGGGCCGTACGTTGCATACGACGGCCGATGTCGAGGATCCAGATGGTCGTTCGACTTCCGAATATCGTTCAGCATTCTGCCGGACAAAGGCGTCATCGCCGTCCACATGCCGAATCGCCAAGACGTGCTGAAGACGAGCCAGCAGGCGAGCATGAACAGGACGATCAGAACCGCAAGGTAGCCGACCGGCTTCCTGTTGGCGACACCGTAGCAGAATCGAACCACGCCCACGAATACCAGGACGGCTATCGGTGCCGCACACCACCTGACCGCCCGTCGATAGTCAGGCCCGACGATGAACTTTCGTTCCACGAGGTCGCCGCGCATCCTGGCCAAGGCATCATCCGTCGCATTCATCAAAGACAACACCTCGATCGAACAACCGGCCGAGATCCGATCGTAGACTTCCGCCGTCAACGAGTCGGTTCGTTCTCGTAGGCCATGCGCGGTCACTCCCCGCCGGTCGATCGCGTCGGTGGCACGCAAC
Source organism: Mycobacteriaceae bacterium (assembly GCA_044222225.1). Taxonomy (GTDB): domain Bacteria; phylum Actinomycetota; class Actinomycetes; order Mycobacteriales; family Mycobacteriaceae; genus JBGANR01. Next base: position 101,790 of record JBGANR010000009.1, read on the forward strand.
CATGCCAGCGCGGTCGTCACCGCGCGCCGCTCGCTCACCAGCATTCCCAGTTCCGTCGGCGAAAGCGGGGGCCCGGGTCGGGGAACCCAGGACCGGACGACCGCCGTTCGAAACCCGGCGGACAACGTCACTATCACGATGCCGGCGACCACATACCAGCTGAGGAAATAGGGGCCCGAAATTCCCCAGGTATCCGCAGACATGTTCACCGTCTCACGCATGAATCACCCGACCTCCCGTCCGGCGTAGGCCTAGCGGCTCACGCTATCGCCGAAGATAGCGCGCAACGCTCGGCGAGACGAGGAATGCCCTATGGGCCGGGAGCGGCCAGATGATCGTCGCCAGAAGGCTCCGAGCATCCGGCGCCTATCCGCCCGGCCGGAACGCCGACCCCATCGCGGCCAGCGCACCATCGGCGACGGGGATGCGCCCCTCCCGCGCGGCCTTGACCAGCGCCGCGTGGTCGGCTTCGGTCTGATCGGCGTACAGCCGCGCGAAACGCGAGAAAGCCTTGGCCGCCTTGTTGCCGCCCCCGAGATAGCCGGCGATCATCGACGCACCGGACGTCCGCGCATGCCCCTTCGCCAGGAGATGTCCGACGATGCCCGCGTAGTCGGTCAGCGCGGTCGCCGTCAGTCCGTCCAGAGGCACGGTGCCTTTCATGTTGCGGAACTGCCGCACGTAATACTGACGACCGTCGACCTCGGTCCAGCCCAGCAGCGGATCGGACACGGTCTGCAAGGCCTGCTGGTATTCGACCACCCGCTGGCCCTGATGCGCATGCAATGCGGTGTCGCCGTGCACATAGCGCGCGAGAACCGACCGCCGCGCCTGCTTGAGCTGCAGGAACAGCATGTCGTCGGGCGAGCTGCCTTCGAGCAGGGCGACATAGGCGCGCAGCCCGACCGAGCCCACGCCGACGACCTTGTGGGCGATGTCGATGAGGTGATATCCCGCGACCACTCGCCGCCAATGCGGGGCGAGCGTGTCGAGGTAGGCGTCGAGGCCCTCGGCGAGTCGGTCGTACTCCGCACCGCGCACCGAGCGGATGAGCGGAAGCTCCTCCACGATCCGGCGCGTCCCGCCGGTCTCGGTGGTGAATCGGGGAACGGCGCGGTCGGACGTGCGTTTACGGGCGGTCTTGGCCGCCCGCCGGATCTCGTGGCGCAACTGCTTCTCGGTGGCCGTGGCATGCAGCTCCTCCACGTCGAGCCGGTTGTACGACCGCGCGAGCAGCGGCATCGAGGCGAGCTGCGCGACCTCGTCGCGATAGGCGATGACGCAGGCGTGGACGGCGTCGGCGATGTCGTCCTCGGAATAGTTGTTCTCACGTCCGGCGACCCATACCGCGGCGGTGAGCCGGCGCAGATCCCATTCCCACGCACCGGGGTGCGCTTCGTCGAAATCGTTGAGGTCGATGACCTGCTCACCTTCGGGAGAGCGATAGAACCCGAAGTTGCCCAGATGCGAGTCGCCGCAGATGACGGGCATGATCCCGGTGATCGGCAGGGACGCCACATCGGACGCCATGACCACGGCGGTACCGCGGTAGAACCCGTAGGGCGAGGAGACCATGCGGCCGACGCGGATCGGGACGAGCTCGTCGACCCGGCCCTCGTGCGACGCGTTGATCAGGTCGACCGGGTCGGGACGGGCCTGCGTCGCGTTCCAGGCGCCGAGCGCCGAGATCGGCACCCGCTCGCGCAACGAGCGGCCCAGCGCGAATCGCTCCGCCCGATCGGTGCCGCGCTGCCGCACCGAGGCGAATGCGCTGCTATCGGTGCTGGCGAGGACGGTGTGGCCGTTGCGTAGCGCCATGAAGTTCCTTCCGAGACGAGGGTGCTGTGCGCCCCCTCCCCAGATGTCCGTCTGAGCGGGCCGCCGTGACAATTATTGTCACGGCACGTCGCCCAGCCGGACATCCCGGGAGGCACTACCCTCGATGCGCCTCGACGAGCTCCCGAATCCGGGCGAGTTGGTACCGCGACGTCTCGTCGGCCGTCTCGTCCTCGGCGAAGACGTTGGAGCAGATGATCGCGTCGTCGCGGTCGAGGAAGCCGATCGCGCCGAGCGTCGCGAAGAGCTCGTTCCAGTCGACGTCGCCGTCGCCGATCTTGAGGTGCTGGTGCACGCGTGCGGTGTTGCCCGGCGGGTTGGTGATGTACCGCAGCCCGTGTGACCTGCGGTGATCGAACGAGTCGGCGGTGTAGACGGTGCCGAGCCGGTCGCCGAGCTCGGGCAGCAGCGTCGTCGCCCGGTCGCCGTAGTGGAAGGTGTGCGAGCCGACGTAGACGAACCCGACGACCGGCGAGTTGAGCCCGCGGATGATCCGCCACGCGGCCAGGCCGTCCTCGACGAAGTCGTCCGGATGCGGGTCGATGTTGATCCGCACCCCCGCCCGCTCGGCCGCCGGGATCAGCTCCTCCATCGAGCGGTAGAAGCCGGCCTCCGACTCCTCGGCCCGCTCGGGACGCCCGCTGAACTCGGTGTTGATGACGGGCACCTCGAGCTCCGCGGCGATCTCGATGATCCGCCGGAAGTTCCGCACGGCCGCCTGCCGCAGCGGCTCCTCCGGCCACGAGATGCGCTGCACCGGCAGCAGCGAGCAGATCCCGACGCCGGCGTCCGCGGCGGCTTTGCGCACCTTGGCGACGTACGCGTCATCGGCTCGCGGATGCCCGAAGAACGGCGTGAAGTCGGGGTGCGGCGTCAGCTGGATGTGCTCGTAGCCCAGCCGCGCGGCGACGTCCGTGAACTCCAGGAAGTCGTGCGTCGAGTGGTACGGGGTGGGATCGAGGGCGATCTTCATGGTCTGATCTCCTGTCAGCGGAAACGGACGGCCGAGCTGCCGCACGAGCCGAGGTAGTCCCGGGTACGACGCGCGATCGGCAGCGGGGCGTCGGGCGAGCACGGGTACATGTCCTGCTCGACGATGGCGAAGACGTCGATGCCCAGTTCGGCGACGGCGTCGAGCAGCGGCGGCATCGCCGGGATGCCGCGCGGCGGCTCGGTCATCGCGCCGAGTCGCACGGCCTCGCCGAACGGCAGGTCCTCGGCCGCGACGCGGGCGCGCACGGCCTCGTCGACCTGCTTGAGGTGCAGATATCCGATCCGCTCCGGATGCTTGCGGATGATGGCGACGTTGTCGCCGCCGCAGTAGCTGACGTGCCCGGTGTCGAGGCAGAGGTTGACGAACCCACCATCGGTGTTCTCGAGGAACCGGTAGATGTTCGCCTCGGTGTCGACGTGGCTGTCGGCGTGCGGGTGGTACTGCGCGCGGACGCCGTACTTCTCGTACATCGCCTTGCCGAGCTCGTTCATGCCGCGGGTCTTGGCGGTCCACTGCTCATCGGTGAGGTCCCGCGGCTCCAGCACCACGCCCGTCACGGGGTCGCGCCACATCTCCGGGATGACGACGACGTGCTTTCCGCCGACCGCGGCCGTCAGCTTGGCGACGTCCTCGATCTGCGTCCACACCGCGTCCCACGAATCGTCCTGGTGCAGGTGCTCGAACACGGTGCCGGCCGACAGCTTGAGCCCGCGCTCACCGAGCTCGTCCAGCAGCCGCGCGGGATCGGTGGGCAGGTAGCCGTACGGTCCGAGCTCGATCCACTCGTAGCCGGACGCGGCGACCTCGTCGAGGAAGCGGGTGTACGGCGTCTGCTGCGGGTCGTCGGGAAACCAGACGCCCCAGGAGTCGGGCGCGGAGCCGACGAGGATGGTGCTCAACTGATGGTCCTTTCGGGGGAGATCGCGGTTTCCGGCACACGGCGGCCGTCTCGGCGACGGCACAGGTGCTCGGTTCGCGGCATGTCGTGGGACATACTTCGGGACAAGGTGGGACCGCTCCCACACGCGGAGGATGCTACGCGAGAGGCGAGCACCGGATCAATAGGATGACGAGCATGAACGACGCCGGGCCGCAGACGGCCACAAGCGACCCGGCCGTCGCCGTGCCCGGTCGGCGCGCCACGATCCGCGACGTCGCAGCACTCGCCGGCGTCTCCAAATCGCTCGTCTCGCGCGTCGTCCGCGGCGAGCCGAACGTCAGCCCCGACAGCCGCGCCAAGGTGCTCGACGCGATGGACCGGCTCTCGTATCGGCCCAACACCATCGCCCGCGGGCTCTCGGAATCGCGCAGCGGCACGGTCGGCGTCGTCATCAACGACCTGCGCAATCCGTGGTTCGTCAATCTCGTCGAGGGCCTCGCCACCACGCTCGACGCCGTCGGGATCGCACCGCTCATCGTCGACAGCCACCTCGACCACCGCGTCGGACGCGACACCGTCGACACCCTGCTGTCCCGCCAGGTGGACGGCCTCGTCATCGTCGGCACCACCGAGGCGCGCATCGACGTCGAGCGCGCCGCCGCGTTCATCCCGGTCGTGCTCGCCGGCACTCTCGACCCCGACCTGCCGAGCGTCGACGTCGCCGTCGACGACGACGTCATCGGCGCCCGCCTCGCCACCGAACACCTCCTCGATCTGGGCCATCGACGGATCGCTCACCTGGCGGGCCCGGGGATCGTCGGCACGCTGCGCCGGCGCGGCTTCGCGGACGCGATGACCGCCGCGGGCGCCGACGCGTCGCTCGTCGAACACGCCGGAATGAACGAGGACGGCGGGTACGGCGCGGCCGGCCGGCTCCTCGACCTCGACGATCCGCCGACCGCACTGGTCGCCTTCAACGACATGACCGCGCTCGGCGCGCTGTCGGCCGCCGACGACCGCCGGCTCGCCGTCCCGCACGATCTGTCCGTCGTCGGATACGACGACACGTATCTCGCCCGCATCCGGCGCATCTCGCTGACGTCCGTCGACAACGGCAACTTCGCCGTCGGCACCCAGGCCGCCAAGTTCCTGCTGCAGCGCCTGGACAACCCCGAGCTCCCTCGGCGCGTGCACCGGCATCGGCCTGCGCTGACGGTGCGCGGCAGCACGGCGGCACGCCGATGACCGGCGACGACGCGACGTGGAGCTCCGCCGTCACCGGCAAGGCCGTGACGCTGCGGGACGTCGCGGCCCGAGCAGGCGTGTCCAAGGCGCTGGCCTCGATGGTGTTGCGCGGCATCGCCGGCCCGAGCGCCGAGACCGCCGAGCGGGTGCTGACCGTCGCCGACGACCTCGGCTACCGGGCGAACCGCACCGCCTCCCTCCTGGCGCTGCGACGCACCCGGCTCGTCGGCGTCGCGGCCGACATCCGCAACAGCTTCCACGCCGAGCTCGTCGAAGACGTCGTCGCCGAGGCCGACCGACTGGGCTACGAGATCGTCCTCGGCCCGGTCACTCCGACGCATTCGGAGACGAAGGTGGTCGAGACGCTGCTCGACTTCCGCTGCGAGGCGCTCATCCTCATCGGCCCCGAACTCTCCGACACCGCCCTCGCGACGCTCGCCGCCACCCGGCCCGTCGTCGTCGTGGGACGCCGCATCGCCGCCGAGCACCTCGACGTCGTGCACACCACCGACGACACGGGCACCGAACTCGTCGTCGACCACCTCGTCGCCCTCGGCCACCGCCGCATCGCCTACCTGACCGGCGGCGACGGCACCATCGCCACCGACCGCCGCGACGGCTACGCCCGCGCCATGCGCCGGCACGGCCTCGACGCCGAGATCGACGTGCTCGACGGCGATTTCACCGAATCCGCAGGCTCCGGCGCCGCCGCGCGGCTCCTCGCCCGCGCCACGCCGCCGACGGCCGTCGCCACCGCCAACGACCGCAGCGCCGTCGGACTCCTCGACGCCCTCCGCCGGGCCGGCGTCGACGTCCCCGGCGACATCTCCGTCGCCGGCTACGACGACAGCAGCCTCGCCCGTCTCACCCATATCGACCTCACCTCGGTGAACCAACGCCCCCGCGAACAAGCAGTGAAAGCGGTGCAAGCGGTCGTCAGCCGCCTCGACGACGCGCGTACCGACCGCGCCCTCTCGGTCCTGCAACCCGACCTCGTCGTCCGCGCCACCACAGGCCCGGCGCCCGGGGTGTGACGACCGTGTGGCGGTGGGTGACCACGGGCGGGCCGCTGGCATCGGGCTTGGCGGGAGCGCCGGCGAGGAACGAGCCAGCGCGGGGGACTGCGGCCCGGCCGGGCATCCCCACACCGCGACGGACCGCTACTCCGGAGCCCGCGGAATCCGCACGCGGAATCGCGCCCCACGACCCGGTTCGCTGTCGACGCCGACGCGTCCGCCGTGGGCGTCGACGATGGCGGCGACGATCGACAGCCCCAGACCCGACCCGCCGCCCGCCCCGCGCACCCGGGACTTGTCGCCGCGGTAGAACCGCTCGAACACCCGTGACCGGTCCTCCTCCGACAGCCCCGGCCCCGTGTCGGCCACCTCGAGCACCGCTTCCGGGCCGTCCGTGCCGACGGCGACCGTGATCTCGGCGTCGTCCGGTGTGTGGCGAACGGCGTTGGACAGCAGGTTGGCGAGCACCTGGGTCAGCCGCGGGGCGTCGCCGAGCACCTCGGGCACGCCCGGCCCCGGCACGATCCGCAGCTCGATCGACCGCCCCGGCGCGGACGCGCGTGCGCTGGTGATGGCGTCCGCCGCCAGGGCGATGAGATCGACCGGCGACCGTTGCAGCGGCCGGCGCGCGTCGAGGTGGGCGAGCATGAGCAGATCCTCGACGAGCAGCCGCATCCGGTCGGATTCGCCGCCGATCCGGTCCATGAGCAGGTCGGCGTCCGTCATGGCGCCCTGCCGGTAGAGCTCGCCGTAGCCGCGGATCGACGTCAGCGGCGTCCGCAGCTCGTGGCTCGCGTCGGCGACGAAGCGTCGCATGTACTCCGCCGAACGCCGCGCCTGCTCTTCGGACGCGGCGCTCTGCACGAACGCCGTCTGGATCTGCTCGAGCATCGTGTTGAGCGCCACCGACAGCCGTCCGACCTCGGTGTTCTGCGGCCAGGCGGGGACGCGATGGGACAGGTCGCCGGCCGCGATCCCCGCCGCCGTCGCCTCCACCGCCCGCAGCGGACGCAGGCTGCGACGCACGATGAGATAGCCCGCGACGCCCGCGATGAGCACGACGAGCACGCCGATCGCCACCTGCAGCCAGACGAGCCGGCTCACAGTGTCGTCGACATCGGTGAGCGGCATCGCGACGATCGTCCGCCCGGCCGGGCCGTCGACGACGAGCACCCGCCAGCGGGCCGCACCCTCGGCGGCGCGCACCGTGGTCGGCCGGCGGCCGAGCGGCATCGTCAGGTCGGGCGCCCCGTCGACCGACGGCGTCTCGATGACGGAGCCGTCGGGCAGCGTCGTCCGGGAGTAGATCCGGTTCGGCGGACGCCGCCCGTCGTCCGGATCGACGGGCAGCGGCAGCCGCGGACGCGCCCAGCCGCGGGCGGCGTCGGCGAGCTGGGTGTCGACGCGCCCCTGCAGCTGACGTTCCATCACCGACGTCACCGCCAGCCCCGAGGCGAGCAGCCCCACGACGACCAGCACCAGCATCGCCGCCACCAGCGACACCCGCAGCGGAAGCCCCCGCCGAGACAAGACCTGCGGACTCGACCGGTCTGCGATCGGTCCGCCGTTCACCGCGGCTCGCGCATGACGTAGCCGACGCCGCGCAGGGTGTGGATGAGCCGCACCGGGCCCGTGTCGATCTTGCGCCGCAGATAGGAGACGTACGACTCGACGACGTTCACCTCGCCGCCGAAGTCGTAGTTCCACACGTGGTCGAGGATCCGGGGCTTGCTGAGCACCGTGCCCGCGTTGATCATGAAGTAGCGCAGCAGGGTGAACTCCGTCGGCGACAGCGCCACGAGCTCGCCGTCCTTGAACACCTCGTGGGTGTCGTCGTCGAGCACGATGTCGGCGAAGACGATCCGGTTCGACGCCCGCTCCCCCGACCCGAATCCGCTGCGCCGCAGCAGCACCCGCAGGCGCGCGACGACCTCTTCGAGGCTGAACGGTTTGGTCACGTAGTCGTCGCCGCCGATCGTCAGGCCGTTGACCTTGTCGTCGTTGGAGTCGCGCGCGGTGAGGAACAGCGCCGGGGCGTCGACGCCGTCGGCCCGCAGCCGCGGCAGCAACCCGAAGCCGTCCATCCCGGGCAGCATGACGTCGAGGACGAGCAGGTCCGGCCGGAACGTCCGCGCGGCGTCCAAGGCACCCGGCCCGTCCTCGGCCACGGCCACCTCGAAGCCCTGGAATTTCAGCGAGACGGACAGCAGCTCACGGATGTTCGGCTCGTCGTCGACGATGAGGACACGGGCGGGGCTCTCGGACATGCTCCTGATCCTCCGCCACCCGTCTGACGGACGTCTGCCCCGAGGCTGTGAAGTCGCTGTGAGGCGGACCCGGTGTCAGAGCGCCGCGACGGCCTCGAACTCGACGAGCTGATCGTCGAGCCGCAGACGTGCGACGCCGACCACCGACAGCGGCGGAACCGGTCCGTCGAACGCCTCCAGGACGGCGTCTTCGGCGACGAGGAGGTCGGCCTGCAGGTGCTCGGCGACGTACACCGTCAGCCGGACGACGGCGTCGAGCGACGCGTCCCGGTCGGCGAGGACGGCCTCCAGAGCGCTCAGGCAGGCCTTCGTCTGCTCGACGACGCCGCCGTCGACCACGACGCCCCGGTCGGTCGGAACGGTCGTCGTAAAAAGGAGGGCGCCCGTCGCGACGGCGACGACGGCGTCGGGTACGGAACTGCTGATCTCGACCTGGGCCATCAGGCGATCGTATCCGCGCAGGCGTCACCCGATCCCACGGCCGCCGGAACGCGGACACCGAAGTGAGAGACTGGCGTCATGCGTGCCTGGCTGGTGTGGGGGGTCGCGACGGCGGCATACGTCGTCGCGGTGCTGCAGCGGACGTCGTTCGGGGTCTCCGGAATCGAGGCGAGCGAGCGTTTCGGCGCGGCGCCGTCGATGCTCTCGGCGTTCGTCGTGCTGCAGCTCGTCGTCTACGCCGCCATGCAGATCCCCGCCGGACTGGCGCTCGACCGCTTCGGTTCCCGCCGGCTCATCGCGACCGGCGCCGTCGTGATGGCCGGCGGCCAGTTCATGCTGGCCTTCACCGAATCGCTCCCCGTGGCCATCGCCGGGCGGGCGCTCGTCGGCGTCGGCGACGCGCTGACGTTCGGCGCGGCGCTTCGCCTCGTTCCGGCGTGGTTCCCCGACCGCAGGGTGCCGCTCATCACGCAGCTCACCGGCATGACCGGCCAACTCGGCCAGGTCCTGTCGGCGATCCCGCTGCTCCAGCTCCTGCAGATCTCGGGGTGGACGCCCGCCTACGCCTCAGCGGCGAGCCTCGGCGTCCTCGCGGCGGTGCTCGCGCTACTCGTCATCCGGGACAATCCACCGGATCGCGAGGTCCGCACGACCCCGGTGCGATTCCGCGACGTACCCGCCGTCCTGCGCAACACCTGGCTGCACCCCGGTACCCGGCTGGGCTTCTTCACGCACATGGGAGGGCTCTTCCCCCTCACCACCTTCCTGCTCATGTGGGGCGTCCCCTATCTCACGCAGGCGCAGGGCCTCTCGCCGGAAGCGGCCGGCGGGCTGCTGACGCTGTCGGTGGTGACGGCGCTCGGCGCGGGTCCGATCGTCGGGCTCCTCACCGGCCGCTATCCGATGCGGCGATCCTGGATGGCCATCGCCGTCGTCCTCGTCGACGTCGGTCTGTGGACGATCGTGCTCGCGCTCGACTCGCCGGCGCCCGTCTGGCTGCTCGGGCTGCTCATCATGGCCATGTCGGTCGGCGGTCCGATCTCCGCGGTCGGGCTCGACTATGCGCGGACGTTCAACGAGCTGCGCGTCCTCGGCACAGCGCAGGGCATGGTCAACATCGGCGGTTTCCTGGCGAGCCTTCTCGTCATCCAGACGATGGGCATGATCCTCGACGCCCAGGGCGGCTACACCTTCGAATCGTTCCGCATCGCCTGGCTCGCGCAGTACCCGATCTGGCTGTTGGCACTCGTCGGCATCATCGTCACCCGCGGCAAGGCCCGGCGCCGCGAAGGCGTCGCCCCGAAGCCGCTGCGCGACGTCGCCGCGCGCGTCCGAGACCGGCACCACGACTGACGCCGCCGGCGAATCGAGCCGCACGGACCGGCCGCGGGGTCTACGGTCGTCGGATGACGGACGACCTCGCACTCGGCTCACTCGGTCAGGTCTCACGGACCGTACGCGACATCGACGCGGCCGTCGCCTTCTACCGGGACGTCCTGGGCCTGCGTCATCTGTTCACGGCCGGCGAGTTCGCGTTCTTCGATCTGGACGGCGTCCGGCTGTTCCTCAGCGCGTCCACGGAAAGCGCGGACATCGGCGATTCGGTGCTGTACTTCCGGGTGGCCGACATCCACGCCGCGCACGCACTGCTCGTCGCCCGCGACATCGTCTTCCGCGGCGAGCCGCACCTCATCCATCGCCACCCGTCCGGTGTCGAGGAGTGGATGGCGTTCTTCGACGACCCGGACGGCGGCGTCCTCGCCCTCATGTCGAGCGTTCCCCCGCCGGCTTGACGGCGTGTCGCCGTCAATTCGCGACGCGCGTGTCGCCGGCCTGCCGAAACCTGTCATTGAGCGCGAAGGCGCGGCGTATATCGTCGCCTCTGCCCGCTCAGCGACAGGTACCGGTCAGTCAGTTCGGGCAGCCGCACGGCCGGACACACGACGGCGCCCCGACCAGGGCCACCGACACGCCTCACGGCCGCCGACACGCCGGGTAATATGCGCTCCGCGCCTCCTTAGCTCAGCGGTAGAGCACTCGCCTTGTAAGCGAAAGGTCGTCGGTTCGAATCCGACAGGGGGCTCCACATCGCCCGCCGATCCGGCCCGCGCCGCAGGCCGCGTGCCGGCTACGGATGGTCGGCCGACCGGCCCGATCGGACGCCCGCCGATCCGGCGCTACCATCGGCCGCGTGCAGAACTGGGCGGGGAGAATCGTTCACGCCGCGTCGGACTGGCTGACCAGCGGCCGACACGCCACGGTCGACACCATCGAACCGTTCCAATCGGCGGTCTCGCCGCGTCGGCCGGTCGAACTCCGTGACGACGGCGCGGTCATCGCGGTCCTCGATCTCGCGATCAAGGTCGGCTCGGTCGTCCTCGACTCCGGCAGCGGCTCCATCGACACCGAGAACCAGATCCACTACGTCGCGAGCCTGTACGGCCTCGACCAGTGCGAGGTGAACGTCACCCTCAACTCGATCATCGCCGCCGCCCAGCGCGGGCCCACGCTGTCGCCGATCACGTCGGTGCGGATCGTGCACTCCCGCAGCCTCGATTTCACGCGGCTGGCGCAGGTCGACCGGCTGGTCCGCCGGATCCGCACCGGCGCGATGCCCGTCAACCAGGCGCATGCCGAGATCGACGCGATCATCGCCGCGCCCCACCCCTATCCGCGCTGGGCCGCGACGATCGCCTTCGGTGTCATGGCCGCCGCGTTCGGCCTCGTCCTCGGCGGCGACTGGGTGGTCGCGACGGTGGCCTTCGGCTCGACGGTCGTCACCGACCGCATCGGCCGCGTCCTCAACCGCTACGGGATCCCCTACTTCTTCCAGCAGGTGGCGGGCGGTTTTCTCGGCACGATGCCAGCCGCCATCCTCTATCGCTTCCAGGACGATCTCGGCATCGAGATGGAACCCCAGCTGGTCATCGCCGCCGGCATCATCGTGCTGCTGACCGGGCAATCGCTCGTCGGTTCGGTGCAGGACGCCATCACCGGCGCACCGATCACCGGCGTCGGCCGGTTCTTCGAGGTCCTGCTCATGACGGGCGGCATCATCGGCGGCGTCGGCCTGGCGCTGCGGCTGCTCGATTCCTTCGACATCAGCCTGCCGAGCATCGAGGCCGATTCGGCGTTCGGCTTCGCGGCGCCGCAGATCATCGTCCCGGCCGCCGCCATCGCCTCACTCGCCTACGCCTACTCGACATACTCCGAGTTCCGCGCCCTGCCCGCGGCGGCGATGGGCGGCGCCGTCGGCACGATCGTCTACACCATCGTCGCTCACGCGGCGCTCGGACCGGTCTACTCGTCCGGCATCGCGGCCGTCGTCGTCGGCTTCGTCGGCGGCCTGCTCGCCCGCCGCGCCCTGACGCCGCCGATCATCGTCGCGCTCTCCGGCATCACGCCGTTGCTCCCGGGCCTGGCGATCTATCGCGGCCTCTACGGCCTGCTCAGCGAGCAGACGCTCCTCGGCCTGTCGGCGCTCGGCTCGGCGATCGCCACCGGCTGCGCGCTCGCCGCGGGCGTCACGCTCGGCGAGTTCATCGCCCGAGCGCTGCGCCGGCCGCGGCTGCACGTGGCCGACGCGGCCCGCGCGGCGCTGCGCCGCACGTCGATCATGCGTCGCCCGTCGGTCACCTACGAGCTGCACGCGGGTTCCGGCTCGTTCCCCATGCAGCGCCCCCCGTCGGTCATCCTCCGACGACGTCCCGTACCGTCCGCGGCACGGCGCGGCGATCAGCCCCCTACGCCGAAAGACCAAGGGAGACCGGACGATCACGAACCGTCCGGCGCGTACAATCGACCGCGGCTTCAACCGCTCACCGAAGAGGACGACAATGCCTGCGAAGACCAATGCGAAGTCGGCCGATCTGGACGACGACCTCACCCCCGTCGCCGACGAGACACTCCTCTCGGCCCGACGCGTCGTCGCGGCCTACGCGATCGACGCCGACGAATGCCGCATGCTGCTGGCGATGCTGGGGATAGCGCCGGGCGAGAACTGACGTCGGCGGCGCAGAAGGAGGCCCGGTGCCCTTCGAGCATCGCGACACCCATCCCGTTCCGGCGAACGGCGCGGACTTCGTCGTCGTCGCCAATCGGCTGCCCGTCGATCAGGTCAACGGCGACGACGGCTCGATCACCTGGAAACGCAGCCCGGGAGGGCTCGTCACGGCGCTGGAGCCGGTGCTGCGCGCCGAACACGGCGCATGGGTCGGCTGGTCGGGGATCGCCGACTCATCAGTGAAGCCCGATATCGACGGCCTCGATCTCTACTCCGTGCCCCTGTCGACACGGGAGATCACCGACTACTACGAGGGCTTCTGCAACGCGACGCTGTGGCCGCTGTTCCACGACGTCATCGTCAAACCCGAGTACCACCGCCGATGGTGGAACACCTACGTCGACATCAACCGCCGATTCGCCGAGGCCGCATCGAAGGCGGCCGGGCGCGGGGCGACCGTGTGGGTGCAGGACTATCAACTGCTGCTCGTGCCGAAGATGCTGCGGATGCTCCGGCCGGACGTCCGCATCGGCTTCTTCCTCCACATCCCGTTCCCGCCCGTCGAGTTGTTCATGCAGCTGCCGTGGCGCGGCGAGATCGTCGAGGGGATGCTCGGCGCCGACCTCGTCGGCTTCCACCTGCCCGGCGGCGCGCAGAACTTCCTCATCCTCGCGCGACGGCTCGCCGGCCAGGTGACGAGCCGCGGCACCGTCGGCGTACGCTCCCGTTTCGGCCTCGTGCAGGTCGGCTTCCGGACCGTCCGGGTGGGGGCCTTCCCCATCTCGATCGAGTCCTCCGACCTCGACGAACGCGCCCGCTCCAAGAAGATCCGGCGACGCACGGCCGAGATCCGCGCCGAGCTCGGCGATCCGCCGACGATCCTGCTCGGCGTCGACCGGCTCGACTACACCAAGGGCATCGACGTGCGGCTGCACGCCGTCGACGAACTGCTCGCCGAGAGCCGGCTCGATCCGAACGATGTCGTCGTCCTGCAGCTCGCGACGCCGAGCCGCGAACGCGTCCAGTCCTACATCCGGATGCGCGCGGGCATCGAGCAGCAGGTCGGCAACATCAACGGCAATTTCGGACGCCTCGGGCACCCCGTGGTGCACTACATCCACCGCCCGGTCTCGCAGGACGAGTTGCTGGCGCTCTACGCCGCCGCCGACGTCATGCTCGTGACGCCCCTGCGCGACGGCATGAACCTCGTCGCGAAGGAGTACGTCGCCTGCCGCCCCGACCTCGGCGGCGCACTCGTGCTCTCCGAGTTCACGGGCGCCGCGGCCGAGTTGCGGCAGGCGTATCTCACCAATCCCTACGATCTCGAAGGCGTCAAGGAGGCGATCGTCGAGGCGGTCCGGGCCGCCGGACGGGACGAGGGCCGCCGCCGGATGCGGGCCCTGCGTCGCCAGGTGCTCGCTCACGACGTCGACAAGTGGGCGCGGTCGTTCCTCGACGAGTTGGCCTCGGAACCGGAGGTCGTCGTCAACGGCGGACGCCGGATCTCCGCGAGGACCGACGGCGAGCGTCGACCCGACGGGAATCACTGACCGCGGAGCCGGCCGGCGACGTGGCGTCGATCGACGACTGCCCCTAAGATCGCCGGGTGACTGCGCATGTCCTGCCCGACGACGTCCGGGCCGCCCTCGACGCGGCGGCCAGGACGCCCCGTCTCCTGGTGGCCTCCGACTACGACGGCACGATGGCCCCGTTCGTCGACGATCCGTCGAAGGCCAGCCCCGATCCCCGCTCGGTACAGGCGCTGCGGGCGCTCTCCGGGCTCCGGGACACGACGGCCGCCGTCATCTCCGGCCGCGCACTGGCCGATCTCGTCGTCCTCGCTGGCATGCCCGCCGAGGTCCATCTCGTCGGCTCGCACGGCTCGGAGTTCGACCACGGCTTCGTGCACGAGATCGGTGACGAGCAGCGCGAACTCCTCGACCGCGTCGTCGCCGAGATGACCCACATCGCCTCCGACCATCCTGGCACCACGGTCGAGACGAAACCGGCGAGCGCCGCCCTGCACGTGCGCACCGTCGCCGATCGCGACGACGCCCGCACCGCGCTCGACCGCGTCCGCGCAGGCCTCGGCGCACACGAGGACGTCCAGGTCACCGAGGGGAAGAACGTCATCGAGCTGGCGATCATCGCCACCGACAAGGGCGGCGCCCTGGACACCCTGCGCCACCAGAGCCATGCGACGACCGTCGTGTTCTTCGGCGACGACGTCACCGATGAGAAGGCCTTCCTGCGCCTGGCGGGGCCCGACGTCGGCGTCAAGGTCGGCCAGGGCGAGACGGCCGCCGCTCTGCGCATCGCCGACACCCACGACGTCGCCGTGGCGCTGACGCACCTGTTCGAGCAGCGTCGCAGCTGGCTCGCCGAGGCGTGAGCCGAATCCACACCGCGCCTACGGAGACCGATGCCCCGTATACGAGGTCATCGGTCTCCGTGGACGCAGTGTGGATTCGTCGCTAACTGCTCGGCTTCACCGACGTCGGCGCACCCGACGGCGTCGCCGGCGCCTTGGAGCCGTTGTTGCCCTTGCCTGTCAGCGCCGACATCGTCAGCCACGTCTCCCAGGGGATCGTCCAGTCGTAGATGTCGCCATCCGCCTCCGACAGGTCGATGCGGGTGTTCGTCACCTCCACGGGGTCGCCGAAGAGCGCGGTGTGGAAGTACTGCTCCGCGTCCGACGTCGAGAGGTTGATGCAGCCGTTGGTGACGTTCGCCGCGCCCTGGACACCCGTCGTATCGGGGTTGGCGTGGATGAACTCGCCGTTGTTGCTGATCCGCACCGACCAGCGCTCGAGCACGTTGAAGTACCCGGCGGCCGGGTTCGACATATAGAACTGCTCGTGCTTCTCCTGCACCACGTGGATGCCGCTGCGCGTCACGTTGCGGTCGAGGTCGCCCTCGCCGTAGCTGCAGGGCAGGTCGAGGATCGTCTCGCTGCCGCGCAGGACGACCATCCGGTGGCTGGACGCGTCCGCCTTGACGAGCTGGTGCCGGGCGATGACGAACTCGCTGGTGACGTCCGAATCGCCGTAGACGCCGTCGCCGTACTTGACGCCGTACAGCTTGCCCGTCATCGACACCTTGGTGCCGGGCTTGAAGTAGTTCTTGGGACGCCAGTGGGCGCGCGAGCCGTTGTCCTCCGGCAGCCAGGCCCAGGCGCCCTCGGTCTCCGGCGTCGTCGTCAGCTTGAGCGCCTTCTCGGCCGCCGCCTTGTCCTCGATGACGTCGCTGAACTGCAGGATCAGCGGCGCGGCGATGCCGACCTCCTGGCCGTCCGCGAGGTTGATCTTGACCGAGATCGTCGACGTCGGCTGGACGCAGGTGAAGCTGCCGGCGATCGGCACCTCCTTGTCGTCGGTGCCGACCGCGACGCCGGTCCACGTGTACTTCTTGCCGTAACCGAGCTGCTCGGCGATCGTGTACGTCGTGCCGTCGTCGGAACGGGTGCCCTTGACGATCTTGCCCGCTTCGTTCTTCAGCGTGATGTCGGGCCGGATGGTTCCGGACTCCACCTTCACGGAGAACTCGGCGCCAGGGCTGGGCGTCCCGCCGTCGAGGGCGGGGGTGTACGTGACCTTGGCGACGGGTCCGCTGTCCTTCGGCGAATCGCCGCCCCCACCGCATGCGGCGACGACGGGGAGACCCACGGCTGTCACGGCGAGTGCCGACAACGCGGCCCGCCGATTGAACGTTGCACTCACCGCACGAATGCTACCTGCGCCTCATTCCAGCGAGCAGCCGACGAGCACCGGTTCGGGATGCAGTGACACCCCGAACGCCTCGTACACACCGGCCCGGACGCGCGCCGCGAGCTCGAGGACGTCCGAAGCCGTCGCGAAACCCCGATTCGTCAGTGCGAGAGTGTGTTTCGTCGACAACCGGGCCGGCGCGTCCGCCCCCGGGTAACCCTTGGCGAAGCCCGCGCGCTCGATCAGCCAGGCCGCCGAGAGCTTCGTGCCGCCCTCGGCGGGGTACCGCGGCGGGACGGCACCGCCGGTACGCGCGGCCACCCGCTCGAGCACACCCGGCAGCTCGGCGTCGCCGACGATCGGGTTGGTGAAGAAGGAGCCGGCGCTGTAGGTGTCGGGATCGGCGGCGTCGAGCACCATGCCCTTGCCGCGGCGCAGGCCGAGCACGCATTCGCGGGCCGCCTCGGCCGCGACGCGCTCCCCCGGTTCGACGCCGAGGCACGTCGCGAGCTCGCGGTAGGCGATCGACGCGCTGCGTCCACCCGGAACGAGCCCGAACTCGACGGCGAGCACGACTTCCCGGCTCTGATGCTTGAGCCGGCTCGTCCGGTAACCGAGGCCGAGGTCGGCGGGGTCGACGTCGACGACCTCGCGCCGCGACCTGTCGTAGACGGTGACGCCGCGCAGCACCGACGACACCTCGACGCCGTACGCCCCGACGTTCTGCACCGGCGTCGCACCGACGCCGCCGGGGATGCCCGAGAGGCATTCCAGGCCGCCGAGCCCCGCCGCGACGGTCGCCTCGACGAGGGCGTCCCAGACGTATCCGGCGTCGGCGCGCACGACGCCGTCCGGCGCGATGGACACCTCGCCGCCGCGCAGCAGGACCACGGTGCCGTCGAAACCGGCCTCGCCGACGAGGACGTTGGAGCCGCCCGCCAACACCATCGCGTCCTCACCGGCGTCGTCGAGCGCGGCGAGCACCGCCGGCACATCGACCGACCGCCGGCATTCGACGACGCGCCGGGCGGGTCCGCCGACCCGCAGCGTCGTCAACTCCGCGAACGGGACGTCATGGCGGACGACGACGTCACCGGGGATCCGGCTGGACGGCAGGCGGGAGACGGACGGCGAGCCGGAGCCGGAGCTTGCGGAATCGACCCGGTCGGACTTGGACGGCACGCGACAACGGTAGCGTGCGAACCATGGCAACGTCCTTCTCACATCGCGTCGCCTTCGACGCCCCCGCATCCGCCGTCCACGCCGCCCTCACGTCCGAGGAGCATTGGCGTGACCTCGCCGCGACCATCAATCCGGACAACACGACGTTCGACGGGATCAGCACGGACGACAAGGGGACGACTGTCGCGATCACCCAGCGCGTGGACGCGCACGTCCTGCCGAGCATCGTCCAGAAGATCCGGTCCGGCGACCTCTACATCCGGCGTCACCAGTCGATCGGCGCACTCGCCGGCGACAGCGCGTCCGGCGAGCTGTCGGCCGACATCGAGGGCACACCCGCCTCGCTGACCGGAACCCTCACGCTGACCGGCTCCGGCGAGACCAGCACCCTCGTCTTCACCGGGGCGTCGACCGTCAAGGTGCCGCTGCTCGGCGGCAAGATCGAGAAGATCGTCAACGACGCGATCGTCGCGATCATCGGGGTGGAGACGAAGTTCACGTCCGACTGGATCGCCTCTCACTGATCCGCACGATCACCTGATCCGCACGGCCTGATCCGCCGCCGCTCGACGAGGGAGACAGATGACGACGACCGACCCGATCGACTCGCGCCGCGGCACCGCCGACGTCGGCTCGGTGACCCTGGCCTACGAGACCTTCGGATCGGCGTCCGATCCGACGCTCCTGCTCGTCATGGGCCTGGGCTCACAGATGATCAGCTGGGACGAGCGGCTCTGCCGGCTGCTGGCCGATCAGGGGCTGCACGTCGTCCGCTTCGACAACCGGGACATCGGGCTGTCGACGCACCTGCACGAGGCGGGCGCGCCGAACATCATCAAGGTGGCCATGCACTTGAAGCGGCCGCCGTACCTGCTCGCCGACATGGCCGACGACGCCGTCGGCCTGCTCGACGCGATCGGCGTCGAGCAGGCGCACGTGTTCGGCATCTCGATGGGCGGGATGATCGCCCAGACGATGGCGATCAGGCACCCCGGCCGGGTCGCCAGCCTCACCTCGGTCGCGTCGACCACCTCGACCAAGCGCGGCAAGTCCACGCCGGCCGCCCAGGCGGCGCTCCTGCAGCCGCCTCCGAAAGACGCCGACGACGCGGTCCGGCGCACCCTGGACATCTTCCGGGCGATCGGATCGCCCGGCTATCCGCTCAACGAGGAACGGTTGCGGGCCCGCGCACGCGCCGCGTACGAGCGCGATCACGATCCCGACGGCGTCACGCGGCAGGTGGCCGCGATCATCGCCTCGCCCGACCGCGCCCCCGGGCTCGGCGAGGTGGCGGTCCCGACGCTCGTCGTCCACGGCGCCGACGATCCCCTCGTGCAGCTCGACGGCGGCGAGGCCACCGCGGAAGCCGTGCCCGGCGCCGAACTCCTCGTCCTCCCGGGCATGGGACACGACCTCCCCGAGCAGGTCTGGCCGCGAATCGTGTCGGCCGTCGTCGCCCTGATCCGCCGCACCCAGGGCTGAGCGCCCGGCCCCGGAGAGACGAAGCTCGCGGAATCGGGGTTCGTGGGATCGCCGGACGCGCCGGTAGGGTCTTCCGAATGGCACGACGTCTCAGCTACTCGTCTCGGTTCACGCACAGCGTCGAGACGGTGTACGCCGCGCACACCGAACGCCGCTATTGGGAAGACAAGATGGCGGAGTTCCGCAAGCTCACGCCGCAATCGGAGATCGACGAGTTCGTGGTCTCCGACGCGGGCGTCTCCCTGGTGCTCAAGCAGACGATCCCGCGCAAGGATCTTCCGCCCATCGCGCAGACGGTGATGAAGAAGGACATGGTCATCACCCGCAAGGAGTCCCTGGGCCCGCTCGTCGACGCGACGGCCTCGGGCGACTATGCGGCGTCGATCCCCGCGGGCCCGGGCAAGCTGACCGGCACCCAGGAGCTCTTCCCCACCGACACCGGATGCACCCTGCGCAGGACGACCGAGGTGGCCGTCTACGTGCCGTTCATCAACGGCAAGCTCGAGCAGCTCATGCTCCTGCACGTCGTCGACCTGTTCCGCACCGAGGCCGAGTTCACGGCGGCCTGGATCGACGGATGACCGAGACCGGCCGGGGGATCACGCCGTTCTCGGCGCCGCGCGCCTGATGCGTCGCCCCCGGGTCCGGCCCGAGGGCGTCGTCACCCGCGGCACGACGGGGATCGGCCGGCTTCGGCGGATCGACCGCGGACTGGCCGCCGATCCGCGCGTCGTCAGCGCCCTCACCGGCGCGGACGTCCCCGTGGTCGTCGATCTCGGCTACGGTGCCCGGCCGGACACGGCGATCGAGTTCGCCGCCCGGATGCGAGTGCTGCGCCCCGATCTCGACGCGTACGGCCTTGAGATCGACCCCGCGCGCGTCGTCCCCGATCAAGGCGGGGTGCGCTTCCGGCTCGGCGGCTTCGAGCTCGCCGGTCTGCGGCCGAACCTGCTGCGCGCCTACAACGTGCTGCGGCAGTACGACGAGGCCGAGGTCGCGGACGTCTGGCGCGGTCTGACGTCGCGGCTCGCGCCCGGCGGCGTCCTCATCGAGGGCACGTGCGACGAGCTCGGCCGCCGGTGCGCCTGGGTGCTCGCCGACGCGTCGGGCCCGCAGTCCCTCACGCTCGCCTGGGCGCCGGGCCACTCGGCGCGGCCGTCGGACGTCGCCGAGCGGCTGCCGAAAGCGCTCATCCACCACAATCGTCCCGGGACACCGATCCACGCCGTGCTCGCCGAACTCGACCGCGCCTGGGACGTCGCGGCCCCGTTCGCGACGTTCGGCCCGCGGGCCCGCTGGCGTGCCGCACTCGACGTCCTCGCGACTCGAGGGTCGATTCCGCAAGCTCCATCTCTTGACGACCGGCTCGCCACAGCGGCCCGGCGGCGGCTTCGCGAGCGACGCGGCATCGACAACCGGGTGACGCTCCCGTGGGAGCTCGTCGCTCCGGCGGCCGGCTCGGGGACCACCGCCAAGCCCGCAGGTCAGCGACCGTAAGCTGACCGGCATGAGGATCGCCATGGCGCAGATCACGTCAGGGACGTCTCCGCGCGAGAACCTGCGTCGTATCGCCGACGCCACCACCGACGCCGCCGATCAGGGCGCGCGACTCGTCGTCTTCCCCGAAGCCGCGATGTGCCGGGTGACGGTGCCGCTGGCGCCCATCGCCGAACCGCTCGACGGCCGCTTCGCCACCGGCCTGCTCGAGATCGCCGCCAAACGCGGGACGACGGTCGTCGCCGGCATGTTCACCCTCGGCGACGAGCGCGACGGCCGGCAGCGCGTCCGCAACACCGTCGCCATCGCGCATCCCGACGGCAGCCTCGTGCCGTACCACAAGATGCACCTCTACGACGCCTTCGGTTTCTCCGAATCGGCGACGGTGCAGCCCGGCTCCGAACTCGTGACGACCGATGTCGACGGGGCCGTCCTGGGCGTCGCCACCTGCTACGATGTCCGGTTCCCCGGCGTCTTCACCGCTCTCGCCGAGCGGGGCGCGCAGATCATCGTGCTGCCCGCCTCGTGGGGCGCCGGGCCCGGCAAGGTCGACCAGTGGCGCACGCTCGTCGCCGCGCGCGGACTCGACGCGGGCGCCCACATCGTCGCCGTTGACCAGGCGCAGCCCGAGCCCGCGCCGATCTCGACGGCCCCGACCGGCGTCGGGCATTCGATGCTCGTCACGCCGTACGGACGCGTCGTCTACGAGGCGCCGTCCGGTCCGGACCTGTTCGTCACCGACGTCGACCCGGCCCTCGCCGGCAAGGCCCGCGCCGCCACGGGCGTCATCGCCAACCGTCGGATCTGACGACGCGCGGGCAGGTCATCTCACCAAGCCCTTAAAGTCACCGGGCACAATCGAGACGATGAGCGACACCGACCCCCGCGACGACTCCCCCGAGCCCACCGTGCCGGCTGAGCCCACTGCGCCGGCCGAGCCCACCGTGCCGGCCGAGGCCGCCGCGCCGACGGAGCCGGTGGCGTCGACAGAACCCGAGGCACCGACCGAGGCCGTGACAGCGGCGCCCACCGAGCCCGTTGCGCCGACCGAGGCCACCGGACCGACGGAGACCATGTCGGTTCCGGCCGACGAGTCGCCTACCGGTGAGATCCCCGTCGTCGCGTCCGGACGTGACTTCCGTGACACCGCGGCCTTCTCGCCGGGAACCTCCCAGTTCCCGGCTGCCGCGGCGTGGAGCCAAAGCGGACAGACGCCCGCCGCGCAGATGTCGGACGCCGATCTGGCGAACTACTCTGACGTCGGTGACGACCAGCAGATCGGCGAGAAGCCGAAGAAGAAGCGCCGGAGACCGCTGATGACAGCGGGCATCGTCGCCGCCGTCGTCCTGCTGCTCGCCGTCGTCGGCCTCGGCGGCACCGAGCTGTACCTGCGTAACAAGACCGTCGACTGCCTCTCCGAGCAGTTCACGACGGCTCTCGGCACCCCGACGACCGTCGACATCAGCGGGCGCCCCGTTCTGCTGCAGTACCTCGACAACGAGGTCCAGTGGGTGAGCATCGACACCGACGACTCGCAGGCCGGACGCGACGGCATCCGGCTGCACGGCCGGGCCGACCGTGTCGGGCAGTCCGCGGACGGCATGACGCTCGGCGCGCTCGACGCCGTCATCACCATCCCGACGGCCTGGCTCCAGCAGCTGACCAAGCAGCCGCAGACCGGCTCGCCGGGCACTCAGCAACAGCAGGCCGGGGCGTTCACCATCGACGACATCTCGACGCTGCCGGACAAGGAATCGCTGGTCATCAAGGCGAAGTACCCGATCATCTTCGGCATCGCCATCGACGTCGAGGCCACCATCAAGCTGACGGTCGCAGACGGCAAGCTCGCGTTCCGCGTCACGGACGTGTCGACACCGCTCAGCCCGTTCCCGATCCCCGCGTCCTGGGCCGACGACGCCGTGCAGCAGCTGCGGCCGAAGATCATCCCGCCGGCACTCGACGCCCTGACGATCAGCTCGCTGAAGTGGGGCATGTCGGATATCACGGCGACCGTGACGGCCCGCGACACGACGCTGCCCACCGGCGGCCAGAGCGGCGACCAGCAGCAGGCCCAGACTCAGAACCAGAACGGGCCGTCCTGCTCGATCATCTGACGGAACCTGTCTCTGTCAGACCGGACGTGGACGTATAGACCGCGTCGGCCCGCTCAGAGACAGGCTCCGGACACATCAGTCGGAGAAGCCGTCGAGCACCGAGCGCGAACCGGACAAACCGAGCCGCGTGGCGCCCGCGTCCAGGAGTTGCGCCGCGAATTCGGCGGTCCGGATGCCCCCGGACGCCTTGACGCCGACCCGATCCGGCACCGCGCCCCGCATGATCTCCACCGCGCGCACGCTCGCGCCGCCCGCGGGGTGAAAGCCCGTGGACGTCTTGACCATCGACGCGCCGGCCCGCACGGACGCCAGGCAGGCGCCGACGAGGACGTCCTCACCGCCGAGCTCGAGCAGCGCCGCGGACTCGAGGATCACCTTGAGGCCGACGTCCTCACCGATCGCCTGCCGCACGGTGAGGACGTCGGCGAACACCTCGTCGAACCTGCCGTCGACGGCCGCCCCGACGTCGATGACCATGTCGATCTCCGTCACCCCGTTGTCGACGGCCAGCTTCGATTCGGACGCCTTGATGAGCGAGTGGTGCTTGCCCGACGGGAAGCCGGACACCGCGCAGGCGACCCGGCCGCGCGTGTCGATGGGGAACATCGACGGTGACAGGCACACCGCCAGCACGCCGAGGTCGGCGGCCTCGGCGATCGCCGCCTCCGCGTCGGCGCGGGTGGCCTCCGGCTTGAGCAACGTGTGGTCGACGAGCGCCGCCACCTGATCACGGGTGTATGAAGTCATGCGATGAGCCTATGCAAAGCTGATCGGCATGCAGGCCCCGTCCGACGACAGGATCGTCCTCACTCTCGGTTGTCCCGACACCGTCGGCATCGTCGCCCGGATCAGCACCTTCCTCGCCGACGTCGGAGCGTGGATCGTCGAGGCCGGCTATCACTCCGATCCCGATACGGGATGGTTCTTCACCCGCCAGGCCGTGCGCGCCGGCTCGGTGCCGCTGTCCGTCGACGAACTGCGTGAGCGCTTCACCGCCGAGGTCGCGGCCCCGCTGGGCGCCGAGACGCGATGGAGCATCGTGGCGAGCGCCGAGCGCAAGAAGATCGTCGTCCTCGCCAGCCGCGAGGGACACTGCCTGCACGATCTGCTCGCCCGGTCGCTGCGGGGCGAGCTGCCGGCGGAGATCGCCGCCGTCGTCGCCAATCACGCCGACCTGCAGGAGTACACCGAGCGGCTCGGCGTGCCGTTCCACCACGTCCCCTTCGCCGATAAGCCGGCCGCCTTCGCGCGTGTCAAAGAGATCGTCGACGGCCACGATCCCGATGCGATCGTCCTCGCCCGGTTCATGCAGGTGCTGCCCGCCGAGTTGTGCGCCGAGTGGGAGGGCCGGGCGATCAACATCCACCACAGCTTCCTGCCGTCGTTCGTCGGCGCCCGGCCGTACCACCAGGCGTTCGCGCGCGGCGTCAAGCTCATCGGCGCCACCTGCCACTACGTGACGGGCGAGCTCGACGCCGGCCCGATCATCGAGCAGGACGTCGCCCGCGTCGATCATTCGGACGGCGTCACGGAGATGGTGCGCCGCGGCCGGGACGTCGAGACCCAGGTACTCGCCCGTGGCCTGCGCTGGCACCTCGAGGGCCGGGTCGTCCGGCACGGCAACAAGACGGTCGTCTTCAACTGACCCGACTCGGTCCGGCAGCCCACGATCTGACCCGGCTCAGCCCAGCAGCCCCGCGATCGCCTCGTTGACCTCGCGGCCCGCCTCGATCGGGCTCATGTGGCCGACGCCGGGCAGGATGATCGTCTCGCGCAGCACCCCGGCGTCGCGCAGGACGCCCGCGATCCGCACGGCGTGCACCGGCGGCGTCAGCCGATCCTCGACGCCGGCCAGCACAGTCGTCGGCACCGTGAGATTGCGGACGCCGCCCCATACGTTGACGCCGATCATCGCGGAGCCGACGCGGGCGCGCGTCACCGCCGGGCAGGCCGCGATGATGTCGGCCGAGAAGCGCACGTGCTCGGCCGTCGACTGCGGGGCGAGCGCGCCGTACTGCACGAACCGATCGGCGACGGCGCCCTCGTGCGTCGGCGCCGGCACGCCGAGGATGAGCCGGCCCACGACGTCCCGGACGGCGTTGAACGGCTGCGCATCGGGCATCGGCAGAACCGTCGACTCCTCGATGACGTCACTCGCCGCCGTCGACGCCAGCAGCACGCCCGAGGCGTACTTCGCGACGTCCGCGCCGTGATCGCGCGCCCACCCCAGCAGCGCCATGCCGCCGAGGCTGTGCCCGACGAGCACGGCCCGCTCACCGTTCAGCAACGTCGCCTCCAGGACCGCGGCCAGGTCGGCGCCGAGCACACCGCTCGTCGGCTTCGCCGTACCGAGTTCACTGCGGCCGTGTCCGCGCAGGTCGAAGGCGATGACGCGGTGATCGCGCACGAACTCCGTCAGCTGCGCGCGCCAGAAGTCGATCTGACACGTCCAGCCGTGGACGAGCACGATGGTGCCCACCGGATCGTCCGGGCCGAAGATCTCCACGTGCAGCGCCGCGCCGTCAGCGGCGAGCACCGAGCGTGTCTGCCGCGGCTCGACGCGCGTGGCGAGCAGCGGATCCGGCGGCGCCTCGCGCGGTTTCGGCGAGCGCAGCGCCGCGACACCGATCGCCGCGAACGCACCGCCGACGGTCGCCGCGCCGGCCGTCGTCACCGCCGCGGCGGCGGCGAGTCCCGCGAGTCTGAGTCCCCGTGCCGACATGTGCCCTCCCCTGACTCAGGCTTCCGCTTCGGGCTCGTCGCCGAGGCCGAGCCGCTCGGCCGCACGACCGAGCGCGCGGGAGATCTCGGCGTCGAGTTCGCGGGCCAGTATATTGGCGACGAGCGTCGGGGCGAGCGGACGCAGCTGCGTGATGAGCTCGGCGGCCTGCGAGACCTCCTCCGCGCTGGGATGGAACTCGCCCTCCGGCGACATGTAGCGGTCGGTGACGATCGTCACGAACCGCTCCGCGATGTCGTGGACGTCGTTCTGCACCTGCTCCCAGGCCGTCAGCACCTGCACGAGCGGCACGCCGGCCGAGACGAGCAGCTCGGCGACTTCGAGCAGGTCGGGCTCCCGGACGACGTAGTGGGCGCCCTCGCCGACGAGCAGACCGAGCCGCTCGCTCAACGCGATCGTGACGTCCGTGGACTCGTCCCCGAAGATCGTCTTGAGCTCGGCGCGGGTCACCTTCGTCAGGTTCTTGAGCCCGCGCAGCCGGGACCGGATCGCCAGGCCACGACGCTGCGGCGCCGGCGCACCGAGCACGGCCGTCACGGTCATGTCGTGCTTCGCGGCGAGCAACAGCTCGCTGATCGTCGCGAAGGTGTATCCCCGCTCCAGCATCCGCGAGATGACGACGAGCCGGGTGAGATGGTCGTCGTCGTACAGCCCGACGCGCCCCTTGAGCCGGGGCGGCGGCAGCAGCCCACGGTCCTGATAGACCCGGATGTTGCGGACGCTCACGCCCGCCGCCTCCGCAAGTTCGGCGATCCGGTAGTCGGCCATGCGCTCAGCGACGACCGGTGACGGAGTCGAGCCGCGGCCGCACGTCGACGATGTAGACGAGTGCGGCGACCAGGCCGACGATCCACAGGATGGACCCCGCGCTGAACGCGAACATCGCGACCGTCCCCGCGAGGAGGATGCCGAGCCAGGCGGGCTTGGTCAGCCGGTCGACGGCCGGAAAGGCGTCCTTGCGCATCCGCGCGGCGTGCACCACCGCGTAGAGCCCGACGACGACGCTGACGACCCAGATGGCGAACAGAACATACGAAATGGTGCTGCCGAGACCGGACATGAGCGAATTCACCCTATCGACTCTACTGCGCCGCGGCCCGATCGCCGCCTGTTCGCCGGGCCGGCGACGCCCGCCGCACGGACACCCCGGACACGACGAATGCCCCGCGCGGTCTGCGCGGGGCATTCGCCCGTGATGCGTCCGCCCGTACCGGGCGGTGTGCGGATCAGGCCTCCGGGGTGACCTTCTTGACCGGAGCGGCGGCCTTCTTCGCGGGCGCCTTCTTGGCCGGAGCGGCCTTCTTGGCGGCGGGCGCGGCCGGAGCCTTCTCCTCGGCCGGGGCCGGGGTCTCGGCGGCGGGCTTCGCGGCCGGCGCGACCTTCTTGGCGCTTTCGACGGCCACGGCGGTGGCCTTCTCGACCGCGTCCACGGCCTTCTCGGCGGCGTCGGCGACGGCCTTGCCGACCTCCTCGCGGCCCGTGGCCTTGGCCGCGAGCTTGGCGGCGCGCTCACCGGCGGCGCGGGTCTGGGCGGTGACGGTGCCCAGCGCGTCCTCGGTCAGCTCGACGGCGTCGGTGTACGCCTTCTCGGCGCGCTCGACGTTGCCCTCGACGAGGTCCTGGGCGTGCAGCCGACCGAGGGCGTCCTCGCCGCGCTCGGCGAGCGCGTTGTAGATGCTGGTCGCGGCGGTGATGTACGCCTCGGCGACCTTGCGGAGCTCCTCCGGCGTGAACTTGCCGCGCAGCTCCTCGATCGCCGCGGGGGCCTCGGCCTGCCGCTTGACCAGACGCTCACGAGCGTCGTCGAAGTTCTGCTGGGCGTTCTCGGCGGCCTCGTCGGCGGCGGCGCGCAGCTTGGTGAGGATGTCGTTGACTCCGGCGATCGCGAGATCGCCCGCGCCGACGGCGGCGTAGAACGGCGTCTTGACGTCGTAGAGGTTCTCGGTGGTCATGATGTTCTCCATTCCTCGTCTGCAGACGTGCACACGATCAGTCTTTTATTCGCATGTCAGACATGCTTGATCAACGTCGATGACTCGGGCGTCGACGCTCACCCCGCTGCGACGGCAGCGATCAGTGGATTTCGAATGTCACCGGGCGCCCCTCGGCGGGGCCTGCCCGACAGGGCCTAGTTCTCGGCGTCGGCCGGCGAGACGTCCGTCGGCGATGCCACCGCGACGCTCCCGGCCCGTTCCGCGCCGCCGTCCGGCGACGCGCCGTTCTCCTGCGCGTTCTCTCGACAGAAGCTGTCGTAGATCTCGAGCATGACCTGCTTCTGACGCTCGTTGATCGAGGTGTCGGCGTGGATCGAATCCCTCACCGCACTGGCCGCGCGGGCTTCGAGAATGCCCGCCCGCACGTAGAGCGCCTCGGCCGAAACCCGAAGACCCTTCGCGATCTGGGCCAGCACCTCGGCGGACGGCTTGCGCAGTCCGCGTTCGATCTGACTCAGATAGGGGTTGCTGACCCCCGCCCGCTCCGCGAGCTGTCGCAGAGACACCTCGGTCGCGAGCCGCTGCGCCCGAATGAAACCACCGATGTCCAGGGCCGCCTGCGCGGCGATCGCTGTGACGTCCTCCCGCTTGCCTTCATCGGCATCTCGGTCTGACGTCGGTGTCATCGGTTCCTCCTTCGAGCGATGAGATCAGCTTATGCCGGGGTGCTAGCAGTTGCAAGCATCCTGCTAGCAAATGTGGCCGGACCCACAGAACCGCTCCCGCGTCAGCCGAACAACAACTCCGAGGCCGTATAGATCGTCAGCCCGGCCAGCGCACCGACGACCGTGCCGTTGATGCGGATGAACTGCAGGTCGCGGCCCACCTGCAGCTCGATCTTGCGGCCGGCCTCGTCGGCGTCCCAGCCCTGCACCGTCTCGGTGATGATCGAGATGATCTCGTCCGAGTAGTTCTCCGCGACGTGCCGCGCCATCCGCACCGTCCAGGCGTTGAGCTTGGTCAGCAGAGCCGGCTCGGCCTGCACCCGGGCCGCGACGTTGACCACCGACTCGGCGATCGTCACCCGCAGCGTGCTGTTGCGGTCCTCGAGTGCCTCCACGAGGATGTCCCGCGCCGAGCGCCAGGCGGTCGACGTCGCGTCCGTGACCTCGTCACGGGCCAGCAGCTCGGTCTTGACCTCCTCGAAGCTGGCGATGGTCTCGGGGTCGCGCTGCAGGTCGGCAGCGAACGTCGCGATCAGCTCGTCGATGGCGCGTCGCACCTCGTGCTGCGGATCGCTGTGCACGCGCCAGGTGAACTCGACGAGCTCCCGGTGGATCTTGTCCCCCACCAGCACGTTGACGAACCGCGGCGCCCAGTTCGGCGCGTCCTTCTCGATCAGCCGGTCGATCAGCGGGCCCGCGTCGACGGCCCAGCGATAGGCCCGCTCGCAGAAGACGTCGACGAGCGGCAGCAGCCGGCCGTCGCGCTGTACCGACTCCAGCACCCGCCCGATCGGCGGCGCCCACTGCGGTTCGCCGAGCCAGCGCAGGCCGGACTGCACGAGCCGCTCGATGTCCTCGTCCCGCACCATCTCCGACGCCAGCCGCACGACGCGCGCGGCCTCGTCGTCGACGCGGTCCCGGTGGGCGGGATCGGCGACCCACGCCGAGACGCGTCGGGGCAGGTCGAGCTCGGCCGCCTTGGCGGCGACGACGTCCGCGGTGAGGAAGTTGCCCTTGACGAAGTCGGCGAGCGAATCCCCGATCTGGTCCTTCTTCTTGCGGATCAGCGCGGTGTGCGGGATCGGGATGCCGAGCGGGTGCCGGAACAGGGCCGTGACGGCGAACCAGTCGGCCAGTGCGCCGACCATCCCCGCCTCCGACGCCGCGCGTACGTAACCGACCCAGGCCCCGGCTCCGCCGCCGCGGTGTTCGAGGAAGCGGCACAGCAGGTAGACGGCGGCCGCCGCGACGAGGAAGCCCGTGGCGACGATCTTCATCCGCCGCAGACCCGCGGCCTTCTCGGCGTCGTCCTCCCCGCCGAGCGCGAACCCGCCGGCCCCCTGCGGCGACACCCGATGGCGCCCGGACGAAACAGCCTGCTCGTCGATGCTCACCCCGTCCAGTTAACCCGACGACAGACCCGTGACCCTCCTCACGTCCGACCCGCGCCGAGCGAGAACACCGTGACTCGCGGTGCCACCTACCATGGGGTGGTGACCCCCCTCTCCGGCCTCAATCCGGCCACGCGTGCCAACCGTGCGTTGAAGGCCATTCGTCATGCCGCCGCCACCGGCGTCGGCATCGTCGAGGAGGCCACCGAGGCGGCGACAGGGAAGCAGGACGGGCGCAAGCAGCGTTGGCAGCAGCACAAGCAGCAGCGCCGCGCCGAGCTCGTCGACGGCACCCTCGCGGCCATCCGCGAGCTCGGCGCCGACGCCGGGATGGACGAGATCGCCGCGCAGATCGGCGTCTCGAAGACCGTCCTCTACCGCTACTTCGCCGACAAGAGCGACCTGACGACGTCGGCGATGCTGCGCTTCGTGCAGGTCTCGCTGCTGCCGCGGCTCGCCGATGCGCTGGAGGACAAGGGCGACGACGTCGTCGAGTACGACATGGTGCGCACCGCGATCACCGTCTACGTCCAGACGGTCGCCGAGGAACCGGCGATCTACGCCTTCATCACCACCGGCGGTTCCACCGAGGGGACGACGAACTCCGAGACGCTCATCGCGCAGATCGTCGAGTTCGCGATGCGGCTGCGGATGGACGAGTACGGCATCGACAGCGAAGGCGCGACCGTGTGGGCACACGGCATCGTCGGCGGCATCCAGCTCGCCACGCACTCCTGGGTGTCCGGAGGCGAGCTGCCGGCCGACCGCGTCATCGACTACCTGACGATGATGGTGTGGAGCTCGATCGTCGGCATCTTCCGCTACGAAGGCTCGGCGGACGCCTTCCGCGCCGCCGACCACCCCTTCCCGCCGGCCGACCGCACGCGTCACGACTGACCCGGCGCCTCGCCGAAGCGGCGCGGCCGGCCCGGTGGTCTCCCACCGAGCCGGCCGCGACACCCGAGGTCAGCGCTTGGCGTCGTCGTACCGGTAGAAGCCGTGGCCGGCCTTCTTGCCGACGCGTCCCGCCTCGACCATCCGCAGCAGCAGCGGCGGCGGCGAGTAGAGCGGCTCCTTGTACTCCTCGTACAGCTTGTCCGCGATGGCCTTGACGGTGTCGAGACCGATGAGGTCCGACAGCCGCAGCGGGCCCATCGGGTGGGCGCAGCCGAGCACCATCGCCTTGTCGGCGTCCTCGGCCGTCGCGAAACCGGACTCCACCATGCGGATCGCCGAGAGCAGGTACGGCACGAGCAACGCGTTGACGACGAAGCCCGAGCGGTCGGCCGACCGCACCACCTGCTTGCCGAGGACCTCGCCGGCGAACGCCTCGGCACGCGCGGCGACCTCCGGCGAGGTCAGGAGCGTCGGGACGAGCTCGACGAGCGGCAGCACCGGCACCGGGTTGAAGAAGTGCATGCCGACGACCCGGGCCGGGTTCCCGGTCGCCATCCCGAGCTTCATGATCGGGATCGAGCTCGTGTTGGACGCGAGCACCGCGTTCGGATCGGTGATCACCTTGTCGAGCTCGGCGAAGATCGCCGTCTTCACGGCCTCGTCCTCGAGAACCGCCTCGACGACGAGCTGCCGGTCGGCGAAATCACCCAGGTCGGAGGTGAACCGCAGCCGCCCCGCCGCCTGCTCGCGCTCACGCTCGGTGAGCTTTCCGCTGGACACGCCGCGGTCGAGGGACCGCAGCACCCGGGTGCGCCCGGCGGCGGCCAGCTCCCGGGTCGATTCGAAGACGAGTACGTCCGCCCCGGCACGTGCGCACACCTCGACGATGCCGGCCCCCATCTGGCCTGCACCGACGACGCCGACGCGCGTGATCACCTCGCTTGCCATGTTCACCACTTCCCTGCCGTCTCCGCCTCGATCAGTGGAACTGACCCTCTTCGGTGGAACCCTTGAGCGCCGTCGTGGAGCTGTTCGGGTCGACCGTCGTGGCGATCCGGTCGAAGTATCCCGCACCGACCTCACGCTGGTGCTTGGTGGCCGTGTAGCCGCGGGACTCGGAGGCGAACTCCGCCTCCTGCAGGTGGACGTACGCCTTCATCTGCTCGCGGGCGTAGCCGTACGCCAGATCGAACATCGAGTAGTTGAGGGCGTGGAAGCCGGCCAGGGTGATGAACTGGAACTTGAAGCCCATCGCACCGAGCTCGTTCTGGAACTTCGCGATGGTCGCGTCGTCCAGGTGCTGACGCCAGTTGAAGGACGGGCTGCAGTTGTAGGCGAGCAGCTGGTCCGGGAACTCGCTCTTGACGGCCTCGGCGAACTTCTTCGCGACCTCGAGATCGGGGGTGCCGGTCTCCATCCAGATGAGGTCGGCGTACGGGGCGTAGGCCTTGGCGCGGGCGATGCAGGGCTCGATGCCGTTGCGGATGTTGTAGAAGCCCTCGGTGGTGCGCTCACCGGTGACGAACGGCTTGTCACGCTCGTCGACGTCGGAGGTGATGAGCGTCGCGGCCTCGGCGTCGGTGCGGGCCACGACGACCGTCGGGACGTTCGCGACGTCCGCCGCGAGCCTTGCCGCGGTCAGGGTGCGGACGTGCTGCTGGGTCGGGATGAGGACCTTGCCGCCGAGATGGCCGCACTTCTTCTCCGACGCGAGCTGATCCTCCCAGTGGGTGCCGGCGGCGCCCGCGGCGATCATCGCCTTCTGCAGCTCGTAGACGTTGAGCGCGCCGCCGAAGCCGGCCTCGCCGTCCGCGACGATCGGGACGAGCCAGTTGTCGATGGAGTCGTCACCCTCGACCCGGGCGATCTCGTCGGCGCGCAGCAGCGCGTTGTTGATGCGGCGCACGACCGACGGCACCGAGTTGGCCGGGTACAGCGACTGGTCCGGGTAGGTGTGGCCCGAGAGGTTCGCATCGCCCGCGACCTGCCAGCCCGACAGGTACACGGCCTTGAGGCCCGCGCGCACCTGCTGCACGGCCTGGTTGCCGGTGAGCGCGCCGAGCGCGTTGATGTAGCCGTCGCCGTTCACGCCCTCCCACAGGATCTCGGCGCCGCGGCGGGCGAGCGTGTGCTCCTCGACGACGTTGCCCTGGAGCTGGACGACCTGGTCGGCCGAGAAGTCCCGGACGACGCCCTTCCAGCGCGGGTTCGTGTCCCAGTCCTGCTGGATCTCCGCTGCGGTACGCGGCTTGCCGGTGTTGCTCATGCCTGACTCCACTTCGTTGTGATCTCGGTGTGCAGATCCTCCGGGGCGCAGCGATCATGCTCGCGGCGTCTGGTTCGCAATCGAACCGGCCCGGTTGACGTGCTCGTCACCGAGCGTGCCACAGAGAAACATGCAGGTCCAGGCCTTACCGACTGCAAATGACGCCACTAAACAACGCGCGTTTGCAAAGTTTGCGAAGTTGCTGGTGCGAAAGAAGCTACCGGCGGGTTCAAAAAGTACGCTTGTACTGGGACTTTGCCGAGCACCCGCTTCGAGACCCCGCAGGCGTCGGCGATCGCGAACGTGACCAGCGCCACATACGCGTCCGGCCGGGAACCGCCATGGCTGTGGATGGTTGCCATGGTCATGGCCATGACAGGTGTCCACATCCATGGCGTTCACCTACAGCCATGGCGTTCGCGCCCCCGCGGCGTCGAAAGCTCGGTGCAGGACGGCCCACAGACGCTCCGGATGCTCGAGGTCCGGCCACGTCCAGCGGGCCACGACGGCGCCGGTCGCACGGATCCGATCCTCACGCAGCTTCTCTTTCCAGAGCGCTCGTCCGGCAGGGTCGATATCGGCACCGAACTTCACTCGTCCGTCGAACTCGCCGACGATGCGGCCGCCCAACCAGTCGAAGTCGGTGCGAGCCACGAACCGTCCGGCGTCGTCGAGCAGTTCGTGCTGTTGACGAGGCAGCGGGAATCCGGGCCGCAGCACCATTCGGGCAAGACTGAAGGATTCGCCGACGCTCTCGGCGAGTCCGGTGGCGACGCCCACCGCCCAGCGTGCGCGGGGCACACCCCGCGCACGTCCGAGTGCGTCGACGGCTCCCGCCATCTCCGCCCGCCGCGTTCTCGCCCGCAATGCCGAATCGACGGCGACGAACGCCTCGACGGCCGATCCGCGTCGGGCCACGTCGACCGCGGTGCGTGCCATCGTCGTCACCGGAACCCCGTCGACGATGACGGGCTCAGCACTTCCCGGATGCACGATCCGCCCCGCTCCACGGGTACCTCGGTGCGGCGCCGTGCTGTGAACACGACGTCGGTCCGGGTTCAGCAGGCCGAGGCCGTGAACGGCCGCAGCCGAGTCGTGGCTGATCACCCCACCGAACGCCGGGTGACGTGCGGTCGCCACGACTCGGAGCCGATAGCGCTCCTCAGGCCCCAATCTCGACGCCGGCCCCGTCCAATACCAGCCCGGCGTCACCCGCACCAGCGTTCCCGCGGCGAGCATCCGTCGCACCTCATGCTGCCGATGGCCGCTCCCGACGAGTTCCGCCCAACTGACGAGTCGTTCGATCCCCATAGCGGCTTGGACGCATCCGGGGCCCGGTCGGTTCCACACCCCACCGACTGCCATAGCCGTGGATAGTTGCCATAGCCATGGCTATGGCGCTTGTCCACAGACATGGCAGTGCTCCACGGCTATGGTCGGCTACTTCGGCTTCCCGAGCTCGATCGCCCGGGCGAACATGTGCAGGAACGCCACCTGGTCGACGCTCGCCGGGCCGTCCTCACCGGAGGCGTCCAACTGCACCGTGCCGCCGTCGACGATCGCGTAGGCGTGCAGGTCGACGCGGCGGGCGTCGGGCTTGCCGGGGACCTTGACGGTGGAGACCTGGCGGACGGCGAACTGCTCGTCGGCTCGCGAATCGATGGGCGTCAGCTCCTGGCTGTCGACGACCACCGACGTCCCCTCGATCGTGCTGCCCTGGCGCGCGGTGAACGTCACCCTCGCGCATGCGCCGGTGGCAGCGGAACGGTCCGCGGCGATGACACGCTTCGCGTTCACGGCGAGCTGCGTGATCGAGCCGGTGACGCCGTCGCCGCTGCCGAACTCGTAGTAGACGAGCGCGGCCTTCTCCTCGGTGAGGTGCGGCTGCAGCAGCGACGTCGCCGTCGAGACGCAGTCCTTCGGCTCGACCGTCGACTGGGCAAGCGCCGCGACGGCGTCGGCGTTGTTGTCGCGCAGCTGCTGCACCGTCACGGCGACGGGGCGATAGCCGTCGGGAAAGTCATCGGGAGACAACAGATGTCGCTGCGGAACGAACTCGGGTGCGCCGGTTTCGCCGGCGCCGCACGCGACGCCTCCGAGCGCCAGGCCCGTCGCCAGCGCCACCGCCGCCGCGCCTCGAGCCGTCCGTCGCATCGCCGTCACGCGGACGACGCTACCGTGGGCCGCGTGGGCAAGGCGTACGTCGGATCGCGGCTGCGGGTGCTGCGATCCGAGCGCGGGCTCTCGCAGGTCGCCCTGGCCGAGGCACTCGCGATCTCGCCGTCCTATCTCAACCAGATCGAGCACGACACCCGGCCGCTGACGCCGCGCGTCCTCGCGAAGATCACGGCGGCGTTCGGCATCGATGCCGCGTTCTTCGACACCGCCGACGACACCCGGCTCGTCGCCGAGCTGCGCGAGGTCTTCCTCGACGCCGATGTCGGGGCGAGCGCCGACCCGGCCGAGCTCTCGGCGGTCGTCGCCGATCACCCCGCCGTCGCGCAGGCCATGGTGCATCTGCACCGGCGCTATCGGCTGGCGACCGACCAGCTCGCGGCGGCGACCGACGACCGGAACGACCGCAGCATGCGAGGCTCGATCTCGGTGCCGCACGAGGAGGTGCGGGACTTCTTCTATCAGCGGCAGAACTACCTGCACCCGCTCGACAGGGCCGCCGAGAACCTCACGGCGCGCAGCCGCATGCACTCCCGTGACATCCCCGGCGCCATCGCCGACGCGCTGGAGACGGCGCACGGCGTGTCGATCGTCTCCCGCGTCGACCTGGGCGAGCAGACGCTGCATCGCTACGACCCGTCGACGCGGGTGCTGGAGATCGCCGCGCACCTCTCGCGCGGGCAGCGCGTGTTCCGGCTGGCGTCCGAACTCGCCTACCTCGAATGCGGGCCGGTGCTCGACGAGCTCGTCGCCGAGGGCGGGTTCACGAGCGAGGAGGCGCGGATCCTCGCCTACCAGGGCCTGGCGAACTACTACGCCGCGGCGGCCGTGCTCCCCTACGAGCATTTCCACGGCGCCGCGGAGGATTTCCGCTACGACATCGAGCGGCTGTCGGCGTTCTACGCCGTGTCCTACGAGACGATCTGCCACCGGCTCTCGACGCTGCAGCGTCCCAACCTGCGCGGCGTGCCGTTCTCGTTCGTCCGGGTCGACCGCGCCGGCAACATGTCCAAACGCCAGTCGGCGACCGGCTTCCACTTCTCGTCGTCCGGCGGCACCTGCCCGCTGTGGAACGTCTACGAGACGTTCGGCTCCCCCGGCAAGATCCTCGTCCAGATCGCGCGGATGCCCGACGGCCGCGAATACCTGTGGGTGGCGCGGACCGTCGAACGCCGCGCCGCGCGCTACGGCCAGGCGGGCAAGACCTTCGCGATCGGCCTCGGCTGCGAACTGCGGCACGCCGCCCGACTCGTCTACTCCGACGGCCTCGAGCTGGGCCCCAACTCCCGCATCACCCCCATCGGCATCGGCTGCCGCGTCTGCGAGCGCGAGAACTGCGCGCAACGCGCCTTCCCCGCCGTCGGCGCCCGGCTCGACATCGAGATGCACCGGAGCACGATCTCGCCCTACCTGGTGCGATGACGCCGGCCGAGGTCCGACACCGCCGTGGGGGGGGAGCGGACTCCCGGCGGCACGGCGGACCCGCTCACGCGCGCGGCGTCACCTGGAAGCCTTCGACGATCTTCTCGGCGTCGTCACCGAACGCCTTGTTGTCCTGATCGACGCTCGTGATGATGAGGTCGACGCCGATGATCTTGTCGCCGGCCGGGGCCGCGACGACGATGGCGGCGATCCGGCGCGCGGGCTTGTCGCCGTCGGCCGGGTACTGGAAGGCGAACAGCTTGGCCGGCAGCCCGCAGACGGTGTGATCCTCGTTCTTGACGATCGTGCCGCCGGATTCGGTGACCGACCGCTCCTCCGCCTCGAACGCCTGCTGCGCGGTGACCTTCTGGCCGCCGAAGTCGTTGAAGAGGATGAGCATGTCCGGCTGGTAGTTCTGGGTGGCATAGGCGGTGTTGGCGAAGCGGGCACGGACGTCGCCGCTGCTGTCGACGTCGACCTTCTGCCAACCGGTGGGCAGCGGCACCTTGACCTCGGGCTCGCCGCCCCGGGATTCGATGGTGACGAGCGCTTCCGACGTCGTCGCGCACGGACTCGTGGGCGCCGACGACTTCGTCGCCGTGCCGGTGGTGGGGCTGGACGGCGCGGCTGAGGAGGACGTGGTCGCCGAACTCGCCGGCGCGGCGTCCTTCTTCTCATCCTTGGAACAGGCGGTCGCGGTGAGGAACATCGAACCGGCGACTGCGAAGACGACACAGGCACGAGAAATTTTCATGAGCTAACCATAACGTAGCGATCATTAGCAGGCGAGAGTCTGGTGTCATCCGGCGAAACGTCAGACGAAGACCCGACACGCGGTGTCCCGGTTCCGATCCGCGCGGTAACGTCGCCGGGGTGAGCCAGCCCCGCGTCACTCCCGGAGGTCTTCGCCGACTCGGCCTCGTCAACTGGGTGTTCGCCCGCGGCGCCGCCCGGGTGATCGGCGTCCGGGACGCACACATCTTCTCGACGCTCGGCCGCACCAGGGGCCTCTTCCGCGGCTGGCTGCATTTCTCCGGACGACTCCTGGCGCTCAGCGGCCTCTCCCGGCGCGACACCGAACTCGTCATCATCCGAGTCGCCCTGGTCCGCGGCTGCGACTACGAACTCGACCATCATCGGGCCATCGGACGTCGCGCCGGGATCGACGACGGCGTCTACACCCGGCTGGTCACAGGCCCGTCGGATCCGGCCTGGTCGGCGCGCGATCGTGCGCTGCTGACGGCCGTCGACGAGCTCGTCGCCGACCGGCAGATCTCCGATGCGACCTGGGCGGACCTCGCGGCGCACCTCGACGAGCGCCGGCTCGTCACCTTCGTGCTGCTCGTCGGACAATACGACAGCCTGGCGACGACGATCTCGACCCTCGGCATCGCCCGAGACGAGCCGCGACGCGGGTAGACGCGGACACCTTCCTAGATGTCCGGCTGAGCGAGGCGCCGTGACGATATTCTCCTCGGCGGCCCGCTCAGCCGGACATCCGGGAAGGGCATCCGGCGTACCGGTGAGCTTCGGCGCGAGAACCCGGCGCAAGCGCAGGTCCAGCGTGTGATATACGGCGGACGACGCCGCGGCGCGACACCCGGCCGGTAGCGTTGAGGACGATGACTGTCGCCGCCCCCGCCGTTCGGATCCCCTCGCTCGCCACCCGCCTCCTCGGTGCCGCACGTCGATACGTGGACGTGGCCGTCGTCG
This sequence comes from Mycobacteriaceae bacterium, assembly GCA_044222225.1. Classification (GTDB taxonomy): domain Bacteria; phylum Actinomycetota; class Actinomycetes; order Mycobacteriales; family Mycobacteriaceae; genus JBGANR01. The sequence goes on from JBGANR010000009.1 coordinate 139,717, forward strand.
TCGCCGTCCTCGTGACGACGAACATCGTGGCCCACTTCACCACGCCGTGGGCGAGCATCGCCGCCGTGCCCATCGCGGCGTTCGCGCTGCTGGCGGTCATGCGACACCGCGGACTGGCCTGGGCGGACCTCGGTCTGTCACGCGCGTCATGGCGTCCGGGAGCGAAGTACGCGGCGGGCTGTGTCGGATTCGTGGCACTGGTCGTCGGCATCGGCGTCGCGCTGCCGTTCACCCGCGACCTGTTCCTCAACAACCGCTACGCCACCGTCTCCGGCGCGCTGCTCGCGTCGATGGTGCTCATCCCCCTGCAGACCGTCATCCCCGAAGAGCTCGCCTTCCGCGGCATCCTCCACGGCGCACTGCACCGGGCCGCCGGATTCCGGGTCGCGATCGCCGCCGGCTCACTGCTGTTCGGCTTCTGGCACATCGCCACATCGATCGGCCTGACCAGCGGAAACCGCGGACTCGCCGCGATCTTCGGGACGGGCGTGTTCGGTCAGATCGCCGGCGTCGTCGGTGCCGTGCTGCTGACGGCCGCGGCCGGCGGCGTCTTCACCTGGCTGCGCGCCCGCAGCGGCTCGTTGCTCGCCCCCATCGCCCTGCACTGGGCGTTCAACGGCTGCGGCGCGCTGGCGGCGGCCTACGTCTGGCAGACCACCCTCGGCTGACAGCCTGCCACTCGGCCACCGGACGACCAGTCGCGGCGGCCGACCAGCGGGTTGACGTCGCCGGGCCGCCGTCGGAAGGGCGGCCACCCGAACGCCGCCGGCATCGGGCCTGGCGGGAGGGCCCGCTAGGGCCCGGGGACTGCGGCGTTCGGGTGGCCGCCCTTCCGGCGGCGACGAGCAAGCGGGTCGTCAGAGGTTGATCATGTGCCCTTCGAGGCCGTGGATCGCCTCCTGCAGCGCTTCCGACATCGTCGGATGGGTGTGCACGTTACGCGCGAGCTCCTTGGTGGTGAGATCCCACTTCTGCGCGAGCGTCAGCTCCGGCAGCATCTCCGAGACGTTGTCGCCGACCAGGTGGCCGCCGAGCAGCTCGCCGTGCGTGCCGTCGGAGATGAGCTTGGCGAAACCGGCCGTCTCGCCGAGCCCCTTGGCCTTGCCGTTGGCGGTGAACGGGAACGTCGCGACCTTGACGTCGTAGCCCTCGGCGCGCGCCTGCTCCTCAGTGAGGCCGAAGGACGCGACCTGCGGGTGGCAGAACGTCGCCCGCGGCATCATCCGGTAGTCGCCGAGCGTCTGGGTCTCGGCACCGGCGATGGTCTCGGCGGCGACGACGCCCTGGGCCTCGGCGACGTGCGCGAGCTGCAGCTTCGCCGTGACGTCGCCGATCGCGTAGACGCCGGCCACGTTGGTGCGCATGTGGTCGTCGATGGCGATGGCGCCCCGGTCGGTGAGCTCGACGCCCGTGCGCTCCAGGCCGAAGCCGGAGACGTTCGGCGCGAAGCCGACGGACATGAGCACCTTGTCGGCGTGCAGCTCACCCGTGGCGCCCTTGGCGTCCGAGTAGGAGACGACGACCTCGTCACCGCGGTCGTCGACGCTCGTGACGCGCGTCGACGTCAGCGTCTTGACGCCGAGCTTCTTGTACGCCTTGGCGATCTCCTTGGACGAGTCGGCGTCTTCGTTGGGCAGCAGCCGGTCGAGGAACTCGACGATCGTCACCTCGACGCCGTAGTTGGCCAGGACGTAGGCGAACTCCATGCCGATGGCACCGGCACCGATGATGACGATCGAGTCGGGCAGCTCACGGGTGAGGATCTGCGTCTCATAGGTGACGACGTTGTCCGACAGTTCGACGCCCGGCAGCAGCCGCACCGACGAGCCGGTGTCGATGATGACGTTGTCGCCGGTGATCGTCCGGTCGCCCACCTGGATGGTCTTGGCGTCGATGAACTCACCGTGGCCGTGCACCTCGGTGATCTTGTTCTTCTTCATGAGGAAGTGCACGCCGCGCACGATCTCGGACGACACCTTGCGGCTGCGATCGAACGCCGCGCCGAAGTCGAAGGAGACCTCGCCGGAGATGCCGAACGTCTTCGCCTGCGTGTGGAAGATGTGCGCCAGCTCGGCGTTGCGAAGCAGCGCCTTGCTGGGGATGCACCCCACGTTGAGGCACACGCCGCCCCAGTACTTCTCTTCGATGATCGCGGTCTTCTGCCCCAGCTGCGCCGCACGGATCGCGGCGACGTAGCCGCCGGGCCCGGCCCCGAGGACGACGGTGTCAAAGTGTTCAGCCACGACCCCAGACCCTACCCGGCACCACCCGGCGTCGCAGACGATCCGGCCCCGGCCGGGTGGCACCATGTGGACCATGACGACGGCCGACGACGTGCACGCGCGACCCGGAACCGGAAACGACGAGGACGATCCGCATCTGTGGCTCGAGGACGTCACCGGGGAGGCGGCGCTCGACTGGGTCCGTGCGCGCAGCGCACGGACGACGGCGGCGCTGGAGGCCGAGCCGCTGTTCGAGACGTTGCGCGCCGAGACGCTCGCCGTCCTCGACAGCGACGAGCGGATCCGGTACCCGAGACGTCGCGGCCAGTACCTCTACAACTTCTGGCAGGACGAGGCCCACCCGAAGGGCCTGTGGCGGCGGACGACGTTCGACGCGTACGTCGGCGGCTCCCCGGAGTGGGACGTGCTCGTCGACGTCGACGCGCTCGCCGCTGAGGAGGACGAGAACTGGGTGTGGAAGGGCGCGTCGGTGGTGCGGCCCGAGCGGGACCGCGCGCTGCTGAACCTCTCCCGGGGCGGTGCCGACGCCGTCGTCGTCCGCGAGTTCGACCTGGCGACCAGGACGTTCGTGTCCGACGGGTTCGTGCTGCCGGAGGCGAAGAGCGACGTCGGCTGGATCGACCGCGACACCGCCTACGTCGGCACCGACTTCGCCTCGTGCCCCGACGGCCTGCCAGCGCTCACCGACTCCGGCTATCCGCGCACCGTCCGGCGTTGGACGCGCGGCACCTCGCTCGACGACGCCCCGACGGTCTTCGCCGGCGAACCCGGCGACGTCGCCGCGGGCGCCGGCTACGACCCGACGCCCGGCTACGAGCGACACCTGTTCTCGCGGGCCGTCGACTTCTACACCGAGCTGGTCTACGACGCGACCGACCACTCGGCCACCGGAGTTCCCGGTGTCGCGGGAGAACCCGTGCTCCTCGACGCCCCGTCGGACGCGTCGGTCTCGTTCCACCGGCACTGGCTGTTCGTCCGGCCGCGCACCGACTGGGAGCTCGGCGACGTCGTCCATCCGGCCGGTGCGCTGCTGTGCTTCGACTACGACGCGTTCCGTGCGGGCGACCGGGAGGCGACGGTCCTCTTCACTCCCGATGCCCACCGCAGCCTCGACTCCTATTCGGCGACGCGCGACCATCTCGTGCTCGTCACGCTCGAGGACGTCGCGACGCGTGTGACGCGGCTGCGCCTCGGCACCTGGGAGGCGTCGACGATCGCCGGGCTGCCGGAGCTCGCGACGGTGTCCGTCTTCGACACCGATCCCGACGAGTCCGATGAGATCTTCATGACGGCGACCGGCTACGCGACGCCGCCCGCGCTGCTCTACGGCGAGACCACCGAGGCCGTCCGCGTCCTCGCCCAGACGCCCGCGATGTACGACGCGTCCGACGTGGGCACCGAGCAGTTCTTCGCCACGAGCGACGACGGGACGCAGGTGCCGTACTTCGTCGTCCGTCATACCGACGCGGACACGCCCCGCCCGACACTGCTCTACGGCTACGGGGGCTTCGAGAACGCCATGACGCCGGGGTACTCCGGGGTCGTCGGACGCTGCTGGATCGCTCGCGGCGGGGCGTACGTCGTGGCCAACATCCGCGGCGGCGGCGAGTACGGGCCGACCTGGCACACGCAGGCGATCGGCCCGGGCCGGCACCGCGCCTACGAGGACTTCGCCGCCGTCGCCCGCGATCTCGTCGCCCGCGGCATCACGACGCCCGCGCAACTCGGCGCGAAGGGCGGCAGCAACGGCGGCCTGCTCACGGGCGTCATGTACACGTCGTATCCGGAACTGTTCGGCGCGATTGTCAGCCAGGTTCCGCTGCTCGACATGCGTCGCTACCACCGGCTGCTCGCGGGGGCGTCGTGGATGGCCGAGTACGGCGATCCCGACGACCCGGCGCAATGGGAGTTCATCTCCGGCTATTCCCCGTATCAGCGCATCCGGCCGGGGGTGACGCGTCCGCCGCTGCTGGTGACGACGTCGACCCGCGACGACCGCGTCCACCCGGGGCACGCGCGGAAGTTCATCGCGCGGCTCGACGAGTTCGGCCAGCCGGGCGTCGACTACTACGAGAACATCGAGGGCGGCCACGGCGGAGCCGCCGACAACGCCCAGGCCGCCTACGCCGCGGCGCTGTCGTACGCATTCCTCTGGCGCGAGCTGGGCTGAGCGCTCAAAACTGCTCGAGATCGGGTCGATAACCCCGTATAGCGGTTATCCACCCGATCTCGAGCAGTTTTGAGCGGACGTCGTCAGCGCACGAGGCCGTGCCGCGCGTTTCCGGCCCCGAGATACACCTCGCCGAGCGTCAGGCAGGCCGCGCCGCGCGTCGTCACGGCGACGGTGTAGCCGCCCTCGCAGATCACCTGGCCGTATCCCGCCTGGGCCTCGCCGGCATAGCCCGCCAGCGCCAGCGCGTTCTCGCCGTCGCGGGCCTGGACGTAGGCGCCCCCGCCGGGCCCGAACGCGTAGGCGTACCCCGTGCTGCGCCGCTCGGCGTTGCTCACGGCGATGCCCTTGCGTACGGGCGCGAGCGCCGTCGAGGTGCTGCCGCCGCGTGCCCCCGCCAGCGCGCGGCTCAGCGGGCTCGCCTCCGCGCGGGCGCGCGACGACGCGTCGGAGTCGGCCAGGCAGACGCCGCTGCCGTCCGCGGCGAACCGCGCACCGTCCCCGACGACGGTGCAGCGCAGCGGATCCGCCGCGGCGCTCCCGCCCCCGACGACGGCCAGGCCGGTCAACGCGCCGGCTCCCAGCAGCCCGGCCCCCACTACTCGCCGAAGACTCATCCGCCTTGCCCCCCTTGACCATTCGGTGTCGTTTCCGAATCCGACGCTACTCGTCCGACGGATCGGCTCCGAGAACGCCACACCGGCGTCCGGCCTCGGGTCTCGGGTGGCCCCGGTTCAGAGGGTCATACGTCGGTTGACCTCGTCCGTCAGCCCCTTACGTGCCGTCTCGACGGCGAGCTTCTGCCCCTTCCGGACGACGAAGCCGGGGAGCATGATCTTGAGCTCCACCTCGATCTCGAACGCCACATGGCAGCCGCCGTCGCGCGGAGTCACGGTGTAGCTGCCGATCTGGCTCTTCATCTGGCCCGATTCGATGAGCTCCCAGCGGCAGACGGTATCGGTCCACGAGTACGCGAGAACCTGCTCATCGGTGAAGCCGAGCGCGCTGACCTTGACCCGCACCTTCCGCGGGTACCCCTGCTCGTCCTCTTCGAGGACCTCGGCCTCTTTGTGTGAGCTCGACCAGTCCGGCAGCGCAGCGATGTCGAGAAGGAGATCCATGACGACGCTCGGCTTGCAGTCGAGGTCGAATTCGGTGCTTTCTTTGACAGCCATGACGGTCAACCTACCGCCGGACCGGCCGCCTGCCGGCGACAGCCGGAGAAACTACCGAGCCGCCGTCCGCCCGAGCGCCAGGTGGCCGACGAGCGCGAGGACCGCGATGATCGCCCCCGCCCCGGCGGTGTAGAGCGCGGTCTCATCGAGGTCGGAGACGAGCCTGTCGACGATCAGCGTCGCGACCTGGCGGGCCGTGCCGTCGGCGCCCCCGACCTGCTGCTCCAGCGCACCCCGTAGGACGACGGACGCCGCGAACCCGATGAGTCCCGCGACGACGACGCCGAGCCCGAGGAACATCCCCATGAGGAACCGGCGTCGGGCGGCGACGAGCGCGCCGAGTGCGGCGAGGATCGCCAGGCCGGTCAGCCCGAACGCGAGCAGGGAGATCTGTCCGCCGAAGGCGCGGAAGGCACCGGCCTCGAGGCCGCCGGAGGATCGGCCGATCGTCACGCGCAGCGTCCCATCGGCCAGCTGCGGCGCGAGCCCGTGGCCGTACTTGTCCAGCGCCCGGTTGGCCATCGCGGTGAAGTCGAGCGACATCGGCTGCTGATCGGTGCCCGGCTGCGGTTCCAGGAACAGCCAATCGTGCTGCTGCGCGGCCGTCTGCCGGAAGTCGTCCGGGAAGTCGGGGCCGGCGGTGTAGGCCTTCGCGAACGGCAACGCCAGCGCCTTGGGCAGCTGGGTGTTCGCCGCGATCTGGGTGGCGATCTCGTCGGCGACGATGTCCTGCATCCCGGCCGACTCCGCGAGGGGCGCGACGGTCTGGACGAAGCCGTCCTTGGAGACCAGGGCCTGTCGGGCCCACAGCGAGGGCACGGCGACGATCGTGGCCAGCACCGCGACGGCGGCGAGGAAGACGGAGAGGGCGGTGCGCACGGGAAAAACCCTACCGTCGCCGCGGCGGTCCCTGCGCCCGCTCACCGGCGCCGTCCCCGGCGCGGCCGGGTTCGCCCCGGATCCGGACCGCTACCGGCCGACGGCCTCACGCACGGCGGCCAGAACCTCGTCGAAGCCGCGCCGGTGCGAGTCGACGACGGCGGTGTGCGTGTAGCCGTCGAGGACCACGAGCCGTCCGGTGCCGCCGGCCGCCTGCAGGGCAGCGAGATAGCGCTGGCTGTACTCCGGTGGGACGAGCGGATCGTCGGTGCCGACGATCGCCGTCACCGGCACGGCCTTGTTGACGTGCTTGATCGGGTCGATGGCGGCCCAGCGATTCGGCGCCGTCCACATCGGCGCGCCGATCGCCGCCGCGATCCGGTCGTTGCCCAGCCAGGAGGCGAGTTCGAGGTCGAGCACCCCGGCCAACGAGATGACCGCCTTCGCCTCGACGCGCGGGATGCCGCCGACGCCGGTGACGCGCCCCGCCGAGCGGGTCCCCGCCCACGCCGCGAGCTGCCCGCCGGACGAATGGCCGGCGACGACCACCCGCGAGACGTCGAGCCGAGGCTCCTCGGCCGCCATGTCGGCCAGGTGGTCGATGGCGTCGGCGACGTCGGAGAACGTCGCCGGCCAGCCGCCGCCCGAGCCGACACGTCGATACTCGACGTTGAGCACCGCGTACCCCTGCGCGGCGAGCTTGCGTGCGAAGGGCGCGATCGCGCCGGCGCCGATTCCCGCCTTCCACGATCCGCCGTGCACGAGGACGACCACCGGCAGCGGCTTCTCGTCATCGCTGGCGGGCAGGTAGAGATCCGACCAGTTCTGCGTCGGGTCGGCGACGCCCGTCGACACCTCGTAGGGATGCCGCGTCTTCTCGACCTCTTCGCGCGGCTTGGCCGGGCCGTTGACGGCGAGCGCCGGACCGATCGAGGTGGGCTCGCCGGCCTCGGCCGAATCCCCCGCCCCCTTGGCGGACACCACCACGATCCCCGTCACGACGAGCATGAAAGCCGTCACGACGGCCGCGATCAATCCCCGCCTCTCACGCCAGCCTGCCGGCACGCACTCACTCCTTGTCCCGACTCGACACACACGAACCGATCCATGATCCCCCATGAGAGGTCACGGACCACATCACCCGAGATGAACATCACGCGTGTCGGCGGGAGGCCCGCCCAAAAACTGTAAAAATCAAGGCCTCCAACCGCCATACGGGGCTGGGGGCCTTGATTTTTACAGTCTTGCGCGGCGTCAGAGCGACTGCAGGATCTCCCGGGCCAGCTCAGCCGTCTCGGACGGCGTCTTGCCGACCTTGACGCCGGCCGCCTCGAGGGCGTCCTTCTTGGCCTGCGCGGTGCCCGACGAGCCGGACACGATGGCGCCCGCGTGGCCCATCGTCTTGCCCTCCGGCGCCGTGAAGCCGGCGACGTAGCCGACGACCGGCTTGTTCACGTTCGCCTGGATGTACTCGGCCGCGCGCTCCTCGGCGTCGCCGCCGATCTCGCCGATCATGACGATGAGCTTGGTGTCGGGGTCCTTCTCGAAGGCCTCGATGGCGTCGATGTGGGTCGTGCCGATGACCGGGTCGCCGCCGATGCCGATGGCCGTCGAGAAACCGAAGTCCCGCAGCTCGTACATCATCTGGTAAGTCAGCGTGCCCGACTTCGAGACGAGGCCGACGGGCCCGGTACCGGTGATGTTCGCCGGCGTGATGCCGACGAGGCACTCGCCCGGCGTGATGATGCCCGGGCAGTTCGGGCCGATGATGCGGGTCTTCTCGCCCTTGTCGACGTTGTAGGCCCACGCGTACGCGGCGTCCTGCACCGGGATGCCCTCGGTGATGACGACGAGCAGACCGATCTCGGCGTCGATCGCCTCGATGATCGCGCCCTTGGCGAACTTCGGCGGCACGAACGCGATGGAGACGTCGGCGCCGGTCTTCTCGATGGCCTCGGCGACGGACCCGAAGACGGGCAGGTCGACGGTGCCGCCGCCCTTCGCCTCATGGGTGACGACGGTGCCGGCCTTGCGCGCGTTGACGCCGCCGACGATGTTCGTCCCGGCCTTGAGCATGAGCGCGGTGTGCTTGGTGGCCTCGCCGCCGGTGATGCCCTGGACGATGACCTTGGAGTCGGAATTGACGTAGATAGACATGACTGTTCGAGTCCCTTACTTCGCGGCGGCGGCCAGCTCGGCGGCCTTGTCGGCGGCCTCGTCCATCGTTCCGACGACCGTGACCAGCGGATTGTTCGCCTCGGCGAGGATCCGGCGGCCCTCGTCGACATTGTTGCCGTCGAGGCGCACGACGAGCGGCTTGGTGGCGGCGTCGCCGAGGATCTCGAGCGCCTTGACGATGCCGGTGGCGACGGCGTCACAGGCGGTGATGCCGCCGAAGACGTTGACGAACACGCTCTTGACCTGCGAGTCGCCGAGGATGACGTCGAGCCCGTTGGCCATGACGGTGGCCGAGGCGCCGCCGCCGATGTCGAGGAAGTTCGCCGGCTTGACGCCGCCATGCCGCTCGCCCGCGTAGGCGACGACGTCGAGCGTGCTCATGACGAGGCCGGCGCCGTTGCCGATGATGCCGACCTCGCCGTCGAGCTTGACGTAGTTGAGGTCGTTCTCCTTGGCCTTGAGCTCGAGCGGGTCGGTGGCCGCCTTGTCCTCGAACTCGGCGTGCTCGGGGTGCCGGAAGTCGGCGTTGCCGTCCAGCGTCACCTTGCCGTCGAGCGCGAGGATCTGATCGTCCGGCGTGCGGACCAGCGGGTTGACCTCGACGAGCGTGGTGTCCTCGGCGACGAAGACGTCCCACAGCTTGGCGATGGTCACGGCGGCGGCGTCGAGCACCTCGGCGGGCAGGTGCCCCTGCTCGGCGATCGAGCGCGCGGTCGCGACGTCGACGCCCTTCGTGGCGCTGACCGCTACCTTGGCGAGCCGATCCGGCTTGGTCGCGGCGACCTCTTCGATGTCCATGCCGCCCTCGACGGAGCACATGGCGAGGTACGTGCGGTTCGCACGGTCGAGCAGGAAGGAGATGTAGTACTCCTCGGCGATGTCGCTGGCTTCGGCGACGAGGAGCTTCTTGACGATATGACCTTTGATATCGAGGCCGAGGATGTTCTCGGCATGGGCGAAGGCGTCGTCGGCCGTCGCCGCGTACTTGACGCCGCCGGCCTTTCCACGGCCACCGACCTTGACCTGCGCCTTCACCATCACGGGCTTGCCGATTTCCTCGGCGATCTCACGGGCGCCCGCGGCGGAATCGGTGACCCCTCCGGCTGTACTCGGCACCCCGTGCTTGGCGAACAGTTCCTTCGCCTGGTATTCGAAGAGATCCACGAAAGCTCACCATCTTCTCGAGAAGTCGCCCGCTCTTGTGTGGGCGGGTCCGTCTTGGAGCCTATCGCCGCTGGCACCCGGCTCGGACCCGGGTGCCGGACCTGTGGCCTAGTTCACCCGCCGTTCGTCATGCGCACCGGCTCTACCGGCCAGTACCATGCCGCGCCGCCACGGCGCCGGCCGCCACGGCCGTGACGACCCCGGCCGCCGCGAGCCACGCGCCGATCGCCCAGCCCGCACCGGGCGCCCCGGAGAACTGATCGGGTGCTGTCGCAAGCACCGAACAGAGCAGCAACGCGACGCCCCCGGCGAGGCCCGCCGCGCGCGCCGGCCGCGACCGGGCGGCCACCGCAGCCGCGATGAGCACCCCGACCGCCGTCGCCGTCCGCAGCAATGCGTCGACGGTGAACGGGCGGGCGCCGACCCAGGGTGTCGAGACGGCCGCGCCGGCGAGTTCGGCCGGCCCGCCGGTGAAGGTCGGCAGCAGAAGCGCGGCCGCGGCGAGGAGCCCGACGCAGGCCGCGACGACCTGCTGCGTCCGAACGCCCTCCTCGGCCCGGTCGAGGGCGTCGGCCTCGACGTCGGACAGCGCGGCGCGTTCGGCGGCGCCGGCGGCCGCCAGCGTCAGCCCCAGGACGACGGCCGCCGCGAGCACGGGCGCGAACCACCAGGCGCCGGCCGACGGCCCGAACTCGGGGAAGTAGACGCCGAGCCGGGTGAGCGCGTCGATGCCCGACGGCAGCTCGACCACCTCGAACGTGCGGGCCAGCGGGTACGACGCGGCGAGCGGCAACGCGAGCCAGGCGACGCCGAGCACCGGGCGGACGGCGCCGGCCAGTCGCGGCACGAACAGCGTCGCCGACACGACCGCGAGCCCGGCCCCGACCAGGACGAGCCCGCCCTGCCCGCGGACGGCCGGCTCGTCGTACGGCAGACCGAAGACGTCGTCGACCACCACGACCAGCCCGGCGGTGCCGGCCGCGACGCCGCTGAGTCCGGCGACCACGCCGACGATCCCGGCGACGACGGCCGGACGCGGACGCGCATCGCCCAGCGCGAGGCACAGGGCGGCCGCGGCCGTCAGCGCGAGCGCCGCACCGGAGAGCGCAGCCGAAGCACCGTGGACGCCGTCGGACAGCGCCGCCGCCAGATGCACGGCGGCCGGGCCCGCGAGCGCGGCCATCCCCACGAGTCCCGCGGCGGCCAGCCCCCGGCGCCGCGCCGCGACGAGACCGGACCCGAAGGCGACGAGCGCGACCGCCACCGTCGACGCGATGGCCCAGATCCCCGGCCCGCGCAGGTCGGAGATGATGGCCAACGCCGAGACCGGCTCGAGGGCGACCGTCGCCGAGACGGCCGCGGCCACGCCGCCGACCGCGGCCCCGAAGGACGCCGTCGGGCGGGAGACGTCGGCGCCGGCGCGCTCGGTTTCGGCGCCGGGCCAGACGGCGGCGGCGACCCAGGCCAGATGGCCGAACATCGTGAGCAGCGCCGCCGCGAGAGCGGGCGCCTGCCCGGAGCCGTCGGCGATGAGCAGCTCCGGGCGGAACGAGGACTCGGGGTCGACGAGGAGTCCGACATCGCCGACGAGCAGGCCCGCCCCGATGCCGCCGAGCACGACGCGGGCGGGGCGCGCCTCGAACGGCGCTGCCAGCGCCACGAGCCCCGGCAGCGCTCCGGCCACGATCCCGACGACGACCACGGCCGCGACGTGCGCGCCCGGCCCGGGCACGAGCGGCGCGAGGGCCGCGGCGAGCGACCCGGCCAGGACGAGCGCGACCGGCGGAGAAGAGAAGGACATCCGTCGACGGTATCGGCGTCGCCCGCCGGGCCGGTCTCGGTGGAGCCACCTCGGCGCGACGGTGAAATATGTCACACGTGCCGCCAATGGTTGGCCGCTTCGAAACCGTTTCGTTACCGTACAAGCGGATACCCGCCGGTCGCGTCGCAGCACCGGGCCGAATCGCAAGCATGACCGGAGGCACACCTCGTGGCAGACCGCGGCACCCCGACGTCCGACGCAGTCCTCACTCGTGGGGCACATCGTAAGCAAAGCGTCGCGTCCGCGCTGCAGGGTCGGGCCGGTGTGCTCGCGGTGGCGGTCGGCGCCGCCGTCGTCGGTGGTTTCGGCAGCGCCCGCGGAATCGCGGACGACGCGCCGAAGCAGGACGACACCGTCGCCCTGGCCGGTTCGCACTCGGCGCCGCAGAAGCCGCTCATCGACCCCGACGGCCCGGTCGTCGCCGTCAACAACGCGAAGTCGACGCTGCAGCAGTTCCAGAAGGGCCTCGCCACCGGCGTCCAGTTCAAGAACGGCCGCCTCGAACTGCAGCGTCTCAAGCTGCGCGGACTCTTCGTCAAGCCCGCGCACGGCACGTACACGTCCGGTTTCGGCATGCGCTGGGGCGCCTTCCACGGCGGCATCGACATCGCGGCCCCGCTCGGCACCCCCGAGTACGCGACGGCCGACGGCGTCATCATCGACGCGGGCCCGGCCAGCGGCTTCGGCAACTGGATCCGGCTCCGCATGAACGACGGCACCGTCCTCGTCTACGGCCACATGTACAAACTCCTCGTCAAGAAGGGCCAGCGCGTCACCGCGGGCGACAAGATCGCGCTCATGGGCTCCGAAGGCTTCTCCACCGGCTCCCACCTGCACTTCGAGGTGTGGGAGCACGGCAAGACGAAGGTCGACCCCGTGCCCTGGCTGGCGGCGCGCGGCATCTCCGTCGGCGCTCGCGGATGTCCGGCTGAGCGGGGCGCCGAGGAGATTATTGTCACGACGGTCCGCTCAGCCGGACATCCGGGGAGCTTCGCCACCCGAACCGGCGGTCAAAGCTTCTGAATCGGCCAGCCACCGGCCGGCATGAGCGTCACGCGGCCCGCCGAACCGAAATCGAAGGTGACCCGCTCGGTCGGTCCGCTGCCCAGCTTCTCGACGACCTTGCCGACGCCGTACTTCTCGTGGGTGACGATGTCGCCGAGCTGAACCTGCACGTTGGTGTTGCGAGGACCGGTACGGGGAGCGCGACGGTCACCCCGCCCACCGCCGACCGAGCCACCGCCGAAGTTCCCCGAGCTCCCCCGCGCGCTGGCGAAGCCGAACGAGCCGCGCGGCTCGTCGTAGCGTCGACGCGCCGCCCGCGACGGCTCGAGCCGACGCCAGTCGATGAGCTCGGCCGGGATCTCCGAGAGGAACCGTGACTCCGGATTCGACACCGGTTCGCCCCAGGCCGACCGCGTGACGGCCCGGCTGACGTACAACCGCTCCCGGGCCCGGGTGATGCCGACGTACGCGAGCCGCCGCTCCTCGGCGAGCTGGACGGGGTCGCCGAGCGCCCGCATGTGCGGGAACTGCCCGTCCTCCCAGCCGGTGACGAACACGGCCGGGAACTCGAGCCCCTTGGCCGTGTGCAGCGTCATGAGGGTGACGACGCCCTCCTCGGAGTCCGGGATCTGATCGGCGTCGGCGACGAGCGAGACCCGTTCCAGGAACGCCGAGAGCGAGGTGTCGTCAAAGGTGTCCGGTGCGTCCTCGGGGGTCGCGGCGTCCTCGGGGGGCGGGGCGTCGGTCACGCCGCCGACCACCTCCCCCTCGTCGGCCGCGCCGCCGGCGTCGAGCGCGAACTCGCGGGCCACCGACGCGAGCTCGTCGACGTTCTCCAGCCGGGTGCCGTCCTGCGGATCGCTGCTGGTGGCGAGTTCGTCGCGGTAGCCGGTGCGCGCGAGGACCGCCTCGACGAGATCGCCGACGTCGCGACCGGCGGCGGCCGCGTCCCGGGGCGCGTCGGGGTCGTCGAGCGGGCCGAGGTGATCCGCCCGCAGCCCGTCGATGAGTTCGACGAAGCCGGCGATCGCCTTGACGCCGCGGGTGCCCAGCAGCGGCACGTTGCCGGCGGCCGCCTCGCGCAGCGCCGCGAAGTAGCTGACGCCGGTGTTCTCGGCGTGCACGGCGACCGTCGCCTGCGCCCGGTCGCCGATGCCGCGCCGCGGGGTGTTGACGATCCGGCGCAGGTTCACCGAATCGTCGAGATTCGCGATGACGCGCAGGTAGGCGACGATGTCACGCACCTCGCGCCGCTCGTAGAACCGGGTGCCACCGACCACCTTGTAGCCGATGCCGTGCCGGATGAACACCTCCTCCAGCGATCGGGAGGCGGCGTTCGTGCGATAGAAGACGGCCACATCGCGGTACGGCACGCCGGAGTCGGAGAGCGCGTCGACCTCCCGCGCGACGAACGTCGCCTCGTCGTGCTCGGTGTCGGCGACGTAGCCGACGATCTGCGCACCGTCGCCCGATTCGGTCCACAGTCGCTTCTCGCGACGTCCGCTGTTGCGGGAGATGACGGCGTTGGCTGCCGAGAGGATCGTCTGGGTGGAGCGGTAGTTCTGCTCCAGCAGGATGGTGTGCGCGTCCGGGAAGTCGCGCTCGAACTCCTCGATGTTGCGGATCGTCGCGCCGCGGAAGGCGTAGATCGACTGATCGGCGTCACCGACGACGCAGAGCTGGCTCGGCGTCACCGCGCCGCCCGCATCGGTGCCGACGAGTTCGCGGACCAGCACGTACTGGGCGTGGTTGGTGTCCTGATACTCGTCGACGAGGACGTGCCGGAACCGCCGCCGGTAGTACTCGGCGATGTCCGGATACGCCTGCAGCAGCGCGACGGTCTCGCCGATGAGGTCGTCGAAATCGAAGGCGTTGGCGGTGCGGAGCCGGTCCTGGTAGCGGCCGTAGATGTCGGCGATCGTGACGGCGAGCCGGTCCCCTGAATCCGCCGCGCGCGCCCGCGCCTCCTCCGGCCCGACCAGCTCGTTCTTGAAATCCGAGATCGCCGACGCGACGCCGCGCGGCGAGAACTTACGGGAGTCGAGGTCGAGATCGGCGACCACGAGGCCGACGAGCCGGCGCGAATCGTCGGCGTCGTAGATGGAGAAGTTGGAGTTGCGCGGCTCGCCGAGCAGCGCGGCCTGCGCCCGCAGGATGCGCACGCACGTCGCGTGGAACGTCGACACCCACATGCGCTGCGCGCGCGGGCCGATGAGCGCCTCGACTCGCTCGCGCATCTCGGCGGCGGCCTTGTTGGTGAAGGTGATGGCAAGTATCTCGCCCGGCCGTACCCCGCGCTCGGCGAGCAGGAAGGCGATGCGCCGCGTCAGCACCGACGTCTTACCCGAGCCCGCACCCGCGACGATGAGCAGCGGCGGGCCCTCGTGCAGCACGGCCTCGCGCTGTTGCGGATTGAGTCCCTCGAGCAACTCCGCGGCGTGTTCGGAGATCTCGCCGATCCCGTACGGCGCTGGGCCGGACGCGTACGCCGACGCCTTGTCGCGGCCGGCCGAAGGGCCGTCCGCCGTGGTCAGACCGGGGAACTCGAAGCCGAGCTGGGGAGTGTTCATCGCCCCTTCACGGTACCGGCGGGCACCGACAGTTCTTGCACGACTGCCCGGCCGTCGACCGACGACACCCCGCAGCCGATCACGACAGCCTCCCCGAAACCGACCACTCACCGGATAGGGTGCGAGAAAGGCGAAACCCCGGCGATATGGCCGAGGCCAGTGATCGTTCCGGGGTCTTCGTGAGTCACGATACAGGAGAACGAGGACGTGGCCGACGAGAACAAGGAGGGCAGCGAACAGCCCGCCCGTGATTACGACACTCTAAGCCGGTTGCTCACCGCTGAACGGCTCGGGTCCTACCTTCAATGGGGCGACGGCGACCTCGATGCGGCATTCACGCTCTACGAATGGAACATGGCGGCATCGGCCGCGGTGATGCACACGACCGGGATGGTCGAGGTCATCGTGCGCAATGCCATGGACCGCTCGTTGCAAGAGATGGCCCACGACAAGGGTTGGTCGTCGTGGTTCGATGTCGCACCCCTGGACCCGCGCGGGCGCGCTGACATCCGGAAGGCGCGCGATCGTGCTACTCGGTTCGGAAACAGGGTCGAGGTCCACGGAAAAGTGGTCGCCGAACTCACGCTCGGCTTCTGGCGCTACCTTGCCGCGCCTCGATATCTCACTGCTTTGTGGACGCCCGCACTCTATCGCGCATTCAAGCACGGGCCCGATGACAAGCTACGCAGGCAACGCCAAGTCGATCAACACTTGAAGAATCTTCTGCTCGTACGAAACAGGGCAGCACACCACGAGCCGATCCATAGACGCGACCTTGCGCGGGACCATGCGGCTGCCGTCGAAATCGCATCGTGGGTGAATCCTCACGCGGGGAACTGGATCGCAGATCTGTCCGCGATCAACGACGTCTACGACGGCCGTCCACACGGTCCTCGAGCATGAGCTCCACCGCCCCGACGGTGCGCATCACGCCGGCCCTCCCGCGAGCACGCCGAGCGCCCTGCACGCGCTTCGCCCCAATCCTAGAATAATGCCTTAGTGCCCGATCTGAATGAGAAGAAGAGGCTCGACCTCTGCCCCGAGTACGGCGTTACGTGGGGATTGTGGTGCAGCTATCCTCCAGTGAGGCCCGTCCCGAGCAGACTCCTCTCCCCGGACGACTTCTCCCTCAGCGACGAAGTCAAGATCCCCACGTCATTCCACGACGAACACCCCGTACCCGAACGCCGCAGCCTCGACCCGTCCGTCCGCGACCCGCACGCCATCCGACTCAAGCCCGCGGGCAACGAGTCCGGCCAGCTCCGGAACCTCCACCGAACGAGCCGTCCCCGCCGGATTGACGACGACGACGTGCCGATCCCCGCGGCGATAGACGAACGGGTAGCCGGCCGCGAGCACCGTCGTCTCAGCCGTCGTACGCAGCTCCGGGGTCTCGCGGCGCAACCGGATGAGCCGGCGCACACGCTCCAGCGGCGACGCCGGGTCGCCGGTCTGGGCCGCGACGGTCGGCCGATCCGAAGCCGGGTCCTGCGGCAGGTAGAGCCGATCGGCCGACGCATCCGAGAAGCCGGCGTTGGGCTGCGCGTCGTCCCACTGCATCGGGGTGCGGCAACCGGCCCGGTTGAACCCGGGGCTCCAGCGGCTGCCCTCGTGCTCGGGCAGCCCGTTCAGGTAGCGCATGCCGATCTCGTCACCGTAATAGATGGACGGGATCGAACCCCAGGTCAGCAGGAAGGCGAACGCGGCGCCGATCTCGGCGGCCGTCCGCGGCGCCGTGACGAGCCGGGAGTAATCGTGGTCGGCCGACGGCAGGACCACCGGCCGACGTCCGGCCGAGCCCTCCTGGTGGGCGTCCCACGCCCGCAGGAAGCCGCCGAGCGTCGTCTCGGGATCGGGCGCATCGGCGTCGAAATAGCAGAGGCTGTGGTCCGGAAGCGTCGCCAACGTCCCGGCACCGCCGTTGTTGAACAGCCGGCCGTGCGCCTGCTCGATGACGAGGAAGAAGTCGGCGTCGAATCCGGCGCGCTCCCCCATGCCCGGGGCCAGCCGGTAGTCGTTCTCCGGCACCAGGACCGCATCCGGATGTCCCGCTCGCACCCGCTCCCGCAGGTCCGCCCAGAGCGCCACCGTGGCGGCGAACTCCGAGTCGTCCTTGACCAGCGAATACGCCATGTCGACGCGGAATCCGGCGACGCCGCGGTCGAGCCAGTACGCGATGATCTCGTGCAGCGCAGCGCGATTCGCCATCGGCCCGGGCGCGTCGACGGCCTGGCGCCACGGCTCCGTCTCGTCCATCCGCGCGTAGCCGAAGTTGAGCGCGGGCTGGGAGTCGAAGAAGTTCTTCAGGTAGTAGCCGGGCCGCGTGCCGGGGGACGGAACGAAACCGGGCCCCGGCCGGTCCGACCAGATGTAGCGGTCGTCGGCGGGATCGTCGGCGGCGCGCCGGAACCACGGATGGTCGACGGAGGTGTGGCCGGCGACGAGATCGAGCAGGACGCGGATCCCGCGCCGACGCGCCTCGGCGATGAGCTCGACCATGTCGTCCTCGGTGCCGTACCGGGGCGCGATCGCGAGGTAGTCGGCGACGTCGTAGCCGGCGTCCCGGAACGGCGAGGCGAAGCACGGGTTGAACCAGATGACGTCCACGCCGAGCAGTTCGAGGTGGTCGAGATGCTCCATGACGCCGCGGATGTCGCCGATCCCGTCCCCGTCGCCGTCGGCGAACGAGGGCATGAAGATCTGATAGATCACGCCGTCCTGCAACCAAGAGGCCGAATGGTCGATTCCGCAAGCTCCTTCTGCTGAATGGTCGATTCCGCAAGCTCCATCTGCACCCGAACCCGTACCCGTCACGCCGTCTCTCCTTCTTCTTTCGTCGAATATCTGTCTGTCGTCCGGCGGGTCCAGACCACCGCGGACTCCACGCGACGTCTTCCGTCGGCGATCGCCCGCAGCCGGCCGCGCAGCCCGTCGCCTTCGGGCGTCCGCGACGCCAGGGCGCACCAGACGTCGACGAGATTGAACCAGAGCGAGGTCTGCTGGGCGACGTGCGTCCGCACGTCCGGAAGCGACGCGGCCACCCGGTCGATATCGACCGCTCCGTTCACCACCAGGTGCAGGTCGGCATCCGGGTACTCACGTGCCAGATCCATCGCGAAGCCGCCGAGACCGCAGCGGCACGGCCACGGTTCGCCGACGTCCTCGGCCGACGGCGGGCCGTCCACTCGCAGCAGGACGCCGCGGACGGCCGGGGAGAGATAGAGGCCGACGACGTCGACCGTCGACAGGGTGAGCTCCGGCTCGGTGGCGAACCGGAACACGCCGTGATCGTGGATCGAGAGACCGTACTCCCGCCACGCCCTCGCCACCGTCGCGTCCCCGACGCCGAGACGAGCCGCGAGTACTCGGCTCGACCACGACCGGACGCCGGTCTCCGGCGCCGGCGGACGCAGCGTCTCGGCGATGATCCGATCGCGGTCGACGACGCGCGGCCGGCCCGGCCGATCCCGATCGATCAGACCGTCGATCCCGTTGCGCAGGTAGCGCATCCGCCACTTCGTGACGGTCGGCCGGGACACCCCGGTGAGCGCCGCGATCTCCGTGTTCGCCAGCCCGTCCGCGGCCAGCAGCACGATCTTGGAACGCAATGCCACCTTCGGCCGCACGACGAGCGACGTCGACATGTCCTCGAGCGTCCGGCGCTCCGGGGCGTCCAGCGTCAGACCCCGCGGGCGCACGCCGTCCTCCTTCGACCGACGACGCGGGACCGGTCCGCGATCTGAAACTGTTTCACTCGACGACCTTGCCCGCTTCCTGCTGTGTCATGCACCTGACGTCAAAATGACCTGCACCGGCAACTTTGCCATGTGACGCAGGCGTGAAACAAGAATCTCTCTTGATGAAACAGTTGCATATCGCAGACAAGACGCGGGATGATGAATCCGTGCCGACTCAGGACGCCCGCCCCGCGAGCATCAGGGACGTGGCCCGCCGGGCCGCCGTCTCCCCCGCCACCGCCTCCCGCGCCCTGCGCGGAAGCCCGGCGGTCGCCGAACCCACCCGAGAACGCGTCCTGCGCGCCGCGCGAGAGCTCGCCTACAGCCTGCCGCCCACTCCGGCCGACCGTTCCCGGCTGATCGGCGTGCTCAGCCTGCCCCCGGCGCAGTGGTTCTACGCGGAGGCGATCGCGGCGATCGAGTACCTCTTGGCGGACACCGATCATCAACTCGTGCTGAGCAACATGGGCGATCACGAGGGCCGCGAGCACTTCTTCGAGCGGGTGGCACCGACGAACCGTCTGGACGGCCTGATCGTCCTGACCGTCTCGTTCGACGATCTGGAACGGCGGGCACTCGACCGACTCGGCATCCCCATCGTCACGGTCGGCAGACGCCTGCCCGGCCATCCGGGCACGGGAATCGACGACGAAGCCGCCGCCCGACTCGCCACCCGCCACCTCATCGGCCTCGGACACCGCGACCTCGGAATGATCTCCTTCGACCCCGTCGACGCCCTCAGCGAGGCGGAGACCGCTGATCGCCGGCGGGGCTTCGAGTCCGCCATGTCCGACGCCGGGCTACACATCGTGCCCGAATGGATCATCAAAGCCGCCGACCGCCCTGTTCGCGATGAGCGACGAACTCGCCATCGGAGCACTACGCACCCTCCGCCGAGCAGGAATCGACGTCCCACACCGCGTCTCCGTCATCGGATTCGACGATCACGAAATGGCCGAATTCATGGACCTCACGACCATCGGGCAACCAGTGCGGCAACAGGCGCAGGCGGCCACGCGGACGCTTCTCGAGTTGCTCGACGGCGCGCCCGCGCACACCGAATGGACCGAACTGCCGACCAGACTCGTCATCCGCGGCACCACCGGCCCGGCCGAATCGCGTCAGTGATGATGCATCCGCCGACTCAGGACGCCCGCCCCGCGAGCATCAGGGACGTGGCCCGCCGGGCCGCCGTCTCCCCCGCCACCGCCTCCCGCGCCCTGCGCGGAAGCCCGGCGGTCGCCGAACCCACCCGAGAACGCGTCCTGCGCGCCGCACGAGACCTCGCTTACAGCCTGCCGTCCGGCCGGCCCGATCGGCCCCGCTTGATCGGTGCACTCACCCTGTCGCCCGGACGGTGGTACTACGCGGAGGCGATCACGGCCATCGAGCAGATCGTGGCGCGGACCGATCATCAACTCGCGTTGTACACCATGGACGACGCGATCGGACGGGCCCATTTCTTCGAGCGGGTGGC
>JBGANR010000034.1:0-34002 GCA_044222225.1 Mycobacteriaceae bacterium
CTCGTCGAGCAGGCCGCGCAGCAGGTCCGTCCCGGACGCGCGCAGCCGGTCGCGGTGCGCGGCGTCGTATTCGAGCTCGAGCGCGATGATGCCGCTGACGTGCGACAGCAGCGGGCGATCGGTCACGCCGTCGGCGCCGGGGTCGACGGTCAGGACGAGATCCCCGGTGCCGGGAATCGCGATCTCCTCGACGGGGCCGCCCGACTCGTCCGCGGGGCCGCCGGGCTCCGCGAGGCCGCCGGGCTCGTCGACGGGGCCACCCGGCTCGTCACGGCCGGCGGCGCGTCGACCCGCGACGGTCGTCTCGCCCGTGGTCCGGTCGCACACTGCGAGCGCCCGGCCGGTGATCTCCTCGAGCGCCGAGATCCGGTCGGTGAGCTGGTCGATTCCGCAAGCTCCGTCTATCGTCTGGTCGATTCCGCAAGCTCCATCTGTTGTCTGGTCGATTCCGCAAGCTCCATCTCCGGCGGCGGTGCCGACGCGGCGCGTGTGCAGGGCGTGCCGGTACGCGTCGTACAGCCGGTCGACGGCGGCGATGCGCCGTCGCTCGGACTCGACGGCGCTCTCGATGACGGTGCGGGCCAACCGGACGAACTGCAGGTCGTAGCCCGCGGCCAGCACCGGGAAGCCGCGCCGGTCGGCGACGTCGAGCAGATCGCGGCTGACGGCCGGTGCGTCCGGCGCCGCGGCGACGACAAGCGCGCTGACCCGGCTGTCGATGAGCCGTTCCAACCATTCGGCCTGCGCCTCGGGCTCGGCGGGCAGGCCGCCGCCGGTGGTCATGACGAGGTCTCCGCTGGCGAACCATCGCCACGGATCGGGCAGGTCGCAGGCGTGCGCCCAGGTGACGAGGCGGCCGCCGCCCCGCGCCCCGGCCAGGTAGCGCAGCCCCAGCGATCCGATCGCGGTGAGCCGGTCCACCGAGATCATTCGCGTGCCTCGGAGCGACGCCTCGTCAGAGCGAGTCGCGCCACTCGACGAGCCGAGCCACCTCGGTGAGGTCGAACTCCGGCCCGTTCGCGCTGACCGTGAACGACGTCGCCCCGACCGCGTACAGCGCCGCCGCCTGCCCGGCGACGTCGCCGTTCTTCGGGTCGACGGCCACGCTGCGGACGATCTCGGCGTCGTCGCGTCCGACCACAGCGCAGTGCTCGGCGAGGATCCCGTTCTTGCGGACGAGCGTCGCCGGGTCGGAGAAGCTGTGCCAGATCGAGGCGTGCGTGGCGACGTGCCGCAGCGTCTTCTTCTCGCCGCCGCCGCCGATGAGGATCGGGATGTCGCGGGTCGGCGCCGGGTTGAGCTTCGCCCAGCGGGCGCGGATCCGCGGCAGCGCCTCGCCGAGGGCGTCGAGCCGGCTGCCCGCGGTGCCGAAGGTGTAGCCGTACTCGTCGTAGTCGCGCTCGAACCAGCCCGAGCCGATGCCGAGGATCAGCCGGCCGCCGGAGATGTGGTCGACGGTGCGGGCCATGTCGGCGAGCAGATCCGGGTTGCGGTAGCTGTTGCACGTGACGAGCGCGCCGATCTCGACGCGCTCGGTCTGCTCGGCCCAGGCGGCGAGCATCGTCCAGCATTCGAAGTGCAGTCCGTCGGGGGCGCCGTTCAGCGGGAAGAAGTGATCCCAGTTGTAGACGGCGTCTACTCCGGCCTCCTCGGCCCGGTAGACAGCGTCTCTCAGCTGCTGGTAGGTGGCGTGTTGCGGCCGGAGCTGGACGGAGACGTGCACGGGATTCGAAGTCACGAGGCCAGTATCGCGGACCGTCGGTGCCGTCGGGCCGGGATCAATTGCGACGCAACGAGATCGGCGGCGTTGCGCTGCTGCGCAGGGCCGGCTCGTCGATGCTCACCGGGCGGTAGGGCAGCGTGCGCAGCCGCTCCGCCATGACGTCGACGGGATCGATGTGCGGGTCGCCGAGCGGGTCGGCGCGTCCGGAGAGGAATGCCCACTCGTGCTCATCGCTGCCGTGATAGGCGACTGTCGCGAAGGTCCGGCGAAAGCGCGCCCATGCGGTGCGCAGCGTGTCGTTGCGCCACACGGTCGGGCAGCCGGCCTGCGTCGAGACGACGCCGCCGGGAGCCAGGACGGCCAGGCACAGCGCCAGGAAGTCGTCGCCGTAGAGCCGGTTGTGCTGCGCGGCCGGGTCGGTGGTCTCATCGGGCAGGTCGACGATGACGACGTCGTAGCGCGGGCCGTCGGCGTCGCGCGCGGCGCCGGCGAGGAACGCCCAGCCGTCGAGGTAGTGTATCCGGACCGGGCCGTCATGCGCTTCGGCCCGGGCCAGCTCGGCGGACGTGTAGCCGTACGGCAGATGCTCGGCGCAGGCGCGCACCACCTCGGCGTCGATGTCGACGTGGTCGACGCGCGTCGCGCCGGCGGCGACCGCGAGCTGCGAGGCGACGCCCTCGCTGGAGCCGACGATGAGCACGCGCTCGCGGCGGTCGGCGAGCAGCAGCGGCGGAATCGTCAGTGCCTCGTGGTAGACCAGTTGTGTCGCCTCGGTGCTCTGCCGCTCGCCCTCGGAGAACAGCGAGACGCCCTGCGCCGTGTGCCCGATGACGTAGTGCTGGAACGCCGATCGGGCGTCGACGACGACGTCGGTGAGTTCCCAGGTGCGCGTCAGCCCGGCGCCCACCGGCTCCGACGCGGCGGTCCCGCGGCCGATCGTCCGCCGGTCGATCGTGCCGCCCAGGCCCGTGGCCAGGGCGTTCAACGCCATGTCCGGATCGGCGGAGCCGCAGGTGAAGACGTCGACGAAGGCCCGCCCGTGTTCGGGGTAGGTGTGGATCGACGCGTGCGACTCGGCGAGCAGTGCGAGCACCGTGACGCCGTGCGGGGCGAAGCGGTGCGACATGACGTCGAGCACGGTCGCCCCGGCGGCCGTGACGGCGTCGCCGAGGAGTGCACGCAGCCGGTGCTCGTCGTCGAGCAGCGCGGGTTCGACGCCGGAGAACTCGGCGAGCGCGTGCCGCCCGGTGAATCGGCCGACGTCAGTCATCGATGGGCCTCCCGTCCGTGATACAGATCGTCGCCGGCGGCGCGAAGCCGTTGAACGCCACGGAACCGTAGCTCGCCGTGTAGGCGCCGGTCGACAGGATGTCGACGAGCTCGCCGGCGCGCAGGTCGAGCGGCAGGTGGTACGGCGTGCGCTGGTAGAGGACGTCGTCGCCGTCGCAGGTCGGCCCGGCGATGACGACGGGCCCGTCGGCCCGGCCGGAACCAGCGTCGGTCGCCGCGTCCGCCCGGCCGACGACGTCGAGCCGGTAGGCGATCGCCTCGTTCTCCGTCTCGGCGAGTCCGGAGTAGCGGCCGGCGTCGAGATAGACCCAGCGCCGGCCGTCCGGACGTGGCGCGACCAGCACGACCTCGGTGCGGATCACCCCGGCGTCGGCGACGACGGCCCGGCCCGGTTCGTAGCAGACCTTTGTGAACGAGGTGTCGGCCAGCGCCCGGGCGATGCTGTCGGCGTAGTCGGCCAGCGGAGGCACGGGGGTGGTGTAGCCGGTGGCGAAGCCGCCGCCGAGGTTGAGCAGCCGGGGCCGGACGCCGTGACGGCCGGCGGCTTCGGCGACGCCGGATGCCGCGGCGACGCCCGTCGCCCAGGCGTCGGGGTGGCACTGCTGGGAGCCCACGTGGAAGCCGACGCCCGCGGCGTCGAGACCCCGGTCGGCCGCGCGCAGCAGCAGGTCGACGGCCGTGTCGGCGGCGACCCCGAACTTGCTGCCGAATGCCGTCACCGAATCGGGTGTCTGCGGGAGCAGCCGGACGGTGACGGCCGCGCCGGGCGCGTGCGTCGCGATCACGTCGACGTCGGCGGCCGAATCGGTGACGAACCGCCGCACCCCGCGGGTATGGGCATAGACGATGTCTATCGCCTTCTTCACGGGGTTTCCGTAGGAGATGTCCGACGGATCGGCCCCGGCGGCGAGCGCGAGGTCGATCTCGGCCGGGCTCGCGACGTCGAACCCCCCGCCGGCGTCGACGACGGCCCGCAGGACCGGCGGCGCCGGATTGGCTTTGACGGCGTAGAGGAGGCGGTGGCCGATGACGCGTCGCAACTCGGCCAGCCGTTCCCGCACGATGTCGACGTCGACGACGAGCACCGGCGTCGGCGGCCGTTCGCGATCGAGGAACGCCCGGGCCGCCGACGCGTCCGGGCCGGCAGCGGCGACGGTCGACGGCACGCTCACACGAGACAGGGTGCCATGCGGCGCCGGCGATGCTGAACCGCCCGCTTGTGGCGGGGCGCGGAGAGGATTCAACCCGGTCGTGTCTCCGCGTTCGCCCTTCTTTATAGAGTCGTGGCGTGTTCACTCCGCGCGAGGACGCCAACCGACGGTTGCTGCGCGCTCGTGACGTGATCGACCGCCGCTTCGCCGACCCGCTGGACGTGCCCGCGCTGGCGCAGGTCGCGTACATGTCGCCTGCGCACTTCACCCGCGAGTTCAAGGCGACGTTCGGCGAGACGCCCCACCGCTACCTGCAACGACGCCGCGTCGAGCGGGCGATGGCGCTCCTGCGGGATTCGGCGACGAGCGTCACGGACGTCGGGATGGCCGTCGGCTTCACGAGTACCGGAACGTTCAGCCGGACGTTCGCGGCGATCGTCGGCCTCTCGCCGTCGGCCTACCGCGCCGGGACCGACACGTACGACGCGCCCGGGTGCGCCGTCCGGGCCTGGACGCGTCCGGCGACGTCCGTGTCGGCGGTCCCCGCGTCGGCCCTCGGTGAGTCTGCGGCCCTGCGCTGACGTCGGCACCGTCTCCGTCCCATGAAGCCTGCCCGGCCTCGCGGAACGCAGCAGTTTCGGAGAAGCGCCCGGCCGAGGGGCGTCGATAGCGTTACCGACATGTTCAACACCATCTCCATCACCGCCGTCCGCGTCCTCGATCAGAACGAGGCGCTCGACTTCTACGTCGGCAAGCTGGGCTTCGAGGTCACGGGCGACGTCGACATGGGTTTCATGCGTTGGCTCACCATCGCGCTGCCCGGCGACCCCGACCGCCACCTGCTCCTCGAGGAGCCCAAGCCGCCGATGCTCGACCCGGAGACCGCCGGTCAGGTGCGTGAGCTGCTGACCAAGGGCGCCCTCGGTCTTGCCTGCATCCTCACCACCGACGACTGCCGCAAGACCTACGCCGATCTCGTCGCGAAGGGCGTCGAGTTCACCGAGGAGCCGACCGAGCAGCCGTACGGCGTCGACTGCGCGCTGCGTGACCCGTTCGGCAACGCCATCCGCGTCACGCAGCTCGGTAAGGGGCCGGTCGAGATCACCGACGACGACAAGAAGCGCTGGGCCGGCGACGATCGCTGACCCGACCTTCCCGGATGTCCGGCTGAGCGGCGTGCCGAGGAGAATACGACCTCGGCGGCCCGCTCAGCCGGACATCCGGGAAGGTCTTCCCGTCTACGGTGTCGGCTGTTCTACGGTGTCCGCGTGAGCATCGATGAGAAGTCCGGCCATCCCGACATCGTCGCGAATCAGATCCCCACGCATTGGTACAACCTGGCCGCGGAGTTGGACGAGCCGATCCCGCCGCACCTGCACCCGGGGACGAAGGAGCCCGTGGGGCCCGACGATCTCGCCGCGTTGTTCCCGGCCGGTCTCATCGCGCAGGAGGTGGCGAGCGAGCCGTACATCGAGATCCCGGACCGGGTGCGTGAGATCTATGCGATGTGGCGGCCGTCACCGCTCATCCGGGCTCGTGGTTTCGAGCGTGCGCTGGGCACGGACTGCCGCATCTACGCCAAGTACGAGGGAGTCAGCCCGGTCGGTTCGCACAAGACCAACTCGGCCGTCGCGCAGGCGTACTACAACCACCTCGACGGCGTCACCCGCCTCACCACCGAGACCGGCGCGGGGCAGTGGGGCAGTGCGTTGGCGTTCGCCGGGGCGCAGTTCGGCATCGACGTCGAGGTGTGGCAGGTGCGGGCGTCGTACGAGTCGAAGCCGTACCGCGGGCATCTCATGCGCACCTACGGCGCGACGCTGCACTCCAGCCCGTCCGATCTGACGGAGTCGGGTCGCGCGATCCGCGCCGCCTACCCGGAGACGACGGGCAGCCTCGGCATGGCGGTCAGCGAGGCCGTCGAGGTGGCGGCGAAGGACCCCGCCACCCGGTACGCCCTCGGCAGCGTGCTCAACCACGTCGTCCTGCACCAGACCGTCATCGGCCAGGAGGCCGTCGCGCAGTTGGCACAGGTCGAGGCCGGGGCGGATGTCGTCTTCGGCTGCGCGGGCGGCGGCTCGAACCTCGGCGGGCTCTCCTTCCCGTTCATCCGCGAGAAGCTGCACGGACGCTCCGAGCCGCGCATCGTCGCCGCCGAACCGGCAGCCTGCCCGTCGATCACCCGTGGCGAGTACCGCTACGACCACGGCGACACCGCCGGCCTGACCCCGCTGCTCAAGATGCACACCCTCGGCCGGGATTTCGTGCCCGATCCGATCCACGCCGGTGGGTTGCGCTACCACGGCATGGCACCGGCGCTGAGCCACGCGGTGCAGCTGGGGCATGTCGACGCCGTCGCCATCGAGCAGCATGAGGCCTTCGCCGCCGGCGTGATGTTCGCGCGCTCGCAGGGCATCGTTCCGGCGCCCGAATCGACCCACGCGATCGCCGCCGCGGCCCGTTACGCGACGTCGACGTCGGCTGCGGAGGTACTGGTCATCGGTCTGTCGGGGCACGGCCAGCTCGACCTTCCCGCCTACGCGGAGTTCCTCGACGGCGGGTTCTGACGCGGCCGGCGGCGAAACCGATCACCGACCTCGATCCACCCGGATCGTTGTCAGATTTCGGCCCCCGGAATCTGACAACGATCGGCTCTCGTGACGATTCATGGTTAGATTCGACCTCTCGTAAACTGACAATGCCCAGGTGGTGGGTTCGGGGGCGACACCCCGACTCCGTAGACGTGCCGGCTCAGCGCCGGTAGGCGTACTCGGCCGCCGGCTCGTCCGAGCGCAGCGAGCCGTCCGGATTGATGACGCGCAGCCCGCTCGGCCGGATCTCGTAGCGGTCGCCGGCGTCCGTCAGGGCCAGATAGCCGTCGCCGGTGCGCGTCACGTTCGTCATGGTGAGGCCGGCGTTGCCGGGCTGCTCCCAGGCGCCCCGGTAGTAGAGGCCGTCGGCGCCGTCGCAGATCGCGACGACGGAGGTCGGCCGGTCGGCGGCGACGGTGGTTCGCAGGATCGCCAGCGCGAGGTCGTCGTCGCGGCACCGCGCGGGGCCGGTGACGAAGCCGTGGACGTCCGCGCCCGTCACGGATCCCACGAGCGCGGCGGTCGACGGGCCCGTCGACGATCCGGACGACGGCGTGCCGGTGGCGGTCGTGGACGTCGTCGCGGATGACAGGGACTCATCGTTCTTCCGCGTCAAGAGGTATGCGCCCGCTCCGACCGCGCCGAGTAGAACGACGACGCCGGCGGCCAGCACGGCGGTGCGGCGCGACCGAGCCGGCGACCGGCCGGGCCCGGTGGCCGACCCTCCCGGCCCGGTGGCCGGCGAGCCCGATCCGGTGGCCGGCGACCGGCCCGCCGCGGCGGCCGGCGGGTGCGGATCGACCTGGTGGGCGATCGGAGCGTCCCGCGTCGGCACCGGCTGCGTCCAACGAGCGGTCGGAACGGGACCCGGCCGCGCAGGCATGGGGTCGGTGGGCGTCCGGAGCGCGGCGGCCGCGGCCCGCGCCAACTCGCCGCTGCTCCGGGGCCGGAAGGCGGGGTTCTTCGCCATGCCGGTGGCGACGACGGCGTCGAACGCCTGCGGGACGCCGGGCGTCCGACCGGGCTGCGGCGGCGGGTCCATGAGGTGGGCGCGCACGATGCCGGCCGTCGTCGGGACGGGGAAGGGCGCGGAACCGGTGAGGCATTCGTGCAGGACGCAGGCCAGCGAGTAGACGTCGCCCGCCGCATCGCCGGGCAGGTTCTCGAATCGTTCGGGTGCCATGTAGGCGAGCGATCCGACAGCGGAGCCGGTGCCGGTCAGGCGGGTGTCGGTGACGCTCTGCGCGATGCCGAAGTCGGCGAGATAGGCGAAATCGTCATCGGTCACCAGGATGTTGTCGGGTTTCACGTCGCGGTGCACGAGCCCCGCGCGGTGAGCGGCGTCGAGA
Organism: Mycobacteriaceae bacterium; assembly: GCA_044222225.1. GTDB lineage: Bacteria > Actinomycetota > Actinomycetes > Mycobacteriales > Mycobacteriaceae > JBGANR01. Next base: position 8,105 of record JBGANR010000034.1, read on the forward strand.
GCCGAGGCGATCTGGGCGACGATCGTGACGGTCCGCTCGGGTGTGAGACGACCGGAGCGGCGCAGCAGGGCACGCAGATCGGCGCCCTCGACGAAGCGCATGTCGATGTAGAGGACACCGCCGATCTCACCCCAGTCGTGGATGGGGACGACGTGGGGCTCGGAGATCCGGGCCGCGGTACGTGACTCCCGGCGGAACCGTTCGGCGAACTCGGGTGAGTGGGCGAGTTCGGTGTGCAGGAGTTTGAGGGCGACGCGTCGGCCTTTGACCGTGTCGAACGCGGCGTAGACGCTGCCCATGCCGCCGCGCCCGAGGAGGGCGTCGATGCGGTAGGGACCGAACCGCGTACCGACCCGCCGGTCGGCGGTCATGACGACCGCCGACCATGAGGCTCCCCGAATGTCCGCTTGGTGTGTCGCCGTGACGACTATTCCTCGATGGGCCGCTCAAGCGGACATTCGGGGAGGTGTTCTGGCCGAGTGGCACGGCTCTGGCATAGCCTCTCGCCGGAATGGCCTGGTGTGCGGCATGAAACACCTTTCGGTGTCCTAGTCTGAAGTGCCTCAGATCGCTGGGTTCGCCGACGACGGTCGCGAGTAACATGCGCGTATGCGGATCGAACACGTCGAGCGCGATCGGGTCGCCGGATTGATGGCTCGACTTTCGCAAGCCCTTGAAGCTCAATCCCGCGCTGTTGCAGAGCGATTGGGTATCACGGCCGCCCAAGTCGTCGCTCTCCGCGAGCTCGATCACCCGATGAGCCTTAAAGAGCTTGCGATGCGTATGTCCTGCGAAGCCTCGAATGCCACGTATGTGGCCGATAGGATGGAGAAGCAGGAACTCATCAGCCGGCGACCTCACCCTTACGATCGAAGGTCGAAGCAGGTCGTTCTCACCGCCGCCGGCGAGCGTTGCCGGGAGAATGTTCTAGCGGCACTGACGGTCGACTCCCCTCTGGACTCGCTCGACATCGACGAGCAGGTCCGACTGGCTGAATTGCTGAGTAAGGCGATCGGCCACGATAGAGAGAGGTGAGGGCCTGACGCGTGAAGCCGTGAGGAATGTCGTTCGCCGTCGTGCATATCGCTACGGCCCCGATGGCGAATCCTCCCATCGTGTTTCTTGAAGGCGGTATCATCCAGGAAATCGATGGGCTCAGTACCTCAGTGCGTAGCCGAGACGCCGTCGGAGGCTCTTGCTTCGCTGCGCCTCGTGAAAACGGGCATCGGCATTCAAGTCGTCAAGGTCTGCCTGTACGCGCGTCTGAGCCGCGGCTATCGCTTTGTCGACGTCCATCACCAGCGGTAGATCGAACATCTCGATGATCGTCGCGATGCGTTCGGAAATGGAACCTCCGACGACTCGGTACGGCAACTGGAGAGCCTGCAACGTCTCGATCAGCAGATCGTCGGAAGTTCGCCGGAACTTCTCCGAGACGGGCCGGTGTCCATCCGGCTCCATATCGAACTCGACCGGGAGATGGACGTACGCGTCATAGATCCTCGTGGCCCGCGCCTTCGTGATCTCGCCGAGTACATCGGTATACCGCTGGTAGAAACGTTTCGCAGGTAGCCCGAGAACCTTCTTCGTCGCCTGGAACCACCATGGCGCCCCTGGATTGATCCCGACGCGCATCCGGGCTTCGAAGTACACCCACTCGTGGAAGACGCCGCCGTCTGAGATGAAAGGTCCGGCCCCTCCTTCGTTGTGGACGCGTTCTTCGAATCGCCGCAGGCCCAGCTTCACGAGCTTCATGGCGTTCAGTTCCATCACGGTCTTACCCGGTACCAGATCGACGAGTAGCTGACGAGACGTCTTGGCATGAGTTCTCGGAATGCCTGTCGCAATGGACAGGGCCTCGGTCGTCGTCGACTTGCCGGAAGAGAATGTGCCGGAAACCGCGAGCTTCAGTCGGGGATTCTCCCGGAAGCTCGGCAGTGGTGGGTCGGTTCGATCGTCCGGCACCGCGCTGATCATCGACGTGTTCTTCACGACGTCCTCCTCATGGTCTTCTTACTCCATTCGATCGATTCGAGTCCTCGACGTGGCGTCGCCGGCTCATCGAGAGAGTCGAACGCCGACAGGACCGTTGCGTGAACCGGGTAGTAGGCTACGAACTTCATTCCTATGCGTTCCGTGAAGCGCAGGGTCGTCCAGTGCATCAGGCATGGCTCGCCCTCGATGACGATCTCGACGTCCCCACAGGAGTCTTCGGCGATATTATGCTTCAGCCACAGTCGTTCGAATGTCGGCGATCGGGCCGTCAGCCCTGAGATCAATGATGATATGTTCCGATCGTACGGGTGATATGAGGCATGGTCTCGGAACCGGGAGACGATGTTCTCCTGCATCGCCTCGACGTCTGTGAACGCGTTCTGTACCGCCTTGTCCTCGAACGCCGAGATGAGGATGTTCATGCCTCGTCTCAGATGGAGGATGCGCCGAGAATCCTCGTTGAGTGCGGCGATTCTCCATTCGTGGTCGACGACATACGCGGGACCTGCCGGCCAGTTCTGTGGGTACGGTTCGACGAGATCGCGGGGTACTGAGCGGTCCGGCTGTGCGACGGTGGAATCCAGGCCCGCCAACCGCCGGAGGTACAGCCGCTCGTTGGCAGTCAACCGCAAGACGTGAGCGAGTCCGTCGAGTACGGGAGCTGAGACGTTCTCCGCGCGACCCTGCTCGATCCATGTGTACCAGGACACCCCGACCCCGGCCATCATCGCCACTTCCTCGCGTCGTAGGCCGGGTGTGCGGCGTCTCCGGCCGGGTGGAACCGGGATTCCGACGTCTTCCGGCTTGATCGCGGCACGTTTCCGGGCGAGAAAGTCACCGAGTCGACGCAGTTGGATCGGCCGCCCGGACTCGTGTCGCATGTTCGCGACGGTCGACATGAAGTACCTCCGATGCTGGTGGGCACATCGATCGGGATCAGCTCCGTCGAACTCGAACGATGTATGTGATGCGGGCCGAACTGATGAGGGGCGCAGGTGCGGCTACCGCGCCTGACAATCCGCGGGATCACTGGTCTCGGTGGAAATGGACGAGTGTGATCGAGACCTGATGGCCAAGCCGAGACCCGCGGCGGCGATGATCGCGAGTGCGGCGGCGATCGAGGCCGCCCGTGCGCCGTCGATGGTCGTGGCGGTGGACGACATGTCGGTCGTCCGGCTCGCCACGACGACGAGGATCGCCAGACCGACGGCTCCGCCGAGTTGCTGTCCGCTGGATGCGACGCCGGATGCGAGGCCTTGCTCGGCGTCCGGCAGACCGGTCGTGGCGGCCGCGAACATGCTGGTGAAGATGACGCCTTGGGCGACGCTGAAGATCGCCAGCCCCGGCGCGAGTCCGGCGAACGATCCGCCGGTTCGGAGGGCCGCGGCGAAGAGAAGGATGCCGAGGCCGGCCACGACCATCGCGGCGGTCAGGGTCGCGCGCAGCCCGATGCCGGATGCCAGCCGCCCGCCGATCACGGTGCCGATCAGGACACAGGCGCACGGCAGGATGAATGCGATGCCGGTTTTAAGCGGAGTGTAGCCGAAGACGTCTTGCAGCACGTTCGTCAGGAAGTAGGGGAGTGCGCCCAGCGTGGCCATGAAGACGAACGTGATGCCGGTGCCCAGAGTGAGATTCCGGTAGCGGAATGTGCGGAGCGGCACCAACGGGTTGCGGCTGTGGTTCTCGATGATGACGAACGCGATCGTGAAAACTGCGGCGGAGACTCCGCTCACGACGGTGACGGGAGAACCCCATCCCGCGCTCGGGCCCTGGGCCAATGCCAGCACGAGGGAGGAAGACGCCGCGGTGATCGTGAGAGCGCCGGAGAGGTCGAAAGAGCGAAGCGAAACGGGCGGGTTCTTGTCTTCGGCGATCGATAGTGAGGCGAGCACCATCACGACGGCGACGATGGGGAGATTCACGAAGAACACGGATCGCCAGCCGAACCATTCCGTCAGAACACCGCCGAGCAGTGATCCGAGCACCATTCCGCTCGAGCCCGCAGCGCCCCAGATTCCGAGTGCGCGATTGCGCGCCGGTCCTTCGGCGAATGTCGTCGTGATGAGGGAGAGGGTGGCGGGGGCGAGAACGGCGCCGCCGAGTCCCTGTACGGCCCGGCCGGTCAACAGCAGGGTGGGAGTATGCGCGAGGCCGCCGATCAGTGATCCCAGCGCGTACAAAGCCAGGCCGGTGTGCAGCATCCGGCGACGTCCGACGAGGTCGGAGCAGCGGCCGCCGAGCAGAAGGAAACCGCCGAACGTGATCGTGTAGGCGCTGATCGTCCATTGAAGGGCGTGTGGGTCGAAGCCGATTCCCGCCGAGATGTCCGGGAGGGCGACGAAGACGATGTTGTAGTCGAGACCGATCGTCAACTGGGCGATCGCCAGCGCGCAGAGTGCCAGCGCCGGCGTGGCCGGCGGTCGGGATGGGTTGGGTTGGGTCACGAGTGCTCCTCGAGCTGGGGCGTCGATAGGACCGAAGTCCGTAAACGGGATAGATGCTTCGAACTCGAATGATACGAGCTCGAACCATATGGGTCAACCCGGCCGAGATCGGCCGGCGCCCGTCAGGCGCTGCGGCTCCCGCGGCGTCGGGCGTCGACGACCCTGGCGAGGGACTCGAAGTCGCCCGCACCGATGATGTCGGCCTCCGTGAACGTCGCCTCGTACTCGTCTGTGAGCGTGACGGCCAACTCGATGTAGGCCAGCGAGTCGAGGTCGAGATCATCGAATCGGGTCGTCGGACCGACGCCGTTGGAAACGCCCGGCAGAGTGTCGTCGAGAAGGCGGATCATGTCGCGGTAGGTGAGCTCATTCATCACGTTCCCCCAGAACGTCTGTCGCGGTCAGTGCGTGCGGCCAGATCAGGGTGGTCGCGCCCCAGGTGGCTCCGCCGCCGAACGACGTGAGCAGTATCTTGTCGCCGCCGTGGAACCGTCGACTACCTGCCGTGAGGGCCAGAGGAATCGATGCGGCGGCGGTGTTGCCGACTCGGTCGAGATGTATGACGAGCTTCGTCGGCGGTGCATTCAGTCGGCGAAACACCTCCTTACTCTCCCCACTCGTCTTCGCCGGATGATTCTCCGAGGACCGCTGCGCCGGCGCCGTCGCCGAAGATCACCGACGTCGCGCGATCGGCGGGGTCGAGTATGGAACTGAAGCTGTCGGCGCCGATGATCAGAACGGTCGATGCCGCGCCCGTTCGGACAAAGGACGTCGCCACTGCGGCCGCATAGAGAAATCCGCTGCAGACGGCCTGGATGTCGAACGCGGGAATCCTCCCCAGGTCCAATCGCGATGCGACCGTCGGCGCGGTTCCCGGACACGGGTGATCCGGCGTCGTGGTCGCGACGATCGCCATGTCGACTCGGGAGAGCCCGGCGTGGTCCAGCGCGCGGCGTCCCGCCGTCACGGCCAGATCGCCGGTCGCCTCGCCGGGCGCGCAGAAGTAGCGGACGCGCACGCCGGTGCGCTGCGTGATCCAGGCGTCCGTCGTCGAGAACCGGTGCTCCAGATCGATGTTCGTCACGCGGGTCGACGGCACGTATCCGCCCAGGCCCAACAGAGAAACGGGCCTCCGTGCGAGCGTCGTCACGATGCCTCCGCGGACTGTGCCGGAGTCGGCAAGGCGTGTGCGACGGAACAACTGAGTGACATCGCGGGGCGATGCGATATCAGGGTCGCAGTCCTCCATCGTCGGCCCGCCATGTGCACGATGCGAGGGTGATGGATGTCGACGACCACTCTTTCGCCCGCCGTGCGAGTGCTCGCCGGGGATGTCGTCGTGAAGTGGGCGGTACGCATCCAGAGGGTATGGCTGTGCTCGCGAGAGATGTCGTCCATCGAGTAGAGGCCGACCTGCCCGAGCTGCAGCATCTCTGCGAAAGCATCGACGAAGGTCAGGCGAGTCCCGTGCCCTTCAGTCCCGAGCGGGTCCTCGTAGACGGCGGTCGCCGCGACGCTGGATGCGTCGTCGGCCACCACGACATCGTGAAGGTCGGACGGAACGGTTCTCATCCTCGCCGTGACGCCGGCGCGATCGGACCGGAGAAGGGTTGCCGGACCGGCTGTCAAGAATAGGTGCATGCCGCCGACGGCGATCTGCACAAGGTGCTCCATCGTCTCCGAGACGCGTGTCGAGTCGATCTTGGTGGCGACTACGGGCACCCGGTCCAGACGTTGTTCGACCGGTGCGTGGCCGGCTTTGATCACGCATTTTCTGATTCGGATCCCCGCGGGAGGTCGATTCGGCTGCCGCCGCGGATCTCCACCGAGAAGCAGTGATGTCGCCTCGACTGCGAGAAGATATGCGTCGATCGTGCTGAGGTGGATTCGTTGAGCTCCGGACGCCTTGGTCGACCATGCTCCCGGATAGTGGACGGACCCGAATCCGGTGAGTCGATGAGGTGCCTCGGGCCTTCCGCCTGGCGTTCTATCAGGCAGGAACGTGACGATGGCACGCCGGAACCCGTCGCCGAAGTAGCGTGTCGACCGCGGGCCGAGTATGTCGTCGATCGAATCGCCTGGCCGTGAAGTGGTGTGTGTGACGCTCATCATTGAAGTCCCCGTCCGAGTCGCAGATCGCTTTTCGATGTCTGAGTTCGACTCTAAGTGCGGATCGTGAGAATGTCGTGGGTGAGCTGGACCTATTTCCGGCGACAACAGGATCGCGAAATCGCTTCCGACGATTCGTAGGAGGGTGGAGTCGTCGATTCTTCTCCGGAGACGACGAAGCCCTGCCCCGCTGCTTGCGGGACAGGGCTTCGGTGCGGCTGGTCGCCTACTCGGCGCCGATGATGAACTCCTCCAGCTGCGCCCGCGCGACGTCGTCGGCGATCTGCTTGGGCGGGGACTTCATCAGGTACGCCGACGCCGGCAGCACGGGGCCGCCGATGCCGCGGTCCTTGGCGATCTTCGCGGCCCGGACGGCGTCGATGATGATGCCCGCCGAGTTGGGCGAGTCCCAGACCTCGAGCTTGTACTCCAGGTTGAGCGGGACGTCGCCGAAGGCGCGGCCCTCGAGGCGGACGTACGCCCACTTGCGGTCGTCGAGCCACTCGACGTAGTCCGACGGCCCGATGTGCACGTTGCGGTCGTGGATCTTGTCCGCGAGGTAGCCCTTGAGGTTGGACGTCACGGCCTGGGTCTTGGAGACCTTCTTCGACTCGAGACGGTCCCGCTCGAGCATGTTCTTGAAGTCCATGTTGCCGCCGACGTTGAGCTGGTACGTCCGGTCCAGCGCGACGCCGCGGTCCTCGAACAGCTTCGCCATCACGCGGTGGGTGATGGTGGCGCCGACCTGGCTCTTGATGTCGTCGCCGATGATCGGCACACCCGCGGCGCGGAACTTCTCGGCCCACTCGGGGTCGGAGGCGATGAACACCGGCAGGGCGTTGACGAAGGCGACGCCCGCGTCGATGGCGCACTGCGCGTAGAACTTGTCGGCCTCCTCGGAGCCCACCGGCAGGTAGGAGACGAGGACGTCGGCGCCCGACTCCTTGAGCGTCCGCACGACGTCGACGCCGTCGCCGTCGGCCTCGGTGATGGTCTGGCGGTAGTACTTGCCCAGGCCGTCGAGTGTGTGGCCGCGCTGCACGGTGACGTTCAGCGGCGGCACGTCGCAGATCTTGATGGTGTTGTTCTCGCTGGACACGATGGCCTCGGAGAGATCGAAGCCCACCTTCTTGGCGTCGACGTCGAACGCGGCGACGAAGTCGATGTCGCGGACGTGGTAGCGCCCGAACATGACGTGCATGAGGCCGGGAACCGTGGCGTTCTCATCGGCATCGCGGTAGTAGTGCACGCCCTGGACCAGGGATGAGGCGCAGTTGCCTACGCCGACGATGGCTACGCGCACGGTGTTGTTCTCACCCATGGTCGAGCTCTCCTTCTCGTGGTGTCTTCGCCGTCGCCCGGGCGGTGCCGGGTTCGGCGCTGTCGTCTGCCGCGGACGACTCCGCGGCGATCATGTCGTTGAGCCAGCGGACTTCCCGCTCGCTCGTCTCGAGGCTCAGCTGGTGCAGCTGCTTGGTGTAGCGGTCGACGATCCCTCGTCCGATCGCGTCCCGCAGCCCCTCGCGCCGCTGTTCCACCTGCCGTCGCCGGCCTTCGAGCACCCGCATCCGGGCTTCCGCGGGCGTCCGGCTGAAGAAGGCCAGATGCACGCCGAAACCGTCGTCGGTGTACGTCGACGGCCCGGTGTCGGCGACGAGCTCGGCGAACCGCACCTTGCCCGCATCCGTGAGGCGATACACGCGGCGGGCCCGGCGCATGGCGGCGCCCTCGCCCACCTCCTCGACGATGAGGCCGTCGGTCTGCATCCGCCGCAGGGTCGGGTACAGCGAGCCGTAGGAGAACGCGCGGAACGCGCCGAGCAGGCCGGTGAGGCGTTTGCGCAGCTCGTAGCCGTGCATCGGCGCCTCGAGCAGGAGGCCGAGTACGGCGAGTTCGAGCATGCGTCGGCCCCCCTTTCCGGGTTGTTCACCAAGCCTGTATCGCCGATGCTACCCCACGACGTATCGCGCCGATATAAACGAGTGATGCGTCGTGTCGCGGCGTCGTATGCTCGGGACGCCGATTCGTGTCGTGCTCGCTGTATCTCCGGCGGGGCCTCGCACGTACTCTGGTGGCCGTGTTCACCCAACGGCAGCTGGTCGACTACGCGCTGCGACGCCGCGCGGTCCTGGCAGACCTGCGCGCCGGCAGGGTGACCGTCGCGCAGGTCTGCGACGCGGACCCGTACCTCCTGCGTGCGGCCGCGTTCCACGGCACGCCGGGGCGTCATCCGTGCCCGGTGTGCCGCAAGGAGCAGGTCACCGAGGTGTCGTGGGTGTACGGGGAGTCGTTGGGGCGGGCCTCGGGGTCGGCGCGCGCGGAGGACGAGATCGCCGGTCTCGCGGCCGCCACCGAGGAGTTCTCGGTGCACGTCGTCGAGGTGTGCCGAACGTGCAGCTGGAACCACCTCGTGCGGTCGTACACGACGGGGCGGCCGCCGCGGCCGAAGGCGCGCCGCGCGCGGATGTGACGGCGCGACGGCGATGAAGCAGGACCGGCGCGAGAGCGCCGATAGGGATTGTCGATGACTGGAGTGAGTCTGTGACCGAAGGACGAGACACGTGACGGACGGCCGGGACGAGGTGCAGAAGAGGCCGGCGACCCCGGAGGAGCTGCGGGCGCGGCGATCGCGGTGGCAGAAGATCGCCGGGTGGTTGCTCGGGCTCGGTGCCGCGGTGGTCCCCGTCGTCGCGATCGTCGGTGTCGTGTCGTTCGTCGTGTCGGTGATGACGGTGACCGTGCCGGCGCCGGAGGAACTGGCGACGCCGCAGATCGCGACGCTGACCTACAACAACGGTCGCGAGATGACGCGGATCGTCCCGGAGGCGGGCAACCGCACGGACGTCCCGGCCGCCGAGATCCCCAAGACGATCAAGGACGCCATCGTCGCCGCGGAGGACCGCGAGTTCTGGACGTCCAAGGGCTTCTCGACGCGCGGCATCCTGCGCGAGCTCGGCAACCAGATCCAGCGCAAGCCGACGGCCGGCGGCGGCTCGTCGATCACGCAGCAGTACGTCAAGAACGCGATCGTCGGTGACGAGAGCGAAGGCCTGGCGGGTATCGACCGGAAGGTGCGCGAGCTCGCGCGGGCGATCAAGATGTCTCGCGAGTGGAGCAAGGAGGACATCCTCGCCGCGTACCTCAACACGATCTACTACGGCCGCAACGCGTACGGCATCGACTCGGCCGTCAAGACCTACTTCCCCGGCACCAAGCTCAAGGATCTGACCTACTCGCAGGCCGCCGTGCTCGCCGCGGTGATCCGGTCGCCGGGCATCTGGGATCCCGCGATCGACCTGGAACGCTCCAAGGAGCGGTGGGAGTACGTGCGCGACGGCATGCTGACCACCGGCGCGATCACCCAAGCCGAGGCCGCGAAGATGGCGTATCCGAAGAACAAGGAGCTGATCAACCCGCCGGCGCCGAAGACGAACCCGGCGGACAAGGGGCCGGTCGGCCTCATCAAGCGTCAGGTCCTGGAGGAGCTCAAGGAGATCGGGCTCGACGAGCGGACCATCCACACCGGCGGGCTGACGATCACGACGACGATCGATCCGAAGGTTCAGCAGGCCGCCGTCGACGCCGCCGCCAACAACGACAACATCACGGCGCGTCGGGAGAGCGATCCGGCGAAGCTGCGCTCGGCGATCGTCTCGATCGACCCGAAGTCGGGCGCGGTCCGCGGCTACTACGGCGGGACGGACGGCTTCGGCCTCGACTATGCGCAGGCGATGCGTCAGACGGGGTCGACGTTCAAGATCTTCGCCGTCGTCGCGGCGCTGGAGCAGAGCATCCCGCTGTCGCGGCGCTACAGCTCCGATCCGTACAGAATCGGCGGCGTCACGGTGACCAACTCCGACGGCGACACGTGCGGCGTCTGCAACGTCGCCACGGCGCTCAAGAAGTCGCTGAACACGTCGTTCTACCGGCTGATGATGGACCTCAACGGCGGCCCGCAGGCCGTCGCCGACGCCGCTCACCAGGTGGGCATCACGGCGCCGCTGACGTACAAGGAGGGCACGGCGCCCGAGTACGGCATCGTCCTCGGCCAGTACGAGACGAAGACGATCGACATGGCCGCGGCGCTGGCGACGATCGCGGCGTCCGGCAAGCGCTACAAGCCGCACTTCGTGCAGAAGGTGGTCGACGCCAAGAACAACGTCCTCTTCGACGCCGGCGGCGCGAACCGGTACAACGGCACCCAGGCCATTCCCGCGCCGGTCGCCGACAACCTGACCGCGGCGATGACGCCGATCGCGTCCTACAGCGGTCTGTACGTCGACCGGCCGACGGCCGCGAAGACCGGCACGACGCAGAAGGGCGACGTCGGCGGCCTCAATCAGGACGGCTGGACGATCGGCTTCACGCCGCAGCTGGCCACGGCGGTGTGGGTCGGCCGCGCCGACTCCGGCGGTCTCACGACGCCCTACGGCGGCACCATCTACGGCGCGACGGTGGCCGGCTCCCTGTGGGCGGCCACGATGAACCAGGCGCTCGCGGGCGTGCCCGTCGAGGACTTCCCGGACCCGGGCCTCGTCGCCGGTGAGTCCGGGATCCCGTACGAGCCGCCGCCGGTGACGTCCACGCCGCGGGAGTCCACGTCCGCGCCGCGGAGCAGTCGCGAGCGGCCGCGGACCACGACGATCCTTCCGGGTCTGCCGATCACCATCACGCCCGGCGAGACGACGGAGCCCCAGGAGGATGGGCCGGGCCCGGTGGCGCCGGTTCCGCCGACGCGGTCACCCAACCGGTGACGACGGGCGCCTCACCGGACGTCGGCGATCCGGAGTCGCCGTTCCCGCTCGCCGCCGACCGCCGGGAGGCGCTCTGGCGGGACATCCCGTCGCACACCGACGCCGTCGCCGCCGACTTCTCGTCGGCGCTCGGCGGCCCGGTGGGACGCCACGCCGTCATCGGGCGGCAGCGCTACCTGACGCCGGTGCGCGTCGTGCTGTTCGTGGCGCTGCTGTTCCTGGCGCTGGCCTGGTTCGGCAAGGCGGCCTGCGTCCAGCAGACGACGGCCGGCGGCGCCCTGGCGCTCGACCGCTCGGGCAACCGGCAGTACACGGCGCTCTGCTATTCGGAGATCATCCCGCTGTTCGACGGCGCCTACTTGCGCGGCGGCGCGATGCCGTACAAGACGTCCTGGGTCGACGCCGACGCGGGCGTCGTCCGCAGTCTCGACGAGCCCGCCGGCGTCGGGCTGTTCCTCTTCGCGGCCGCGAACGTCGCGTCCTTCTGGTCCGATCACGGCCGGGACGTCGGCCTGCCGACACCGCTGGAGGTCATCCTCTTCTTCGACGCCGCCGCCTTCGGGCTGGCGCTGATGTGGCTGCTCGCGGTCTGGGCGACGACGCGAAGCGCCGGCCGCCGGGTGTGGACGGGGTTGCTCGTGGCGGCGTCGCCGCTTGTCGTCGTGCACGCCTACACCGGCTTCGCCGTCCTGGCGGTCGCGCTGACGGCCGTCGCGCTGCTCGCCTGGGCGCGCCGGCTGCCGTGGGTCGCGGGCGCGGCCCTCGGATTGGCCGCGACGACGGCCTTCTATCCCGCGCTGCTGCTCGTGCCGCTGTTCGCCCTCTGTCTACGGGCGGGCCGGCTGCGGCAGTGGGCGACGGTGGTCGTCGCCGGGGCGGTGGCGTGGTGGGCCGTCAACCTGCCGTTGGCCCTGGCCTATCGGCACGGCTGGCAGGCGTATTTCGACGGGCTGCTCGACCGCGCCGCGGGGCTCGATTCGGTGTACGGCGTCGTCACGGCGCTCACCGGCTACGACTGGGGACGTCCCGACGGCGCGTCGGTGCTGGTCAACGGCCTGGTGTTCGGCGGCGTCTTATTGGTCTGCGCGGGAGTCGTCGTGCTGGCGCTCGCCGCCCCGGTGCGGCCGCGGCTCGCCCAGCTCGCCTTTCTCACGGTCGCCGGGCTGCTGCTCGTGGGCAAGGACTGGCTGCCGGAGCAGTCGCTGTGGCTGCTGCCGCTCGCCGTTCTGGCCATTCCGCACACGCGGGTGCTGCTCGCCTGGATGGTCGTCGACGCGCTCGTCTGGGTGCCCAAGATGATGTGGCAGATGCACATCTCGCCGGTCGGTGGCCGGCATGGGCTCGACGTCCAGTGGTTCGGCGTCGCCGTCGCGCTGCGCGACATCGTCGTGATCGGGCTGTGCGCGCTCGTCGTGGCACAGATCCTGCGGCCGGCCGACGATCTCGTCCGCCGCCCGTCCGGGCAGGGGGCGTTCCTCGGCCAGGGCCCGGACGACCCGCTCGGCGGGGTGCTCACGCGCACCCCGGACAGGGTGACGCTGCGCCGCGGTCAGCAGTTGCAGTCGCAGTCGCAGTCGCAATCGCCGCAGCAGCAGTCGTCTCCGCAGCAGTCACAGCAGTCACAGCAGCCGCCGTCGCAGCCGCAGCCGTCGCACCCCGTGCACGACGCTGGGTGGTAGTTGCCTGAGCACGCGTTGACGTGGTCGGCGCAGCAGGCGAAGCCGGTGCAGTAGACGCCGGCCCACGCCCACGTGCGGTAGGCGAAGGAGCGGTCGAGGATCGGGTGTCGTCCGCCGCCCGGGGTGCCGGGTTTCGGCAGCGGGGGCGGGCCGGGGTGCTGCGGAGAAGTGTCCGGATCGCTTGGGTCGTGGCCTGGATCCTGCGGCGACACGCCCGGATCCTGCGGGTACGGGCGTGGATCCTGCGGCCGGGTGCCCGGCCGCGGCGGGACTTTGCGCAGGGGGTCCGGCGTGTGCTGGGGGCTGTGCACGTGGATCGTCCCGGGTTTCGCCGGGTCGCCGGGGGAGGGTGAACGCCGGGGGCTGTGCGCGCGGATCGTCTTCGTCAATGCGCCGAGCAGCAGCGCCCGCAGCAGCCGGTCGTCGCGCAGCCGGGCCCGGCCGAGCTCGCGGGTGATCGTCGTGCGCAGCGTCCGCAGCCGGGCGACGGCGTCGGCGGCCGACGTGCCGGTGGCGTCGAGCGGGTTGTAGGCGCCGCGGCGACGGTCGATGTCGAGATCGGCCAGCGCGTCCGCGAGGTGGGCGAACTCGCCGTAGGCGCGGCCGAGCGTCCGCAGCGGGGCGATGTTCTCGGGCACGCCCGCCAGCTCGGCGGACGCCGCGAACATCCGCTCGGCGGCGGCCGCCGTCGGGGCGGTGACGTCGGCGAGCGAGGCGCTGCGACGTTCGGCGTCGGCCTGCGTCGAGAGTTCGGCCAGCGCGCCCGCCACGTCGGCGGCCGCGGACGTCACCGGATCGCGGCTCGCCCGGCGCGCAAGCGGCCCAGCGGCGGTGCCGGCGAGCCGTCCGAGCGCCGCGTTCGCCGCCGCGGCGCCGCGGCCGGTGGGTTGCGGACCGAGGCCGGCGTGCTGTTCGGCGGCCACGTCGCCGACCTTCGCGGCGGCCAGCGTCAACGACGCCGTCGCGCCGAGCCGGACGGACAGTTCGGCCGGTGCGATGACGTCCGCCCGGGCCATGCCGCGCAACGGGCAGGGCCCGGCGGTGCGGGTCGCGGCGGGCGTCTGCTGCTGGGCCTCGACGAGGATCGACAGCAGGATCGCGTCCGTGTTCGTCGTGGCGCGCGCCGCCTGCCCGGAGGTGTCCCGCAGCGTCAGGCACAGCCCGCACATGTGGGCGCGCCACTGAGTCAGCAGGTCGTCGTCGAGGTGGTGGACGCAGGGCCGCACGAGTCCGAGCATGCGTACTCCTTTCCGGCAGGCGATCGCTCGATGTCGAACGACATCGAATCACCGAGAAAGGTTAGCTCGCCTACCGGCCGGTTCGCGGGGCGTCGGCGAGGACGTCATCCGTTACCAGGCGACGTCGACGAAGCGGAATCGCAGCGCCTCGCCGACCCGCGCCTGGACGGCCTTCGGCAGGTCGGCGGCGACCACCACCCCGGCCACCGGGTAACCGCCGGTCACGGGATGGTCGGCGGTGAACAGGATCGGACGCCCGTCCGGCGGCACCTGCAGTGAGCCGAGCGCGACGCCCTCGGACGGCAGCTCGCCGACCTGGCTGCGCGAGAGCGGCGGCCCGGCGAGCCGGATGCCCACCCGGTTCGACGCCGGCGTCACCGTCCACGTGTTCTCGGCGAGGACCGTCGAGTCGGCGAACCAGTAGGCCCGCGGCCCGCGGACCACGCGCAACGTCACGGGGCCGTCCGGGGTGGCGGGCGGATGTGCGACGTCGACGGGCTCGTATGCGCGCGGCGCGTGCCCGAGCGGGATCCGGACGCCGGCGCGCAGCGGCGCCGGGCCGATGCCGGACAGCGTGTCCGTGGACGCCGAGCCGAGTACTCGCTCGGGTTCCAGCCCGCCGGAGACGGCGAGGTAGGCGTACATTCCGGCGTCGCGATGGAGCCAGTGCACCCGGGCTCCGGCGTGTGCCGTGACGGCGGCGAACGCGCTGTGCCGTACGCCGTCGATGACGAGCTCGGTCGGCGCGCCTGTCGCCGCGAACGTGACCGGCGCCGTGATGTCGAAGACGACCGGCGGCCCGAGCGTCACCCGTTCGATGAGTACAGCGCCCTCGGGGTTGCCGACCAGCCGGTTGGCCAGCCGCGCCGCCGGGACGTCCATCGTCCCGGAGCGGCCGACGCCGAGGTGGGCGTAGCCGGGCCGGCCGAGGTCCTGGAGCGTGACGCCCAGGCCCGAAGCCTGAACCGTGAGAACGCCGGAGCCGCGGATGGGCCGGTCGGTGGTGGCGGACCTGTGTGTGCCGACTGATCTCGTCATGCGTCCGACCGCCGGACCGCGGGGCGGAAGCGCACCCGGGTGCCGGGCGACAGGAGCGCCGGCGGCGTGCGGTCGAGCGACCAGAGCGGCGCGTCGGTGCGGCCGAGCAGATGCCAGCCGCCGGGCGACGCCGTCGGATAGACGCCGCAGTACTCGCCCGCGACGGCCACCGAGCCGGCCGGCACGGCGGTGCGTGGCACGTCGCGCCGGGGGAGATGCAGCGCCGGCGGCAGTCCTTCGAGGTAGGCGAACCCGGGTGCGAAGCCGGTGAACGCCGCCACGTATTCGACCGAGGAGTGCAGCGCGACGATGTCGGCCTCGCGCAGGCCGGTGCGGGCGGCGACGTCGGCGAGGTCCGGGCCGTCGTAGACGACGTCGATGGTGACGACGGCCGTCGAGCGCGCGAGCGTCCGTACCGGGGACGGCGAATCCCGCACGGACGCCAGCCATTCCAGCGCGGCCGGCGCGTCGGACGGCCGCCGCAGCACGAGCAGCACCGTGCGGGAGGCGGGCACGTAGTCGGTGAGGAAATCGGGCCGGAACTCGGCGATGGCCGCGACGATCTCCTCGGGCCTGCCGGTCTCGACGAGCAGCGCGCCGTCGCCGGCGGGCCGGACGTCCCAGTCCTGCAGGTCGTAGTCGCCGGTTCGCGGCTGCCTGTCGGCGGGCATGGCGGCTCCCTTCGTCGCGGCTGGAGTTCCGACGGGCCGTCGGATGTTCGGAGGACGGCTTCCATTCTGGCCTCTCTCGAGACCGAAGGTTCGACACAATCGCACCATGCACCGTTGGCGGATGGACATCCAGCACGTGCGCGGCCGGTTGTCGCCGCGCGGTACGACGCCGGTACCGAACGGGAGCTACCAACGTGTCCTCGCCTTGACGATGCTCGGTCAGAACAATGTGAGAGTGGACGGCCAGGATGCCGATGGTCCGCCGCAGCCGGATCACCACGGCTTCGAGCCGATCAGCATCGTCTATCGCTCGCCGCGTCCGCCGGTCCGAGGAAGTCTCGAGATCGTGTGGAGTTCCGACACGTGCGAGCCCAGCCGACGCCCACCGGAAGATGGTGCCGAACTGGCCTACGGCGGGCCGACGGAGACCGCGTTCACCGTACGAGCGGGAGCGCCGGAGCTCGAGAGTGCGACGCATGCCGCGATCCTTGAGGCGGCGGCTGAAGATCCGGCGGAAGCGGTCGTGATCCGCACACGCACGCCGGTGATCTGGGGTGGGTCGCGCCGGCTGCAGCCGGGACGCCCGCCGGGTGCCGCGTGTGTATCGGCCGAGCAGATCATCGGGGCGGCGTTCACACGCTGGTTCAACGATGCGCGCTGGACGGCCGACGGCGGTCGACGCGACCTTCCCAGGGTCTTTCCGGAAGGCGTCGACCTCCGTCGCGAACTGACGGGCGCCTGCGCGATGTGGCCGCTGGCGGCACCGAAGGTCGAGAGCTGGCATGTGAACACCTTTGCTGAAACCTCAGGTACAAGCCGCGGTGGACACCGGAACCTCTATCCCGCAGAACGTTTCCACGTGTTGCTGCGATGCGGCAGCACCGACCCGGTGCTGCGGCAGTGGTTCACGGCTCTTCTGGAGGCGGCCGCGATCACCTCGTTCGGACGTTCGACGGTGACGGGTGCCGGAGCCATAGAGGTGGTGCGCCCGCGTGAGGGCGCGGTGGCAGTCGATCGATGACGATGCGCGTCGCGCGCGGTGTCGATCTCGGCCTCCGAGGCCGGTTCGCGGACGTGATCGTGGGTCGTCAGGTGTGCAGATGGCATCTCTGCTGGTCAAGGCGGTTTCGCGACGGCGGGCAGCTGTGCCGCGGTGAGTGGAGCGCCCTCGATCGAGGGGAGGTGTGCAGAGGGTCTGTGTCGTCGCAGGTCAGGGGTGGTAAATTTCAGGGGCCGTCGAGAATGGCACCGACCCGCACAGGGAATAGAAACAGTCCTGCTTCGGACGAGCGGCCTGCGGCGTCGGCGGTCGAGAATGGCACCGACCCGCACAGGGAATAGAAACCTGAGATCTTCCTCGACTGCATTGAGAGCCTGCCGTCGAGAATGGCACCGACCCGCACAGGGAATAGAAACCATCGAGGTCGAAGTCAGCTCCGCTGGTCTGGTGTACCTGTCGAGAATGGCACCGACCCGCACAGGGAATGTTCAAGCGCCACGTGTCGAGAATGGCACCGACCCACACAGGGAATAGAAACAACACCCAGTGCCACGAGGCGGAGAACGGTGTCGATCGCCGAGAATGGCACCGACCCGCACAGGGAATAGAAACCGCACCCCCGGGGCGTTGAACGGCTTTTCGGCGCGTCGAGAATGGCACCGACCCGCACAGGGAATAGAAACTAAAAATCCCCATAGATCAGATGGGCGCCATTGGGTCGAGAATGGCACCGACCCGCACAGGGAATAGAAACATAAGATTCAACCCTCATCAAAAACAAAAGCCCGTGTCGAGAATGGCACCGACCCGCACAGGGAATAGAAACTTCTCCATGACCTTCAGGCACCCCGTGCGTCTGCGTGTCGAGAATGGCACCGACCGCACAGGGAATAGAAACGCAGGTCTTCGCTGCGGCTTCCTGGAAGGCGTTACTACTGTCGAGAACGGCACCGACCCGCACAGGGAATAGAAAACAGCACCATTCCGATGAATGCCAGCACCCATCACTTGACACCGCCCCGCAATAGTTCGCGCGATCAATCATGCTATAGGCACTGAACGCGAGGTATTCTTCTCCAGCCTAGTGATCAGGAAAAGTAGTTCTTTGGTATGCGGCGCTCCGGCCGGTCGCTGTCGGTCGTCCAGGCGCGGATCGCTTCGTCGACGTCCGCATCCGTTGTGTAGAGAATCTTATCTCCCGCGTCTCCATCGGCAACTATACTGGCTTTATCCGGGATGAGGCGAGCGTTGAAAGCATGAGTCAACACTGTCCAGCGCTTATTCCCGAGCTGGACAGGTACTATCCAGACGGGCGAAGCCCGCCGATACTCGTTGTTCGCG
Source organism: Mycobacteriaceae bacterium (assembly GCA_044222225.1). Classification (GTDB taxonomy): domain Bacteria; phylum Actinomycetota; class Actinomycetes; order Mycobacteriales; family Mycobacteriaceae; genus JBGANR01. The sequence continues at coordinate 26,377 of JBGANR010000034.1, forward strand.
ACACCGACCGTGGACCTGAAGCTTGGCTGCCCGTTATCGGGCCGGTTGTATACGACAGGGAGCCCGAGCGCACCTCGTGGGAAACGGTTGTCAGCTCCGATAATCGTCTCATTCCATTCTGGTGTGCTATTTCGACGAGGGCGCCCGTTCCTGTGGGTTTTTATGTTATTGCACAGAAGAAATTTGCGCCATTGTTCTCCGGCTTCATTCAATGCACTCGACCAGCTATCGGCTTCTACCCGCAGAACGCGCGCGTTCCACCAGGAGTGGTGGGTATCTAGGATGGGCCATTCGGGACGTTGAGCCATCGGCTGGCTAGTCGGGTGCCAGTCGTGCGGAATGTCGGTGAGTTTGACACTATCGGGGATCGGCCGTTCAATTAATGCTTTCCATTCCTCTACTGTTCTGGGGCGAGTCTGGATTTCATTGCCATCCCAAATTTCGTGAGGGAAGAACTCGTCGAAACGCGTCTCCGCTTCAGCTTCGAGTCGGCCGAAACCTCGGTGGATTCGTGCGCCAAGGCCGCCAAAGGTCAACCATGCCCACATTGCGTAAAAGAACCGAGTATTTATCGTGTCGTCGGCACTGAGTCGGATCTTCAGTTCAATCTTGGAACCAGGTTTAAGGTAGCCGCGGTCGAGTCGCCCATTATTCCATAGGCCAGGACCAAGTAAATAAGTGATGCCGTCGTTGTTCGGCGGCTTGGTCCATCCAGGGGCGGAACCTTTGCGCTCTGGCACAGGTTGTCTATCAACTCGCAACGCGATCGCTGAAGACGTTGTCTTTCCGTCGCGAACGCTTCCGAATACTTCTTCTTCTTGCGTCCATAGTTCTGCCGGATTGCTCACGCCGGCGCCGGAGGCTACGGCACGGAACCAGAAACGGAGCTGGCCGCGGATCGAGGGAACTCGAATAGCTGAACCAGGCCCGTGGGATGGTGGAGCCGTGGGGTCGTCGCCACTGAAAAGCGGTGTCACGACTTTCAAGGTGATCGTCGTCCATGGAATCATCCGGTGCCTCCTCGTGTCCGTCGTAGTCGGCCCAACGGTGCGGTGACAGGACGATCATCCCACAAAATCTGCGCACCAAGTCCGAAAGCCAGTGACCAGCCGGTCATAAGTAGGAGCGTACGAGCGGGCGCAGCGGCCTCACTGGCACGCAGCGATTTCGCGCATGAGTCGGCGCCAGCGGGCCCTGGGGTTGTTGACAATGGAACCGCTTGCCAAGGACTACTGTCCCACCATCCACTAAGACATTCGCCTTTGTCTGCAATACGAGGAGCGACAAATCCGAGTATAGCGATGGATAGTACCGCGGAGATCAACGTTCCGATAAGGGCGAGGCCGAGTCCGCGGCCGAGGGCTTTCACCCTCGTCGCCCCGTGCTGGCGGGCTTCGAGGGCCAAATAGGCACCTGCCACGAAGAGGAAGGCTGCGCCGAGCTGCCATGAGCGCTGATTGACCCACCAGTTGGCTGTCAGGGTCAGTAGAAGTGTAGCTCCGACGCCACAGGCCGCGGGTATTCGGAGGATAATCAACGGCAGATAACGGCGCTGGACAAGAATGACTATTGCCAGCAAAACGATGATCTCGATTGCTGCCGACCAGCGGGCCAGGTTGCCGAAACCGCCGGCGAACGGGAGACCTGAGTGCCCGAAAAGAAAGAGCAGTACGGGCGTCAGGCCCGCAAGAATAAAAGCCACGTATGCAGTCCACGCAAAAAGGAATGGTTCCTTGGGAGCCAGGGACTTTGCAGCCTGCCAAGGATTTCCGAGTTCGAGAAAACGTTCGGCTACGTCATCAGCGATGCCGCGTTGGTCTTGTGAACTACCCAGAAATAATGATCGCGGCGGGTTCGGCCAATGGCGGGAGGGCCAGGTCTCGGTGAGCCAGAGTAGATCGGACTCGTAGCTCTCTGGATTGGTAGCATACTGCTCGGAAAGCCAGGAGTCGCTCTCCCAGTTGTTGAGGAACTCCTTCCACCTTTTCTGATATTTCAAAGCTGCCGAAGAATTAACTATACCGCGTACATGTTGGGGTGTGCCATCGACCGGCGTGCAATACTCTCCGTACGGAAGTCCAGCTGGCCAATAGTAGCGAAACTCCAGACTGTAGATCGCGAATATCAGACGAACGGCGCGCGACGTCATGTGTTGAGGAACCGCATTGTTCTGCGGCGTCGCATCATCTAACTTCTTTTCAAGCCAGCGTGTGAACACTAGCAGAACCTTCGCGGGTGTTCTTCCGTCGAGGTTGTCCGGATTGATCAACTGGGCAGGGTTGTCGAGGACGGATTCGAGAATGTCGGGTAGGAGGATACTATTATCGGAAGGCAACTGAACAAGGTCTTCCCGCCGAGCCTCCTTACAGATCATCGTCTCCTTCATGTAACGCGTAAAGATATCGTCAAATTCCTCGTCGGTCATACGTTCGCCGGATTAGTCTCAGGTATCACGGCCAGCATTATTCTACCGAACGGAGTCGGGCTGGAGCTGTCGTCCAAACAGCTACCGATCAGATTGTCCGCGCCCAGGATAGGCTTGCCGCCCGAAACTTTAGCGCGTACTATATATAGTTCATCGTAAGCGCGTTGGTGTAGATGTCTGATGGCGATCTCAACTCGGTTTTCGTAGAGAGGATCTGTACTGTCTTTATGAAGCGTCCAAGCGGTGATCGTGGCTCCATGGCCATTCGGGTAAATTAGTACCGACTTGATCGCTTCAGCCATCACAAGTAGCGAAGGGAGTTGAGCCTTGTAGCCGCCGGATAGGTGAATAATGATGCGCCAGCTCTTTGGGCCGGTGCTTTCCCGGGCAGTTTCGCAGGCAACATGGCCAACTGACCCCAAGGCGCGCCATGTAGCATCCGTTATACTATTCGGAGCGCTGAGATCCAGGTTCGGAATCCGGCAGATGTAGATCCCGTTGGCCGTTATACGCGTGCTGCGAAAATTCGACTCGTTAGGATTGTCGACAAAGTGGATGGAGCGTCCGTTGGCGGTACCGGTGGCGACTGCGGTGGCAGTGAGCAGACCCGCGTCGGTGTCTGTCGCAAGAAACAGATATGCGTCGCCATCGTGGCTCGACCTTGATTGCGCAGTGGATTCAATGTGCAAGGACTGCCACTCTGAACATAAAGACGGCACCGCGTGCGCGTTCTGCACTGCAGTTGCTATGGGATCGGGAACATCATTAAGAACATCACCGACATTCAAAACCTTCGTCGTTGGGTCCGTGGCGCGACGAATAAGTTGTCGAAAGGGGTGGCTTGGATCACGTACTTGCGATTGCCATTTATTGGGATCAAGGAAATGAAGAAGCCCCTTTCTCTGTGGTCCTGGCAAGTGGACTCTTGCTTCTTCGATACGAGATCGGAGTGAAAGTCCGACCGGTACGATATGCAAGGCGTAGCTCATGGTTCCTCCACGAGATGTGCGTCGCAGTAGCCGTAGCCTGCGTTGGTTTTAGATCCGATTCCTAAATAGTCGACTGCTTCGCGTAGTAACTGTTGAGCCCTGTCGACGATGTCGGATGGTCCGCTCAACACGGTTCGAAAGGTTGTCGACTCGACGGCCAGAAAACGGATCGGAACGGGATTGTGATACTCGGCTGGGAACACATTTCCGAACTGGTTGCGGTTGCCTGCGTCGTAGTATTCTTTTACATGTGGAGTGAGGGTGTCGATGACGACGACAGGGGTAGTCAGCGGCACGCCGTCGAACCAGTTGACGGCGCCTCGACGCGCTTCGGCATCTGAGTTCCCGGGCCGGGGACCACCGAAGATCGTGGCTATTTCATCGACTGAATATCTGCCGTCAGCGTTAGCGTAGGCAGCGGCAACACCCTTGAGGGCTGTGGCTGGGATGATGGGTACGCCATAGATTTTCGACATCGCGAGACTGGTTTCCGATGCAGTCTTCTCACCGCCGATGATCAACCGCCAGTAAGGGGTGAGGCCGATGGTCGCTATGGCGTGACCGGATGGGAGGGACGCGGCGACGGCAGCGACACGACGGATATGAATGGCTTCTAGTATTTCATTCGTGACTTTCTTACACGCACTCGCTACATCCGACAAGTGTTGCTTCTTCGCCTCGGGCTCGTCTGAGATAAAGTGTCTTTCCAGTAGGAGGGTGGCGTTGACATCCTCCTTCTTGGCGGCAGAGATCACCTCAATCAACGGATTGTAGGCATATATCATCAGGCCTGCTCCGACCCGGACGACTCGTTCACTACCGCTGGCTCGTCTAAGTCAGCACGTGCTGCCGCCAGTCGAGCCAGCCATGTCGCGTACATCCGCGCGCGGGTCTCAGCAAGCAGATACTGACGTGGCTCTGCCGAGGCGATGTTATCGAGCGTCTTCCATGGATCATTCGTACAGAATTCGATCTGCGCGTGCTTAGCGGCGTCGAGAAGTAAGGCTGTTGCAGCTTGGTTATAGGCGGACTGGCTGGGCGACGTACGTGCGGTCGAACGTGCCAGTAGAAATGCGCCGGTTGCGATGAGCCCGCTGCTCATGATCATCGATGGGATACCGGAGAAGATGCTGACGATGGTCTTCGTGATCAGGAGTGAATTCAGCACGGCAGCGGCGTCTGTCGCGATGGACTGGTCCATTCTTACTAACGCCCTGTCACACATTACTACTCACCTGCCTGTGTCGCGTCGGCAAGTGACTTTGAGTCGAGTACGCGTGCCCATAACAACCCCTTACCGATCGTCTCATCGCCACCGAGTTGTATGGTGCGGCCATTAAAAAATTCTTGAATGCGCAGTAAAGGTTCCTCGCGTTCGGCACTGAGAACGCCGGCCATTATGGTTTCTGCAGGCAGATGTTCGGAGTGGAAGGGCCCGTGCTCGACGGTTTTTGTTCCAGGATTGAGCTGGATTCGCGTCAGCAACTCGGTGCCTAGGCGAGAAAGATCGGTTAGGTCCTCGTCCGGGAGCAGAAGCAGATCGGTGGCAAGCTTGGTGCGTGTGTAGTCGAATACTGAAGAGCCCGGGCACGCCACATTGCCGATGAAGCGTCCGATATTATTGAGTTCGGCGTGATTTTGAACTACTCCAACGAAAGGGCCTATGGCATGTTTTCCGGCCCACTCGCTGGTTCCAAGTACACCTGGAGCACCAAATACAGCCGCTAACAATCTACCGCTACTCTTGTCGACTAGTGAGACTTTCCGCTGTAGCCGACTCAAGAGCTGACGGCTGGTCGTCCAGGCAAATCCTGAGCGTGTTGTTGCGGCCGGAAATGCCACGAGTTGCAGGTCTCCAAACCACACGGCTCCTGGGCTGAGATCACTACCTGGAGTTGTCGGAGATACCTCACCGGTCGTCGAATCGGAATCGTCGCTCGTCGGTAGGGCTGCTTTGGGTGGACGAGAACCGAAGACTTCAAGTTCCCAGGCTTGGTCACGAGCGGCGTCGCGCAGCGCCCCTTTCAGGCTCTGCCCCCAGATTACCGGCAGCCCCGTTGAGGCTTCGCGTTGGATCGGCAAGTCCAACGAGCCTTCTGCTCCTGGTCCGCCGGCATGTACGGGTGATTCAGCGAACATCACCAGCAATCGTTGTTTTTGCATCACCATCTCCCTGCAAAGAAGGTGCCGAATCCGGCGTTGACCATTCGTAGTCCCGGCGTCTGCCCTGGAAGTAATTTTCCGACGTGAGTAGAAACCCAGTCGGCGGCGTTGTCGGCGTCGCCGAACTCGAGGTAGAATACTGTGCCGGCAGGCGCTGCCCAGGACATCCGACGAGAATCCCAGAACCTCCCTTTACGAGACGCCGTTGCGACTGGTTGCGGACCGGCGAGAGCTATTGCTCGAAGTCGCGCACCGCGTGGGCACCAATAGACGTCATCTACCAGCGCTGGCGTAACCAAATATACCGCGACGTGCCCGTCCGGAAACGTCGTTGGAGGGGTCGGCATACTGGGCGGATCGACAATTGACACCGCTGCGCGACGTCCTCGCCCTCCAAAGTTTACCAGCGAGCGTTGAACTTCTAGCTCGGCGTCGGTAACACATCCGACCAGCAGCTGTGTTCCGTCGACGGGGCGTAGGTGGCTACCTGAGTACAACATGCCGGCGACAACCGTCTTACGCTGGTCGCGTTCTGCATGCAGCGTTAACCCGATTCGTGACTCGTGGCTCCAAGGCGACTGGTGATGATTTGTCCTCCACCATCTACTTCTAGGGACTCCGCCGGGGATGAGATGCCCGTCGCCGTGTAGCCATTCGGTCATCGCCTCGACCGTCAAGAGTCCATCGACGTATTCTCCATCGCCGACGAGGATAGTATCCAAAGATCCGGAAATGTCTGTGACTTCGTTCGTCGATAGGGTTCGAGCCGTCAGTCGAGAGACGTCATCGTACTCGTCTTTGATAATATCGCGGGGACAGATGAATTGTAGTTCTCTATTAGAGGAGAGGAATGGGCCTATCAGGTGATGGTCGATTTCCCCACCGACGGCAGCGCCGACGGCTCCACCCACGGTGGAAGGCAGAGGGGCTACAACAGACAAGGCAGCGTCGCTGCCACGGCCGTCGCCGATCGCTACTGTGTCCAGCGGTTCGAGCGCCAGCCAAGTCATACCTACATGGTTCAACCCGATCAGCCCACTTTCTGAGCGAGGAACCGTGCTAGCACGACGGCAGGGACGGGACGAAACTGAGATCGCCTGTTCGTGGTGGCGTCCTTACACCGTTCGTCGCCGGCCAGCTGCATCAGGACTCCGGCATGAGTGGGGTCACCGTTTCGACGCCGGATCAATCGAGCCAGCTCAGCCTTTAGCGTCTCTCGTAAGTGAGGTTGCGCCGCGAGTTCTTCGAGCTCGGTGCGATCAGTTTCTAATTGTGAGGCCAGACTTGCTGAAAGAACTGCACGATCAGGACGCAGTGATTCCACGGACTTAGTGGGATCACCGGACCAGGGTTGCACACTCATTACGCGAACGCCACCACTTGTCAGCCCGACCATCGCTATCGCGTCTCGATTCTGCCGCTGATGACCGTGTGCGGTTTTTGCTTCGGTGAGAGCGGCCCGAGCTTGTTCCAAGACGATCTGTAGAGGCATCTCTGCCGACGCGAACACGACGGACGATGACGCGGTGATCGGCATGCCTGAGGCCGAACGGAGAACGCTGTCGGCGAGGTGTTCATCGATTAGCTTCCGCAACCGGCGGGCCAACTCGAGTGCCGACGTCGCTGGGCACAACGCCAATACGTCGTCACCGCCGGTGTAGACCGCGACGCCGGGAAACCTGTCGTCGACGATCGCGCTGCGCTGTGCGGCCGCCAAGCCGACCAGCAGGCGTGAGGCCTGTCGCTGGTCTTGGGCACCAAGTGCGCCCAGTGCGTGACCGAGTTGATCGATGTCCTGCATCACAACCGCAAACCATGCGCTGGGTGAGATGACCTTTCGCTGTTGTGCGAGTACGGCGATGCGTCTTGCGGTTTTGTATCCTTCTGATACCGCTTGAGGCGAGGCAGAGGGGCCGTACTCTCGGGAAAGGCGTTCCGGTTGCCAGACCTGAGGCGAGACCCATGCTCCCAACTGGGATGCCAGTGGTTCCAATTCTTCTACTGTTGGACCGACCGCCGTTTCGGTCACCAGCCTGTTGCGATTGACCC
>JBGANR010000010.1:0-147533 GCA_044222225.1 Mycobacteriaceae bacterium
CGCGCTGGCTCGTTCCTCGCCGGCGCTCCCGCCAAGCCCGATGCCAGCGGCCCGGCCGGGCATCCCCACACCGCGACGCGGGTCGCCGTCAGGTGCTCAGTCGACGATGTTCGGCACGCCGAGCTCGCGTAGCGCCGCGCGCAGTTTGACGGCGGCCGCGTCGAGGTCGGCGGCGTCGGCGGTGCGGCCGACGAGGGCGCCCAGGTCGAAGTCGGCGAACTCGTTCGCGCCGAAGACGTGCAGGTGCACGTGCGGAACCTCGAGGCCGGCGATGAGGTAGCCGATGCGCGCGGGGGAGAAGGCGGCGTCGACGCCGCGGCCGATCTGCTGCGCCACGGCGTTGAGCTTGGCGAACAGCGCCGGATCGATGCGCTGCCAGTGGTCGACCTGCGCGACCGGCACGACGAGGGTGTGCCCGGGCGTCGTCGGCGAGATCGTGAGGAAGGCGACGACCTCGTCGTCGCGGTACACGAACCGGCCCGGCAGGTCGCCGTTGATGATGTGGGTGAAGACGGAGGGCTGCGTGTCGCTCATGGTCGCAAGCATTCCATCCGTCGCGGTCCGTATTCACAGCGATCGGCCAGGCTTCCTCCACGTCCCCGGAAGGTCCGGCCGCGACGCTGGCCGTCATGAGCCACGAGAGAGCTACCCGCGGCGGTCCCGCAGCGCGGGATCACACCGAGATGATCGTCGTCCACGACGCGACGCGCCTGAACCCTGTCGTCGACGTCGTCGTGCCCGCGTACAACGAGGAGCGCGGCATCGCCGACTGCCTGCGGCTGCTGTCGGAGCGGCTCGCGGCGCTGCCGTATCCGGCGCGGATCACCGTCGCCGACAACGCCAGCACCGATGCCACGCTGGCCACGGCCGTCCGGATCGCGCGGAGCCGCGACGACATCCGCGTCGTCCACCTGCCGGAGAAGGGCCGCGGGCGGGCGCTCAAGGCGACCTGGCTGGCCAGCGACGCGGCCGTCGTCGCCTATCTGGACGTCGATCTGTCGACGGACCTCGACGCGCTCGAACCGCTCATCGCGCCGCTGGTCTCCGGGCACTCCGACATCGCGATCGGCACCCGGCTGGCGCATTCGGCCCGGGTGGTGCGCGGGGCCAAGCGCGAGTTCATCTCCCGCTCCTACAATCTGCTGCTGCGCACGACGATGGGTGCCCACTTCACCGACGCCCAGTGCGGTTTCAAAGCGATGCGCGCCGAGGTCGCGGTCCATCTGCTGCCGCTGGTGGAGGACACCGGCTGGTTCTTCGACACCGAGGTGTTGGTGCTGGCCGAACGTGTGGGCCTGCGGATCAGCGAGGTGCCGGTCGACTGGATCGACGACCCCGATTCGAAGGTCGACATCGTGGCGACGGCCGTCGCCGACGTGCGCGGCTGCTGGCGGGTGGGGCGGGCCGTCGCCGCCGGGCGGCTGCCGCTGGCCGACCTGCGCGCGGCGATCGGCCGGGCGCCGATCGAGCCCCGGGTGGCGGGCGTCGAGACGGGCCTGACGGGCCAGCTGGTGCGGTTCTGCGTCGTCGGCGCCGCGTCGACCCTCCTCTTCGCGCTGCTCTACCTCGCGCTGCATCCGGCGCTCGGCGCGCAGCCGGCCAACTTCGTCGCGCTGCTCGTCACCGCCGTCCTCAACACCGCGGCCAACCGCGCCTTCACCTTCGGTGTCCGCGGACGCGGCGGGGTGGTGGCTCACCACGCGCACGGTATCGCGATCTTCCTCGCCGGCTGGGTGCTGACGTCGTCGGCGCTCCTGCTGCTGCACATCGTCTCGCCGGACGCCTCCCGGGCCGCCGACCTCGGCGTGCTCATCGTGGCGAACCTCGTCGCGACGCTCACCCGCTTCGTCGTGCTGCGGCGCGTCTTCCGCCCGGCGGTGACCGCATGACGGCCGTGGATCCGGCGTCGGCCGGAACGCGCGGCGTGCCCGTGCTCGCGCGCCTGATCGCCCGCTTCGGCCGGCGGCAGGCGGAGCTGACGGTGCTGCTGCTGGCGACGGCGGGCCTCTACCTGTGGGCGCTCTCGCGCAACGGCTGGGGCAACGCCTTCTACGCGGCGGCCGAGCAGGCCGGTTCGCAGAGCTGGAAGGCGTGGTTCTTCGGCGCGTCGGACGCCGCGGGGAGCATCACCGTGGACAAGCCGCCGGCGTCCCTGTGGATCTCGGGGATCGCGGTGCGGATCTTCGGGCTGAACCCGTGGTCGATCCTCGTGCCGCAGGCGCTCATGGGCGTCGCGACGGTCGCGCTGCTCTACGCGATCGTGTCCCGGCGGTTCGGGCACGTCGCGGGGCTCGTCTCCGGCGCGACGCTGGCGCTGACGCCCATCGCCGTCGTCATGTTCCGCTTCAACAACCCGGACGCCCTGCTCGTGCTGCTCATGACGGCGTCCGTGTGGGCATTGTTGCGGGGCATCGAGGACGGCCGCGTCCGCTGGATGATCGCGTGCGGCGGGTTCGTCGGACTGGCGTTCCTCACCAAGCAGTTGCAGGCGTTCCTCGTCGTGCCGCCGCTCGCGCTGACCTATCTACTGTTCGGCCGGCCGGGGATCGGCCGCCGCATCGGGCATCTGTTCGCGGCGCTCGGCGCGCTGATCGCCGGCGCGGGCTGGTGGGTCGCCGTCGTGACGCTGTGGCCGGCCGATTCGCGGCCGTACATCGGCGGCTCGCAGAGCAACTCGTTCCTCGAGCTCACCTTCGGTTACAACGGCCTCGGCCGGCTCAACGGTGACGAGCGGGGCAGCGTCGGCGGCGGGGCGCTGCGCGAGAGCGTCGGCAGTGGCATCGGGGACGGCGGAGAGTACGGCCTGTCCGATCTGTGGGGTGTTCCGGACACCGTCGGCGTGCGCGGCGGTCCCGGCGGCGGCTGGGGCCAGACCGGTTTGCTGCGCATGTTCGACGCCGAGCAGGGCGGCCAGATCGCCTGGCTCATCCCGACGGCCCTCATCCTCGCCGTCGCGGGCCTCGTCCTGATCGGACGCGTCTCCTGGCGTGACGCCGAGAACCGATCCGATCCGGCCCGGGCCCAGCTCGCCGTCTGGATGCTGTGGCTGGTCGAGACGATGGCCTTCTTCAGCTTCATGAAGGGGATCTTCCACGCGTATTACACCGTCGCGCTGGCGCCGGCGGTGGCCGCGCTCGTCGGTGCCGGTTCGGCGCTGCTGTGGCGCCGGCGCGAGCGGATGTGGGTGCGCTGGGCCGGGGCCGCGGCCGTGCTCGCCGCGGGCGGCATGGCGTACGTGCTGCTGGCACGGACGCCGGACTTCGCGCCGTGGCTGCGGTGGGTGATCGCCGTCGCCGCGGTGGTGGCGGCGGTCGGCTTCGTGGTGCCGAAGGCCGGGCGGTTCGCGGCGGTGTTCGCCGGCGTCGCGTTCGCGGTGACGATCGCCGGCCCGGCCGCGTACGCGGCCCATACCGTCGCCGACTCGAAGCAGGGCGCCATCATCTCGGCCGGCCCGCAGGTGCGCGGCGGCGGCTTCGGCGGAATGCCGATGGCCGGGCGGACGCGCGACGGCCGCGGCGGGACCGGGCAGACGATGCCGGGCCGGCAGATGCCCGGGCAGGCGATGCCGGGGCAGCCCGGGCAGATCACGCCCGGCCTGGAGGCCGACGCGACGCGGGGCGGCCCGGCGGGCGGGCTGCTGCGCGGCAGCACGCCGAGTGCCCAGGTCGTCGAGGTGCTGTCGGCGAATGCGTCGGACTACATGTGGGTGGCGGCGGCCGTCGGCAGCAACAGCGCGGCCGGCTACCAGTTGGCGACGCAGCATTCGGTGATGCCGATCGGCGGCTTCAACGGCACCGATCCGTCGCCGACGCTCGAGCAGTTCCAGCGATACGTGGCCGCGGGCGCGATCCACTATTTCATCGCCTCGGGCGGCGGCCCCGGCGGCGGCGGGGGCTTCTCGGACGGGGAGCGCGGGACGTCGCAGCAGATCCGCGAATGGGTGACGGCGACGTTCCCGGCGGTGACGATCGACGGTGTCACGCTGTACGACCTGACGGCGCCGTACTGACCTGCCGCGACGCCGCGAGGCCCGGTCTGCGGGTCGCGCGGCGCCGCCGGCCGGGCGCGGTGTCAAGGGGAGATTGCCGGGGAGTGTCGCGGTTGTCACGATTCGCGATCGAGTCGGCCGAGGTGGACGACATCATCTACGCTCGCGACGTGAGTGGACCGGTATCGGAGTTCGTCACGGGCGGCGACTATCCGCGTGACCTCGTCGGCTACGGCCGCACCCCGCCGGACCCGCGGTGGCCCGGCGGGGCGCGGATCGCCGTGCAGTTCGTCCTCAATTACGAGGAGGGCGCGGAGAACAACGTGCTCGACGGCGACCGTTTCTCGGAGGTCTTCCTCTCCGAGTTGACGCCGGCCGAGCCGTTCCCCAATCGGCACATGTCGATGGAGTCGATCTACGAGTACGGCAGCCGGGCGGGGTTGTGGCGGGTGCTGCGGATCTTCGAGCGCCGCGACCTGCCGCTGACGGTGTTCGCGGTCGCCGTCGCGATGGCCCGCAACCCGGAGGCCGTGGCGGCGTTCGGCGAACTCGGCCACGAGATCGCCTGCCACGGGCTGCGCTGGCGCTCGTACCAGTCGATCGATCCGCACGTCGAGCGCGAGGACATGGCGCACGCCGTCGCGATCCTCACCGAGCTCACCGGTTCGGCGCCGCTCGGCTGGTACACGGGCCGCGATTCGCCGCAGACGCGCCGGCTCGTCGTCGAACACGGTGGTTTCGTCTACGACTCGGACTCCTACGCCGACGACCTGCCCTACTGGACGCGCGTCGACCGGCGCGGCGAGAGCGTCGACCATCTGGTCGTGCCGTACACGCTGGAGACCAACGACATGCGGTTCTCCTCGCCGGCCGGGTTCGCCAACGGCGACGAGTTCTTCGCCCACCTGCGGGACGCCTTCGACACGCTGTACCGCGAGGGCCTCGACGGCGCGCCGAAGATGATGTCCGTCGGCCTGCACTGCCGGATCGTCGGACGCCCCTCCCGGGCGCGCTCGCTGGAGCGCTTCCTCGACCACGTCATGGCCCACGACGACGTCTGGGTCGCCCGGCGGATCGACATCGCCGAGCATTGGCGACGCACCCACCCGCCCGGGCGTGCCTGACCGGCCCGTTTCGGGCAGGTGTGCTACTCAGGAGAGATGAATCCGGCCGGTTTCGTTGCTTTCGCATGTGTTCTCGGCTCGGCGCTCATGGCCTGGGTGGCGTCCGTCGGAAGGCGCGGCCTGGCGACGGACCGCGAGTACTACGGGGATCGCATGCCGGAGCGCGTCCGTCGCGACCCGGAATCACGCGCGTCGGCCAACCGGCTCGTGTTCCGGTGGTGCGCCCTCGCGTCCGTGCTGTGTCTGACGCCGCTGGCCGGCATGGCGCCGTATCTGCTGTCGGACTGGACCGAGCCGTCGACGCCGGAGCTGGTGATCGCCGTGCTCACCGTACTGGCGGCGACGGCGATGGCCGAGTACCCGTTCCACAAGCTCAAGCGCTGATCGGCCATATCCAGGGACGACTGCCATGGTCATGACCTTGGCCGCTGTCCACGGGTATGGCCGATCAGCGTTCAGCTCAGCTCGAAGTCCGTCAACAGTCCCGTGTAGCGCTTCGGCAGCGGGCGGGCGTATTCGCCGGCGGTGGACGTCGTCAGCCCGAGTCGGACCAGCGACTCGACGAGCGTCGTGGCGGCCGCGACGCCGTCGACGACGGGGACGCCCAGCTCGGCCGACAGGTCGGCGCACAGGTCGGCCATGCCGGCGCAGCCGAGGACGATCGCCTCGCTGCGGTCGGCCGCGAGCGCCGCGCGGCAGGCGGCGAGGATCGTCGCCCGGGCAGCGGGGTCGGTCTCCAGGTCGAGGACCGCGATCTCGCAGGCGTGGACGCCGCCGCAGAAGCCCGCCATGCCGTAGCGATGGGAGAGTTCCTCGGCGCGTCCGATCGTCCGGCCGAGCGTCGTGACCACCGAGAACCGCCGGGCGAGCAGGCTCGCGACGTGCATCGCGGCCTCGGCGATGCCGACGACGGGCCCGCGGGCGAGTTCGCGCGCCGCGTCGAGGCCGGGATCGCCGAAGCAGGCGACGACGTAGCCGTCGACGCCCTCGGCCTCGCCGCGCCGGATCTCGGTGAGCAGCCCCGGGACGGCGAGCGCCTCGTCGTAATGGCTCTCGATCGACGCCGGCCCCATCGTCGAGTTGACGGCGTCGACGACCGTGCCCGCGGCGATGACGCCGCGGGCACAGTCTTCGATCAGAGCCGTCATCGACGCCGAGGTGTTCGGGTTGATGACGCGCAACCGCATCAGACGGTCTCCTCCTCGGGCAGCGGGGGCACACGAACGGCGAGCTTCGTCTTGGTCGCCAGGTAGTAGTACAGCCCGAAGCCGACGGCGCAGCCGATGAACCAACTGTACTTCGAGGCCGTCGCCATGCCGGCCACGCTCGGCAGTGCCGAGACGGCGCCGTTGAACAGGACCGTGAACATCGCCAGCGCGGCGCCGGCGATCGTCGCGTACACGGCGGCCGGGTTGTATCCGCGCTTGTACCAGTAGGCGCCGATCGGCGACATCGTGAAGAGATCGTCGATGTTGATCTTCTGCTTACGCACGAGGTAGTAGTCGGCGATGAGGATGCCGAAGAGCGGTCCGATGAAGGCGCCGAGGGTCTCCAGGGTGAGGTGGATGACCTCCGGGTTGTTGTAGAGATTCCACGGCGTCAGCAGCACGGAGCCGATGGCCGCGATCATTCCGCCCGCGCGGAAGCTGATCTTCTGCGGATTGACGTTGGAGAAGTCGAAGGCGGGCGAGATGAAGTTCGCGATGATGTTGATGCCGATCGTCGCGATGGTGAAGGTCAGCGCGCCGAGCACGATGGCGAAGGTGCTGTCGATGTGGGCGACGGTCTCGACGGGATCGGTCATGAGCTTGCCGAACACCGGCAGCGTCAAGGACGCCGTGACGACCACGAGGATCGAGAAGACGAGGAAGTTGAGCGGCAGACCGAGGAAGTTGCCCTTCTTCACCGACTTGAACGAGTTGCCGTAGCGGGCGAAGTCGCCGAAGTTGAGCATCGGTCCGGAGAAGTACGAGACGACGAGCGCGATGGCGCTGAGCATGACCGGGATCGAGGAGAGTCCGGTGTGCTCGACCTCACCGAGATTGAGGTTGATGGCGCCCCAGCCGGCCTTATAGATGAGGTACCCGCAGAGCATGATCATGACGACGTAGACGGCGGGGCCGCAGAAGTCGATGAACCGGCGGATCGACTCCATGCCGCCCATGAACACGAGGGCCTGCAGCACCCAGAGCAGCGCGAACGACACCCAGCCGAGGAGCGGCAGGCCGAGGAAGCCGTAGTCCGCGAGGACGGCGTACTTGGCGAGCGACGGGAACAGCTTGATGAGCACCACGTCGAGTGCCGCCGACGCGAGATAGGTCTGGATGCCGTACCAGGCGACGGCGATGAGGCCGCGGATGATCGCGGGGATGTTGGCACCCTTGACGCCGAACACGAAGCGGCAGACCACCGGGTAGGGCACGCCCGTCGCCTGCGAGGGCTTGGCGACGAGGTTGCAGAAGAAGTTGACGATGACGATGCCGACGACGAGCGAGATGAGCACCTGCCAGCTGGCCAGCCCGAGGGCGAAGAGCGAGCCGGCGGTGACGTAGCCGCCGACGCTGTGCACGTCGGACATCCAGAAGGCGAAGAAGTTGTAGGTGGTCCAGTGCTGCTTCTTCAGCGGAGCGAGATCGTCGTTGGTCAGTGCCGGGTCGTAGCCGGGCTTGATGTTCACGGCATATGTCGTGTCCGGCTCGTCCGCGGGTTCTGCGGGCGGTGCGCCCGGTGTAGTGGTTTGCGTCATGTCGTCCGTCCGATACGAGTCGAAGCGATGGTTCGCGGCCCTGGGAACCGAGTGGTGCGTCGACGGAAAGGGCCCTACCAGAAACGGTTTCCGCCGGCGGCTGTCTCGGACGCTATTGGTTGGCTATTGCAGCACGATAGCCACGTGTTTCCGGTATGTTTCGGCGCACATATATCGCGATATATCCCTGGTTCGCGGTGCGGACGTTTACGGAGCGAGCAGTCCGAGATCGGCCGGCAGCGTCGTGATGACGGAGTTGAGGCGCCGGTTGTGCTCGGTCGCGGCCGTGATGAGCTCGGCTTCGTCGCGGGCCGTGAAGGCGGTGAGCATCCGCCGGTGATCGTCGTGCAGCTCGCGTCGGTGCTCGGCCGAGACGTGGACCATCGGCTGGATCGGCTCGGTGAGGTTCCATGCGCCGTCGAGCATGTGGAGCAGCCGCAGCATCCGCGACGGCCGGGTGAGCGCCATGTGGAAGTCGCGGGACAGGCGGTTGTAGGCCAGGGGGTCCTCGTCGCGGATGGCGGCGTCGAGCGCTTCGGCGACGGATGTCGCGACGGCCCGGTCGGAGTCCGACGCGGCGGCCACGGCCGCACCGAGCGCGGCGGACTCCAGTGATTCGCGGACGATGTACAACTCGCGCAGCTCCTGCGCCGTCAGCTGCGCGATCGCGTACCCGCCGCGCGGACTGTGCTGGACGAGCCCTTCGCCCTGCAGGATCTTGAGCGCCTCCCGCACGGGGATCGCGCTGACCCCGAACGTCGTCGCGACCTCCCCGACCGGGATCGTGCTGCCCGGTGGCACGCCGGCCGAGAGGATCGTCCGACGCAGCTCGGCGAGGATATCGGCCGCCGAACCGCCCGCATCGGGCACGACGAGCGCCGCGAGCAGCGGGGCACGACGACGTGGCGGGACCGACATGCTTCAGACGTTAGGCCCGTTCGCGGCGTTCCGCGAGGCGGTGCGCACACGGGAGACGAGTGGGCGTGCCGACCGCGGGGACCGGCGTCGCCGCCGACGGTAGGCTCGACGCCCGTGCGAGTACTCGTCATCGGCTCAGGCGGCCGCGAACACGCCCTCGTCCGTGCGTTGTCCCGTGACCCGGGGGTCGACGGCCTCCACGTCGCGCCCGGCAACGCCGGGATCACCCAGGCCGTCCGGCATGCCGTCGACGTCGCCGACGGCGCCGCGGTGACGGCGCTCGCCCGCGACCTCGGCGTCGACCTCGTCGTCATCGGGCCGGAGGTGCCGCTCGTCCAGGGCGTCGCCGACGCCGTCCGGGCGGCGGGCATCGCGTGCTTCGGGCCGTCTGCCGCGGCGGCGCGGATCGAGGGCAGCAAGGCCTTCGCCAAGGACGTCATGGCCGCCGCCGGGGTGCGGACGGCCCGCGCCGAATCCGTCACCGATGCCGCCGGCGTCGACGCGGCGCTCGACGGATTCGGGCCGGTCTGGGTGGTCAAGGACGACGGTCTGGCCGCGGGCAAGGGCGTCGTCGTCACCGGCGACCGGGACGTCGCGCGTGCGCACGCCGTCGACGTCCTCGCCGCGGAGCACCCCGTGCTGCTCGAATCCTTCCTCGACGGTCCCGAGGTGTCGCTGTTCTGCCTCGTCGACGGCGAGACGGTCGTCCCGCTGCTGCCGGCGCAGGACCACAAGCGCGTCGGTGAGGGCGACACCGGCCCCAACACCGGCGGCATGGGCGCCTACACGCCGCTGCCGTGGCTGCCGGAGGGGACGGTCGAGCAGATCGTCGCCGACGTCGTCCGACCGGTCGCGGCCGAGCTGGCGCGCCGCGGCACTCCGTTCAGTGGGCTGCTGTACGCGGGCCTGGCGATCGGCGCCGACGGCCCGGCCGTCGTCGAGTTCAACTGCCGATTCGGCGACCCGGAGACTCAGGCCGTCCTCGAGCTGCTCGAATCCCCGTTGGGTGCGGCGCTGTTCGCGACGGCCACGGGAACCCTCGCAGAGCTGCCGCCGCTGCGGTGGACCGACGGCTCGGCCGTGACGGTCGTGCTCGCCGCCGAGAACTACCCGGGCACCCCACGGAAGGGCGACCCGATCACCGGCGCCGAGGCGGACGGCGTTCTGCACGCCGGCACGGCCGCGGGCCCGGACGGCGGCGTCGTGTCGTCGGGCGGCCGCGTGTTGTCGGTGGTGGGCGTCGGGGCCGATCTGGACGCGGCGCGGGCCGCCGCGTACCGGATCCTCGACGGCGTCGACCTACCGGGCGGGCATTTCCGGCGCGACATCGGTCTGGCGGCGGCCGAGGGGCGCATCGCCTTGTAGGGAGCTCCCCAGATGTCCGTCTGAGCGGGTCGCCGTGACAATAATCTCCTCGGCGCCTCGCCCAGACGGACATCCGGGGAGGTGTCAGCGCAGCCGGTCTCCCAGGAAGGCGACGTGGCGGTCCATGACCGTCTCCCAGAACTTGTAGCCGTGGTTTCCCGGGCCGAACGCGACGTCCGCGGGCGGTTTGAGGCTCGCCGACCACGTGACGGTCGGGGCGTAGAAGGCGTCGGCGGTGCCGCAGGACAGCTGCACCGGGATCTGCGCGAGCCGCGGCTGCCAGTCGAGGAGCGAGTACTCGTTGAACTGCAGCGCGTCGTCGAACGCTCGTTTCGGAGTGCGGGCCGGGTTGAGCCAGATCGCCGGGGATGCGACCGAGACGGCCCGCACCCGCCGCGGCCCGAGCAGTCCGGCCAGCCGCAGTGCTCCGTAGCCGCCCATCGACCAGCCGAACAGCGCCATCCGCGAGTGGTCGAGTTGCAGCCGGGGATCGGCCTGCAGCCGGGGGAGCAACTCGTCGACGATCATGGCGAGCGCGTCCTCGGTGCGGCCGTCCTTGCCGGCGCGCGGGTGGTAGTAGTTGTTGCCCGTGTTGACGCTGACGACGGCGAACGGCTGTCCGCCGCGCCGGACGTACCCGGCCACGTACTTCATGATGAGCAACGCCCCGAACACGGAGTAGCGGTTGCCGTTGATCGGGTGGAGCGCGAGGACGTAGGGCAGCGGGCCGTTCACGCCGGCCGGTCGTTCGACGCGCCAGCCGATCTCGGGAAGCGAGCGCAGCCGCGTCGACGGGAACGTCCCCTCGACCGCGGTGATCGGCGCCGGCGGCTTCGCGGGCGCCGTCTGCTCGTAGGCGGCGTGAGCGTGCAGGGTGTCGGGATCGGCGTCGGGGGCGGGCGCCGGATCGTCCCGCCAGGCGGTGAATCCGGCGACGCCGGCCGCGGCCGCCGCACCGAACCCGGCCAGCACGGCGCGTCGTCCGATCGTGCGTCGTCCGATCGTGCCGCGTCCTGCCGTCCGATTCCGCACGCGAGGCGGCTGCTGCTCGTTCTTCATCGTCCGACGATGCTAGGACGGCCGGCGGCGGGAAAGCAGCGCGGCGCGCCGCGTCCGCCGCGGCTGAGACGACCGGCACAGCCTGGTCGATCGGCCTGTTTCGCATGCGCGATACTGGGATTCGTGACCGACGCGCCGATCGCCAAGCCACCCGTCTCCAACGTCCTCGCCGCCCGCTACGCCTCCGCGCCGCTCGTGCGGCTGTGGTCGGCCGAGCACAAGATCGTCGCCGAGCGGCACCTGTGGCTGGCCGTGCTCAAGGCGCAGCAGGACCTCGGCGTCGGAGACTACGCCGCCTCCATCGCCGACTACGAGCGCGTCATCGACCAGGTGGACCTCGCCTCGATCGCGCAGCGCGAGCGGGTGACGCGGCACGACGTCAAGGCCCGCATCGAGGAGTTCAACGCGCTCGCCGGCCACGAGGACGTCCACAAGGGGATGACGAGCCGCGATCTCACCGAGAACGTCGAGCAGCTGCAGATCTTCGCCTCCCTCAAACACGTCCACGGCCACGGTGTCGCGACGCTGGCCCGCCTCGCCGAGCTCGCCACGCGGTATTCGGACGTCGTCATGGCCGGTCGCAGCCACAACGTCGCCGCGCAGGCCACGACGCTCGGCAAGCGCTTCGCGTCCGCGGCCCAGGAGCTCGCGCTCTCCCTCGAGCACCTGCGCGATGTCATCTCGCGCTACCCGCTGCGCGGCATCAAGGGCCCGATGGGCACGAGCCAGGACATGCTCGACCTGCTCGGCGGCGACGCCGGCCGGCTCGACACCCTCGAGCGGACGATCGCGGCCCATCTCGGCTTCGAGCGCATCCTCTCCTCGGTGGGGCAGGTGTACCCGCGCTCGCTCGATCACGAGGTGATCGCCGCGCTCGTGCAGGTCGCGGCGGGGCCGTCGTCGCTGGCGACGACGATCCGTCTGATGGCGGGCCACGAGCTGGTCACCGAGGGTTTCGCGCCGGGGCAGGTCGGCTCGTCGGCGATGCCGCACAAGATGAACACCCGCAGCTGCGAGCGTGTCAACGGCCTGGCCGTGGTGTTGCGCGGCTACCAGTCGATGGCGTCCGAGCTGGCCGGTGCGCAATGGAACGAGGGCGACGTCTTCTGCTCGGTGGTGCGCCGCGTCGCGCTGCCGGACGCGTTCTTCGCCATCGACGGCATGCTCGAGACCTTCCTCACGGTGCTCGACGAGTTCGGCGCCTTCCCGGCCGTCATCGCCCGCGAGCTGGACCGGTATCTGCCGTTCCTCGCGACGACGCGTGTGCTGATGGCGGCCGTGCAGGCCGGCGTCGGGCGCGAGACGGCGCACGAGATCATCAAGGAGCACGCCGTCGCCACGGCGCTCGCCATGCGGGAGGGCGGTGAGCAGAACCTCCTCGACCGGCTGGCGGCCGACCCGCGGCTGCC
The DNA here is from genome assembly GCA_044222225.1 of Mycobacteriaceae bacterium. Classification (GTDB taxonomy): domain Bacteria; phylum Actinomycetota; class Actinomycetes; order Mycobacteriales; family Mycobacteriaceae; genus JBGANR01. The sequence continues at coordinate 12,610 of JBGANR010000010.1, forward strand.
GCTCGACCGGGCCGCTCTCGACGCGTCGCTCGCCGACCGCTCCGTCTTCATCGGCGCGTCCGGACGACAGATCGGCGACGTCGTCACCGAGGTCGGCCGCGTGGTCGCCCGCTATCCCGACGACGCCGCCTACCGACCGGGAGCCATCCTGTGACACGTCCTTCACTCGCCGACTACCGCCACGTCGCCTCCGGCAAGGTCCGCGAGCTCTACGCGGTCGACGATGAGCACCTGCTGTTCGTCGCCAGCGACCGGATCTCGGCGTACGACCACATCCTCGCGACGCCCATCCGCGACAAGGGCCGCATCCTCACGGCGATGAGCGTCTTCTACTTCGACGCGCTCGACCTGCCCAACCACCTCGCCGGGCCGATCGACGACCCGCGCATCCCGGCCGAGGTGCTCGGCCGGGCGCTGGTCGTGCGCCGGCTGTCGATGGTGCCGGTGGAGTGCGTCGCCCGGGCCTACCTGACGGGATCGGGGCTCGCCGACTACCGCGCGACGGGCGCCGTGTGCGGCGTCGAGCTGCCGCCGGGGCTGGGGGAGTCGGACCGGCTCGCCGCGCCGATCTTCACGCCGGCCACGAAGGCCGACCTCGGCGATCACGACGAGAACGTCAGCTTCGAGGCCGTCGCCGCGCAGATCGGCGACGAACTGGCGACGCGGCTGCGCGAGCGCACGCTCGACGTCTTCGCCCGGGGCTCGGCGATCGCCGCCGCTGCCGGAATCCTGCTCGCCGACACGAAGTTCGAGTTCGGGCTCGACGCGGCCGGCGAGCTCGTGCTCGCCGACGAGGTGCTGACGCCGGACTCCTCGCGCTACTGGGACGCCGCGGCGTATGAGCCCGGACGCGTCCAGCCGAGCTTCGACAAGCAGATCGTCCGCGATTGGCTCACGGGAGACTCCGGCTGGGACCGGGCGTCGGACGCACCGCCCCCGCCGCTGCCGGCCGACGTCGCCGAGCGCACCCGCGCCCGCTACATCGAGGCCTATGAGCGGATCAGCGGGCGCTCCTTCGCCGATTGGCCCGGTGGGGCGTGACTCCGGCGCGTGGCAGGCCCGAATATCCCGAGGTCAAACGCGTCCCGACGACGCGCGTCCACCACGGTCAGACGTTCGTCGACGACTTCGAGTGGCTGCGTGACGCCGACGATCCCGAGGTGATCGCCTACCTGGACGCGCAGAACGCGCTCACCGACGCGCTGACCGCGGATCTCGCGCCGCTGGCCGCGGAGATCTTCGGCGAGATCAAGGCCCGCACCAAGGAGACGGACATGTCCGTCCCGGTGCGTCGCGGCGGGTACTGGTCGTTCGTCCGCACCGCGGAAGGGCAGGAGTACTCGCGACGCTGCCGCGTGCCGATCGCCGCGCCGGACGACTGGACGCCGCCGACGGTCTCCGCCGACACGCCGTTGCCGGGTGAGCAGGTGCTGCTCGACGGCAACATCGAGGCGCAAGGCCACGACTTCTACTCGCTCGGTGCGCTCGCGGTGAGCGAGGACGGCACACGGCTGGCCTACGGCGCCGACGTCACCGGCGACGAGCGCTACACGCTGCAGATCCGCGACATCGCCACCGGCGAGCACATCGGCGGCGAGCTCACCGGCCTCGCCCCCGGTGCGGTGTGGAGCCGCGACGGGCGATACGTCTTCTACCAGCGGGTCGACGACGCGTGGCGGCCGCACGAGGTGTGGCGGCACGAGGTCGGCACCGACGGCACGGGCGACGTGCTCGTCCTCACCGAGCCCGACGAGCGCTTCTGGGTGACCATCGGCAGCACCCGCAGCAGGCGGTACATCGTCGCCCACATCGGCTCCAAGGACACCGCCGAGGTGCGCGTGCTCGACGCCGACGATCCGACGGGCGAGTTCCGTACGGTATCGCCGCGGCGCGAGGGCGTCGACTATCACGTCGAGCACGTGGTGATCGGCGACGAGGACCGCTTCCTGGTGCTGCACAACGACGGCGCGGTGAACTTCGAGCTGGCTTCGGCCCCCGTCGATGACCCGTCGGCGCTGACGACGCTCGTCCCGCACCGCCCGGACGTCCGGTTGGAGGACGTCGACGCGTTCGCCGGCCACGTCGTCCTCGGCTACCGGGAGGGCGGGTTGCCGCGACTCGCGGTGGCGCAGATGGCGCCCGCGGAATCGTCGACGGAGGATACGGCTCCGTCCGGTGCCGGGCTCGGCCCGTTCGTACCCGTCGAGTTCGACGAGGAGCTGTTCTCGGTCGGGCTCGGCAAGAATCCGGACTTCTCCGCCCCCCGGCTGCGCGTCGTCTACGAGTCGTTCGTGACGCCGCCCCGGCTGCTCGAGATCGACGTCGCGACCGGGGAGCGGACGCTGCTCAAGGCCACCGAGGTACTCGGCGACTACGACCCGGCCGAATACGTCGCGTCGCGGGACTGGGCCGTGGCGGCCGACGGCACGCGGGTGCCCGTCTCGATCGTCCGGCGTCGCGACACCGCGCTACCGGCGCCGACGCTGCTCTACGGCTACGGCAGCTACGAGACGAGCCTGGATCCCGGTTTCTCCGTGTCGCGGCTGTCGCTGCTCGACCGCGGCGTCGTCTTCGCGATCGCGCACGTCCGCGGCGGCGGAGAGCTGGGCCGGACGTGGTACGAGCAGGGCAGGCTGGCGGCCAAGCCGAACACGTTCACCGATTTCGTCACCGTCGCGCGACGGCTCAAGGAGGCGGGCGTCGCCGGACCGATCGTCGGTTCCGGCGGCAGCGCGGGCGGGCTGCTCATCGGCGCCGTCGCCAATCTGGCGCCCGAGCTGTTCGCGGGGCTGCAGGCGGTCGTGCCGTTCGTCGATCCGTTGACGTCGATGCTCGACCCGAGCCTGCCGTTGACGGTCGTCGAGTGGGAGGAGTGGGGCAACCCGCTGGCCGACTCGGCGGCCTACGACGTCATGGCGGGGTATGCGCCGTACGAGAACGTCACCGAACGCGCGTATCCGCCGATCATCGCGCTGGCGTCGCTACACGACACGCGGGTGATGTTCACCGAGGCCGCCAAATGGGTCGCGCAGTTGCAGCGCAGCACGACGTCCGACGCCCCGGTGCTGCTCAAGACCGAGATGAAGGCGGGGCACGGCGGCGTCTCGGGCCGCTATGCGTCGTGGCGGGAGATCGCCTTCGAGCACGCCTGGGTGCTCGGGACGCTGGGACTCGCCGGCTGACGCCTGCCCGCCGACGACGAACGCCCCGGCCGCGAGGCCGGGGCGTTCATGTCGACGCAGGTCAGGGGGCGATGTAGCCGCCGTGCACCTTGCGGTAGACGTACGTCTGGAACAGGAGGGCGACCGGCCACGAGACCAGGAGGCCGATGTAGCAGAGGATGACGCCCGCGGCCTGGATGAGGATCGCGACGATGTACGCCGGGATGACCTCGCCCGGACGCGACTTGACCGTCTCGAAGCTCTGCTTGATCGCGTCCATCGGCGAGAGGTCGGTGCGGTCGACGATGAGCGGCATCGCGAACATGAGGAAGACCGCGACGACGAGGGCGCCGATGCCGCAGGCGATGGCACCGATCGAGGTGAAGACGCCGACGAGCAGCGCACCGATGAGGTACCGCCCGAAGTTCGTCGTCTGGTAGAAGGTGCCGATCGTGACGGGCCTGCCGTCGGCGACGTCGAGGCAGCCGCGGATGAAGGCGGCCTGGACGAACGCGGCGAGGATCAGGATCGCCAGGTAGCCGACGATGAAGAACAGCCACGACACGGCGCCGAAGGTCGAGTACGACGAGTAGGACGAGCCGTAGCTGTACGTCGTGGTCTCGCCGAAGGCGAACGCGAGGCCGAACATGCCGCCGGCGACGACCGCCATGAGCAGGAAGTAGCCCAGGATCGCGCCGACGAACGCGCCGGCGTTGCTCGTGAACTTGCCCCAGGCCCAGTTGAAGGCGTCGCCGATGCTGAACGGGCCGCCGACGGGGGCGCCGCCGCCGTACGGCGTCTGCGGCGGGTCGCCGTAGCCGCCCTGCGGCTGCCCGTAGCCCGGGGGCTGCTGGCCGTAGCCCTGCTGGCCGTAGCCGCCCGGCTGCTGGCCCCATGCCGGTTGGCCGCCCGGCTGCTGGCCCCAGGTCGGCTGACCGCCGCCCGGCTGCTGGCCGTAGCCCGGGGGCTGCTGCTGGCCGTAACCCGGCTGCTGCCCGTAACTCGGCGGCTGCTGACCGTAGCCGCCGTAGCTCGGGGGCTGCTGGCCGTAGCCCGGCTGCTGACCGTGATTCGGCTTGTCGAAGTTCGGCTGCCCGCCCTGCGGGGGCTGCGGGCGATTGCCGGGTCCCTGCGGCCCGTTCGGTTCGTACGGGGGCTGACTCATGGCGTTCCTTCTCGGTCGCGGGTGATCAGTCGACTGCCACAAGCTATCAGTGGCGCGTTGGATCGGAAATCCGTAGTGCTCTACCTCATATATCGTAGTGCTCCCGCGACGGAGCCGCCCTATGGGTGTTTCGCCTGGTCAGTGCATGATGACCGGGGTGGCCGCCTCGTCGCCGGCCTGCACTTCGGGGGTGATCCGCGTGCGCGGCAGGAAGAGCGCCGGCAAGAACGCCACGGCCACGAGCGCGATGGTGACGATGAACGTCGCGGCCATGCCGTCGGCGATCGCCGGAAGCGTCCACGGGTCCGCGGCGGACATCGCCGCCGCCTCGGCGGCCTTCGCGCCGGCCGCCGCCGCGTCCGCCGGGGAGGCGCCGCCCGCCGCCGCGGCCTGCGCCGCCTGGGCGCCCGCCGTCTGCGCGGCCTTGCCCGCCGCCGCGAGGAGATCCGGGTTCTCCTTCACCTCGTCGATGCGGTCGGTCATGTTGTTCTGCAGGATGACCATCGTCACCGCGACGCCGATGGATCCGGCGATCTGCTGCACGACGTTCGTCAGCGTCGAACCGTTCGCGACCTCCGCGGGGCGCAGCGTGGCGAGCGCGGAGGACATCATCGGCATCATCGTCATACCCATGCCGAGGCCCTGGACGAACAGCGCGCCGCAGATCAGCGCGTAGCTCGTGTCGCTGCTGAGCTGGGTGAACGTGAGCATGCCCAGCGTGATGAGGCCGATGCCGGTCAGCACGAACTTTCCGGGTCCGATGCGGTCGGTCATCCGTCCGGCGATCGGCATGGTCAGCATGGCGCCGACGCCCTGCGGTGCGATGAGCAGGCCGGCCCACAGCGTCGTCTCGTGCCGGACCTGGATGAAGTACAGCGGGTACATGAGCATGGCGCCGAAGAAGGCGATCATGAAGACGCTCAGCGTCACGACCGAGACCGTCAGCGTGCGATTGCGGAACAGCCGCAGGTCGATGAGCGGGTTCTTCGACCGGAAGGCGTGCCCGATGAAGACGATGACGAGCAGGATGCCGATGGCCATCGGCACGATGACCTTGGCGGAGGCGAACGTGCGCTCCTCGGCGCTCGTCGAGACGCCGTAGAGGAAGGACGCGAGACCCGGCGAGAGCAGCAGCAGACCGATCACGTCGAACGGATTCGCCTCGTGCGACTCGTCGTGCTCGAGCACGATCCACGCGTAGACGAGCGCGATGATGCCGATCGGCAGGTTGATGAGGAAGACCCAGTGCCACGAGGCGATCTCGATGAGCCAGCCGCCGAGGATCGGGCCGCAGATCGGGCCGAGCAGCATGGGGATGCCGAGGATCGCCATGACCGAGCCGAGGCGTCCGGGTCCGGCCGCCCGGGTCATGATCATCATGCCGACGGGCATGAGCATGCCGCCGCCGAGGCCCTGCAGGACGCGGAACACCACGAGGCTCGTGATGTCCCAGGCGATCGCGCAGGCCAGGGAGCCGAGGATGAAGAGCACCAGCGACGTCAGGTAGACGCGCTTGGTGCCGAACTTCGTCGCCGCCCATCCCGCGACGGGGATGACCGCGGCGAGCGCGAGGGTGTAGCCGGTGGCCGTCCACGCGACGGTGGCGGCGCCGGAGTCGAACGTCTTCTGGAACGTGTCCTGGGCGACGGAGACGACCGTCGTGTCCAGGATCGACATGATCGCGCCGAGCACGACCACACCGGCGATCCGCAACGTCTTCGCGTCGATCTTCTGATCCGGGGGGCTGGCCGTCGTCATGCGTCGGCTCCTTCCTGGTTGAGGGATTTCTCGGCGGACCGGAACAGTCGGTCGTCGAGGAGAGGGGACAACGCCGCGTGCAGCGTCGCTCGGCTCTCGGGGGTCAGCGTCGCCACGAAGGCCCTGGCGAACAATCGCTTGTGGTCGGTGTGGGACGCAACCAGATTTCGGCCGGCCTCGGTGAGGCTGACCCGTTTGACGCGTCGATCGCCGGGATCCTCCTGGCGATCGACGAGGCCGTCCGCGACGAGCCGGTCGACGGTGCGTCCGGCGGTGGCGAGCGACGTGCAGATGGCGGTGGCGACCTCGCCGAGCGGGATCGCGGCGGTGGCCTGGGCGAGTGTGATGATCGTGCGCATCTGCGCGATCGTGAGATCCGACGTCACCAGGGCGTCGGCGGTCGCGCTCGCGTTGACGGCGCAGAACAGCCTGCTGAGAAAGGCGTCGAGCACCCGGTGTGTCTCGTCGACGCCCGGATCCGCGGCGCCGAGGTCGTCCGCACCGAGGTCGTGGACACCCGGGTCGGGGTGGAACGCCGGCTCGGCGGCGCGTTGATCGACAGTCACCCGGAAATGCTAACGCCAGTGAAAACATTGCTCAAATGAAAATGATGTGATCTGTATTACTGGCCGGTAGTCGGCTGCGGGACGGCGTCGCGGTCGGGCGGAGGGCGGTGGCGGTAGGCTGCTTGCGGAACCGACCCCCATCATGAGGAGCACACGCGCGTGGCCAAGGTAGTCGTGGACGTCATGCCCAAGGCGGAGATCCTGGATCCCCAGGGACAGGCCATCGTCGGAGCGCTCGGCCGCCTCGGCTTCGACGGCGTCGCGGACGTCCGGCAGGGCAAGCGCTTCGAGCTGGAGATCGCCGGCGACGTCGACGACGCCGCGCTGGACAGGATCGCCTCGGAGTTGCTGGCCAACACCGTCATCGAGGACTACGTCGTGCGGCGGGTCGCCGAATGACCGCACGCATCGGCGTCATCACCTTCCCGGGCACGCTCGACGACGTCGACGCCGCCCGGGCCGTCCGGATCGCGGGCGGTGAGGCCGTCGCCCTGTGGCACGGCGACGACGATCTCTCGGGCGTCGACGCCGTGGTCGTTCCCGGCGGTTTCTCCTACGGCGACTACCTGCGTGCCGGCGCCATCGCGCGGTTCTCGCCGGTGATGCGGGCCGTCGTCGACGCCGCGCGCGGCGGGATGCCGACGCTCGGCATCTGCAACGGCTTCCAGGTGCTGTGCGAGGCCGGGCTGCTGCCGGGTGCGCTGACCCGCAACGAGGGGCTGCACTTCCTGTGCCGCGACCACTGGCTGCGTGTCGACGCGACGAACACCGCCTGGACCAGTCGTTACGAGCCGGGCGCCGAGATCCTCGTGCCGCTCAAGTCGGGCGAGGGGCGCTACGTCGCGTCCGAGGCGGTGCTCGACGAGCTCGAGGGGGAGGGCCGGGTCGCGTTCCGCTACGTCGGCGGCAACCCGAACGGCTCGGCCCGCGACATCGCCGGCATCGCCAGCGCGGACGGCCGCATCGTCGGCCTCATGCCGCATCCCGAGCACGCCACCGAGCCGCTCACGGGGCCCAGCGACGACGGTCTCGGGCTGTTCTATTCGGCGCTCGACGCGGTGCTTGCGGTGTAGCGCCTTTCTGCACCCGCACGACGCCCGCCGGACTGAAGGTCCGGCGGGCGTCGTCGTTGTGTGATCGTTCGGCGTGTTGGTCGGCTGTGGGGTTGTCATCGGCTGGATGGTCTAGGCCGATCGGTGGATATCTGGCGATGCTGCGCTGTCGTCGCGCGGGGTCGACAGGGCGTTGACAGGTGTTTGTGACCTGCGACGATTCGACGTCCGACCAGTGTCCTCGTCGCGAGTCCGGAAGTGATTCGGTGCTCTTGCCCTCGGGTATGGCGAGGGACCGATCCGCGGCGGTCGCTGCCGACCGCCGTCGGTACCCGTGTCGACGATCAGGTGTCCGGGTGCGGGGCCGATGTCATTTGTGCTTTCGATACCGGCTTGTCGATTCTGTGTGCCGCCACCGTCGATCGGCTTCGATCAGTACGGCCGGACGTGATCGGTCCTTCGCCACGGGCGGCGCGGGACCGACACGTTCGGGAAGGGAACGTCGAGGTCGGATACCCGAGCGATAACCTTGACGACCATGACCTCAGCGACCGCCGCCGGCCTCTGCGAGTTCGTCGACGCCTCGCCGTCGCCGTTCCACGTCTGCGCGACCATCGCCGCCGAGCTGCGGACGGCCGGCTTCGTCGAGGTGGACGAGAAGCAGCGGTTTCCCACCGAGCCCGGGCTGTACTACGTGCGACGCGGCGGCTCGCTCATCGCGTGGGAGGACCACGACGAGGCGCGCGGCTTCCGCGTCGTCGGCGGCCACACGGACAGCCCGAACCTGCGTGTCAAGCAGCGGCCGGAGCTGACGTCGGCCGGGCTCGCCGTCGTCGGGCTGGAACCGTACGGTGGCGCCTGGCTCAACTCGTGGCTCGACCGCGACCTCGGGCTCTCCGGACGCGTCGCCGTGCGCGGTGACGGCGACGCCCCGCGTGAGGTGCTCGTGCGGATCGACGAGCCGGTGCTGCGGGTGCCGCAGCTGGCCATCCACCTCTCGGCCGATCGCAAGGGCGTCGAGCTCGATCCGCAGCGGCACGTCAACGCCCTGTGGTCGACGACCGGCGCCACCGGCTTCCTCGACGTCGTCGCCGACGCCGCGGACGTCGACGTCCCCGATCTGCTCGGTTGGGAACTGATGACCCACGACCTGGCGCCCAGCTCGGTGGTCGGCGTCGATCGCGATCTCGTCTCGGCGCCGCGGCTCGACAACCAGGGCACCTGCTACGCGGGGTTGCGGGCACTGCTCGACATCGTCGACGACCCGGGCGGGCCGCGCGCGCTCCTCGCGCTCTTCGACCACGAGGAGGTGGGCAGCGGCTCCGAGCGCGGCGCGGCGTCGACCTTCCTGCTCACCGTGCTGGAGCGGATCGTCGCGGCGGGCGGTGGCGACCGGGAGGACCTGCACGCCGAACTCGCCGCGAGCGCGGTGGCGTCCGGAGACATGGCGCACGCTACGCACCCGAACTATCCGGAGCGGCACGAACCCGCGCACCACATCGAGCTCGGCGGCGGGCCGGTGCTCAAGGTCAACCAGAACCTGCGCTACGCGTCCGACGCGATGGGCGAGGCGCTTTTCGCGCTGGCCTGCGAGCAGGCGGGCGTCGACCTGCAGCGCTACGTCCACCGCGCCGACCTGCCGTGCGGCTCGACGATCGGGCCCATCACGGCCATGCGCACCGGGGTGACGACCGTCGACGTCGGCGCCGCCCAGCTGGCCATGCATTCGGCCCGCGAGGTGATGGCCGCGGCGGACGTGCCGGCCTATTCGAAGGCGCTGGCGGCGTTTCTGTCGCCGCTGTAGCCGAGGCGGTCGCCGAGCAGGCGCGACGGCACGCGGCGTGCGGGCGCCCCCACCGCTAGTCGTTGAACGGGTTGAGCAGCCGTACCGGCAGGCCTTCGAAGTCTCGGACGTTGCGGGTGACGAGTGTCATTCGGTTCACGACAGCGGTCGCGGCCAGGAGCGTGTCGATCACCGGGCGGGAGCGGTCGGCGCTGAAGGAGCCCCAGCACAAGGCGACATCGTCGTCGACCGGGAGGATTCTGGAGTCGAAGCGATCCCGGACGGCCTCCGTCCAGCGTGCTAAAGCGTCCGCACGAGCGGTGTCCCGGGTGCGTAGTCGGGTGATCCCGCGTTCTATCTCGCCCAAGGTGAGAACGGAGAGATAGAGCGATTCGTCCGCGACGGTGTGCCACCATCGATCGACGGTCGGCGCTCGTCGCGTCCGTTGAAGTTCGGAGATGACGTTCGTGTCGAGCAGAAGGCGCGTCATCCGTCGAACAGCCCGGCCGTTCGATCTCGCTCGGTGGTGCGAGCCGGAATATCGAATTCGTCCGGCCAGGGCGCGGATTCCAAGAGATCTTTCAGGCCGGTCGTGGCATGGGTCAACTGCCGATAGCGGGCCATGTCGATGACCACCGCGACGTCCTGGCCGTGCCGGGTGATGACTTGAGGATCGCCGGTCTCGGCGGCGCGAACCAACTCGCTGAAGCGTTGCTTCGCCGATTGAAGCTGCCAACTGGACATGTCGCCACGGTAGACGTCAGGTCACAGTCTGTCTAGTCTGACTAGATGATTGATTCCGGAAGGGATCAATCGGCGCCTGGCTCTGACCATCCGGCGACCAGATGCGGCGCGGACGTCGCACTTCATCGGGGAGCGTCTGCGGTAGGTCAGCCGTAGACGGTGACGCCGAGCCCGTCGATCCCGACGATCCGGCCCCCGATCTCCCGTGGCGCGCCGGTGGCGGGGGCGGAGAAGGCGAGCCGGCCGCTGGAGACGTCGTAGCCGCGCAGTTGCTGGGTCGAGTCGTCGAACACGACGATGCGTCCGCTCGCACTGCCGACGCAGCTCGGTGCCAGCTGGTACGGCAGTGTGCCGACCTGCCGCCCGGTGACGACGTCGAGCACCTTGAACCCGGGCCCGTCGCCGGCCTTCTGCGCGACGGCGACGTACGCGCCGCAGACGAAGCTGTTCGACTTGGACGTCTCGTCGTCGCCGATGTTCCACAGTGGACGCCCGGTCGCCGGGTCGAAGCCCTCGTACTCGCCGCGGGTGTACTGCCAGACGTCGGGGGAGTCGAGGGCGAGCACGGGCCGGACGCCGACGCCGTCGACCGGTGCGGAGTTCGGCATCCGGGTGCGTCGGTCGCCGTTGCGGTCGAGGAACTCGACCTCGCGGGCCGTCCGCTTGTGGACGACGACGCCGTCGGGATGGACGCTGATCGAGCAGTCGTCGCAGCGGTAGCGGTCCTCGCCGGTGGCCGGGTCGAGCAGCTGCATGCCGAGGTCGCCGACGCGCACGGCGAGCACTCCGTCGCGCACCTCGGGGACGACGTCGGCGTCGAAGCGCCGCGTCCACCGCACGGCGCCGGCGCGATCGGTCCTGCTCAGCACGTGCTCGGACCCGCCGCCGGTCGCCCGGTAGAAGTCCTCGCCGTCGGCGGCGATCGTGCGGGTGTCGAGCAACTCGCCGCGGGCGGTGACGGCGCCGTCGGTGTCGATCAGCCGGAAGCCGGACGCCGCGTCGTCACCGGGGATGTCGACGGCGCAGCCGGTGACGCCGCCGCGGCCGAGCGCACAGCCGCCCTGCCCGGCGTCGACGGGCCGCGGCCAGCGCGCGGTGCCGGTGCGTGCGTCGATGAGCTGGAAACTGTTGCCGATTCCCTGTGTGACCTGCAGCAACCACAGGTCGCCCGCGGTGGCCGCCACCCGGACGCTGCCGGTCTGATCGTCGTCGAGCAGCATGCCCTGCGCGTTGAACTGCCACCGCACCTGTGCGTCGCGCGCCGCGATGAGCAGCCCGGCGTCGTCGCGGCGCTGCGGCGGATCCCCCCACAGGACGACGCCGCCGACCGCGACGAGCGCCGTGGCGGCGAGCAGCGTGAGCAGAGCGGTCCAGCGGCTGCTTCTCCGGCGGGTCATGTGACCAGTGAACTAGATCGCGGCCGGGCCGCGGAAGCCCGCTCCCCGGTCGGCCTCGGCCCCGGCCCCGCGCTCGCATAGAATCTCTCCACGTGACCGTGCAGGTAGACACCGTTTCCCATGCCGCCTCCACTCCCGATGCGCCGCAGCCGTTCGCCGAGCTGGGCCTGAAGGACGACGAATACCAGCGGATCCGCGAGATCCTGGGCCGTCGCCCGACGGACGCCGAGCTGGCGATGTACTCGGTGATGTGGTCCGAGCACTGCTCGTACAAGTCCTCCAAGGTGCATCTGCGCTACTTCGGAGAGACGACCACCGACGAGATGCGGGCCGCGATGCTCGCCGGAATCGGTGAGAACGCCGGCGTCGTCGACATCGGCGACGGCTGGGCCGTCACCTTCAAGGTCGAATCCCACAACCACCCGTCGTACGTCGAGCCGTACCAGGGCGCCGCGACCGGCGTCGGCGGCATCGTCCGGGACATCATGGCGATGGGGGCGCGGCCGATCGCCGTCATGGACCAGTTGCGGTTCGGGCCGCTCGACGGGCCGGACACGCCGCGCGTCGTCGACGGCGTCGTGCGGGGCGTCGGCGGCTACGGCAACTCGCTCGGCCTGCCGAACATCGGCGGCGAGACGGTGTTCGACGCGTCGTACACGGGGAACCCGCTGGTCAACGCCCTGTGCGCCGGTGTGCTGCGGGTCGAGGACCTCAAGCTGGCGTTCGCCTCGGGCGCGGGCAACAAGATCATCCTGTTCGGCGCGCGCACCGGCCTCGACGGCATCGGCGGTGTCTCCGTGCTCGCCTCGGAGACCTTCGACGACTCCGCCGGCAAGCGCAAGAAGCTCCCCGCCGTGCAGGTGGGCGATCCGTTCACCGAGAAGGTGCTCATCGAGTGCTGCCTCGAGCTGTACGCGGCGGGCGTCGTCGTCGGCATTCAGGACCTCGGCGGCGCCGGCCTCTCGTGCGCCACGAGCGAGCTCGCGTCCGCCGGTGACGGCGGCATGCAGATCTACCTCGAGCGCGTCCCGATGCGGGCCGAGGGGATGACGCCGGCCGAGGTGCTCTCCAGTGAGTCGCAGGAGCGGATGTGTGCGGTGGTCGCGCCGGAGCACGTCGACCGCTTCTACGAGATCTGCCGCAAGTGGGACGTCCTGGCCACCGACATCGGCGAGGTCACCGAGGGCGAGCGGCTGCAGATCACCTGGCACGGCGAGACCGTCGTCGACGTCCCGCCGCGGACCGTCGCCCACGAGGGGCCGGTCTACGAGCGCCCGGTCGCTCGGCCCGACGCGCAGGACGACGTCATCGCCGCGACGACGGCCGGGCTGGCGCGTCCGCAGACGTCCGAGGAGCTGCGCGGCACGCTGCTGACGCTGCTCGGCTCGGCGCCGCTGTGCAGCCGCAAGTTCATCACCGAGCAGTACGACCGGTACGTGCGCGGCAACACCGTGCTCGCCGAGCACGCCGACGGCGGCGTCATCCGCATCGACGAGGAGACCGGACGCGGTATCGCGCTCTCGACGGACGCGTCCGGCCGCTACACCTACCTCGACCCGTACGCCGGGGCGCAGCTTGCGCTCGCCGAGGCGTACCGCAACGTCGCCGTCACCGGCGCGACGCCGAAGGCCGTCACCAACTGCCTCAACTTCGGCAGCCCCGAGGACCCGGCCGTCATGTGGCAGTTCCAGCAGGCCGTGCGCGGCCTCGCCGACGGCTGTGCGCAGCTCGGCATCCCCGTGACCGGCGGCAACGTCAGCTTCTACAACCAGACCGGGTCGACGGCCATCCTCCCGACGCCGGTCGTGGGCGTGCTCGGCGTCATCGACGACGTCCACCGCCGCATCCCCGTCGGCTTCGGCCGTGACGCCGGCGAGACGCTCTACCTGCTCGGCGACACCCGCGACGAGTTCGACGGCTCGGCCTGGGCCGAGGTCGTCCACGAGCACCTCGGCGGCGTTCCGCCGGTCGTCGACCTGGAGCGGGAGCGGCTGCTCGCCGAGATCCTCGCCAGTTCGTCGCGGGACGGCCTCGTCTCCGCCGCCCACGACCTGTCCGAGGGCGGTCTGGCGCAGGCCGTCGTCGAGGCCGCACTCGCCGGCGAGACCGGCTGCCGCGTGCTGCTGCCCGAGGACGCCGACCCGTTCGTCTGGCTGTTCTCTGAATCGGCCGGACGCGTGCTGGTCGCGGTGCCGCGCACCGAGGAGACGCGCTTCGTCGGGATGTGCGCCGCGCGAGGGCTGCCGGCGGTCCGGATCGGCGTCGTCGACCAGGGCAGCGACGGCGTCGAGGTGCAGGGGCACTTCGCGGTGACGCTGGCCGAGTTGCGCGAGGTGCACGAGGGGACGTTGCCGCGGTACTTCGGGCACGGGGCCAACTGAGGTTCGGTTTCCGGGCCGGGCCGGGCCTCACGCTTTCGTCGTGGGCTTGGGCGGCGTCGTATCGGTCGCCTATACGCATCGTCGCGACGATTATTGTCGCGACGACGCGTATGGCCTCCCGATATGACGCCGGGTCAGCGCATGACGTCGCCGCCGGAGAGGACGAGGGTCTCGCCGGTCATGAACGACGCGTCCGGACTGCCGAGTTGCAGCACCCAGCGTCCGATCTCCTCCGGCTTGGCCACTCGGCCGAGCGGGATGGACTTGGCGGCGGCCTCCATGCGGCCGGTCGCGGCGTTGCCGGGGGTGTCGACCCAGCCCGGGGCGATGGCGTTGACGCGGATGCCGCGCGGGGCGAGCTCGAGGGCGAGGGTCTTGGTGACCATGACGATCGCCGCCTTGGACGCGCCGTAGATCAGCTGGCCGGGGGAGACGGTGAAGGCGTCGACGGAGGCGAAGTTGACGACGGCGCCGCCGCCGGACATCCGGGCGACGGCCTCGGCCGTCACGTTGAGCGTGCCGAGCACGTTGACGTCGAAGATGAACCGGAACTGGTCGGTCGTGTAGGTGTCGAGAGTGCTCGGCGGGAAGACGCCGGCGATGTTGGCGACGAGGTCGACGTCCGCCCCGTCGGCGAGGCCCCCGGCGACGGCGCGTGCGACGGCGTCCCGATCGGTGATGTCCGCCGCCGCGTGCGTGTGCCGACCGCTGCCGGGGCGCAGATCGGCGGAGTCCCGGACGTCGAGGGTGAGGACGTCCCAGCCCTCGTCGAGCAGGAGTTGGGCCGTGGCCTGCCCCATGCCGCTGGCGGCGCCGGTGACGATCGCAGTTCGTGTCATGGATCGACATTGTTCCGGTCGGTGCGGCCCACGTGTAGCGCCCTTTCGCGTGCCGGGTCAAGGGAGGCCCTTGGTGTCCGGCCCGGGTTTTCCGACTCAGGGCCGGGGGTTTTCTGACTCAAGGCGCAACCTTGACCGATACGAGCTGTGTCGGGGTGGACACAGGCGGGGCCCGCCCCGGAGGATCTGTAGCAAAGCCCGCGATTAAGGAGTCATGCATATGCCGCAGCAGGTCCGTGGTGTCATCAGCCGTGCCAAGGGTGCGCCCGTCGAGTTGGTGGACATCGTCATCCCCGATCCCGGTCCGGGCGAGGTCGTCGTGAAGGTCGCGGCCTGCGGTGTCTGCCATACGGATCTGACGTATCGCGAGGGCGGGATCAACGACGAGTTCCCGTTCCTGCTGGGCCACGAGGCGGCGGGCATCGTCGAGACCGTCGGCGAGGGCGTCACCTCGGTCGAGCCGGGCGACTTCGTCGTGCTCAACTGGCGGGCCGTCTGCGGCGACTGCCGGGCGTGCAAGCGCGGGCGTCCGCAGTACTGTTTCTCGACGTTCAACGCCACCCAGAAGATGACTCTCACCGACGGTACCGAGCTGACGCCTGCGCTCGGCATCGGCGCGTTCGCCGACAAGACGCTGGTGCACGCGGGGCAGTGCACCAAGGTCGATCCCGATTCCGATCCCGCCGTCGTCGGCCTGCTGGGCTGCGGTGTCATGGCCGGGCTCGGTGCGGCCGTCAACACCGGCAACGTGGGCCGTGACGACACCGTCGCCGTCATCGGCTGCGGCGGCGTCGGCGACGCCGCGATCGCGGGTTCGGCTCTCGTCGGCGCGCGTCGCATCATCGCCGTCGACCGCGACCCGAAGAAGCTCGAGCTGGCCCGCGAGCTCGGCGCCACGCATACCGTCAACGCCTCCGAGGTGGACGCCGTCGAGGCGATCCAGGAGCTCACCGACGGCTTCGGCGCCGATGTCGTCATCGACGCCGTCGGCCGTCCGGAGACGTGGAAGCAGGCGTTCTACGCCCGTGATCTCGCGGGCACCGTCGTGCTCGTCGGCGTCCCGACCCCGGACATGACGCTCGAGATGCCGCTCATCGACTTCTTCGGCCGCGGCGGCTCGCTCAAGTCGTCCTGGTACGGCGACTGCCTGCCGGAGCGCGACTTCCCGACGCTCGTCGAGTTGTACAAGCAGGGACGGTTGCCGCTGGAGAAGTTCGTCTCCGAGCGCATCGGCATCGAGGACGTCGAAGAGGCGTTCCACACCATGCACGGCGGCGGCGTGCTGCGCTCGGTGGTCGTCCTGTGACGGCGCGGATCGAGCGCGTCGTCACGTCCGGCACGTTCTCGCTGGACGGCGGAACGTGGGACGTCGACAACAACGTGTGGCTGATCGGTGACGACGAGGAGGTCGTCGTCGTCGACGCCGCGCACTCCGCCGGACCGATCGTCGACGCCGTCGCGGGCCGTCGTGTCGTGGCACTCGTGTGCACGCACGGGCACACCGATCACGTGACCGTCGCGCCGGAGCTGTCCGCGACGTTCGGCGTTCCGGTGCTGCTGCATCCGGGTGAGGAGCCGCTGTGGCGGATGAGCCATCCGGACGTCGATTACACGCCGCTGGCCGACGGGCAGCGGATCGACGTCGCCGGCGTCGAGATCGAGGTCATCCACACCCCGGGCCATTCGCCCGGCTCGGTGTGCCTGTCGGTGCCGGCGCTCGGCGCGCTGTGCTCCGGTGACACTCTGTTCCACGGCGGCCCGGGTGCGACGGGGCGCTCGTTCTCCGACTTCCCGACGATCATCGACTCGATCCGCGACCGGCTGCTCGCGCTGCCGGCGGAGACGGTTGTGCACACCGGCCATGGAGATTCGACGACCATCGGCGCCGAGGCGCCGGAGCTGGACGCCTGGATCGCCCGCGGTCACTGATCAGACGACGGCGCAGCCGTCGGCGAACGCCATACGCATGTCGACCCGGCCGAAACGGCCGGGTCGACATGCGTATGCGGGGTCGTCGCCACTGGGTCCATACGGTGGGCGGGCGCTCAGACCCTGTCGCGAGCGTCGGCCAGCGCCCGTTCGGCGTCGGCGCGAGCGACCCCGTGGCCCACGGCGAGCGTCACGAACATCGACTCGGCGACGGCGTCCCGCACTCCCGGCAGGTGTCCGGCGATCTCGAGCATCGCGAGGCCGTGGGTGGCGCTCCACGTCTCGCCCGCGCGCAGCAGCAATGCGGTCTCGTCGGCGTCGTCGCCTGCGGCGCGGCGGATGATGTCGGTCATCGCCGTGAACGCGCGCAGCCCGGCCGGCGAGTTGGTCGGACGCCCGTGCTGGAGGAGGTCCTTGCGGCCGCCGGCGGCCCATTCGGGTGACGTGTACTGAAACATCAGCGTGTACAGCTGCGGGTGCGTGGTCGCGAAGCGCAGGTAGGCGAAGCCCTGGGCGATGAGGTCGGCCAGTGGATCGGCGGTGACGCCGACGGCGTGGAGCGCATCGGCGAACTCGGCGAAACCGCGCTCGCAGACGGCCGCCGCCACACCGCCGACGCTGCCGAAGTGGGTGTAGACGCGCATGGTCGACGTCCCCGCGGCGGTGGCGAGCCGGCGGGCGGTCAGCGCGCCGACCCCCTCGGACGTGACGATGGCGTAGGCGGCGTCGACGATGGACTCTGGACGGAAGGACTCTGGACGGGAACTCATAACAGCGTTATAGTTACCCGTATAACAACGTTATGACCAGCGAACCGGAGGTCGTCATGACCGCAACGATCCAGAACCGCTTTCTGAACGCCGAGTTCGCGCCCGTGCGACGCGAACTCACCGAGTTCGACCTCGCCGTCACGGGGACATTGCCGGACTGGCTCGACGGCCGCTACCTGCGGACGGGCCCCAACCCGATCGCCGACGTCGACCCCGACACCTACAACTGGTTCACCGGCGACGGCATGGTGCACGGCGTCCGGCTCTCCGGCGGGCGGGCGCTCTGGTACCGCAACCGCTGGGTCGATTCGGCCGAGACCGGCCGGCTTCTCGGCCGTCCGGGTCCGGACGAGACGGGCCGCTCGTTCCTGCACGGGCCGGGCGCCAACACCAACGTCATCGGCTTCCGCGGGCGGACGCTGGCGCTCGTCGAGGCGGGGCTGGCCTGCGCCGAGCTGTCCGACGAACTCGAGACGCTCGACGTCTGCGACTTCGACGGCACGATCCGCGGCGGCTACACCGCCCACCCCATCGAGGATCCGGATACGGGCGAGTTGCACGCGATCTCGTACAACTTCGGCATGGGCGACAAGGTGTCGTACAGCGTCATCGGCACCGACGGTCGGGCGCGCCGGACGGTCGACGTCACCGTCGGCGGCAGTCCGATGATGCACGCCTTCTCCCTGTCGGAGCGTCACGTCGTCGTCTACGACCTGCCGGTCACCTTCGACACGAAGCAGGCCGTCACCGGTTCCGTGCCGGCGCCGCTGCGCGGGTTCGCGTCGCTGGCGATGAGCGCCGCGGTCGGCCGCGTTCGGATGCCGCACGTCATCGCCGACAGGCTGCCGCCGTCGACGTCCGGTGCGCTGCCGTACAGCTGGAATCCGCACTACCGGGCCCGCGTCGGGGTCATGCCGCGCGAAGGTGGCGACGCCGACGTCCGCTGGCTCGACGTCGACCCGTGCTTCGTCTACCACCCGCTCAACGCCCACGACGTCGGCAGCACGGTCGTCGTCGACCTCGTCGTGCACGAGCGGACGTTCGATCGTGATCACAGCGGTCCGTCCGAGGGGCATCCGCGGCTGGAGCGTTGGACGCTCGACCCTGCGGCGACGTCGGTGCGGCGCGAGCGCCTCTCCGACGTCGAACTCGAGTTCCCGCGCATCGACGAGCGGCGCACCGGGCGCGAGCACCGCTACGGCTGGGCGGTCGGCGGCCCGAGTGACGACATCACCCTCGAGACGCTGACCCTCGTCGACGCCCGCGGTGGCGATCCGCTGCGCCGCTCGTTCGGCCCGACGAAGCGGGTGGGCGAGTTCGTCTTCCACCCGCGTGACCCGCACGCCCCCGAGGGCGACGGCGTCGTCATGGGCCTGGTCACCGACCTCGCCGACGACTCGACCCAACTGCGCGTCCTCGACGCGCTGACGCTGGAGGACGTCGCCGCGGTGCGGTTGCCGCAGCGGGTGCCGACGGGTTTTCATGGCAACTGGCTGCTGGCCTGAGACGCGGGTCGGCCCGGCCGACGTTTGTGGACGTCGGCCAACGATGTGATCGGCGAGTGCCGCGACGTCGAGATAGTCACGCACGGCTTTTCGCTGCAGGAGAAGTGCGATCTTGATGCGAGTGGCTTCCTGCGGCGTCGGCAGAGTAAGTGTCTTTCCGCCGAACGTCAGCGTCGGCTCGTCCTTCTCGGTGCTACGCCGTAAGGCAACCGAGCGGTACCACGTGAACGCCATCTGGGCGGGTATACGCGTAGCGGCCGCCGGTGATGACGACGAGCGCCGCCGGCGGCGGCGTGCGGGTCGGGTCGAGCTTGTCGACGAATGCCAGCAAGGCCGATGCGGCTTCGTCGTCGCGGGAGGCCGCGAGCTTCACTTCCGCCGCTATCCACTGCCCGTCGCGACGTTCGACGACGGCGTCGACCTCGCGACCGGCGGAGTCGCGATAGTGGCGGACTTCTGCGTCGAGAGGTTGAGAGTAGGCGCGTAGGTCGCGCACGACCAATGACTCGAAGAGCTGCCCGAAGTACTCGAGGTCGGCGAGCAGCCGGTCGGGTCCCGCGCCGACTGCGGCGGCGGCGAGCGACGGGTCGGTGAAGTGTCGTTTCGGGGCCTTACGTATCTGGTCGCGGGATCGTAGGTGCGGTCCCCAGCTGGGCTGGTCCTCGACGACGAAGACGCGGCCGAGCGCGGCGAGATAGGCGCCGATGGTCTCGTGCGTCGTCGGCGCCACTGCTGAGACGTCCCGCGCGATGGCGGACAGGCTCGCCTCGGTGCCGGTGACCCGGCCGAGGGATCGGATCAGCCGGAGAAGGCCGTCGGGGTGTCGCGCAGGCTCCGCGTCGAGGCGCGGGACGTCGATGCGTGCGACGTCGTCGAGGTAAGAGGTGAGGATCCTCGCCGCCCGCGCGGGCGGTCGGCGTATGAGGCCGGGCCAGCCGCCGCGCACCGTCAGTGCCGCGAGATCGTCGACGGTCAGCGGGGAGACGCCGTGCGCCGTGTACGGGGCGGGGTCGAAGAGATCTCGCAGCGACACCTGTCGGGAGGAGTCGCCGGACTCGGCCAACGACATGGGGCGCATCCGCAGCCGCACGATGCGTCCGGCTCCCGAGTGTCGAGTGGCGTCGTCGGCGGGAACGGCCGAGCCGGCGAGGATGAAGGCGGCATCGGGATCGTTGTCGACGGCGGCCCGGACCTGATTCCACACGCCAGGGGTGAGTTGCCACTCGTCGATGAATCGTGGCTGTGGGCCGTCGAGGAGGCGGACGGGATCGAACTTCGCCAGCCGTGCGGCCTGGACGTCGATGTCCAGTTGCACGGCACTCGCGGCATGGTGACTGCCGGTCGCGGACTTACCGCAGGCGCGTGGTCCTTCGAGTAGAACGGCACCACCGTCGGTCACGATCTCGACCAACAGGGAGTCCACGAGGCGTGGGATGTAGTTCGAGGTCACAGCCTTGATGGTAGCGCCAGACCGCAGTTTGTGGAGGTCTCAGACCGCAGTTTGTGGAGCTTCCAGACCGCAGTTTGTGGAGATCTCAGACCGCAGTTTATGAAACGCCCGTTACGGCTATACCGACCAGGTGTGCACCGGCTCGCCCTCGTGCATGAGCGTGACGTAGTCGCGCAGCATCCCGGCGAGCGCCTGGTCGCGGGTCTCGCCTGCATCCTCGCGAGCCGCGACGGCCGTGCGCTGCCACATCGACCCGGTCTGCCGTGAGACGCAACGTCCCTCGATCACCGAGAGATACCGCGACCGGGACCGGCTGCCGACACCGAACGCCCGCAGCCCGGCGTCCGCGATCGGCAGCAGACGGCGCAGGACGAGCTCGTCGGGGCTGATCCAGCCCACGTTCGGCCAGTAGAGGCTGGCGTCGAGGCCGTCGCGAGCGCCCGAATGCAGGTTCTCCGTGGCGGCGTCGAAGCTCATCTGCGTCCACAGCGGACGGTCGGCCTCGACGAGCCCGCGGACGAGCCCGTAGTAGAAGGCGGAGTTCGCCATCGTGTCGAGCACCGTCGGCCCGGCCGGCAGCACGCGGTTCTCCACCCGCAGGTGCGCGTGGCCGTCGACGACGTCGTACACCGGCCTGTTCCAGCGGTAGACGGTGCCGTTGTGCAGCCGCAGTTCGCTCAGCTCGGGGACGATGCCCTTGTCGACCTGCTCCAGCGGGTCGACGTCGCTGCACACGGGCAGCAGGGCGGGGAAGTAGCGCGTGTTCTCCTCGAAGAGGTCGAAGATCGACGTGATCCACCGCTCGCCGAACCACACCCGCGGCCGAACGCCCTGGTTCCGCAGCTCGACGGGCCGGGTGTCGGTCGCCTGCTCGAAGACGGGGATGCGGCTCTCGTGCCACAGCGCCTTGCCCGCCATGAACGGCGAGTTCGCGGCGACGGCCACCTGGACGCCGGCGATCGCCTGCGCGGCGTTCCAGTGATCGGCGAAGTCCTCCGGCGCCACCCGCAGATGCAACTGCAGCGACGTGCAGGCCGCCTCGGGAAGGATCGTCGAATGCGTCGAGTCCAGCCGCTCGCCGCCGCGCCGTCCCGGCAGCGGGACGCCGTCGATCTCCAGCTCGATGTCCTCGCCCCGCGCCGCGAAGACCTGCTGGTTGAGCAGGTCGTAGCGGGGGTTGCCGGAGAACCAATGGTGCTCGAAGTGCTCGTCTCGCAGCGTCGGCAGCATGCCGATCATGACGAGTTGGCTGTCGCTGAGACGCGCTCGCTCGTCGGCGCGGTTGAGGCTTTCGCGCAGCGACTCCTCCAGGGAGATCGTCGACGCGTCGACGAACGGCCGCGGCGCGACGTTGATCTCGATGTTGAACTGGCCGAGCTCCGTCTGGAAGTCCGGGTCGGCGATCGCCGCCAGCGCGGCGGCATTGGCCTTCGCCGGCTGCATGTCCACGTCGACGAGGTTGAGTTCGACCTCCATGCCGAGCAGCGGCTCCGGCGTCTTGCCCTCGTCGGTGAACAGCCCTTCGGCCAGCATCCGCGCCACCGCCTCGGTGCCCCGCTGAACCTTCGTGCGGAACCGCATGCGGTCCTCGCGTGTGAATTCGCGCGCGTCGACCTCAGCGCCCATGACCTCTCCCTTCCGATGGTCAGAGCCGGCGCGCCGACGTGACCGCGTCCGGATCAATCAAACTCGTGCAACTCGGCGTCGATGACGCGGTGCCATCGTGGCACGATCGTCGACGTGGCAGGGGCGAAGCGAACCGATCCGTCGGATGCGCGGAACGCACTGGTCGAGGTGGCGGATTGGTTACGAGACGCGGACTCCGCGGAACCGGCGCGGCCGGTGCTCGCGCGCGCTGTTCGGCTTTCCGCGCGGCTGCTCGCGGACGTCGCACCCGGCTCGGCCGTCGAGGTGCGGGTGCCGCCGTTCGTGGCGGTGCAGTGCATCGAGGGACCGCGACACACGCGGGGGACGCCGCCGAACGTCGTCGAGACCGATCCGCGTACCTGGCTGCTGCTTGTTTCGGGCTTGACGGACTTCGCGGACGCGGTGGCGGACGGCTCGGTCAGCGCGTCCGGCGGCCGGGCGGGCGACGTGGCGGGCCGGCTGCCGCTGCTGCCGGTCGGGCGGGGCCGTTCGCTCGGCTAAAATAGGCCGCGTGACGATCGTCGGCCGGTCCCTGCCCATCGAGCCCGAAGAGTCCCCCCGCGAGGAATGCGGCGTTTTCGGCGTCTGGGCGCCGGGGGAGGACGTCGCCAAGCTGACTTATTACGGGCTTTACGCCCTGCAACACCGTGGTCAAGAGGCCGCGGGCATCGCCGTCGCCGACGGCAACCAGGTGCTCGTCTTCAAGGACCTCGGGCTCGTCAGCCAGGTCTTCGACGAGCAGACCCTGTCGTCTATGCACGGTCATGTCGCCATCGGGCACTGCCGTTACAGCACCACCGGATCGACGACGTGGGAGAACTCACAGCCGATCTTCCGCACGACGAGCGCCGGCACGGGCATCGCGCTCGGCCACAACGGCAATCTCGTCAACACCGCGGAACTCGCCTCGCGGGTGCGAGCGCTCGGGCTGCCGGAACACATGCGCACGGCCGCGACCTCGGATTCGGACGTCATGGCGGCTCTGCTGGCGCACGGCACCGGCGATCTGACGCTGGAGCAGGCCGCGATGGAGCTGCTGCCGACGATCAAGGGCGCCTTCTGTCTGACGTTCGTCGACGAGCACACGCTCTACGCCGCCCGCGACCCGTACGGCGTCCGCCCGCTCAGTCTCGGTCGGCTCGACCGCGGCTGGGTCGTCGCGTCCGAGACGGCGGCGCTCGACATCGTCGGTGCGTCCTTCGTCCGCGACATCGAGCCCGGTGAGCTCCTCGCGATCGACGCCGACGGCGTCCGCAGCGCCCGCTTCGCGCCCGCGACGCCCAAGGCGTGCGTCTTCGAGTACGTCTATCTGGCCCGTCCGGACAGCGTCATCCATCGTCGCTCGGTGCACTCCTCGCGTGTCGAGATCGGACGCGCGCTGGCCCGCGAGTGCCCGGTGCCGGAGGGTGATCTCGTCATCCCGGTCCCGGAGTCCGGCACGCCGGCGGCGGTCGGCTACGCGCAGGAGTCGGGCATCCCGTACGGCCAGGGCCTGATGAAGAACGCCTACGTCGGACGCACGTTCATCCAGCCGAGCCAGACGATCCGCCAGCTCGGCATCCGGCTCAAACTCAACCCGCTCCGCGAGGTGATCCGCGGCAAGCGGCTCGTCGTCGTCGACGACTCGATCGTCCGCGGCAACACCCAGCGCGCGCTGGTCAGGATGCTGCGCGAGGCCGGGGCCGCCGAGGTGCACGTGCGGATCGCCTCGGCGCCCGTGCGCTGGCCGTGTTTCTACGGCATCGACTTCGCCTCACCCGCCGAACTCATCGCCAACGGCTCGCCGTCCGAGGGCTCGCTCGTCGAGGGCGTCCGGGAGGCCATCGGCGCCGACTCCCTCGGCTACATCTCGATCGACGGCATGATCGGCGCCACCGGACAGAAGCGTGACGAGCTGTGTGCGGCCTGCTTCGACGGCCGGTATCCGATCGCCTTGCCGACGGAGGCGACGATGGGCAAGGGCGTCCTCGAGGCGATGCTCGCCGGCGCCGGGACCGAGCACGAACTCGCGTCGGCCGACGACAACGTCAGCGCGCTGCGCCGTCCCTGACCGGCGCCGATTCCACGGCGTCGCTCCGATCCACCCCTCACGAAGAGAACCGAGGACATGGCAACCGACCTTCCCGAAGCCGATCTGAAGCGCGCGTCGTACGCGGCCGCCGGCGTCGACATCGATGCCGGCGACCGCGCCGTCCGGATGTTCGCGCCCCACGCCAAGCGGGCGAGCCGCCCCGAGGTGATGGGTGGGATCGGCGGTTTCGCCGGGCTGTTCGCCCTCCGGGGCGGTTACCGGGAGCCGGTGCTCGCGGCGTCGACGGACGGCGTCGGCACCAAGATCGCCATCGCGCAGGCGATGGACAAGCACGACACCGTCGGCCGTGACCTCGTCGCGATGGTCGTCGACGACCTCGTCGTCTGCGGTGCCGAGCCGCTGTTCCTGCAGGACTACATCGCCGTCGGCAAGGTGGTGCCGGAGCGGGTCGCCGAACTCGTCAAGGGCATCGCCGACGGTTGCGTCGACGCCGGCTGCGCGCTGCTCGGCGGCGAGACGGCGGAGCATCCCGGTCTCATGGGCGAGGACGAGTACGACCTGTCGGCGACGGGCGTCGGTGTCGTCGAGGCCGACGACGTGCTCTCGCCGGAGCGGGTGCGGCCCGGCGACGTGGTCATCGCCATGCGCAGCTCGGGCCTGCACTCCAACGGCTACTCGCTGGCCCGCAAGGTGCTCCTGGAGTGGGGCCACATGCCGCTGTCCGGGTACGTCGAGGAGTTCGGCCGCACTCTCGGCGAGGAGCTGCTGGAGCCGACGCGGATCTATGCGCGGGACTGCCTCTCGCTCGCGGCCGAGTCCGACGTGCGGACGTTCGCGCACGTCACCGGCGGCGGCCTGGTGGAGAACCTCGCGCGCGTCATCCCGGCCGGGCTGACGGCCGAGCTGGAGCGTCAGACCTGGACGCCCGCCCCGGTGTTCTCGCTGATCGCGCAGCGCGGCCGGGTCGACCGGTCCGAGATGGAGCGCACCTTCAACATGGGTGTCGGCATGGTCGCGATCGTCGCACCCGAGGACACCGATCGCGCGCTCGCCGTGCTCACCGCGCGTCACCTGGACCGTTGGGTGCTGGGCACCGTCCGCAAGGCCGCCGACGCCGGCGCGCCGCGGGCGACGCTCGCCGGGGAGCATCCCCGGTTCTGATCGACGACCTCCGCCCATCGGCGCCGCACATCATCGGATGCGCGGCGCCGATGTCGTCATGGCGCTGATCTCGTCATGGCGCCGAGCGATGGGTTCGGCTGAGCCGTGAGTGGGGCACGTCGTCGACGGGTCGACGGAGAGCCGTGTGACGTGGGCATTCAGAAAGAATGCGGCGCGCCGTCGCATCCGGGCGCGCCGGTAGGAAGCCGACGAGGGGAATCGAGATGCGAAGTGTGGTGTCCGGTGCGGACGTCCGGTCGGGTGTGGATCACGCCGAACGTCGCCGGATACGAGAGAGCCGGAGACCGGCGGGGCGTCAAGCGCGCCGCCAGTTCTCCTCGCTGTAGTACGAGTCCGAGTAATCCTCGGAGTCGTGCGACGAATGACCCGGACTGCTCGACAGCTCACGCTGCAGGCTGTCGAAATCGGTGTTGTGCGTGCTGTACTTCAGCTGGCGCGCAACTTTCGTCTGCTTTGCCTTTGCCCGGCCGCGGCCCATGAGGGACCCCCTCGCGCAATGACGGGGCGGCCGATGACCGGCGGCCCCGTAGTGGTGTACAAGTATTTTCCTGCCGGTGAGTCTACCCCGGTCCAGAGTGTGCTGCGGCCACCCTCCCGGTCAGCGCCGGCCGGGCGCGCCGCGGCGGGCCGCGCGGAGGGCGTCCGCGGCCGCTCTGCCTGCGGGGACGTCGTCGTCGGTGATGTACGTCGCGCTGTCGATAGCGGCGGCCGCCGGTCCCGCGGTGAGCGCGGCGGCGGCCGGAACGGAACGTTTGACGAGTGCCAGTGCGATCGGGCCGAGCTCGAAGTGGTCCACGACGGTGCGCACGACGCCGACCTCCTTGCCGCCGGTGGCGACGGCGTCACCGATCGCCGGGAGGGTGTCGGCACTGCCGTCGAGATGCAGCAGCACGAGCCGGCGCGGCGGCCTGCCGACGTTCTGTACGCGCGAGACCGTCTCCTGCCCGCGGTAGCAGCCCTTGGCCAGGTGGACGGCGCCGCGGGCGGCGACGTCGCCGATGAGGCCCAGTTCGTGGGGCAGCGAGCGCGCGTCGGTGTCGACGCCGCCGCGCGGGCGCAGCGCGGCGACCCGGAGCGCGTCGTACGCCCACGCCCCGGCCGGCCGGGCTCCGGCGTCGACGACGATGCGCCACCAGTCCGCCACCTCGTATTCGGGGACGACGAGGTCGACCCGGGGGAGGGAACCGCCGGTGACGGGGTCGCCGGCGAAGGCGGGCATGACGCGCCAGAAGCCGAGCGGCTCGTCGTCGTGTCGCAGTTCGGGCAGCAGCCCGGCGGCGTAGGTCGGTGCGTCGGCCGGTAGTTCCAGTGCCTCGCGCATCCGCTCGCCGAGCACCTGCGGGCCGACCAGCGTCAGGACGCGCATGTCGGGGCGCGGCGTGGGGGTCACCTTCGACCAGAAGACCATCTTCTGCAGATAGGTGAAAAGGGAATCGGTCGTCTCGCGGTCGGTGTCGAGCCAGACCGTGGCCGCCAGCTCCGTCAGCGTCGCCATCGCCTCGACGTGTCCGTGCGTGTCCAGCACGAGGGTCTCGGCGGACGTGCCGTCGGCGAGGTCGGCGACCTGTTGGGAGGTGAGGGTGTGCAGCCAGGTGAGCCGGTCGTCGCCGTCGACGGCCAGCACGCCCCGATGGCTGCGATCGACGATGACGGCGCCCTCGACGGCGGCCCGCTGTTCACCGAGCGGGTCTCCGTAATGCCATGCCACTCCGTGGTCGGGGGACCCTTCGGGGGCGGCGACGGCGCCGGCCACCCGAGCTGACAGCGGGGAGACGCTCACCGCGACTACGCTACTCCTGCCCCCATCTCGCGCTGCTTCGGCGACGTGCTCGCCGCAGTGTTTCTCCAGGAGTACCACCCGTGGCCCAGCACATCCTCGTCACGATCGACGGCGCCGTCCTCGACCCGGACGTCCCCTTCCTGCACGCCGACGACCTCGCCGCGATCCGCGGTGACGCCCTGTTCGAGTCGCTTCTCGTGCGCGACGGCCGGGCGCGCAACGTCGGCAGGCACCTCGATCGCCTGGCGGCCGGGGCTGCCGACATGGAGCTTCCGGCTCCCGACCGGCAGCAGTGGACGACTGCCGTCGAGACGGCCGCGCGCACGTGGACGAAGGAGAACGACGGCGCGGAGGGCTTCCTGCGTCTGGTGTACTCGCGTGGCCGCGAGAGCGTGCCGGGGGCGACCGGCTATGTGACCGTCGGCCCGCTGTCACCGCGCGTGGCGGGTGCCCGGCGGGACGGCATCGACGTCATCACGCTGCCGCGGGGCTTCTCCGTCGACCTCAAGGCGCTGGCGCCGTGGCAGCTGCTGGGCGTCAAATCGGTGAGCTACGCGACGAACATGGCCGCGCTGCGATACGCCGCGAAACAGGGCGTGGACGACGTCGTCTTCCTGTCGAGCGAGGGCACCGTGCTGGAGGGGCCGCGGTCGAGCGTCGTCGTCGTCCGCAACGGCGGCCTCGTCACGACGCCGTCGCGCAACGGCGTGCTGGTCGGGACGACGCAGCAGTCGCTGTTCGACGTCGCGGCGTCCCGGGGCATCGCCTGCTCGGAGCAGACGCTGCGCCCGGCCGACCTCGTCACGGCCGACGAGGTGTGGCTGCTCTCGTCCATCACGCTGGGCTCGCGTGTCAATCGCATCGACGGCTTCGAGCTCGTCCATCGCCGGGTGCCGTTCTCGCTGGCCGAGCTGGTCGAGGAGGCGATCGCGGACTGAGTGCTGCGTCGGTAGACGGGGACGGGGCCTCCCGCACGAGTGTGAGAGGCCCCGGACGGGCTAAACGTGGCCGAGGGCCGTCGTCAGCAGGGCCGCAAGGACACCGCCGAGGAGCGGGCCGACGACCGGGACCCAGGCGTAGTCCCACTGCGGGCTGCCTTTGCCGCGGATCGGCAGCACCGCGTACGCGATGCGGGGGCCGAGGTCGCGGGCCGGGTTGATGGCGTAGCCGGTGGGACCGCCGAGGCCGGCGCCGACCGTGATGACGACAAACGCGACGCCGGCGTAGCCGAGTGCGGCGTTGCCGAAGCCCACCGGATCACCGGTGCCCGTGAAGGATCCCGTCAGGCCGGGGGACTGGAGGATCCAGAAGACGAGCACGAAGGTGCCGATCACCTCGGTCACCAGGTTCCAGCCGTAGCTCTTGACGGCCGGGCCCGTGGCGAAGATGCCGAGCGTGTTCTGCGGCTCGGGCTCCTCGTCGAAGTTGCGCTTGTACGCGAGCCAGCACAGCGAAGCGCCGATGAACGCGCCGAGCATCTGCGCCGCGATGTAGACCGGCACCTTGTCCCAGCCGAGCTTGTCGGCCGCCGCGAGCCCGAGCGTCACCGCCGGGTTGAGGTGCGCGCCGCTGCGCCAGGCGATCGACGCGCCGGCGAAGACGCCGAAGCCCCAGCCGAGCTGGATCATCACCGCCCCGCCACCGCTGAAGTGCGAGTGCTTGAGATTGCTCGCGGCCACGACGCCGTTGCCCAGCACGATGAGGACGGCCGTGCCGACGACCTCCCAGGCGAAGATCTGGGCCAGTGTCGGCGTCATGCGATGCCTTCCTCTCGTACGGTGACGGCCCGGATGCGGGCGGCGTCGGCGGACGCGTCGTCGGGCAGCTCCTGGGAGGCGACCTCGGCGTCGACGCGGGCGTGATACGCGGCGATCTCCCGCTTCTTGTCGGCCTTGCTCCAGCCCAGGACGTCGCCGACGACGTCGGCGGCGGCCACGGCGGCGGCCTTGCCGCGGTCGGGCGTCTCGATCGACACCCGGACGCGCCGGGTGAGGATGTCGTCGAGGTGCAGCGCACCCTCGTGGGTGACCGCGTACCGCGCCTCGGCGGCGAGGTAGCGGTCGCCGGTGCCGGCCAGCGGCTCGCCGAGGGCCGGTTCGGCGTCGATCAGCGCGAACACCTCGGAGACCGCGCTGCCGTAGCGGCGCAGCAGGTGCTCGATGCGCTTGACCGACAGCCGGCGGTCGTTGGCCAGCCGCACCCGCGACTCCCACAGTTCGCCGAAACCGTCGGCGCCGAGCAGCGGCACCTCGTCGGTGCGCGACGGCTCGACGTCGTAGCGGTCTGCCGTCGCGGCGTCCACGGCGTCCTTCGCCATCACCCGGTAGGTGGTGTACTTGCCACCCGCGATGACGGTGAGGCCGGGGGCCGCGTCGACGACCGCGTGCTCGCGCGAGAGCCGCGACGTCTGATCGGATTCGCCGGCGAGCAGCGGCCGCAGACCCGCGTAGACGCCGACGACGTCGTCCCGGCTCAGCGGCCGGTCGAGCAGCCGGTTGACCTGCTCGAGGATGTAGTCGATGTCGGCGCGCGTCGCCGCGGGGTGGGCGAGATCGAGCTCCCAGGCGGTGTCGGTGGTGCCGATGATCCAGAAGTCGTCGCTCCACGGGCATGGGATGACAAAGAGCAGCGACGTCTTGGTCTCGGTGATGAGCCCGATCTGGGAGTCGATCGCCGACCGCGGCACCACGATGTGCACGCCCTTGGACGCCTTGACCCGCAGCTTGCGGGCGCCGCCGAGCAGATCCTGCAGATCGTCGGTCCACACCCCGGTGGCGTTGACGACGGCCTTGGCCCGGACGTCGATCGTCCGTCCGGTCTCGATGTCGCGGACCTGCGCGCCGACGACGCTGACGCCGTCGCGCAGGAAGCCGACGACCTTCGCGCTCGACGCGGCGAGCGCACCGTAGGAGACGGCGGTGCGGGTGAGCATCATGGTGTGTCGCGCGTCGTCCACCTGGCCCTCGTAGAACAGCACGGCACCGCGCATCGACTCGCTCGCGCCGGGGAAGAGCGCGCGGGTCTGCTTGCGGCCGATGTGCTTGAGGTGGTGCGGCACGCCCCGGCCGGCACCGAGCACGTCGTAGACGCCGATGCCCGCGCCGGCGAACGCCCGATCGTAGGCCGGCGTCACCAGCGGGAAGGCGAAGCGGACCGGTCGCACGAGGTGCGGCGCCAGCTTGTTGATCATGAGGCCGCGCTCGCGCAGCGCCTCGAAGACGAGCGAGACGTTGAGCTGCTTGAGGTAGCGCAGGCCGCCGTGGAACAGCTTGGAGCTGCGGCTCGACGTGCCGGCGCCGTAGTCGGACGCCTCGACGAGCCCGACGCGCAGGCCGCGGGTCGCGGCGTCCAGCGCGGCACCGGCACCGACGACGCC
The DNA here is from genome assembly GCA_044222225.1 of Mycobacteriaceae bacterium. GTDB lineage: Bacteria > Actinomycetota > Actinomycetes > Mycobacteriales > Mycobacteriaceae > JBGANR01. Next base: position 43,127 of record JBGANR010000010.1, read on the forward strand.
GGCGCCGACGATGAGCAGGTCGAGTTCCTCGGCCGCCATCGTGTCGAGCGCAGCCGCACGAGATTCGTGACTCAGCGGCAGGGGAGAGATGGGCATGGTGGTCCCTTCGATCGTCGACGTGTCGGCTTAGACCTCGACCCAGTCGAGGGTGCGCTCGATGGCCTTCTGCCACCGCGTGTAGTAGGTCTCGCGCTGCTCCTCGGACCATTCCGGGTTCCAGCGCTTGGACTCCTGCCAGTTCGCCACGACGTCATCGAAATCGGCCCAGTAGCCCACCGAGAGACCGGCGGCGTAGGCGGCGCCGAGCGCCGTGGTCTCGGGGACGATCGGCCGGCTCACCGGGATGCCGAGCGTGTCGGCCTGGATCTGCATGCACAGCCCGTTGGCGGTGACGCCGCCGTCCACCTTGAGCACGTCCAGTGAGACGCCCGAGTCCTTGACCATCGCGTCGGCGACGTCACGGCTCTGCAGGCAGATCGCCTCCAGCGCGGCGCGGACGATGTGCGCGCGGGTGTGGAAGCGCGACAGGCCGACGATGACGCCGCGCGCGTCGCTGCGCCAGTAGGGCGCGAACAGCCCGGAGAACGCCGGGACGAAGAACACGCCGTCGGTGCCGGGCACGCTCGCCGCGAGCGCTTCGGATTCGGCGGCGTCGGTGATGACGTTCAGCTGGTCGCGCAGCCACTGGATGGCCGAACCGCTGATCGCGATCGAGCCTTCCAGCGCGTAGACGGGCGGCTTGCCCTCGATCTGATAGCAGACGGTGGTGAGCAGTCCGTTCTGCGACCGCACCAGCTTCTCACCGGTGTTGAGCAGCAGGAAGCCACCGGTGCCGTAGGTGTTCTTGGCCTGGCCGGCCTCGAAGCACGCCTGACCCACCATCGCGGCCTGCTGATCGCCGAGCACCCCGGAGAGCGGCACCTCGGCGGCGAACGGACCGTGGACGGTGGTGTGGCCGTAGGGCTCGGCGGGGATCGACGGCCGGATCGTCGGCAGCATCGAGCGGGGGATGCCGAAGAACGACAACAGTTCGTCGTCCCAGTCGAGCGTCTCCAGATCCATCAGCATCGTGCGGCTGGCGTTGGTGACGTCCGTGACGTGGATGCCGCCGTTGATGCCGCCGGTGAGGTTCCAGAGCAGGAAGGTGTCGATGGTGCCGAAGAGCACGACGCCGGCCTCGGCCTCGGCCCGGACGCCCTCGACGTTCTCCAGGATCCACTGCGCCTTGCCGCCGGCGAAGTACGGTGCGGGCGGCAGTCCGGCCTTGCGGCGGATGACATCGCCGCGGCCGTCGGCGTCGAGCGCCGCGGCGATCTTGTCGGTGCGGGTGTCCTGCCAGACGATCGCGTTGTAGTACGGCCGACCGGTGTTCTTGTTCCACAGGACGGTCGTCTCGCGCTGGTTGGTGATGCCGACGGCGGCGAGGTCGGCGGCCGTCAGGTCGGCGGTGCGCAGCGCGACCTGGATCACGGTGCTGGTCCGCTCCCAGATCTCGGTCGGGTCGTGCTCCACCCAGCCGGCCTGCGGCATGATCTGCTCGTGTTCGAGCTGGTGCCGGGCCACCTCGGTGCCGGCGTGATCGAAGATCATGAATCGGGTGCTCGTCGTGCCCTGGTCGATGGCACCCACGTACTTGGCGTCGGTCATTGTCCTGCCTCATCACTCGAGATGGCCGCACATCGATGTGCGGCGGTCCGACGTCCGCGTCGACGCCGTTCCGTCGGTGACGTTATGAGCCGGGTCACGTGAACGACAGGGGCATCGTTCGACGATGTCGAACGATGCCCGGCGGTATGCTCGCCGCGTGTCGGGCACCATCCAGTCGGTCGAGCGAGCGATCGCGCTGCTCCGCGCCCTGGCCGCGCGCTCGGAACCCGTTCCGCTCGGCGTGCTCGCGTCGTCGCTCGGCCTGGCGAAGACGACCGCCCACGGCCTGCTCGCGACGCTGGTGGACGTGGGCGCCGCGGTGCAGGAGGACGGCGGCTACCGGATCGCCGAGGATCCCTGGGGCGGCCGGCGGGAGCTGCTCGATCCGCACGTCGTCCGGGCGCACGCGCTCAACTGGTCGGATGCGCTCGCCTCCCGCACCGGGCTCGCCGTGCACGTCACGGTGGTCAGATCCGGGGTGGTCACCGTCGTGCACGAGGTGCTGGGCGACGTCGGCGGCGCGGCGTTCGCCCACGTCGGCGACGAGCTCCCGGCGCATGCGACGGCCGCGGGCCGGGTTCATCTGGCCTACGACGCCGTCCTCGCCCGGCGGGTGACGGCCGGCGCACCGGACCGCTACACCTCACGCACCGTGATCGACGTCCGGCGGCTCGCGCAGACGCTCGCCGCCGTGCGGGAGCAGGGGATCGCCGTCGACGTCGGCGAGTTCCGGCCGGAGCTGGGCTCGCTCGGCGCCCCGATCCGCGGTCGCGGGGGCGAGGTGGTCGCGGCGATCGCGGTCGGCGGACCGTCCGCCGACATCGCCGACGCCGCGGGTCGTCCGGTGCCGCGGATCGTCGACCGGGTGGTCACCGCCGCGCGGCAGGTCTCCCGCGAGCTCGGGCACGGGAAACCGCTGTGAGCGGGCGTTTTGTCGTCGCGGTCGACCAGGGGACGAGTTCGACGCGCTGCATCGTCTACGACCGCCGCGGCGTCATGGTGTCGGTGGCGCAGTTGCGGCAGCGCATCTGGCATCCGGCGCCGGGCTGGGTGGAGCAGGACGCGGCCGAGATCTGGCGGCAGACGCAGCGCGTCATCTCCGAGGCGATGGCCTCCGCCGGGCTGACGGCCGCCGACGTCGTCGGCCTCGGCGTCACCAATCAGCGCGAGACGGTGGTCGTGTGGGACGCCGACACCGGCCGGCCGGTGCATCGCGCGATCACCTGGCAGGACACCAGGACGACCGGGATCGTCGACGCCATCCGGGCCCGTCCCGACGCGGCTGACCTGGCCAGACGCGCCGGCCTGCCGATCGCCAACTACGTCAGCGCGCCGCGGTTGCGCTGGATCCTCGACCGGCTCGGCGCGGAGCGCCCGAAGCGACTGCTGGTCGGCACGATGGACTCCTGGCTCGTCTGGAACCTCACCGGCGGTAGATCGGGCGGACGGCACGTCACCGATTCGACCAACGCGAGCCGGACGCTCCTGATGAACATCGAGACCGAGGAGTGGGACGACGTGCTGCTCGCCGCGTCGGGGATCGACCGGGCGTCGCTGCCCCGGATCGTCGCCTCGATGGGCGAGCACGGTGCCGTCGCCGGCGGTCCGCTGGCAGGCGTGCCCATCCGGGCCGTCATGGGCGATCAGCAGGCGGCCCTGGTCGGGCAGGTCGCGCTGCGCGCGGGCGAATCGAAGTTCACCCTCGGCACCGGCGGTTTCCTCGTCTACAACACCGGCACGGAGCTCGTGCGATCGAACAACGGGCTCGTCACGACGATCGCCTATCGCCGCGAGGGCGAGTCGCCGCGATACGCGTTGGAGGGCACGATCCCGACGGCGGGATCGCTCGTCGAATGGGTGCGGACGACGCTGGGGCTGATCTCCGCGGCGCCGGAGATCGAGACGCTGGCCGAGACGGTCGGGGACAACGGCGGCTGCCTCATCATCCCCGCGTTCTCCGGACTGCACGCACCGCGGTGGGCGTCGGAGAGCCGCGGCGCGATCGTCGGTCTGACGGCGCACGTCACGCGCGGTCACCTCGCGCGGGCCGTGCTGGAGACGATGGCGTACCAGTCGGCGACGCTGCTCGACGTGCTCGTCGAGGATCTGGCCGCGGCCGGTGGCGCCGATCGGCTCGAGCGGCTGGTCGTCGACGGCGGCATGACGGCGAACAACCTGCTCATGCAGATGATGGCCGACTACTGCGGGGTGCCGGTGATCCGGCCGCGGATGGCCGAGTCGGTGGCGCTGGGTGCCGCCTACTGCGCCGGCATGACCGCGGGGCTGTGGACCGACGAGGCGCAGTTGCGCGCCAACTGGCGGGCGGCGGCCCGGTGGGAGCCGAGGATCCCGGACGAGAAGCGGCGAGCCGATCTCAGTGCGTGGCAACAGGCTGTGGATGCGGTCGGGGGCTGGTCCTTCGGGCGATGAACGTCGCGAGGAGGGCGACGGCGGTGCCGAGCAACAGGCCGGCCACGACATCACTGACGTAATGCACGCCGAGGTAGAGCCTGCTGACGGCGACGCAGCCCGCGAGGAGCAGGGCGAGGGAGACCGCCGCCGCCCGCGCGGCGGTGGCGGCGCCGGAGGTGAGGACGAGCGCGACGAGCACGAGCAGCGCCGCCGAACTGTTCGAGTGGCCGGAGGGGAACGAGACGTTCTGCTCGGCGCTGACGAGTTGCGTGGCGTCCGGCGGCCGGGCGCGTCCGACGGCCAGCTTGACCACCTGGGTGACGGCGCTCGCCGCGCTGAGTCCGAGGACGACGGTCAGCGCGCCGCGCGGATCGCGGCGGACGAGGACGATCGTGCCGGCCGCCGCGGCCGCGAGGAACGGCACCACCAGGGGGTCGAAGCAGCGGGTCACGAAGGTGAGCGCCGTCGTCAGCGCCGGGGTGCGGTGCGCGACGAACCAGTCGTAGGTTCGCGCGTCGAGATCGGCGAAGGGGTTGAGGTCGAGGGCGACGAGCGCCGCCTGGACGGAGACGAGTGCGAGGAGGATGCCCGCGATCAGAGGCTCGAGGGTGCGACGCATTCAGGCGATTCTTCCGGCGGTTACTGAGACTTGGCTGAGAGCCGCGACTCGTCCAGGCGCTGACCTGCGGTTCCTCGCGAGGTTAATTCCGTTGCCTCGGTGCGGGCCCGGGCGTACCTTCGCCGTACACGAGAAAGGAGGTGGTTCGAGACATGGTTTCAATTCGGACGCGTGAGGTGACCATCAGCTAGGGCCGCCCCTCGGGGAAGCTCATGCGAATCCCCGATGGTCATCCGACCCCCGCGCGGCCAGGTCCAGGCCGATACCCGAAAGGGGCGCGGGGGTCGTTCGGGTCCGGGGCTCGGCCGGCGGTGGGCAGGTCTTCTCTTTGCCGAACCCGCTGAGCGAAGAAATGTCAGTGCACCGGCGTAGCGTCCCGGGCATGAGCAACGAACGCGAAACCCTCATCGAGATCTACGACGATCAGCGCCACAACCTGGGCATCGCCATGCGCGGGTTGACCGAGGAGCAGGCACGGCTGACGCCGTCCGCCTCGGCACTGAGCCTCGGCGGCATCCTCAAGCACGTCACCTTGAACGAGCGGCATTGGCTCGCCGTCGTCACGGCCGCCGATCCGGATGCCGAGTTCGACATGTCGGCCGCCGCGACGGCGTACGTCCTCACCGAGGACGAGACGTTCGCGCATTGGCTCGCCGAGTCCGAGCGGCAGTCCGCGGCGACGAACGAGTTCATCCGTACGGTGCCGGATCTCGACGCGATGGTTCCGCTGCCGAAGGCGCCGTGGGATCCGGACCCGCAGCCGCAGTCGGTGCGGCGGATCCTGTTGCACATGTTTCGGGAGACCGCCCACCACAGCGGCCACGCCGACATCATCCGGGAGAGCCTGGACGGCGGTAGCACCACGATGACGATGGCTCGCGACGCCGGAATGCAGTTCTAAGGGGCCGGCCGGCCAGCCAGGTGGCCGCGTACGGCCCGGCGGGTGGACCGGCCGGTGGTCCGCGCTCGTCGGCGGTGTGTCAGCCCGCGTATCGGGACAGGCGCGCCGAGTACCGGGGGACGAGGTCGCCGTCGGGGTCGACGCGTTCCTCGACGTACGCGAAGTCGCCGCCGTCGACGAGCCCGTAGAGCCGCTTCGCGCCGGCTCCGCCCGTGCCGGTCGCCGTCGTGAAGCTGACGTCCGTGGCCAGTTCCCACGACGTCTGCGTCAGGGGCGTGCCGTAGAAGAGGTCGACGGCACCCTCGGCGTGGACGATGAGCAACTCGATGACGTCGTCGGCGCCGATCCGCCAGAAGCCGGCCTCGCGCTGGTCGGCGGCGACGTACGCGCCGTCGCCGTCGACGCGCCAGATCCGCGAATCCCAGCGCAGGTACGGCCCACCGTCATGGGACACGACGATCTGCTGACCGAACGAATAGTCCCCGGTCACGGGGTCGTTGCCCTCGCCGGCGCCGCGCCAGACGCCGACGAGCGGCAGGAGAGCGAGGAGGGCGGGGTGCAGGTCAGGGCCCTGACGCAGGTTCGCCGTGTCGTCGGGCACGGCGAGGTCTGGCAGTGACGCGATGTTGCGTCCAGCCGAATCCGCGGAACTCACGACCGTGCGTCAGCCTTCATCGGCGACGAGGCGGTAGATAACGTAGACGGCGAAAGCCATGATCGCGACCGACGCCAACCCGAGCAGGATCTCGAAGAATAGGACCACGCGGTGATGCTACCGCGTGGCGTGTGGCCGTCACGTGCGGCCCGTGTGATCGGCGATCCGCTCGGCCGGGCGGTCGGCGAGTTTCGCGCCCGGCCGTGCGCGACCGAGGATCTGGTGGAATACTCCGTCGGATAGCGCCCGTCCGCGTAGATTCGCTTATATGCCGTCTACCCGTCGCGTCTCCGTCGTGGCCGTCGTCGCCGGCCTGGTTCTCTCGGCGTGTTCGACGGACGAGCGCCCCGGAGAGACCGGACCGCCGACCTTCGCCGACCGCCATCCATTGCCGAGTTGTGGTGAGACCGCTGATCGGAAGTCGCCCAAGTCGACGATCGAGGATCTGTATCCCCAATCGGCTATTGATTGTCTGGCCGATAGTCGTCGACGCAGCGGTGCTGAGTTTCGCGTCACCGTTCATACCGACGAAGGCGACCCGATCGTCACCTTCTACCGGACCGAGCACGGCTCCACCGATGTGGAGGTCTTCCTCGATCGATCGGCCGATCGACATAACGGCAGACCGGGTTGGGTGCATCTCCTGTGCTGCGTTCCGGACATCACCGTCGCGGCCTTGCGGAAATGCACTGCTCGCCATTGAGGCTGAGGATCGCGTCGGGGTGGTCCGGGAGTACCCGGCCGCGAATGCGTACGGACACGACGACGCCCCGGCCGGTTCGTTCGGGAGCCGGCCGGGGCGTCGTGGGTCGTGCTACTTGCTGACGGTCACCGTGTAGGTGTGCACGCCGGGTCCCTCGGGGGACGCCTCGGTCTGGCCGTTGCCCGCGCTGGACAGCGCGCGCAGCGTCCACGTGCCCGCCGCGGCGAAGAACCGGAAGTCGCCGGTTCCGCTGGCCACGACCTCGGCGGTGAACTCACCGGTCGAATCGAGCAGCCGGACGAAGGCGCCCGCGACGGGTGCACCCGACGCGTCGACGACGGTGCCGGTGAGCACCGTCTCCTTCTCGGCGTCGACGCCGGCGGGAAGGACCTGACCCTGCTTGGGGGCTCCACACATGATTACTTCTCTCCCAGCTCGATCGGGACGCCGACCAGCGAGCCGTACTCGGTCCAGCTGCCGTCGTAGTTCTTGACGTTCTGATGGCCGAGCAGCTCCTGCAGCGCGAACCAGGTGTGCGAGCTGCGCTCGCCGATGCGGCAGTAGGCGATGGTCTCCTTCTCGCCGTCGAGGCCGGCCTCCGCGTACAGCTCGGCGAGCTCGGCGTCGGACTTGAAGGTGCCGTCCTCGTTCGCGGCCTTGCTCCACGGCACGCTGATCGCGGTGGGGATGTGGCCGGCGCGCTGGCTCTGCTCCTGCGGCAGGTGGGCCGGCGCGAGGATCTTGCCCGAGAACTCGTCCGGCGAACGGACGTCGACGAGGTTCTTGGCGCCGATGGCGTCGATGACCTCGTCACGGAAGGCGCGGATCGAGTTGTCGGCGGCGCCGGCCTTGTACTCGGTGACCTCGCGGGTGACGGCGTCGGCCGACAGCGGGCGGCCGTCGAGCTCCCACTTCTTGCGGCCGCCGTCGAGCAACTTGACGTCCGTGTGGCCGTACAGCTTGAAGTACCAGTAGGCGTACGCGGCGAACCAGTTGTTGTTGCCGCCGTAGAGGACGACGGTGTCGTCGTTCGCGATGCCGCGCGAGGACAGCAGGGCGCCGAACTGCTCGGAGTCGACGAAATCGCGGCGCACCTGATCCTGCAGGTCCGTCTTCCAGTCGAGCTTGACGGCGCCGGCGATGTGGCCGCCGTCGTAAGCGGACGTGTCTTCGTCGACCTCGACGAAGACGACGCCCGGAGTCGTCAGATTCTGCTCAGCCCAATCGGCGCTGACCAGGACGTCAGAGCGAGCCATGGTGTGTCCTTTCCACAGGGAGATCTTCTGCCGGGTGGCATCGTCTGCCAGGTGGCAGAGTCGTAGCGCCTTCGGTTGGGTCCGCATCGGACAAGCGCGGCCGGAAGAGCCGGGAAGGCGCCGGCATGGCCGGCAGGAATGCGCTCAGCGGACGAATGAGCTCAGCGACAACACATCGCCGTCACGCGGCAGTAGTCGACCGCATAGCGACGGGTGAGGAGCAGCGCCGATGAACGCATGGTCGGTGAGCCTACCGATCCCCGCGCGCGGCGTCGACTCGGGGGGTCGGACGGAAGTCGGCCGGCCGGACGAGGTTCGTGTCGGTGCGGCCCTCGACCGTCAGCCCCGAGTTGTCGGAGTAGACGGTGGTGGGCGTCACGGCGAAGGCCAGCGGCGTCCCGGGCACCCGCCCGGTGAAGTGCGGCAGCACGCTGCGCGCGTCGACCCAGGCCGGCAGCTTCTCGTGCGGCTGGTCGCCCGTGTAGAGACCCGTCGGGGTGATGACGATGTCGTGGCCCGCCAGTGCGACGTCGGCGGTGACGGTGATCCGCAGGTCTTTGGACCGGGGGATCGGGATGGACGCGGTGAGCAGCAGGCCCGTCGAGCGCTTGGCCGCCGGCTGCTGCGGGCCGCCGCCGCCGGCGACGCCGGGCTCGGGCGGGGTCGCGATCGTCAGATCGGCCAGCCCGAGGTAACGGCCGACGACCTGTGAGGAGAGCCGGGTGCGCGCCTCGACGCCGGTGACGCGCAGCGCGGAATCGGACGTGACGGTGGCGCCGTCGGTCTCTGTGCCGTACAGCACACCGGTGACGTCGGCGTAGTAGAGCTCGGTGCGATCGCCAGGGACGGGGCGCAGCTGGTAGTCGCGGGCGAGGATCGTCACCGTCTCGTAGCGGCCGTTCCGGATCCGGGTGAACGGCGAGGCGGAGAGATCGATGAACGGATCGGTGAGCAGGGTCGGGTCGCCCGCGCGGACGGCGGCGGCGAGCGAGCGCTCGGCGTCGGAGGCGATCTTGTTGCCGGCGGCCCACCAGCCTCCGTACCCGAGAACGGCGAGAAGGACGACGCCGATCGCGGTGCGCCACGCCCAGCGCGGCGCCCGTGGCAGGGCCATCGTCGTCCTCCGTGCTCGTCTGCGCCGCGCCGAGTGGCGCGTCAGCCGTTAAAGTTCATCGAAGCCGCTGCACCGCCGGTCGTACAAAGGCCACGCCCGTCGTGCGTCCGTGGCAGCACCCAGCCTAACCAGAAGGGAGTCGGCCGAGTGGATCTGCTCATACTCACGGCCGATCCCGATCCGCAGGCGATTCTGCCGTCGTTGGCGCTGTTGCCGCACGGTGTTCGCGCACTGCGCGCCGACGTCTCGTCGATCGTGGCCGTATCGGACGCCGACGCCGTGCTGGTCGACGCGCGATCGGACCTCGCGGCCGCCCGGGGGCTGTGCCGGCTGCTGGCGAGCGCGGCGACCGGGATCCCGGTCGCCGTCGTCATCGCGGAGGGCTCGCTCGTCGCGTTGAGCGCGGACTGGGGGATCGACGACTTCCTGCTGCCGACCACCGGGCCCGCCGAGCTCGACGCGCGGCTGCGGCTGCTCAGCGGGCGCGGCACCGGGGCGAGCGGCCACGACGAGTCGTCGACGATCACGCTCGGCGACCTGGTCATCGACGAGGACACCTACACGGCGCGGTTGCGCGGCCGGCCGATCGACCTCACGTACAAGGAGTTCGAGCTCCTCAAGTACCTCGCGCAGCACGCCGGGCACGTCTTCACCCGCGCCCAGCTGCTGCAGGAGGTCTGGGGCTACGACTTCTTCGGCGGCACCCGGACCGTCGACGTCCATGTCAGACGGCTGCGCGCCAAATTGGGGGCCGAACACGAAGCGCTCATCGGCACCGTCCGTAACGTTGGCTACAAGGCTGTGCGGCCGAACAAGCGGGACTCCGCTGCGACCGTCGGCATCGGATCCGATGAGGAGGACGTCGAGTGAGCACTCGTCGACATGATGACGATTCCGCACGCTCCATCGTGACGCGGGAACAGCTGTCGGAGGCCGAGTGGGTGCGGATCGCGGCGCTTGCGGAGGCCGCCGCGGCGGCCGACGGCGTCGCCCCGCTGTCGGAGCAGACGCTCCTCGGGCTCGCCGCCGCCGGACGTCACCTGCTGCTGTTCGAGGAGGCGACCGCCGTCGACGGCGACGAGGAGGCTGTGGCCGAGGACGATGAGACGTCCGCCGCGGGGCTCGTCGGCTACGCCGGTGTCGCGGGACGGCCGGCGATGGCCGAGGCCGTCGTCGACCCCGCCGCCCGGGGACGTGGCCACGGCCGGGCGCTCGTGGCGGCGGCGCTCGCCTCCGCCGACCGGATCTGGGCGCACGGCGACCTGCCCGCAGCCCGCGCCGTCGCCGCGCGGCTGGGACTCGGACCGGTCCGCGAGCTGCTGCAGTTGCGGCGCTCACTCGCCGACGTCCCCGAACCGGCGGTGCCGGACGGCGTGACATTGCGCACATACGCGGGACGTGAGGACGAGGCCGCGTTGCTCGCGGTCAACGCCGCGGCCTTCTCCTGGCATCCCGAGCAGGGCGCCTGGACGGCGGCCGACGTCGCCGCCCGCGTCCAGGCGCCGTGGTTCGATCCGAACGGGCTCTTCCTCGCCGTCGACGACGCGACGGGCGAGTTGCTCGGCTTCCACTGGACCAAGGTGCACCCGGCGGCCGAGTCCGACACCGGGCGTGACCTGGGCGAGGTCTACGTCGTCGGCGTCGCGCCGGTGGCCCAGGGCCGGGGGCTCGGCCGGACGCTCACGGTGGCCGGGCTGGCCTACCTGGCCGCGCGCGGCCTCGACACCGTCACGCTTTACGTGGAAGGCGACAACGCCGCGGCGCTGCGCACCTACGACCGCCTCGGATTCACTCGGTTCGCCGTCGACGTCGCCTACGCCTGACGGGCCGGCGCGCATGCGCCCGAGGCCGTTCAGCCGTCGTTCACCTTCGTGGCGTCTTAGCGCCACACGCCCCCGTTAGATTTCCGGGCGAAGTGCACCCGCCGCGGCGAGTGCAGCCCGACCGACGGAGGAACCCGTGAAGATTGCGAAGACGTCATACGCCGCCGTGAGTCTCGTGGCGGCCGGAGGTCTGCTGGTGGCCGGCTGCGGCAGCAACGCCGACCGTGACGGCGGTGCGAGCAGCAATGCGCCGGCCGCGAAGGTCGACGGCATCGCCTGCGCCGGCAAGCCGAAGCTCAGGGCGAGCGGGTCGACGGCGCAGGAGAACGCCGTCAAGACCTTCGCGAACTCGTACGCCAAGACCTGTGACGGCGCGAGCCTCGATTACACCGGCAACGGTTCCGGCAAAGGCGTGACCGAGTTCACCGGCAGGCTGACCGACTTCGGCGGCACCGATTCTCCGCTCAAGGACGCCGAATACACCGCGGCGAAGGCGCGTTGCGGTTCGGACGCGTGGAATCTGCCGCTCGTCTTCGGCCCGATCGCCGTCACCTACAACGTCGACGGCGCCACGAATGTCGCGCTCTCCGGCCCGACGCTGGCGAAGATCTTCGCCGGCGAGATCACGAAGTGGAACGACCCCGTGATCGCCGCCGAGAACAAGGGCGCCGCACTGCCGGACGAGGCGATCACGGTGCTCTACCGCTCGGACGAGTCGGGGACCACCGACAACTTCCAGAAGTACCTCGGGGCGGCGTCCGACGGCGTCTGGACCAAGGGCGACGGAAAGAAGTTCAACGGCGGCGTCGGCGAGGGCAAGGACGGCAACCCCGGCGTCGCGGCGGGGGTCAAGGCCACGAAGGGCTCGATCTCGTACACCGAGTGGTCGTTCGCGAAGAAGCAGGGCCTGTCGATCGCGACGATCATCACCTCGGCGGGCCCCGAGGCCGTCGAGTTGACGGCGGCCACCGCGGCGAAGACCATCGAAGGAGCGACGCTCAAGAACGGCGACGCGAGCCACGACCTCGTGCTCGACACGTCCTCGTTCTACAAGCCGAAGCAGGCGGGGGCGTACCCGATCATCCTCGCCACGTACGAGGTCGTCTGCTCCACCTACGCCGACGCCGAGACCGGGAAGGCCGTCAAGTCCTTCCTCAAGGTCGCCGCGTCGGCGCAGAACCAGGGTCAGGGACTGTCGGAGCAGGGCTACGTGCCGCTGCCCGCGTCGTTCCTGACGAAGTTGAACGCCGCGATCGACGCGATCGCTTGAACGGGTCGCCGACAGGAGTGACGGTGCCAGAGCCGGCCGATACCGCCGAGCGCCGACGCACGGGCGATCCCGGGGCCCCGCGCCCGGAGGAGAGCGCGCTGCGGGGCAGAGGTGACGGCCGGTGGGCCGACAGGGCGTTCCGGCTGCTCGTCACGGGGGCGAGTGCGCTCGTCGTCCTCGCCATCGCGGGCATCGCGGTGGAACTCGTCGTGGCGGCGGTGCCCTCGCTCGCCCGCAACGAGGGCAGCTTCCTGTTCGGCACGCGGTGGCAGGTGTCCGGCGCCGAGTTCGACGCGGGCACGGCGGCCTTCGGCGTCCTCAACTTCTTCAAGGTGACGGTGCTCAGCTCGGCGTTCGCGCTGGTGCTGGCCGTACCGATCGCCATCGGGATCGCCACCTTCCTCGTCGAGTACGCACCGAAACGGCTCGCCCGTCCGCTCGGCGCCGTCATCGATCTGCTCGCGGCGGTGCCGTCGATCATCTTCGGCATCTGGGGTCTGTTCGAGCTGCGCCCGTTCCTCGAGCCCGTCGCGTCCTGGCTCAACACGAACCTGGCGTGGTTCCCGCTGTTCGCCGACGGCAACGTCAGCATCGCCGGCGGCGGCAACATCTTCGTCGCCGCCGTCGTGCTCGCGATCATGGTGCTGCCGATCATCACGTCGATCACCCGAGAGGTGCTGCGTCAGACGCCGCAGTCCCAGAAGGAGGCGGCGCTGGCGCTCGGCGCGACGAAGTGGGAGGCGATCCGCATGACGTCGTTCCCGTATGCGCGCAGCGGCATGATCGCCGCGTCGATGCTCGCCCTGGGCCGCGCGCTCGGCGAGACGATCGCCGTCCTCATCGTCCTGTCGGACTCGGCCCGGGACGCCACCTGGAGCCTCTTCGACGGCGGCTTCACCTTCGCGTCGAAGATCGCCTCCTCGGCGGGGGAGTTCGTCTCCAGCGAGTACACGGCCGGCGCCTACATCGCCGCCGGGCTCGTGTTGTTCGTCATGACGTTCGTCGTCAACGCGATCGCCCGCGGCATCGCCGGCGGAAAGGTGAACGGATGACCGTCGCCCCGGCCCCGAGTCCCGAATCCCCGGTCAAGCCGCCGTCCGCGTTCCGGCCGATCAGCGCGCGGCGCAAGGCGCGCGACCGGCTCGCCCGCGTCGCGTTCGCGGCGTGCTTCGTCATCGCGCTCGTCCCGCTCGTCGCGCTGCTGGGGTCGGTCCTCGTCAACGGCGGCCCGGCGATCACCGACCCGGTGTGGTGGACCGGCGACAAGTTCGGTGTCGACGTCGACTCGTACGCAGGCGGCGTCGGCCACGCCGTCCTCGGCACGCTGCTGCAGGCGCTCGTGGCGTCCGTCATCGCCGTTCCGGTCGGCGTGCTCACCGCGATCCTGCTCGTCGAATACCCGCGATCGCGCATCGCCAGGCCGGCGACGTTCATGGTCGACGTCCTCGCCGGCGTGCCGTCGATCGTCGCCGCGATCTTCGTCTTCGGCGTGTGGGTGACCACCCTCGGCAACGCGCAGAGCGCGTTCGCCGTGAGCCTCGCGCTCGTGCTGCTCATGGTGCCCGTCGTCGTGCGGTCCACCGAGGAGATGCTCAAGCTCGTCCCCGACGAGTTGCGCGAGGCGGCGTACGCGCTCGGCGTGCCGAAATGGAAGACGATCGTGCGGATCGTCATTCCCACGGCCCTCTCCGGAATGATCTCCGGCGTCTTCCTCGCGCTCGCCCGGATCATGGGGGAGACGGCGCCGGTGCTCGTCCTCGTGGGTGCCACCGACGCCTTCAATCTCAACGTGCTCGACGGAAACATGAATTCGCTTCCGCTGTTCATCAAAGAGCAGGTGCGCAATCCCGATCCGGCACTCGGCGCTTTCAATTACTGGGGTGCCGCGCTGACGCTCGTCATCATCATCGCCGCGATCAACGCGGTGGCCGTGCTCGTCGCCAAGCTCGTGGCCCCCAAGGGCTGACTCGTCCCGATGAATGAATAAGGGAATCTCCTATGGCCAAACGGCTCGACATCGAAGACCTGAACATCTATTACGGCGCGTTCCACGCGGTCGAGGACGTCGACCTGGCGGTCCCGCCGCGCTGCGTCACCGCGTTCATCGGACCGTCCGGTTGCGGCAAGTCGACGGTGCTGCGGACCCTCAACCGCATGCACGAGGTGACTCCCGGCGCGCGGGTCGAGGGCAAAGTACTGCTCGACGGCGAAGACGTCTACGGCGCGGACGTCGACCCCGTCAGCGTGCGCACGACGATCGGCATGGTGTTCCAGCGGCCCAACCCGTTCCCCACGATGTCGATCAAGGACAACGTCGTCGCCGGCCTGCGGCTGCAGGGCGTGCGGGACAAGGCGCGGCTGGCGGACATCGCCGAGAGCAGCCTGCGGGGCGCCAACCTGTGGGACGAGGTGAAGGACCGGCTGGACAAGCCCGGCGGCGGACTCTCCGGCGGTCAGCAGCAGCGGCTCTGCATCGCCCGGGCGATCGCCGTCTCGCCGGACGTCCTGCTCATGGACGAGCCGTGCTCGTCGCTCGACCCGATCTCGACGCTGGCGATCGAGGACCTCATCAAGGACCTCAAGAAGGAGTACACGATCGTGATCGTCACCCACAACATGCAGCAGGCGGCCCGGGTGAGCGATCAGACGGCGTTCTTCAACCTCGCGGGCGTCGGCGAGCCGGGCAGGCTCATCGAGGTCAACGACACCGAGAAGATGTTCACCAATCCCGAGAAGAAGGCGACGGAGGACTACATCTCGGGTCGGTTCGGCTGAGGTCGCGCTATTCGGTGCTGGCGAGCTGTTCCGGGGTCTTGCCGGTGGCCAGGAAGATGACGCGCCGGCCGATCTCGACGGCGTGATCGGCGTAGCGCTCGTAGAAGCGGCCGAGCAGCGTGATGTCGACGGCGGCGCCGACGCCGTGGCGCCAGTCGCGGTCCATGAGCACGGTGAACAGGTGGCGGTGCAGGTCGTCCATGGCGTCGTCGTCGTCCTGCAGCCTGGCGGCGTCGGAGACGTCGTGGCTGCTCAGGACGTCGCGGGCCTCGTGGGACATCGCGACGGCGAGCCGGCCCATCTCGGCGAAGTAGCCGTTGACCTCCTCCGGGAGGGCCTTCGTCGGGTGCCTGCGGCGCGCGATCTTGGCGACGTGCAGCGCGAGCGCGCCCATCCGGGAGATGTCGGCGACGATCTGGAAGCCGCTGACGATCGACCGCAGGTCGCCCGCGACCGGCGCCTGCAGGGCGAGGAGCGCGAAGGCCTGCTCCTCGGCGCGCGTCGTCAGCGTGAGGATCTGATCGTGGTCGCCGATCACCTGTTCCGCGACGACGAGATCGGCCTGTAGCAGAGCGCGCGTCGCCCGCTCCATCGCCTGCCCGCTGAGATCACACATCTGCCCGAGCGTGGCGTTGAGTTCCGCCAATTGTTCTACATAAGCCGTGCGCATTCGATAAGCCTACGTGTCGGCACCGATCGGTCGGGCCGGCGGAGTATGAACGTCGGGTGAATCAGTCGCATGCGGTGGTCGCGGCGTTCGTCACGGCCAAATCGCTCGGCAACGATCCGGATTTGATGGCCGGGAGATCTTTCGGCGTCAATGCCGAACCGGCGGCCGGGATCTTGCCGAGTTCGGTGAAACCGCGTCCCACGATGAGAGCCACGCCGGAGGAGAGCGTCCGATCCTCCTGAATGGCGGTGCCGGGGATCATGGCCGCGATCGTCGCGGCGGCGTCGCGCTCGCCGGGGGCGTAGCGGACCACGGACTCGTCCTGAGGCATCGACGCGTCGGCGATCCCGGCGGAACCGAAACCTCGGCGGTCGAGCGACTCGGCGACGGAACTCGCCCGGCCCGGCTGCGCCGTGCCGTTGAGGACGCGGACCGTGACGGCCGACGGCGTGCGCGCGACGGCGGGTTTCGGCGCCGGGGCCTGCGGCCGGTCGGCGACTTCGGTGGGCGTCGGCGTCGGCGCCGGCTTCTTCCCGGCGGTGCCCTCGCCGGGCAGCGGATCGTCGTCGATGATCGCGTCGAAGAGCGCGCGGATGTCGTCGGTGCGGGGGATCTCGTTGCCGGAGCCGTCCTCCATCGTCCCCGCCGTCGGCACCGTCGCGAAGGTCACGCGGCTGGCCTGCAGATCGCGCAGCGACGAGGCGAGGTCGAGCAGGTCGTCCGTGGTGATCCGCTCGACGAGCGCGTACTGCTGGAACGCGGTGATGAGGCCGTTGAGCGTGCCCGGGTTGGAGAGCACCTGGTTGGACAGCATGGAGCGCAGCAGCGACGACAGGAAGAGCTGTTGCCGCTTGATGCGTCCGTAGTCGCCGTTGCCCTCGGCCGAGATCTTCCGGGCGCGCACGTAGTTGAGCGCGGCCTTGCCCTTCACCTGCTGCTTGCCGGATTTCGACAGGATCCGGCCGAGTTCTTCGTCGTAGAGCGGCTGCGGAGAGCAGACCTCGACGCCGCCGACCTTGTCGACCATCTTCTCGAAGCCGACGAAATCGATGGAGATGAAGTGATTGATCTTGAGGTGCGTCATCTGCTGCAGGACGGAGACGAGGCAGCGCGGGCCGCCGACGCCGAAGGCGGTGTTGAGTTTGGCGTTCGTCTCCGCGGGGATCGTCTCGTCGGTGTAGGTCTCCTTCTGGTTGTCCCACGCCTGGCAGTCCGGACGATCGACCGAGAGGTCGCGGGGGAAGGAGACGCCGACCACGCGGCTGCGGTTCGCGGGGATGTTGAGGAGGATGACCGAATCGCTGCGTGAGCCCTCGGTCTCGGCCGTCGTGCCGGCGCCGATCCTGCCGTTGGCGCCGGCCCGGGTGTCGGTGCCGACGATGAGGTAGTTCTCGTCGCCCTCCTGGCCTTCACGGCGGACGTTGGGGTCGTTCTCGTCGAGCGCTCGGACCTGGTTGAACGCGTTGTCTCGGGCGTGCAGGTACGTCCACACGGTGCCGGTGCCGACGAGCGCGACGACCGCGGCCAGGGCCAGCGTCACTCGACCGGCGAGGAGCGCCGTCCGCGGCAGGCGGCGTCGAGCCGGCGCGGGAGGGGGCGGGGCGGGAGCGGGCGAGGCGGGAGCGGGCGGGGCGTCGAGTGGTGGCGGCGCGACCGGCGCCGATGCGACGGCGGGCATCGGCATCGCGGGCATCGGCTTCGCGGGCGGCGGTGCGACCGGCGGCGGCTCGGGTGTCGGACGCGGCGGCGGGGCCGGTCGGCGCGTCTGCTCCGGTTGCGGATCGGCACCCGTCTCGGCGGCGTGCATGCGGGCGAGGAGGTCGGCCACGGTGACGCGCTGATCGCGCGGGCGCTCCTCGGCCATCACATCCCTTGCCTTCTCGTCCGACTCGGCTTTCGCAGACGTCTCGGTGCGGCCTCTGCGTGAGATCGGCGAGGCGTTGGGCCCGCATCCATCGCTCCGGTGCCCGGGCGTCCGCGGAGGACGCCGCGGCCGATGATATCGAATTGTTACCGAAGCGTCCCACTCTGATACGCACCTTTCAGGTGCTATCAGGTGGTTCTGCGGCTAACCTCCGCTGTGCATCACGTCCGCAGCGGACGGCACTGTCGCATCCTCGGGGTCGTCGAGCCATCCGTCGGGGAGGAACACCTTGCCCGGCGAGCCCTGCCGGCCGCGCGGGCCTTCGGCGTCGGCGGGGAAGGCGATGTCCGGGTCCAGACGCCCGACGAGGTCGTCGAGCTGCGTCAGGCTCGAGACGGTCGCGAACGCGCGGCGGAGCTCGGCGCCGAGCGGGAAGCCCATGAAGTACCAGGCCATGTGCTTGCGGATGTCGCGCATCGCCTTGTCCTCGCCGTCGTGGTCGACGAGCAGGCGAGTGTGCCGGCGCAGGATCTCGCCTACGCGGCCGAGCGTGGGCGGCGGGGGAGCGGGCAGGCCGCGCAGCGCCGCGTCGAGTTCGGCGAACAGCCACGGGCGGCCGAGGCAGCCGCGTCCGACGACGACGCCGTCGCAGCCGGTGGTCGCCATCATCGTCAAAGCGTCGGCCGCGGTGAAGATGTCGCCGTTGCCGAGGACGGGGATCGTCGTCACGGCCTCCTTGAGCCGGGCGATCTTCGTCCAGTCGGCGGCGCCGGAGTAGCGCTGCGCCGCGGTGCGGGCGTGCAGCGCGACCGCCGCCGCCCCCTCGGCCTCGGCGATCCGCCCGGCGTCGAGGTAGGTGCGGTGCTCGTCGTCGATGCCGATGCGGAACTTGACCGTGATCGGCACGCCGGCGGGCGAGGCCGCGGCCACCATCTCGCGGACGATGCCGGCGAACAGTCGCCGCTTGTACGGCAGGGCGGCGCCGCCGCCGAGTCGCGTCACCTTCTTGACGGGGCAGCCGAGGTTGAGGTCGACGTGATCGGCCCAGCCCTCGCCGACGATGATCCGCACCGCCTCGCCGAGTGTCGCGGGGTCGACGCCGTAGAGCTGCATCGAGCGGGGGTGCTCGTCATCGTCGAACGACATCATGTGCAGTGTCTTGTCGTGCCGCTCGACGACGGCGCGGGCGGTGATCATCTCGCACACGTAGATCGACGTCGGGCTGCCGAACTCGCGGCACAGCCTGCGGAAGGCGCGGTTGGTGATGCCGGCCATCGGCGCGAGGACGACCGGCGGATCGACGGGATACGGGCCGATCCGCAGTCCCGGGCGGGTCTTGACGTCGGTCTGCATTCGCATCATTGTCGTCGCGGTCCGGCGCGGGGCCAAATGCCGACGCGGCGCACGCGGGCGACCGGCCGGGCGCGGTGGATCGCGGTTCTCGTGCCGTACTCGAGTCGCGGTGCGCCCACGTCGGACGACGGCGCAGTTCGGGCGGTGCCGCCTGATACGATCCGATCCGCTATGGAGTGCGACTCCAAGTAGTTCGGCAGTAAGGACGTCCGTGACCGCCACTGCCGCCCGGGCCGGATGTGTGGTGTGGACGGAGGACATGTGGTGGGCTCGACGGGATTCGTCGCCGGAACCGATGGATGTGTGCGATGAATGCGCACCTGATCGAGCAGTTGATCACCATTCCGTTGTTCACCGGCATCATCGGCTACATCACCAACTGGTCCGGAATCCTGATGCTGTTCGAGCCGAAGCGGTTCTACGGCGTCAAGGTGCCCGGGATGGCGGCGCTGTATCCGTTCCTGCCGCGACGCGTGCAGGTGATCCCGGCCGTCCAGCCCGACGGGCGCGTCGGCTGGCAGGGCATCGTGCCGTCGCGCGCCGAGAAGATGGCGAGTATCGCCGTCGACAAATCGCTGTCCAAGGTCGGCAGCATCGCGCAGTTCTACGAGGTCATGGATCCCGAGTACGTCTCGGAGCACCTCACCCGGTCGGCGCTCCCGGAGATCCCCGCGATCGTCGAGGGGATCATGCGACGCGAGAACCCCCGCCTCTGGTACTCGCTGCCGGACGACGTACGGCATCTCGTGTACCGGCGCGTCGCGGCGTCGCTGCCCGCCGACGTCCGCCGCATCACGTCGACCATCGGTGAGAACATCGACGATTACATCGATGCGAAGCTCATGGTGATCCGGTATCTGTCGGAGAATCCGGTGGTGTTGAAGGAGATCTTCTACAACATCGGCCGCAAAGAGCTGGTCTTCATGCAGAACTTCGGATTCTATTTCGGATTCCCGATGGGATTCGTTCTCGTGGCGCTGCTGCATTTCTTCCCGTACTGGTGGCTGCTTCCCATCGGCGGCATCGTGATCGGCTACGTGGTCAACTACGTGGGCATCACGATGATCTTCGAGCCGCTGTACCCGAAGCGGTGGGTCCCGTGGCGGCAGGGCCTGTTCCTCAAGCGCCGCGAGGAGATCGCCGAGCAGTACGCGATCGTCATGGCCGACCGGGTCATCACCATCGAGAACATCTGCGAGGAGTTGCTGCACGGCCCGCGTTCCGATCGCACGCGGGCCACCGTGGAGTCGGTCCTGCGGGAGTCCGTCGACCGCGCGGCGGGCTGGGCGCGCGGCTTCGTCAAGTTGTCGGTGGGTTTCGAGTCCTACGAGCGGGTGCCGCAGCTGGCCGGCGTCGAGGCGCTGAAGGTGGCCGAGCAGACCGTCGGCAATCCGGAGTTCGTGGCGGAGCAGCAGTCGAAGGTGCGGCGATTCGTGATCGAGCGCATGAGCACGCTGCAGCCCGAGGATCTCAGCGAGCTCCTCAGATCGGCCATCAAGCAGGACGAATGGCTGCTGTTCCTGCACGGTGCGGTGCTGGGCTCCGCGGCCGGGTTCCTTCATCTAGCGATATTCGGAGTGTGAGGCCGTGAGTGACACGTCCGGTTCTGGCGGGATCCGCCGTGAGGACGCGGAGTTCGAGGACCGCAGGCCCGCGATCCGCATGGCCGACGTCCCGGCGCCGTCGGAGCAGGGTGGCGGTGTGCTCGGGCTGTTCGGGCGGGCGTCGACCTCGGCCCTGAACTTCGGTCGCGAGGTCGGCGGTTCCGCGCAGCGTCTCACCAGGCACATCGTCGACGAGGCGGAACATCTGGTGGATGTGGCGCTCACCGAGCCCGAGCCGCATGTCGTCGTGCACGGTGAGGTGCTCGAGGCGCCGGCCCTCGCGGACCCGCCGGAGGAGACCACGCCGACCCGGGAGGAACTGCGGCGCCGGGGCGACCGGCTGCTCGCCCGGTCGACGGAGGCTCCCGAGACCGACGGACCGCACCCGGCTTACGCGCACATCCTCACGCAGCTCTCGCCCGACGAGGCCCGGATCCTGCGGCTGCTGGCGCGCGACGGTGCCCAGCCGAGCATCGACGTGCGCACCAGCCGGCCGTTCGGTGTGGGGTCCGAGAGCGTCGCCGCGGGCCTGTCGATGATCTCGGAGATCGCCGGGTGCCGCCACCACGACCGGATAGCGGCGTATCTCGGCAACCTGTCTCGGCTGGGCCTGATCTGGTTCTCCAAGGAGCAGGTCGAGGTGCAGCGCTACGAGCTGCTGCAGGTGCAACCCAAGGTGGTCGACGCGATCAGCAGCGCCGGGCGCAACGCCAAGACCATCCGCCGACGGATCGAGATCACCCCGTTCGGCCGGGATCTCTGCACCACCTGCTTCACCCTCGGCTGACGAGTGGTCGCGGATCGGTCGACGCCCGGGGGCACCGCGGAGCCGGACGCGCTGTCGCCCGCGGCCGCCAGGGGTGCCCGCAGGCGGGAGCGCACGCGCACCGCGATCCTCGACGCGGCCGAAAGGCTCCTTGCGGAGCGGTCCCCGGTCGACCTCCGGATGGAGGACGTGGCGGTCGCCGCCGGCGTCGCACCGGCGTCCTTGTACGCCCACTTCGGAACCAAGGGTGGACTGATCGCGGCGACCGTCGATCGCCTCATGACGGTCGCCGTCGACGCGTTGCGCGGCGCCTACACGGGTGACGGCTCGCCGCTGGAGCGCGTGCAGGCGGCGGGCGAGACCTACATCGAGTTGCTGCTGGAGCACCCCGCGCTGATCAGGTTCACCGCGATGGGTGGTCTCCGCGACCTGGGCTCGAACCTCGACGTGGCCGCGGCCGAGCAGTTCACGACGGTTCGCGGCGAGTTCGAGCAGTCGATCCGAGCGGCCGTCGACGCGGGGGAGATACGGCGGATCGACGCCCGGCAGATGTCGTACTTCCTGTTCGGGGCATGGAACGGGGTCGCGCAGCTCACCCTGCACACCGACGGCATGCGCCTCTCGCAGGACGACGCGCGGGCCGCGATCGCGCAGGCCGCCGCCGTTCTGGTGCTGGGCCTGCGGGGCTGACGCGGGCCGTCAGGGTTCGTCGGTGCCGGATCGGAAGGCGCCGGGTGGGGTGTACCGGTCGAACAACGCCTGGAGCCGATCGGAGACCGGCAGCGATCGCAGACGCGTCCGCAACAGTCGGGCGAGTGCGGCGTACTCCGAATCGGCGTCGCCGCCTCCGCCGGGTTCGAGGCGCTCGGCGTCTTCCTCGGCCCGCATGTCCAGTGCGAGTTCGGCCAGGTCACTGAACTCCCCGGCGGGGATCCGTGATTCGACGAGCGGCATCCCGTCGCGGCGGGAGCCGTCGCAGATCGCGGCGACGGTCTGATCGATCCGGTCGTCCGGCAGCAGGACGATGCTGCCCGCCTGGCCGGGCATCTCGGGCTCGGACAGGATGACGAACGAGTGCCGTCGGCCGGATCGGACGAAGCCCGCCGCCAGCGCGAGGGTGTCGCCGTCGGCGTTGCAGAGCTGGTAGCAGTCGGTCACCTCGACAGGCGACGACGCCTCGGCGGCCACCGGATGGGGCGTGACGCCGTGTGCGGCCAGCCGGCGCGTCGCGGCCGTCGCGGAGCGTCCGAACCACCGCTGATCGATCGTGCCGATGAGCGACAGCAACGATGCGGCGTCGACGTCGGCCAAGGCTTCGAGCTCTGCGACGAGGTCGTCGCAGATCTCGCTCCGCCGTTCGGCGGCGGTGACCTCGAGATCCTCGTCGAGCAATCGGTCGAGGTCCTCGTCGAGCAGCTGGTCGAGGCTCGCGACGATCGACGCCGCGGCCATCTCCGCGTCGAGCGGATCGGCGATGCTCGCGAAGCCCGCGGACAGGTTCACGGCGCCTGCGTCAGGACGCCTGACGCGCTCGCCTGGCGGCGTCGCGGGCCAGGGCGCGGTCGCGCATCTCTTCGAAGCGGACGGCCTGCTGCTCGAGGCCGTCGAGGAAGGAGGCGAGCTCCTCGCGGGTCTGCTCGCCCTCGGCGCTGAAGTCCTCCCGATCGAAGATCTTCCAGATCTTGAGGACCGGGCGGACCACCTCTTCCAGGTGCTGACGCAGGTCGTAGATGCCGTGCTTGGCCATGAGCACGCCGTTGCGCCGGAAGTTGGGCATGCCGGCGCCCGGCATCTGGAAGTCCTTGACGATGTCGGTCACCGCGCGCAGGGCCTGATCGGGCGAGATGTCGATCGCGGCGCCGCACACGTTGCGGTAGAAGAGCATGTGGAGGTTCTCGTCGGCCGCGATGCGCTGCAGCATCTTGTCGGCGATCGGATCGTTGCAGGCCTTGCCGGTGTTGCGATGCGAGACGCGCGTCGCCAGCTCCTGGAAGGTGACGTAGGCGACCGAGTGGATGAGGCTGCGGTCGAAGACGTCGTCCCGATCGATCGCCTGGTAGTGCGAGTAGCCGTTGGTCATGTGGATCATGCGGGCCTGTTCGAGCTCGACGGGGTCGACGCCGCGGGTGACGACGAGGTAGTCGCGCATGACGATGCCGTGCCGGTTCTCCTCGGCCGTCCAGCGTCCGACCCAGTGGCCCCAGGCGTCGTCCATCGTGAAGTTCTCGGAGATCTCCCGGTGATAGGACGGGAGATTGTCCTCGGTGAGGAGGTTGGTGATCATCGCGGCCTTGGCCACCTCGTCGAGCTTCGACTGCTCGGGGTCCCAGTCGGCGCCGCCGAGCTCCGCGAAGTTGCGGCCCTCGTCCCACGGGACGTAGTCGTGGGGGTTCCAGTTCTTGGCGACCTTGAGGTGGCGGTTGACGTTCTCCTCGGCGACCGGCTCCAGCTCCCGGAGGAGCTCCAGCTCTGTCAGCACACGCGTCATACTTCCGTTCCGTCCTTCTCGCCGATTCGGTGCAGCACTTCGGGTCACGATACGCGACCGTAGGTTTGCGCAGGAGTATCCATCGAGGAGTCGGTTTGCGGGGACGTCGGTGAAGGTGGTGCCCCCTCTCGGGCTCGAACCGAGGACCTGCGGATTAAAAGTCCGTAGCTCTACCAACTGAGCTAAAGGGGCGTGCCCGCGTGCGGGCGATTCAGCAGTCTACCGATCGCGCCGCGGTTCGCAGCGAGCACCACCGATCCGCGTGACACTTGTTTTTTGCAAGTGATGCGCGCACCATGAGATACGAAGAAGGAGATCGAAGATGACCATGATGCTCGTCAACCTGCCGGTGGCCGACCTGGAGCGCGCGAAGGCGTTCTACGCGGCGATCGGATTCACCATCAACCCGGCTTTCACGGACCACAACGCGGCCTGCTTCTTCGTCGAGGAAGACCACAGCGCCGTCATGCTGTCGACGCGTGAGTTCTTCCAGACCTTCTCCGACCTGCCGATCGGCGACCCGGCGGTGGCTCCGTCGGTCGCCACCGCCGTCTACCTCGACGACCGGGAATCGGTCGACAAGGCCGTCGCGGCGGGTGTCGCCGCGGGCGGGCGGGAGCCGCACCCCGCCGCCGACTACGGCTTCATGTACCAGCGGCAGCTCAACGACCTCGACGGCAACATCCTCGAGCTCGGGTACATGGACCCGGCCGGCGAACAGGTCTGAGGCCGAGTGGCGGCGCGTGACTACGGGGAGTACAGCGGCGTCACCCGGGCGCTCGAGCTCGTCGGCGAGCGCTGGGCGATGCTCATCGTCCGCGACCTGCTCGTCGGGCCGCGTCGCTACGGCGAGCTCGCGGCGGGGCTCCCGCGGATCCCGAGCAACATCCTGGCCGCGCGGCTCAAGGAGCTGCAGGCCGCCGGCGTCATCCGTCGGGCGCCGCGTTCGCGCGTCATCGTCTACGAGCTGACGCCCTACGGCCGTGAGCTCGAGCCGGTCGTGCTCGCGTTCGGGGCCTGGGGCTTCAAGGCGATGGGCGAACCGCGGGAGGAGCAGATCATCACGCCCGACTCGATGACCGTGGAGCTCCGCACCGCCTTCCGGCCGCAGGTCGCGGCGGACCTGCCCGCGACGGCCTACGCGGCGCGCTTCGGTCCCGCCGAGCTGCTCATCCAGGTGGACGGCGCCTCCCTCGACGTGACGCGCGGGGACGGGCCGGTCGACCTGGCCTTCGCCGCTGGTCCGGGCATCCGCCGGCTCATCACCGGCGAGCTTGCGCCGGGGCGTGCCATCGAGACCGGGGTGGTCGAGGTGCTGCGCGGTCGCGGTGACCTACTCGACCGCTTTGCAAGGACGTTTCACCTGGCCGCCTGATCCGAGCGCGATGCGCTCCGAAAATACTGTCCGGTAGCTGTCGCTGAGAGGGAGGACGTGGACATATACGTCGGCGACACCCGCAGGGCGTCAGACTTCGCCGACGCAGACGACCCGGGCCGGCGAGACGAAGGTGTAGCTGTACGTGGCGCCCGGGACGTCGGTGCACAGGTTCGCGTCCACCTGGCCGCGGAACTGGCGCAGCACCGCCGGCGCACCCGTGCCGCACCCGGCCGGTTTCACCCAGACCACGCCGCCGTCCTCGAGGAACCGATAGCAGGATCCCTCGACGACGTCGAGGTCGAGGCAGTAGATGAATTCGCCGCGCGGGAGGGACGCCTGGCCGGGCGTGCATCCGGCGGTCCGCGTGACGGCCCTCTGAACGCGGTAGCCGCCGGTCGGGCCACACGGTGACGGCTCGAAGACGCCGTTCGAGACGAAGCGGAGGCAGTCGCCGGCGCGGTGCTCCGGGGTGGCGGGCGGCGTCGAAGTCGAGGTGGACGGCGGCACCTGCGTGGTGGTGGTCGGTGCGTCGTCGGCGTTCCATCGGAACGGGTCGGCCGCCACGAGGATCCCGGCCGCGACCAGTAGTGCGATGCCGAGCAGCGTGCCGATGACGAGGCCGGCGTGATTGCGGCGCCGGGGCTGTGCACCGAAGTCGCCGGTCGAGAGCGGGGCGTAGGCGGACGGCCGGGACGCCGGAACGAAGCCGTCGACGAAGTCGGCTTCCCCTTCGGCGTCGGGGCTCGTCTCGGGCACTTCGCTGTAGGCGAGCCCGTCCGTCGACGGCTCCTTCCCGGGGAGCCCCTGATCACGTGCGGCGGTGAACGCCGTCGTCGGCGAATCGTTCGCATCGTCGGATCGGGGACCGGTCACGAGTCACATTCTGCCCCAGCGACAGGGTGGACGTACGCCGCCGGTCGATAGCGGGCGACGCGGACGGTTCCGCGGGCTCCGTCGTGTCGTCCGAACGAGCGACCTTTGAAATCGCAGGTCAGCGGCCGTCGACGTCATCGGGGCCAGACGCCCGAACTGCCGCGGCGATGCGAGCCCACGAGGTGCGTGTCGACGATGCCGATCGCCTCCATGAGCGCGTACATCGTCGTCGGCCCCACGAAGGAGAAGCCCGCGCGGCGCAGCGCCTTCGCGAGTGCGACGGATTCCGGTGAACGGGTGGGGACGTCGGCGATGGTCAGCGGTTGCGGGGTCGCCGCCGGACGGAACGACCAGACGAGGTCGACGAGCCCGCCCGCCTCGCGCAGCCGGACGGTGGCGCGCGCGTTCGCGATGGTGGCGGCGATCTTCGCCCGGTTGCGGACGATGCCGGCGTCGTGGAGCAGGCGTGCCGCGTCGGCGTCCGTGTAGCCGGCCACGACGTCCGGGTCGAAGTCGTCGAACGCGGCTCGGAAGGCCGGGCGTTTGCGCAGGATCGTCGCCCAGCTCAAGCCCGACTGGAACGCCTCGAGGCTGATCCGTTCGTAGAGGCCGCGTTCGTCGCGGACGGGCAGGCCCCACTCGGTGTCGTAGTACTCGCGCAGCATCGGGTCGACGGCCGCCCACGCCGGCCTGGCGAGGCCGTCGGCGCCGACGACGACGCCCGGGTCGGTCTTTCGTGGTGGGGCGGGGAGATCGGTCATCGTTCGCTCCTGTTGTGCGGCCGGCGGTGGCGGGCCGCGTCGCCGTCCATCCTGCCGAGCGTCGCGGTGGTCGCCCGCAGGTGGCCGCAGGTGGCGCCGCACAGCACCGCCGGTCGGCTGAAAACAGTCGCTGACCTGGCGATTTGCGTTCTGTCTTCGAGGCGTCGTAATCTAATCGAGCTCCCGGCGGGAACGCCGCGGAACTCCCGAGAAGAGATTCGGCCTGGCCCCCTTCGTCTAGCGGCCTAGGACGCCGCCCTTTCAAGGCGGTAGCGCGGGTTCGAATCCCGTAGGGGGTACCATCGGAGCGCAATTGAAAAAGCAAGGCCCTGTGGCGCAGTTGGTTAGCGCGCCGCCCTGTCACGGCGGAGGTCGCGGGTTCGAGTCCCGTCAGGGTCGCTGAAGGCCCCTCTTCGGAGGGGCTTCGGCGGTTCCGGGGTTGTTTCCCCGGGTCCGGGCCCAGGTAGCTCAGTTGGTACGAGCGTCCGCCTGAAAAGCGGAAGGTCGCCGGTTCGACCCCGGCCCTGGGCACAACAAACCCCCTGTTCGCAGGGGGTTTTTCGTGTTTTGTCGGTGGCCCCGGCTAGTCTCATCGCGTTGGATACCGGCGATAGGGGCGAAGATGGCCGACGGCGCACGTACGGGGACGACGCTGGGCAGGTATCACCTGGGACGGCTGCTCGGTCGCGGCGGTATGGGCGAGGTGTACGAGGCGCACGACACCGGCAAAGATCGGGTCGTCGCGCTCAAGCTGCTCAACCCGGAGTTCGCACAGGACGCCGGATTCCGCGAGCGGTTCGCGCGGGAGTCGCAGACGGCGGCACGGCTGGCGGAACCGCACGTCATCCCGATCCACGACTTCGGCGAGATCGACGGGCTTCTGTTCATCGACATGCGGCTCGTCGGTGGACGCAACCTCGCGGACATCCTCAAGGGAGGTCCGCTGACTCCGACGCGCGCCGTCGGGATCGTCGCGCAGGTGGCGTCGGCGCTCGACGCGGCGCACGCCCAGCACCTCGTCCACCGGGACGTCAAGCCGGCCAACGTGCAGGTCACCGACGGTGATTTCGCCTACCTCCTCGACTTCGGCGTCGCCATGGCGGACACCGAGACGCGGATGACCTCGGCCGGGATGTTCGTCGGCTCCCAGGCGTACGCGCCGCCCGAACGGTTCACCGGGGAGACCCCGGGTCCGGCGTCGGACGTCTATTCGCTCGCCGCGATGCTCTACGAGACGCTGACCGGACATCTGCCGTTCGCTGCCAAGACGATGCCGGCGATGATGCACGCCCACCAGACGGTGCCGCCGCCGGCGCCGAGCGTGAATCCCGCCGTACCGGCCTCGTTCGACGCCGTTATCGCCCGCGGGATGGCCAAGCGTCCGCAGGACAGGTTCGCGTCGTGCGGGGATCTGGCCGGGGCCGCCGAGGCGGCGCTCGCGGACGGCGGGACCGTCGACGTCGGCGAGGCGTCCGGTGGAGCGGTGTCACTGGCGAAGGGCCGCGGGGACGAGACCGAGATCGTCGGGCGTCCGTCGGCCTGGCCGGGCGCGCCGCAGACGTCGCCGACACCGCTCTCGCGGCCCACCAGGGAGTACGACGAGTCGGCGCACTACGGCGAGCCGGCTGCGTACGGTGGATCGGCCGAGTGGGGTGAGACGGCCATCGCGTCGTCATCGCCAGGGCTTGCGCAGGGATCGGCGGGAGGTGTTCCGTACGGTGCGTACGGCCCGCAGGGTGCGTGGCAGGGCTCGCAGCCGGGCGTCGCGGCGTCGTACCCGGGGGTGCCTGCGGGCTCCTATCCGGGGGTGCCCGCGGGCTCGTACCCGGGTGTCCCGATGGTGCCGGCGACCGGCGTCGTCGTGCAGCGCGAGCGCAATCCGTGGATCGTGCCGCTCATCGTCATCGTGGTCGCGCTCGTCATCGCCCTCGTGGCGCTCGGCACGTACATGCTGACGAAGGGGCAGGGATCGGGACGTGCCGGTCCGGGCACGGTGACGAGCACGACGGTCGTCGGCCCGTCGGGCGCCACAGACGGTGCGCAGCCGAACTTCACGAAGCCGGCGACGCCGGGCAACGCCGACGTCTGCGAGGCGGGCAGTCCGACGACGCCGTACACGACTGCCGCACGTGATCTCACCAAGACGTCCGACTCGTTCTGCCGCGCCGTGGCCGCGGCGTATCGGGCAGCCGTGGGGAGCGCGGCGGGGCAGGCCGCGGTGTTGCCCGCCGTGTTCAGCCCGGTGACGGGCGCGGCTTACCGTATGGACTGTTCATCCGGCCAGATCGTGACGTGCCGAGGGGGAGACAACGCCATTGTCTACATCTACTGACCGCCGGACGGCCGAAGGCGGCCAGGCCGGGGGATCGTGCGCCCGGGGTGGCTTCGGCGGCCGTCGCTCGACGAGGTTCGCCGCGCTCGTCGCGGGCGCTGTGCTGGCCTTCGGAGTGGCCGGCTGCGGTTCCGAGGCCGACGCGCCGACGACCGTCGTCGTCACGTCGACGTCCGGTCTCGCGTCGGAACCGGCGCCGTCCGCGCCACCCTCCTCGTCGGCCGCGAGCGTCGCGCCGTCGAAGCTCGGGCCGGAGTTCGCGGCGTTCGCCAAGACGCTCGGCGGGCAGGTGGCGTTCGCGGTCGTCCCGGTGGGGGGTACCGCGGTCGTCTCCGGAGGACCGCTGAAACAGTCGGTCGCCTGGTCGACCAGCAAGGTGCCGGTCGCGATGGCCGTCCTCAAGAGGTCGCCGACCGTCACGGCGACGGTCCGTGCCGCGATCGTCGACTCGGACAACGGCGCCGCCGAGCAGCTCTGGGCGTCACTCGGCGACGCCGATGCCGCGGGCGCCGCCGTGCAGGCCGTGCTCGCCGAGAACGGTGACAAGCGCACGACGGTGCAGACGCGGCGCGTCCGCGCCGGCTTCACGCCGTTCGGCCAGACGGTGTGGGGTATCGAGCAGTCCGCGTTGTTCGCCGCGCACATCCCGTGCACGGCGGAGGGCCGCTCGGTCTACCGGCTGATGACGCAGGTCGCGGGCAATCAGCGCTGGGGCATGATCTCGCAGGTGGGCAAGACGGTCACCGAGGTCGGCGTCAAGGGTGGCTGGGGGCCGGTCGACGGCGGGTCCCTGGTTCGGCAGATCGCGGTGATCAAGACGGCGAAGGGTTCCGTCGGCGTGTCGATCGCCGCGATCGCGTCCGACGGCTCGCAGGGCTCGGGCCAGGGGCTCGTGACGTCGATCGCCCGATGGCTCGCCGATCGCGCCGGCGCTCTTCCGGCCGGAAAATGCTGACGCGGCCTATCGCGCGAACGACGCCAGATCGACGTTGCCGCCGGTGAGCACGACGCCGATCCGCGCCCCGGCGAGCTCGGGAAGCCGGGCGGCGGCCGCGAGACCGAGCGCCGCCGTCGGCTCGATGACGAGTTTGAGATAGGTCGCGACGTCGCGTACCCAGGCGCGTAGTTCGTCGTCAGACGCGGTGACGACGTCGTCGACGCCGCGTACCGCGCCGGCGCCGGACAGCACCGCGAAGGTCAGCCGTCCCATGAGCGTCGTCGCGGCACCGTCGGCGATCGTCACGGGCTGGGGGATCGAGATGCGTTCGCCGGCGGCGAGGGAGCGCCGCACGTCGTCGCCGGCCTCGGGCTCGACGCCGAGGACGCGCGCGTGCGGCAACCGGGCGCGCGTTGCCAGCAAGGCCCCGGACAGGAGACCGCCCCCGCCGCACGGGGTGACGACGGCGTCGAGTCCGTCGACTTCCGCGATCAGCTCGGCGACGGCGGTGCCCTGACCCGCGATGACATCGGGATGGTCGAACGGCGGCACGACCAGCGCTCCGGTCTCGGCGGCGACGGCCTCGGCGATCGCCGCCCGATCGCCGGTCATACGGTCGTAGCCGACGATGCGGGCGCCGTAGCCCGCTGTCGCGGCGCTTTTGACGGCCGGCGCGTCGGTCGGCATGACGATCGTCGCCGGCACGTCGTGCAGCGCGGCGGCGAGCGCGACGGCCTGGGCGTGGTTGCCCGACGAGTAGGCGACGACGCCGCGGGCCCGCTGCCGCGGCGTCAGCGCGGCGATCGTGTTGTACGCCCCGCGGAACTTGAACGCGCCGACACGCTGCAGGTTCTCGCACTTGAAGAACAGCGAACGTCCCGCCCGCTCGTCGAGCAGGCGGGACGTCATCACGGGCGTTCGGTGGGCGGCACCCGCGAGCCGCGCGGCCGCCGCGTCGACATCGTCGGGGGTGGGCAGCGCGGAAACGGTCATGATCGCGACGCTACTGCCACTTGTAGTCGCTGCCCTGGATCTCGAAGCAGTACGTCAGCGCCTTCGGCTTGTCGTACGACTGCACCTTCTGCTTCTCGGCGTCGGTGCATCTCGGCACGGTCGCCGCGTCGGCGCGCTGGGTGACCTTGAAGCGCGTCGTGACAATGGTCGACGACGTGCACGCCGACTCCTTGAGATTGATGCCGACGCCGACGGACGTCGTCTCGTAGCAGGTGCCGACCTTGAGGTTGGGCACCAGGCACAGCCGGCCGCCGCCACCCTTGCCGACCTCGGTGACCTGCGAATACCCGTCGCCGCACGGAGTGTCGGCGGTGTCGCTCTTGCTCGCGACGATGTAGTTCAGGCCCGGCGAGTTGCAGTCGACGGCTTTGGTCTCGACGTTCGTCGTACCCGTGACCTGCAGGCACGAGCCGACCTTCGTGGTGTCCACGGACTTGCCGTCGTCTCGGCTGACGAAGTACCCGACGACGAGCAGACCGCCCACGACGACGACCAGCACGGCGGCGACGATCGCGATGATCTTGCCCGCCTTGCTCTTCTTCGGCGGCGCAGGCGGCGGTGCGTACGCGCCCTGCGTGCCGCCGACGGGAGCGAACTGCCCCGGCTGGCCGTACTGGCCCGGCGGACCGTACTGCCCCGGTGTGCCGTACTGACCGGGCCGGCCGTACTGCCCCGGCTGCCCCTGCCCGTACTGCCCGGCTCCGGGAGGTTGTCCTGCGCCGGGAGGATGAGGCCCACCGTGTGGTCCTTGGCCGTACTGGTCCGGCTGCCGGCTCGGGTCGGGTGGATTCGTCATGGATCGCTCCTTCGCTTCGGGAGCAGCCGGACGCCGGCGGGGCGGTGGTCGCTCGAACGGATGACGCTCGAACGAATGATAGGCAACGGGTGAAGTCCGATCTGCGAAGCGGGGGTCCCCCCTGACGCAGTAGCCTTTTCTGCATGACTTGGACGGCGTCGGACATCCCTGATCAGACGGGCCGGACGGTCGTCGTGACCGGCGCCAACAGCGGGCTCGGCGAGGAGTGCACGCTCGCGTTCGCCGCGGCGGGGGCGAACGTCGTGATGGCCTGCCGCAACCAGGAGACGGGCGCCGCCGTCGCCGCCAAGGCGGGGCCGAATGCGCACGTCGAGAAGCTCGACCTGGCCGATCTCGGCTCGATCCGCGACTTCGCCGGCCGCGTCGGGCCCGTCGACGTCCTCATCAACAACGCGGGCATCATGGCGCCGCCGCTGCATCGCACGGCCGACGGCTTCGAGTTGCAGTTCGGGACCAATCATCTCGGGCATTTCGCGCTGACGGGGCTGCTGCTGGACCGCATCGCCGACCGCGTCGTGACCGTGTCGTCGTTCGGCCATCGTTTCGGACGCGTCAGCATCAGCGACCCGAACTACGAACGCCGCGGCTACGAGCGCTGGACGGCGTACGGCCAGTCGAAGCTCGCCAACCTCCTTTTCGCGTTCGAGCTGGACCGGCGTCTGCGTGCCGAGCATTCGCCGGTGCACTCCTTGGCGGCGCATCCGGGCTTCGCCTCGACGGGCCTGATGTCGCACACCGAGAGCTTCCAGGACGCCGTGATGGGTATCGGGACGCGCATCGCCGCGCAGTCGGCCGCCGACGGCGCGTTGCCGATCCTCTACGCGGCGACGGCCGGCGACGCGCTCGGCGGCGAATACTTCGGGCCGCGCGCGCTCTTCGGTCTGCGGGGCGCGCCCGGCCGGGCGTCGTCGTCGGATGCGGCCCGCGACGAGAAAGCGGCGCGCGAACTGTGGGCGATGTCCGAGCGGCTCACGGGCGTCCGCTACCTGGACTGACGGGGATGGCGACCCGCACCCGTGGTGTCACCAGACGTGCAGCGGACGGAACTGGATGCTCAGCCGGACGTCGGCGGAGGGGACCTTCGGCACGGCGTGATCCCAGGTGCGCTGGCATGAGCCGCCCATGACGAGCAGATCGCCGTGGCCGAGCCGGAAGCTCAGCGCCTGGCCGCCGCCGCGCGGGCGCAGCTTGAGCAGCCGGGTGTCGCCGAGCGAGACGATGGCGATGAGCGTGTCCTCGTCCCGGGCGCGTCCGATGCGGTCGCCGTGCCAGGCGACGCTGTCGCGGCCGTCGCGATAGAGGCACAGCCCGGCGGTCGCGAAACCGTCGGGGAGGACGTCGGCGTAGTGCGCCGACAGCGAGTCTCGGGCCGTCGCCAGTGACGGATGGGGCAGGGGCTCGCCCGCGTGGTAGGTGTACACGAGCCGCGGCACGTCGACGACCTTCTCGTACATCTTGCGTCGGTCCTCCCGCCACGGCACCTCGCGTACGAGCCGGCAGAAGACGTCGTCGGCGCCGGCCAGCCAACCGGGGCAGACGTCGACCCACGCCCCTTCGGCCAGCTCACGCCGGGTGAACGGCCGGGGCGCCGACGGCAGAGCGTCGAACAGCGAATCCTGAACGCTCGACGGCAGAGACATGCGCCCAGATTAGCAGTTGATCGAACTGATGTTCAAGAATCATCGGCCGGTCGGGCTACCGCCGCAGCCGCCGCAGTCGTTCCGCCGCCTCGTCGATCGACGCGTCGTGCTTGGCGAACGCGAACCGCACCAGCGGCCGCCACGGTGCCGGATCGTCGACGAACGCGCTGATCGGGACGGCGGCGACGCCGACGAGCTCGGGCATCCGGCGGCACAGGTCGGCGCCGTCGTCGTAGCCGAGCGGCCGCGGATCGGCGACGACGAAGTACGTCCCGCCGCTCGGGTGGACGTCGAAGCCGACCTCGGTCAGGGCCTCGGAGAGCCGGTCGCGTTTGCCCGCCAGCGAGGCGCAGGACTCGCGGATCCAGGCGTCCTCGGTGTCCAGGGCCAGCGCCACGGCCGGCTGGAACGGTCCGCCGCCGGTGAAGGTGAGGTACTGCTTGGCGCTGCGCGCGGCCGTCACGAGCTCGGCCGGACCCGTGACCCAGCCGATCTTCCAGCCCGTGACGTTGAACGTCTTCGCCGCGCTCGACACCCGCAGCGTCCGCTCGCGCATGCCCGGCAGCGACGCGATCCCGAGGTGCCGGCCGCCGTCGAACAGGAGGTGCTCGTAGACCTCGTCGGTGAGCACGAGGACGTCACGGCCGATGGCGACGCGGGCGATCGCCTCGAGATCGGCGCGGTCGAACACCGAACCGGTCGGGTTGTGCGGCGAGTTGACGACGATGAGCGCCGTCCGGTCGGTGACGGCGGCGGCCAGCGCCGTCTCGTCGACGCCGTACCGGTCGCCGACGTCGATGAGCGGCACGGCGACGCGCGTCGCCCCGGCCATCGCGACGGCCGCCGCGTACAGGTCGTAGTACGGCTCGAGCAGGATCACCTCGCGCCCGGGCTCGACCAGCCCGAGGATCGCCGACGCCAGCGCCTCCGACGCGCCGACGGTGACGAGCACCTCGTCGACCGGATCGTAGGCGAGGCCGTGGTGGCGCTCGATGTGCCGCGAGATCGCCTTCCGCAGCACCGGATATCCGGCGCCGGGCGGGTACTGGTTATAGCCGCCGTCGATGGCCGCCTTCGCCGCCGCGAGCAGCGATTCGGGGCCGTCCGCGTCGGGAAAGCCCTGGCCGAGGTTGATCGCTTTGTGCCGGACGGCCAACTCGCTCATCTCGGCGAAGACGGTCGTCCCGAAGGGGCGCAGGCGCTCGACGCCGAAGAAACCGGGCCGCGTCATCTAGCTCTCTTCCGATCCGATGGCGGGGCCGAGCAGATCGTCGGCGTCCGTGATGCGGTAGGCGTAGCCCTGCTCCGCGAGGAAGCGCTGCCGGTGCGCGGCGTAGTCGGCGTCGAGGGTGTCGCGGGAGACCACCGAGTAGAAGTGCGCCTGCCCGCGGTCCTTCTTGGGCCGCAGCAGGCGTCCGAGCCGCTGCGCTTCCTCCTGCCGGGAGCCGAAGGTCCCCGACACCTGGACGGCGACCGCCGCCTCCGGCAGATCGATGGAGAAGTTCGCGACCTTGCTCACCACGAGCACGCGGTGCTCACCGGCGCGGAACGCGTCGAACAGCCGTTCCCGCTCGGCGTTGCGCATCGAGCCCGTGATGACGGGCGCGTCGAGCGCCTCGCCGAGCTCGGCGAGCTGGTCGAGGTAGGCGCCGATGACGAGGGTCTGCGCATCGGGATGCCGGTCGAGGATGCTGCGGACGACGGCGACCTTCGTGTGGGCCGTCGAGCACAGCCGGTACTTCTCCTCGTTCTCGGCGACGGCGTAGCCGAGCCGCTCGGAGTCGGTGAGTGTGACCCGCACCTCGACGCAGTCGGCCGGCGCGATCCAGCCCTGCGCCTCGATGTCGCGCCACGGCGCGTCGTAGCGCTTGGGCCCGATGAGCGAGAAGACGTCGCCCTCACGGCCGTCCTCGCGCACGAGCGTCGCCGTCAGGCCGAGGCGGCGGCGGGACTGCAGGTCGGCCGTCATCCGGAAGACCGGTGCCGGCAGCAGGTGCACCTCGTCGTAGACGACGAGCCCCCAGTCGCGGGAGTCGAAGATCTCCAGGTTGCGGTATTCGCCCTTGGACCGGCGGGTGATCACCTGATAGGTGGCGATCGTCACCGGCCGGATCTCCTTGCGCTCGCCGGAGAACTCGCCGATCTCGTCCTCGGTGAGGCTGGTACGGGCCACGAGCTCGCGCTTCCACTGCCGGCCGGCGACGGTGTTGGTCACCAGGATGAGCGTCGTGGCCTGCGCCTTCGCCATCGCGGCGGCGCCGACCATCGTCTTGCCCGCGCCGCACGGCAGCACGACGACGCCCGAGCCGCCGTCCCAGAAGGCGTCGGCGGCGAGCTGCTGGTAGTCGCGCAACTGCCAGCCACCGGCCTCCGGATCGCCGGTCTCGAGGCTGATCGGGTGCGCCTCGCCGTCGACGTAGCCCGCGAGGTCCTCGGCCGGCCAGCCCAGCTTGAGCAGCACCTGCTTGAGCCGGCCGCGCTCGCTGGGATGCACCTGCACGGTGTCGGGATCGATGCGCATACCGAGCATGGGCGCCACCTTGCGGTTGCGCAGCACCTCCTCGAGCACGGCGCGATCGAACGAGACGAGCGTCAACCCGTGTGCCGGATGCTTGACCAGCTGCAGCCGGCCGAACCGGCTCATGGTGTCGACGACGTCCATGAGCAGCGGCTGCGGCACCGGGAAGCGGGAGTGCGTCATGAGCGCGTCGACGACCTGCTCGGCGTCGTGACCTGCGGCGCGCGCATTCCACAGCGCCAGCGGCGTCACCCGGTAGGTATGGACGTGCTCGGGCGCCCGTTCGAGCTCGGCGAACGGTGCGATCGCGGAGCGTGCGGCCGGGGCGCCGGGATGGCCGACCTCCAGCAGGATGGTCTTGTCGGACTGGACGATGAGGGGGCCGTCTGCCACGCGGTGAGCCGCCTTTCTGGTCAACGCTCCATTGTGGCTGCTGGAGGGGTGCCGAGACAACCGGACCGGCGGACGCAGGCGGCGCTACTTGACGAACGCCGCCGACGTGATGCGGTGCAGGTGGAAGCGGCCGGCGTCGGAGATCAGCGCGCCGCCGACGATTCCCGACGGCCGCAGCACGTGCGCCGACGGGACGCCGTTGGCGTCCACGTAGTCGATCCGGACGCCCCGGCCGCGGCGGGCCGCGAGGGTGACGAGCTCGGAGATCGCGGCCGGAGCGGTGACGGCGCTGTGGTCGTCGGCCGCGGCGGCCGCCTCACCGGCTCGCAGCCGGTCGACGATCGCGACGAGCTGTGCGGGCGAGCGATGCTGCGCCGCGGGCCGGGCGCGGTGCGGGGGAGCGGGCGTCGGGACGCGTGCCGGCGCCGAGCGCAGGTCGACGAGCGCCCCCGACGAATCCTCGCCGGCGGCGGCGAAACCGGCCTCCGTCAGGGCGTCGACGACGTCCCGCAGCGGCGCGGCGGAGACGGCGACGGTCGGCGCGAGCGCCCGCAGCCCGGCGCGTTCGGCCGCCGCCGACGCCATGACGGCGGCGAGCACGGCGGGATCCTCGCAGCGCAGATAGGACGTCGCGACCCCGGCCCGGAGCCGGCCGTGCCGCCGCGCGACGTCGTCGACGAGGAACGTCAGTCCCTGCGGCACCGGCGTGCGGGAGTGCCGATCGAAGAAGCCGTGCAGCTCCGCGGCCGTGCGGCCCGAGTCCAGGGCGCGGCGGACCGAGGAGTCCGAGACCCGGTACACCGACGCCGCGCCCCCGGATTCGAGGTCGGCGACGGCGCCCAGCTCGGCGGCGACCTCCGGCACGAGCGGCCCGGGCGCGGTGACGGTGAGATCGGCCTGGGCGAGGAAGTAGTCGATGGGCGTCGGCAGCGCCGCCTCGAGCGCGGCCAGCACGTCCTCCTCCGCGGCGCCGTCGAGCAGCAGCCGCAGACCCGTGATGAGCGCGCCGCGGCCCGTCGCCCCGAGCTGCGCGGTCTCGGCGAGGATCTGGTCGAGGATCGCCCGGGGCAGCCGGGACGCGGCGCGGGGACGTCGCCAGGCGAGGTACCGGCCGAGCTCGGTGGCCGTCGGTGCGATTCCGGGTGGGGTCGCGGCGAGTCCGCGCAGCACGAGCGCGCGCTGCGGGGCCGCGGCGGGGGAGACGTTGTCGGGTGAGACGGCGCCGAGCGGCGAGCCGTCGGAACTGCGGCTGCCGATGAGCCACGGCCGGCGGGGCAGTCGTAGCCACGCCTCGAGAAGGGCGAGCCAGCGGCGGTGCGGCGGGGAGTGCAGCCAGGCGTCGGCGACCGCGGTCGGTGCCCAGGAGTCGTCGTCGAGATCGGACGGATCGGGATGGCCGAAGGCGATGAGCCGCGCCTCGGCCAGCACTTCGACGAGCAGTCCGACGCGGTCCAGCGGCAGTTCGGCGTCGCGGGCGATGCGTCGCAGTTCGCGCACTCCCAGGCCGCCGCCGCGCAGCCCCGCGGCCGGGCCGCGACCGAGCACCTCGAGGAGGAGCGAGGTGTGCCGGAGGAGTTCATGCGCCTCGCCGCCGGCGGTGGCCTCGGCGTCGGCGGCGGGGGAGGCGGCGAAGCGGGGTTCGGCGAGATCGCGCGGATCGGCCGGGTCCTCGCCGCGCAGCAGCGCCGTGACGACCGGGGCGAGCTCGACGGTCTCCTTGTCGACCGAGACGACGAGTCCCGCGCGCAACAGCTGCTGCACCGGGGATGCCGGATCGGCGCCCGGTGCGGCGTCGCGGCTGCGGCCGACGGGGTTGCCGTGGGCGAGGGCCGTCAGCAGCTCCGCTGGCCTGCCGGTGACGCCCGCCAAGGCGTCCCGGGTCTCGGTGAGCGAGCGCAGCGCCGTGCGCGCGGTCGCCTGCGGCGCGCGCCAGGGCATCGCGGCGGCGAGGTTCGCGGGGATCTGCAACTCGGCGTCGGGCCCCCAGACGAGGGCCAGGTCGCGCAGCCGGCCGATGCGGGCGTCGACGTCCGGCCCGGGGGCGCGATCGGCGAGTGCGGTGCGCAGCTCATCGGTCGCGCGGACGCCGCGCAGCAGATGCTCGACCACGGCGACGGCGAGGACGTCGAGATCGTCGCCCGCCAACGAGATCGACGGCGCCGCCGCGGCACGGCCGGCGAGGACGGCGAGCGAGGCCGGCGGCGGCGTCGCGATATCGGGCCGCAAGTGCAGGAAAGCGGCGATCTTGGCGTCGTCCCAGCCTGCGAGTTCGGCGTCGAGGCCGCCGCCCGCGGCTCGGCGCTGCTCGTGCGTCTCGGCGGTCATCGAGATGGAGCTTGCGGAATCGGCGTGGTCGTCGAGAGGGAGCGTGCGGAATCGGCAGTCATCGTCTCCCAGCGTATTGGTCCCGCGTATTAGCCGGGGAGGCTCGCCGCGATATGCCAGAATGCGCGCATGGCTAAGAACAACTATGTCGACAACGGTTGGCCGGAGGTCGCCGAGGGTGACCACGCCGTCTCCGAGTTCGCCGCGACGCACGCGGGTGCGCTGTCCCCGTTCGGCGAGGTGACGTTCCCGCTCTCGCTGGGCGACCTGCCGTACACCCACCCGAAGACCGTCATCAACAGATGACGAAGAAACGGCCCGTCCTCGGTGAGGACGGGCCGTTTCTTCGTACGTCTGGTTCTACCGGTCTCCGGTCAGCGCGGCAGCTGGCTCTTGACCTGGTTGACGAGCTTGACCTGCTCGGACGACAGCTTGACGCCGCTGCGCTTGGCCTGCTCGATGAGCGCGATGACCGCGGGGCTGACAGCACCGGACTTGTCGGCCTTCTTGACGGCCTTCTGCAGGTCGGTGAGCGCGTCGTCCGCGGTCGGCAGCACCTTGTTGAGCTTCGGGGCGGTGGCCGGCGCCGAGCGCTGGGTCGGGCCCGAGAGGCCGACGCCGCACGTGGGCCAAGCGCCCTTGCCCTGGCCCGCGAGGACCTTCTCGGCGATCGCGATCTGCTGTTCGCGGGTGGCCTGGTTCGCCGTCGGCGCGTACTGGGTGCCGCCGTAGGCCGCCCAGGTGCTCGGCGCGAACTGCAGGCCGCCGTGGTAGCCGTTACCGGTGTTGATTCCCCAGTTGCCGCCCGACTCGCACTGCGCGACGCGGTCCCACTCGGCGTAGGTGGCGGCGTTGGCGCTGCCCGAGCCGAGGCTGAAGGCGGCCGCACCGCCGAGCACGGCCCCGGTGAGGGCGATCTTCGCGGCGGTCTTGCCGGTGGCGGAGGGCTTGCGATGACGTCCGGACATGAGTTTGGTGTTCCTCTCTCCACGCGCCTGCGAAGTCAGCTGTCGGGTTCGGGCGAGAGGTGCCCGGCATCGCTGGGATGCTTCACCCCGAGGATTCCGCTGGTCGGTCTGGCCGACGCCGCAGAACCCGGTCCCGAGGGGGTTGGGTCCCCCGCTTCCGTCCCTAGATCGTGTCTTGGGGGCTTACTCTTCCTCGCGGGACGGAGCTCGGCGCGGCGAGGAGAGTCTGGTGTCACCCGAGTGGGTGACGCTCATGAAGGTAACGGTTCAGCGGCCGTTGGTCACAACTTTGCATCAATTGAGCTTCGACGTCGCTGAATATCGATCCTTTGCGCTGTTGGCGATGCCGCAGGTAGTGACGCTGCAACCGTTCCGAAGCCGGGCTGTTATCAAATTGTTATGTGGGCGAGATCACAGTGCTGCTCGGGGTATCGGGGCTCGGTTCCGGTCGCGGGGTGGGACGACCACCGGCGGGCCGCAGTCCCCCGCGGGCTCGTTCCTCGCGCCGCTCCCGCCAAGCCCGATGCCAGCGGCCCGCCGGTGGTCGTCCCACCCCACGACCTCGTTCGTCCCATCCCACTGCCTTCGGCGGCCGGTCCGCCCGGTTGGCGAGTGGTACCTGTCACTGACGGTTTCAGTTGTGATGTAATCCACGGACCGGACATCGGAAGGCGTTTCGTGGCTGTGACGAGGGTGGGCGTGGGGCGCCGGTTGTGGGTGCGGTCGGCGGCGGTGCTCGTCGGGGTGGTGCTGGTGGCGGCCGGGCTCGGGGTCGTGGCGCCGCCGGCGGTGGCGGAGGCCGGGCCGGCGCAGTGGACGGCGACGCACACCGGCGCGCAGCGCTATCCGGACATGCGGACGACGCCCGTGCGGATTCCGATGAGCGACGGCACCGTGTTGTACGCAGATCTGTACCGGCCGGTCGACGCGCGCGGCCGGATCGTCGACGCGAAGCTGCCCGTCGTCGTCAATCTGACGCCGTACACGAAGCTCGTCAGCGCCATCACCCAGGCCGCCGCGAACTATCCGGTGCTCGCGCCGCAGGCGATCGCGCTGCTCAACTCGCTGGATCTGCGCCGGATCGGCATGTCCGGCTACAACGATCTCGTCGGTGCGCTGCGTGGCGGCGAGCTGCAGACGTTCGCCGTCGACCCGCAGCTCGTCAAATCCGGGTACGCGCAACTCGTCGTCGACGTCCGCGGCACCGGGACGTCGCAGGGCACGTGGCAGGTCTTCGGGGAGCGGGAGCAGCAGGACACCGTCGAGGTCATCGACTGGGCGTCGAAGCAGGGCTGGTCGAACGGCCGGATCGGCATGGCCGGCGTCTCGTACTCGGCGATCAATCAGTTGCAGGCCGGGGCCCGCCGGCCGCCTGCGCTCAAGGCGCTGTTCCCGGTGGTGCCGGGCGCCGATCTCGTCCGTGACGTCGTCGCGCCCGGCGGCGGTATGGGCGTCGGCTTCCTCATGCCGTGGCTGGCGCTCGTCAACTCGGCCAAGTTCATCCCCAACCTCGACCTGATGCTGCGCGGCGAGTTCGACTACCGCTGGCTCGCCGACCGCATGAAGGACCCGGCGACGTACTTCGACGTCGTCGTGGAGGCACTGGCCACCCGGGACGTCCGCGACTACCGGGGCGAGACCCGTTCGCTGCTGGACGCGGACTCCGAGCGGCGGCGGACGATGGAGACGGACGTCGCCCGGATCGAGGTGCCGACGTTCACCATCGGCGCGTTCAATGACCTCTTCACCAACTCCGAGTGGCGGATGCTGCAGCGGCTTCGGCTGCCCGACGCGCAGAAGAAACTCGTCATGAACGACGGCTATCACCTGACCTTCGGCTCTAACTTCGGCCGACCGGGGCAGCCGCCGCGGCTCGACGTGCTGCAGCGCGCGTGGTTCGACAAGTGGCTCAAGGGCGTCGACAACGGCATCGACAGCTGGTCGCCGGCCACCGTCCAGTCGCAGCCGACGCGCGAATGGACCCATGGGCAGACGTTCCCGTACCCGGGCCACACCTATCAGCGGCAGTACCTCACCGGCGCGGCGAGCCGGAGTCACGGCACACCGGTCGTCGCCGACGGCTCGCTCTCGTCGACGCCGCCGACCCGTCCGGCGGTGCGCACCGTCTCGCCGGGCATCTCGACGCTGTGCTCGCGCGACGCGGCGCAATCGTCGATCGGCATCGTGGCCGTGTTCGACGCCTGCGGCCGCGATTCGCGGGTCGCCGAGACCGGTGCGCTCAGCTTCACGACGCCGGCCGTGAAGGCGGCGACGCGGATCAGCGGACCGATGACCCTGCACCTCAACCAGCGGCTCGCGGCGCCGATGGAGCTTGCGGAATCGGATTCCCGGCAGACCGACGGATACTGGGCCGCGACGGTCAACGCCGTGGCACCGAACGGGCAGTCGACGGTGGTGTCGGCCGGACAGGTCGTCGTGTCGCTGCGGGAGGTCGATCAGGCCGGCAGTGGGCGGGGGCCGAACGGCGACCTCACCGACACCCGGCTCGCGCTGGACGTCGATCGCGTGCGGCCGGTGAAGCCGGGGCAGACGGTGGCCGTCGACATCCCGATGACGGCGACGCAGGCGACGCTGCCGCCCGGCTATCGGCTGC
Organism: Mycobacteriaceae bacterium; assembly: GCA_044222225.1. Classification (GTDB taxonomy): domain Bacteria; phylum Actinomycetota; class Actinomycetes; order Mycobacteriales; family Mycobacteriaceae; genus JBGANR01. The sequence continues at coordinate 85,617 of JBGANR010000010.1, forward strand.
GGGTGGACGTCTACGCCTTCAACGCGCCGAAAGGCGTTCCGGTGGGGCCGACGCTGGCGGCGTCGAGGCTGCGTCCGCAGTCGGTGGTCGTCGACCCGAACGCGCCGAGCTGGCTGAATGTGCCGGTGTCGGCGCCGTTGCCATGAGGAGGTGCGGTGTGTCGGGTGCGTAGGCGGCGTGTCGCGGGCGCGTGCGGTGTGTCCTGCGCGGCTCGCGAATACGGCGTGCTTTCCGGCTGCGTTCGCCGCTAGAATCGTCGACGCGTGACGTCCCGCACGAGCGGGACGTCTTTTTGATGATCGCCCGCTGCCACAGCGGCGATCAGGCCCGGCGGAATCGGGCAGAGACGAGAAGGTGACGCAGGTGCCGACCGGCAAGGTGAAGTGGTACGACGCGAGCAAGGGCTTCGGGTTCCTCTCGCAGGACGACGGTGAGGACGTGCACGTCCGGGCGTCGGCGCTGCCCGAGGGCACCACGACGCTGAAGCCCGGTCAGCGCGTCGAATTCGGCATGGCCGCCGGACGACGCGGGCCGCAGGCGCTCACCGTCACGATCCTCGAGCCGGCGCCGAGCGTCGCGAAGGCGGCCCCGCGGCAGCGTCCGGTGGTGCAGAAGAAGCACACGCCCGACGAGCTGCACGGCATGATCGCCGACCTGGTCACGCTGCTCGAGGCCAAGGTGCAGCCCGATCTGCGGAAGGGCCGCTACCCGGACCGCAAGACGAGCCGGCAGATCGCGGACGTCGTGAGGGCCGTGGCTGCCGAGCTGGAGAACTGAGCGCGCATCGGGAGAGTTCGCCGATATAGACCGGCAATAGTGTAACGGTTTCGTTATGCTATTGCCGGTTTCGCATATTGCGGCAATGCCGCGAATGAGGCCGTTGTTGGTGCGGTAGTCGCCGCCTACGGCGACGGCCCTGAACTTGACTGACCAGTACCTGTTGCTCAGCGGGCCGACGCGGCGACTATCACCACGGGTGCGCCCATAGCTGTCGACTTCGCCGCTCGGGTGTCGAAGTCGGGCGTCAGACCGCAGGCAGGAACTCGTCGGGCAGTGCGTTGAGGTGCCACAGTTTGTCGACGCCGAACCGGCCGCCGAAGTCGATGGCGGCCGGGGTGTGGATCTCGATCGTCGACAGCCGGCGTTCGTTCGTCGAGTGCAGCAGCACCGTGAACGACGTGCGGGGCCGGAACGTCCGCTCCTCGGGCATCTCGAACGTGCCGTCCGCGTTCTGGTACTGCACGATCAGCGTCCAGGGCGCCTCGTAGACGAGCTTGGGCACCGAGAGCCACAGCGTTCCGCCGGGATGCACGGGGACGCGCGCCGGATCGCCGATCTCGATCTGCGCCGCGGCGGTGCAGCGCTCGAAGCGCAGGCCACAGTCGGCGCTCGGCGCGACGCGCTGCATGCCGGCGGCCGTCGTCACCTGGATGTGGCTCTCCGGAGCGGCGTCGCGGGGCGTCAGCACCGCCAACAGGGCGCCGACGACGGCTCCGACGACGATGAGAGTCGCCGCGGCGACGAGGACGAACTTCTTTTCTCCGGAGCGCAGCGCCACGGGGCACAGCCTAGAGGAGCGCCTCCGCGACCTATCCGGGCTGCCCGTCGCGCCGGATGATTCCCGACGGCATCGACACCTCGGGGCGCTTGCCGCCGAAGCCCGGGACCAGGGTGGCGCCGCGGAGCGTCAGGGCCGTCTGGACGAGGCCGATGACCAGCAGCGCCGAGACGATCGCGAACGGCAGGCCGAGACCCCGGTCGTGCCAGAGCAGGACGCCCAGCGCCGCACCGAGCACCCAGGTCAGCTGCAGCACCGTCTCACTGCGGCCGAACGCCGACGCCCGCGATTCCTCGGGCAGGTCGTTCTGGATCGACGCGTCGAGACAGACCTTGCCGACCGCGGATGCGGCGGAGGCGACGAAGGTGGCGATGCCGGCGACGAGGATGTTGCCGAGCAGAGCCGCGCCGACGGCACCGACGGTGCACACCGCGGTGCAGATGACGTTGATGCGGGCGGTGTGCCCGAGCTTCATCCGGGTGCCGGCGGCGTTGCCGAGGAAGGTGCCGACGCCGGCCGCCGCGCCGATGCCGCCGATGATCGCGAGCTGTTGCCAGGGCTCCAGGTGCGCCTGGGCCTTGGCGTAGAACGCGACGAACAGGGTGAGGAAGCCGGTGAAGATACGGATGGTGCCGTTGCCCCACAATCCCGTGAGAACGGAGCGGCCGAGCGGCTGGCGCATCGCCGCCGCGATGCCGAGACCGCGGGCGGTGTGTTCCTCTTCTCCTTCGACCGCGGAGTACGCCCACGGGCGGTCGCCGTCGGCCGCGGGCTCGCCGTGATAGGTGAGGGTCGTCGGCACCTCGCCCTCGGTCACCTCGACCCAGGACGGGATGCGCATGCACAGCCACACGCCGACGAGTGCGACGACGACGAGCAGGATGAGCGCGCCGGGGAGCTCGAAGAGCCGGCCGAGGCCGACGTCGAAGATCGCCGCGATGCCGCCGCCGACGCCGTAGCCGAAGACGAGGCCGAACGTCGTCAATCGGGAATTGACGCGCACGAGGTCGATGGCGGGCGGCACGACGCGCGGCGTCACCGCCGATTTGAGGACGCCGAACGATTTGGACATCACGAGCATGCCCAAGGCGCACGGATAGAGCGCCCACGGCTGATAGTCGATCAACCCGTCGGCGTTGACGAAGCTGTACGAGATGATGACGAGCGCCAGCAGCGCGCGGACCCCGAACGTCGTCGCCATCGCGACCCGACGGCCGCGCTGCAGCCGGTCGAGCAGCGGTCCGATGAGCGGGGCGATGACGGCGAACGGCGCGATGTTGATGAGCAGGTACAGCGCCACCTTGCTCTTCGACTCGCCCTGCGCGGCGGCGAAGAACAGTGTGTTGGCGAGGGCGACCGACATCATCGCGTCGAGTGCGAAGTTGAGGATCGTCGGGTAGGTGAGCGCTTCGAGGCCGGAGCGGTCGGCGCCGTCGGCGGCCGCCGCGCGGTTGAACGCCCGGACGCCCTTCTGCGTCAGCTCCCGGCTGCGCATCGCCGCGACGCGCGTCACCGTCAGCTTCTTCGGCATCCGGCGTTCGCGGTCCTCGTCCGCGCGGCGCCGCGCGCGGTCGGTGTCGGTCGCGTCGATGGAGTCCAGATGCGGGTTGTACGACGGAGTCGCCCGGGGCGGGGGGATGTCGCGGTCGGCCGACGGGAGGTTCTGCTCCGGGCGTGGGGCCGGACGCGGCGGCGTCGGCGTGACGTGCGGCGCCGTCCCCCGGGGCGGCTGCGGACGCTGCCCGGTCGGCGGTCGGGGCCGGCGGGGACGCCCCACCGGCGTCTCCGGCGTCGGATAGTTGTCGAGACCCGGGTGGCGAGCGGCGTCGCCCGACGGTCGGGGACCGTAGGGATCGGGGCCGGGGCGTCCGCCGGGAGGAACGCCGGGACGCCGGTGTGGCACGGGCGGTTCACCGCCTTGTCGCGGGCCGCGCGGACCGCCGGAGGGGTGAGGAGGCTCGGCGCGGTTCACACGTCCGATTGTTCCCCATGGGTCCGACAGGAACCACATGCGGCCGCGGCGCGGCGGGACACGTCCCCCGATGTCGGAGGTGTGGGGCACACTGATCACGTGAGTTCCGAGCATCCGAGCCCCCCTGCCGTGATCCCCGGCGACGCCGACGTGTCCGACACGGCCCGGTTGCTCGCCGCCGTCGACGTCGCCCGCGCCGCGGTCGCCGCCGACGCGGGGGACGACGCGATCGGTGAGTACGTCGACGCCGTCGCGGAGGACGAGGCCGCCGCCTCGCATTACTTCCGGGCGGAGCTGGCCGGTTATCGGGGCTGGTGCTGGTGCGTCGTGCTCGCGTCGGCGCCCGAGGGTGAGCCGACGGTCAGTGAAGTGACGCTCCTCCCCGGTCCCGGCGCGCTGACGGCTCCGGAATGGGTGCCGTGGGCCGAGCGGATCCGGCCCGGCGATCTCAATCCGGGTGACCTCATCGCGGCGCCCGAGGACGATCCGCGGCTCGTGCCGGGACAGGTGGACGCCGGTGAGGCACGCGCCGGGCGCCGGGCACCGGCGGGCGTGGCGACGACGGAGCCGGACGAGGTCGTGGTGCCCGCCGAACTGGGCTTCGGGCGGCGCCGTCAGCTCAGCCGCGAGGGTCGGCGTCTGGCGGCCACTCGCTGGCAGCTCTCCGACTACGGTCCGGACACCGCGATGGCGCAGGCGGCGGCCCACACGTGCGGCGGATGCGGCTTCTATCTGCCGGTCCGCGGCGAGCTCGGCGCGGCGTTCGGCGTCTGCACCAACGAATACGCGGCCGATGGGCACGTCGTCAGCGTCGACTACGGCTGCGGCGCGCACTCCGACGTGACGACGCCGGCGCCCCACGAACGCAACCCGTACACGGCGTTCGACGACGGCGCCGTCGAGATCGTCGGCACGGCCTAGATGAGCGGCGGGTCGACGCTCGGCGCCGGGGTGCGCCCCGATGCGTCGGGCAGCGGCCCGGCGACCGCACGGTGACCGATCCGTTCGGGCTCGCGCGGCTGCGGGCCGCCGCGCTCGACGCGTGGACGGCGTCGCCGACGCGTCTCATCGAGGACACCGCGGCCGAGCGGGAGCTCGCCGAGGTGGGTTATCGCGACCGGCTGCTCGTCGAACTCGTCCAGAACGCCGCCGACGCGGCGGTCCTCGACGGGGCGACGGGCAGCGTCGTCGCCGACGCGCCGGGGGACGGCACGCTGCACGTCGCCAATACCGGCGCTCCGCTGACGGCGGCCGGTGTCGTCTCGCTGGCGTCGTTGCGGGCGTCGGAGAAGGTACGTGCGGGTGAACCGGGATCCGGCGATCGGGTCGGCCGGTTCGGTGTGGGTTTCGCCGCCGTGGCGGCCGTCGCCGACGAGGTCGAGGTGCGGTCGACGAGCGGCTCGGTGCTGTTCTCGCGGGCACGGACGGCCGACGCGCTCGCGGAACGCGGCGTCGTGGTCGCACCGGGCGACGTGCCGCTGCTGCGGCTGCCGTTCGAATCGGCGGAGCCGCCGAGAGCGGGATTCGCGACGGAGGTCGTCCTGCGGCTCACGGCCGGCGTCGACGTGGCGACCCTGCTCGACGCCGGCGTGGCGGTACCGCTGCTACTCGGGTTGCCCGCGGTGGGCCGGATCACGATCGGTGCGACCCGGTTCGAGAGGGTGGAGCGGGCGGCGGAGCTCGTCGTCATAGTGACTGGCGAGCCTGACGTCGTCGCAGGTGAGCGGCGGTTCCGCAGATGGCCGGGCGCGTCGGCGGACGTCTTCGCCGAACTCGACGAACGGGGCCGGATCGTGGCCGCGCCGGAGGCCGCCGTGCTGTACGCGCCGACCCCGTCGGCCGTGCCGCTGAGCCTGCCCGCGATCGTCGTCACCCGGCTGCCGACGACCCCGGACAGGCGCGAGCTCTTTCCCGGCACCGAGGTGGCGCCGCTGGCCCGTGACTACGCGGACGCCGTGGTCGAGTTCGGGGTGGCGCTGCTGCCGGAGCCCGGGCTCGGCGCCGGGCCGGTGGACGCCGAGCTGCGCGGTCGCGTGCTCACCGAACTCGCCGGCCGCCGCTGGCTGCCCGGCGGCGACCCGGCGGAGCACGTCCTGCTCGTCCCGTCGCGGGCACGCCTCGTCCGGGACCTGTCGCCGGCACTGGCGACGCTGCTCGCGGACAGGATCGGCGACCTCGTCGTGCCGGAACTATCCGGTCCCGGCTCGCGGCGCCGACTCGCGGCGCTCGGCGTCACCGAGTTGACGCCCAGTGGTCTCGCCGACGAGCTGGCCTCCACCGACGCCGATCCGGCCTGGTGGGGACGTCTCTACGGCGAGCTCGCCGCCCTCGTCCCGGGGCCCGACGCCGCCGACGTGTTCGGCGCGCTGCCGGTGCCGCTCGCGCGCGGTGGCCGACGAATCGGCGCGCGGGGCACGTTCGTGCTCGACGGCGCGGGATCGGCGGCGCCGTCCTGGCTGCCGGTGGTCCATCCCGACGCGGTCGACCCGTTGCTGACGCGTCTCGGCGCCGAGTCGCTCTCCGCGTACGATGCGCTGACCCATCCCGCGCTCGTCGAGCTCGTCCACGAGATGGAGCTTGCGGAATCGTCCTTCGGCGGTGTCGACATCGACCTCACCCGCGAGGTGCTGGTCCTCGCCCGCCGCGCGCCGGGGGCGTCGCTCGGCGACCGGCTCGGCCGGCTTCCCGTGCCGGACGTCGACGGCGAGCTCGCCGACGCCGACGAGCTCATCGTCCCGGGCTCGCCGCTGGCCGGGGTCGTCGCCGACGACGTGCCGTTCGGCCTCGTCGACCCGGCCTGGCTCGACGAGTTCGGCGCCGAGGCGCTGGGCGTCATCGGCGTCGCACACGATTTCGCGGTCGTGCACGACGCTCTGCCGACCGGCCCCGATCACGACCTCGACGATGAGGACGCCTGGTGGGCGGGGCTCGCCGAGCCGCCGGATCGGCTGGTCGCCGTGCGCGACCTCGACCTCGTCGACCCCGCCCGGTGGCCCGCCGCGCTGGCGATGCTCGCGGCCGGCGTCGAGACCGCGCCCCTGCTGGCCGATCGCGACGGCCACACGGCGTGGTGGCTGCGACGACACGCCGTGCTCGACCCCGGCGGTTCGGCCGAGGCGACGCCACTGCGGCTGTTGCGAGACCCCGACGCGTCCGATCTCGCGGGGCTCTTCGACCCGCTGCCCGACATCGGCGTGTCCGCGGAGGCGCTCGGCGCGCTCCTCGCCGACGGCGTCGTCGACGACGCGGAGACGGCCGCCCACCTGCTCGAACGGCTCGGCGATCCGGATGTCGCCGTGACTCCCGGGGCGGCCCTCGCCGCCCACGCCGCGCTTGCGGACGCCTATCGTGCGGGACGGCTCGACCTCGACGCGCTCGCGCCGCCGCGGCGCGTCCGGACTCTGGCGGGGACGGCCGTCGACCGGAAGGACGCCGTGGTGATCGACCGCCCGTGGTTCGCGGAGGCGATCGAGCCGGAACGGGCCGTCGCCGCGTCCGCGGGACAGGGGCTCACCGGCGGTGCGCGGACGGCGTCGGCGCTCGCCGACGTCCTCGACGTGCCGTGCGCATCGGAGGAATCGGCCGTCCACATCGTGTCGACGGGGCGGGCGAGCCGCTGGTCCGACGAGCCGGCCCTCGTACGCGCCGCGGTCGCGGCGGGGCTGCCGGTGCCGCCGGGGCCGGTCGTCGTCCACCCGGAACTCGTCGTCGACGCGGGTGACCGACGACTTCCGGTGCCGTGGTGGCGCGACGAGCGCGGCGTCGTCCATCTCACCGAGGGCGCGGGCGTCCCACCGTGGGGGATGGAGCAGGTTCGGGACGTCGACGAGAGGTGAGGCGATGACCATTGCAGTGCGGACCGTGCTGGACGTGGCCGGCATCCGGGAACGAGTGCCGGCACTGGCGTACGGCGCCGCGCATTTCGACGCGCCCGGCGGCACACAGACCCCGGACGTCGTCGCGGCGGCGATCGGAGCGGCGCTGACGGCGCCGCTGGCCAACCGCGGGACGTCGACGGTCGCCGAACGCAACGCCGAGTCGATCGTCGCCGAATGCCGCCGGGCGGTCGGCGACCTGCTGGGCGTCGACGCCGGCACGGTCGTCTTCGGCCGGTCGACGACGGCCCTGACCTTCGACCTGTCGCGGGCGATCGCCGCCGATTGGCGGGAGGGCGACGAGATCGTCCTCACCCGCCTCGACCACGACGCGAACGTCCGGCCGTGGGAGCTGGCCGCCGAGCGGCGGGGTGTGACGGTCCGCTGGGCCGAGTTCGATCCGGAGACGGCCGAACTGCCGGTCGAGGCGGTCGCGGGCCTGCTCACCGAGCGGACGCGGCTCGTGGCCGTCACCGCGGCGTCGAACCTGCTGGGGACGATGCCGGACATCGCGGCGATCGCCGATCGGGTGCACGACGTCGGTGCATTGCTCTACGTCGACGGCGTCCACTATGCCGCGCACGCCTTCGTCGACGTCCCGGCGCTCGGCGCCGACTTCTTCGCCTGCTCGCCGTACAAGTTCCTCGGGCCGCACTGCGGCGTCGTCACCGGCCGCGCCGACCTGCTCGACCGGCTGACGCCGGACAAGCTCACCCCGTCACCGGACCGGACGCCGGAGCGATTCGAGCTCGGCACGCTGCCCTACGAGCTGATGGCCGGGACGACGGCCGCGATCGACTTCCTTGCCTCGTTCGCCGGCGGCGACGGTTCGCGTCGCGAGTTGCTGCGAGCGTCGGCCGACCTGGTGACCGCCCATGAGCACGCGTTGCGCGGCCGGATCGAGGACGCGGCGGCGGCGTGGCCGGGCGTCCGCGTCCTGTCCCGCGCTCGCCGTCGGACGCCGACGCTGCTGCTCGCCCTCGACGACCCCGCCGCGCTCGCCACGCACCTGGCCGAGCGATCCGTCAACGCGCCGGCCGGCAGCTTCTACGCGCACCGCGCCGCCGAGTCCCTGGGACTCGGCTCGGCGGGCGGAGTGCGTGTCGGCCTGGCGCCGTACAACGACGACTCCGACGTCGACCGGCTCATCGACGGCGTCGAGTCGTATGTCGCGTCCCGCTGAGGGCTACGGGCAGGTCGCCTTGATCTCGAACGACTTCGTCACAGGGGCCTCCAGCGGCTTGCTGATGTCGACGCCCTGCGCCTCGCCGGTGATCGTGTAGGTTTTGCCGTCCTTCTTGGCCGTGGGCTGGGTGCCCGGCAGTCCCTTCACCCAAGCCAACGAGACGCCGTTGACGCTGCCGAGAGCGACGCTGTTCACGGTGGGCGAATCGCCGGTCGAGAGGATCGCGCCGACGCCGGACTTCGCGTCCTGCGCGCCGACGGCGATGGCGACCTGGCCGTCGGTCTCGGTGCAGGCGACCGTCTTCGAGTCGAGCTCGAGGGCCTTGCCGTCGACGGTGACGGTCGCGTCGGCGCCGGCCTTGACGCCCGAATCGCCGCCCCCGCAGGCGCTCAGGGCGCCGACGAGAGCGAAGGCGCCGATCGCGACGGCGGAGGTCTTCTGGAAGTTACGCATGGCGACTCCTGGGGTTTCCGGCGATACCTCCGCCGAGTGGGCGGATTGAGGACAACGTAGCGGTCTCGGTGCTCGAGTGGCACCGGCCGGTCGCCGGAAGCGTGTGTTTCAGCCGTCGAGACCCTGCTGGGCGCCTTTGCGGCCGCGTCGGACGGCGAGTTTCTGCACGGCGACGATCGCGGTGCCGACGAGCCCGACGCCGAAGCCCACGGGGCAGACCGAGCGGGCGAGCGTCCAGTCGCTCCCGGTGCCGTAGACGATCGCGGTCGCGAGCAGCCAACCCAGCATGCCGACGACGATGACGGGTTCCGGCGCGGTCCAGCGCCGCGGCAGCGCGGGGATCGCAAGGGGGTCGTCGGACGGAACTGTCACAGGGCCACAGTAGTGTCCCGGTCGACGGCCACCTCTCCGTCCGCCCCGCGCGGCCGGCTCCGAGACGCCGTCGCCGGCGGCGGGGCGGCCGCCGGGTCGTGCGAGACCAGGGGGACGGTATGAGGACGCTCGTCGACGGCTACTTCAAGATCTCCGAGCGACAGTCGACGGTGGCCCGTGAGGTGCGGGGCGGGCTCGTCACGTTCGTGACGATGGCGTACATCGTCGTGCTCAATCCGATCATCATCGGCGGTGTCGTCGGCGATTCGCGCAACGCCGACGTCCTGGGAAACGTACTACCGGTCGATCAGGTGGCGGCGGTGACAGCCCTCGTCGCCGGCGTCATGTCGATCGTCTTCGGGATCGTCGCCAACTATCCGTTCGCGTTCGCGACCGGCCTGGGCGTCAATTCGCTGCTCGCGGTGAGTCTCGCGCCGAAGATGACGTGGCCGGAAGCGATGGGCCTCATCGTCATCGAGGGCGTCATCATCGTGGCGCTCGCCGCGTCCGGCTTCCGCAAGGCCGTCTTCGACGCGATCCCCGTCGAGCTCAAGGCGGCGATCGCCGCGGGTATCGGCTGCTTCATCGCGTTCATCGGCTTCGTCGACGCCGGCTTCGTCAAGCGCATCCCCGACGAGGCCGGGACGACGGTCCCGGTGGCTCTCGGCATCGACAACTCGATCGCGTCGTGGCCGGTGGCGGTCTTCGCGATCGGCGTGGTGCTCATGGGCGCGCTCGTGGTCAAGAAGGTGCGTGGCGGCCTGCTCATCGGCATCGTGGCGACGACGCTCCTGGCGATCGGCGTGCAGCGCGTCGCGGGGCTCGGGCCGTCGATCGCGGACCCGAAGGGCTGGAGCCTCAACATCCCGACCTGGCCGTCCTCGCTGGGCGGCGCGCCGGATCTCTCGCTCGTGGGCGACGTCAGTCTGTTCGGGGCGTTCACGCGCGTCGGCGTGCTCTCGGCCTGCATCTTCGTATTCGCGCTGCTGCTCAGCAACTTCTTCGACGCCATGGGCACGATGACCGGTCTCGGCAAGGAGTCGGGGATGGCCGACGCCGACGGCAACCTGCCGGGCATCGGAAAAGCGCTGGTCGTCGAGGGCGTCGGTGCCGTCGCGGGCGGTGCCGGGTCGGCGTCGTCGAACACCGTGTTCGTCGAATCGGCGGCCGGCATCGCCGAGGGTGCGCGGACGGGCCTGGCGAACGTCGTCACCGGGGTGCTGTTCCTCATCGCGATGTTCTTCACGCCGCTCTACCGCGTCGTGCCGTTGGAGGCGGCCGCGCCGGCGCTCGTCGTGGTGGGCGCGCTCATGATCGGCCAGGTGCGTGAGATCGACTTCACGGACTTCCGCATCGCGCTGCCCGCGTTCCTGACGATCATCGGCATGCCGTTCACCTATTCGATCGCCAACGGCATCGGGCTCGGCTTCATCAGCTACGTCCTGCTCGCGGTGACCGGCGGCCGCGGACGGACGGTGCATCCGCTGCTGTACGGCGTGACGGTGCTGTTCGTGCTCTATTTCCTCAAGTACCCGATCGAGCAGCTCTTCACGTAGCGCGCGGCGGCGGTCATCGGGCGGTAGATGTCGCGCCGGTGGCCGATCGCGATGACGAGGAACTCGCGTACCCGGACGAACCTTCGCGTCAGAAGAAGGTTCCCGCATAAGGCGCCCGGGGCGTCGAGAAGGCGACGTCCAGCGTCTCCAGGACATCGGCCGCCGCGCGCAGCCGGCCGGCGTCGGCGAACTCGGTGGCGCGGTGTCCGCCCAGGTAGAGGCTGCCGAGTACCCCTGCGGTGAGCTCGACGTCCGCGGCGAAACGTGTCGGCTCGCAGCTCACGACGCCGGCGGCCGAGCGCAGTCGCCAGTGACCGGTCGTCATGCCCGTCGGATCGTCGACGCCGAGCACCACGTCGATATCCCGACGGTAGCCGCGGGCGGTGAGCGCCGCGGGGACGTCGAGAATGCGTAGCCAGAGTGAATCGCGTTGGCCGGTGACGCGCGCGGCGCGCTGGTCGACGAGTGCGCGGGGGAGCGGATCACCCGGTGCGAGCTGCGCGACGACGGCGTCGTGCAGATCGAGGGCGAGCAGTGCCCGCCACAGCTCCAGACGCGCGGCGGGAGTGATGCCGAAGACGTCGTCCACGGCGATGACGTGCTTCTCGGCCGGCGCTGCGCTGCGATAGCTCGCGTAGCCGTCGGCGTGCAGCAGGTAGTGCCGCACCGATCCGCCGTCGCGGCGCGTCGGCGGATCGGCGAGGTGAGCCGCCCAGAGCCCGGGGCTGCGGCCGACGGTCCCGGGATGCGTCCGGACGTACCGTTCGTGCAGGTCGGGGAGGACTTCTGCGGCCTCGGCGGCGCCGGCGAAACGAACCGCGACATCGGCCCCCGGCGGCGTCCGCAGCTCGGAGCCGGCCGTCACCTCGACCCGCTGCTCGTAGGTCGCGGGGCCGAAGCCGAAGCGCTCGTAGATCGTCGCCTCGCTCGCGGTGAGGATCGCGACGGGTGCGCCCTCGGCCCGCCAGCGCGTCGCCAGATCGGTGAGGAGCCGGCGCAGGACGCCGCGTCGCTTGTGCGTCGCGGCCACCGACACCCAGGAGAGCCCGGGCGCGTCGACCACCCGTGGCGCCGCCCCGGGCGCGGCGGGCACCGACAGCCGCAGCCGGTAGTAGCCCGCAAAACCCACGGGCAGCGGATGCTCCGGACGGCTGACGTCCTCGGCGAGAATCGCATCGGCGTCGGCGATACCCGCCCGCAGCCGCGCCAGCTCCTCGCCGGTCATCGGCTCGGGCAGCCCGAACGCGCGGGCGTCCTGCAGCGCGACCTGCGGCCAATCGGCGTCGGCGGGCGCGCGCAGCTGCAAAGGGAGCGGGTTCGACGTCACGAGTCCAGCCTGACAGAACGGCGAACCCGGCCTGGGCAGGGGGCGCGGCGAAGTCTGTCCCTCACAGGTCGTTCGCTGCCATATACGCCGCGTGCGTCCTCTCCGGGACAGGTACCGGTCAGTACGCGAAGTGTCTCGGGCAGACTCATGGCGTGTTCGACGCAGCCCCAGCCCCAGACGATCATGACGCCGGCGGCGCCCGCCTCGATTCCGCGGCGGTCGACGGCCGTCTAGCGGTGGCGCCCGTGGTGATCGACGATCCTTCGGACGCCCGGCTCGACCCGTTCCGCGACCTCAACTCGGTCGACCGGCGGCCGGATCGCGTCGACGGCAAGGCGTTGGTGATCGCCGAAGGGACGATCGTCGTGCGGCGGATGGTGCAGTCGAGGTTCGCGCCGATCGCGTTGCTCGGTGTGCAACGGCGGTTCGACGAGCTCGCCGATGTCCTGTGCCCCGTCCCGCCCGGCACTCCGGGCACGGTGCCGTTCCTGCTGGCGTCGGCCGAGGTCATGGCGGAGGCCATCGGCTTCCATCTCAATCGCGGCGTGCTCGCGGCGGCCCGGCGTCCGGAGCCCCTCGACGCGTCGGTCGTGGCCCGCGGCGCGCGCTCGCTCATCGTTCTCGAGGGCGTCAACGATCACGAGAACATCGGGTCGATCTTCCGCAACGCGGCCGGACTGGGCGTCGACGCCGTGGTCTTCGGCCGCGGCTGCGCCGACCCGCTCTATCGCCGCTCGGTGCGGGTGTCGATGGGGCACGCGCTACGCGTTCCGTTCGCGCACCTGCCCGATTGGCCGCGCGGTCTCGACGTCCTGCGTGAGCAGGGTTTCCGGCTCGCCGCGCTGACGCCGGCCCCGGACGCCGTTCCGCTCGCCGTTGCGCTCGCGGGGCCGCCGGCCCCGGACCGCCCCCGCGTCGCGTTGCTCGTCGGCGCCGAAGGGCCGGGTCTGACGCACGCCGCGATGTCCGCCTGCGACGTCCGCGCTGCGATCCCGATGGCGCCCGGGACGGACTCGCTCAACGTCGCGACAGCCGCTGCCATCGCCTTCTACGAGCTGGGCAGATGAGGATGAGACCGGTGTGGGTCCGCAGGCTCGGCGGGCTGGGCGCGGCGTTTCCGCGGACGCGCTACGGCGCGGCGCCGCCGTGGTGGCTGGGATCGATGGTCGCGACGGCGTCGGCCGTCTATCTCGCGGCGCTGCTCATCGCGTTCTACGGCACGTTGTCGGTGCTCAACCGCTGGTTCGCGCTGGGCGTCGTACTCTTCGCCATCGCCGGCAGCGCGCCCGCCTGCTGGGCGGCGCGGCGGCGTCCGGTGTTGTGCTGGATCGTCGGCGGTGTCGCCGCCGGGGCGCTCGCGGGGCTGGTCGTCGTCGTGGTGATGACGATCGCCGCCTTCACCTGACGGCTACTTCGGCGTGAAGCCGAACCAGCGCGCGAGCCGTGAGCCGACGCGCTGCGGCTCCTCGGTCGACGGCGTCGGCTCGGTCGCATCGGCGGGTGTCGGCTCCGCGATAGGGGCGGCATCGGCGGTTGGCGTACCGGCGTCGGCGGACGCGGCCTCGGAGTCGCCGGCCGGTGAGCCGCCGACGACCTCGCCGGTGTCCGACGCCTCCGCGTCGCCGGCCTCGGCGGCAGGGTCGCCGGACTCGTCGCCGTCCACCTCGACCGACGGCGCACTCGGGCGCTCCGGCGGCGGATTGTGGGTGTAGAGCACCGCCGGGATCGTCGCCGGGTCGACGTCGTCCGCCGCGAACGGACGCGTGAAGCGGAAGCCGAGCCACGCGCGGAAGGAGTCCTCGGCGAGTTCCTGCGGGTGGAACGGCAGGTCCTGCGCGTCGGCGACGGCGCCGGGCGCGTAGACGAGCGGCCGCTCACCGGCCCAGAAGGGGCCCTCGAACGGCTCGGGGACGCCGACGTCCTCGAGGATCGTCACGGGGTCGCCGGCGAACGCGCGGCGCAGCTTGCCGTCGACCCAGATGGCGAACGCCCCGATGCCCGCGTCCGGATCCGTCGAGAGCAGATACACCTCGGCGGCGGGAACCGTCTGCAGCCAGTGCTCATCGGTGCTCGCGGGCGAGTGCGTCTGCAACTCGGTGGTCGCGACGAACGCGAGATCGCCGTAGACGCCGACGAGCAGATCGCCCGGGATGAGCGCCGCGGTGTCGGCCACCGTGGCCGGATGGGCGGGCGGCAACGGCTCGGAATGGAACGCCGTCGCGAGGGATTCGGTCGCGGCGGAGTCGAGAACGAGCCCACGCACGTCGCGCGGACGGCGCGCGAACCACAGCGTCGACACCTTGGCCGCCACAAAACCCCCTGATATCTATGGGACAGGTGATACGAAACCTAGCGCATCCGCCGACGGCCCCCGGCCGCCAGGTCGGAGCCCGTGCCGCGGACGCTACTGATCGCCCCCGCTGCGCACACCGAGCAGGACGTCCTCCCAGGACGGCATCGCGGGCTTGCCCCGACCCTTCCCGGCGTTGGTCTTGTTGCGTGCGGCGGCCCGTCGGGCCGCTCGATTCGGCGCCGGGTCCGGGCTCGGTTCGTCGTCGGGCTCGTCCGGGTCGTCGACGGTCGGGGCCTCGTCCGATGACGCCGCGTCCTCCGGCTCGTCCTCGCGGAGCTCACCCGGCTCGGTCTCGACGTCGGGCACCGTCTCGTCGGGCGCCGATACGGCCTCGGTCGGCGACCCGGCCTCACTCTCGGTCGGCGACCCGGCGCCGGCCCGCGACACGGGGTCGTCCTCGACGACGTCCTCGGGCTCCGGTCGCACGACCGGTTCGACGGGTCGCGGCCCCCGCATGCGCCCGGCCCGCTGGGCGGACGTCAACGCGTCGGCGTCGAACGTCACCTCCTCGGCAGGCGGGGAGAGCAGGTGACGTCCCGCCGAGCGCCGGGCCTCGCGCTCCGCGGCGTCGGGTTCGACGCGCGTCGGAACCGCCCGCATGCGAGCTACGGGGGCGATCGTCGTGAACGGCTTGTCGAGGTCGAGATTCTGGATGTCCCAGGAGAGGTCGTCGACGGGATCGACGACGCCGCCGTGCGCGCCGGGGGTGAATCGCCAACGGGCGGTGTGGCTGTCGGAGCCCCGGCGGAAGGTGATGGTGACGACCCATCGGCCGTCGGCGGCGCGGAAGGAGTCCCATTCGGCGTCGGCGGGGTCGAAGCCGCGAGCGCGCAGGGCGCCGTCGACGATCTCCGACAGGCTCTCCAGGGACGGCCCGTCGCTGCGCACGACGTGGGCCTTACCGGCGAGCTCGGCGGCGCGGGATCGCTCGAGGAGCACCGGATGAGCGAAGCGCTCGACCCGCGATTCGGAGACGCCCGCGGCGGCCGCCACCTCGGCGACGGTCGCGCCGGCGCGGATACGGGACTGGATCTCCCGCGGCCGCAGCTGTGGTTCGGCGTCGAGCTGGATCTGGCCGAGCCGTGACAGGTCGCCGCGCGCTGCGGCCAGCAGGCGCTCGTCGACGGGGATGGTGAACTTCTCGCTCGTCGCCGCGTCCTCGCAGATGACGTGCTTCGCGTCGGAGTTCAGACCGACGACGCGGAGTTCCCGCATGATCCGACCTCCTCATCGCCGCTGCGCGAACCACCGTAGCGCGCTCGGTCGCCACTGCGCAGACAACACGCACGGCCCGGACCGGCGGCGCGCGTGCCCCGGACGCGCGCCGCCGAGGTCACAGCGCTGCCACGACGTGATCGATGCAAGCCGTGAGCGCCGTGACGTCGTCGGGTTCGATCGCCGGAAACATGCCGACGCGCAGCTGGTTGCGGCCGAGCTTGCGGTACGGCTCGGTGTCGACGACGCCGTTCGCGCGCAGCGTCTTGGCGACGGCGGCGGCGTCCACCGAATCGGCGAAGTCGATGGTGCCGACCACCTGGCTGCGGTGCGCCGGGTCGGCGACGAACGGCGTCGCGAACTCCGACGCCTCGGCCCAGGCGTACAGCCGCGAGCTCGAGTCCGCCGTGCGGGCGGTGGCCCAATCGAGCCCGCCGTTGCCGTTCAGCCAGTCGATCTGGTCGGCGAGCAGCAGCAGCGTCGCGACCGCCGGCGTGTTGTAGGTCTGGTTCTTCGCGCTGTTGTCGACGGCCGTCGGCAGCGACAGGAACTCGGGCACCCAGCGGTCCGACGCGCCGATCTCGGCGACGCGTTCCAGGGCGGCCGGGCTCATGATCGCCAGCCACAGTCCGCCGTCCGCCGCGAAGCACTTCTGCGGCGCGAAATAATAGACGTCGGCGTCGGCCATGTTCACCGGCAGGCCGCCGGCGCCGGACGTCGCGTCGATGGCGATGAGTGCGTTCTCGCTGCCCGCCGGGCGCGTCACGGGGACGGCGACGCCCGTCGAGGTCTCGTTGTGCGCCCAGCCGATGAGGTCCACCGACGGATCCGACGTCGGGGCGGGCGCGGTGCCGGGCTCGGTCGAGATGACGATGGGGTCGCCGAGGAACGGCGCCTTCTTGGCCACCGAGGCGAACTTCGACGAGAACTCGCCGTACGTCAGGTGCAGCGACTTCTCCCGGATGAGCCCGAACGCGGCCGCGTCCCAGAACGCCGTGGTGCCGCCGTTGCCGAGCACGACCTCGTAGCCCTCGGGCAGCGAGAACAGCGAGCCGAGGCCCTCGCGGATGCGTCCGACGACGTTCTTGACCGGCGCCTGGCGGTGGCTGGTGCCGAACACCGAAGCGCCGGCGTCGACGAGGGACTGCAACTGCTCGGGGCGCACCTTCGACGGACCGCAGCCGAACCGTCCGTCGGCGGGCAGCAGGTCAGAAGGGATGGTGATCGTCATGGGCACTTAGTTTATCGGCCACGTCTCGAGCCTTTCGGCTGGCTGCCGGGGCGGGCGGCGGCATGACCGGTTCGGCGGGTGCGGTGACGAGGTGACGCCTCGTCGTCCACAGTGATGTCTCGTCGTCCAAGGCCATGCGCTTGGACGTCCGCGCATCACCTTGGACGACGAGCGACCGTCAACCTCGCGGCGCCGGGATCGGGGCCTCGGGGACGGACGTCACCGATGTCCGGCCGGTCGCGAGGTACTCGACGATCGCCGCGTCGAGCGGGGCGTTGCCGCGGAAGGCCTGGCCGTGGTCGCCGCCGCCGACGGTGATGACGTGTGCGTTCATCAGCCGAGCCAGGACCTTGGCGCCCGCGTACGGCGTCTGCGGGTCGCCGAGGCTGTTGATGAGCAGCGGCCGGACCGGCAGGCCGCGGTTCGCGGGCATCGGGAGCGGACGTGACGGCACGCCGGCGCAGGCGGCACCAGACTTGTACGAGAGCCCGGGTGCCTCGAAGGCGTCGCCGAGCAGCTCCGAGATCGTCGCGGCCGGCAGGAGCAGCGGATCGGGCGCGACGCGGTTCTCGTTGCACAGCACCGTGTTCTGCATCTGCCCCGCGATGCGGAAGGCGCGCTGCAGTTCGGCGGTCGGCGGGGGCGGCGACTGCGGCGTGATGATCAGCTCGGCGACGGCGTACCAGGCGTTGCGATGCGGTGCCACCTGGCGCGTCACGGCGTAGAGCGACGACGTGGCCTGGATTCTGCCCGTGGCGACGGTCGCCACCGCGTTCTCGAGGCGGGCGCGGGCGTCGGCGGTGAGGTTCACGGCGTCGACGTACTGCCGGGCGATCGCGCGCAGCCCGGGCGGCACGTCGCCGACGCGGGCGGGCGGCGCGGCGAGCGACGGCGGGACGCCGGCCTCCTGCTCGACGCGCGCCGACCACTTCCGGTAGACCGCCAGCGGCGTCGTGCCCAGGTGGAAGACGCGATCGTTGGCCGCGATCCACGCGAACATGGCGTTGACCCGCTTCTTGTAGTGCGGGGTCTGCGCGGCGAGCAGGTCGTTCCACAGCATCTCCGGATCGACGGCCGAGTCGAGGATCAGGCGGTCGACGTGCTGCGGGTACATCGTCGCGTAGGTGGAGAACAGGGTCGTGCCGTAGGAGAGGCCGTAGAGGTTGAGGCGATCCCCGAGGCCGAGCGCCTTGCGGGCGGATTCGACGTCGCGGGCCGTGTTCGCCGTCGTGATGGTCGCCGCGTAGCCGGGCAGCGTCCGTTCGCAGGCGGCACGCAGCTCCGCGCCTATGACGAACCGTTCCGTGCAGTCCAGCGCTCCGGCTCCCGGCAGCCCGCGCGGCTGGACGGCGACGAGGTCGTACTGCGCCCGGACGGCCGCGGGCATGGGCAGCTGGGTGAACATCGAGACGCCGTCGCCGCTCGGGCCGCCGGGGTTGCCGACGAGGACGCCGCGTTTGGGCCCCGTCGCCGGCAGCTTGGAGACGAGGACGTCGATCTTCCGGCCGCCCGGATTCGCATAGTCGGCGGGCACGGTGATCGTCGTGCAGACGGTCTCCCGGGAGGCGCCGAAGAGCTGGGGACACGGACCCCAGCTCGGCGCCGCGGCGGCGGTGCCCGGTGCGACGAGCAGACCGCCCGCCGCGGCGAGCGCCACCCCCAGTGAGACGACGGACTTCCTGACGCGCGTCACGACCACCCCCGATATCGGCGCACCCCGGAAAGGGCATCACCGGCACGATATCGCACCGGGCGGGTGTGCGGACGAGAACCGGGTTCGCCGCTCAGGGCCGGATGACGCGGTCCCAGCCCTCGACGTCCTCCGGACGCCGCGGCGCCGGGCCCGTGTAGATGGCCGCCGGCCGGACGAGCTTGCCGAGCCGCTTCTGCTCCAGGATGTGCGCGCACCAGCCGGCGGTGCGTCCGCAGGTGAACATCGCGGGCATCATGTGCGCCGGGACCTGGGCGAAGTCGAGCATCACCGCGGCCCAGAACTCGACGTTCGTCTCGATGGGGCGGTCCGGACGCCGCTCCCGCAGCTCGGCGAGAGCCGCCTGCTCCAGCGCGGCGGCCGCCTCGTAGCGCGGCACGTCCAGCTCGGCGGCGGTACGGCGCAGCAGCCGAGCCCGCGGATCCTCGGCCCGGTAGACGCGGTGGCCGAAGCCCATGAGCTTCTCGCCGCGGTCGAGGATGCCCTTGACCAGCCCGCGCGGGTCGCCGGTGCGCTCGGTCTCGGTGATCATCGGCAACACCCGTGCGGGGGCGCCGCCGTGCAGCGGTCCGCTCATCGCGCCGATCGCGCCGGAGAGGCAGGCCGCGACGTCGGCGCCGGTCGACGCGATGACCCGCGCCGTGAACGTCGACGCGTTCATGCCGTGCTCCGACGCGCTCACCCAGTAGGCGTCGATGGCGCGGACGTGCGCCGGGTCGGGGTCGCCCTGCCAGCGCGTCATGAACCGCTCGGTGATCGACTCGCACTGGTCGACCCGCGCCTGCGGGACGGCCGGCTGCCCGATGCCGCGCGCCGACTGGGCGACGTAGCTCAGCGCCATGACGGACGCCCGGGCCAGGTTGTCGCGGGCCGTGGCGTCGTCGATGTCGAGCAGCGGCTTGTAGCCCCAGATCGGCGCGAGCATGGCGAGCGCGGCCTGGACGTCGACGCGGACGTCGCCGGTGTGCACGGGCAGCGGGAAGGGCTCGGCCGGTGGCAGGCCGTGGCCGAAGCAACCGTCGACGAGCAGTCCCCAGACGTCGCCGAAGGTCACGTGGTTCTCGACGAGGTCCTCGATGTCGACGCCCCGGAAGCGGAGATTGCCGCCGTCCTTGTCGGGCTCGGCGATCCGGGTGGTGAAGGCGGTGACGCCCTCCAGCCCTTCGACGAAATCAGCGGGGACAGCGTTGTGCGACATGCCACTCCTTCGAGGCCGTGCGGCGTCAGATCGTGGCGCCGACTGTTACCCCAGGGTAGACATGGCGCAGGTCACAGCTCCTACCAGGGGAGTAGCGTTCGCGGGCGTGAACGACGACTTTCCGGACCTGGCCGCCATGCGTGTCGGCTACGGGAACGCGCGGCCCGCGCAAGCCGATCCGTCGACGGCCGGCGCCGACGGCGTCGCCGCGCATCTCGACCCGGTGTGGCTGGCCGACGGCTGGCTCCCGCTCTTCCGGCGCTGGCTCGCCGAGGCCGTCGCGGCCCGCATCCCCGAGCCGAACGCGATGGTGCTCGGCACCGTCGACGCCGACGGCTGCCCGGCGACGCGCACCGTCCTATGCAAGGGCGCCGATGAGCGCGGCGTCGTCTTCTTCACCAACTACGACTCGGACAAGGGGCGGGCGCTCGCGGTGCATCCGGTCGCGGCCGTCACCTTTCCGTGGATCGCGCTCGAACGGCAGGTGCACGTCCGGGGCGGCGTGACGCGCGTCGCCGCCGAGGAGACCTACGCCTACTGGTCCTCCCGGCCCCGCGGCTCGCAGCTCTCGGCGTACGCGTCGGCGCAGTCGCGGCCGGTTGCCGACCGGGCCGAACTGGAGCGGGCCGTCGCGGCCGTCGACGCCGAGTTCGCGGGCCGGGACGTCCCGGTTCCGCCCGGCTGGGGCGGCTACCGGATCGCGGCCGAGGTCGTCGAGTTCTGGCAGGGCCGGGCCGACCGGCTGCACAACCGGGTGCGGGTCACGCATTCCGGCGGTGCGGTGGTCGTGCGCCGGCTCGCACCGTGACCCCCGCGCATCCGGCGGCGTCCGCGCGAGCGCTGCCGCCCGGCGTTCGCCACGTGCCGCGCTGATGGGCATCCGCGAGGTCTTCGCCGACACACGGCCACTGCGCGACGATCACTTCCGCCGGCTGTGGACGGCGAACATCGTCACCGTCATCGGCGCGCAGCTCACGGTCGTCGCGGTGCCGGCGCAGATCTACCACATCACGGGCAGCTCGGCCTATGTCGGTCTGACGGGCGTCTTCGGGCTCGTGCCGCTCGTCGTCTTCGGGCTCTGGGGCGGGGCGATCTCCGACGCGCACGACCGGCGCACCGTCCTGCTCGTGACGACCGGCGGCCTCGTCCTCACCACCGGCCTGCTGTGGGCGCACGCGGCGAGCGGCATGAACGACGTCTGGGTGATGCTCGGGCTGTTCGCCGCGCAGCAGGCGTTCTTCGCCGTCAACCAGCCGACGCGCTCGGCGATCCTGCCCGCGCTGTTGCCGGGGGAGCTGCTGCCGGCCGCGAACTCGCTCAACATGACGCTGATGCAGTTCGGCGCCATCGGCGGCCCGCTGCTCGGCGGCGCGCTCATCCCGGTGCTCGGCTACTCGTGGCTCTATCTGCTCGACACGCTGAGCCTCGGCGCGACGCTGTGGGCGGTGCTCCGGTTGCCGCCACTGCCGCCGTCGGGCGCGGCGCCGCCGCCCGGGCTGCGCAGCGTGCTCGACGGTCTCGCGTACCTGCGCGGACATCCCGTCGTGCTGGCGTCCTTCCTCGTCGACATCATCGCGATGGTCTTCGGCATGCCGCGGGCGCTGTTCCCCGAGATGGCCGAGCGCAGCTTCGGCGACCCGGCCGGCGGCGGCATGGCGTTCGCGCTGCTCTCGGCGGCCATCGCGGCCGGTGCCGTCGTCGGCGGCGTGTTCTCGGGCTGGGTCTCCCGCGTCGAACGGCAGGGGCTCGCGGTCATCGTGTGCATCACGCTGTGGGGCGCGGCGATCGCGGGCTTCGGCGTCGCCGTCGGGCTCGCGGACGCCACACCGTTGCCGTGGCTGCCGGTCGCCGTCGGGCTGCTCATGGTCGGCGGTGCCGCCGACGTCGCGTCCGCGGCGTTCCGCATGTCGATGCTGCAGGAGTCGGCCACCGAGGAGGTGCGCGGCCGGCTGCAGGGGGTGTTCATCGTCGTCGTGGCGGGCGGTCCGCGCATCGCGGACGTCGCGCACGGCGGTGCGGCGGTGGTCGTCGGCACCGCGGTCGCGGCGGCGGGCGGCGGCCTGCTCGTCGTCATCGGAATGGCGGTGTGCGTCGTGGCGCTGCCGGCGTTCGTCCGGTACCGGGTGCGGCGCTGAGAACCTCGCGCCCACGTCCGGGGCGGCGTCGTGGACAACCGTCCGAGAACATGCGGTGAGGTCGCGCGAACGCGCCCGCAGCCCCGGCCGGACGTGTATCAATCCAGTCATGAGCACGATACTGGTATGTGGTGAAGCACTCGTCGACGTCGTCGTCGGCGACGACATGTCGTTGTCCGGCACACTCGGCGGCGGTCCCTACAACACGGCCATCGCGGCCGGACGGCAGGGCGCCGACGTCGGGTTCTATTCCCGCGTCTCGCGAGACCGTTTCGGTGAACGGATCCTGGCGACGCTTCTCGCGGCGGGGGTCGACGTGACCGCCGTGCAGCGGGGCAAGGAGCCGACGTCCATGGCGATGGCGACCTTGGCCGACGACGGTGCGGCGTCGTACACGTTCTATCTGAAGGGAACGGCCGATCGGCTGGTGTCGGTCCCGCCGGAACTGCCGGACGCGAAGGTGTTCAGCTTCGGCACGCTGTCGCTGGTCACCGAGCCGGGGGCGTCGACCTACCAGGAGCTGGCCGAGCAGGCGCGGGCCGCCGGGCGCATCGTGTTCCTCGACCCCAACGTGCGACCCGCGGTGATCAAGGACCGCGGCGCCTACCGGAAGCGGATCGCCGAGCTCGCCGCCATCGCCGACGTCGTCAAGGCGTCCGACGACGACCTGGAGTGGCTGGCCCGGGGAACGCACGGCAGCGGTCCGGAGGATTGGCTGAAGGCCGGCGCCGGCGCCATCGTGACGACGCGCGGGGCCAAGGGCCTCGGCGTGCAGACCGCCAACTTCGAGACCGTCGTGCCGACGCCGACCGGCGTCCAGGTGGTCGACACGATCGGCGCGGGCGACACGATCCACGGCTCGTTGCTGGCCTGGTTCGAGGCGCATGAGCTGCTGTCCTCGGATGAACTGCGCAGTCTCGATCCCAACGGTTGGAGCGAGGCATTGGCCTACGCGGCGCGCGCCGCGGCCATCACCGTCTCCCGCGCGGGTGCCAACCCTCCGTGGGCGGAGGAACTCGCCGACCGCTAGGTTGATCCGCAAGCAGTTCGGGAAACGAGTTCTGTGAGGATGCGGGTCAAGGATCTGATCCGCACGATGATTCGGGAGGACGCCGCGTGTCCGAAAACGCCACAACCCCCAGCGCTGACAACGTCACGCTGACCTATCCCGGGGGTTCGCTCGACCTCCCGATCGTCAAGGCCACCGATGGAAACGACGGCTTCGCGCTCGGCAAGCTGCTGGCGCAGACGGGGCTGACCACCTTCGACGGCGGTTTCGTCAACACCGCGTCGACGAAGTCGGCGATCACCTTCATCGACGGCGACAAGGGCATCCTTCGTTACCGCGGATATCCGATCGATCAGCTGGCCGAGCACTCGTCCTTCCTCGAGGTCAGCTATCTGCTCATCTACGGTGAGCTGCCGACGGCCGACCAGCGCGAGACGTTCACCAACAAGATCCAGCGGCACACCCTGCTGCACGAGGACCTCAAGCGCTTCTTCGACGGCTTCCCGCGCAACGCGCATCCGATGCCGGTACTCAGCTCGACGGTCAACGCGCTGTCGGCCTACTACCCGGATTCGCTCGATCCGCACGACAACGAGCAGATCGACCTCGCGACGATCCGGCTGCTCGCCAAGCTGCCGACCATCGCCGCGTACGCGTACAAGAAGTCGCTGGGCCAGCCGTTCCTCTACCCGGACAACTCGCTGAGCCTCGTCGAGAACTTCCTGCGGATGACGTTCGGCTTCCCCGCCGAGCCCTACGAGGTCGATCCCGAGGTGGCCAAGGCCCTCGACATGCTGCTCATCCTGCACGCCGACCACGAGCAGAACTGTTCGACGTCGACGGTTCGGCTGGTCGGTTCGTCGCAGGCCAATCTCTTCACCTCGATCTCCGGCGGCATCAACGCGCTGTGGGGGCCGCTGCACGGCGGCGCCAATCAGGCGGTGCTGGAGATGCTTTCGGATATCCACGCCGCCGGCGGCGACACCGACGCCTTCATGACCAGGGTCAAGAACAAGGAGGCCGGGGTCAAGCTGATGGGCTTCGGCCACCGCGTCTACAAGAACTACGATCCGCGCGCGGCGATCGTCAAGAAGACCGCCGACACGATCCTGGCCAAGCTCGGTGTCGACGATCCGCTGCTCGACATCGCCAAGCGTCTCGAGGAGGTCGCCCTTTCGGACGACTACTTCATCGAGCGCAAGCTCTACCCGAACGTCGACTTCTACACCGGCGTCATCTACAAGGCGATGGGCTTCCCGCCCAACATGTTCACCGCGCTGTTCGCGCTCGGCCGGCTGCCCGGCTGGATCGCGCACTGGCGTGAGATGCACAGCGATCCGTCGACGAAGATCGGGCGCCCCCGTCAGATCTACACCGGATACACCGAGCGCGACTTCGTGGCGCTCGACGAACGCAGCTGATCCACACGTCGGAGCTCGCGTGGTGAATCACCCACAACGCTAAGGAACACATGACCAAGCCTGAGATCGAATTCCCGGAAGGCCCCGCGCCCACCACCCTCGTCGTCGAGGACGTCGTCGTCGGAGAGGGCGCCGAGGCGGTGCCCGGCGGCGTCGTCGAGGTGCACTACGTCGGCGTCGACTACGAGACCGGCGACGAGTTCGACTCGTCCTGGGGGCGTGGGCAGACGGCGACGTTCCCGCTCAACGGACTCATCAAGGGGTGGCAGGACGGCATCCCCGGGATGCGGGCCGGCGGTCGCCGCCGGCTGATCTGCCCGCCCGCCGACGCCTACGGGCCGGCCGGCGGCGGCCATCGGCTGTCCGGGCGCACGCTCATCTTCGTCATCGATCTGGTGTCGGTGCGCTGACGCGTCGACCGTCAAGGCCCGTCCGGAATCGGACGGGGCTTTTCGGTTTTCGGGCTCAGGTGTGCGGTGGGAGGGGCGGCCCGGCGGGACACCCCTCCCACCCGCTTCAGTCCTGCGGCGCCGCGCGGAGGCGCAGCGTGAGGCGGGTGCCGCCGAGGGGGCTGTCGGTGAGGGTGGCGGAGCCGCCGTGGAGCGCTGCCTGCTGGGCGATGAGCGTCAGGCCGAGGCCGGAGCCGCTCGCCTGTGAGCCGCCGCGGGCGAAGCGCTCGAACAACCGTGCCCGGTCGGCCTCCGGGATGCCGACGCCGTCGTCGTCGACGGTGACGATGATCGCGGGATCGTCCGGGTCGGGGCGCGTCCGCACGGCGACCTCGACGCGTGTCGCCCGGCCGTGCCGGACGGCGTTGGTCACCGCGTTGCCGATCGCCATCCGCACGCCCGAGGCCAGGACCGGGGCGATCGCCGGTTCGTCGGTGACCTGGACGATCTCGACGTCCGGGTGCAGCCGCGCCGACTCGGTGACGACGCGGTCGGCCAGATCGGCGACGTCGTCGAGCTCCCGGCCGGTGCCCTGCAGCTCGCCCTGGGCGAGCGCCTCGAGGGAGGCGAGGGTGTCCAGGACGCGGCTGTGCGCGCGGCGGACGTCGGCGAGGATCTCGGCGCGGTCGGCCTCCGGCGGGTTCATCGTCGCGAGGACCTCGAGGTCGGTGCGCATCGCGGTGAGCGGCGTCCGCAGCTCGTGACCGGCGACGGACGCGAAGTCGCGGCTGGTCTCCAGAGCCTCCTCGGTGCGGCGACGGGCGTCCTCGACGCGGCCGAGCAGGCCGTCGATCGCGGCGGCGATCTCCTCGGCCTCGCGCGCCCCGTGGATCGCGCGCAGTTCGGCGCTGCCCGCGGCGCCGTCGAGGCCGGCCGTCGTCACCGACAGCCGGCGCAGCGGACGCAGCGCGAGCGTCGCGAACAGCCAGGACAGCAGGGCCGCGGCCCCGATCGCCAAGAGCCCGCCGACCACGATGAGCTGCCGTTGGGCGGCGATCACCCGCTCGGTGTCGGCGATGTCGATGCCCACCGAGTAGAGTAGCGGCGGGTTGCCGATGCCGATGTCGCCGATGCTCGCCGTCTGGATGCGGTAGCGGACGCCGTGCAGCAGCAACTCGGTGATCCCCGGATCGAGGCGGGGGATCTCGACGTCGGACGAGTTCTGGGTGAGCCCGGCGCCGATGCGCAGCGTCGAGATGACCTCGCCGCCGGCGGACGGGTTGGTGCCGACGTTGGCGGTCGGCACGGCGGTCGCGACCGCGATGGCGAGCCGCCCGTCGATCGTCTTGTAGCCCTCGACGTGCGCGCCGCGCCACAGCAGGCCGCTGATGACGACCACCACGAGCGTCGTCACGAGGGTCGCCGCGACGACGACACGGGTGCGCAGCGACGGGGAGCGACGGCTGGTCACGGCCGCAACACGAAGCCGACGCCCCGCACGGTGTGGATGAGACGGCCCCGCCCGCCGGCTTCGAGCTTGCGGCGCAGGTAGCCGACGAAGACGTCGACGACGTTGGTGTCGGCGGGGAAGTCGTAGCCCCACACCCGGTCGAGCAACTGGGCGCGGGTGAGGACGATTCCGGCCTCGGACACGAGCACCTCGAGCAGCTCGAACTCGCGGCGCGTCAGCTCGATCTCCTCGCCCGACGCCCGGACGATGCGGCTCGCGGGATCGAACTCCAGATAGCCGACACGGGTGACGGGGCCGTTCGCCGGGGCCGGCCGGTGGCGGCGCAGCATGGCGCGCACCCGGGCGATGAGTTCGCCGAGGTCGAAGGGTTTGGTCAGGTAGTCGTCGGCCCCCGCCTCGAGGCCGTTGATGCGATCGTCGACGGACGCGCGGGCGGAGAGGACGCACACGGGGATCTCGTCGCCGAGCGCGCGCAGCGCCGCGACGACGCTGACGCCGTCGAGATCGGGCATGGTGACGTCGAGGACGACGGCGTCGGGGCGGGTCGAGGCGTCGGCGGCGTGCGGGTCGCCGCCGTTGCCGCCGCGCAGGACGCGCAGCGCGTCCGTGCCGCCGGTGGCGGTGACGACGTCGAACCCGGCCAGCCGCAGCCCGCGTTCGAGGGAGGAGAGGACGTCGGCGTCGTCGTCGACGACGAGGATCCGGGGCATGGGCGCCAAGTTACCTGCGGCTCATGCCGAGGGCGTCCTTCCACGCCACCCGGGAGCCGGTGCGCATCACCGTGCGCCGGTAGATGCCGCCCGACGCCCACACCGCCACCGCGCAGACAGCGGACATGAGCGCGAACGAGCCCCAGATCTCGACGGCCGACGCGTGCCCGGTCGCGACGCGCATCGGCACGACCGACGACGAGAACGGCGGCACCCAGGCCAGCACCCGCATGATCGTGCTGTCCGGCGCCTGCATGCCGAACACCGAGGCGTATAGGACGCCCATGACGAGGATCATCAGCGGCCAGGCCGCGCCGTTGATCTCCTCCTGCCGGGACACCATCGCCCCGGTGGCGGCGTAGAGCGTCGCGAAGAAGAGGAAGCCGACGAGCATCCACAGCAGCGACACCCCGGCCATCGTCAACGCCAGATCGGGGATGGTGAGCAGCCCCGTCGCCATGCCCGTCGCGAACGCCGTCACGCCGAGCAGGATCGTCTGGGCGAAGGACAGCACGCCGATGCCGAGGATCTTGCCCCACAGCAGGTGGGCGGGCTTGACGGTGGCGAGCAGGATCTCGACGATCCGCGACGTCTTCTCCTCGACGACGCCGACCGCGACCATCATGCCGCCGCCCATGATCACCGACATCATGAGGAAGAGCCCGATGATGACCATGATGATCCGCTGGCCGAGGGCCGGGTCGTCGGGTTCGGTGCGTTCGAGGGCGACCGATCCCTGACGCGTCACGGCGGCCGGGTCGACGCCCGCCTTGGCGAGCGCCGCCTGCACGGCGACCGTCGACAGGCCGCCGCGGATCGCCGCCTCCACGTTCGCCGCGACGGCGTCCTTGCTGAGCAGCGTGTAGCCCTGCGGCCCGGCGAGGAGCGCGGCTTCGACGTCCTCGTCGTCGACGCGGAGCCGGGCGGTGTCGGCGTTCGCCACGTCGTCGAATTCGATGACGACGCCGATCGCTTCTCCGGTCGCCGCGATGGCCTGCTTCTCGGCGGCGCCGACGCCCTGTGTCGCGACGCTGACCGTCTCGGGTCCGTCGTCGCCACCGGTGAAGATCTTGAGCCCGATGCCGCCGCCGACGATGACGACGAGCGTGATGATCGTCGAGATGACGAACGACTTCGTCTTGACGCGGGTGGAGATCTCGCGCCCCGCGATGAGCCGGATCGACGTCCAGGCGCCGGCCGGTGTCTGGGGGCTGTGGTGCCCGGGCTCTGGGGTCTTGTCGAGTCGGTTCGTGCTCATGCGGCCGTGACCACCTCTCGGAACAGCTCGGTCAGTTCGGGCGTGTTGGTGGTGAAGCGATGGACGGGGCCCGTCGCGAGGGCCGTGGTCAGCACCAGTTGGTCGTCGAGGCCCGGGTCGACGAGCAGCGTCGTGGTCGGTCCGTAGTCGGCCGAGGCGACGCCGGGTAGGCCGTCGGCCCAGCCCGCGGGCGCGCCCGGCGCGTCGATCTCGAGCCGGACGCCGCCGCGTCGCCGCAGGTCGTCGACGGTGCCGAGCGCGCGCATGCGGCCGTGCGCGATGATCCCGACGGTATGGCAGAGGCGCTGCACGAGGTCGAGCTGATGGCTGGAGAAGATGACCGGCACGCCCTCGGTGGCCTTGCCGACGAGCACCTCGCTCATGACGTCGACGGCCACGGGGTCGAGGCCGGAGAACGGCTCGTCGAGCACGAGCACGTCGGGGTCGTGGACGAGCGCGGCGGCGAGCTGCACGCGCTGCTGGTTGCCGAGCGAGAGGGCTGCGACGTCGTCGCCGAAACGCTCCTCGACGCCGAGCCGTTCGGTCCAGTAGCGGGCCCGTTCGGTCGCGTCCGTCGCGCTCATCCCGTGCAGTCGGGCGAGGTAGATCAGCTGTTCGCCGACCTTCATCTTGGGGTAGAGGCCGCGTTCCTCGGGCATGTAGCCGATCCGGCGCCGCACGTCGGCGTCGACGGGGCGGCCGTCGAGTGACACCTCGCCGGCGTCGGCGGCCAGGACCCCGAGGACGATCCGCATCGTCGTCGACTTGCCGGCTCCGTTGGAGCCGACGAAACCGAAGATCTCGCCCGGGAGGACGGCGAAGGACAGGTCGTCGACGGCGGTGATCTCGCCGAATCGTTTGCTCAGGCCGGACACGGTGAGCGCGCCAGCCGGTGGGGATGAGGTCGTCATACGAACTCCACTTCGTCGTCTTCTTCTTGTTCGGATGCTGCCAGATCGGCCGCGTGTCGGCGCGAGCCGCTGGTCCGGGGGCGTGTGGCCGGACGTCGTCACCGGCGAGATCCGCCGATGTGTGGGGTGGTGCGGGCCTTGCTACCGTGACTCGGATTCCCGTTACCGCCCGTGTCAGGAGCCCGCCCGTGATCGAGTCCAGTCGCGACGGTGACGTCGTCACCATCGCTCTCGCGCGTCCGGAGCGGCGCAACGCCCTGGATCCGGCCGTCCTCGAGGAGCTGCGGAACGCGGTGACCGAGGCCGTCGACGGGGGTGCACGGGCGATCGTGCTGACCGGGCGCGGGCCCGTGTTCTGCGCCGGTGCCGACCTCTCCGGGCCCGTCTACGATCCGGGCTTCCTCGACACGCTCGTCGACGTGCTGCGCGACATCGAGTCGGTGCCCGTGCCGATCATCGCGGCGGTCAACGGGCCCGCACTCGGCGCCGGGCTGCAGCTCGCGATGATCGCCGACCTGCGGGTGGCGGCGCCGGCGGCGTTCTTCGGCATCCCGGCGGCCAAGATCGGGGTGGCCGTCGACTCGTGGACGATCCGCCGGCTCGCGACGTTCGTCGGCGGCGGGACGGCGCGCGGTATCCTGCTGGGCGTCGAATCGGTCACCGCCGAGCGCGCGCTCGACCTCGGCTTCGTCAACCGGCTCGGCGATCTCGCCGCCGCGCAGACCTGGGCCGCCGAGATCGCACAGCTCGCGCCGCTGACGCTGGCGCACGCCAAGCTCGTGCTCAACGAGGACGGCGCGCGCGACGAGCCGCCGCAGGCCCACGTCGACGCGTTGCTGCGGGCGTGGCGGTCCGAGGACGTCGCCGAGGGCCGCGCGGCGCGCGCCGAGAAGCGGACCCCGGTGTTCCGGGGTCGCTAGAGCGTTCCGGGGCTGCCGCGTAGGGTCGGCGGAATGGCTGCGTTCTCCCAGGTCCTCGCCGAACCGTCCCTCGCCCGCCGATCGCTCGGCGCGAGCAGAGAGGCGATCCGGGCCGTCACCTACCGCTCGGTGAACAACCACGAAGGGGTCTTCAGCAACCTCGACGCACCGGGCGCCGATCTACCGCCGACGCCGGAGGGCTCGCAGCGCAGCGCCGCGACCGCGATCCTGCGCCGCGGCGACGTCGGGCGGCCCGCGTCGACGATCCCGATGGAGCGGCCGGACTTCCCGACGACGCCGCGCGAACTCGCCGCCACCTGGCTCGGCCACGCGACGGTGCTGGTGGAGATCGGCGGGCGGCGCGTCCTCACCGACCCGGTGTTCGGGCTGCGCGCCAGCCCGAGCCGGCTCGTCGGCCCGGCGCGGATGCACCCGGTGCCCGTGACGATCGACGAACTGCCGCCGGTGGACGTCGTCCTCATCTCGCACGACCACTACGACCATCTCGACGTCGGCAGCGTCAGCCGGCTCGCGGCGCGGCAGCCGAAGGCGATGTTCGTGACGGCGCTCGGCGTCGGCGCCCATCTGCGCAGCTGGGGGATCGATCCGGGCCGGATCGTCGAGCTCGACTGGTCCGAGGAGGCCGAGGTCGCGGGCGTGACGCTGGCGTGCCGTCCGGCGCGGCATTTCTCGGGACGCGGTCTGGCGCGCAATCTCACTCTGTGGTCGTCGTGGGCGATCTCCCGCGAGGGGCGGCGCGTGTATTTCGGCGGCGACACCGGGTTCAGCCGCCGCTTCGCCGACATCGGCGCCGAGTTCGGCCGCTTCGATCTGACGCTGCTGCCGATCGGCGCCTACAACGACATGTGGCGCGACATCCATGCCGACCCCGACGAGGCCCTGGAGATCCACCGGCTCGTCGGCGGCGGCGACGTGCTGCTGCCCATCCACTGGGGCACGTTCAACCTCGCGATGCATCCCTGGGGCGAGCCCGCCGAGCGGCTGCTGGCCGCCGCGCAGGCGGCCGGCGTCGGGGTGCTGACGCCCCGCCCCGGCGGGTCGTGGGACGCGGCGGCCGGGGTGCCGGAGCCGGTGCCGTGGTGGCGGGAGGTGGGGGACGCGTGATCGGGCGCACGTAGGCGCATCGGCATGTTAGTGTGTGCTATGAGCGATGTCCTGAGTGATCGCCGAAGCGATGCGACCGGTGCGCGGGCGCTCGACCAGGTGCTGGAACGGCATCATGTCGTCGGGATCACCGGCGCGGAGCTGCTCGGAGCGTTCGAGGCGGGAATCAACGACGTGTCGGCTGCCGCGGCGGCCGTCACCGAGCAGGAGTTTCGATTCCTGCGGGACCACGGCGGCGGCTCTTCGGCGGCGGTGCTCGCGGAATGGAAGGCCGAGCGCGAGTACGGGAAAAGAGTCCTCGCGACCGCCCGCACCGTCGGCGCGACGCTCGCCGATTCGTTGTCGGTGAAAGAAACCGCGGCTCGGCTCCGCGTCGATCGGTCTCGAATCTCGCGGCGGATCACGGGCCGGACTCTGTGGTCGTTCACGATCGACGGCACGATCAGGGTGCCGTCCTGGCAATTCGTCGACGACGCACCGCTGCCCGGGCTCGCGGAGATCGTGCCGTCGATCCCGCCGCGTCACGCACCGGCGGCGGTCGCGGCGCTGATGCGGACGCCCCAGGAGGAACTTGCAGGTCTGTCGCCGGTCGAGCATCTGGCGTCCGGCGCGGATCCGGCTCCGGTGGCGGCGATGTTGGCGGACCTCGGCCGCTGGTGAACGCGCGATTGAAGGCCCGGCGACCCGCCGGGACGGCTGACACAACTGAATAAGGAGGCCACCTCGTGGCTACGTCCTCGAAAGTCCCGGCGAGCCCGCCGGGACGGCTGACCTGCGATCCGGGTGATGTGCTGTCCTTCACCGATCCGCTGTGGCGCATCCATCGAACGAGCGGGCCGCACGTCGCCCCCTGGTCGTCGCCGCGGCGGTTCGGCCCGCTGTCGTCGATGCGTTTCGATCCGCACCCCGACGGCCCGCCGACGTTGCACGCGGACACCGGTGTGCTCTACAACGCCACCGACATCGCGACGGCGGTGGCCGAGGTGTTCCAGCGTGCCCGGGTAGTGGATACGACGAGCGGAAGTCCGAATCTCGTCGGATGGCGTCCGACTCGGCCGCTGCGGCTGCTTGATCTGACCGGTACGTGGGCCTTGCGTAACGGCGCGGCGTTCGCCCTAGTCACGGCTCCTCGGTCCGTGTGCCGGTCGTGGGCGCGGGCGATCCACGATCGGTTCGAGCTTGACGGTCTGTACGCGTCGTCGACGATGACCGGCGCGGCGAACGTCGTGCTGTGGCACCGATCGGTCGACGCCGTCCCTGCCGCGCCGGAGTTCTCCCGGCCGCTGGCGCATCCGATCACGTGGAGTCTGCTGGCCCGGGCCGCGCGGGACATCGGTTACGGGCTGATCTGATCAGTGCGTACGGCCGCCGATCCGGGCGGGACCGGCCGTTAGACTCGCGCGCATGACTGCCACCCGCGACGAGCACGCCGCAGTAGGTCTGACGTCGCAGCAGGTCGCCGAACGCGTCGCCGCGGGCCAGGCCAACGTGCTGCCCAACCGCTCGGGCCGGTCCAACTGGGACATCGTCCGGGCCAACGTCTTCACCCGCATCAACGCCATGCTCGGCGTGCTGTTCATCATGGTGCTGTTCACCGGGTCGATCATCAACGGCGCGTTCGGGCTGCTCATCATCTTCAACTCCGGCATCGGCATCATCCAGGAAATCCGCGCGAAGCGGACGCTGGACGCGCTGGCCATCGTCGGCCGTACCAAGCCGATCGTCCGCCGGGACGGCCGCGCCGCCCCGATCGACCAGGCGGAGGTCGTGCTCGACGACGTCATCGAGATCGGGCCGGGCGATCAGATCGTCGTCGACGGCGTCTCGGTCGAGTGCGAGGCCCTCGAGGTCGACGAGTCGCTGCTCACGGGCGAGGCCGACGCCATCGAGAAGGCGCCGGGCGACGAGATCCTGTCCGGCAGCTTCGTCGTCGCGGGTTCGGGATGCTATCGCGCCACCAAGGTCGGCGCCGACGCGTACGCCGCGCGGCTCGCCGAGGAGGCCAGCAAGTTCACGCTCGTCGATTCCGAGCTGCGCAGCGGCATCAACTCGATCCTCAAGGTCATCACCTGGCTGCTCGTGCCGGCGGGCATCCTCACGATCGTCAACCAGCTCGTCGTCAGCAGCCAGAACGTGCGGCAGGCGATCCTCGGCATGGTCGCGGCGCTCGTGCCGATGATCCCCGAGGGCCTCGTCCTCATGACGTCCGTCGCGTTCGCCGTCGGCGTCGTCCGGCTCGGCCGCCGCAACTGCCTCGTGCAGGAGCTGCCGGCGATCGAGGGGCTTGCCCGCGTCAACGTCGTGTGTGCCGACAAGACGGGCACGCTCACCGAGAACGGCATGCGCCTGTCGGAGCTCGACGTGCTCGGTGCGGGCGACGACCGCCCGGAGGTGGAGCGTGCGCTCGCGGCGCTCGCGGCGCTCGATCCGCGGCCGAACGCCAGCATGCAGGCGATCGCCGAGGCGTATCCCGACTCTCCCGACTGGCGGACGTCGGCGATCGCGCCGTTCACATCGGCCAAGAAGTGGTCGGGCATGTCCTTCACCGACGGTGAGACCGGCCGGGGCGACTGGATCCTCGGCGCGGCCGACGTCCTGCTCGACCCGTCGTCCGCCGGCGCCCGGCGCGCCACCGAGCTCGGCTCGGACGGGCTGCGCGTGCTGCTCGTCGCGTCGACCGACGTCCCGGTCGACACGGACGGCGACGACGGGCTCGCGGCGCCCGGAAACGTCGTTCCGCGCGCGCTCGTCGCCCTCGAGCAGCGGGTACGGCCGGACGCCAAGGAGACGCTGGACTACTTCGCCTCCCAGGGCGTCGACGTCAAGGTCATCTCGGGGGACAACGCCGTGTCGGTCGGGGCCGTCGCACACTCGCTCGGGCTCGGCTCCGCGCAGTCCTCCGTCGACGCGCGCACGTTGCCGACGGACATGGGCGAGCTCGCCGACGTCGTCGGCGACGGTGTGACCTTCGGCCGGGTGCGTCCGGACCAGAAGCGCGCGATGGTCGCGGCGCTGCAGTCGCGCGGCGACACCGTCGCGATGACCGGCGACGGCGTCAACGACGTGCTCGCGCTCAAGGACGCCGACATCGGCGTCGCGATGGGCTCGGGCAGCTCGGCGAGCCGATCGGTGGCGCAGATCGTCCTGCTGGACAACCGCTTCGCGACGCTGCCGTACGTGGTGGGCGAGGGGCGGCGCGTCATCGGCAACATCGAGCGGGTCGCGAACCTGTTCCTGACGAAGACCGTCTACGCGGTGCTGCTCGCCTGGCTCGTCGGGATCACAGGGCTGGGCGCGGAACTCTTCGGCGCGCAGCCGATCTCGTACCCGTTCCAGCCGATCCACGTGACGATCGTCGGCTGGTTCACCATCGGCCTGCCCGCCTTCGTCATGTCGCTGGCGCCGAACAACGAGCGCGCCCAGCGGGGCTTCGTCGCCCGCGTGCTGCGGCTCGCGACGCCGTCCGGCATCGGCGTGGGCCTGGCGACCTTCGCCTGCTTCCTCGTGGTCAATCCGGGCGGCGAGGGTGCGGCCCTCGGTGGCAAGGGCGCCGCCGATCTCAACGTGGCGCAGACGCAGGCGTCGACGGCCGCGCTCATCACGCTGCTCGTGACGTCCCTGTGGGTGCTCGGGCTCGTCGCGCGTCCGTACACCTGGTGGAAGGTGCTGCTCGTCGGCTTCTCGGCGCTGTTCTACGTCGTGCTGTTCCTCACGCCGCTCGCCCAGGAGGCGTTCTTCCTCGACATCGGCGACCCGGTGCGGGTGATGACGGGCTTCGCCTTCGGCGCCGGTGGCATCGTCCTCGTCGAGATCCTGCGCCGGGTGGCGCCCACGGTGTTCGACGCCCTGGAGCGCCGGCGGGCCTGACGCTCGGATCGGCGCGTATCCGGAAATGTCAGACCCCTCGGCCATGATGGGGACATGAGACATCGGGGGAGGACGGCGCGCGCCGTCACGGCACTCGTCGTCGCGGCGGTGACGGCGTTCGGGGCGGTGGCCTGCGGTTCGGGGACGCGGGACGCGCAAGGCTCGCCGACGGCGCTCACGCCGTTGCCGGCCGCACCGGCGGAGGGGGAGCGGGGCCGGCTCGTCGCGTCGGCGCCGATGGCGGGCGTCGTTGCGGGCGCGACGGTGACGCGCGTCGTCTATAGGTCGACGGCGGGGTACGTGCCGGAGGGCTCGGAGTCGCCGACGCCGGGCACGTTCGGCACGGAGGTCTCCGGGGTCGTCGCCGTGCCGTCGGGAGCGCCGCCGCCGGGCGGCTGGCCGATCGTCGCCTTCGGCCACGGCACGACGGGCACCCTGCCCGACTGCGGGCCGTCGAACGTCCCGCCCGACCTGCTGACCAGCAGACGGTGGATCGCGCCGCTCGTCGCACGGGGCTTCGTCGTGGCGGCCACCGACTACCAGGGGCTCGGCGTCGTGGGCGCCGACTTCCATCCGACGCCGCTGCCGCATCCCTATCTGGAACCGCGGACGGCGGCGTTCAACATGATCGACGCCGTCCGTGCCGCGCGGGCCGTCGAGCCGCGGGCGTCGACGCGCTGGGCCGCCTACGGGATCTCGCAGGGCGGCCACGCCGCGTGGGCGGCGGCCGAGGCGGCTGCCGACTACGGCGCGGGGTTGCGGCTGGTCGGCGCGGCGACCGTCGTTCCGGCCGCCGATCTCACCGGCATCACGGCCGACGGCGTCGACACCCGGTTGTCGCTGTTGCAGAAGCTCGCGGTGCCGAACCTGCTGTTCGGCATCGGCGCCGTCCACCCCGGTTTCGATCCGACCGGATACGCCCGCGGCCGATACGCCGAGGATGCGGATGTCTTCCGCAGCTGCGGCAGCGGTTCGGCCAAACGCAAGGCGGGAGCCGTCATCCGCGTCGGTCCCGACGAGGCGTCGTATCGCGACGAGGCCGCCGTCACCGCGCTGCGCGAGGTGCTGACGGAGTTCGCGCTGCCGAAGCGTCGCCTCGAGGTCCCGCTGCTCGTCCGCTACGGCACCGAGGATTCGCTCATCGAGCCGGAGTGGACGGCGGCGGCGATCCGTCGGGCCTGCGATCAGGGCACCCGGGTCGAGGCCGACCCGGTCGCCGCCGAGCACGGTTCGACCGGCGATGTCGCGGACGAGGCTCGGTGGCTCGCAGCACTTTTCGCCGGAGAGGTGGTACCCGGCACATGTCGATGATCAGCGGACCTGCGAGAATCTGACCGTGAACGGCGGGCAACTACTCATGGTCATGGTGGTGGCGATCGGCGTCGTCGGCATCGCCAATCGGCGCGGGCTGCAGGCGCCGCTGCTGCTCATCGTCGTCGGTGGCGCGGCCTCGTATCTGCCGGGCCTCGATCGCGTGGAGCTCGAACCGGAGATCATCCTCTTCGTGGTGCTGCCGCCACTGCTGTATTCGGCGGCGATCTCCTTCGCGTTCCGGGCGTTCATGCGCAACATCGTCGCGATCCTCGGGCTCGGCATCGGCCTCGTCGTCGTGACGGCGC
The DNA here is from genome assembly GCA_044222225.1 of Mycobacteriaceae bacterium. GTDB lineage: Bacteria > Actinomycetota > Actinomycetes > Mycobacteriales > Mycobacteriaceae > JBGANR01. The sequence goes on from JBGANR010000010.1 coordinate 122,459, forward strand.
TGGTCGTCGGCTTCGTCGCCGAGGCGCTGGTCCCGGCGCTGACGCTGCCCGCGGCGATCGTGCTCGGCGCCGTCGTCTCGCCGCCGGACGCCGTGACGGCGACGGCCGTCGGCCGTCGGTTGGGCCTGCCGAAGCGGATGATGTCGATCCTCACGGGCGAGAGCCTCGTCAACGACGCGGCGGCGCTCACCGTCATGTCGCTCGGCGTCGCGGCCGTGGTCGGCACCGACACCCTCATCGCCGATCCCGTCCTGTACTTCATGTACGCGTCCGTCGTCGGCATCATCATCGGCGTCGTGCTCGCGTCGGTGGCCAAGAAGATCCGCCGGCGGCTCGGCGACTCGTCGATGGAGACGGTGCTCGGCCTCGTCCTGCCGTTCGCCGCGTACCTCGCGGCGGAGGAATTGCACGCCTCGGGCGTCCTGGCGGTCGTCTTCGCCGGCTTCTCGATGGGCTGGGGCTACGCCGACCTCTCGGTCTCGACGCGGCAGCGCGAGCGCGAGGTCTGGGGCGTGGTCGACCAGCTGCTCGAGACCTTCGTCTTCGCCTACATGGGCCTGCAGCTCAAGTTCGTCATCGAGGACGTCCGGCACGAGGGGCTGCAGCTGCGGGAGATGATCCTGTGGGCGGTGGTCATCACGCTCGTCGTCATCGTGATCCGGCCGATATACATGCTGGCACTGCGTCCGGTCGAGCTGGGCAGCGAGCGATTGTGGTCGCGAATATCGCATTACAAGCTGCCCGAGCCGCTCAACCTGAAACACAACCTCGTGCTTTCGTGGACGGGCATGCGCGGTGTGGTGACGCTCGCCGCCGCCGCCGGTGTGCCGCTGGTGACGTCGACGGGCGCCCCGTTCCCGGGTCGGCCGGTCATCCAGTTCGTCGCGTTCGTCGCGGCGCTGGCCACCGTTCTGGTGCAGGGCGCCACGTTGCCGTTCCTCATCGCGAAGTTCGACGTCTCCGACGCCGCCGGTGAGCAGCGGGACGAGCAGCAGCGCAGCCTCGCCCGGCGGATCTCCAAACAGGCTGCCAAACGGGCGTTCGAGGACATCGTCGAGTCGCCACCGCCGGGTGTCGACCGCGACGGTCTGAACCGCGCCATCGATACCGTCCGCCGCACGATCATGGTCCGTATCGACGCCGACGCGGCCGAGGGCGTGGAGGAACGCGAAGAGCGGCAACGACGGCGCATGCATCAGATCGGGCTCGTCAGGCGTGAGGTCGTACGACGCCAGCGCGACGCGCTCATCGCCGCCCGCAACGCGGGTCAGGTCGACGACGACATCGTCCGCGCGATGGTCCAACGTCTCGACGCCGACGAGACGGCGACCGAGATGCGTATGCTCGGCGGCCGCGATCACGGGCCGCACAAGTAGCCGACGACGTCGGATACCGGGAGGAGATCATGGCTGATCCGTTCACCGTCGACGTCGGCGGAGTGTCGTTGAGCGTCATCGACGAGGGGAGCGGGCCCGCCGTGCTGCTCCTGCACGGCTTCCCGGACCGCGCGTCGATGTGGTCGCGGCAGATCGCGCATCTCGTCGCGCAGGGCTTCCGCGTCATCGCACCCGACCTGCGCGGCTACGGCGACAGCGACAAGCCCGTAGGTGTCGAGAACTACCGGATGCACCTGCTGGTCGGTGACGTCACGGGCTTGCTCGACGCGCTCGGCGTCGAGAAGGCGCACGTCGTCGGGCACGACTGGGGCGCGTCGCTGGCCTGGAACGTCGCGGCGGCGGTGCCGGAGCGTGTCGAGCGGCTCGTCGTGCTGTCGGTCGGCCATCCGCGTGGTTTCTTCACCGACCCGCGGCAACGGCAGCGGTCCTGGTACATGCTGTTCTTCGGCTATCCGGGCGTCGCCGAGGCGACCTTCCCGCGCGACGACTGGGCCTATTGGCGGCAGTTCGGCTGGGGCGGTGCGACGACGCCGGAAGCCGAGGCGCATTGCCGGCGGCAGGTCGCCGATCTGTCCCGGGAGGGGGCGTTCACCGCGGCGCTGGAGTGGTATCGGGCGAACTTCCCGCCGGAGCTGTTCGTCGACGATCGCCGGATGCGGCTTCCCGCGGTGCACGGCCCCGTGCTCGGAATCTGGGGCGACCGTGACATGGCGCTGACCGAGGCACAGATGACATCGTCGGCCGACGCCGTCGACGGCGAGTTCCGGTACGAGCGGCTGCCCGGCGTCGGCCATTGGATCGCGACGGAGGCCCCGGATCGGCTGGACGAGCTGCTCACCGAGTTTCTGACGCAGGCGGAGGCGCAGCCGTGACGCCCGAGGATCGGCGCCGGCTGGCGGCCGCGCTCGCGACCTGGCTGCCCGGACGCCGCTGGTTCTCGGCGAAGGGCCGAACGCCCGACGCCGTCGAGGTGACGCAGGTCGCCGACCTCGGGCAGGGGCTGTTCATCGCCGTCATCGACGTTCGCCTGCCCGGAGAGGCGCAGCCCTGGCGCTACCAGTTGCCGGTGGGGATCAGGCGGGACGCCGACGACCCGATCGTCCTGCTCGACGCCGGTCCCGCCGTCGACGCCACCGGTGAGCCGGAGCTGATGGCTCACCTGTTCGCGCTCCTCGCCGCGGGCGGGGAACGCGACGGCGTCCGGTTCGTGCCGGAGCGAGCGCTGGAACCCGTCGGTCCGGCTCGGCTGCTCGGTGCCGAGCAGTCCAACACCTCGGTCGTGTTCGGCGACACGTACATCCTCAAGATCGTCCGCAGGCTGTTCGACGGGGTGAATCCGGAGGCCGAGGTGGCGCGAGCGCTGGGCCCGATCCCGGCGCTCGCGCCGCTGGCGGGCACGATCGAGTACGGCGGCGCGACCTTGGCGGTGATGCAGGGATTCGCGGCCGGGTCGGTGTCCGGATGGGATCTGGCGGGCGCGCCCGGCTTCGTCGAACGTATGGGTGCGCTGGGCGAGGCTGTGGCGCAGACGCACGTCGCCCTCGCGGACGCCTTCGGCAGCGCACCGTTGACGGAGCCCGATCTGGCGGATCTCACGGTCCGGATGCGCGAACGTCTGGCACGTGTCGCCGCGGACGTCCCGGAACTGGCCGAGCTCGTGCCCGCGCTGTCGGCGCGTCTGGCCGACGTGGGTGCTGCGGCCTCCGCCGCCGACCGGACGCAGCGCGTCCACGGCGACCTGCATCTCGGCCAGGTGCTCGCCACCGACGAGGGCTGGCTCATCATCGACTTCGAGGGCGAGCCGGGTACGCCGATATCCGAGCGCGCGGCATGGGATTCGCCGCTGCGCGACGTCGCCGGTGTGCTCCGGTCGATCGGCTACGCCGCGAGTCGTACTCCCGACGGCACCGGCGTCGACGCCGCGAGCCCGGTCCCGGCCTGGGCGGCCGCGGCCGAACGCGAGTTCCTGGCGGGCTATCGACGCTGCTCGGACGTCCCAATGGACTCGGCCTTGCTCACGGCGTATCAGATCGACAAGGCCGTCTACGAGGTCGACTACGAGGTGCGCAACCGTCCCGAATGGGTCGGCGTCCCGCTGCGCGGGCTGCGGGCGTTCGCGGCGGGCGACTGAGCTGCCGAAATCGACATCGATCCGTGTTCGTAACTTTCGTCACTGGTACGTGCGACTGATCGAGCGCGGCGAGCTTCCGGCCCACGTGCCGGGAGAGGTTCGTCGCAGGCTCTTCTTGAATGACGTGTTGAACTATCGCGAGTCGCTTCGGACGCGACGGGATCGTTTTGTCGCCGAGAGTTCGGCCGAATACCGCGAGTCCGTCGACGAGGAGATGCCGACGCTGCTCGCCGAGGCGCGGCGTCGGCGTTGACGCGGGCGGCCGCAGGACCTCGAGGGTCGTCGCAGCGCATCGCCAGATGGCCGTCCGCGCGGTTCACGCGATGGCCGCACGCTTCGTGGACCCGTCGATCTCGCCCTCGGAGTTGGTGATCTCGTTGCGAGAGCGCTACCGGATGGACGGTGTTGCAGGTCTGCTTCTCCCAGAACTGGAAGGGGGGGGGGGAGAACCGGCTTCCGAAAACGGATGCCCGCCCGACGTCAGCCCGCCGCGACGACGGCCACCTCTCCCGGAACCAGGTCGATCTCCCGGCCGTAGGCCGTGATCCGCTCCGGTCCGCCGGCTCCGACGAGTTCGAAACGCGACTCGTCGTGTCCGAGGTCGACGCGGACGGCCCGTCCGCGCCATTGGACGGTGAAGCGCAGGCGTTCCCACGATTCGGGCAGCGCCGGTGCGAAGCGCAGGCCCTCGCCGGTGGCCAGCATGCCGCCGAAGCCGTTGACGGCGACCTGCCAGGTGCCGCCGGCCGAGGCGATGTGCATGCCTTCTTCGGTGTTGCCCTGGTTGTCGTCGAGGTCGACGAAGGCCGATCGCGCGAAGTACTGCTCGGCCATGCTCGGGTCGCCGACCTGCAGGCCGACGATCGCGTGGATCGACGGGCTCAGCGACGACTTGTGCAGCGTGCGCGCCTCGTAGTACTCGAAGTTCGCCCGTCGGGTGGCCATCGAGTACTCGTCGGGCAGCATGAACACGAGCATCACGGAGTCCGGCTGCTTGAGCAGCTGGGTGTCTTCGCAGTTGAAGTGGTGGTAGCCCTCGGGATAGCTGGGCATGTTGTTCTCGTCCCAGTGGGTGATCGGGACGTCTTTGCGCTGGAAGTAGCCGTCGAACTGCTCGATGACCCCGACGTCCGGATCGCGCGGGGCGGGGATGCGGTCGGCGGCTTCGGCCCACTTGGCGGCTTCGGCCGCGTCGAGGCCGAGGCGGGCGGACAGTTCGGCGAGCGCGTCGGGGCGCTCGGCGGCCATCCGCGCGTAGACCGCGGCGGCGTGTTCGAGGTGCCACGACGCCATCCGGTTGGTGAAGGCGTTGTTGTCGATGTGCGAGTGGAACTCGTCCGGGCCCATGACGGTGTTCAGGACGAGCGCGTCACCGTCCTCCGCACAGCGCGAGCGCCAGAACCGCGCCGTGTCGAAGAGCACTTCGGCGCCCTCGCCGAAGAGGTAGTCGACGTCGCCGGTCACCTCGACGTAGCGGACGATCGCGTAGGCGACGTCCGCGGTGACGTGCAGCTCTTCGTCACGCGTGTAGAACCGGTTGAGCCCGTCGGGGGTGTGGGTGGGGCACTCCTCGCGGCCGGTGTCGGCCGATTCCCACGGGAACCGCGCGCCGAGCGTGCCGTTCTCGGCGGAGACCTCGCGAGCGCCGGGCAGGGTGTGGTGCCGGTAGCCGAGCAGGGCGCGGGCCGTCCGCGGCTGGGTGAACAGATAGAACGGCAGCATCATGATCTCGGTGTCCCAGAACACGTGCCCGCGATAGCCCTCGCCGGAGAGCGACTTGGCGCCGATGTTGACCGTGGGATCGTCCGGGTTCGCCGTGATGAGCAGGTGGTAGATCCCGAACCGGAGCGCCTGGGTGACGCGGTCGTCGCCGACGACCTCGCAGTCGGAGGCGTCCCAGAGCGTCTCCCAGGCAGCGGCGTTCGCGGCGGCCTCGGTGTCGTACGCGGCGTCGGCGACGGTCGCGACGGCGCGGTCGGCGACCGACCCTTCGGCGCCGAGATCGCGGGAGGTGGCGATCGCGACCAGCTTGTCGACGCCGATGGTCGCCCCCGCGGCGACGTCGAACGTCAGGACCTCGCCGACGTACTCGTGGCGCAGCACCCTGCGAGTGGCGGCGGGCTCGGGCGTCGGGAGGACGCGCAGGGCGTAGCCGATGTCGATGCCGGAGTCGATGGTGCGCGTCGTGACGTGGGACGTGCCGTCTTCGGTGACACCACGTCCGGTCTCGCGCAGGTGCGTCGAACGCGCCCACTTCTCCCATTTGCGTTCGTAGCCGAAGCGGACGCCGTCGGCGTAGGCGGGGAGTCGTTCGAGGTTGCGGCGGTGTGCGTCGACGCCGGTCTCGACGGTGATCGTCGCGTCGGCGTCCAAGGGGGTCACCTCGACGCGCAAGGCGCAGCGGTCCCGGTTCGCCATGCTGGCGAACCGCTGGGTGCGTACTCGGGTGCGCCCGCCCGCGGTGTCGAGGAACTCGGTGGTGCGGGTGAGCGTGCCGGTGCGCAGATCGAGAACCCGCTCGTGCGCGAGGACCTCGCAGCTCTCCGGATCCAGACGCAGCGGACCGCGGTAGATCTCGGTGTACAGCCAGTCCGGGGCGTTGACGAGGTCGATGACGAAGGCGTCGTAGGCGTCGTAGACGCCGGCGAGGAAGGTGCCGGGCAGGGCGCCGGTGTGCCGCTCCTCGAGTGAGCCGCGGGTGCCGAGCCGGCCGTTGCCGACGGTGAAGACCGTCTCGTGGTAGTTGGCGCGAGCCGGGTCCCAGCCGGTCTCGCGGATCGTCCAGGTGTCCAGGGCCGTCGCGAGTTCGGTCATCGGCTCGCCACTCGACTGTCGGCTCCGAGCGCACCGTAGGCCGCTTCGAGCTGCGCCTGGGTCTCCACGAGCGGCAGGTAGCCGGCGAGTTCGGTGCTGGAGCAGCGCTGCGCGCCCATCGCGTTGCCGTACTGTGCGGCGGCGACGAAATCGCCCGTCTCCAGGTAGCCGAAGGCCATGCCAGCGGCGAAGCTGTCACCGCAACCGGTGGTGTCGACGACGTGCTCGACCGGGACGCGGCCGACGGCCGTCTCACGCAGCGCCCCGTCGGGGCCGCGGTCGAAGACGATGCATCCGGTCTCGTCCAGCGTCACGCACACCGACTTGACGCCGTGGTCCAGGCAGTGACCGGCGAACTCGGGCAGTTGCTCGACGGGCAGCGGTGCGCCGAGGAGGTCGGGGTCGGCGCCCGGCGGCGGGAACCAGCTGCAGCCGGCCTCTTCGAGGTTCATCTTGAGGATGTCGATGTTCGGCAGCCAGGCGTCCCGATCGATCCACAGCCGGCTCGCGCGTACGCCGCCGGTCGTCAGGGCGACGGTCGGGCCGTGGCCGTCGAGGAGGATCGCGCCGTCGCTGTATTGACGGATGTAGGCCAGCGTCGGCTGGGCCACCTCGTAGTCGGTGATGGGGACGCAGACGAAGATGTCGGAGTCGAGGGCGAACGCGACGTCCTTCGGGGTGATCGGGTGCATGAACCCGGTCTGCCGCTCGTCGCGGAAGTTCTGGTCGCGGAAGGTGAGCTCGACGACGTCGCCGCGGTCGCTGTCGGCGCGGATGCCGGTGAGGTCGACGTTGGAGAACTGCGAGAGGTGCTCGCGGATCGGCTCGAGGTCGCGCTTGCGGACGTGGACGATCGGGCGGACGACGTCCTCGGGCCCGAGCAGCGAGGCGAGCGCCGCGACGGTGTAGAGCGCGCAGCCGTACTTCTCGAGGACGTCGCCGCGATGGGTGACGACGTGATCGAAGGGGATCGGTCCGAGGACGGCGACTTTGCGCGGCGGACGGGAAGCGGTCATGATGTGACTCCTCCAGAGATATGCCGCGAAGTGGCTTAAACGGGCCTCGCGGCGGGTATGAGAGAGCACCCCCGGCGGGCGGTGGCCCGCCGGGGGAGGTCGTACGTTTCCGGCGAGCCGTGGCTGGCCGGGAGGGGTGGTGCGTTTCCGGACGTGTGGTGCCGCCGGGAGGTGTTGCGGAACGCGTCAGTGAGCGGGGTGCTCGATGCCCGCGGCCTTGTCCATGTCCTCGAGCGACATGCCCTTGGTCTCCTTCACGAACTTCACGACGAAGATGAACGAGAGGATGGCGAAGAGGCTGTAGAGGCCGTAGGCGACACCGAGGCTGAAGTCCTTGAGGCTCGGGAAGCTGACGGTGATGACCCAGTTGGCCGCCCACTGTCCGGCGGCGGCGAGGGAGAGCGCCGCGCCGCGGATGCGGTTCGGGAACATCTCGCCGAGCAGCACCCAGACGATCGGTCCCCAGCTCATGCCGAAGAACACGACGAACAGGTTGGCTGCGACGAGCGCGACCGGACCCGCCGCGCCGGAGAGATGCGGCTCCAGGACGCCGGTGGTGGCGTTGGGGATCTGCTCGGCGGTGGCGAAGCAGACGGCCATCGTGCCGAGGGTCACGGCCATGCCGGCCGAGCCGACCACCAGCAGCGGCTTGCGGCCGACGCGGTCGACGAGTGCGATCGCGACGAGCGTCGTGGCGATGTTGACGATCGAGGTGAAGACGCTGATCTGGAACGACTGCTCCTCGCCGAAGCCGACGGCGCTCCACAGGACGGTGGAGTAGTAGAAGATGACGTTGATGCCGACGAACTGCTGGAACATCGAGAGCAGCAGGCCGACCCAGACGATCGGGTAGACGCCGCCGGTGGCGCGCTTGAGGTCCTTCCAGGACGGCTTGGTGTCGGTGTCGAGGCTGCCGCGGATCCGCTCGATCGTGATCTCGAGGTTGCGCTCGCCGAGCAGGCGCTCGAGGACGGCGCGGGCCTCGGGCAGGCGCTGCTGCGAGATGAGGTAGCGCGGCGACTCGGGGATCGTGTAGGCGAGGCCGCCGTAGACGACCGCCGGAATGGCCATCGCCAGGAACATCCAGCGCCACGCCTCCATGCCGAGCCACAGGTCGTTGCCGGCGCCGCCCGCCATCCGGGCGAGGATCCAGTCGATGAGGAACGACGCGAAGATGCCGGTGACGATCGCCAACTGCTGAAGAGAGCCGAGGCGGCCGCGGATCCGGGCCGGTGACGTCTCGGCGATGTATGCGGGCGCGATGACCGACGCGATGCCGACGCCGACGCCGCCGACGACGCGGAAGAAGATGAACGAGTAGAGCTCGGGCGCGAAACCGCAGCCGATGGCACTGATGAAGAACAGCACTGCCGCGATCTTCATGACCGTCAGGCGGCCGATCCGGTCGGCGAGGCGACCGGCGTTCATGGCGCCTGCGGCCGCACCGAGCAGTGCGGACGCGACGGCGAAACCGAGTGGCGCCGAGGCCACGTCGAATTCGTGCTCGATCGCGGCCACGGCGCCGTTGATGACGGCACTGTCGTAACCGAACAGCAGACCGCCGAGCGCGGCTACCGAGGCGATCCGGACGACGCCTTTGCCTCCGCCGCCCTCGTCGTCGCCGTAGATCGATTCTTCGTTGGAGACTGCGCCTCCGCCTTCCATGTGTGACTTCCCCTCTGGTTCCCGGGCCACGGCGATGTGACCCGAAGCACATCGAACTACAAAGGCGGGAGAAGTTCAAGACCTAGAGAAGTGAACGCTCTTGTTTCCCTTGTGTATTCATGACTTGAACACGCCGGGCGAGCTGTTCTCGAGTGCCCGAGCGACGGCGCCGAGCACATGAGCACGTGGGCCGAGCTGTGCCCGGACGATCGTCAGCGCATCGGCTGCGGCGGGGACGCCGCACCGGGACACCACCCGTTCGATGGAGGGAACCAGCAGGTCGGAGGCTTGTGCGAGCTCCCCGCCGAGGATGAGCAGCTTCGGGTTCAGCAGGCTGCACAGGCTCGCGACGGCCTGGCCGACCTGCAGTCCGACATCGGTGAGGATCCGGTGGCAGGCCCGGTCGCCGGCCTCGGCGCGCGTGACGATCTCCCGGATCGTGAGCCGCGTGCCGAGGATGGGCTCGAGGACGTCGGTGACCGAACGGGCGGAGACGAGCGTCTCCAGGCAGCCGCGGTTGCCACAGCGACAGAGCCGCCCGTACTCGTGAACCGTCGCGTGCCCGATCTCGCCCGCGGTTCCGGAGGCGCCCGAATACGCCCGGCCGGCGATGATGATCCCGGCGCCCACGCCGTCCGACAGCTTCAGATACGCCAGGTCGTCGACGCCGACGCCCGCGCCCCACAGGTGTTCGGCGACCGCGCCGAGGTTGGCGTCGTTGTCCACGGTGACTCGCGTCGAGAGGCCGAGGGCGTCGGTGACGACGGCGCCGGCGTCGACCCCGACCCAGCCCGGCAGGATCGTCGGCGCGCCGACCAGACCCGTCGTCGAATCGATCGGAGCCGGCAGGCCCATCGCGGCGCCGACGACGTCGTCCCGGGCGATCCCGGCGTCCTCGAGCACGCCGTCGACCAGGCGGCAAACGATGTCGATACCCTCGCCGGACGACAGGTCGGGCGCCGTGTCGACGCGCCGCTCGGCGAGGATGTTGTGGGCCAGGTCGGACGCGGCGACCGTGACGTGCCGATGCCCGTAGTCGATGCCGACGACGTAGCCGACCCGGTCGGCCAGACGCACGGCCCGACGCCGGCCGCCGGCATCGCGGACGGCGGCGTGACCGTCGGCCTCGAGGCCACGGACGATGTTCGAGACCGTCGCGGGGGCGAGCCCGGTGGCGCGCGAAAGGTCGGCCTGCGTCATCTCCCCGGCCCGACGCAGCGTGTCGAGGACCAGTGCGCGGTTGCGAAGCCGCAGTGTCGCCGTCGAGCCGGGGCCGCTCGGTGGTGTCGGCGTGCCGGTCATGGTTGGCGATTGTGGCACAGCCACGGAGGTCGACGGTGGGAGTCTGGCGGGACCTGGCCGCTGATGGCTCTTGTTGATCACCCGAAAGGCCAGCCGATTGAACTGATCAAATTCGGGCCGAGTGCCCCTACTTGTCGCAGCCGATGCCGTCGCCGTCTCGGTCGAGGTGCGTCCCGTAGCCCGGCTGACCGCGGTAGACCGGTGCGGCGCCGGCTCTACGGGCCTCGGTGCAGTTCTTGTAAGCGGCGCGCGGGGCCGGATCGCGCGTCGTGGCCGGCGGCGTGTACGTGGGTGCCGGTTCGCGGGTCGTTTCGCGCGTCGTCTCCCGTGGGGCTGGAACCGGCGTCCGGGTGGCGGTCCGCGACGGGGTGGACGTCGCCGGCGTCGACGACGTCGTGGTCGGGATCGTCGCGCCGCATTCGCCGAGGACGCGCGTCATCGCGTCCTTCTCGGCCTGCGTCACCCACAGTCGGTAAGCGGCTTTGACGTCGATCTGCCGCGACACATAGGTGCAGCGGTAGTCCTTCGCCGGCGGCAACCACGTGGCGGCGTCGCCCTCGGCCTTCTTCTGGTACGTCGGTCCGTCGGTGGCCTGCAGGTTGCGTGGATCGTTGGCGAAGTTCCGACGCTCGTCGGCGCCGAGCTGCTGTGCGCCCTTCTGCCAGGCGTCGGAAAGCGATACGACGTGATCGATCTCGACGGCGGTGCCGTTCTCGCGTGTGTATTCGATCGTCGTGCCGGTGTACGGGTCGTGGAGGGTCCCGGTGAGCACGACGCAATCCCGCGTTCCGGGGCGGAAAGTCGGATTCTTCAGATCGCGCTTGAGGATGTCGTTGCGGGTGTCGCAGCCGTTGTGACCGCCGTCGACGGCGACGTCGTCAGACCACGCCTGCCCGTATCTTCCGCGGTCGTAGCCGGTCTTCGGGGCGCGCCCCTTCACGGTGAGTGTGTTCAGCCGGGTGAACGACGCGTCGGCATCCGGAGTCGGCGTCGAATGCGTGGTCGGCGCTTCGGTGGAATCGGCTGTCGTCGACGGTGTGTCGACCGCTGCCGTGGGCTGCGTCTTCTCTGTATCGGGCAGCAGGGTGCCGAGAACAACCAGTCCGACGAATACGCCGCCGACGCCGAGTGCGATCTTCTTGCCGCGGCCCATGCGTCGTGGCCTGGGTGGCGGCGGAGGCGGGAAAGACGGCGGTGGCGGAAACGGCGGAGGTGGGAGATACGGCTGGTTCACGCGCCGGATCATGACACCGCCGCCTGGTGGCGGCAAAGCGCATCACCCTTGCGGGTGGATCGGCCGAATGGTGCCGCGTGTTCGGTGCGGCGATGGGCTGGACAGGCCGACGGGGTCGGGCGGAACATGCTCCGCCCCACTACTGGTGCAACTCTGCGTCGTTTGAGTGAAGTATCCACGCTGCCAAGCCGCGATGACACCGATGATCAGCCAGACGAGCACTACTATCGTGACCCAGCGGAATCCGCGCCTCATTGTCGACCTCCCTGAGCTCCGCCATGAGTAGATCTTTTTCTTTCGGGTATCCATTTCGGGATCACCGCTGCGCGGCGTTGAGCGGCCGCGCCATCACGCGGTCATTCAGTAGTAGTGTCTGCGGCCTCCGACGGCGCGCCCCATCGATCCCATGGCCAGGAGGACCAGGCCGATGACGAGAACGATGATGCCGATTGTCCAGAGAATGGAGATTTTGAGGACGAACCCGGCGATGAGCAGGACGATTCCTACAATTATCATGATTGCACTCCAGATTGAGAAACGATGCGGCACTGAAACCGCGATCGATGAGATGAGTTTGGATCGGCGCCGGGACGTCGTCGCGTCAGAGTGCGACTCGGCGCCTCGGGACCGGTGGGCGAACGATCGTCAAATTCCACTCCCAACTGAGGTTCGACCTCTAATAGGGGACATATATTCAATCTAACCGCGAGCGGTGACTCCTGCAACCTCCCGGTGTCATTCGATTTCCGGCCGCGCTGGTTCGACGATCGAATTTCGCCGACCGATCATGATTTCAGGGTGGCGGTACGGATATCAGGGGTGTAGTATGCGATTCAGCGTTCGCGGCATCACGGGTGGCCGTTAGGCCGGGTATGTCGACGGTATTCTTGACCGTTTGCTCAACGGCACTCACCCTGATCGGCGCCATTTTCGTATTTCAGGTAAATCCGTTGAATAGAGATCGACATCCATCGCGCCGATTCCGTGCGACCTGTCGGCGTCCGTGTCTGGTTCGTCTTCGCTGCGGTCTTGGCTCGCCCGACGGCCGGTGTCGACGCCCGAGGACGAGTCGCGGCGCCCGTCTCACGTTCGCCGCCCGGGGCGCGTCTTCAAGGTGCAGGGAGAAGGTCGTGTTCCGGCGAACCTCGCGAAGGTTCGCTTTCGCCGTATTTCAATGGGATGGACATGAAACAGCCGTTCGAAACCGTGGTCGTGGACCACGGCGCCACCGTGCTGCGTGTGTGTCGTGCACTCCTCGGAGTGGACGGCGCGGACGACGCATGGTCGGAGACGTTCCTGGCCGCGATGCGCGCCTATCCGGACCTCCCGGAGAGCGCGAACGTCGAGGCCTGGCTCGTCACCATCGCGCGTCGCAAGGCGATCGATGTCCACCGTGCGGCGAAACGAGGCCCGCTGCCGGTGGACGAGCTGCCCGAGGCCCCGACCGCACTGGGGATCCCCGGCGCCGGCGACGCCGACGTATGGGAGTTCGTCGGCAGGTTGCCGGCGAAGCAGCGGCAGGCGATCGCTTTCCGATACCTCGTCGGGATGTCGTACGCGGAGATCGCGGCGATTCTCGGCGGCACCGTCGACGCGGCGCGACGGGCCTCGGCCGACGGGCTCAAGAACCTGAGAAAGAGTTATCCGGGGGTAGACGTGAAAGGGGCGAGATCATGAACGATGTCCGCCACGAGGACGACCTCGCGATGTCGGCGCCCATCACCACGGGGACGCTGGCCCTGCTGCACAGCAGATTGGAGAAGGCCGCCCAGGCGGAGGGTCTCCTCGATGTCGCCTACACGACCGTGGACAGCCCGGTCGGGAGGCTGCTGCTCGCGTCGACGCCGAAGGGCCTGATCCGCGTCGCGTTCGCGAGCGAGGACCACGACCGGGTGTTGGAGAGCCTGGCGGAGAAGATCAGCCCCCGCGTTCTGCGGGCTCCGAAGCGGCTCGACACGGCTGCCCGCGAGCTCGACGAGTACTTCGGCCACCGGCGCAAGGCGTTCGACCTCGACCTGGATCTGTCCCTGTCGCGTGGCTTCCGCCGGCTCGTGCAGGAGCATCTGCCGAACATCGGCTACGGGCAGACCCGCAGCTACAAGGAGATGGCCGAGATGGTCGGCAACCCGAAGGCCGTGCGCGCCGTCGGTACCGCCTGCGCGACCAACCCGCTCCCGGTCGTCGTGCCGTGCCACCGAGTGCTCCGCACGGACGGCTCGCTCGGCGGCTACATCGGCGGACTCGAGGCCAAGACCGCCCTGCTCGAGCTGGAGGCCGCGGTGTGAGCCCGGATGATCCCGCGGCCGCTGCTCGTCGCGCGCGTCACGGGACGATCGCCCGCGTCACGGGACGATGACGATGCGTTCGGTGCTGCTGCCCTCGGCCCAGGCCGATTCGACCGCGCTCAACGGGACCGGGCGCGCGGTGGTCTCGACGGTGCCGGTGAGGACCTCGCGGGCGAGGGCCTCGACTTCCGTGCGGTAGGCGTGGGGTTCGACCGAGCCCTGGCCGGAGCCGAGGAGTCGGAGGTCGACGGCGCGGAGAGCCGCGGACGGGATGGACGATTCGAGTCCGGCGGCGGAGCCGATCTGGATCCACGTCAGGGGCTGCTCGTCGCGGGTGCGGTGCGGGACGATCGCGTAGAGGGCGGTGCGGGTCGGCTCGCCCCAGAGGAAGTCGAGGACCACGTCGACGTCCTTGCCGGCTTCGGCCAGTCGCCGCGTGACCGCGTCGGGGGCGCCGTCGAGTTCGACGAGGCGGGTTGCTCCGTATCGGGCGAGGTCGTGCATGCGGTCGGCGCGGCGTCCGGCGGCGATGATGTCGCCCGCACCGAGGCGCCGGGCGATCTGGACCGCGGCGCGGCCGGCGTTTCCGGTGGCGCCGAGGATCAGGACGCTCTGCCCGCGGCGGAACGTGACCCGCCGGCGCAGCGCGACCCACGACGCCATCGCCGGATTCATCACGGCGGCGATCAGCACCGGGTCGGCGTTCTCCGGCAGCGGGACTGCGCGACGCAGGTCGATCGCGACCCGTTCGGCCATGGCGCCCTTGCTGGTGTCCGGGAGGAGGAAGTAGACCGGCGAGCCGTCCGGCAGGCGCCCGACGCCGTCGATCCCGGGGATCAGGGGCAGTTCTCCGGTGCTGGTGTAGTGCGACCCGGCGGCCTGTGAACGCACCCGCGGTGAGAGTGCCGCCGCGAGGACGTCGACGACGACCTCATTCCTCCCCGACGCCGTCGGCTCGGGAGCGTCGGTGTAGCGGGGGTTCTCGCCGAACGCGGTCACGACTGCTGCCTTCATGATCCACTCCTCATCTACTTGGTGTCACAAACTAAACTACTTGGTGACACCAAGTAGATCAACTAGGGTGTTCGGTATGACGCAGGAGCAGGCCGAGGTGGAATCCGACGAGGGGGCGCTGCTGGATGCGCTGGTGCAGACGTCGTACGCCGTCATCGGTGCCATCACCGCCGTCGCCGCGCGGCACGAGTTGTCGCTGACGCTGCTGCGGGTCGTCGCGATCCTGCGTGACCGCACTCCGGCCATGTCCGAGCTCGCGGCGCACCTGGGCCTGGATCGCTCGACGATCACCGGGCTGGTCGACCGGGCGGTCCGTCGCGGTCTGATGCGCAAGATCGCCGACGAGCGAGACCGGCGATCCAGCCGGGTCGCCCTCACCGACGCCGGCCATGATCTGGCGTCGGTGTGTGCCGAAGAGATCACGCGCGAACTCGCGCTGCTGACCGCGCGGCTGACTCCGGTCCAGCGCGGCCATCTGGCCCGGCTCCTGACGGCCCTGGGCGTGGTCGGCTGATTCGGTCGGAAGATCTGGGGTGCCCCCGGCAGGATTCGAACCTGCGACACCGGCTTTAGGAGAGCCGTGCTCTATCCCCTGAGCTACGGGGGCGCGCACGTGAGACTACCGGACGGACATCCGGGGAGGCTCGCCGTCTCGCTGCGCTCTTGCGGTGCCGCGTCACCTGGCGCACACTGAATGAATGTTCAGTCAGGCCATGTCGTGACCATCCCCGCCGGCACCGATCCTCCCGAGGAGACCGTCGCTCCGGGCGGTGCCGTCCCCCCCGACAACACCGCCCGGACGCGGATCATCGACGCCGCGATCGAGCTGTTCGGCCATGCCGGGTACTCCGCGACCAGCGTCAAGAAGGTCGCCGACGCCGCCGGGGTGTCCGCGGGGCTCGTCATCCATCACTTCCGGTCGAAGGACGGGTTGCGGGAGGCGTGCGACCGGCGCGTCGTCGAACTCATCAGGGCGGCCAAGACCGAGGCCGTCGCGGCGATGACCAGCGGCGGGTCGTCGATGCCGCTCCCGATGCGCTACGCCGCGCCGCTCTCGCGTTACCTCGCCCGGGCGCTCATCGACGGATCGCCGCACGTCGACGAGCTGATCGACGACATGATCGCCGACGCCGAGGTCTATCTGGAGCCGGCCGTCGACGCCGGAATCATGACGCCGAGCGCCAATCCGCGCGAGCGGCTCGTCCTGGTGACGATCTGGGCGCTCGGCGGGCTTGCGCTGCACCGGCAGGTGCGTCGGCTCCTCGGCGCCGATCTACTCGACCCCGATGGCGACATCACCGGCTATCTGCGTCCGGTGATGGAACTGGTGACGCAGCCGATGTTCACTCCCGAAGCCCTCACGCGGATGGCGGCGATGCTCGCCGCCGAGGACGGAGCCGACCACGAGAAAGAAGGTGAGGAGCCATGACCGTCATCGACGTCACCGGACTCGTCAAGACGTTCGGGAAGTTCCGGGCGCTCGACGGCGTCGACCTGCATGTGCGTGAGGGGGAGGTGCACGGCTTCCTCGGCCCGAACGGCGCGGGGAAGTCGACGACGCTGCGCGTCCTGCTCGGGCTGCTGCGTCCTGACGCGGGAACGGTGCGGCTGCTCGGCGGCGACGCCTGGGCCGACGCCGTCGACCTGCACCGCAGGCTGGCGTACGTGCCGGGCGATGTCGAGCTGTGGCCGAATCTCACCGGCGGCGAGGCGATCGACGTCCTCGCCCGGCTGCGCGGCGGCGTCGACGAGGCGCGTCGGGCCGAGCTGATCGAGCGGTTCGACCTCGACCCGTCGAAGAAGGGCCGCTCCTACTCGAAGGGCAACCGGCAGAAGGTGGCGCTCATCGCGGCGCTGTGCTCGCGCGTCGAGCTGCTTCTGCTCGACGAGCCGACGTCCGGCCTCGATCCGCTCAAAGAAGAGGTGTTTCAGCAGGTCGTGCGGGAGGCCGCCGCCGACGGGACGACGGTGCTGTTGTCCAGCCACATCCTCGCCGAGGTGGAGGCGCTGGCCGACCGGATGTCGATCGTGCGGGCGGGCCGGGTCGTCGCCGACGGCACACTCGACGACCTGCGGCACATGACGCGGACGCACATCGTCGCCCGGATCGCCGGCGACCCGCGGGGGATCGACGGGCTGGCCGGTGTGCACGGCTTCGTGGCCGAGGCGGGCATGCTGCACTTCGATGTCGACTCCGACCGCGTCGGGAACGTCGTCGCCGACCTGTCCGCCCGCGGGATCGTCTCGCTCACGGCGTCGCCGCCCACGCTCGAGCAGATCCTCATGAGCTACTACGACGAGCCCGAGCCGGCGGGAGCGCTGCGATGACCGCCGTCGCCGCACCTGGACGTCACGGTGGGGCGCGGACGTCGCCGTGGGGCCGGGATGCCGTCGCCGGTGCCGGCGCGCTCGCCCGCGTCATCCTGCGCCGCGACCGGATCTGGCTGCCCGGCTGGCTGTACGGCATGGCGGCGTTTGTCGTCTACATCGCGGTCGCGGTGCCCCGGGTGATGTCGAGTGAGGCCGACCTGGCGAGCGTGGCCGGAATCTTCGGCGATCCCGTCGGACGGATGCTCACCGGCCCCGCCTACGGTTTCGACGCGCCGACGTACGAGCGGCTGCTGGCCGGCGGCTACGGGCTCTACTTCCTGCTGCTCATCGCCCTGGAGAACATCCTGCTCGTCTCGCGACACACCCGCGCCGACGAGCAGTCCGGCCGCGCCGAGCTGATCCGGGCCGGGGCCGTCGGACGCGCGGCACCTCTCGCGGCGGTGCTCCTCGTCGCGGTCGGGACGAACGTCGTGACGGGCGTCGTCGTCGCCGCGCTGGCGGTACTCGTCGGCGGGTTCGCGCTCACCGGCTCGCTGCTGTTCGGTGCGTCGCTGGCGGCCGTCGGGCTGGCGTTCGCCGGCGTCGCGGTGGTGACGGCGCAGCTCACGGAGTTCTCCCGCAGCGCGTCGGGGCTGGCGGGCGCCGTCCTGGGGGCGGCGTTCCTCGTGCGCACCATCGGCGACACGCAGCGCCAGGGCGGCTCATGGGTGTCGTGGCTCTCGCCGCTCGGCTGGGGCCAGCAGACGGCGCCGTACGTGCTCGACCGCTGGTGGCCGCTGCTGTATCCGCTCGCGATGTTCGTGGTGGGCGTCACGGTCGGGGCATCGCTCGCCGCGCGTCGCGACGTCGGGGCCGGCCTCTTCGCGGCCAAGCCCGGACGGCCGAGCGGGTCGGCCCGGCTCGGCACGCCGATCGGGCTCGCCGCGCGGTTGCAACGCGGGCTGTTGCTCGGCTGGGGCGTCGGTGTCATCGGCTGGGGCGTGCTCTTCGGCGCGTCCGTCGACGCCGTCGCGAAGGTCTCCGGCGACCTGCCGGCCGCGTACGCCGCGCTCATGGGCGCCGATCTCGTGCCCGGTTACCTGGCCTTCTCCGCGTCGTGGCTGGCCTATCTCGCGGCGGCGTACGGCGTCATGGCCGTCGCCGGCCTGCGGGCCGAGGAGGAGCAGGGCCGTGCGGAGTCGGTGCTGGCCGGGGCGGTCTCGCGGCCGGCGTGGCTCGGCTCGCACCTGCTGGTCGTGGCGGGCGGAGTCCTCGCGCTGCTCGCGGTCGGCGGTCTCGTCACGGGACTCACCTCGTTCGCCGTGACGCATCACGCCCAGGATGTCCCGGACACGCTGGTCGCGTCGCTCAATCAGGCGGCGCCGACGCTGGTCGTCGTCGCGGTGACGGCGCTGGCCTTCGGCCTCGCACCGCGGATCGCGGGTGCGCTCGGCTGGACGATCGTCGGCGGCTCGGTGCTGCTCGGCACGTTCGGGCCGATCCTCAAGCTCCCGGAGGCGGTGCTCGACATCGTCCCGTTCCGCCATGTCGCCCGGGTTCCGGTGGTCGGCGTCGACCCGCTGCCGATCGCGGTGCTGCTGCTCGTGGCGGCCGTCGCGGCGGCGCTGGGGCTGGCCGCCGTGCGGCGCCGCGACATCGGGTGAGCGGATCAGCCTGACCGCAACCGTGCGCGGACGCCGTCGGCGCGGCTAGCGTCGGCCCGTGAGCTGCTGTTCCCCGTCTCGCGGGCCCGCCGAAACTCCGGCCACTGCGCCCGCCGGGCACAACGCGCCCGGGCTCGTCCCGATACCGGGCGGGGAGTTCGTCATGGGTTCCGACGCGCCGTCGGCGTACCCCGAGGACGGCGAGGGTCCCGCGCGGCGGACGGTTGTCGCCGCGTTCGAGATCGGCGCGACGGCGGTGACCGTCGCCGAGTTCGCCGCGTTCGTCGCCGCGACGGGGCACGTCACCGACGCGGAGCGGTTCGGCGACTCGCTCGTCTTCACCGGCATGCTGGCGCCCGACGACGTGAGCCCGGCCGTCGCTGCGACGCCTTGGTGGCGGGTGGTCGCCGGTGCAGCCTGGACGCGTCCGGCCGGACCGGGCGGGCCCGGGGCCTCCGACGACCATCCGGTGACGCACGTCTCGGCCCTGGACGCCGCGGCCTACGCGCAATGGGCCGGCGGCCGGCTGCCGACGGAGACCGAATGGGAGTACGCCGCGCGGGGTGGGCTGGCCGGAATGGACTATCCGTGGGGCCACGAGCGCGATCCGGGCGGGTGTCCGGCGATGAACATCTTCCGGGGCGTCTTCCCCGGCCGGAACACCGCGACCGACGGCTACGCCTTCACGGCGCCGGCGGCGTCGTTCGAGCCGAACGGATTCGGGCTGTTCAATACGACCGGCAACGTCTGGGAGCTGACGTCCGGCGCCTGGCCGGACAGCCGGGTCGCGATCCGCGGCGGCAGCTTCCTGTGCCACGAGAGCTACTGCCGGCGCTATCGGGTGAGCGCCCGGTCGGGCGTCAGCGCCGATACGAGCTCGGCGCACATCGGCTTCCGGATCGCGGCGTCCGGTCGGCGACTTCCGATCGGTGCGGCGTAAACCGGGGATCGACGCGCGCGGTTCGGCGAGGATGGCCGAGACGAAAGGCGGTGACATGACGCGTGAGAACGTCGTGCTGATCCACTGGCACGATCTGGGACGCCATCTCGAGCTCTACGGTGCGGCCGGGGCGCACGCTCCGGGCCTGGACCGGTTGGCGGCCGAATCGGTGGTCTTCGATCGGGCGCATGCGGCGGCGCCGCTGTGCTCGCCGTCGCGCGGGGCGCTGCTCACCGGGCGTCATCCGCACGACAACGGCATCGTCGGCCTGGCCCATCACGGCTGGGAGTACCTGCCCGGTGTCCGGACGCTGCCGGCGGTGCTCGCCGAACACGGCTGGGACACCGTGCTCTACGGGATGCAGCACGAGTCGGCCGATCCGGGTTCGCTCGGTTACGGCCTGTACGACGTCTCGGACTCCGACTGCGACGTCGTCACCGCCAACGCGGTGGACTGGCTGGCCGCGCGCGCACCGGGCGACGGTCCGTTCCTGCTCAACGCCGGTTTCTTCGAGGTGCACCGGCCGTATCCGGAGACGCGTTACCCGCCCGGCGATCCGGCGGCGATCGTCGTCCCCGAGCACCTGCCCGACACCCCGGAGGTGCGGGCCGACCTGGCGAGCTTCCACTCGTCGATCGTCGTGGCCGACGCGGCGACCGCGCGGCTGGTCGACGCGCTCGACGCGTCCGGGCACGGCGACGACACGTGGCTCGTCTTCTTCACCGATCACGGCGCGGCGTTCCCGGGCGCCAAATCGACGCTCTACGACCGCGGCACCGGTATCTCTCTCATCGTCCGGCCGCCGGCGCGGCTGCGCGGCGCGGGACGCCGGCACGGCGGGCTGTTCTCGGGAGTCGACCTGCTGCCGACCGTGCTCGACGTGCTCGGCCTGCCGATCCCGGGCGGCGTGCAGGGCGTCTCGCACGCCGCGGTGTTCGCGGGCGAGGACCGGCCGGTTCGCGACGCCGTCTTCACGCAGAAGAACTACCACGACAGCTACGACCCGATCCGGGCCGTACGCACCGAGCACCACAGCTACGTCGAGAACTTCGCGGCGCGGCGCCGGCTGGAGCTGCCGCTGGACATCGCCGACAGCGCCCCCGGCCGGGCGTTCGGCCCCGAGATCCATGAGCCGCGGGCGCCGGTCGAGCTGTACGACCTCGTCCGCGATCCGGGGGAGACGACCAATCTCGCCGACCATCCGGACTACGCCGGGGTGCGCGCGACGCTGGCGGCGCGGCTCGCCCGGTGGCGCGTCGAGACCCGCGACGTCGTGACCCCGGACGAGGAGGGCACGGCCATCGCGGAGGAGTTCATGCGCGCCTACCTGGCCGGGTTGCGTGGCGAGCAGACGGTGCCGCGGTCGCCGCGGGGGGCCGATCGGCAGCTGCGCGGCGGTCGTCGCGGACGCGGTGAGGCTCGGGTGAAGGCACGTCCGAAGGCGGCTGTCAAGACCTAGAATCCGTGCCGGTTCGAGGACGCGTCAGAGAGGCTGCGGTGCCTACCATTTCCGCATGTCATCAGCCGTTTCTCGTCGGTATCTGGTCCTCGCGTCACAACGCAGTGGGAGCACGCTGCTCGTCGAATCGCTCGCCGCCACCGGTGTCGCCGGCCGGCCCGCGGAGTTCTTCCAGTACCTGCCGGAGACGTCCCTCGCGCCGCAGCCGCGGCAGTGGTTCGCCGGCGTCGACGACCCCGGGGTGCTCGCCCTGCTGGACCCGCTCGAGCCGGGTGAGCCCTGGCGCGAGACGTCCGACGAGTGGCGCGCGCGCATCCTCGCCGAGGGCGCCACGCCGAACGGCGTGTGGGGCGGCAAGCTCATGTGGAATCAGACGTCGCTGCTCGTCCGGCGGGCCACGGGACTGACGCGCCCGCCCGCGGACGCCTCGCTCGCCGCGGCGATCGAGGCGGTGCTCGGCGACACCGTGTTCATCCGGATCGTGCGCGAGGACGTCGTCGCGCAGGCGGTGTCGTTCTGGCGGGCGGTGCAGACGCGCGTCTGGCGCGGCCGGACGCCCGCCGACCGTGACGCCCGCGCTCGGTACGACGCGACCGGGATCGCCCACCTGGTCGCCGAGCTGCGTCGGCAGCAGGCCGGCTGGGACGCGTGGCTGGCGGAGACGGGCATCGACCCGATCGTCGTCACGCTCGCCGAACTCGCCGAGAATCCGGCGAAGCAGGTCGACCGGGTGCTCGACGCCCTCGGGCTGCCGCGCGCGGACGTCCGGCCGGATGCGCCTGTGCTGCGTCGGCAGGGCGACGGTCGCTCGGCGGAGTGGATCGAGCGTTACCGGGCCGACGCCGAGGCGAACGGGCTCCCGCTGTGACGGCCGGGGCCGCGGACGTCGTCGATTCGAGCGCCGTCGTCCGCGTCGACGAGTTGCGCGTGCTGGAGGCCGAAGCCGTCCACATCATCCGCGAGGTGGTCGCCGAGTTGGAGCGGCCGGTGCTGCTGTTCTCCGCGGGCAAGGACTCGATCGTGTTGTTGCGGCTGGCGGAGAAGGCGTTCGCGCCCGCGCCGCTGCCGTTCCCGGTGCTGCACGTCGACACCGGACACAACTTCCCCGAGGTCGTGGCGTTCCGGGACCGGCGCGTCGCCGGACATCGGCTGATCGTCGCGTCGGTGCAGGACTCCATCGACGCCGGCCGCGTCACGGAGGAGCCGGGCGGCTCGCGCAACCGGCTGCAGACGCGCACCCTGCTCGACGCGCTGGAGGAGGGCGGTTTCGACGCCGCGTTCGGCGGCGCGCGCCGCGATGAGGAACGGGCGCGGGCGAAAGAGCGGGTGCTCAGCTTCCGCGACGAGTTCGGCCAGTGGGATCCGCGGGCGCAGCGCGCCGAGCCGTGGTCGCTGTACAACGGCCGGATCCGGCGCGGCGAGCAGGTGAGGGTGTTCCCGCTGAGCAACTGGACCGAACTGGACGTCTGGCGCTACATCAAGGCCGAGGGGCTGGAGCTGCCGCCCATCTACTTCGCGCACGATCGCGACGTCTTCGAGCGCGACGGCATGCTGCTGGCCGTCTCCGAGTTCGCGGCGCCGGACGCCGGCGTCCCGGTGCAGCGGCGGCGTGTCCGGTACCGGACGGTCGGCGACCTGACCATCACCGGCGCCGTCGCGTCGACGGCCACCGGGATCGACGACGTCATCGCCGAGATCTCGGCCGCCACCGTCTCGGAGCGGGGCGAGACCCGGGCCGACGACCGCACGTCGTCGGCCGCCATGGAAGAACGCAAGCGCGAGGGGTACTTCTGATGACGACACGTCAGCTGTTGCGGCTGGCCACGGCCGGCAGCGTCGACGACGGCAAGAGCACGCTGATCGGGCGGCTGCTGCACGACACCGGCTCGCTGCCCACCGATCACCTCGACGCCGTGACCGGTGACGACGGCCGCGCCGACCTCGCCGCGCTCTCGGACGGGCTGCGCGCCGAGCGGGAGCAGGGCATCACGATCGACGTCGCGTACCGGTTCTTCTCGACGCCGACGCGCAACTACATCCTGGCCGACACGCCGGGGCACGAGGCGTACACGCGCAACATGTTCACCGGCGCGTCGAACGCGCATGTGGCGGTGCTGCTCGTCGACGCCCGCGCCGGTGTGCTGCGTCAGACGCGCCGGCACGCCCGGATCGCGGCGCTGCTCGGTGTGCCGCACCTGGTGGCGGCCGTCAACAAGATCGACCTCGTCGACTACGGGGCCGAGCGCTTCGCCGAGATCGCCGCAGAGCTGCGGCTGCTGGCCGAGCGGATCGGTGCGCCGGATCTCACCGTCATCCCGGTCGCCGCGCGGGACGGCGACAACGTCGTGCACCGCTCGGCGAACACACCCTGGTACGACGGCCCGACGCTGCTCGAGCACCTCGAGGCCGTCGAACTCGCGGCGCCGCACGCCCACGCCCGGGAGCTGCGGTTGCCCGTGCAGTGGGTGTCGCGGCCGGCGGACGGCGACGGGGCGCGGCGGCGCTACACCGGCCGGCTCGCGGCGGGCACGCTGACGGTCGGCGACCGGATCCGTGTGCTGCCGTCCGGCGCCGAGACGACGGTGACCACTCTCGATGCCCTCGATCCGGCACGCGAGACGGCCGTCGCGCCGCTGTCGGTGTCGATCGAGGTCGCCGACGACGTCGACATCGGCCGGGGCGACGTGCTCGTCAGCGGCGCCGACGACGTGCCGCCGCCGGTCGCGGCGCGCGAGCTGGATGCGCTTGTCTGCTGGTTCTCGCCGACGCCGCTGCGGGCGGGGGACAGGGTCGTCGTCAAACTGGCGACGACGTCGACCCGCGCCACCGTCGCCGAGCTGATCGACCGGCTCGATCCGGAGACGCTCGCCGTCGACGAGTCGCCGGTCGAGCTGGCACTCAACGACATCGGCGAGGTGACGCTGCGGACGTCGTCGGCACTCGTCGCCGACGCCTACTCCGACAGCCGAGATCTCGGCGCGTTCATCCTCATCGACGAGCACTCCAACGACACGATCGGCGCGGGCACGATTCTCGCGGCCCGGGCAGCGGTGCCGGGGGAGCGGGTGCGCACCGACGTGCGCTGGCATCCGTCGGCGCTGCGGCGCGAGCATCGGTTCGCCGCGACCGGCCAGCGCGGCGCGACCGTGTGGCTCACCGGGCTGCCGGCGTCGGGCAAGTCGACGCTGGCGGTCGCTTTGGAGCGGCGGCTCGTGGAGAGCGGACGCGCGGCGTATCTGCTCGACGGCGACAACATCCGGCACGGGCTGTCCGACGACCTCGGTTTCTCGCCGGGCGATCGGGCCGAGAACATCCGGCGCGTCGGACATCTGACACGGCTGTTCGCCGATGCGGGGGTCGTCGCCATCGCGGCGCTCGTCTCGCCGCTGCGCAGCGACCGGGAACTCGTCCGCGAGCTCAACCGCGCGGCCGGGCTCGCCTTCCTGGAAGTGCACGTGGCGACGCCGCTCGCCGAATGCGAACGCCGCGATCCGAAGGGGCTTTATGCCAGGGCGCGCACCGGGAAGGTGCGCGGGATGACCGGCATCGACGCGCCCTACGAGCCGCCCGTGGCGCCGGACGTCCGGATCGACACGACCGGGGCGGACGGTGAGGAGTTGGTCGAGCGGATCGTCGCGGCGTTGCGCGCGTCGGGGGTGGTCGACTGAGCGGGCGGTTGCGGGAAGGTGGCTTGCAGCGCCGATTCCGTTCGGGCGCGGGTATTCCGTTGCTGCGCGGGCTGTAGGCGCGGTCGGAACGGAATTCGCACGCGGCAACGGGGAACGCGTACGAATGCTTGCCGAGCCCGGTCGTGGCGTCGGCGGCGAGTGGCGCCTCATGGTGC